>NZ_JARPAF010000004.1:809271-1561570 GCF_029594735.1 Nitrospirillum amazonense
TGCTGACCGTCAGCGGTGCGGCCACCGTGGCGGGCGGCGTGGTCAACGCCGGGGTCAGCGCGGTGGGCAACTACATCGCCGGCGACCGGGTCACCCTGATCCAGGGCGGCACGGGGTCCAACTACGCCGGTGCCACGGTCACCAGCGGGGTCGAGCGCACAACAAAAAGCCCCGCTGGAGCGATCTGGCGGGGCTTTTTGTTGTGCGGCCAGCATGGGCGCCTTCTTGCGGGCCGCTGCCGCATAAGGCCCAGCCCCACTGTAAACCGGCGCCGAAAGGGCCCCCGAGCTTGCTCGCACTCAACAGCCTGACAAATCAGCAGAAATTGTATAGAGGCCGGGTCCCGGCCGGCACTCGTCGGAGCCCAACTCCTCTGCTACTTTCTTCAGCTGTTTCAGTCTGTTGCCTCGCTCTTCCGATGCCCCGGTGTTCCGCGATGAACCAAAAGAAAGCCCGGCGCCGCAGGGAGGCGGCGCCGGGTGAGAAGAGGACCGGGAGCAACGGGAGGGATTGCTTACCAGTCGGCCGATGCGCGGACACCGAAGGTACGCGGCGGGCCGAACTGCCAGTTCCAGATATTCGCTTGGCCGGGGACAACGGTGTTACCGGCGTAGGCAAGGGACCGGTAGTCCTCCAGATTGTGCACATACAGCTGAACGCTGTAGGCCTTGCTCTCAGGCTTGTAAGTCATGCTTAGGTCGGTCTCGGTATGCCCGACTTGATGGGAGTCGTTGTAATTGTAGAAGTCGAGATAGTAGTCGCCCTTATATCGCGTATAGGCCGACGCCGTAAGGCTGCCGGCAGTGCCGAGATGGAAGACGTGGTCGTAGCCCAATGTCAGCACCCATTCGGGCGCCTGGGGAAGGCGATTGCCGGACAAGTCGATGGTCGGCGCCTCGGTGCCTGATTCATTGTAATAACTGACACTGCCGAGGAATTTGTCGTATGTCGCGTGCAGCCAGTTCACCGAGGCGGAGATGGTGTCGTCGCGGGTCGGCCGCACCTTGCCCTCCACTTCGATGCCATAGATGGTCGCCTTGCCGGCATTGAAGGTCTGTGCGCCGGCGGCGGGATTGAGCAGCACGTCGTTCTGCAGGTCCTTGTAGTCGTAATAGAAGCCGGCGACGTCCAGCGTGTACTGGCTGTTGTCGCCGCGCGTCAGCTTCACGCCGCCCTCGTACGCCGTGTTGGTCTCCGGCCGGAACGAATTTCCCGTCCCGTCGAAGCCGCCGGCCTTGAAGCCGGTCGAAACCTTGCCGTAGATCAGTGTATCGGCGTCCAGCTTGTAGTTCAGGCCAGCCAGCCAGGTGAACTTGCTGCCTTCGTAATGCAGCGGCAACCGGCTGGCGCCGATCGAGCTGGCGATGCCGGACAGGTCCGTCGGGCCGGTGTTGTAGGCGCCGGTGCCGCCGGAGAAGACATAGTAGAACGGATTGAAATTCGCGAAGGTGGCCGTACGCACATCCGACGTGTAGCGGCCGCCGACCACGGCGGTCAGCGCATCGAAAAGCGGCACCTCGACTTGCCCAAAGCCGGACCAACTGCGGCTGTCGGTCGGGTGCTGGAAGTAGTTCACGTAGGAGCCCTTGTCGCTGACGAAGGGCGTGTAGAGACCGCCATTCGTGGCTTGCAACTCACGGAAATAGAAGGCGCCGCCCTGCCACAGCACACCGTCCCACACGCCATTGAAACGCAACTCGTGGCTCTGGGTTTCCACCGTCTCGTTGTAGTGCGTGAAGAGGAAGGCAGGCGCCAAGGTCAGGACGTTGGTGTCTGCCGTGGTGCGGTAGCCGCCGGTGTAGGTCACCGTGGCCGGCCCGAAATCATAGGCGATCTGCCCGCGCGCCGCGGTGGAATGCTGTTGCAGCCAGCCCACGCCCATCAGCGGTGAATCATAGGTATGGCGATTGATGCCGGACAGGGCATGGGTGTTCTGCGGTATGCAGGCCACGCTGCCGCCCGCGGTGCCCGCCGATACCCAGCCGTTGCCACAGGTGGTGGTGCTGGTGCCGGGGTTGTTCTGCGCGCTGGTCATATCGGCCCAGGCCTGGGAGGCCGGGATGATGTCCTGCACGATGCGCTCCACCGCTGCCTGGACGGTCAAGCCCTCCACCGGCTTCAGGACCAAGGTGACACGGCCAGCGTTGGTGTCGTCGGTGTCGCTGCGGTTGGCGTTGCTGGGGATATAGGCCGAGGTCGGGCTGAATGGCGTATTGGTATGCTCGTCATAACCGTCGTGCGAGCGGTGGACGCCAGAGATGCGCAGACCACCCACGTTACCGAGCGGGATGTCGATGCCGCCCTCGACAATGACCTGGTCGTAGTTGCCGTAGGTCACCGCCGCGTTCCCGCCCCAGGTATCGCCGGGCTTGCGCGTAATGAAGTTCACGGCACCGCCCGTGGTGTTCCGCCCATAGAGCGTGCCCTGGGGGCCGCGCAACACCTCCACGCGATCGACGTCGAAGATCGCGGCGTTCAGAATGGTGGGGCGGTTGATGTACTCGCCATCGATATTGACGGCGATGGACTGGTCCTGGGCTTCGTTATTGCTGAGCGTGCCGATGCCGCGCACGCTGACGCGGGTGTTGTTGGTGTCGTTGGTGATGTTGAGCGATGGCGCCAGCTTCTGCATCGACGTGAAATCGGTCACGCCCTTCTGTGCCAGCGCCTCACCCGAAACCACGGACATGGCAATCGGAACATCCTGCACGTTCTCTGCACGGTGCTGCGCGGTGACGATCACTTCTTGAAGAATATCGCTGTCGGCCGTCGGCACGCTCTGTGCGCGGGCGGCCGTGTTCAGGGCGCAGCCACACGCGCCGATCAGCAAAATGCCTCTCAGGAACATTTTCGACATAGGCAATCCCTCCCCGGTTTTTTTTGCGTAATGGTTCGACGGCAATGCGCTTTCCGAACCATGAAATTAGAATTCTAATTTCTAAAATGCTGCGTCTCCTGTCAAGGGGCTTCCACATTTCTCCCCTGGCGGGAAAGCGATTTAAGGCCTCTCAGCCTCTTCAGCTACGCGAAAATGCTTTCGGTCAGCCGGTTAGGCGCGGTTCGCCCGTTTAAAACCGAGATGGCCCTAGCGGCGCCCTTACATTATAATGAGAACATTAATTCTATATAGACAAACCCATGGAGGGCAGACAACTTAGAACCGCCGCGGGTACCTGATGGCGGTGAGGCAATCAACCATTCCGGGAGGAAAAATCATGAATGTAGGCAAGGCTCTGAAGATCGCGGCGCTGACGCTGGTGGCGACGACCGCCAGCGCGCAAGTCATCGTGACGATCAACTATCGGCCCCCTGAAACCGTGCAGCGCGTGGCCATCCCGGTAAACCCGGCGGAGAAGCGCCTCAAGGTGCTGATTATCAGCGGCCAAAACAGCTATGAGCATGACTGGACCGGCGTGAACAACATGCTGCGCACCCTGATGCAGGACACCGGACGCTTCGACGTCCGAGTGACGGAGGACTTCGACCAGGGCACGCTGGAAATGCTCAAGGCCTATGATGTCGTGCTGCTGAACTATTCAAGCCGGTGGAATTATGCAGACGCCTCACAGCACCTCTGGTCCGACCAGGCCTTCAAAGCCCTCTATGACTATGTGCGTCAGGGCGGCGGCCTGGTCGCCTATCACTCGTCCTTCACCTGGGGCCGAGACATTCCAGAGTATCGGAAGCTGATCGGTGCGGTGATGACTCCGCATGACAGCCGCCGGTCACCGCCTGGTGCCTTCCCGGTCCACATCGTCGATCGCACCAATCCCATCACCCAGGGGATGCGGGAATATATCTGGACGTACAACGACGACATGTACACCAACATGCAGATGGATCCCGAGGCGAAGATCCACGTGTTGGCCACGGCCCACGATTCCTCGGCCAGCTACGCCCCCGAACTGGCCGGGCCGAAATATCCAGTCGCGGCCTATACTCCTGATAAGCTCAAGGCGATGAAAGGCATGGACGCCGACCATCCACAGGTCTGGACGGCGGACTATGGCAAAGGGCGCGTCTTCTCGATCACGCTGGGGCACGACGAGGTTTCACTGCATTTCGCAGGTTTGCAGACTTTGATGCTCCGGGGAACCGAATGGGCCGCCAGCGGTGCCGTCACGCTGCCGGTACTGGAAGAGGCCAAGGACTTTCCGACCCACTGAATGGGTGCCCAACCCCTTCGGATCTAGGGGGTTGGGCACACTTATGCGCGTAGGCTGGCCGTCCATGGCGTACGCAAGGTCTGACGCCAGCTTAAGCGGGAGGGCCAGGTCGTCGCGATAGACCCCGCCCAGGCGTTGTTCCAGGAAGCCCCAGTCGATCTCTCCGCCAAGTGTGAACCGGCATCGAAGTGGGCCTCTTGGGAAAGGTGAGGCAACGTACCAAGGCAGTTGAAGAAGTAAAAAAGAGCAACCGTCTGATTTTATTGAAATCAGCAAGGTCATTTATCTTGATGATTTACAGACCGCCGACCCCCGAAAGCTTCTTGAGCTTGCCGGTGGGCCGAAGCACGCGACGTTTCAAGTCGTTAAGGGCCATGGCCATCACCTGTCCAGTGACAGCCAAGGATACCAACGCGGCGACGTCGGTACAGCCAGGATACCAACAATTTCGTACAGCGACCCTCGTTGGACCACCTGCGCTCGCCAACGACCCGGTGCGACGACGTACCAGAAATATCATGTAATTAAGGAGATGGTGGCCATTAGGCAAAGAAAAACCCCCGGAACCTTGCGGTTCCGGGGGCCCTATTGGCTCCCAGGGAGGGACTCGAACCCCCGACCCGGTGGTTAACAGCCACCTGCTCTACCGGCTGAGCTACCTGGGATCAGCGCGCCTGCTTCGTTTTCGTCTGACCGATCAGTCAGCGGCGCTGCGGTGGGCGGTGATATAGCAAAGCGTTTTTGGGATGGGAACCCCTTTGTTTGGCAAAATCGAAAAAAATATGGCGGACCCCGGATGGAGAGGGGTGGGGGCGGGGTGCCCCCTTCGGGAAAAGCTTGGAAAACAGTCCTTTGCGGGTGGTGGCCGAAGCAATGGATGATGGCGCATCGCCGGATAGGGGGTGAACCCCGGCGCCGTTTGCCGTATCCCTAGGGCCGATGCCCCATCAGGAATCCGAAAGCCCATGTCCGACCCCGCCCGCCCGCCGCCATCGTCCGAGCAGAACCCGTGGACCGTGCTGTCGCGCGACCTGCGGTATGAGACCCCATGGCTGCGCGTGTTCCATCATGAGGTCCTGCGCCCCGACGGCAGCCCGGGCATCTTCGGCACGGTGGAGTTCGCCACCGTGGCGGTGGGCGTCCTGCCCGTGGCCGCCAACGGCGACACCTGGCTGGTCGGCCAGTGGCGCTTCGGCGCCGGCCGCTACAGCTGGGAAATGGTGGAGGGCGGCATACCCCTGGCGGGTCCCAAGGCGATCGGACCCCTGGCCGGCGCCGCCGAGGAACTGCGGGAGGAGGCGGGCTTGCGCGCCGGCCGCTGGCTGGAAATCCAACGCATGGACATGTCCAACAGCGTCGGCAACGAGCATGCCCATCTCTATCTGGCGTGGGATTTGACTGAGGTTCCGGTGGCGCCGGATGAGACGGAGCAACTGACCATCCGCCGCCTGCCCCTGCGCGCGGCGCTGGACATGGCGCTGTCGGGCGGGATTCTCGATGCCATGACCATCGCCGCCCTGCTGCGGGTGCGCCTCATGCACCTGGAAGGCACGCTGCCACCCGATCTGGCGCCCCTGGTGGCGGCCGGGTTCGCCGGATAGGCGGTGGCCCTACCGGCGCTCCCGCGCCACCGCTGCCATGATGGCGCGGCTGCGGCTGGTGGACAGCAGTGTGTTCACGTCTGGGGCCAGGCGGCGGCGCCAGTTCGGCCGCTCCCGGTCCGTGCCGGGCAGGTTCACGGCGTCCACCTCGCCGGCCAGGTCGTCAACCTGTGCCAGCATCAGGGTTGAGGGTGCCGCCGCGACGAAGGCGTGGATGGCCGCGGCCAAGGTGTCGTCCAACGGGCCGTCCAAGTCGACATCGTTGGCGCCCGGCAGGTCGGCGCCGGTCAACTGGTCCAGCAGCCCGCGCTTCTCCTCCCTCCGGGCGGCCCGGGCCTGGGCCTCGCCCGCGTCGTCCAGCAGGCCCAGGGCGCGCTTCTCGGCGATGTCGGCCGCCATCCACCAGCCGGCCAAGGTGGGCAGGTCGTGGGTGGAAACGCAGGCGGCGGCGTTGGCCGGCCAGCGCGGCGGGTCACGGAAGCGCCCGTCCTCCCGCTCGAACCACAGCACGCGATAGGACAGGATGCCGGCCTCGCCCAGCCGTTCGCGGAAGCCTTCGGGTACGGTGCCCAGATCCTCCCCCACCACGACCACCCCGGCCCGCTGGCTTTCCAGCAGCGTGCGCGCCAGCAGCAGGTCGAATGGGGCGGCCACATAGGCGCCGTCGCGGCCGGCGGCCCCCTTGGGTACCCAGAACAGGCGTTTCAGGCCCATGACATGATCGATGCGGAGCAGGCCGGCATGGCGCATGTTGGCGGCCAGCAACTCCGCGAAGGCGGCGCCAGCATTGGCTTCCTGCGCCAGGGGATTGGGCGGCGGCAGGTTCCACACCTGGCCTTCGGCCGAGAACAGGTCCGGCGGCGCGCCGATAGAGGCGTCCAGCGCGAATTCCGCCCTATTCCCCCAGGTCTCGGCCCCGTCGAAGGCGGCCCCCACCGCCAGGTCGCGGTAGAAGCCCAGTTGCAGCCCGCCCTGGCGGGCGGCCTGGTCGGCTGCGGCCAGCTGGCGGTCGGCCAGCCATTGCAGCCAGAGGGAAAAGTCCATGCCCTCCGGGGCGACGGGGGCGTCCGCCACGCGCGCCACTTCGGGCCAATGCGCCCAAGGGCCGGCATGCATCTCGGCCAAGGCCTCGAACCGGGCGAAGCGCTGCAGGCTTTCGCCGCCCGCGTGGACGAAGGCGGCGAGGTCCCGCGCCAGGGCGTGGTCCGGCTGCCACCGTGTCAGGTCACGGAAGCCGGCATGGGCAGCGGCCAAGGCCCGGCGCTTCAAGGCCCACACCCCCGGATAGTCGATGGCCCGCCGGGCCGACAGCTGGTCCAACGCCGCCCCCTCGGCCGCCACCGTGGCGGCGGCGGCGCCGGCGGGATCGGCCTCGCCCAGGTCGGCCAGGTCGATGTAGAGGGGGTCCAGGAAACGGCGATCGGACGGCTGGTAGGGGCTGGCGCGGTCGCGGTCCCCACCGAACAACGCGTGCAGGGGGTTGATGCCGACGGTGGCGGCGCCCTGCGCGCCCGCGCCGGCACCCAGCCGCGCCAGGGTGGTGAAGTCGCCCACGCCCTGGTCGCCCGCGCGTCGCAGGGCGTAGAGATGGGCGCCGATGCCGAAGCGCGGCGCGCCGACCAGGGTCGGCGGCTGGTAGGCCCGGGGCGGGGCGACCACCAGGGTGGCCGCGATCTCCGGCCTGTTGGCCAGGCAGAGCCGGTGCACGCCCGCCGGCAAGGCGTCCAACGTCACCTCCACCATCGTGCACCGGCGCCCGTCCGGGGCGGTGACGGGCAGGCGCCGGCCATCCAGCGCCACCTTCAGCATGCGGGCCGTCCCGTCCTCCAGCCGCAGCGCCAGGTCCAGCGCCGGCATGTCCGGTAGGGGCACCACCAGGCGCAGCGGTCGCGCGGCCGTGCCCACCACGGTGCGAGGCAGGGGGCGGAACGGTCCCTCTTCGGACAGCCGTTCCAGCCCGTCGCGGACAGCGCCCAGGGTTTCCGCGTCCAGGCCCATGGCGCCCAGCAGCGCGCGCTTGGTCTGGTCTGGCACGGGATGGTGGCCGCCCATCTCATCCCACCAGTCCGGCGCGATGCCGACGGCGCGGGCGTAGCGGTCCAGCAGGTCGGCTGTGGGCGGGGAGCGCCGGCGGCCTTCGTCGGCCGGCTGCTCCGCCAGGACCAGAACGCTGCGCGGCCCGACGGGGAAGGGGCCGTCAACGGGGGTGTCGTCGCCATCGCCGTCGGCCTCGGTGCCGCTATCCAGGACGCGGCGCCAGCCGTGGCCGGTGCGGTTCCACGGCGGGGTGATGGTCCGTGCCTCCCAGGCGCGGTTGACAATGACGGCCACGCGGTCGATGTCGCCCGTCCCGGCCGGTGCGGCGAAGACCGCGACCAGCGGGCCCTCGCCATCCCAGTCGCCGCCGGACAGCGCGTGCCCATCGGCGCGCAGCCATTCCACGTCGGGCACGCCGGCCGTATCCGGTTCACCGGTCAGGAAGTGGTCGGCGCGCAGGGCCGGGTGTGCCTGCCGCAAGGCGATGACGCGACGGGTGAAATCGTACAGGCTGGCATCGATGGCGCCATGGTCCAGCCAGTTCAGGCGGTTGTCCTGGGCGTAGGCGTTGTTGTTGCCGTCCTGCGTGCGTCCCGCCTCCGCCCCCATGCCCAGCATGGGCGTGCCCCGCGCCACCGTCAGCGTGGCGATCAGGGCCCGCATGTCGCGGCGGCGGGCGGAGATCACGGCCGGATCGTCGCTGGGACCTTCCACCCCATGGTTCCAGCTGGAGTTGTCGTCCGTGCCGTCGCGGTTGTGCTCACCATTGGCCTCGTTGTGCTTGGCCTGGTAGCTCACCAAATCGGCCAGGCTGAAGCCGTCATGGGCGACGATGAAGTTGATGCTGCGCGAAGGTCGGCGCTTGGCCCCGAACAGATCGGCGGACCCCGCCAGCCGGGTGGCCAGCGCCCCCAGCTTGTGGCCGTCGCCCCGCCAGAAGTGGCGCACGTCGTCGCGGAAGCGGTCGTTCCATTCGCCCCAGCCGGCGGGGAAGCCGCCGGGACGGTAGCCGCCGGGGCCGATGTCCCACGGCTCCGCGATCAGTTTCAGGTCGCGCAACAGCGGATCCTGGGACAGGGCGGACAGGAAGGCGCCGTTGGGGTCGAAGCCACTGTCCGTCCGTCCCAGGGTGGCGGCCAGATCAAAGCGGAAGCCGTCCAGGCCAGCCCGGGTCGCCCAGGTGCGCAGCGCGTCCAGCGCCAGCCGCATCATTGCCGGCCGCTCGACAGGCAAGGTGTTGCCGCAGCCGGTGTCGTTCACATAATAGCGGCGATCATCGGGGCGCAGGCGGTAGTAGCTGGCGTTGTCCAGGCCGCGCAGGCTGAGGGTGGGACCCAGTTCGTCGGATTCGGCGGAGTGGTTCAGCACCACGTCCAGGATGACCTCGATGCCGGCGGCATGCAGGGCGGCCACGGCGGCGCGCACCTCCGCCCACCCGCCCGGTGCCAGCCTAGGGTCGGGCGCACAGAAGGCGATGGGGTTGTAGCCCCAGGCGTTGCGGAGGCCCAGCGGCGCCAGGTGGCGTTCGTCCGCCCAGGCCATGGCCGGCAGGATTTCCAGCGTGGTGACGCCCAGCCGCTTCAGGTAGTCCACCGCCGCCGGGTGGCCCAGCCCGGCGAAGGTGCCGCGCAGTTCCTCCGGCACCTCAGGATGCAGGGCGGTATAACCCTTCAGGTGGCATTCGTAGATCACGGTCCGGCCCCAGGGTACGCGCGGGCGCGTCACCGGGCCGGGATCGAACGGCCCCTCCACCACCGCCTTGGGCACGAAGGGGGCGCTGTCCACCGTGTCGGCGGCCAAGTCGGCGTCCGGCTCCCCCGGCTTGTGGCCGAACTGGGCGGGATGGGGCAGGAAAGGCCCGTCCAGCCGGGTGGCGTGCGGGTCCAGCAGCAGCTTGGCCGGGTTGAAGCGGTGGCCGGCGCGGGGATCGAAGGGGCCATGGGCCCGCAGGCCATAGCGCTGCCCCGCGCGGATGCCCCGCACGAAGCCATGGAAGACGTCGCCCGTACGCTCCGTCAGGGCGACGCGGACGGTTTCAGTCGGCGCCTCGCCTTCGGTTCCCGCGTCGAACAGGCACAGCTCCATGGCCGTGGCGTGGGCGGAATGGACGGCGACGTTGATGCCGTGCGCCGTCAGGGTGACGCCCAGCGGTTCGGGGGTGCCGGGGCCGTCGGCGGGGCGGCGGACGCTCACGGCGCGCGATTCCCCACCAGGTCGCGGTACAGGGCGGCGTAGCGGCGGGCCGGATTGGTCCAGGACACATCCGTCGCCATGGCGTTGCGGCGCAGACGTTTCCATACCGCCTGGTCGGCATACAGGGCGGCCGCGCGCTGGATGGCCCCCTCCAGCGCCAGGGTGGTGGTCGGCTGGAAGCGCAGGCCCGTGCCCACCCCGCTGGCGAGCGCCATCTCGTTGGCGTCGATGATGGTGTCGGCCAGGCCGCCAACGCTGGAGACGACGGGGATGGCGCCATAGCGCAGGGCGTACAGCTGGGTCAGGCCGCAGGGCTCGAACCGCGAGGGCACGATCAGCGCCTCCGCCCCCGCCTGGATCAGATGGGCCAGCGGCTCGTCATAGCCGATGACGCAGCCGATGCGGCCGGGGTGGGCCGCGGCGGCGTTGCGGTAGCCGCGCTCCAGCGCGGCCTCGCCGGCGCCCAGCAGCACCAGCTGGCCGCCGGCGGCGATCAGGGTGGGGATGGCCTCCAGCAGCAGGTCCAGCCCCTTCTGCCAGGACAGGCGGCTGACCACGCCGAACAGCAGGGCGTTGGGGTTGGTGGCCAGGCCGAAGCGCTCCTGCAGCGCGGCCTTGGCGGCCGCCCGGCCCTTCATCTGCTTGGGCGAGAAGGGGGCGGGCAGGAAGGGGTCGGCGGCTGGGTCCCAGATGGCGGTGTCGACGCCATTGATGATGCCGCTCAGCTGACCCGCCCGGGCGCGCAACAGGCCGTCCAGGCCCATGCCGGCGTCGGGCCCCCGGATTTCCTGGGCGTAGGTGGGGGACACGGTGGTGATGCGGTCGGCCAGCTGCAGTCCCGCCTTCAGGTAGCCCACCGCACCGTAATACTCGACACCCTCCATGTTGAAGGCGTGCGCCGGCAGCCCCAGGCGGGGCAGCAGCGTCGCTTCGAACTGGCCCTGGAAGGCCAGGTTGTGCACCGTCATCACCGTGGCCGGCCGCTGCCAGCCGTCATAGACCAGATAGGCCGGGGTCAGGCCGGCCTGCCAGTCGTGGGCGTGGACGATGTCGGGCTGGGGCACGCCGCCCCGGCCCAGGCCGATCTCCGCCGCGGCGCGCGACAGCGCTGCGAAGCGCAGGGGGTTGTCCTGCCAGTCGCGCCCGTCCGGGCCGATGTAGGGGTTGCCCGACCGTGCATACAGGTGCGGGGCGTCCACCACGATCAGGTCCAGGCCGTGGGCCGTGCCGGCCACCAGCCGTGCCGGCCCGCCGAACAGGTCGGCGAAGGCATGCACCTCCTGCCCGTCCTGCAGGGCCTCGGTCACGGCGGGGTAGCCCGGCACCAGGGTGGTGACGGCCACGTCCTCGGCCGCCAGCGCCCCGGGCAAGGCCCCCACCACATCCGCCAGCCCCCCGGTCTTGATCAGGGGAAACACCTCCGAGGCGACCGAGAGCACGGAAATCGGCATGGGGCATCAGTCCTTCAGGCGATCGGGGCAGGCGATCAGGGCAGGCGATCAGGGCAGGCGATCAGGGCAGGCAAATCAAGCGAGGCGGTCGATCATGGCTTGGGTGATGAGGCAGGTGCCGTTGGCGCTGCGCCGGAAGCGGCGCGCGTCCTCCTCCGGATCCTCGCCCACTACCAGGCCGGTGGGGATGTGGACGCCGCGGTCGACGACGACATTGGTCAGCCGGGCCGACCGGGCGACATCGACATAGGGCAGCAGCACGGCGTTTTCCACGGAGGAGAAGGAATTGATGCGCACCCCGGTGAACAGCAGCGCCCGCTTCAGCGACGCGCCGGAGACGATGCAGCCCCCCGACACCAGGGAGGAAATGGCCTGGCCGCGCCGGCCCTCCTCGTCATGGACGAACTTGGCGGGTGGCGTGATCTCGCTGTAGGTCCAGATGGGCCAGTCCTGGTCGTAAAGGTCCAGGCCCGGCACCAGGTCCGTCAGGTCCAGGTTGGCCTCGGCATAGGCATCCACCGTGCCGACGTCGCGCCAATAGGGCTGGGCCTCAGAGCTGGAGCGCACGCAAGAGCGGGAGAAGTGGTGGGCCACCGCCTTCCCGTGCTTCACGATGTAGGGGATGATGTCCTTGCCGAAATCGCGGCTGGATCCCGGCGTGGCGGCGTCGCGGCGCAGCTGGTCGAACAGGAACTCGGTGTTGAAGACATAGATGCCCATCGAGGCTAGGCAGCGGTCCGTGGACCCCGGCATGGTGGGTGGATCCTTGGGCTTCTCCACGAAGGAGATGATGCGGTCCTCCGCATCCACATGCATGACGCCGAAGCCCTTGGCCTCTTCCTTGCTGACCTCAAGGCAGCCCACGGTGACGTCGGCGCCGGAGTCGACGTGCTGCTGCAGCATCAACTCGTAGTCCATCTTATAGATGTGATCGCCGGCCAGGATGACCATGTAGCGGGGCTCATAGTCCTGGATGATGTCCAGGTTCTGGTAGACGGCGTCGGCCGTGCCCTCATACCAGTGCTCTTCCGACACGCGCTGGGACGCGGGCAGAATGTCGAAGCTCTCGTTCCGTTCCGGGCGGAAGAAGTTCCAGCCGTGCTGCAGGTGCCGGATCAGGCTGTGCGCCTTGTACTGCGTGGCAACGCCGATGCGGCGGATGCCGGAGTTCAGGGCGTTGGACAGGGCGAAGTCGATGATGCGCGACTTGCCGCCGAAGTAGACCGCCGGCTTGGCCCGCCGGTCCGTCAATTCCATCAGGCGCGACCCGCGCCCGCCCGCCAGCACATAGGCCATGGCATGTCGGGCGAGGGGACCGCGGCCGGCGTGACGATCGCTGGTTGCCCTATTGAAACGCTTCGCGGGTCCTGTCACGTTCTTCCTCCCTGGGGCGGCTATTCGCGCCGCCTGAAATTATCAAGTTTTATCCGTCGCTTAGCTTTGATGCTCGTCAAGAGCCAGCCATAGGGTGGCCAAGGGCGGCAAGGTCACCACGGCCGAGGCCGGCAGGCCGTGTGCGGGCTGGTCGGTGGCCGTCACCGCCCCCAGGTTGCCCATGCCGGTGCCGCCATAGCCGCCGGCATCGGTATTGAGAATCTCAAGCCATCGGCCCGCCTTGGGCAGTCCCACCCGGTAGTTCGGCCGCGGCACGGGGGTGAAGTTGCACAGCACGGCCACGGGCCGCGCGCCCTCGCCGCCCAAGCGCAGGAAGGCGAACACCGACTGGTCCTTGTCGTCGGCGACAATCCAGCGGAATCCCTCGGGCACGCAATCGGTCTCATACAGCGCGCGTTCCCGGCGGTAGCCGGCGTTCAGGTCGCGCACCAGGCGGCGGAGGCCCTCATGCGCCGGATAGGCCAGCAGGTGCCAGTCCAGGCTCTGCTGGAAATTCCATTCGGCACGCTGGCCGAACTCCTGGCCCATGAACAGCAGCTTCTTGCCGGGATGCCCCCACATGAAGGCGTAGTAGGCGCGGGCGGTGGCGAACTTCTGCCAGTCGTCGCCCGGCATCTTCTCGATGATGGAGCGCTTGCCGTAGACCACCTCGTCGTGGCTGAGCGGCAGGACGAAGTTTTCCGAGAAGGCGTAGAGCAGGCCGAAGGTCAGCTTGTCATGGTGCCATTTGCGGTGGACCGGTTCCTTGGACACGTATTCCAGGGTGTCGTGCATCCAGCCCATGTTCCATTTGAAGCCGAAGCCCAGGCCGCCGGCGTAGGTGGGCTGCGACACGCCGGGCCAGGAGGTGGACTCCTCCGCCACGGTCATGGCGCCCGGATGCTCGCCATAGACCAGGGTGTTGACGGCTTGCAGGAAGGCCACCGCCTCCAGGTTCTGGTTGCCGCCCTCGCGATTGGGGATCCACTCCCCGTCCTTGCGGGAATAGTCGAGGTAGAGCATGGAGGCGACGGCGTCCACGCGCAGCCCGTCGACGTGGAAGCGGTCGATCCAGTAGAGGGCGTTGGCCGCCAGGTAGTTCACCACCTCATGCCGGCCGAAATTGTAGATGGCGGTCTTCCAGTCGGGGTGGAAGCCCTGGCGCGGGTCGGCATGTTCGTACAGCGCGGTGCCGTCGAACCGGGCCAGGCCGTGCACGTCGGTGGGGAAGTGGGCGGGTACCCAGTCCAGCAGCACGCCCAAGCCGGCGCGGTGGGCGCGGTCCACCAGCCGGGCGAAGCCGTCGGGCGTGCCGAAGCGGGCGGTGGGGGCGAACAGGCCGATGGGCTGGTAGCCCCAGGAGGGGTCGAAAGGGAATTCCGAGATGGGCAGGAATTCCAGGTGGGTGAAGCCCATGTCGGCGGCATAGGGCACCAGCTGGTCCGCCAGCTCATCCCAGGTCAGATAGCGGTTGCCGTCACCCCGCCGCCAGGATCCCAGGTGCACCTCATAGATGCTGATGGGCGAGCGGCGCGCGTCCATGGTCTTGAGGTGCGCCATGTGGGCGTCGTCAGCCCAGGTGAAATTGTCGGTGCGGGTGACAACGGAGGCGGTGGAGGGGCGCAACTCGCTGGCGAAGCCGAAGGGGTCGGCCTTCAGCGGCAGCACGGTGTCGTCGGGTCCCACGATTTCGTACTTGTAGACGGCACCCTGGCCCAGGCCGGGGGCGAAGATCTCCCACACCCCGCTGTCCAGCCGCCGCCGCATCTGATGGCGCCGTCCGTCCCAGCCGTTGAAGTCGCCCACCACCGACACCCGGCGGGCGTTGGGGGCCCAGACGGCGAAGTGCACGCCGTCCACGCCCTCGTGGGTCTTGAGATGGGCGCCCAGCTTTTCATACAGCCGCTTGTGCGTGCCTTCGGCGAACAGATAGTCGTCCATGGGGCCCAACAGGGGGCCGAAGCTGTAGGGGTCGTCGAACTCCCAGGCGCCGCCGGCGTTGGCGCAGCGCAGGCGGTAGCGGAAGGGGCGCTTGCGCCGGGCGGCCCGGCCTTCGAAGAGGCCGGCGTCATGCACACGGGTCAGCGGCAGGACCAGGGTGCCGTCGGGGGTCGCCGCCTCCACCGTTTCCGCCCCGGGCACGAAGGCGCGTATGGTGACACCCCGCTCCGACACGTGGGGCCCCAGCACGCCGAAGGGATCGTCGTGCCGGGCGCCCAGCAAGGCGTCCATGTCCTCCTGCCGGGCGGTCCAGGATGCCTCGCCTTTGGTCCGCGCCATCAGGCCTCCCTCAACCAATGCGGGGGGCCGGCAGGCCCCAGATGTCCGTCGCGTATTCGGCGATGGCCCGGTCGGACGAGAAGAAGCCCATGTGCGCCGTGTTGATGATGGCCGAGCGCCACCACGCCGCCGTGTCCTGCCAGCGGGCATCGACGGCGCGCTGGGCGGCGTAATAGGCGTCGAAGTCGGCGGCCACCATGAAATAGTCGTGGTGGCGGACGCTGTTCACCAGGTCGCCGAAGCGGCCCGGCTCCCCGGGGGAGTAGACACCCGCGCCGACGGCGTCCAGCACCTCCTCCAGCAGGGGGGAGGCGGCGATGACGTCGCTCATGTCGATGCCCTTGCGCCGGCGTTCTTCCACCTGTTCCGTCGTCAGGCCGAAGATGAAGATGTTGTCGTCGCCGACATGCTCCTTGATCTCGACATTGGCGCCGTCCAGCGTGCCGATGGTCAGCGCACCGTTCAGCGCCAGCTTCATGTTGCCGGTGCCCGACGCCTCCATGCCGGCGGTGGAAATCTGCTCCGACAGGTCGGCGGCGGGGATGATGGCCTCCGCCAGGCTGACGTTGTAGTTGGGCAGGAACACCACCTTCAGCAGGCGGCGCACCACCGGGTCGCGGTTGACCAGCCGGGCCACGTCGTTGGCCAGCTTGATGATCAGCTTGGCCTGGTGATAGCTGGCGGCGGCCTTGCCGGCGAAGATCTTCACCCGCGGCACCCAGTTGCCGCCGGGGTTGGCGCGGATGGCGTCGTACAGCGCCACGATCTCCAGGATGTTCAGCAGCTGGCGCTTGTACTCGTGGATGCGCTTGATCTGCACGTCGAACAGGGCGTCGGGGCTGACCGACACGTCCAGCCGGCGGCGGATCAGGCCGGCCAGCTCCGCCTTCTTGGCCCGCCGGATGGCGCGGAAGCGGTCCACCACGCCCGCGTCGCCGGCGTACTTCTCGAAGTCGATCAGGGCGGCCGGGTCGTCCATCACCCGCGAGCCGCAGCAATCGACCAGCAGCTCGGTCAGGCCGGGGTTGGCCTCGAACAGCCAGCGGCGGAAGGTGATGCCGTTGGTCTTGTTGACGATGCGGCCGGGATAAAAGCGGTTCAGCTGATAGAACAGGGTGCGCTGCACCAGGTCGGAATGCAGGGCCGACACGCCGTTGATCTTGTGCGACCCGATGAAGGCCAGGTTGCCCATGCGCACGCGCCGGCCGTGGCTCTCGTCGATCAGCGACAGTTCCGACAGCACGCCGCCGTCATGCTCGCCCTTCGACCGCACCAGGTCCAGGTGGCGGGCGTTGATCATATAGATGATCTGCATGTGGCGGGGCAGCAAGCGTTCCATCAACGGGACGGGCCAGCTTTCCAACGCCTCCGGCAGCAGGGTGTGGTTGGTGTAGGAGAAGACGGCCTTGGTGATCTCCCACGCCTCGTCCCAGCCGAAATCCTCCAGGTCGATCAGCACGCGCATCAGCTCGGCGATGGCGATGGCCGGGTGGGTGTCGTTCAGCTGGATCGCCACCTTCTCGGGCAGCAGTTCCAGCTCGCCATGGTGCTGCTTGTGGCGGCGGATGATGTCCTGCATCGAGGCGGAGACGAAGAAGTACTCCTGCCGCAGGCGCAGTTCCAGGCCGGCCGGGGTGGCGTCGCTGGGGTACAGCACCTTGGAGATGGCCTCCAGCCGCACGCGGGCGGCCAGGGCGCCGACGTGGTCGCCCTGATTGAAGGCGTCCAGCCGCAGAGCGTCCGGCGCGCGCGCCGACCACAGGCGCAGGGTGTTGACGTGGCGCGCCCGCCAGCCGGGGACCGGCGTGTCGAAGGCGATGGCGTCCACCGTCTCCTCCGGCCGCCAGTAGTGCCGGGTGATCTCCTCGCTGACCTCCACCGTCTCCACGGTGCCGCCGAAGCCCACGGAATAGTCGACCTCGGGCCGCTCGAATTCCCAGGGGTTGCCGAAGGTCAGCCAGTTTTCCGGATATTCGCGCTGCCAGCCGTCCTTGATCACCTGGCGGAACAGGCCGTGGTCGTAGCGGATGCCGTAGCCGTGGGCCGCGATCTGCAGGGTCGCCATGCTTTCCATGAAGCAGGCGGCCAGGCGGCCCAGGCCGCCATTGCCCAGGGCCGCGTCCGGCTCGATCTTGCGCAGCTGATCCAGGTCCACACCCAGGTCGTCCAGCGCCTGGCGCACCGGCTCGGTCAGGCCGGTTTCCATCAGGGCGTCGACCAGCAGGCGGCCGATCAGGAATTCCAGCGACAGGTAATAGACCCGCTTGCGCTTGGATTCGTAGGTCGCGCGGGTGGAAGCCATCCACTGGTCGACGATGCGGTCGCGCACCGCCAGCGTGGTGGCGATGAACCAGTCGCGCTGGCTGGCGACCTCGGGATTCTTGCCGACCGCGTACATCAGCTTGGCGACGATGGCCGCGCGCATCGTGTCACGGTCCACGGGCGCCGGCGGCGCCGCTTCATCAGCGATAGGGACGGGGTCTGCCTGGACGGAGTCTTCTGGGGGGACGGACGGGACAGGCTGGTCGATCACGCTGTCATTCCTTTCGAAGCAAGACATCGCCGCATCAGCTTTGCATGTCTGTTGCACCGCGGCAATATTGACCGACACCATCAGATAGGCCGCCACCCGCCCGCGTCACCTCTTTGATATGACAATATTTTGCGGGGGACGCGCCGCCATGCGACGCCCTGTCGGGAAATGGAAATGGGGGCCGCGGACGGTGGTCTCGGCGGTGGCAACCGTCATCCCTGCCCGCTGGTTCCATCGCGGATACCGGGGGTGGGGCATGAGGCCAGGGGCGGCGCGGCCGAATCACGACGGACGGCGCGCCTATGGCCGGGTGGCAAGAGGCATGCCGCTTTGCCGGTCTTCGGCCACCGCCCGATGGAGACGGCGGTAGGCGCTTACCAACTGTTCGACGGTAAAGGCCCGGTTCCGCCCACTGGGATTCGGTAAAACCCACACGGTCGCCCCGCCAAAAAGTTGCTTCTGAGGGCCCCACGCGGGGGCGGCCTGGCCGGACAGGGCGGCATAGGCGGCCTTTCCCAGGAAGGCGACAAAGCGTGGCGCATAATGCGTGATCTTTCGTTCGAAGCGTGCGGTCGCGGCGACGAACTCCTGCACCGCCACCTGCGCCCCCTGGGCCGTTGGGCGATCAACGACGGCCGTCAATCCGCACCGGTACTGCAAGATCGACCGGTCGTTCTCGGGCCGGATTTCCACCGGTGTGAAGCCGGCGAGGTGGATGACACGCCAGAAACGGTTCCCCCGGCCGAGGAAATGGTGGCCGGCCGCCGCGGCGGCCAGGCCAGGGTTGATGCCACAGAAGACGACGTCCAGGTCGGGCGCCAGGATGTCCGGCAATGTCGATGTTACCGTCATCCGCAAATGGCACTGACTGCCTTGCGTGCGAATTCCGCAAGGTCGGCGCGAGGGGTGCCGGACCGGGCCCGGATGGCGATGGTGTGCATCACCGCGGTCGCGAGCGTCGCCAGCGTGGCCGGGTCCGCGTCCTCCCGCAGCTCGCGATTGTCCCGCGCCATCCGGAACCGCGCCTCGAAGTCCGCGTCGAATTCCAGGAAGCCCGTCATCAGGCTTTCTCTGATTTCGGCGTCCTCCATCGCTTCCGTGACCGCGGTGCCCACCACGAAACAGCCGCGTGGGCGATCGTCTCCCGAAAAATAGATCGATAGGGCCCCCTCATAGGCCCGCATCAGCGAATCCGCCAAGGGCCTGTCCTGGGCAAGATCGGCGCGCATGGTGCCCAAGGCGACCTGCCAATAATAAGCCAACGCCTTGAGATAGAGCGAGCGCTTGTCGCCGAACGCGGCATAGAGGCTGGGCCGGTTCATGCCTGTCGCGGCGGAAAGGTCATCGAGCGAGGTGCCGGAGTAGCCGCTTTTCCAGAATGCGTCCATCGCTCGCCGAAGGGCCTCCTCCGGGTCATAGGCGCGGGGGCGGCCGCGACGCTTCGCTTCGTCGCCATCTTTTTTTTGTACCATATCGCATAAAATCCTTTGGCGCGGGTCTTGGGATGGATATATATACTGAGCAGTACAAAAACAAGGGCAGCGCAGTGCCGCCTTCCTGAAAGAGGTTCCATGATGAACGCGCAACGTGAAGGGCCGCCGACGCGCCATTCGGCGCCTCGGCATTCCGGCTCCAGTCCCCCCGGCTGAGGCGACTGCCCGTCGCCGTCATGGGCGACGCTGAAGATCACCCCACTGAAAATCCGACCCACTCGACCATGGAGTAAAGGCCATGAATACCCGGACTTTGTCTAATTCGATCAAATACATCACTGCCGCCGTGCTGGCGGGGGCAGCGGTTCTGGGCGCTCCGGCTGCCTTCGCCGCGGCGGCCACCGCGCCGATCGCGGCCGGGGACGCCGCCGCCGTCCGGCACACCTGCCACCAGACCCTGGGCCTGACGATCAACGACGTGGACTATGCTGCCTGCGTCACCACGCTGGAACAGGCATTGGCCGTGGCCTTGCCTGCAGAGCGGCACAGTGCGCCCGGCGGCAGCTCCGCCTGCACCGAGGTCGGCCTGCTGCCCGGCAGCGCGGGCTATGCCCGCTGTGCCGCCAACCTCGAAGGCGCGCTGATCCAGGCCCGCCTGGCCCCCAATTGACCTGGTTCCGGCCCGCGTCCCCGCGGCAGGGGGCGCGGCCGCCGGATCAACCATCCTCGAACGGGAGGTCCCGTGATGGACGCGCAAATCGAAAGGCCGCTTGATGTTCACCCGCCGGGGACGGCGGCGGCGAAGCCGGGGAAGAGCCTCAGGGAACGACTGCGCCTGCCCCTGTTTGTGGCGTTCCCTCTGGTGCTGGCCGCGGCGGGCGCCCGGCTGTACATCGCCGACGAACCCTATGTTTCGACTGACGACGCCTTCGTCCGCATGGCCAAGGAATCGGTCAACGCCCGTGTTGGTGGCCAGGCTGTCGACGTAGCCGTCAGGGACAATCAGCGCGTCAGCAAAGGGCAACTGCTGTTCCAGATCGATCCCCAGCCTTACCGCTTGGTGGTCGACCAAGCGGAGGCGCGGCTCGACACGGCGCGCCTTCAGATCGGCGCGTTGAAGGCGACCTACCGCCAACAGTTGGCGGAGCTGCAGTCTGCCAGGGACTCCGCCGAATTCTATGATCGCGACTATGCCCGTAAGAAGGCGCTCGTCGCGTCGGATTTCGCCTCGCGCGCCGTTTATGAGCGGGCGGAGACGGACCTCAAGGTCGCACGCCGGCGCATCTCATCCCTGGAGCAACAAATGGCGAGCACCGTGGTCGCCCTGGACGGGGATCCGGATGTCGCAATCGACCGCCACCCGTCTGTGCGTGCGGCCAGGGCCGAACTCGACCGGGCCCGGCTCGACCTCTCCTACACGGCCGTGACCGCGCCCGACGACGGCATCGTGACTCGGGTCGATGAGCTGCAGGTCGGTGACTTCGTCACCCCCGGCGCGCCCGTGTTCACCCTGTTGTCCAGCCAGCATGTCTGGGTGGAAGCCAATTTCCGGGAAACCGACCTGACCCATATGAAACCTGGCCAGTCCGCGACCATCCGCATCGATGCCTTTCCCAACAGCCGCTTCCGCGCCCATGTCGTCAGCATGAGCCCGGGCACGGGGTCGGACTTCGCCGTCCTGCCGCCTGAGAACGCGACCGGCAATTGGGTTAAGGTGGTGCAGCGCCTGCCGGTGCGCCTGGAACTCGATGGCCCGACGCCAAACGGGCCGCTGTTCTCCGGCATCAGCGTCACGGCCCGGGTCGATACCGCGCACCGGCGTAACTGGTTCGCACCTTTTGAGCCCGCGTCCGGGGCGGGGGGCGCCAAATGACCGCTGGAGCCCCTTCCGAAGGCCGCCGGGTGCTCACCATCGCGGCCTTCGCGGCGACCTTCATGCAGGGCGTCAACATATCTATCCCCAATGCCGCCCTGCCGCACATGCAGGGCACGCTGTCGATGGCGGATGATCAGATCGGCTGGATATTCACCGCCTATGTCACGGCCGGCATCGTTGTTCTGCCCATGACACGCTGGCTCGCCGGCCGCTTGGGGCAGAAGGCACTCTTCCAGTGGTCAATCGCTGTCTTTGCCGCCGGCCTCGTGTTCGATGTCTTGGCACAGACCTCCACCCAGTTCGTCCTGGCCCGCATCATCCAGGGGGCGGCGAGTGGCCCGCTCGGTCCCCTAGCGCTGGCACTCCTGCTTGATGTGCAGCCACCGGCGCGGCACGCCCAGGCCGGGGTGGCGCACACGGCATGCACGCTGCTCGGCATCAGCAGCGGCCCGCCTCTCGGCGGATGGCTCAGCGATTATCACGGCTGGCACTCCATCTTTTATATCAGCTTGCCGCTGGCGGGGTTCGTGTTCCTGGCGATGGCGCTCTGGCTGCCGGAGAAGAAGGCCGAGCGGAACCCGCACTTTGATTTCTTCGGTTGGGCGGCCTTTTCCCTGGGCATCGTCGGTCTGCAGATGCTTCTCGACCGGGGTGAGCGGCTGGAGTGGTTCGCCGCGCCGGAGATTTGGGCGGAGGCCATCGCCGCGGCGCTCGGTTTCTATCTTTTCATCGTCCATGTCCTGACGGCGCAGGCCCACTTTCTGGACAAGGCGCTGTTCAAGGATCGTAATTTCGTCCTGTCGGTCATCATGGTTTTCGCCGCTGGGTTCGTCCTGCTGCCGACCCTAGCCTTGACGTCGCCGATGCTGGAGGAACTCTTCGGGTATCCGGTCGATACCACCGGCTATATGGCCATCCCGCGCGGCGTCGCGTTGGTGGGGGCGCTGATGCTGGCCGGCCGGATGCCGCCGCGTGTGGATAATCGCGTCCTTATCCTGATTGGCCTGGCGTTGGTGGTGTACGCCAACTGGCGCATGCTGGGCTATTCGCCGGCGATGGATTGGCGGCCGGTTGCCATTGCCGGCCTGCTGCAAGGTCTGGGCCTTGGCATCGTGCTGCCGGCACTGGGGCGGGCGGCGTTCAGCACGCTCGATCGGACGTTCCACCCGGACGGTGCCGCGCTTTTCAACCTGTCGCGCCTGTACGGCAGCACCATCGGCATCGCGGTGGTCCAGATCTTCTTCTACGGCAACACCCAGGCCATGCACCTGGCGCTGGCCAAGGATCTGACGCCTTATCGCGCCGCGGCCCATGGTCTGGCGCGGGCCGCCGGACCGACGCTGGCCCGGTTCAATGAATTGGTCACTGGCCAGGCGGCCACGGTCGCCATTGTCGGCCAATTCAAGATCCTGATGCTTGCGGTGCTGGCCGTAAGCCCGCTCGTCGCGCTTCTCCGCACGCCGCGCTCCGCCAACCGCTAATCCAGGAGGTCTGTGAAATGGCGTCCCTTGCATCCCTGCCCGACGGGCGGCTTCCCCGGACGGCTGTGGCGGCGGCCTTGTCTCTGGTCCTCCTGCCGGCCTGTACCGTCGGTCCCGATTACACGCCGCCGGCGCCGCCGGTATCGACGCATTATGATCGCGAGGCGGAAAGCCGGCTCGCCTCTGGCGGTGATCGGCCGGGCGACCAGCGCATCAAGCTTGGCGAAGCGTTGGACGGGGACTGGTGGACGGTGTTCCACTCGCCGCGGCTCAACCTCACCATGCGCGGGGCGATCGACGCGAATTTCGATCTCAAGATCGCTGACGCGCGGATAGCACAGGCGTCGGAGGCCGTCCGGGCGGCTGGGGGCGATCTCTATCCGCAAGTGGATTGGGGGGCCCAGATCGGCCGGGGCCGGTCGGACGCGCCGACGCCTGCGACCTCCACCTTCTATGCCGTCGGCCCGCGGGTCAGCTTCGACCTCGATATTTTCGGCGGGACGAAGCGGCTTATCGAGCAACAGGGTGCCTTGGCCGACGCGCAGAAACATCGTTTCGACGCGGCCTATCTAACCTTGACCGGCGATGTCGCGAGCCAAGCCTTTCTGCTGGCATCCGCACAGGCCCAGATCGCGGCGGTGCGGACCTTGCTGGCCGACGACGAGCGCACGCTGGCCCTTCTGCGCGGGGCGCACATGCAGGGCGGTGTCGCCCAGCCCGACGTCGCACTGGCTGAAACGCAGCTGGCGCAGGACCAGACCCTGTTGCCGCCGCTGGCTCAGCAAGGGGACGCGGCGCGCCACGCGCTGGCTGTCCTGGCGGGGCAGGGGCCGGCGGAGGGGATGGTGCCGGACTTCGACCTGGATGATTTCACCTTGCCGCTGGATCTGCCGCTCAGCCTGCCGTCGGAAATGGCGCACGACCGCCCCGACCTGCTTGAGGCCGAGGCCGCCCTGCGGGCCGCCAGCGCGGCCGTGGGCGTGGCCACGGCCGACCTTTACCCCCACCTGACCTTGTCTGGCTCGCTGACCCAGGCCGGTGCCGATCCCACATCGGTGTTCCAGGCCGGCAATTCGCTTTGGGGTGTCGCCGCCGGCCTGGCCGGCCCCCTTTTCCACGGCGGTGCCTTGGAAGCGAACCGCCGGGCCGCGGTTGACGGCTACATCGCGGCGCGTGCGACTTATCAGCGGACCGTGGTCCGGTCATTGGGACAGGTCGCTGATGTGCTTCAGGCGCTCGACCACGACGGCGACGAGTATTGGGCCCAGGAGCGGGCGCTGGCCGCCGCGGCGACCAGCTTGCGCTTGAACCGGGACGGCTACCGGGCGGGTGAGACAGGTGTCCTGCAGGTGCTCGATGCCGAACGGGCCTATCAACGCGCTCTGTTGGGCCAGATCCGGGCGAAGACGGCCCGGTATCTGGACACGGTGCAATTCTTCATCGCGCTCGGCGGCAATGCCTCCGGCTCTTACGGGCGTGTGGCCAGCGCAAGCAAGGAACCATGATCATGACCACCAATGAGACGTTTTTCCGTACGACCTTCCCGTCCAACCATGGGGCGGGACAGATCCCGGTCATGGGCTTCGGTACCCTGATCCCCGACGCCGCGGCCACGAAACGGGCGGTCAAGGCCGCCTTGGAGGCGGGGTTCCGGCATTTCGATTGCGCGGAACGCTACCGCAACGAGGCGGCGGTGGGCGAGGCGCTGCAGGAGGCGTTTCGGACGGGCGGGGTTCAGCGTGAAGATGTCTTCCTGACCACCAAATTATGGAACACGAACCATCGCCCGGAGCGCGTCCGCCCCGCTTTCGAGGCGAGCTGCCGGCGGCTGGGGGTCGATTACATCGACTGCTACATCATCCACACGCCCTTCGCCTTTCGCCCAGGTGAGGAGCAGGATCCGCGGGATGCGCAGGGGCAGGTGATCTATGATCCCGATGTCACGCTGGCGGACACCTGGTGGGCGATGGAAAGCCTGGTGGAGGAGGGACGGTGCCGTTCGATCGGCCTGTCGGACATTACGCTGGAGGCGCTGAAGGACATCGTCGCCATCGCCCGGATCAAGCCCGCCATGGTGCAGGTGGAATCCCATCCCTATCTGCAGGAGTGGGAATTGCTGGATTTCTGCCGGCAGCACGGCATCCTCATGCAGGCATTCGCGCCTTTGGGGCACGCCATGGAACCCCGTGTGCTGGACGACAGGGTGCTGGTCGCCATCGCGGCCCGTCTTGGCCGGATGCCCGCGCAGGTGGCGCTGGCCTGGGCCGTGCAGCGGGGCACCGCGTTTCTGACGACATCGATCAATCCCGACCATATACGGGAAAACTTCGAGATCACGGCACTGCCGGAAGCGGCCATGCAGGAGATCCGCTACGATATCGGGACGAACATCCGGTTCAATACAGTGGTCGAAACCGGGGTGCCCGGCTTCATCCCCCGGACGAGATAGTGCGGTCTTGCCCGTGCCGCCGGCTTCGTTCTGGACGCTGCGCGCCTTGGACTGGCCGGCTATGCGCCGAATCGCGCAGGATTATGCGCCGTTTTGCGCAACCTTTGGGCCGCTTAACACAAATATATAAAAAGGGAGTTGGAGGCACGGCCGGGAATCGAACCCGGATTCACGGATTTGCAGTCCGTTGCATCACCATTCTGCCACCGCGCCATCCACGAGAACCGACCGGAGGGGCCGTCCAGCGGCGCCTGCGGTCAGGGCAGGGCGCCTCTATAGCGTCGCCCGTCGGGGCGGTCAAGCATGCTGGCGTCGCTTTCTGACGTTTCGGTGACGGCACGGGGCCACGGCCGGGCCGAGGGCTTGGCGGGGGGCGGCGGATGGACGCCCGGTGCAGGCATCAATTGTCTTCGGGCGGCGGGGGAGATATATACCGATCCTGGTTTTTCAAGCGTGTGCGGGCCGAACGGCCCTGTGGCGCGCATCTTCCTCCGCCTCGTTTCCATCAGATCGGTATATCCCATGGCCGCCGACTACACCGCCGCCCGCGTCAACATGATCGAGGGGCAGATTCGCCCCAACAAGGTCACCGACCCCTTCGTGGTTGAGGCTTTCCTGGCCATCCCGCGTGAGCGGTTCGTGCCCGAGGCGCTGGCCGGCGTCGCCTATGTCGACGAGGATGTGCCCGTGGCCCCCGGCCGCTACCTGATGGAGCCGATGGTCCTGGCCCGCCTGGTGCAGGAACTGTCCCTGACCCGCGCCGACAAGGTGCTGGCCGTGGGTGTGGCCACCGGCTACGCCGCCGCCATCATGGCCGAGATGGCCGGTTCGGTGGTGGCGCTGGAAAGCGACCCCGCCCTGGTCGAGGCCGCGCGCAAGGCCCTGGCCGGTGTCGCGGGTGTCACCGTGGTGCAGGGTGACCTGGCCGCCGGTCACCCCGCCAAGGCGCCCTACGGTGCCATCCTGATCGACGGCTCGGTGCCCGAGGTGCCGGCCAGCCTGCTGGACCAGCTGCCCGAGGGCGGGCGCCTGGTGGCGGTGGTCATCAACGCCGCCGGCCTGGGCGAGGCGCGCTATTACCGCAAGGTGGGTGGCGTGGTGTCGCACCGCATCCTGTTCGACGCCGCCGTCCGGCCCCTGCCGGGCTTCGAGCGTCGTGCCGAATTCGTGTTCTGATCCGAAGCCTCACGGCCGGATGCTCGCTGTCCGCCGTGGGGTTTCGTTTCCCCCTTTCACGGCCGACCTGGGCCGGGAAGGGGCGGATTGGGGGAGAGACGGTCCCCCGAAACATGGCCTTAAGTGGACCTTTGCGGTTCCACCGATCATGTTACAGAGTGTTTTTTAAGGGGCGCGTTGGCGCCGATGGGGATTCGGGGTGCGGTTCCGCTACGGTCGCGTGCGTCGGTCGCGCCCCGCCTATAATATTTATTTAAGGTGTTTGGGGAAAATGGCGATGCAAGTGAACACCGCTGGATGTGGGGCAGAGGGCATGGGAACCGGACATTGGGTGAAGCGGGCGCGCCGGCTGGCCGCCACCCTGCCGCTGACGGCGCTGGCCTTTACCGTGGCGTCCGTGGCCCACGGGCAGTCGCTGGAAGACGCCTTGAGCCAGGCCTACCAGAACAATCCAACGCTGGAAGCCGGCCGCGCCGGCCAGCGCGCCACGGATGAAGGCGTGCCCCAGGCCCGCGCCAGCATGCTGCCCACCGTCACGGCCGACGGCAACCTGGGCAAGGAGCGGCTGAGCCAGGGCAACGCCATCACGCACATGAATCCGGCGCAGACCGGCGTCACCATCAACCAGGCGATCTACGCCGGCGGCAGCATCCAGGCCGGCATCAGCCAGGCTGAGAATCAGGTGGAGGCCGGCCGGGCCAGCCTGCTGGACACCGAACAGCAGGTGCTGCTGGCCGCCGCCACCGCCTATCTGGACGTGGTGCGCGACCAGGCTGTTCTGGACCTGAACATCAACAACGAACAGGTGCTGACCCGGCAGCTGGAGGCGTCGCGCGATCGCTTCCGCGTGGGTGAGCTGACCCGCACCGACGTCAGCCAGTCCGAGTCGCGCTTGGCCGGCGCCACCGCCGACCGCATCTCGGCCCAGGGCGCCCTGGCCGCCAGCCGCGCCACCTATGCCAAGCTGATGGGCCAGGTGCCCGGCACGCTGAAGCAGCCGACCCGCCTGGTGCACCTGCCGGTGAACCAGGAAGAGACCATGGCCGCGGCCGAGGTATCGGCCCCGGTGGTCGTTGCCGCGCGCTACAATCACAAGGCGTCGCAGGACGCGGTTGACGGCGCCTTTGGTCAGATGCTGCCGCAGCTGTCGGCCAGCGCCCAATACTACCGCAACTGGGACCAGTCGCTTCCGGGCGTGCAGTACGACACGGCCGTCATTTCCGCCCGCGTCACCATTCCGCTGTATGAGGGCGGCGGCACCTCGGCCAAGGTGCGCGGCGCCAAGCAGACGGAACAGCAGCGCCGCACCCAAGTGATGGAGGCCGTGCGTTCGGCCGACGAGACGGCGGTGAAGGCCTGGCAGGCCCTGGTGACGGCCCGCGCCGCCATCGAGGCCTACAAGAGCGCCGTCGCCTCCAACGAGATCGCGCTGGAAGGCGTGCGTCAGGAACAGTCGGTGGGTTCCCGCACCATCCTCGACGTGCTGAACGCCGAGCAGGAATTGGTGAACGCCAAGGTCCAATTGGTTCGCGCCCAACATGACGAGCAGGTGGCGTCCTACGAGGTGCTGTCGGCCGTGGGCGACCTGACTGCCGCCAAGCTGGGCCTGAACGTCCCGCTGTACGACGCCAAGGCCCACTATGAAGAGGTCAAGGACAAGCTCTGGGGCCCTTCCATCGAAAAGTAAGCGGCGATCGAGCCTGATCGCACGCGCCGGACGGGGCGGCTCCATGGCTTGGGGCCGCCTTTTTCTTTTGTGGACAGGCGGCGGCGCACCCTATTCTTGAGGAGAAGCAATAGCGGGGGCGAATAGGGCAGGGTGGGATGACGCGGGCCAGCATTGGCGACCGGCGCGCCCGTGATTAACCCAATGGCATTTTTACTGTTCTTGCCCTAGGCTGCCCCGAATGTCGGTACCCATACGTCGGTGCGGGGCCGGCGCGCTTACAGGTCCACGCCGTTACAGGTCAGGTTAGGCAAACAATGGCTGACAAGTCACAACAAGAACCTTCGATGGAGGAAATCCTCGCCTCCATCCGGCGGATCATTTCTGAAGACACCGACGCGCCGCCGCCCGAGCCGGAGGCGCCTCCTCCTCCTCCTCCCCCTCCGCCCCCGCCGGAGGACGACATTTTCGAGGCGGTGCCCATGCCGCCTCCGCCGCCGCCTCCTCCTCCCCCTCCCCCTCCTCCGCCTCCGCCGCCGGAGGACGACGTGCTGGAGTTGACGGACATCATCCCGGACGAGCCCGAGCCGGAGCCCGAGCCCCTGCCGGACCCCTTCGCGTATGAGCCGCCGCCCCCGCCGCCGCGCCGCCCGCCGCCGCCCATGGACGACGACCGGCTGATGTCGCAGTTCACGGAAGAAGCCGCCAGCCGCGCCTTCTCCAGTCTGTCGGGCTTCCGTCGCGGCGGCCCCAGCCTGACGGGGGAGGGGCCCATCGGCCGCTCCGACGTTACGCTGGAGGAGATCGTGCACGTCCTGGTCCGCCCCATCCTGCGCGAATGGCTGGATGAGAACCTGCCCTCCCTGGTCGAGCGCCTGGTCAAGCGCGAGATTGAAAAGGTGGTACGGCGCGGACTCGACTGAGGCGCGCCGCTTCGATAAACCTTGCCAAGCCCCAGGTAATTTCATAGGGGGCGGCGCTCTACCCCGCGCCGCCCTTTTCTTTTGTTTTGAGCCCGTGATTCAGGTGCCCGCCATGCTGGACAAGACCTTCTCCCCCGCCGATGTCGAACGCAGCCGCTATGAGCGCTGGGAGCGCTCCGGCGC
The DNA here is from genome assembly GCF_029594735.1 of Nitrospirillum amazonense. Lineage (NCBI taxonomy): Bacteria > Pseudomonadati > Pseudomonadota > Alphaproteobacteria > Rhodospirillales > Azospirillaceae > Nitrospirillum > Nitrospirillum amazonense. The sequence goes on from NZ_JARPAF010000004.1 coordinate 838,094, forward strand.
CTTCGCCGCCCATGTGGACAGCAACGCCCAGCCCTACACCATCATGATGCCGCCGCCCAACGTGACGGGCAGCCTGCACATGGGCCACGCACTGACTTTCACGCTGCAGGACCTGCTGATCCGCTATCACCGCATGAGCGGGCGCGACGCCCTGTGGCAGCCGGGCACGGACCACGCCGGCATCGCCACCCAGATGGTGGTGGAGCGCAACCTGGCCAAGGAAGGCAAGACGCGGGCCGAGATGGGCCGTGAGGCCTTCCTGCAGAAGGTCTGGGAGTGGAAGGCCGAGTCCGGCGGCACCATCACCCGCCAGCTGCGCCGCCTGGGCGCCTCGCCCGATTGGTCGCGTGAGCGCTTCACCATGGATGAGGGGCTGAACGCCGCCGTCCGCAAGGTGTTTGTCGAGCTGTACCGCCAGGGCCTGATCTATCGCGACAAGCGCCTGGTGAACTGGGACCCCAAGCTGCACACCGCCATCTCCGACCTGGAGGTCGAGCAGAAGGAGGTGAAGGGCAGCCTGTGGTACTTCCGGTATCCGGTGGAAGGCATGGCGGACACCTTTATCACCGTTGCCACCACGCGGCCCGAGACCATGCTGGGCGACACCGGCGTCGCCGTGCATCCGGACGATGAGCGCTACAAGGATCTGGTGGGCCGCCATGTCATCCTGCCCATCACCGGCCGCCGCATCCCCATCGTCGCCGACGAGTATGCCGATCCGGAGACCGGCACCGGCGCGGTGAAGATCACCCCCGCCCATGACTTCAACGATTTCGAGGTGGGTAAGCGGCACAACCTGCCTATGATCAACCTGTTCGACCGCGACGCGAAGCTGAACGAGCATGCGCCGGCCGAGTATCAGGGGCTGGATCGCTTCGCCGCCCGCAAGAAGGTGGTGGAGGAGATCGAGGCCCTGGGCCTGCTGGAGAAGATCGACCCGCACACCCTGATGCAGCCGCACGGTGACCGCAGCGGCGTGGTCATCGAGCCCTGGCTGACCGACCAGTGGTATTGCGACGCCGTCACCCTGGCCAAGCCCGCGCTGGAGGCGGTGGAGCAGGGCAGGACCCAGTTCGTGCCCAAGCAGTGGGAAAACACCTATTACGAGTGGATGCGCAACATCCAGCCGTGGTGCATCAGCCGCCAGCTGTGGTGGGGCCACCAGATCCCGGCGTGGTTCGGGCCGGACGGCAAGTTCTTCGTCGCCGAGACGGAGGCCGAAGCCCAGGCCGAGGCGGATGCCCATTACGGCGCCGCCACGCCCCTGACCCGCGACGCCGACGTGCTGGATACTTGGTTCTCGTCCGCCCTGTGGCCCTTCTCCACCCTGGGCTGGCCGGAGAAGACGCCGGAGCTGGCGCGCTATTACCCCGGCGATGTGCTGGTCACCGGCTTCGACATCATCTTCTTCTGGGTCGCCCGCATGATGATGATGGGCATCCACTTCATGGGCGACGTGCCCTTCCGCACCATCTACATCCACGCCCTGGTGCGGGATGAGAAGGGGCAGAAGATGTCGAAGTCCAAAGGCAACGTCATCGATCCCTTGGATCTGATAGACCAGTACGGCTGTGACGCCCTGCGCTTCACCCTGACCGCCATGGCGGCCCAGGGCCGTGACATCAAGCTGGCGACTTCGCGCGTCGAGGGCTACCGCAACTTCGCGACCAAGCTGTGGAACGCCGCCCGCTACGCCCAGATGAACCAGGTGGCGCCCGTCCCGGGTTTCGCCCCTACCGGCCTGACCCAGACGGTCAACCGCTGGATCGTGGGCGCCGTGGCCGACTGCGCGGCGCAGGTGACCGAGGCGCTGGAGGGCTATCGCTTCAATGATGCCGCCAACGCCCTGTACCACTTCGCCTGGGGCAGCTTCTGCGACTGGTACCTGGAATTCACCAAGCCCATCCTGAACGGCGAGGATGAGGCGGCGAAGGCCGAGACCCGCGCCGTCACCGCCTGGGTGCTGGACCAGATCCTGCATCTGCTGCACCCCATCATGCCCTTCCTGACGGAAGAGCTGTGGGAGAAGCTGGGCGAGGGCCAGCAGCGCGGCGACCTGATCACCGCCGCCTGGCCGCAGTACCCGGCCGCCTACAAGGACGCCGGCGCCCTGGCCGAGATGGACTGGGTGGTGCGCTTCATCTCCACCATCCGCACCATCCGGTCGGAAATGAACGTGCCGCCATCGGCCCAGTTGCCGCTGCTGGTGAAGGGCGCCGGGGCCGAGACGGCTGCGCGCCTGGGTACCCACCGCGACCTGGTCCTGAAGCTGGCCCGCCTGTCCGACATCACCCTGACGGAGGAGGCGCCGGCCACTGGCGCCGTGCAGGCGGTGGTGGATGAGGCGACCCTGGTTCTGCCCCTGGCGGACTTCATCGACCTGGCCAAGGAGAAGGCCCGCCTGGCCAAGGAAATCCAGAAGCTGGAGGGTGAGATCGCCAAGGTCGATGCCAAGCTGGGCAACCCCAACTTCGTGGACAAGGCCCCGCCCGAGGTGATTGAGGAACAGCGCGAGCGCCGGGCCGAGGCCGACAGCACCCGTGCCAAGCTGGCCGAGGCGCTGTCTCGCCTGGGCTGATGCCGGGCTCGCTTGGGTAAGGATGATGTGATGGACGGCCGCCCCGGGAAAAGCCCCGGGGCGGCCGTTTGTCACATGGATGTATTCATTGGAATAATGCGACCTATGCGGGAGGTGCCGCGCAGGGCGGCGTCCTGATTCCCACCCTGAGGATGAGATGACCGCTGGGCGTTGGATGGTGATGATGGCGGCCGTGGCCCTCGTGGCCGGTTGCGCGGTGCAGCATGTGCAGGTCGTACCCGTCACCATGAACGGCGGCCCGGCGCCCCGGCCGGCTGGTACGGTCGGCACGCCGGAAAAGGTCATGCTGACCCGCACCGTTCCCGTGGGACAGGAGCGCGAGCTGAATTTCTATCAGGGCCTGCATGAGGATTGCGCCCCGATTTCTGGCATCACGGTGGAAATCCTCACCGCGCCAGCCCACGGCACCGCCAGCTTGCGCGATGGGACGGACTATCCGACCTTCCCCGCCGGCAATCCCCGCGCCGCCTGCAACAAGAAGGCCATGCCCGCCCAACAACTGTGGTACCAGCCCGCCCCCGGCTATACCGGCGCGGACGTGCTGGAGGTGCAGGTTTTCTATCCCATGGGAACGGCCCAGAAACAGACCTACACCATCAACATTCAGGGCAACGTCCAGGGCGCTGCCCCGCCCAAGCCCATCGCACCTTGAGGATGGTGCCCGGTCGCGCCAGGGCCGCTTCAGGGGGCCCCCGCGTCAAGGTGCGAAGGGGCCGGGCGCCTCCGCCGTCGGCTTCTTCAGCCAGATGCCCGCCAGGGCCACGAAGGGGATCAGGTGCAACAGGGTGCGGGTCTCATTGGTCAGGCCCAAGGCCAGCACGGCCAGCACCTGCACCAGGACGAAGGCAGCAAGCGATAGGGCGCGGACGCCGTGCCGCTTCACCATCACCGCCGTCAGGCCCAGCACCGTGGCCAGGTAGATGGGGATCAGAAGATCCAGCGACAGGCTGGGATCGGTGATCCAGTCGTAGAACTGGCCAAAATTCTCCCCCACCTGGATATGGAAATAGGCGTCGAACGTGGTGGAGGATGACTTCTGAATGTCGCGGAAGATCTTATAGCCGACTTCTTCCTTCAGCAGCATCTTGCGCAGGAATTCGATAATGGCGAAGGCGGCGACGCTGCCCAGCAGGCCGGACGCCAGCCAGCGCCAGTCCGGCCGGCGCTTTTCCACCCATGCGTCGATGACGGCCTTGGCCATCATGTAGCCGCCGATGAACACGGCCGATTCGTGGTTGAAGCAGGCCACGCCCAGCAGGGCCAGGAAGGCCCACCACGGCGCCCGGGTCAGGACCAACAGGTAAAACACCGCCGTGGTCAACAGCAGCACGAAGTCCCAGATGTACAGCCAAGGCTTCGACATCAGCGCCATGAACAGGACATGCATGGCCAGCAAGGCCGTCCAGGCCTTCTGCCGTCCGTCCGCTCCTTGGCTGGCCGCTCCCTGGCCGGCCGCGGCCTGGGCGGCGTAAAACAGGGCCAGGCCGGCGCCGGTCAGGCCGAACACGGCGACCACGGCGTGGGCGCTGGTCAGGTTCACGCCCGTAAGCTCGATCAGATGTTCCAGGAAGGGCGCCAGTACGCGCGACTGGAAGAAGCGCCAGTGCGGATAGCCTTGCAGCACCCCCACCTCAGCCTGCAGGTTCTGCAGCAGGTATTGATCGAAGAAGTGGACGATGTGGCGCCACTGCGCCACCGCCAGGATGAAGGCCGTGCCCGTGACTAGCAGGGCGTCCAGGTATTCCTCCCGATCGGCCCGCAAATCCAAACCACGCATATGCGACTTTCCCCAATAAGCCGGTGACGTCGGCCTGGTGTCACCCCGCCGCCAAATCCGCCAGGGCGGACGGCAGGTCGCGGAAATGATCCACCAACCGATCCGCCCCCAGTTGTTCCACGGGCATGCGCGGATAGCCATAGGTAACGCATACGACCTGGCAGCCGGCGGCGCGGCCGGCCGTCACGTCGTTGGCGCCGTCACCCACCATGATGGTTTTGCCGGGCGCGGCAGCCAGGTGGGCCATGGCGTGCAACAGCGGGCCGGGGTGCGGCTTGCGCGTCGGCAGGCTGTCGCCCCCGACCACGGCCTTGAAATAGGGGGCAAGGCCGATGGCCTCCAGCACCGCGTGGGTCGCCCGCTCCGGCTTGTTGGTCACCAGGGCCAGGGGGATGTCGGCACTCAACCGCGCCAGCGTCTCGGCCACGCCGGGGAAGACGCAGGACGGATCGGCCGGCAGGGACTCATAGATCGCCATGTAGCGGTCGGTCATGGCGGGGACCGAGTCGGGATCCAGCGGCCGGCCGACGGCGGCGAAGGTGCGGGTCACCAGCATCGGGGCGCCGTCGCCGATGAACTGGTGCACCTGCGCCAGGTCCAGGTTGGGCAGGTTCTCCTCATCCAGCAGACGGTTGATGCCGGTCAGGATGTCGGGCGCGCTGTCGATCAGCGTTCCGTCGAAGTCGAACAGGACGGCAGCGGGCATGAGGCTCATGGGGCGGCATCCGGGCGATGGCGGTTTCGCGAGACACCATCGTTGTGGCAGTAAGGGGGCCTCGCTGGCAATGGCGTCGGGCTGGGGCTCATCCCATCTGACGACGTGTCGCGCCCCAAACAGTGCCGTGAATCCAAACAGTGCCGTGAATAAGGTTATCGCCATGACCGCTCAGACGTCGACCGCCCTCGCTTGCATCGTGCTGGCCGCGGGCAAGGGCACCCGGATGAAGTCCGACCTGCCCAAGGTCCTGCACCCCATCGCCAATGAGCCCATGGTGGCCCATGTGTTGCGGGCGGCGTCGGCGCTGAACCCCGACCGGATCATCGTGGTGGTGGGCCCCGGGCAGGAGGACGTGGCCAAGGCCGTCGCGCCGCACGCCACCGTGCTGCAGCCCCAGCAGCTGGGCACGGCCGACGCGGTGAAAGCGGCGCGGGCGAGCCTGGGGGATTTCGATGGCGACGTGCTGGTGCTGTTCGGCGACACGCCCCTGGTGCGACCGGAGACGCTGTCCCTGCTGGTCCAAGCGCGGCGCGGCGCCGGCGATCCGGCTGTGGCGGTGCTGGGCATGCGTCCAAGCGATCCCGCCGCCTACGGCCGGTTGGTGCAGGACGAGGCCGGCGGCCTGACCAAGATCGTGGAATACCTGGACGCCACGCCGGCGGAGCGGGCCATCGGCCTGTGCAACGCCGGGCTGATGGCCTTCGATGGCCGCCGCCTGTGGGCCATCCTGGACGCCATCGGCAGCGCCAACGCCAAGGGTGAATACTACCTGACCGACGCCGTGGCCGTGGCCCGCGCCCAGGGCCATGCCTGCGCCGTGGCCGAGGGGGATCCGGCGGATGTGGAGGGCGTCAATTCCCGTGTCGAGCTGGCCAAGCTGGAAAAGCTGATGCAGGCCCGCCTGCGCCGCCAGGCCATGCTGAATGGCGCCACCCTGGCCGATCCGGATACGGTGTGGTTCTCCGCCGACACGGTGCTGGGCCGCGATGTCACCGTGGGCCAGAACGTGGTGTTCGGGCCCGGCGTGGTGGTGGAGGATGGCGTGACCATCCGTCCCTTCTGCCACCTGGAAGGTGTGGTGGTACGGCGCGACGCCATCATCGGTCCTTATTCCCGCCTGCGCCCGGGGTCCGACATCGGCGCCGGCGCCCACGTCGGTAACTTCGTCGAGGTCAAGGCCTCCACCCTCGGGCAGGGCGCCAAGGCCAACCACCTGGCCTATGTCGGCGACGCCGACATAGGGGAGGGGACCAACATCGGCGCCGGTGCCATCACCTGCAACTATGACGGCACCTTCAAGTACCGCACCCAGGTGGGCCGCAACGTCTTCGTCGGCACCAACGCCACCCTGGTGGCCCCGGTGAAGGTGGGCGACGGCGCCTTCATCGCCGGCGGCAGCACCATCACCGAGCCAGTGCCCGCCGACGCCCTGGCCATCGGCCGAGGCCGCCAAGTGGTGAAGGAAGGCTGGGCCGCCGCCTTCGCCGCATCTCAGAAGGCGCGCAAGGCGGCGCAGAAGAAGGGCTGAGCGGGAAAGGGTTAGGCCGGGATGGCCCGGCTGGGCGATGATGGTATGGGACGAAGGATGGGTGCGGCGCGTTAACGACAGGGGGCGTCATGCACAGGACGATGGCGGAGCCAGGCTGGCGGGAGCTTTATAAGCCCAAACTGGTCACGGTACTGCGTGAGGGGTACGGCCTGCGCGACCTGCGGGCCGACCTGGTGGCTGGCCTGACCGTGGCCATCGTGGCCTTGCCGCTGTCCATGGCCATCGCCATCGCCTCGGGCGTCACACCGGATCGGGGGCTGTACACCGCCATCGTCGGCGGTTTCCTGGTTTCGCTGCTGGGCGGCAGCCGCTTCCAGATCGGCGGTCCGGCGGGGGCCTTCATCGTGCTGGTCGCCGCGTCGGTGGAGCGGCTGGGGGTGGAGGGCATGGCGCTGGCCGTGATCCTGTCCGGCCTGATCCTGATGGCCATCGGTGCCCTGCGCCTGGGGACCTTCATCAAGTACATCCCCTATCCCGTCACAGTGGGCTTCACCGCCGGCATTGCCGTCATCATTGCGGCCAGCCAGGCGCGTGACCTGCTGGGCCTGACGCTGCCGGGCAAGGAGCCGGGGCCGCTCGTGCCCAAGCTGCTGGCTTTGGGGCAGGCCCTGCCCACGCTGAACCCCGCCGCCCTGGGCACGGCAGTGGCGACCATCGCCCTGATCGTGCTGCTGCGGCGCTGGCGCCCGCAATGGCCCGTCCTGCTGATCGCGGTGGCGGCGGCCAGTGTGGCCGCGGCGGTTGCCCACCTGCCCGTCGAGACCATCGGCACGCGCTTCGGCGGCATCCCGCGCAGCCTGCCGGCCCCCCATCTGCCGCCCCTGTCGCCGGACCTGGTGTTGGCGGTTTTGCCGGACGCGGTGTCCTTCGCGCTGCTGGGCGCCATCGAAAGCCTGCTGTCCGCCGTGGTGGCCGACGGCATGACCGGCCGGCGCCACCGCGCCAATGCCGAGCTGGTGGCGCAGGGTGTCGCCAACATCGCCAGTGCGCTCTGCGGCGGCATTTGCGTCACTGGCACCATCGCCCGCACGGCCACCAATGTGCGGGCCGGTGCGCGCGGGCCGGTGTCGGGCATGGCGCACGCCGTGTTCCTGGCGCTGTTCATGGCCGTGGCCGCCCCGCTGGCCAGCTATATCCCCCTGCCGGCGCTGGCGGCGGTGCTGGCGATCGTCGCCTGGAACATGGCGGAGAAGCATGCCTTCGGCCTGTTGCTGAGGGCGTCCTGGGGGGATGCCGCGGTGCTGTTGTCCACCTTCCTGCTGACGATCCTGCGGGACCTGACGCTGGGCATCGTCGTGGGCTTCGCCACCGGGTCGCTGCTGTTCATCCACCGCATGGCCGGGACCCTGCGGATTGAGGGGGACGCCCCCCTGGTGGCCCCCGACGTGGCCGATCACGCCGGCCCGCTGCCGGACCAACCCCAGACGCGCGACGACGACATCCTGGTGTTCCGCCTGTCCGGTGCGTTCTTTTTCGGGGCGGCGGCCGGCGTGTCCGCCCTGTTCGACCGCATCGCCGCCCGGCCGCGGGCTTACGTGCTGGACCTGACGGCGGTACCGCTGCTGGACTCCACGGCCGTCACCGTCATCGACGGGCTGGCTGCCAAGGCGCGCAAGCAGGGGGCGGTCGTGGCCATCGCCCTGGCCGATCCGGAGGCGCGGCGCCTGCTGCTGACCCAAGGCCTGAAGCCGCCACGGGTTCATGTCGGCCGCACCCTGGACCAGGCCCTGGTTCGCGTCCGCCGTGCCTTGGGCCGGCCGGGGGACCTGCCGGACACGGGTCACGAAGCGGCCTGAGCCCCAAGATTTGGAAGACACAGGATCCGGACTTCAGCCCAGCCTGGGAACACAGGCTGGGGGTGGATACCGTCCGCTCCCCCCACGGGCCCCTCATCTACACGGCTCAGGCCCGTGGGCTGAAGGACCCGACCTGCTGCAGGACCAGGCCCACATCGGCGGGGCCTGGGTCGGTGGCGACGGCGTCATCACCTGCAACTATGATGGCACCTTTAAGTACCGCACCCATGTGGGCCGCCCGCAACGTCTTCGTCGGCACCAACGCTACCCTGGTGGCCCCGGTGCAGGTGGGTGACGGCGCTCTCATCAGCATCATTACCGAGCCAGCACCCGCCGACGCCCTGGCCATCGGCCGCGGCCGCGAGGTGGTGAAGGAAGGCTGGGCCGCCGCCTTCGCCGCATTTCAGAAGGCGCGTAAGGCGGCGCAGAAGAAGGGCTGACGTAGGGATGGAAACCGGGGGAGGGCGCGATTACCTATTTTCAAAGCAAAGTCGATCTATTGCCCAGTTTCGTGTCTCTTTCAGAAATCCTGGATAATTTGGCAAGGCAAGATCGACCGCTCGGTGAGCATCCGAAACGAGGCCTGCGGCAGAATCGCGGTAATTACTACAGCAATCCATCCAGAATTTCTTCGCACGCTCTACGGCGGCGTGTAATTCATCGTCGGTGACGTCTTGACGAATAGCCCTTAACACAGTGAAGGCCCTGCGGGAATCGCTGTATTTCAAGTCAGGCACGGAATTATTTGTCGACGCTGCGGCAACTTGCTTTCGAAGCCAATTATCGACGTCGATTGTGCGGATCAGCAATAGGAACGCGGCATCCGGAAGTGGCAATTGAGATGCGACATCGATCCAAGAACGCATTCCATCCGCCGTCGACCAGAAGAGAGAATATCTCCCGTCTAAGGCCATGCGGCATGCGGCGCAACCTTTTCATTTTGACGCGGAAGACATCCAGCCCGTCATGATTTTGACTCATGTCCTGGCAGTCATGCTCATTGGGGAACCGGTAGGGTTGGCCGACCGTTGCGAGATTGGGGAGGGTGCCTTGCGTCGCTTTCATCGGCGGCCGGGGCGTCCTATTTATTAACCAACTCCATAATCGGCCCCGACATCGGAGAAACCGCCCATGGCTATGCCCGCCCACCGTCCCGCCCATCCATCCCTGGCCGCGACGGCCCGCCGGCTGGAGCTGGCGGACCCCGACCTGCTGCGCGACCAGGCCTATGTCGGCGGGTCGTGGATTGATGCCGACGACGGCGGCACCATCGACGTGGACAACCCGGCGACGGGTGAGGTCATCGGCACCATTCCCGCCATGGGCGCCGCCGAGACGGCGTTGGCCATCAAAGCGGCCAACGCCGCCTGGGCCGGCTGGCGCGCCCGCACCGCCAAGGACCGCGCCGCCGTCATGCGCCGCTGGTTCGAGATGATCATGGCGGCGCAGGAGGACCTGGCCCGCATCATGACGGCGGAGCAGGGCAAATCCCTGGCCGAATCGCGCGGCGAGGTGGCCTATGGCGCCAGCTTCATCGAATGGTTCGCGGAGGAGGGGAAGCGCGCCTACGGCGACACCATCCCCAGCTTCGCCGGTGACAAGCGCATCGTGGTGGTGAAGGAGCCCATCGGCGTGGCCGCCGCCATCACCCCCTGGAACTTCCCCATCGCCATGATCACCCGCAAGGTGGGGCCGGCCCTGGCCGCCGGCTGTCCCATCGTGGTGCGCCCGTCGGAGGTGACGCCCTACAGCGCCCTGGCCCTGGCCGTTCTGGCGGAGCGGGCGGGCGTGCCGCCGGGGGTGCTGAGCGTCATCACCGGCCATCCCAAGCCCATCGGCGGGGAAATGACGTCCAACCCGCTGGTGCGCAAGCTGTCCTTCACCGGCTCGACCCCGGTGGGCAAGCTGCTGATGAAGCAGAGCGCCGACACGCTGAAGAAGCTGAGCCTGGAACTGGGCGGCAACGCGCCCTTCATCGTCTTCGACGACGCCGATCTGGATGCGGCGGTGGAGGGGGCCATGGCCTCCAAATACCGCAACGCCGGCCAGACCTGCGTCTGCGCCAACCGCATCCTGGTGCAGGATGGCGTCTACGAGGCGTTCGCCGCCCGCCTGGCGGAGGCGGTGGGCCGCCTGCGCGTGGGCAACGGCGCCGACAAGGACGTGACCACCGGCCCCCTGATCAATGCCGCCGCGGTGGAAAAGGCGGAGCGCCACATCGCCGACGCGGTGTCCAAGGGCGCCCGCGTGGCCATGGGCGGCCGCCGGCACGCCCTGGGCGGAAATTTCTTCGAGCCCACCCTGCTGCTGGACGCCACGCCGGACATGATCCTGGCGCGCGAGGAAACCTTTGGCCCGGTGGCGCCGCTGTTCCGCTTCAAGGACGAGGCCGAGGCCATCCGCATGGCCAACGACACCGAGTTCGGCTTGGCCGCCTACTTCTACAGCCGTGACATCGGCCGCATCTGGCGGGTGGCGGAGGCGCTGGAATACGGCATGGTCGGCATCAACGAAGGCATCATCTCCACCGAGGTGGCGCCCTTCGGCGGCGTGAAGCAGAGCGGCCTGGGCCGAGAGGGCTCCAAGTACGGCATCGAGGATTACCTGGTGGTGAAATACCTGCTGATGGGCGGCCTGAAGGCCTGAGCCCCCACGAGCAGGTGACGGGCTGCGGCGTGAGGTTTCCCTCATGCCGCCTAGGCCCCGACCGGGGCCGCCGCAGCTTTCCGGGACGCGTCAGCAGACTGGAAAGCGAGGAAGCCAAGCGGCCGGATGGCCGCGCCCGGCGCATGAGGGGGCTTTCGATCGATCCCGACCGAAAGCCTTACGGAATAGCTGTCATGTTACGGAATTACCGGAAAATCACCCGCCGGATTACATAGGAGGTGATTTTCCGGTGGCGCTTCCAGGGAATTGTGGTAGTGAAATAACCGCATAATCGATAACGGGCGGATGGCCCTGCCATCCCTGGGAAACCAAGCCAAGGCGCCATCATGGCTGAAGTGCTGCAAGTCAATCCCTTCGATTTCGTCGTTTTCGGCGGTACCGGCGATCTTGCCATGCGCAAGCTGCTGCCCGGCCTCTACTACCGGGAGCGCGACCGGCAGATGACGGACGAAAGCCGCATCATCGCCGTCAGCCGCACCGACCAGACGGTGGAGGATTTCCGGGCCACGGTGTGGGCGGCGCTGCAGCGCCACGTCCCCGCCGCCGACCTGGAGACGGCGGTGTGGGAGCGGTTCGCCGCCCGCCTGGGCTATGTGTCGCTGGACGCGACCAAGTCGGCCGGCTGGGAACCCCTGCAGACCCTGCTGAAGGGGCATGAGGACAAGGCCCGCGTCTGCTACTTGGCGACGGCCCCCAGCCTGTTCGGCGCCATCTGCCGCAACTTGGCCAGCGCCGGCCTGGTGACCGATACCTGCCGCGTGGTGCTGGAGAAGCCCATCGGCCATGACGGCAAGTCGGCCAACGCGGTGAACGAGGAGGTGGGCGCCGTCTTCCCCGAAGACCGCATCTACCGCATCGACCATTACCTGGGTAAGGAGTCGGTGCAGAACCTGATGGTCCTGCGCTTCGGCAACGCCCTGTTCGAGCCGCTGTGGAACAGCAGCTGGATCGACCACATCCAGATCACCGTCGCCGAAAGCGTGGGCGTGGAAGGCCGGGCCGAGTACTACGACAAGGCCGGCGCCCTGCGCGACATGGTGCAGAACCACTTCCTGCAGTTGCTGTGCCTGGTGGCGATGGAGCCGCCGGCCCACCTGTCGGGCGACCAGATCCGCAATGAGAAGATCAAGGTGCTGCGGGCCCTGCGCCCCATAACCCAGGCCGACGTGAAGGTCAAGACCGTGCGCGGCCAGTACCGCGCCGGTTCCATCAACGGCCAGCCGGTGCCCGGCTACGCCGATGAGTTGACCCGGTCCAGCAACACCGAGACCCTGGTCGCCATCAAGGCTGAGATCGAGAACTGGCGCTGGAGCGGCGTGCCCTTCTACCTGCGCACGGGGAAACGCCTGCCAGTCCGCTATTCCGAGATCGTCGTCCAGTTCAAGGACGTGCCGCACAGCGTCTTCCCCAAAGGCTCGGGCGAGCTGATGGCCAACCGCCTGGTCATCCGCCTGCAGCCGGACGAGGGCGTGCAGCTGAACATCATGACCAAGGTGCCGGGCCCGGGCGGCCTGCGCCTGCGCTCCGTGCCGCTGAACCTCTCCTATGCCGAGGCGTTCAAGGACCGGTATCCCGAGGCCTATGAGCGGCTGCTGATGGACGTGGTGCGGGGCAATCCGTCGCTGTTCATGCGCCGTGACGAGGTGGACGCCGCCTGGTCCTGGATCGACACCATCCTGGCCGGCTGGGAGCAGACGGACATGCGCCCGGACCCCTACGCCGCCGGCGGCTGGGGCCCTATCAGCGCGGCCTTGCTGCTGGACCGCGACGGCCGCCGTTGGCACGACCCCGAACTCTAAGGGTTCGCGGGCGTTTATTCGACTTCAGCCCCCGGGGCCGGCGCCGCATCGCCGGTCCCGCCGGCGTATCCACGTTCATGGCTCATCAGCCAGGGAGGACCCCATGGCGCTACACGACACCCTGCGGCGGGTTACCGACCGCGTCATCCAGCGCAGCGCGGACAGCCGCGCCCGTTACCTGCAGCGCCTGGACGCGCAGAAGGGCCAGAGCCCCCGGCGCGGCGCGCTGGGCTGCGGCAACCTGGCCCACGGCTTCGCCGGCTGTGCCGCCGACGACAAGGCGGCGCTGGCCGGCAACCGCAAATCCAACATCGCCATCGTGTCGGCCTACAACGACATGCTGTCGGCCCATCAGCCGTTCGAGCGCTTCCCCGCCATCATCAAGAAGGCGGCGCATGAGGCGGGCGTGGTGGCCCAGTTCGCCGGCGGCGTCCCCGCCATGTGCGATGGTGTGACCCAGGGCCGCGACGGCATGGAGCTGTCGCTGTTCTCCCGCGATGTCATCGCCCAGGCCACGGCCATCGCCCTGTCGCACGATATGTTCGACGCGGCGCTGTACCTGGGCATCTGCGACAAGATCGTCCCCGGCCTGCTGATCGGCGCTTTGTCCTTCGGCCATCTGCCGGCCATCTTCGTGCCGGGCGGCCCGATGCCGTCGGGCCTGTCGAATCCGGAGAAGGCGCGCATCCGCCAGCTGTACGCGGAGGGCAAGGCCACCCGTGACGACCTGCTGGAGGCGGAGTCAAAGTCCTACCACTCCCCCGGCACCTGCACCTTCTACGGCACCGCCAACTCCAACCAGATGCTGATGGAGATCATGGGCCTGCATCTGCCCGGATCCTCCTTCATCAATCCGAACACGGAGCTGCGCGACGCCCTGACCGTGGCGGCCACCCAGCGCGCGGCCCAGCTGACGGAGCAGGCGGGCAACTACACGCCCATCGGTCGCCTGGTGGATGAGCGCAGCATCGTCAACGCCATCGTGGGCCTGCTGGCCACGGGCGGGTCGACGAACCATACCCTGCACCTGGTAGCTATCGCGCGCGCCGCGGGCATTCATATCGACTGGCAGGATTTCAGCGACCTGTCGGGGGCCGTGCCCCTGCTGGCGCGCGTCTACCCCAACGGCGTCTCGGACGTGAACCATTTCCACGCCGCCGGCGGCCTGCAGTTCCTGATCAGCAGCCTGTTGGATGCCGGCCTGCTGCACGGCGACGTCGCCACGGTGGTGGACGGCACGGAACAGGGCAGCGGCCTCGACGCCTACCGCCATGAGGCATGGCTGAAGGATGGCAAGGCCGCCTGGCGGCCCGGCACGGCCACCAGCGCCGACACCAGCATCCTGCGTCCGGCCAGCGACCCCTTCGACCCGTCGGGCGGCATCCGCCTGCTGACCGGCAACGCCGGCCGCGCCATCATCAAGGTGTCGGCCGTGAAGCCGCAGCACCGCGTCGTCGAGGCGCCGGCCATCGTCTTCGAAAGCCAGGATGAGATGCTGGCCGCCTTCAAGCGCGGTGAGTTGGAGCGCGACTTCATTGCCGTGGTCCGCTTCCAGGGCCCCGCCGCCAACGGCATGCCGGAACTGCATAAGCTGACGCCGCCCCTGGGCGTGCTGCAGGACAAGGGCTTCAAGGTGGCGCTGGTCACCGATGGGCGCATGTCCGGTGCGTCGGGCAAGGTGCCCGCCGCCATCCACCTGACGCCAGAGGCGCTGAAGGGCGGTTCGCTGGCCCGCATCCAGACCGGCGACGTGGTGCGCCTGGATGGTGAGGCCGGCACGCTGGACATCCTGGTGGACGCGGCCGAGTTTGCCGCCCGCCCGGCCGCCACGCCCGACCTGAGCGCCAACACCTGGGGCACGGGCCGCAACCTGTTCGGGGCCATGCGCGCCCATGTGACCGGCGCCGAGGACGGCGCCCATAGCTTCGGAGAGGATTTCGCATGAGTTCGCAGAGCAAGTACGGCGTGGGCGAAATCCTGGCGCTGGGCCCCGTCGTTCCCGTCCTGATCATCGAGAAGGTCGAGGACGCCCTGCCGCTGGCCGAGGCCCTGGTCGAGGGTGGCGTGCGGGTGCTGGAAGTGACCCTGCGGACCGAGGCCGCCCTGGCCGCCATCGAGATCATCGCCGCCAAGGTGCCGGACGCCGTGGTCGGTGCCGGCACGGTGGTGACGCCGGACCAGGTGGGCCGCGTGCGCGACGCCGGATCGCAGTTCATCGTCAGCCCAGGCTGCTACCCCGCCCTGCTGGATGAGGTGTTGGCCCAGGGTGTGCCCTTCCTGCCCGGCACCGCCACCCCGTCGGAGGTCATGGCCCTGCAGGCCCGCGGCCTGCGCCATGTGAAGCTGTTCCCGGCCGAGGCCGTGGGCGGCCTGAAGCTGATCAAGTCGCTGGCCTCGCCCCTGCCGGGGATCACCTTCTGCCCCACGGGCGGCATCACCGTGAAGACGGCACCCGACTATCTGGCCCAGCCCAACGTCGCCTGCGTTGGCGGCTCTTGGCTGACCCCGGCGGACTTGGTGGCGGCCAAGGATTGGGCCGGCATCACCAAGCTGGCGCGCGAGGCGTCGGCCCTGGGCAGGTGAGCGTTTTACCGAACAAGCGCCCCGATCGGTTTGAACACCGGTCGGGGCGTTTTTTGTTGCAGGGTCAGTCGGCCGGGTGCTTGGCGCTCCACAGTTTAACCTTGGCGGTCTTTTCATATCCCTTGCCGTTGGGATAGCCGACCAGTTCCATCTCCGACCCCCAGGGCGACAGGAAGTGCACCCAGGTCTCCCCCGCGGTGTCGCCGCTGGGCATGGTGATGGGTTCCCCGATGATCTGCAGGCCCTTGGCCTTCAGCTTGGCGGCGCCGGCTTTGACGTCGTCGGTGTAGAAGGCGATGTGCGACTGCCCCAGATCCTCGTTATTGGGGATGATGGTCGAACCGGTCGAGTCCTTGTAGGCGAACAGTTCGATGTTGGACCCGGTGCCGCAGCGGAGCATGGCCAGCGACAGGCTGGTGGCGCGGGGGGCCACGGTCTGCTTGCGGTCCGGCGACAGGGAGGTGGCCATCGGGAAGGGGCCGATGTGGGTGACGGGCACGCAGCCGAAGGTGCTGGAGAAGAACTCCTCCGCCTGCTGCAGGTCCGGCACGGTGATGCCGACATGGTCGATGCCGGCGACCTTCACGTCCTGTGCATGGGCGGGGGCGCCGATGGCCAGCAGCCCGGCCACCAGGTAGGCGTTGATGAATTTCATGATGTCTCTCTTGGGGGCTTATTTGTTCAGGAAGACGCGAAGGCTGGTGATCTTGCCGTCTTCGATGGTGAAGATGTCTTCGCCGGTGATGAGGGTGGGGTCGTCGGCGGGGCCGTAGCCCCAGGTGACGCGGCCCAGGCCATGGTTGATGGCGACGGGCTTGGGCGTGAAATGGAAACCGGGATGCGCCGCCTGCACCTTTTGGATCAGCGCCACGACATCGTCGTAGCTCCGGGCCACGCCGCTGTAATCCGCCATCAGGAAATTCTTGGCGTAGATCGCGTCGTAGGCCTGCCGGTATTTCGACATGTCGTTGCTGTTCCACAGCGCGAAATGCTTGTCGATCAGCGTCTGGGCGGCCGCGATCTGCTCATTCGTCGCCGGCGCAGTATCCAGCACCTGCGTTTGGGCCGGGGCGGCATAGGTGCCACGGGCGGCGGCCGTGGAGAAGAGGGCCAGCATCAGTAGGCCGAATTTCGAGGGGGGCTTCATCGCCTTTATCCTTCGCGGGGGCAACGGGTAACGGGTCGGTGCCCGTTTCGATCCGGGCAAACCGTACCCCGGCGAGGATTGTTTGATAATGAACGAAAGCATGAAAACATTGTTTCTTATAAGAAACTATTGATGTTTACGGAAATTGACTCCGGACGTGCGTTTCGACGTATGAGACGAAGGTCTGGATCTTGGGCGACTTGAAGGGCTGCTTTTGGTAGACGAGGTGGATGGGCGTGGCGCCCATCGACAGTTCGGGGAGAAGGACCGACAGCCGCCCGGCGGCGATCTCCTCCTGGCAGCTTGAGACGGGCAGCAGCGTGATGCCGGCGCCCAGGACGGCCAAAGTCTTGATCATCGAGATGTTGTTCGAGATGAACTTGATGCCCGGTTCTATCCGCAGCCGGCGCTCACCATCCTGCAGGTGCCAGATCCGCAATTCGGGCTTGGGCGCGAAGATCAGGCATTCGTGATCCCGCAGGTCGCCCGGCTCGCGCAATGGCGGGGCGTGGTCGAAATAGGCCGGGCTGGCCAGCAACTGGAAAACCTCACGCCCGATGCGGCGGGACATGAGCGCGGAATCGCTCAGGTTTCCAATCCGGATCGCCACGTCGATGTTGTCCATGACGAGGTCCAGCGGCTTGTCCGTCAGGATGACCTCAAGCGTGATCTTGGGGTAGGCCTGCATGAAGCCGGCAAAGACCGGTCCCATGATGGCGGGCACGAAGTCCGCCGGGCAGGTCACGCGCAAATGCCCCCGCGGTTCCGTCCCCGCCGCCTGGGCGTTTTCCGCCGCGTCCCGCAGCGCGGTGAGGGAGGTGGCGCATTGTTCGTAGAACTCCGCCCCCATCTGGGTCAGTTGCAGGCTGCGCGTCGTCCGCCGGATCAGGGTGGTGCCGAGGAAGGCCTCCAGCTCGCTGATCTTCTTGGAGATGGTGGACTTGGTGACGCCCAGTTCCGTGGCCGCCTTTGAAAAACTTTGGGCTTTGATGACGGCGACGAACATCGCGACCGCGTTCAAATCCATGACGGCATCCGTTGTTCTGATATGGAAACAATATGATTGGATTATGCGCCGATGTCGCCAGACGCCAATTCCTAAATTTTCATGACAAATGGCGTCTGTCACAAAGTCCGCGCATCTAGGGAGCAGTGCTTAGATGCGGGGCGACATTGAAATCCACCAAGCAGATCACGATTGAGCGGGCGCAGTGGCTGGCGCTGCACGTCGTGCCGCATGAGCCGGCGCTGCGCGCCTGGCTGAAGCGCAAGGGGGGCCTGCACTGCGATATCGACGACGTCGTGCAGGAAACGTACGCCATCCTGGCCACCAAGGCCTCGGTGGACGCCATCCTCGATCCCAAGACCTACACCTTCCAGGTCGCCCATTCCGTCATCCTGCAGCAGCTGCGCCATGCCCGCGTGGTGCCCATCACTGCCGTGTCCGACATCGGCGCGCTGGAGGCGGTGATGGATCAGCCGTCGCCGGAGGACACGGTGCTGGCCCGGTCCGAACTGGAGCATGTGCGGCGCGCCATCGAGGCCCTGCCGCGTAAGACGCGCGCCGCTTTCGTCATGCGCCGGGTGGAGGGGTTGTCGCAGCAGGAGATCGCCCGGCGCATGAACCTGTCGCAGCACACCATCCAGAAGCAGGTGGCGCGGGGCATCAAGCTGCTGTTGGCCCAATTGGGCCGGGAAGAGGCCGATGAGGACGGCGTGGCGGATCAAAAGAAGAAGACAAGGTCGGTAGAGCGTGATCACGCAGCGGCAAAGCGCAAAGTCCATTGATGAGGCGGCGGCCCGCTGGGTCGCCCGCCAGGACGCCGGTGAGTTGACCCCGGCCGAGGAAGCGGACCTGTCGGCCTGGCTGGACAGCGACATCCGCTGCGTCGGCGCGTTGGCCCGCGCCCAGGCCTATTTCATCAGCCCACGTATGGAATTGGCCATGCGCATGCTGCGCCGGCCGCCGGCGCCGTCCGTGGCCCAGTGGGGCACGCTGCCGCGCCGCGCCGTACTGATGGGCGCGGCCGCGTCGGTCCTGGGTGCCGCCGTTCTCGTCCGCCGCCCGGCGCCGACCGCCGGCCGCCGCTATGCCTCCGAGGTGGGCGAGGTGCGGCGCATCCCGCTGCCCGATGGGTCCAGGATCACTCTGAACACCGACAGCGTGCTGGAGGTCGACTACCGCGAGGACAGCCGCACCATCCGCCTGCTGAAGGGTGAGGCCTATTTCGAGGTGGCCAAGAACCCTGATCGCCCCTTCATCGTCCAGGGCCCCAAGGCCCAGGCGCGGGCCGTCGGCACCGCCTATGCCGTGCGGCTGGAGGATGACAAGGGCAGTATGCGCGTGCAGGTGACCAGTGGCCGGGTGGCGGTGGAACTGCCGCCGCCCGCCCCGCCTGCCACGGCCTGGCAGGCGCTGGAACGGCTGTGGACGCCATCGGCCGGCGCCACCAACGGCACCCACGTCACCGCCAACCAGGAGGCGGAGGTGCGCATCGGCCTGAACGCCGCCGGCGTGGAGGAGGTGCAGGTCTCCCTGCGCGACGTGGCGCCGGGCGCCCTGGGACGCAGCCTGATGTGGCGCGAGGGCCTGTTGTCCTTCGAGGGCGTCACCCTGGCCGAGGCGGCGGCCGAATTCGCCCGTTATTCCGTCCAGAAGATCGTGGTGAAGGGGGCGCCGGCGCATGAGCGCATCTCCGGCCTGTTTGCCGCCACCGATCCCGCCGGCTTCGCCCGCGCCATCGCCCTGGGCCTGCGCATCAAAAGCAAGCGGGAAGGGGACATCATCACCCTTTATAAATAAGACCGGCATCCAGATGAACGGTTATGACGCGAAGTCGAAATGCCCACGTCATCCAAATTAAACAATGAGAACAACAAAATATAAAAGTTTCATTACGGATGGCTTGGTTGGCTCCCCAAAATAATCTAAGGGGCGTGAGGGCGATGAACGCCCCGCGAATGGCAGTCAGACACTGATATTGCTGGGGGAGTCAGTGAGAATGTTCAAATCTTTGCGCCCGATGCTGCTGTGCGGCGCGGCGTCCGCCGTCATCGCGTTCAGCGCGCCCGCCGTGGCCCAGACGCGCAGCTTCGACCTGCCGGCCCAGCCGGCGGTCAGCGCCATCCCGGCCTTCGCCAAGCAGGCCGGCATCCAGATCGTGGCGCCGGCGGGCCAGCTGGACGGCATCAGCACCCAGGCCATCCATGGCGAGCTGGACCGCAAGAAGGCCCTGGCCACCCTGTTGCAGGGCACGCCCCTGGTGGTGTCGTCCGACGACGGTGCCGTGGTGGTCCTGCAGGTGGGAACGCCGGCCAAGGCCCCGGCCGCCGCGCCCAAGCCGCAGGCGCGCGTCAATGACGACCCGCTGGAAGAGGTGGTGGTCACCAGTTTCCGGGAAAGCCTGGCGCAGGCCAAGGCCCTGAAGCGCGAGGCCGTCGGATCGGAGGAGGTGATCGTCGCGGAAGACATCGCCGCGTTTCCCGACCTGAACCTGGCGGAATCGCTGCAGCGCGTGCCCGGCGTCACCATCAACCGCGATTCCGGCGAAGGCCGGCAGATCACCCTGCGCGGCCTGGGCCCGGACTTCACCCGCACCCAGCTGAACGGTATGGAGGTGCTGGGCAACACGGCCTCGGGCATGGACAACCGCGGTGCCGTCAGCCGCACCCGCAGCTTCGATTACAGCCTGTTCGCCTCCGAGCTGTTCGACCGCGTGACCGTCGAGAAGTCCTATGCCGCCGAACAGGATGAGGGCGGCATCGGCGGCACGGTGGGGCTCAGCACCGCCAAGCCCTTCGACTACGACGGCTTCAAGGCCGTGTTTTCCGCCAAGGGCCAGAACAACAGCAACACCGACAGCGTGACGCCCCGCATGGTGGGCCTGCTGTCCAACCGCTGGGGCGACTTCGGCGCCTTGGTGTCGGTGGCCTACAGCACCAACGACAGCAACGAGTACGGCTATCGCAACTGGGGCTGGAGCCAGATCAAGGTGAACCCGGCCAACATCGGCCCGGGCGTCAGCGCCGCCGATGCCGCCAAGATGGAATCCGGCACCATCTATGCCCCGCAGGCCGACACCTATTCCACCTGGTTCGATCACCGCACCCGCCTGGGCAGCACGCTGGCCCTGCAGTATGAGCCCGAGAACGGCCTGAAGCTGGGCTTCGACGCCCTGTACAGCCGCCTGACCAACGACCGCAAGGACTACGCCATGGCGGCGGGCGGCACCAACGCCCTGACCGGCAACGTGTCGGGCACCCAGGTGCTGCAGTCGGCCGTCATCCAGGGCAACACCCTGGTGGCCGCTAACTACACCGGCGTGGACATGCGCAACGAGTACAACACCGAAAGCGACAGCACCGACTTCTACCAGACGGTGCTGCACGGGTCCGACCAAATCACGGACCGGCTGCTGGTGAAGGGAATGGTGGGCTACTCCCGCTCCGACTACGAGCTGCCCTACTTCGACAAGGTGTTCCTGGAGGCGAAGAACCAGGGCATCGGTTTCGACGATCGCACCACCATGCCGGTCAACACCTACAGCTTCAACACCACCGACCCGTCGCTGTGGAACCTGATGCGCCTGGACACCCAGGCCAACAAGATCATCAATTCCTACAAGAACGCCAAGCTGGACTTCGAATACGCGCTGAGCGACAACTCCACCATCAAGACCGGCTTCGAATACAAGCGCTTCGAGGATGAAGGCGCGCAGTACAACAACAAGGTCTTCTACAACGTCCCGGCGGACAGGGCGATCCCGGCCAGCACCAAGTATACGGTGCCCTACGACACCCTGGTGCCCTACATCGTCGGCGACGTGGACGCCATCTACAAGCTGACCGGTCAGACGCGGGACATCGAAAACGCCAAGTTCCTGTCGCCGGGCTCGGACTATCATGTCACGGAAGACACCAAGGGCGGCTATATCCAGTACGACCTGGACACGGACGTCATGGAGCGACGGCTGAAGGCCAATGTCGGCCTGCGCTACTACTCCACCGACCTGACCTCCGCCGGTTCGATCAACTCCGGCGGCGTCCTGAAGCCGGTGACGGTGCCGCACACCTACAGCGGCGTGCTGCCGGCGGCCAACCTGGCCTATTTCGTTGAGCCCGACCTGGTGGCGCGCCTTAGCGCCAACCGCAACATCAGCCGCCCGGCCCTGTCCGACCTGCAGGCCGCCGGCACCATCACCACCGCCCCCTTCGGCGGCAGCCTGACCATCGGCAACCCCGACCTGAAGCCCTTCACGGCGGACGCGGTGGAAGGCTCGCTGGAGTACTACGACGGCAAGGTCGGCTTCGTATCCATCGGCGCCTTTTACAAGAAGCTGAACTCCTTCATCAGCGCCACCACGGTGACGGAGCCGTATTCCGCCACCGGCTATCCGCTGTCCTTCCTGCTGCCGGGGCAGACGGGCGCCACGCCCTACAACGTTTCCCAGCCGGTGAACGTCTCCGGCGCCAGCATCAAGGGCGTGGAAGTGGCCGTGCAGCGCGACTTCGACTTCCTGCCGGCTCCCTTCAACCACCTGGGCATGGTCGCCAACGGCACCTTCGCCGACGGCAGCTCCCCCGCCATCATCAACGGCAAGTCCTACGACCTGCCGCTGGTGAACCTCTCGCGCTTCTCGGCCAACGCCACGCTGTACTACGAGACTGAAACCTGGGGCGTGCGCATCTCGGAGGCCTACCGCAGCCAGTACCTGGACAGCATCGGCGGCAACGGCAACGTGGGCGAGGCCTATGAGCCGACCAACAACGTCGACTTCTCCGCCCACTACAACGTCACCCCGCACATAAAGGTGACGCTGGAAGGCCTGAACCTGACCGATGAGCACATCGTGCAGTTCACCGACCTGACCGCGCATCGCATCGAGGTGAACACCTCCAGCGGCCGCACCTTCCTGTGGGGCGTGACCTGCGAGTTCTAAATAACTGGAACCAACCTGGCAGTTGGGTTCATGAGGGGCGCCGGCGGGCAACCGCCGGCGCCCTTTTCCCTTCGCGCGGGGTGGCTTTGCGGCATCGGGGACACTTGCCGCCGCACCGGACGCCCGGCACAGTGCGGACATGACCGACCATCCGTCCCCCCTGCACCTGACGCTCGACGACGACGGCATCGCCTATGCCACGCTGGACGCGCCCGGGCGCGCCAACCTGCTGGACGACGCCCTGATCGCGGCGCTGGACGAGCTGGCTGCCATCCTGGAGGACCGGGAGGAGGTGCGGGGCCTGGTCATCGCCTCGGCCAAGGGGCATTTCCTGCTGGGGCGGGAGCCGCTGGGCCTGCTCGCCTTGGCGGATGCGGCCCCTGGCCTGTCCGACGACGCGCTGCTGGCCGCAATCGCTCCCTACGGCGACGCGCTGCGCCGGCTGGAGGGGACGGCCAAGCCCATCGCGGCGGCGCTCAGCGGCTCCGCCCTGGGGCCGGGGCTGGAACTGGCGCTGGCCTGCGGCTACCGCGTGTCCACCGACCACCCCGCCGCGCGATTCGGCTTTCCCGACCAGCGCCTGGGCCTGATGCCCATGGCCGGCGGCACCCAGCGCCTGCCCCGCCTGCTGGGCTGGGTGGGCGCGCATGACCTGCTGTCGGGCGGCCACATGGTGACGGCGTCGGCGGCGCTGGAGCTGAAGCTGGTGAACGAGGTGGTGCCGGCCAGCCACGTGCGCAGCGCCGCCAAGGCGTGGGTGCGCGCCCGGCTGGGCAACGCGGTGGAGGCGCCTTTCATCGTCGGGCAGAAGCGCCGCCCCATCGCCGTGGCCTCCGCCACCGCCGCCATCGAGACGGCGGTCAGCCAAGGCCTGGGCCTGTCGCTGGACGAGGGCTTGGCCCTGGAGCGGGCGCTGGCCGCCGGCCTGCTGCGCCGGGGGGAGGTGGCGGCCCTGGTCCGTACCCTGGTGGTGGCGAAGGGGGAGGCGGACAAGGCCGCCTGGCGGCCGGCCCTGCCGGCGGCGGAGTTGTCGCGCGCGGCCGTGCTGGGCCGGGGACCGGCGGCCGACGCCGTGGCCCTGGCGGCCCGCCGCGCCGGCCTGGACGTGCATGCCGTGGCCGATGCCGATGGCTTGGACGAGCTGACGCCCGCCAGGCTGGGTGAGCGCAAGATCGAGATCCTGTTCGACGCCAGCCGCGAGGATGTGGCGGCCAAGCACGCCCTGCTGGCGACGGCCGAGGCGGCGCTGGGCGAGGATGTGCTGCTGGTGCTGACGGGGCCGCGCCTGCGCGTTGGCGCGGTGGCGCAGGGGCTGGCCTGGGCCGATCGGCTGGTGGGCCTGTACTTGCCAGCCGACGGCGGGGTGGCGGAGGTGGTGGCGGGGCCCGCGACCTCGGCGCCCGCCCTATCCATCGCCGTGGACGCCGCGCGGCGCCTGGGCCGCACGCCCTTCCGGGTGGAGGATGGCGAGGGCCGCTTCCTGGCCCGGCTGACCGCCGCCTATTTCCGCGCCGCGCTGGATCTGGGCCCCACCGTGGGGGCCGCCGACGTTGACGCCGCCGCCCGCGCCGCCGGCTTGGCGGAGGGCCCCTGGGCCCTGGCCCGCCGGCTGGGCTACGCCACCGTGACCGACCTGGTGGGGGAGGAGGGGGCCGCGGCTGTGCTGGCGGCCCTGAAGCGCCCGCCGGATGACCCCGCGCCGGCCGATGCCGGCCCCCGCATGATGGCGGCCGTGCGCACCGCCATGGTGACCGCCTTGGCCGAGGGCCTGGTGAACGACGCCGTCGCCGCCGACCTGATGGCCGTGCTGGGCTTCGGCTGGCCCGCCGCGAGCGGCGGCCCCCTGGGCAGCTTCGCCCGGAGGTAAGGCACCCCAGGCGCCGGGTGGCCGCGATCTTGGTCTACGACGGCCTGAAAATAAGAAGGGCCGGGCGCAAGAAGGGCCGGGCAAACGTGTCGCCCGGCCCCTTTTGTCACACCGGTCGCCGAACTTAGGCGGCGCGGCGGCGGCTGTAGCCGAAGTAGACGAAGAAGCCGATGACCATCCAGATGATCAGACGCAGCCAGGTATCGCCCGGCAGACCCCACATCAGATAGCCGCAGACCAGCACGCCCAGGGGGCAGACCAGCCAGAACAGCGGCGTCTTGAACGGACGCTCCATGGCCGGCTGGGTGATGCGCAGCACCAGGACGCAGCCGCAGACGATGGCGAAGGCCAGCAGCGTGCCGATGGAGACCAGCTCACCCAGGATGTCGATGGGGAACAGGCCGGCCAGCAGGGCGGCCAGGACGCCGGTGACCAACGTGGCCACGTGGGGCGTGCGGTAGGTGGGGTGCACCTTGCTCAGCACCGGCGGCAGCAGCTTGTCGCGCGACATGGCGTACAGCACGCGGCTCTGGCCCAGCATCATGACCAGCATGACGGTGGTCAGGCCGGCGACGGCGCCGATGTCCACCGGCAAGGCCAGCCAGTGCAGCTGCCGCACCGCCTCGATGGCGACCACCACCGGGTGGGGCACGTTCAGCTCGGTGTAGGAAACCAGGCCGGTCAGCACCAGCGACATCAGGATGTACAGCACGGTGCAGAATACCAGCGAGCCGAGGATGCCGATGGGCATGTCGCGCTGGGGCTTCACCGCCTCCTGCGCGGTGGTGGAGACGGCGTCGAAACCGATGTAGGCGAAGAAGATGACGCCGGCGCCGCGCAGCACGCCGCCCCAGCCGTAGTGGGAGCCCTTGTCGTCCACCACCTCGGCCGGGATCAGGGGCGACCAATGGGCCGGCACCACGTAGAACAGGCCGAAACCGATGACCAGGAACACCACCAGCAGCTTCAGCAGGACGATGATGCCGTTCACGCGGGCGGAATTGCGGATGCCGACGTAGAGCAGCAGGGTGATGAGGCCGACCATCAGCACGGCCGGCAGGTTCAGCACCGCGCCCGTGGTCTGGAAGTGGAAGCCGTCCTTCACCGTCAGCGGGGCGGAGGTCAGGGCAGCGGGGATGACGATGCCCACCTGTTTCAGCAGGTTGACGAAATAGCCCGACCAGCCCACGGCCACGGTGCCCGAGGCGAACAGGTATTCCAGCGCCAGGTCCCAGCCGATGATCCAGGCCAGGAATTGGCCCACGGTGACGTAGGCGTAGGTGTAGGCGCTGCCCGCCACCGGCACCATGGCCGAGAATTCGGCATAGCATAGGCCGGCGAACAGGCAGGCGGTGGCCGCCAGCACAAAGGAAAGGACGATGCCGGGGCCGGCGTACTGGGCGGCGGCCGAACCCGTCAGGACGAAGATGCCGGCGCCGATGATGGCGCCGATGCCCAGCGCGGTCAGGTTCCAGGCGTTCAGGCTGCGTGCCAGGGTCGGGCGGCTTTCATCGCCGTCACCGTCGGCGCTGGCCTCCTCGATAGTCTTTTTCGTCCAAAGGCTCAAAACCACCTCTCCCGTATCTCTGCCCAACCGGCCGGCGGACGCTTGCTGGCGCCCAGGCACGACCGGCACGATGTGATGCCCCGCGTATTGCTTGCCCGCGCGTCGCTTGTCGCGCATTGCTTGGATGTCGATGTACCCGCTGTCGGGGGCGCTGTCACCTTAAACGGCGACCAAAAATGTTGATGGGCTAAGCTTTTCCGGAACCGGCCCGGCGGCGACAGATTTATGCGTGCTGCCGGCCCCGTCGGACCGGATCGGTATTGCCTGTCCAGGTGGCCTAGTCATTTCGTGCGCATCGGCGGCCCGCCAGGATGGGATCGGTTTCGAAACAATACCGGCGAATTGACACCCGGGTCCCCGCCGCCGGAAGATCAACCCACGCCTGTACCGATCCGCGCGCCGTGCCCGGTGGTTGCCCGCCCCCCGTCGCTCGGCCTCCGAGTCCACCGCGGATGGGGCACACCCCTGACCCTATGCGGATGCGCGCCTTATAGGTTTGGGAAGGCCTGGGTACGCCTGATACCATCCCTGGTGCCGGACGGCGTTCCGGGCCCGGCCTTCTGGAGTTTCCCCACCTTGCGTGCCGACGCGCCCAATCCTTGGAAGAAGCAGCCCGACAAGGGCCAGCTTTACACCCGTATCATCGGGGACATCCGCCAGCTGGAACAGTCGGTGGCAGCGCTGCAGCGCACCTGCCAGATGGTGGCCCAGACCAAGGAGCTGAGCGCCTTCCGCAAGCTGTGGGTCGAGGTCGGCGACACCCTGTCCTTCATCACCGTGCTGGCTTCGCGCGGCGAAAGCCTGGATGAGAGCAAGCGGCCGGCCACCCTGATCCGTCTGTCCCAACTGCGCCAGACGGTGACGGAACTGCACATCCGGTCGGTCGAACCGGTCCTGCAAGCCATGGTGGACAAGGCGGAGCCCATGGGCCTGGGTACTGGCTACGTCATGGAAAAGTGGGTCACCCACATGGACGTGACGGCGCAGGAGGTGGCGCAGTCCATGGCCGACCTGGAACGCCTGCACGTCGATGTCCGCCACGCCGCCGAACTGGCCGAGACCGTTCCAGCGGGGGAGGCGGCGGCCCCCTTGCTGAAACTGGACGCCGTCGAGGCCTCGTATGAGGCTGCCATGGCCGGCTATGGCCGCCTGACCGGCGCCGTCGCCCGGTCCCGCGCGCTGGCCCAGATCATCGTGCAGTCGGCCCCCGCCCTGCGCGACTTCACCAACGACCGGCAGGAACAGACGGTCAGGGCCTACCTGCGTGGCCCCGGTGATGCCGGCGCGTTGCCCGCGCCCACGGGCGGGCCGGCCACCGGCACGCTGTACTTGACCCGCAAGGAAGGAAAGCTTTACGTCGATCCTGAGCTGTCGTCGGACGCGGTGAAGTCCCTGCGCGGCGGCGGCTACATGGAAGATCTGGCCAAGCGCATCGACCTGCCGCGCCACAAGCTGACCACCCTGCTGGCGGGCCGGGATGGCATCAATTTCACCTTCCTGTCCAAACTCAAGACGGGGGTGGAGGGCGTCACCGGCGCCAACGGCGTGAAGGTCGAGGTTCTGCAGGCGTGAATTCTTCCGGGCTGGGCCGCCGCGTCCCCCATTGCCATCGCCCTTAAGGTCTGCCCCTATTCCGGGATAGATTGAGGTCCCGATGGCAAAACCCGCGAACGTTCCGTCCCCCGTCCCTGATACCGAGTCCCCGGCCCGCCCTGTGGCCGGCCCCCTGGCTGTGGACAACCCGCTGGCGCTGGACCGGCAGCTGTGCTTCGCCCTCTACCAGGCGACCAACCGCATCACCCGCGCCTACCGGCCCCTGCTGGACGCGCTGGGCCTGACCTATCCGCAATACCTGGCGCTGATGGTGCTGTGGGAGGGGGCGCCCCTGACGGTTGGTGACCTGGGGAGCCGCCTGGACCTCGACTCCGGAACCCTGACGCCCCTGCTGAAGCGCATGGAGGCGGCGGGCCTGGTGGCGCGGCGGCGCGACCCGGCGGACGAGCGCCGCGTGCTGGTCGACCTGACCCCCGCCGCCTGGGCGCTGCGCGACAAGGCGCTGGCCATCCCCGGCGCCATGCTGTGCCGTTTCCCCGTGCCGCTGGACGAGGTGGCGGACCTGCGTGACCGCCTGCACCAGCTGGCGGCGGCGTTGGGCGAGGGCTGAACGGCTACTTCACCGGGACCAGCTTGATCTCGAACAGCTTGGGCCAACGCTTGCCGGTCACGAACAGCCGGTCCTCCTTGGCGTCGTAGGCGATGCCGTTCAGCACGTTGTCGACGTTCTGCGTCCGGCCCGACAGCGCCTCCAGCGGCGTCAGGTCGATCCAGCCGGTGACGGCGCCGGTGGTGGGGTTGATGCGGGCGATCAGGTTGGTCTGCCAGATGTTGGCCAGGATCTCGCCCTTCACGAACTCCAGCTCATTCAGGTTGCGGATGGGATAGCCGCTGTCGGTGACGGTGATGCGTCCCGTCTCGGCCAGCGTCTCCGGGTCCAGGAAGCGCAGCTCCGGCGTGCCGTCGCTCATGATCAGGCGATGGCCGTCCTGGGTCAGGGCCCAGCCCTCGCCGCGATAGTGGAATTCCCGCCGCGCCTTGAAATCCCCCAGGCCGTAGACGAAGCCGACCTCGGTCCGGTAGGTCAGCTGCACCAGCCGGTCCTTCCAGTTGACGATGCCTTCGCCGAAGTACCGGGGATCCAGCTCCCGGCTCTGCAGCACCGTGCCGGTCGCCAGATCCACCTTGCGGATGGTGGAGTGCTGCTCCAGCCCCGTGCTCTCGTACAGGAAACCGTCCAGGTAGAAGAGGCCCTCGGTGAAGGCCTGGGGGTCGTGCGGGTAGGTGTGCACCACTTCCACGCCGTATTTCCGGGGCGCCTCCTGAGCGTGCGCGGTGAATGGCAGGATGGCCAGGGCGAGGGCCAGCAGCAGGGCCCGGACATGGGTGTGGGCAGGAGCGCGGACGGGGGGCAGGGGCATGGGGCTCGGGCTCAGGCGGCGGGCGGGAGAGCTTTATAGGCGGTCGGGCCGCGGGCAGGGGCGGTCACGGCGTCGCGGGCTCGCCGGATTGGGTCGACTCGGCCAGCGGATCCGGCGGCTCTTCCGACGCCGCCTCGCCCTCGGCCGGCATCTCGGCCTTCAGGCCTTGGCCCGTGACCTCGATGCCCCATTCCTCCACCAGCGCCTGGCGCTGTTCGTCCAGTTCCCTGATCTTGGCCTGGTCGCGGGCCACGGCCCAGCCGGCCACCAGGGGCGGGATGCCGAAGTAGAGCAGCCAGCCCACGCCGGCGGCGGAATACATGACCAGCCAGGTCACCGGCTGCACCAACAGGCCGGCGGCATAGTCCATGGTATGGCCATGCTGCCAAAGCTGGATGCAGAAGGGCATGACGCCGCAGAGGTTCAGGCCGCCCACCGTCACGGCCGCTGGCTTGTCCGGATCGCGGTCGACGATCCAGGCCACCAGGGTCGGCACCATCCCGATGACGGTCAGCACCGAGGTGGGCATGACCAGCGCGCCCAAAGGCAGCAGCAGCACGGCGGCGGCCAGCAGGCCGCCATAGCTGCGGCGACGGGGGGATGAGGCGCTGTTCATGACACCACCCTGGCTCACTTCACGCCCGCCATCAAGGTGACGATCACGGCCAGGCCGGCCAGGGAGATGCCGCTGGCCACCATGGCGGCCACCCGCTTGCCCCGCGTCACCGCCACGTCGCTGCGGTCGCCCAGCGATTCCTCGATCTTGTTGATGCGGGCCGTCAGGCTTTCATGGCGGCGCATGGCGTCCAGGAAACCGTGATGGTCCTGGGTCAGGGCCTTGGGGTCGTCGACGATGCTGAGCAGGGCGTCCAGCACGCCCTCGCGCGCCGCCTTCTGCGCCGCGGCCCGCACCTCCTCCCGCTTCTTCAGGTTGCGGAAGCGCTTGAACGACGGATCCAGGATGCTGGTCATCCACAAGGCCAGGCCCGGTACCTTGGGCGGTCCCGCCCGGCGCTGGGTGTCGGCCAGGATGGCCAGTACGCCCACCGGCCGCCGTGCCGTTTCCGCCGCCAGCGTGGCCAGCAGGCGCTCGTTCAGCTTGGGATTGCGGGTGGCGATGAAGGCGGCGACATGGCGGTCCATGGGGTCGCGGCCCGGCCCGGCGCCGGCACCGGCCGCATCCAGCGCCGCCATCAGGTCGCCCAGGGTCAGGGGATAATAGTCGGCCACCGCCGGGCTGAGGCAGGGCGCCACCGGGCTGAGGCCATAAAGTGCGCGTTCGATGCCGAATCCGGGGCTGGTATTCTCCAGCACGGCGCGCACGGCGTCGAACTGCTGGATCATCAGCACCTGCTCGGCCTTGTATTCGGCCTGCACGCTGATCCAGAAGGCCGGCAACTGGCCCACGATCATTTCGGCCAGGGCTTGGCCGCCCTCGCCGGTGGCCAGCGCCTCGGCCAAGGCGGTGCCGAAGCCGTCGGGCATGATGGCGCGGCCCTTGTAGCGCAGGGGGCCGGGGGGATCGAGCGCGGTGCAGACGCGCGCCACCAGGCGCTCCTCCACGTTGGAGGCGCGGCCACCGGCCGTGGCGCTGCGCACGGCGTTGGCCACCGCCTCCGCCCGGGGCTCATCATTCAAGGAGCGGCGCAGCCAGCGGTCCAGCTCCCCCCGCTCGATCACCTGGGCGGCGGCGATGGGGGACTTGGAAAAGGCCCAGGCGGCCCCGCGCACGTGCCAGATCTCCCGGCCCTGGAACTCCATGGGCCGGGGCGCGCGCTTGGGCAGCTGCGCCTGCTTGGGGCTGAGGCGCCGGCCCTGCATCCACATGTCCAGGTCGTTCAGGGTCCAGCGCTGGCGGGCGTCGTCGGTGATCAGGCCGCGCAACGGTTCCACCAGCGACTGAGGGATGCGGGTACCGCTGGTCAGGGCCGAATAGGTGCCCCTGTCCATGCGGGCCTGCAGCAGCGTCTGTTCATCCAGCCCCCGGCCGGGCGTGCGGCCCAAATAGAGGGACAGCAGGGTGACGCCCAGGGCGTAGAGGTCGTCGGCGATGGTGCCGTTGCCACGGCCCGAACGGTCGGCGAGGGCGCGGTCCAGCGGTTCGTACACCAGGGGCTGGGCATAGCCGGGCGGCAGGCTGACGCAATCGCCCAGCACCACGGCCGCGGCGGCGGATTCGCGGATGAACAGGTTGGTGGGGTTGAGGGCGCCGCAGCTGAGGCTGCGCTGGGCGATGTCGCGCAGTACCGAGGTCAGCTGTGGCAGCACCACCCGCACCAGGGCGTCATCGGCGATGCCCTCAATGACGTCGTCCAGCCGTTCCATGATGCGGCGGCCGGACGGGCGTTCGAAGATACAGACGAAGCGGCGCCGGTGCTCCGGCGACCAGTCGACCACCCCCCAGTCCATGAGGTGCAGCAGGTTATTGTTCTCGATGGCGCGGAAGCTGCTCATCGCCTCGATGCGGGGCGGCACGGGCTGTTCACAGACGATGGCGAACAACTCCGTCTTCTTCTCGCGCATGCGGTGGGCCAGGTAGGCGCGGCCACCGGGCGTGTCGAAGGCGGGCAGCGGTGCACTGGGCTGTATCTCCGCCCGGCCGCCCAGATCGATGGGGCCCAGGTCGGGAACCGGGAACTCTCTGTCTGCCGCCGCCATGATACCCCGTCCGGTCGGCGCCCCGCCGTCCCTCACGCCCCGGCCGCGTATACGGCCCCCTCATGGTGATCATGCCCGATTGGCACGGGCGGTAACAAGACGGCTGGCCGGAATAGACAATCGGATCAAGGCGATTGGCTGAACGGTTGCGTAATTCTAGGCGGAATGGCAATCCATGGTGTGGGGCCAGGGTGTAGGGGGCCGGGGTGGGCGCGCAGCTGCGCCGATGGACAGGGCCAGTGCATCAGGGGCCAGTGCATCAAGGTTTGCGCTGGATCAATCCCCCCTGCCTGCCGCCTGGCGCATGATGCCTGGCGCGTATCGTCCGGAAACAACATTGTTGCCCCAGCGAATCGTGACGTTGATTTCGGGCTGCTGACGCGCAGAATCGGGGCCTTACTGATCAGGATGCCTTATCCCATGTTGTTTCCAGGCGATGAGTCCACCGGCGACGTGCCGGCCCCACCGGGTTCGGGCACCTTCGCCGTGGAGCGTCGCTGGGGGCCGTTGGTGCTGGTGGTCACCCTGGCCAGCCTGTCGTTCGCCGGCCTGTTCGCCGCCGGCCTCGGCCGGGAATCCGGCATGGGCATGCCCATGGTCATGGGGCTGGGCGCCCTGGGTATAGTCGCCGGCCTGACGCTGGCGGCGTTGGTCCACGGCCGTGTGCGCCGGCATGAGACGCTGCGCAGCCTGGTGCGCCAGCGCACGTGGGAGCTGGAGCAGGCGCGCACCCTGGCGGAGGAGCAGGCGGCCGCCCTGGCGCTCAGCAACCGCGACCTGCGCGTGGCTGCCCGCGTGATCGAGCACAGCGTCGACGGCATCATGGTGACCGACGCCGACAACCGCATCGTGCTGGTCAACCGCGCCTTCACCGACATTTCCGGCTACAGCGCCGACGAGGTGCTGGGCCAGGATCCGCGCCTGCTGAATTCCGGCCGCCAGGGCCCGGAATTTTATCGCGTCATGTGGCGGGCCCTGCGGGACGAAGGCGCCTGGGCGGGGGAGATCTGGAATCGCCGCAAGGACGGCACCGTCTATCCGGAATGGCTGCGCATCACCCTGCTGCGGGATGAGGACGGCGCCATCAGCCACCACATCGCCGTCTTCAGCGACCTGACCGCCAAGAAGGAGGCGGAGGAGCGCAACCGCCACCTGGCCTTCCACGACGCGCTGACGGGCCTGGCCAACCGCGCGCTGCTGATCGGCCGGGTGCGCCTGGCCCTGGCCAATGCCAAGCGGACGGGGGAGCCGGTGGCCCTGCTGCTGCTGGATCTCGATCATTTCAAGCTGCTGAACGACACCCGTGGCCATCCCACCGGCGATGCCGCCATCGTCGCGGCGGGGGAGCGTATCCGCCGCACCGTGCGGCCGGGCGACACCGTGGCCCGGCTGGGCGGGGATGAGTTCGCCATCATCCTGACGGGCGCCTCCCTCGCCGGCCCGTCGCTCACCGGGGCCGACAAGCGCCAAGAGGCGCTGGCCGCCGTGGCCCAGGTGGCGGAGCGGCTGGTGACCGCCTTCCAGTACCCGCTGGCGCTGGAGGGGACGGGCGGGGGCGAGGTGCGCCTGGCCTGCTCCGTCGGTGTGGCCGTGGCCCCCGGCGACGGCGACACGTGGGAAGCGCTGCTGCGCCATGCCGACGTGGCGCTCTATGCCGCCAAGCATGCCGGCCGCGACCGCTTTCATTTCTTCACGCCGGAGATCGGCGACCGGGTGCGCGACCGCACCTGGATCGAGGAGGGCTTGCGCGTTGGCCTGGGCATGGCCACGGGTGCGGGGGGCGATGGCGTGGTGGATGGCTTCACCCTGGCCTACCAGCCGCAATACCGCCCGGCCGCCACCGGCGTGGGGGGCACCCTGATGGGGGCGGAGGCGCTGGTGCGCTGGAACCATCCGGAGGACCTCAGCCCCGTCTCACCCGCCCGCTTCATCCCGGTGGCGGAGGAGACGGGCCTGATCGTGCCGCTGGGCGACTGGGTATTTCGCACCGCCTGCCGCACGGCGCGCAAGGTGCGCGAACGGGGCGTGGTGGGCTTCAAGATGGCGGTCAACCTCTCTGCCGTGCAGCTGCGCGACAAGGGCTGCGGCGACCGCCTGCTGCAGATCCTGATGGAGGAGGGCTGCACCCCCGGCGACATCGCGCTGGAGATTACGGAAAGCGCCCTGATGGGCGATGCCGAGGGCAACCTCCAGGCCGTGCACGACCTGCGCGCCAACGGCTTCCGCTTCGCCATCGACGATTTCGGCACGGGCTATTCCTCGCTGGCCTACCTGCGCAAGTTCGCGGCCGCCTATGTGAAGATCGACAAGTCCTTCGTCGACGGCCTGCCGGACGACGACGCCAGCCGCCAGATCGTGGCCGCCGTCATCGCCATGGCCCACCACCTGGGCCTGGAAACCATCGCCGAAGGCATCGAGACCGAAGCGCAGCTGGATTGCCTGCGCGAGCTCGGCTGCGACATCATCCAAGGCTACTTGCTGGGCCGCCCCATGCCGGAGGCGCAGCTCATGGCCCTGCTGGGGCCGGTGGCGGTGCCGGCCTAATTCGCGAGGTCCACGCCCGCCTTCCAGTCGGTGCCCGCCTTGTAGATGCCCAGGCGCTTCATCTCATTGGTGAAGCTGTCCCAGCGGGCGGCGGTCATGCGGCCGATGGCGTCGGGAGCCGCCGGGGTGCCCTCCACGATGCCGTCGTCCAGCAGGGCCTTGCGGCCATAGGCCAGGGTTTCGGCGTCCATATCGGGGTTGGATTTGCGGATCAGGGCGTCGGCGGGCGCCGCGTCGCCGTGCAGGTAGTGGCGCCAGCCTTCCGCCGTGGCGGCGACGAAGGCCTTCACCGCCGCCGGATGGGCCTGGATATAGGCGTCGTTGAACATCACCAGGCCGCTGTAGCCGTCATAGCCCTGGTCGGCCAGCAGGAAGACCTTCACGTCCGCCCCGGCCTTCTTCGCAATCAGCGGCTCGCTGGTGGCATAGCCCTGGGCCGCCGCCGTGGGGGTGGTGAGGAAAGGCGCCAGGTTGCCGGTGTAGCGGCGAATCTGGCTGTCCTCGAACGGGTACTTGCTCTTCAGCCAGCGCCACAGGGTGTTGATGCTGGGATCGCCCAGGAAGATGGGCCGGCCTTTCAGATCCGCCAGGCTGGTGGTGTTCTGGGCATGGGCCATCAGGATGGTGGGGTCCTTCTGGAACATGGACGCCACCGCCTTCACCTTGGCGCCGGCCTCCACCAGGTTCAGCACGTAGAAGGCGTTGGAGCCGATGGTGCCGTCGATCTTGCCGGCGGCCAGCATCTGCTGCGCGCTCATCCCAGGGCCGCCGGGCACGATGGTCACGTCCAGCCCGGCCTTCTGGTACAGGCCCTCCGCCACTGCCTGGAAATAGCCGCCGTGCTCCGCCTCCGCCTGCCAGTCCAGCATGAACACCAGCTTTTCCGCCGCGCGGGCCGGATGGCCGGGGACAGAGGCGGACAGCAGGGCGGCCAGCGCCAGGCCGGCCTTCAGGAAGGCGCGGCGGACGGGACGGGCAGGCATGGAGGTTCCCTCATCTTCTGCGACTGGTTAACGGCTGCAGAGCATACCCACTGTGCCGGGGCGACGGAAGCGGGGCCGGCGGCGATGGATGTTGCGCGCGGGGAAGGCGGACCTATAAGACTCAAAGGAGCCGTTTCAGCCCTCAGCCGGAAAGCCGTTCCCGCCCATGCCGTGTCGCCTGCCTTGTCCCCTGGCCGCCATCCCCCATGCCGGAGCCCGGTCATGAGCCGCTGGCTGCTGGTGACGGGCGGGGCCAAGCGCCTGGGGCGCCTGATCGCGTTGACGGCGGCCGGGGCGGGCTGGGATGTGGCCTTGCATTGCAACGCCTCGGTGGACGCCGCGACGGCCACGGCGGAGGAGGTGCGGGCGCTGGGCCGTCAGGCCCTGGTGGTGCGGGCCGACCTGGCCGACCCCGCCCAGGTGGAAACCCTGGTGGCGCGCACGGCCGCCGCCGCCGGCCAGCCGCTGGCGGGCCTGGTCAACTCCGCCTCGCTCTTCGAATGGGATGATGCCGCCAGCCTGACGGCGCAGGGCTTCCTGGTGCACCAGACGGTCAACACCCTGGCGCCGGTGCTGCTGACCCGCGCCCTGCACCAGGGGCTGGGCCCAGGCCAGCGTGGGACCGTTGTCAACATCCTGGACTTCAAGCTGGCCAACCCCAACCCGGACCACCTGTCCTACACCCTGTCCAAATACGCCCTGGCCGGCGCCTCGCGGCTGCTCGCGCGATCCTTGGCCCCCGCCGTTCGGGTCAACACCGTCTCCCCCGGCTACGTCCTGCCGGCCCCCGGCCAGGACGAGGCGGAGTTCCAGCGCCTGAGCCGCCGCAACCCCCTGGACCGCGCGCCCGACGCGCAGCAGGTGGCGGATGCCGTGGTCTTCCTGCTGAACCACGACACCATCACCGACCAGGACATCGCGGTCGACTGCGGCCTGCGCTTCCTGAACCTGGCGCGCGACGTGGGCATGGCTTGAGGGCAGCCGACCACTGAGCCGGTATGTCTGGGGGCGTTATATTTGGGGAAGGGGAACGGATGGTGGGCGCGGTAGGGATTGAACCTACGACCCCCGCCGTGTGAAGGCGATGCTCTCCCGCTGAGCTACGCGCCCATCCGTCCGGGCTGTGCCGGCCTGTGCCGACGGCAACATGATCTAAGGTATTGACCACGTTGGTTTCGACGGATGGTGGGCGCGGTAGGGATTGAACCTACGACCCCCGCCGTGTGAAGGCGATGCTCTCCCGCTGAGCTACGCGCCCATCCGTCGTGGGGGCGGTTTGTAGAGGGACGGGGGGCCTGTGTCAATATGCTTGTTCGGGGCGGTTGATAAATCCATTCTGAGGTCCGGCCGCCGCCCCGACAGGCTGGCGGCGTCGGTTTCCAAGGGAAGGGATGGGTATGCGCGTCGCCTTGTGCCTGAGCGGTCAGCCGCGGACCTGGCGTCATTGCATCGACAGCCTGCGTCGCCTGGTGGCCGGTCATGAGGTCACCACCTTCCTGCATCTGTGGGATGAGGTGCCGGAGGCTGAACGGGTGGAGATGCTGGCCGCCTACCAACCCGCCGCACACCTGGTGACGGCACGTCCCCCCTTTGCGGCGGAGAAGCGGCGCATGGCGGAGCGGTGGCACTACCGCCCGCCCTTTTCCGTCTTCGACATGTTCCACGCGGTGCAGCTTTGCCTGAACCTGGCGCTGGGGCACAAGGGTCCGGACGGCAAGGCCGCCCCCTTCGACGCCATCGTGCGGGTGCGCTACGACAGCCGCTTCGACGACACGCTGCCCGAGGACTGGTTCCGCACGCCCGGGCTGATCACGCCGGACAGCTGGACGCCGGCGGATGGCTACAACGACCAGTTCGCCTTCGGCCGCCCCGCCTTCATGCGGCTTTACGCCGCCTTCGCCACCTGGCTGCCCCGGGGGATAGAGGGGCATGACCGGGCGGTGTTCCAGCCGGAGGCGGCGCTGCGGCAGTATCTGGACAAGGTGGCCATGGTGCCAGTGCGCCAGGCGCCCCTGCGTGTCACCCTGCTGCGCGAGGGCCAGGAGGATCTGCCCTTCGACAAGCTGACCGATCTGCCCATGATCCACGCCCGGAAGGCGGCGGCGTGGAAGCAGTACGCGGAGGCGGGCTTGCCGGCCGACCTGGTGGAGAAGCTGGACTTTTCCCACTATGCCGAGGCGCCGCTGATGGTGGACCAGCAACTGTCGGATCTGCTGGAACCCATGGACGAGGCCGCGCGCCACGCCCTGCTGCGGGCCCCCTGGGTTGAGCGCATCCTGGCGGTGGACGCCTTCCTCGCCGGCCTGGTTTCCCAGCGCTCCGGCAACGGCACCCTGACGGGGGAGGAGTATGAGCGGCTGCGCCTGCTAAGCGCCGGCCTGATCTACCGCATGCCGCCTGAAACCACGATGGACGCGGACAGCGCCATCCTGCACGTCCTGTCCTGCAACGTGGTCGATGCCACCCGGGTTGCCGATTGGCTGAAGGTGGTGGGCGACCCGGGGCGGGAGGCCCTTCAGCGTCGGCTGGGCCGCTTGACCATCCTCGCGGCGGCCATCGCCCACGCCGACCCCTTCGAGCAGGACTTCCGCCTGGGCTGGCGCTTGAACTGAGCCTCAGGCCACCGGTTCCAGCGTGCGCAGGGCCACCAGGGCGTCGGGCGTGTCCACATCCAGGAGCACGCCGCCGTCGGACGGCACGTCCACCACCCGGTCGGCATGAGCGGCCAGCAGGCTGCGCGCACCCTGGTCACCGGTGATGCCGGCCATGGCGGGAACCAGGTCGGCCGGCCACAACACGGGGTTGCCCCGGCGCCCCTCCGCCACCGGGACGACGATGGCCCGGCCCGCCGCCGCAGTGAAACAGGCCAGCAGGCGGCGGTGCGTGTCCGCCGTGACGCGCGGCATGTCGCCCAGGCAGACCAGCACGCCCGTGCCGCCGGCCACGCCGCCAAGCCCGGCCTTGAGCGAGGCGCTGAGGCCCTGGGCATGGTCCACCGCCTCGATGAAGCGCACGTCCAGCCCGCGCAGGGCGGCGCGCACCTCCGCCGCCTGGTGGCCCAGCACCACGGTCACGCGGCTCGGGTTGGCGGCCAGCGCCGCCGTTACCGCGTGCCGCACCAGGGGTTGGCCGGCATAGTCGGCCAAGAGCTTGTTGGCGCCCATGCGGCGGGCCGATCCCGCCGCCAGCACCAGCGTGGTGACGGGAAACTCCGCCGCCACTGCCGGGGCGGCCTGCGGCCCCGGTGTGGGGATGGCGCGGTGACGAGGCATGGGGCGGCTGGGGATGTCGGTCAGCAGGCCGCCGACCCCCATGCCCATGATATCGGCGGGCGTGACCTCCAGCCCGGCGGCCACGCGTTGCAGGATCCAGTCGAACCCGTTGATGCGGGGCGACCGGGCGCACCCCGGCAGGCCCAGCACCGGCACATTGCGCAACCGCCCCAGTAGCATGAGATTGCCCGGATCCACCGGCATGCCGAAATGCAGCACTTCGCCACCCGCCTGGACGATGCCCATGGGCAGCACGTCGCGCCGGTCGGTGATGGCCGAGGCGCCGATGACCAGCAGCAGATCCAGGTTCAGGGATGACAGTTCCGCCAGTGCCCCGGCCACGGCCGCAGCGTCGTGGGCCAGGCGCCGCTCCGCCACCAGGGTGCCGCCCACCTGGGCCAGGCGTGCCTCGGTGACGGCCACCGTCTTGTCCAGGGTCACCGTCTTCAGGCCCGGCAGGCGGGTCTGCACCAGGCCGGCACGGACGCCGCGCCACGGGGCCAGGCGCAGGGCCGGCACGTCGCCCCTGGCCGCCTGCTCCACGCGGGCCGCCAGGCCGTCAGGAACGGCGAAGGGAATAATCTTGATGGTGGCGGCCATGGCGCCCGGCGCCAGGGGAGAGAATGCCGCCGCCGTGGCCACGGTCACCGCCTCGTCCACCTGGTTCAGGCGATTCAGGCGGGCGGCGTCGACGAGCAGCAGGCCACCGGTCTCCGCCATCACGTTCACCCGGCCGGTGGTGGCGGGCGTTAGGGCCAGGCCGGCGCCGGCGACGGCGCGGGCGATACGCGCGGCGGCGGCGTCCTCCCCCACATCGTCGGGATCCAGCCGTACGGCGACCACCTCCGTCACGCCGGCGGCGGCGAGATCGGCCAGGTCGGCCGCCGACAGCCGGCGACCCTTGGGATAGCGCAGCGTGCCAGCCTTCAGGCTGTGGGCCAAAACGGCCCCCTCGGCATCGGCGACGGGCAGGGGGCCGAAGCGCATGGTGTCAGCGTCCGGTTGCCTGGGGCGCCTGGCATTGGCGCCGGGCGGTCTTGGCGCCGCGCAGGGCCAGGGTCATTTCGGCCAGGATGGACACGGCGATCTCCGCCGGGGTCAGGGCGCCGATGTCCAAGCCGACCGGGCCGTGGATGCGCTCCAGCGCGGTGGGGCCGAAATCGGCCATGCGTTCCAGACGGCGCTGGTGGGTCTTGCGGCTGCCCAGGGCACCGATGAAAAAGGCGTCGCTTTCCAGGGCCGCGCGCAGGCCCGGCTCATCCAGCTTCGCGTCATGGGTCAGGGTGACGACGGCGGTGCGCCGGTCCGGCGCCAGCGCGGCAACGGCATCGTCCGGCCACTCCCGCACCAGGGTGACGCCGCCGCCCGTGGGGAAGCGGGCGGCGCTGGCGAAGGCGGCGCGGGGATCGACCACGGTCACCTCATAACCCGCCAGCCGCGCCATGGGGGTCAGCGCCTGGGCGATGTGCACGGCGCCCACCAGGATCAGCCGCAGGGGCGGGTTCCATACCTGGGCGAACCATTCCCCCTCGACCTCCTCCGGCGCGATCAGGACGGACCGATCCTGGGTCAGGGCCTCCAGCACCTGGGCGCGCACGGCCTCCGGCAAGGCGGTTTCACCCTGCTGCCGCTCCGCGTCCACCAGGGTCTGCTGCCCGGTGGCGAGGTCGGTGACCAGGGCCGCCGGTCGCTTGGCGTCGGCCGCGGCCAGCAGGGCCGACAGCAGCCGCCGGCGCGAGGCGCCGTGGCCGGGGCCCATGGGGGCCACATAGATGCGCACGGTGCCGCCGCAGGCCAAACCAACCTCCCACGCCCGCTCATCGGGCACACCGAAGGTCAGCAGCCGCGGCTCCCCATCCTCCAGGGCGCGCAGGGCCTCTTCCACCACCGCCCCCTCGACGCAGCCGCCGGAGACGGAGCCGATCATGCCGCCCCGGGCGTCCACGGCCAGCTTGCTGCCCACCGGCCGGGGGGAGGATCCCCAGGTAGCGATGACCGTGGCGATGGCTGCCGCCTGGCCCCGGGCCAGCCAGCCCTCCACCGTGCGCAGGATGGACAGCTCGTCCACCGGCGCGTTGACCCGCGCGGCGTCCTGCGATGCCTCCGGGGGCGAAGGGGGAACGGGGGAGTCGAGGGTCATGGGTATACCGACGCGGTTTTGGGCGGGCGCCCGGGCCCCTTCCCAGATAGGACGTCGGGGCGTGGATTGCCAGCCTGCGGGGCCGACCTAGGGTGCTCGATGATGCTGGCTTAGCGGATCAGCACGATCAGCAACAGCAGGACCAGCACCAGGAGGGGGATCCAGATCATGGGCCGCAGGCCGGCGTGGGTGACCGGATGGGCCATCGTCGGGGCCGGCTGCGCCGTGTCCGCCGAGGGCTCGGGCGCCGCGGGCTCCGGCGGGAGGGAGATGCCGGCGGAACCCAGGGCTTCGGCCTCCGTGGGCCGCACCTGGTGCTCGATGGCGCGGGCGTGGGTTTCCGGTTCCAGCGGCAAGGCGGCCGGTTCGGGCGTTTGCGCCGCCAGCTCGTCGCGCGCGGCGCCATCCTGGGCCGCCGCGACCAGGGTGGGGGCCATGGCCTCGGTCAAGGGGGCCAGTTCCACCAGGGGAATGGACTCGGCGGGCGCGGGCTGGTCGGCGGCTGGTACTTCGGCGGGCGCCGGTTCCGCTTTGGGCTTGCGCGCGCGTTTGGGCGCTGTTTCAGGTCCGGTCGCTGGCCCGGCTGCGGGAACCTCGACCGCCTTTTTGGTGCGGGTGCGCTTGGGTTTGGCATCCGCCGGCACCGCCTCGGCGATGGCGGCGGCGTCCACGGCGGGTTCGGCCAGGGCCACATCGGCAACCAGCGCGGGGTTGGTGGTGGCGGCCGTGGCCAGCAGGCCCGTCAGATGGGCGAAAAAGGCGCGGGTGTCCGCTTCGGCGTCCGCATCGACGGTGGCGCTGAACACCAGCCGGGTCTGACCGTCCCCCGCGTCCACCAGGCGGACGGCGGCCTGCTGGCCATCGCCGTGCAGGACGCACCCCTGCGGCGGGTCCAGGTCGGATAGGGTGATGGTGCTGTCGTAGCCCGGCGGCACGCTCTGCCGCAGCAGCTCGGCGTCGTTCAACGCCACCCACACCAGATCCAGCGGGGCCGCGACCAAGTATTCGCCGGTAATGTCCATCCTGGACGTCCTTGTTCTGCCGTTTCCCGCGACCGTACTGGGCACCGGCCACCGGGGCAAGCCCTCGTCCGGTACAGCACAGCCCCTTGATGGAAAATGGCTATCAATCACCGCGGGCAGCCGTCGTGGGCGATATACGGCGTGGGCGATATACCGCGCGCCTGCAACCTCCAGCTGGCGCGACGGGTTCTCGGAGGGCCGGTGATCCGGTCGCGGCGCGGTGGGAAACGCCGTCTATGTTCCCCAATGGGCATAGGCGCCCCTTGGTCCGCCTCCTAAAAAAGCACGGGGATGATTTCTGCGCCAAGGCCGATGTCTTTGGCGGAGGTCAGTAACCATGCCGGCGATATTGACGAATTTTGGCCGTAATCATCATCTTCTACTAACGATGAAAAGTGCTTCTCTTGTGGACATGCCCGATTCGCTGTACCGTGGAGGCGTCATGATCGTCGCACCCTTGCCCGTTCTGGACCTTGCCCCCGCCCAGCCGCCGGCGGCGACCCTTCATATCGACCGTGTGGGCGCGGTGCAGGAGCGTGAGGCGCGGCAGCGTGACCGGCGCCGTCGTCAGTCCCCGGAGGAGGGCGCGCGTCACGGCCGCTCCCTGTTCGACGATATCGTGGATGAGGTCGACCCCACCGGCGCGCTGGAACCGGACCATGAGGAACGGCTGCGCCAGAACCTGCGGGGGCTGGTGCGCAGCGGGGCCCCAGTGGCGTCGCCGGCCGCCGGCCGGGAGCTGGACCATGTGGTGGACCACCTGGCGCCCCAGCATGCCCACCTCAGCGACGCGGAACGGCTGGAGAATGCCCGTCTGGCCGACGCCCTGCGGCAATGCCTGGCGGTGCACAGCGACGGCGCCCGGAAGATTTCCACCTATCTGCAGGCCCTGATGGCCCAGAACGGTGAGATCCACCATGTGGAACTCACGGTCTGAGAGGCGGCGTCAGCTTGCCTGCCGCCCACCCAGGCGCAGCAGCGCCTCGCGCCGCTGCTCGTGAAGGTGGCTGACGGTGCGGACCGCCAGCAGGTCGCGCCGTGCCAGCCGGTTACTGTCGCGTCACAGCACCGGTAGGCGGCCGTGGCCTTAATATATCGCAATACGATATTTATGAAGAGGCCTTCCCTCAGCCCTGCCTTGCGTTCCCGGTCCAGGGGCGCTCTCTTGGTGTGCCAAGGCTTGTAAGGAGCGACCGCCCCATGTCCACCCCGCCCCCCGTGCCCGAGCGGGCGGATCCGCTGGAGAAGGCGGATTACGAGTTGCTGGCGGAGTTCCGCCACGTGTTGCGCCGCTTCCTGTCGTTCAGCGAGGATGCGGCCGCCGTCGCCGGCCTGACGGCGCAGCAGCACCAGGCGCTGCTGGCCATTAAGGGGTATCCTGGCCGCGACCATGTCACGGTGGGGGAGTTGGCGGAGCGGTTGTGCGTGCGCCCGCACAGCGCCGTGGGCCTGATCGACCGGCTGGAGGGCAACGGCTGGGTGCGCCGCGCCCCGGGGCCGGAGGACCGGCGCCAGGTGGTCATCAGCCTGACCCCAGCGGCGGAGGATCTGCTGGCCGGCCTGTCGCGGGTGCACCGGGATGAGATCCGGCGCCTCTCGCCCTTGCTGCGCACCCTGTTCGACCGGCTGGAGGGGTAGGGCGCCCCACCTCACGCGGCGCGGATAAGGGTGATCGCATGTTCCGGGCAGGCGCTGACACACAGGCCGCAGGCGCGGCACTGGTCCGCCCGCACGGCAAAGGCCTGGCGATAGCCGTGGAAGAAGCCCTTCACCCGGCCACCCAGGCTGAGTTCCCCCCTTTCCGCCGCCGGCAGCACGCCGATCTCGAAGACGTCATAGGGGCAGACGCGCACGCAGTCGTCCTTGCCCTCGCAGCGGTTGCGGTCGATGCGCGGGACGATGATGCCTGGGGGCTGCTTGCAAGACGCGGTGTCGGCCAAGATATTCCTCCGTGACTACGGGTGGTCACTCGCGTCAGTGTACCGGGCCGTCCCACGCCCGGAAATTCGCGTCCCCAAACGCTCCACGCCCGGGCGTCCGAGCCTAAGGAAACAGCCGCGCCAGGCTTGGTCGCGCGCCGTGGTGGATGCCGTTCTGGATGCGACCGCTCGCGTTCCGAACCGGGCTTCGCCTTTGATAGCAATACATCAGGATATCTATTCCAAGGGTGAGGCGACGCCCACCATAACCCTGTAGTCCCGCGAGGAGGGCCCGGCCCGTGTCGGCGCCGGCGGGACAGGGGGGGGTCTGGTGTTTGGCATGCTGAAATCCGTGCGCATCGCCGTTCTGTTGAACGCCGTTTTGGGCATTCTGTTGGCCGTGCTGGTGGTGGTGCTGGGCATCGCCACGACGGGCGCGTACGCCGACTATCGCCGCGCCGCGCGCACGGCCCGCATGGGCGATGCCGTGGGTGACGTCTTCCGCGCCCTGCAGAATACCCGGCTGGAACGGGGCGCGTTCAAACGCCTGATTCCGGAAAAGACGACGGCTTCCCCCGCGGCCCTGGCCGAGGTGGCGGGCCTGCGGGCCAAGTCCAACCCGGCCATGGACAAGGTGCTGGCGGCGTGCGCGGACCTGGACTGCGGCGCCGGGGCTGGCGTGGCCGATCTGACGGCCGCGCGCCAGACGCTGAACGACGTGCGCGCCGTCGCCGACAAGGCGGTCCTGCAGCCGCAGGACCAGCGCCCCGCCGACCTGTTCAAAACCTGGAACGCCGCCTCCGACGGCCTGGTCGCCAAGCTGGAGGCGGTGGGCACCACCCTGGGCGCCCGCATCAGCCGGGAAAGCCCGGCCTTCGCCAGCCTGATCGCGCTGAAGGACGCCTCCTACGTCACCCGCGACGCGGCGGGGCTGGAGCGCAACATCCTGATGTTCGTGCTGCAGGGGCAGACCTATACCCCGGCCATGCAGGCCCAGTCCGCCGGCCTGCGCGGCCAGCTGGAGGCCGGCTGGCGCCTGACCAAGGCGCTGAGCCTGCGGGAGGACGTGCCCGATGGCGTGCGTCAGGCCATGGCCGCGGCTGAAGCCGCCTATTTCAAGGAGGTGATGGGGCTGCATGAGCAGATCGAGAAGGCGGTGCTGGCGGGCACGCCCTCACCGGTCTCGCTCGACCAGTGGATGGCGCGCAGCAACGCCTCGTTCGAGGTGCTGGCTGCCGTGCCCATGGCGGCGCTGGACGCCGCCCGCGACCTGGCCCGGGATGAGGGGCAGGCGGCCCTGCGGCGGCTGATCGTCGATGGCGTGCTGCTGGTGCTGTGCCTGGGCCTGGGGGTTGGCGGCGTGGTCATGGTGGCCCGGCGCGTGACCCGTCCCATGACG
Organism: Nitrospirillum amazonense; assembly: GCF_029594735.1. NCBI lineage: Bacteria > Pseudomonadati > Pseudomonadota > Alphaproteobacteria > Rhodospirillales > Azospirillaceae > Nitrospirillum > Nitrospirillum amazonense. The sequence goes on from NZ_JARPAF010000004.1 coordinate 883,014, forward strand.
GCCATGACCGGCGTCATGCTGCGCGTGGCGCGGGGGGATCTGGAGGCGGAGATCCCCTACGCCGACAACCAGGATGAGATCGGCGACCTGGCCGGCGCCCTGGGCACCTTCCGCGCCAACGCGCTGGAGCGCCAGCGGCTTGAGGACGCGCAGCGGGCGGAGCAGGCGGGGCGCGAGCGCCGCGCCCGCGCCGTGGACGCCCTGGTGGGCGAGTTCGACGCCCAGGTGCGCGAGGTTCTGCGATCGGTGGAGGCCTCGTCCCACCAGTTGACCCAGATCGCCGGCGCCCTGGGCGGCATGGCGGACGCCACCTCCTCCCAGGTCGCGGCGGCGGCCGAGGCGGCGGAGCAGACCTCGGGCAACGTGCAGACCGTCTCGGCGGCGGCGGAACAGATGGAAAGCTCCGTCCGCGAGATCGGGCAGCAGGTTGCCCATTCCAGCTCCATGGCGTCCAGGGCGGTGGATGAGGCGGAGCAGACCAACGGCACCGTCGCCAGCCTGGCGGAGGCGGCGCAGCGCATCGGCGACGTGGTCAAGATGATCAACGACATTGCCAGCCAGACCAACCTGCTGGCCCTGAACGCCACCATCGAGGCGGCCCGGGCGGGGGAGGCCGGCAAGGGCTTCGCCGTGGTGGCGCACGAGGTGAAGCAGCTGGCCGGCCAGACGGCCAAGGCCACCGATGAGATCGGCGCCCAGATCAATGCCATCCAGAAGGCGACGGACCAGGCGGTGGGCGCCATCGGCACCATCGGTCATTCCATCCGCAACATGAGCGAGGTGTCGACCGCCATCGCCGCCGCGGTGGAGGAGCAGGCCGCCGCCACGGGTGAGATCAGCCGCAACGTCCGCCAGGCCGCCGACGCCACCCGCGACGTCTCGCGCAACGTGGCCGACGTCTCGGCCGCGGTGGGGGAGACGGGCCGGACCGTGGCCGACATGCACGGCGCGGCGCAGGGACTGACCGGCGACGCCGACCGCTTGCGCGACGCGGTGGACCGCTTCCTGGCGGGTATTCGCGCGGCTTAAGGCGATAGGAGAACGCGGGGGTCCGGGCCGTCGGTGTAGCGGGCCGGGACCCCCGTTTCCGACACGGCGGCCGCCCACAAGGCCCAGCGGCCGCCGCCAGACCCTGTCAACAGCAGGGATAGCGCTCGCGCCGCGGCGGGAGCCCGGGCCGCCGCCTGGCGCAGGCTGTCGCCAGCGGTGACGCCGTCACGCGTCGCCATGTCGGCCCACAGCGTGAACAGGGCCGCGTCACTGTCCGTGCGTCCCTGCCGCAGCGCCCTGTCCACCAGCCAGTGGGCGATGAATCCGCAGGCGTAGGGCATGCGGTTGCGCGCCACCGTGGCCGGGCTGTCCAGCGGTCGGTCGCCCAGGCTGGTGACGCACAGGTCCAGCTGTATCTGCACCTCGCCTAAGGTGGGCAGGGCGCCGTGGCGTGTGACCAGGCCGGTGGCGTAGTCGGCCGCCCCCTCGTTCATCCAGTCGGGGAAGTCGGCGGCATCGTGGCGGCGCAGGAACAGGTGGAAGACCTCGTGCGCCAGCAGGCGGTCCCGCTCCGGCTTCAGTTCCAGGCGCGGCACGCGCCAGACGCCGCCGATCTGCAGCAGCAGCATGCCGCCGCCGGTGACACTGCCCCGCAGGAAGGGGGCTGGCCGGTCCTGGTAGACGATGATGGGGGATACGGCGTCGCGCGGCGCCAAGCGTGCTCGGTAATAGGCCAGCGCGCGGGACAGGCCCGGCGTCACCTCCGCCCGCCACGCGTCAGGAAGATCGGGCCGGGCTATGAGGCGCCCCAGATCCGGCCGCTTGGCGTCGACGGGGGTCACATAGTCGGCGGGGCCGACGAAGAAATAGCCGCCCAGGGCTTGGCTGCCCGTCGGCAGGGTGGTGACGATGCCATGCTTCAGGCCCGTGCCGATGCCGGCCGAGCGCGCCATCAGGAAGGGGCCGTAGACCAGGAAGCCGCGATCCCCCAGGCGCAGCAGCACGGGATAGGTGCGGTCGACGAAGCGGCGGTCCTCCTGGATGCGCAGGGTGAAGTCGCTGAAGGCGTGGCCGTCGGTCGCCCGCACCTCCGGGCCCCGTATTTCCATTCCCGGCGTCTCGACCCGCCATACCGGGTTCTGCCAGGCGACCGGGCCCCGGCCCAGGGTCAGGCTGGTGACGGGGCTGTCCAGGTGATAGGCGGCCGTCAGCCCATCGCTCTCGGGAACCAGGGTGATGAAGGCAGCATTGGACGCGGCCCCGGCCCGGCCACTGAAAAGCAACGTCAGCGCCAGTAGGACGACATAGGAAAAACGGGGTCGCGGCATAGATGGCATCCCGATAGCACCTGGGGACGGCAGAGCCTTAACCCAAGACGGGCATTTAAGAAATCGAAAGACGGCCTGCACCATTTCTAAAATTTCTCACCGGCTGATCTGTCCTACACTCCCCTTCACGACATCCCTTCACCCCGATTTCCCATCGACGGCGGCAGATCCATTGCCGCCGCCCAGCCGGAGGCATGACATGGGCGTAGTATCGTTGAAGCAAGCCGACAGCACCCAGGCGGGCGACCTGGTCATTCGCCGCCTGCAGCCCACCATCGGGGCGGAGATCAGCGGCGTGGACCTGTCCCGCCCTCTGGATGATGCCACCCGCGACGCCATCAAGGCGGCTGTGCTGCGCCACAAGGTCGTGTTCTTCCGCGACCAGGACATCACCCGCGACCAGCAGGTGGCCTTCGCCGCGCGCTTCGGCCCCATCTATACCCACCCCACCACCGCCGGCGTGGACAAGAACCCGCAGGTGCACGGCATCACGGCGGCGGACTTCGCCAAGTACGAGCAGGAACGGGCGGCCGCCGCGGCCAAGGCCGGCAAGGTCGCGACGCCGTACGAAGACAAATACCACACCGACACCAGCTGGCGCCTGGTCCCCGCCTGGGGTGCCGTGTTGCGCGGTGTGACCATTCCGGAAGTAGGCGGCGACACCATCTGGGTGGATGCGGAGGCCGCCTACAACGGCCTGCCGGAGGCGGTGAAGCGCCGGCTGGAAGGGCTGCATGTCACCCACGACTTCCGCGAGGCGCTGAACCGCGCGGGCAAGGACTATCCCATCGTCGCCCACCCCGTGGCCCGCCGCCATCCCGAGACGGGCGCCACCATCCTGTGGGTCAACTACTCGCAAAAGCCGCAGATCCTGGGCGTGGAGCTGGCGGAAAGCCGGGAGCTGCTGGACCTGATCCTCGCCCAATACAAGCGGCCGGAATACCAGGTGCGCTTCTCCTGGCGGCCCAATTCCGTGGCCTTCTGGGACAACCGCGCCGCAGTGCACTACGCCGTGCGCAATTACGGCGACTTCCCCCGCGTGGTGGAGCGCGTGCTGATCGCCGACCAGGCTCATTATGCGGATCTTTAAGGGCCTGGTCCTGGCGGCGCTGCTGGCCGCCTTCGCCGTGCCGGCGTCGGCGGCTGAGCTGGCGCCCTTGCGCGTGGGCGACCAGCGCGGCGCCGTGCAGGTGCTGCTGAAGGCGGCGGGGGAACTGGACCATGTGCCCTACCGCATCGAATGGGCGCTGTTCCCCGTGGGCGCGCCTCTGGTGGAGGCGCTGAACGCCGATGCCATCGACTTCGGCTATGTCGGCGATGCCACCACGACCTTCGCGCTGGCGGCCGGTGCCCGCCTGAAGACCATCAATGTCTGGGACTTCGGGCAAGGGGGCAGCGCCATCGTGGTGCCGGACAAGGCGCCCATCCACACGGTCGCCGACCTGCGCGGCCATCGCGTCGGCCTAGTGCGCGGTTCGCCCGGGCATTTGCTGGTGGTGGCGGCACTGAAGCAGGCGGGCGTGCCTTTGGCCGAGGTCACCCTGGTCTATCTGACGGCGGCCGATGCCAAGGCGGCTCTGACCAGCGGGTCCATCGACGCCTGGGCCATCTGGGACCCTTACGTCGCCGCCGCCCAGCTGCAGGACCACATGCGCATCCTGGTCGGCAGCCAGGGCACCGTGCGCGAGGTGGAATGCGGCGTCGCCAGCGACAGCGCCATCGCCACCAAGCGCGCCCAACTGACCGACTTCATCGCCCGGGTCCGCCGCGCCTATCAGTGGGCGCAGGCCCACCGCAAGGAACAGGCGGAGGCCTATGCCCGGGACACCGGCACGCCCATCGAGGTGGCCACCCTCACCTTTTCCCGCCAGCAGGTGATCGTGCTGCCGGCCGTGACGGACGACGCCGTTGCCGTGCACCAGGCCGTGGCCGACCTGTACTTCGAGGCCGGCGTCATTCCCCGTCCCGTGAACGTGGCACCCACCTACGACCGCAGCTTCTCGCTGAACCCCTAATCGTCGCGGAGACCGATCCCATGAGCGTTGTCACCCTTGTTCCGGCCTTCGCCCAGCGCCGTGACCGCACCCACCACCCGGTCGCCGATCTGCTCCGCCGTCGCTACGGCAGCGCTGTGCCGCTGGAGGCGGAAGCGCTGGGCCCGGACCAGTGGAACGACCTGCTGACCGGCCTGCTGTCGCACAAGTCGGTGCGGGCCTACCGGCCCGACCCGCTGCCCCAGGGCACGCTGGAGACCCTGGTGGCGGCGGCGCAGTCGGCCCCCACCTCGTCGAACCTGCAGGCGTGGAGCGTGGTGGCGGTGACCGATGCGGAGCGTAAAGGCCGCTTCGCCGCCTGGGCGGCCAACCAGGCGCATATCGAGCAGGCGCCCCTGTTCCTGGTCTGGCTGGCCGACCTGTCGCGCCTGGACACCCTGGCCAAGGCCAAGGTGGGGGAGGCGGCGGGGCTCGACTATCTGGAAACCCTGATCGTGGCCATCACGGATGCCACCCTGGCGGCGCAGAACGCCGTGGTGGCGGCGGAATCTTTGGGCCTGGGCACCGTCTATATCGGAGCCTTGCGCAATGAGACGGAGGCTGTGGCGCAGGAGCTGGGCCTGCCGCCCAAGGTGCTGCCCCTGTTCGGCCTATGCGTGGGCTATGCCGATCCCGCCCGGCCCACGGGCATCAAGCCCCGCCTGCCGCAGAGCGTGGTACTGCATCACGAACGCTACGACGCCACCGGGGCCGAGGCCGCCATCGCCGACTATGACGGCCAGGTGCGCGCCTATTACGCAGAGCAGGGCATCGCCGCCCCGGACTGGAGCGAGACGGTGACGAACCGCGTGCGCGGACCCGCCGCCTTGACCGGGCGTCACCGCCTGCGCCAGACGCTGCTGGATTTCGGCTTCCCCCTGCGTTGAGACCCGCCCCCATGTCGCTTCATCTGGAAGCCGATGTGCTGATCATCGGCGGCGGCCTGGCCGGATGCTGGGCCGCCGTGGCCGCCGCGCGGGCCGGGGCCGAGGTCGTGTTGGCCGACAAGGGCTATTGCGGGACCAGCGGCGTCACCGCCACCGCTGGGCCCAACCACTGGTGGGTGCCGCCGGACCCGGAGAAGCGCGCCCAGGCGGTGCGGGACCGGGACGCACGCGCCCTCGGATTGGCCGACCCGCGCTGGATGGCGCGCATCATCGACACCACCTGGCGTACGCTGCCCACGCTGGCGGACTACTACCGGCATTCGGTCACCGCCGGTGGTGTGCCGCACTACCAGTCGCTGCGCGGGCCGGAGTACCTGCGGGCCCTGCGCCGTTATGCCGAGGCCTCGGGCGTGCGCATCCTGGACCACAGTCCAGCCCTGGAGCTGCTGCTGCATGCCGACGGCTCCGTCGCCGGCGCGCGCGGGCTGCGCCGGCAGGGGGAGGGCGGGAACTGGACGGTGCGCGCCGCCGGCGTGGTGGTGGCCACCGGCGGCTGCGCCTTCCTGTCCAAGCTGCTGGGCAGCCGCACCAACACCGGCGACGGCCACCTGATGGCGGCGGAGGCGGGCGCCCGGCTGTCGGGCATGGAGTTCTCCACCTACCATACGGTGGCGGAGCGGCATTCCACCCAGACCCGCTCCGCCTCCTATGCCTTCGCCGACTATTTCGATGCCGACGGCCGGCAGATCGACACCGGCGGCAACCCCGACGTGACGCTGCCGCTGGCCCGCGCCCTGCTGGCCGGCCCGGTCTATGCCACGCTGGCGCGCATGCCGGCGGATCTGCGGGCCATCCTGCCCCAGATCCAGCCCGCCATCCTGCTGCCCTTCCAACGCCAGGGCATCGACCCCTTCACCCAGCGTTTCCCCATTACCCTGCATGGCGAGGGCACGGTGCGCGGCACCGGCGGCCTGCGCCTGGTGGACGATGACTGCCAGACCGACGTGCCCGGCCTCTATGCCGCCGGCGACGCCGCAACGCGGGAACTGATCGCCGGCGCCACCTCCGGCGGCGGGGCGCAGAACTCCGCCTGGGCGGTGTCGTCGGGCACCTGGTCCGGCCAGGCCGCCGCCCGCCTGGCCAGCGCCCGGGGGCGCCGCGCCCACCAGGGGGTGGAAGCCGCTGGCGGCGCAGGCTTGCGCCCCACCGCGGGCGCCCTGAAGGACGCGGCGGCACTGACCCGCCACCTGACGGAGGGGGTGCGGGCGGAGATGCTGCCCTATGACAAGATCCTGTTCCGGCGCGGGCCCGTCCTGGCCCAGTCGCTGGCGACCTTGGATGGCCTGTGGCGCGATGCCCGTGACCGCCTGGCACCGGGACCCGATGCCACCGCCCGGGTGCGGGCACGCGAAGCGGCGGCCCTGGTCGCCTGCGCCCGCTGGAGCACCGCCACGGCCCTGGCGCGGGGGGAGACGCGCGGCCTGCACCGGCGGGAGGATGCGCCCGGCCTCAACCCCGACCTGGCTCATCGCCTGCTGTCGGGCGGCCTGGACACCGTCTGGGTGCGCGCCGATGGCCCAGCTCAGCGCAGCCCGGCCCGGCGCAGTAACGTCGCCTGAGGGGAACGACCATGATCGAACTGGTGGTCGACGACCGCTGCACTCGTTGCGACACCTGCGTCCAGGTCTGTCCCACGAACGTCTTCGAGCGCGGCACAGATGGCCTGCCCCTCATCGCCCGGCAGGAGGATTGTCAAACCTGCTTCCTGTGTGAGCTGTATTGCCAGGCCGACGCCCTGTACGTGGCGCCCAATTGCGATGAGCCGGTGGCCGTGGATGCGGCATCCATCATGGCGTCCGGCCTGTTGGGCCAGTTCCGCCGCGATTCCGGCTGGAACGAATGGGAAGGCGACCCCGCCCATGCCAACCTGCACTGGCGCATGGGCGAGCTGTTCGCGCGGGCGCGGGCGGGCTGAGGGCCGTTACGCCCGGATGCGTTACGCCCGCTTGCCACCGAAGGTCAGGATCAGGAACAGGATCAACGCCGCCAGGCCCGGCCAGAACAGCAGGTGGTTCAACCCCTCCCAATGCGCCATGTCGCGCACGGAGGTGTAGGGGTTCACGAACAGGTCGATCTTGTCGCCGAGGCTGAGGTCGCCGGCCTTGAAGCGGTCGGGCGACTGGCCGAAGATCTGGCCGATGGCGCCGGCCATGTCGGCGAGGGCGCGGGACGGGGCGCGGATGCGGTCCACCGCCTGCTGGTAGGCCAGCACGTGGTTGCCGGCCAAGCCGATGATGGCCACCCACTTGGCCGCCTGGCGCAATCCGCCCGCTTCCGTTGCCATGATCCCCATCCCCATCAGAATTCAGCGCAGGCTAGACGGCGACTGGCGGAAGCGCAAAAGCAAAACGGCGCGGTCCCGAAGAACCGCGCCGTCCTGTTATTCAGATGATCCGGCGAAGGATCAGGCCTCGGTCTCTTCCGTGGCCTCGTCGGCGGCTTCCACCACCTCTTCCTCGTCCTCGTCATCACGCTGGCCGGCGACCATGCCACCGCGGGCGGCCTGCAGGCCGGCCTCTTCGGTGGTGCGGGCGACGTTCACGGTGATGCTCACCGACACTTCCGGATGCAGGACCAGGCGGACCTTGAACAGGCCCAGGGTCTTGATCGGGGTGTCGATGGCGACCTGGTTGCGCTCCACGGCGGTGCCGGCGGCGGTGACCGCCTCGGCAACGTCACGGGCGCTCACCGAACCGTACAGGATGCCGGTTTCGGCAGACTGGCGGATGATGATGACCGACAGGTCGTTGATCTTGGACGCGACCTTCTCGGCCTCGACCTTGCGCTCGGCGTTCTGCGCTTCCAGCTTGGCCTTCTGGCTCTCGAAGAAAGCCAGGTTGTCCTTGGAGGCGCGCAGCGCCTTCTTCTGGGGCAGCAGGTAGTTGCGGGCGAAGCCGGGCTTCACCGTGACCACTTCGCCCATGCGGCCGAGCTTCTCGACGCGCTCCAGCAGAATGACTTCCATCGTTCCTACTCCTTACTTCACGATGTAAGGCAGCAGGGCGAGGAAGCGGGCGCGCTTAATGGCGCGGGCCAGCTCACGCTGCTTCTTGGCCGAAACCGCGGTGATGCGGCTGGGCACGATCTTGCCCCGCTCGGAGATGAAGCGCGACAGCAGCTTCACGTCCTTGTAGTCGATCGCCGGGGCGTTCGGACCGGAGAAGGGGCAGGTCTTGCGACGACGGAAGAACGGACGACGGCCACCGCCGCCACCGGCCGGACGCGGGGCGCCGGCGTTACCCTGGGTGCCGAAGCTCATGCCCGGTCTCCTTCAGAAGAGGCTTCCATGCGGCGGGGCGGACGGGGGCCGCGATCGCCGCGGTCACCACGATCCTCGAAGCGGCGCGGACCGCGCTCGCCACGCTCGCCGCGTTCACCACGCTCGCCGCGATCGCCCTTGTTGGACAGCATCGCGGTCTGACCTTCCTCGATCTTTTCGATGCGGGTGGTCATGAAGCGCAGGACGTCTTCGTTCAGGCCCATGTTACGCTCCATCTCGGCGACGGCGGCCGGGGCGGAATCGTGGGCGAAGTAGACGTAGTGGCCCTTGCGGTTCTTCTTGATCTTGTAGGTGAGGGTCTTCAGACCCCACTGCTCGACCTTGGCAACCTGGCCACCGTTCTCCTTCAGGATACCGGTGAAGGTTTCGGTCAGGCCTTCCACCTGGGCGGACGTGATGTCCTGCCGTGCGATCAGCACGGTCTCATACAAAGCCATTTGATACTCCTCATGGCTGTTACATGGTCCGCCGCTGTTCCCGCCCGGGGCGCCGGATCATTCCGGGGACCAGGGGGTGGGCCAGCCGCACGGACCTAGCCGGCGCCATGGCAAAGGCACCGGCAAGGAGCGGTTGAAGCGCGGGCTTATATAGGAACGCCGTCCGAGGGGCAAGGGAAAAGGTAGTCTGCCCGCATCCCCGTCAGCGCCAGCAGACGTTGCGCCGCCAGGGCGACGCAGCCCGCCGCCGCCGGCCCTTGCGGCGCCGCCGGGATGACGGCCATGGTGTTGAACCACGGCCGCGCGCCGGCGCCAAACATGGACCAGTCATGGTCGGTGCCCAGGCGCCAGCAGGGCACACCCAGCGCCCCCGCCAGTTCCCCCACCGCCGTGGGCGCGGTGATCACCAGGTCCAGTGCGGCGGTCAGGGCGGCCACCCCCTCGATATCCTCGCGCAAATCCAGGTCGGACCAGCGGTGCAGGGTCAGGCCCAGGGCCCGCTCCACCGGCCGCAGCTCCTCCTCCGGCGCGCTGTATTGCAGGGTGATGGGAATGATGCCGGGCAGTGTCAGCACCGGGGCGTAGTCGGCCAGGGTGGTGTAGGCGCCGTCGCGGTCGCCGCGCCGGATGCCGCTGCGCCAGCTGATACCCACGCGCAGGCCGGGACCCAGCTGGTCCAGCCGGTCCCGCCACAGCGCGGCCAGATCCGGGCGCGGGGCCAGAAAGGGGGCGCCACCGTGCCAGTCGGCCAGGCGGGGGCGCAGCAATCCGGCCAGGCTGCCCATGGGCAGGTGCAGGTCCATGTCCGTGAGCGTGGGTGCACCGGGGGCGGAGGTTGGGGCCCGCACCACCACGCCCGGCAGGGCGCGGCCGATCAGGCCCACCAGGCGCGGCGCGCACTCCACCACCAGCTGCCCACCCTCCGCCGCCACCCGCCGGTGCAGGTCGGGCAGCAGGCTGGCGAACAGGATCTCATCCCCCAGGCCCTGTTCCCCCCACACCAGCAGGCGCTTGCCTGCCAGGCTCCCGCCCCGCCATTGCGGAACGGGGAAGGGGCGCCAGAAGGGGGCCAGCTGCCGCCCGCGCCAGCGCGCCTCATAATCCGGCCAGCCGCTGGCCAGATCCCCGGCGGCCAGGCGGGTGGTGCCCAGGCAATAGCGGGCGTCGGCATGATCGGGGTTGAGGGCCAGCGCCTGGCGGTACAGCGCCTCCGCCTCATCCTGGCGGGCCAGGGCCTGCACGGTGGTGGCCAGGTTGTGGACGATTTCCGCGTCATCGGGTGTCACGGCCAGCGCCGCGCGGAAATGGCGCTCCGCCTCCGTCAGGCGGCCCCGGCGCTGCAGGATGGTGCCCAGCACATCCAGCGTGGCGCCATGGCCGGGGCGCAACGCCAGCGCCCGCTCGGCATGCGACAGGGCCTGGCGCAAGAGACCGGGGTCGCGCACCAACAGGTCGCTGGCCATCACACGGGCCAGGTTCAGGTGGGCGTCGGCGTCGTCGGGCGCCAGGGTTACCGCCTGGCGCAGGCAGGCCGTGGCCTCATCCGTCCGATCCTGCGCCTGCAGCACCGCGCCCAGATTGTTCAACGCGTCGGCATGGGCCGCGTCCAGCGCCAGGGCCTGGCGCAACGCCGTCTCCGCCCCCGCCAGGTCGCCCATGGCCATCAGCGTCTTGCTCAGGTTGATCTGCGCCAGGATCAGGCGCGGGTTCAGCGCCAGGGCGCGGCGGTAATGGCCGGCGGCCTCATCCAGCCGACCCTGCGCCTGGCGGGCGTATCCCAGGCTGTTATGGGCGTTGGCATAGTCCGGCTTCAGCGCGACGGCGCTCTCATAATGGGTGACGGCCTCGTCAAGGCAGCCCAGGTTCTTCAGCGCGTTGCCCAGGGTAGTGTGCGTCTCCGGCTGGTCGGGCTTGAGCGCCAGGGCGCGGCGCAAGGCCGCCACGGCGTCGGCCGGCCGGTTCAGGGTCAGCAGCACAGTGCCCAGCGCGGCCTGCATGTGCGGGGCGTCGCCTTTCGCGGCCACGGCCTGGCCCAGCAGGTCGGCGGCGTCGGCATGCCGGCCGGTCTGGTGGTGGATCACGCCCAGCAGGTACAGCGCGTCGGCATGGCGGGGGGCTTGCGCCAGCACCTTGCGGTAGGCCGCCTCAGCCTCCGCCAGGCGGCCGGCCTGTTGGTACTGCGTCGCCTGGCTGAACAGCATCTGCGCCACCGCCGGCACGGCGGGCGCGCCCTGCTTCTTGTCCAGGCGGCGCTGGTTGCGGTTCATGTCGTTTCCCCACGCGATGACAGGCCGCAGACTAGCCTGCCGACAGCCCCCCGTCGATGGCGCCGCGGTTTCCAGGCCCAACCCCCCAAACTCTACCCGAGGAAGTACATCGACAGGCGTGCACGCTATGGTCGTGACCGTCACATCCCGGGCGCACCATGACCTCTCCTATCGTGACGGAGGTCGCCCATGTCTCAGGTTCCCGCGCGCGCCTGGTGCAACAACGAAGTGGCCTATCTGGCGTGGCGCCCGGCCACGCGCATCGACGGCCTGCTGGGCTTCATGATCACGCGCGTGCATGCGGATGGGGAGCGCCGGCTGCTGCCCACCTGGGTGGCGTTCACGGACCAGTCCAACCCGAACTGGCAGCAGCAGGACACCAGCGTCTGGCCCATTCAGAAATTCTCCTGGCGCGACCTGACCCTGCGGCGCAGCCGCGACAGCCTGTCGATACGCCAGCCCTTCACCTGCCATTATGAGATCATCCCCGTTGGCTACGCGGCGCTCGGGCGGGAGGCGGTGGCCGATTGGGTCAAGCGGACGGAGACGTTCAGCAGCGCGCAGCCCGGTGCCTATACGGGGACGCCGCGGCCGCTGTTCATCTGCGGCGACGCGATGGTGACCAACCCCATCACCGTCACCTGGACCTATGATGATTTCACCGCCGTCTTCACCAACGGCATCCTGTCGACGCAGAATCTGCGCCAGCAATTGCACACCCCCGCCGGCCAGGCGCCCAGCAAGGGCTATGTCCTGAACCAGGTGCGGCAGCCGGGCAACGCCATCCGCACCTTCCTGACCGGGGACGTGTTGCCCACCCTGACCGATTTCCTGGAACAGGTGGGACCGACCGACAAGGTCTATGCCGCCCTTTATGAACTGTCGGACCAGGAACTGGTGGCGGGCCTGACCGGGCTGGGCGACCGCCTGCACCCGATCCTGTCGACAGCGGGGGAGGCGACGAAGACCAACCCCGTCTGGGACCGCACCAACCAGGCGGCGCGCCAAACCCTGCGCGGCACGGCGGGGGAGGTCATCGACCGGCTGTTCAACAACAGCGCCCATATCGGCCACAACAAGTTCCTGGTGCGCACCGACGCGGGCGACCGGCCGCTGGCCCTGCTGACCGGCAGCACCAACTGGACGCCCACGGGCCTGTGCACCCAGTCCAACAACACCATCATCACCCACAACGCCACCCTGGCGCAGGTCTACCTGGATTACTGGAACCGGCTGAAGGCGGACACGGCCAGCTTCCCGGTGCAGGCGGACACCGGCGCGCCCAACCACAATGTCCAGCGAAAGCCCCTGCGCCGGGCCGACGGCCACGCCTATCCGGATTCTACCAGCAACCCCCGCGTCTGGTGCGCGCCGACCACCTTGGCTACCACCAAGACGTCGGCCACGCCGCCGGATCTGGCCGACGTCTTCCAGCTGATGGACCAGGCGCAGCACGCCATCCTGTTCCTGACCTTCTACCCCTCCGTCGAAGGCAAGCAGAGCATCATCGAGGCGGCGGTGGACCTGGGCAAGCAGCGGCCCGAGCTGATGGTCATGGGCGCCGTCAGCAGCCCGCAGGCCCTGCCCATCGAGGGGGATGCCAGCGGCGGCGATGACACGGGCGACGATACGGATGCCCAGGGCGCCCAGGGTGCCAAGATCCCCAAGCCCTCCGTCTACGCGCCCAAGGACGCGCCGCAGGTGCTGGTGGTGCGCGCCGCCGCCGTCGACATGCCCACGGGCGACCTGCAGCCCGAGCTGCTGACCGCCGGGGCCGCCATCATCCACGACAAGATCGTGGTGATCGACCCCTTCTCCCCCAACTGCGTCGTCATCACCGGCAGCCACAACCTGGGCTACAAGGCCTCCTACGCCAACGACGACAACCTGCTGATCATCCAGGGCAACCAGCCGCTGGCCCAGGCCTATGCCGTGCATGTCCTGGACGTCTATGAGCACTACCGCCAGCGCGCCATCCTGGAAGAGCGGGAGCGGGACGCCCTGCTGAAGGGACAGCCGGCCCCCAGCACCCCGCAAGGCGGTTTCCTGTCCACCAACGACCAGTGGCAGGACGCCTACCTGTCCGGGGACAAGGGCAAGGAGCTGGACTACTTCCTCAGCTGACGCCCTTGGCGGAAGGGGAGCGCCGGCGGCGAACCAGCAGCAGGGCGGTCCCGGCCACCAGCACGGCCAGGACCGCCGCACCGCCGATCAGCGCCTCGCGGTGGTTCTGCCGGGTCCAGTGATGTGCCTGCCGGGCCGGCGCCCGCCACCACTCCTTGGCGGCGGCGTCGAAGTCCGGCGCCGGGCAGGCGCGGCCGAAATGGGCCGCCCAGGGCTGGTAGGGGCCGGTCTTCAGGTAGCGCTGATACAGGGCCGCCACCCGGCCCTGCGCCTGCCTGTCGCGCTCGATGATGCGGCGGACGACGGATTGCCAGTAGGGATCCTCGATGGTGGCGGGATCGTCGGTCCAGGTGGCGATCCTCTGATCCTGCGCATAAGTCACCGCCCAGCACAGGGTGGCGGCATAGGCCTGGCTGGTGTGCGGCAACTGGTCGGCCGCATGCTCGGCGGCATCGGTGGCGATGAAGCGATAGTGGAAGCGCTGGTCCGGCTGCGGCGCGCTGTCGGCGAAGCGCTTGCGTTCCCCATCCGTCACGTACGGGGCCCCGGCGGGCGGCAGCGTGGTTTGGCCGATGCCGGCATCGTAGGCGCCCTGCAGGGCGGCCTCGTCCGGCACGCCCTCCGTCCCCATGATCTCCATGCCCTTCGTCCGGGCCAGTTGCGCCGCCTGGAACCAGGCGCGGGCGCGGCTGGCGGCCCACCAGGCGTTGCCGGCATCGTCCCGCGCATCGAGGTAGGCGCGCGCGTCCTTGGCAACGGCCGGATTATGATAATAGGCCAGCGCCTCCTTGCCCCGCCCCGCCCGCATCAGGCGGCGCGCCAGCAGGCTGCGCAACCCAAGGGGTGCGCCCTGGTAGCGTAGCCGGTCGGCCTCCTCATCGTATTTGTAGCCCACGCCCATGGTGTCCAGGAGGGTGTTGGGCCATTGCTTGTTGTCGACCGTCTGCGTCCAGCCGGCGACGACGCTGGCCGGCACCTTGGCATCGACATAGGCCTTCAGCTCATCGACGGTCAGCACGCGCTCCGCGATGTGCACCACGTCGCCCCAATAGGTGTCGGCCATGGGCATCAGCTGGTCCAGCGCCGCCACGTACTCGCCCCGCGCCAGGGCCACTACACCGCTTTCGCCTACCAGGCGGTTGCGCTTCGCCGCTGGCAGCGGACCATCACCGGTGGTTGGGAAGGCAGCGGAGGCCTCGGCATAGAATTTGGCAGCCTGCGTCAGGTCGCCTTTCTGCAGGGCCAGCTTGGCCAGGACCCAGCTGGCCAGCGGCCCCGGCTTCATCGCCGCCAGGCGGGCAGCCGACTCATAGTCGCCTCGACGATAAGCAAGTGCTGCCAATCGATCGGTGGCTGCGGGCACAGGACCATCGGGTTCGCCGATATGGGCCATGTGCAGTGCGCTGCTTAGCCAAACTAAATGGGGGGTATAGGGAGCGGGGTCGTTGGCCGTGTGTAAAACGTGTAAACGGCGTCTATCATCTTCAAAGGCCAAAACATGGATGGCCAAGAGTTGCTGAAGTAGTGGATCGGTAACCGTGGCGTCTAAAAGGTCGTCATTATTCAGAAGATGATTCGCTATGATGTTTAGGGACGCTACACCCTGATAGGAGTCGTGCGCAGCCTGTTGGGCATACAGCGCCACAGCCTGCGCGAGCGCCGGTACGTTGAGTGGTCCGGTCGCCTCAAGCCGCAGGGTGGCCGGCAGGCTGCCCGCCACCGTGTCGTCATCCGTCTCAGCCGTCGTCACCAGGGACAGCCCCGCTTGCGCCAGGCGTATGCGCGCCTCCTCACCCAGGCTGGCCACGCCCAGGCCCAGGGGGTCGGGGGCGCCGCCTTCGGCCAGGGCGCGGGCCTTGGCGAAGGCGGCCACCGCCGCGTCCGCCTGGTCGCGTTTCGCCGCCACCCGGCCCAGCATGTAGGCGGCCCAGACGGCGCGGGGGGCACCATCGGCCGCCGGCAGGTCCAGGATCGCCTGGAAGCGGGCGGCGGCCTGGTCCAGTCGGCCGGCCTTATAGTCCACGGCGGCGGCGGTGTAGAGCCGTACGGCGGCCGGCAGCTTTTCCCCCAGGGCATAGGCCTTGTCGCCGTTCCCGGCCGCGCGCAGGGCGCCGATCAGGGCCGGCGCGTCAGCCGGCAAGCCAGCCGTTTCGGCGTCGGTGCGCAGCTTGGCCCGGGTATCATCGGTCGCCCAGCGGTTCTCCACCGCCTTCATCGTGTCGGTGGGGGCGGGCACCAAATGCGCCGCCTCCCAGGCGAAGGGGTTGGCCGGCGTCTCCGCCAGCGTCACCTCACGGCGGTCCAGCAACTGCCAGGGGAAATCCGGCCCACAGGCGATGGCGATGCCGGCGACACCGGTCAGCAACAGGACGGACAGGGTGAGGACGCGAGGGCTAGGGGCGGACATGGATCACCAGCGGTGAGGGGGAATCGGGGCAGCGCAGCCAGCCCACCGCCCGGCGCTCCCCGGGCGGCAGCAGGCCGGGGGACAGGCGCACTAGGCGGGGTTGGGGGGCCAGGGGATCGCGGGCATAGCCGTTGGCACCGTCGCCCAGGGGGCACGCAGCCGGCAGGTCCAGGCCGGCGGGCACCTCGGCATCGGCGGCACCGTCATTGACCAGTACCAGGGATGACAGGCCGGGCGTCGCCGTGGCCTCGGCCCGCACGACGATATGGCCGATGGGCGTCTTCCCCCGCGCCACGGCTGCCCAGGTGACCAGCGACCAGGCGCGGCGATCCTCGGCGGTGGGCAGGCGGAACCAGGCGATGCCTTTGAGGTTGGGCGGCGCCTCGGCGCGTAAGGTCTTCAGGAAGGCGGCCACGTCAGCGGGCCGGGCCATCAGCTCCGCGGCATGCGCGCCGCCGCCCAGCAGGGGCGTTTCCCCTTCCACCGTCGCCAGGCTGTCGTCGGCGTTCCAGCTGACCCGCGCGCCATAGTCGGGCAGCGCCACGCGGAAGGGCGAGCCGAAGCGCTGCCCGTAGGCCGCGACCCAGCGGGCGGCCTGGGCCGGGTTGAACAGCCCGTCGGTGGGGGCGGCCACGGCATGGACCTGCAGCACCACCTCATCGGGCACCGCCACCACGTCGGCCAGCGAAGGGGCCGGCAGCCAGGTGGGCAGGGCGGTGATGGACAGGCGCGTGCCGCCCAAGTCCCCGCGACTTGGTCCCCCGCCGCCCAGCCGCGCGCGCAGGTCCGTCAGGAAGCGGGCATAGAAGGGCAGACGCGCTGTCGGGCAGTCATGGTCGATCTCCAGCCCCGCCACCGCGACTCCGGCCTCGCGCCAGCGTTCCAGCGGCGCCAGGGCCGCCGCCACCAGGGGGGCGGAATCGGTATCGCTCAACCGGCCGTCGATGCGCACCACCAGGATGACCGGCCGCCCGGCCAGGTGCGCGCGCAAGGCTTCCAACCGCGCATCGTTCAGCAGCGCGGGGGCCACCCGCCCCTCCGCCGAGACCTCCGACGCCAGCACACGCCAGGCGGCGACGTCGGGCGCCGCCTGGTCCATGGCCTGACCCAGCGCGGACGTCCAGGCGCGCTGCCAGACATAGATGTCGTTGGGCAAGGGGGTAGGCAATGGACCCAAATGGGGCGCAGGGTGGGACGGCATCAGGCCCGCGGCCGCCGCGCCGGCGCAGATCAGGAACAGGGCGGCCAGAAGGATCCGGGGCCTGGGCAGGGGCATGGGAGGGGGACGGGCGGCAGGGTAGGCTGGACGGACGCATTCTACCGTCGCGCCGGCCCCGCCGAAACGGAATTTCCAAGCCGCCGAAGGTGCGCCTGAAGCTAACCTCAAACCCGCCGCCCGACGGTCTCGCCAGAGGGGCGGCTTTCAGGAGATAATCGGTGTCACGGGATATATAACAGCTTCAGGTAGGCCTCCTGGCCACGTGAGCCCACCCGGACGCCAGAAATTATTTGCCGCGAACTTATTTCCTGTGGGGATGCGGTATCCGGCAGATGCCGGAATGTCCACTCGAACTGGAGAACTGCCAAGATATCCTGGATCCAAGCCCAGTAACTGCTCGAGTTTTCCAACGTCTCCGATGGGTTTGGCAATCGCTTCATGCGCTACCGAAGGCGGAATGACCCATGTTTCAGTTTTACCGATGATACCGGTGGGCACGGATGATTGAATCCCAATAGATCCTTACCATAAGGAGCTAATTCTTCTGGGCGTTCACCCTATTTCTGAAAGCGATCAATGCTGGCGGTTCACCACCTGTGACCTCTATCTGGAATTTGGAGTAAGCGTGCTCGAGGTCGCGATACTTCCGCAGAGTACCTTCACTGAAATAATAGTTCCCAGGTATATGTTCGAGCGGCGTCAGAATCCTTCCCGCTTTTGCGTCGGCGCTGACACCCTCGACCGAACCAGCGAAGGATCTCACCTCCGGGTCCATTGCGGCATAGCGGCGTGCCGCGTCTTCCAGTTCGAGGGCGAACTGCTTGAGGCGCTCCTGATCCATTGTCCTTCTCCCGTAGGAGGCGGCTTGATAGGGAGCAATGCCAGCCACGCTTTCCCTGCATCCGGATGGCGTGATTGACACCGCTGCTGCACAGCCATGGCCGCCAATGGAAATTTCAATCCGATATCAGGTTTTCTCCCGTTCAGCCTTCCTTCTAAAAAATTCGTCCCGTATTCTTTTGAATGTCGGATTTTCCGCTTCCACGACCTGAATTTTGAACTGCGCGTACACATCTTCGAGGTCACTATATTTTCTCAACTTTCCCTCAATGAAAAGCCACGCCCCCGGAACATCTTCGAGAGGTACTATAATATTTCCCGACTTCGCCTCTCGAATTATAGGCTCCAATTCCTTCAATAGGGAAGCTGCCTCCGCCTCCTGATTCGCATAACGCCACAGCAACGCTTCTAGATCAGTCGCAAGTCTCTTTATAAGATCTTGATTCATTTTTTCCTCTAATTTCCTATCGATCCGATTTTGATCGGACTTCCCCATAATGATCTATTTGGCACGATGTACTGTGTCGCACCGCCAACGTGCTGCACCAAACCACCAAGCTCACTCGTAGGTGCCACTTTATTCACAAAAACCGCCGGTGAATCCACCTGAGTGAGAGGTGATATTTGGTAAATGTCATACGTGGGTGCGCTGCTAGTTATCGGTAATGCCAAATATTCATCCAATCCTTTTCCCGACGCTATCGCCTCATCCAAATGTTCCATGGTGGTGAAATATGGTGAGTAAGGGGTAACGCTAGCCCCCTGGGGAACGATCTTAACTAACGGGCTTGATATTTTGCGCAGCTCTGGAATGTCTGATCCTGATCTGACCATGCCCAAACCGCGTTCGTAAACCTGACTGAAACTTGCTTTCGGATCGGCAGCACTAAGTTCTTGCAGGAGCTGCGCCCCCTGTTCGCTATCCAAGTACCGCTTTCCCTCTTCACGAGTGAGCCCCTGGGGTTCAAACGTTTTAGCATCCTTGATCTGCTCGGCATATTGCTCCCGTAAAGTCTTCAGGTCGGGCTTGGGCACCTTTGGCGGCAACGGCGGGTCCGCCGGCGGCGGGGGCAGTTCCTCCGCCACCGGGCGCTTACCGCCCGACGCCGGCTTCACCTTGGCGACCAGGGCGATGAGGGCGTTGATGGTCAGGATGGTGAGGCCGGCGGCGGTGCGTTTGGCGGCCTCGTCCAGATCGTGCTGTGGTTCGCTTGATCGGGTTCGCTTGATCGGGTTCGCTTGATCGGGTTCGTGTTTCGTGCGAGTATGTGGCCAGATGAGATTAGGAGTTGGACATGCCCGTTATCGCATTTGCCTCTCATAAAGGGGGGTGTGGAAAAACCACCATCACCACATCTCTCGCGCAGTATCTGCGGTCGTGTGGACACACGGTGTCCATTCTGGATTGCGATGCAAACGGGCACGCGTCCGATATTATCAACTTCTACAATGCTGCAAGGCAGGATGCCCCAATAACCGTTTTCCCCAATACGGACGAAAGAAATCTCTATGCGAGATTGAGCGAGGCGCAGGGAAACGACTTCATCCTTCTCGACCTCCCGGGTATTGCCTCCCAGCTAACCCTCATGGCCCTTACCCGGGCTCACCTGATCATTATACCCATACAACCCTCCCGTATGGACGCTCGGGATGGCGCAAAAACCGCCCAATTAGCCAGGGCAGCTGAGGAAACAATTGGGCGAAAGATCGAAACCCGATTCCTGCTATCCCGCTGGCCGGTCATGCAGGAGACCTTAGTCGCCAAGCACACAAAAAGCGCCCTGCAAAGCTACTCAATCGGCGTGCTGCCGACGCCGTTTATGGATCGGACCGCCTTTAAAGAGCTAACATACAATGGGCAGAGCCCGTCCATCACGGATCCTGAGGGCAACGCGGCCCTCAACATCAAGAGCATAGCAAACGACATTCTTTCAGTCCTTTCCCAGGTGGCCCGGGCGGCCGCCGCCAGTGCAGCGTGAGGATGGCAATGGCAAAGCGACCTGACGCTCCCAGGTTGGGCTCTACCGACCTGGGGGTCATCATCAAGCCCGCGGCTGCCACAACAGCAAGCGAGGCTCCGACTGATGATTGGAAAGCTCTCAATGCTGTTCCAAGCACAGATGTGGCTATCGCCGATTTCAGAGAAGCTGCGGACCTTCCCAGTCTCCTCCCCGAGGAGATACCCAGTGTACAGGTGCCGTTCAAGATCGACATCCCGCCTTACACAAGGGATGCGATCGCCGCCAGGGCGAAGGAGGAAGGGCGTCCCATCCGCATAATCATCCTCGAGATTCTTAGAGCCTCGGGGTTCCCAGTCAATCAGGCTGACATGTACGAGGACGGCCGGCAACTGCGAGGTAGGCGGGCCATTACAGGACGCTGAATGGCTGCAGCGCCTCTACAGGTGACGCTGAAGTAGGGTAGGGGTATGATCGTCCTCGGACCTGCGAAAAATTTGGCTGGGGTGAGCGACTCTCTTTTCTCCCAACCAGCAGAAGCCGATGGTACAGCTGGTGAATTCCGAATTCTGAACACTGGCCACCATCCCAATGGGATGCTTTTCGATTTATGATTCCTCCCATTGGGATGGTGGCCGGTAAACCATACGACTGCGTGACGTTCATTCGGCCATGGTAGCGCAACACGACAACCAAAACGCCCAAGACAAGTAAAACCCATCAGTTGTAGTATAATATTTGCCGCAACCTATATTGCGGCTATAATAACCAAATGCGGCGGGATTGGCCCACTGCAGGAATTGAGTGCCAAGCATGAACTACCAGTTCAGCCCCGCCTTTGACGGATATCAGCTCTACAGCCAGCCGCTCAAGTACCTCAATCCTCCACTGAGGTACGGCAACCTTCTATTAAAAGCCCTTCATCGGGCCATACATGTAGCGCCTGGTTGTCTGCGCGCCCCATCCTTGGTAATGCAGTTCCCCTCTGCGTGTGCTGCGGGTAACACCATGTCCCTCTTCCGGTCATTGCGCGAACGTACCGGCCTCTCCAGGTCGGAGGCTGCCTTTGTGTTTTCCGTCCGGAACGACACAATCTATCACTATGATAAGGGACGGAACCCCGCACCTGAAGGCATCCTCCAAGCCATGAGGGGATACATAGCGAGGCTCGATGAGCAAGCCGAGCTTATGGCAAAAGCGTACATGGAGACCGATGAATGGAAGGCCGGCCAGCGTGATGTCACCCTTCTCGTCGCCGAAACTACGCCTCAGGCTAACTTGCTTGGTTGGCCCGCGCTTGGGATGCAGCGATCCTTTATCAATCGAGTGGCAGACAGGCTGACACTTCAAGGCGCCAATTGTTCCTTCCGCTCTTATAGCTCCGGCGATGCTCTGTAACCGACTGCACTCGGAGAGATGTAGCCTACGGTAATAGGGCAGGGGAGGGCCTAGTCACCAGCTGGCGAAGCCGCCTCATAGACCTTCGTTTTGATGCAAGGGCTGCCTCTTTCAGGCTCGAACCCGTCGCCCGGCTTATAGGCGACTGCTGTGACCTGGTGCTAGTCATGCCGGCATAAATTTTGGCGTGAACCTCAGTTTCCCTGATACTAAGAGTTGCCTTTTTGTTCCTGGTGATGCATAGTCATAAATGAAGCGGCGGGATTGGCCCACTGCTCGAGATGTGGAGAATCCACATGAAATGGATCAGCTCAGCTGGCCATGAAATCCCAGGGCATAGCTCCGGATTTCTCGCATTCCCCCTCATGACGCGAGCGGAAACGTAGGTTCGTCGGTGCGGGACTAGCTATCGCTTGTCCACCAGGTCACCTGACGCCACCCACCTATTCTTCTCAAAATCCCTGTCCTGGCCCGCTGCATCAGCGGCCGGGGCTGCAGGGGCTTGACTTGTGAGGGCAATATGCTCGGTCGCACGCGCCACGAGGTGGTCGGCTTCAACGCCGATCACCGCATCTTCCTCGGGTACGATGGTTACCTTGGATCCTACTGGTACATCGTCCTGAGTGCCCAGCTCCTGCAGCGCCAGGCGGAAGGGCTGGACCTCCTGATGATGCCCAGTATCGCCTTGCCCGCCAACAACGCTGCGTTTCCAGGTTTCTTGAAGGCTATAACAGCACCAGGTCAAGAACCGAACGTCGACGTGGTCGTCACCGGACGGCCGCCATGGCACGATCCAGCTCCTGAAATCGTCGCCTGGTCGACCACCGATCTGGATCGCCCCATCACCGGGCTGGAAGATTTAGTCGAATTGCTGAGCGCCTATGCCGTCATACCTGACGATTTGATCCAGCAAATGGTCCAGGAAAAGCAAATGGCGGATGCTGCTGTCAGCGCGGAGGCTCAGGCAGATAGCATGAAGTGAAGAGCAACAGGTTTCCTGTGATTGGGGGCTTTCAGCCCCCAATCACAGACCAACAACCGGGAAAGGAGGGTATCATGGCGCTAAAATCCAGGACGCTCCCCTACGCGGCTTCGCGACTGGAAGGGGCTTCCGAATTCGGAACAGTTTTGGTGGAGCGGCGGCCACGCCGAGGAACCTCAGTTCCCTTTTTGCGCCATGCCTCGATGCGGGGGTCGTCTGCGGACATCGCGGCCAGCTCCTTGGCGATGCCGGTGATAACTTCCAGGTCCAGCTCCTGGAGTAATCCCTCCCGCTCGAAGATGGCCCCAATCTCCAACAAGGCGGCCGATCGCGCTTCGCTAATTTTTTTCTGCAGTTCAGCCTTTTCGGCCTCAAGCTTTTTCAGCGTTTCGCGGACAGTGGACACAGCAATCTCCCGGAGTCGAATCATGAACAGGGGTCACAGGATGCCAAAGTCAACGCGCCGGTGCCACCCTCCGTTGATAGGCCGCTCCATATTTGAGGCCAAGCCGCCCTTGTGCGAACAAGGGCAAGCAAGCGCCCGGAGGGCGCCCTTGTTCGCGGGCGGACTTAGCCTCTGCATCCGCGGCATCTAACAACGGAGGGTATCATGGGCACTATCTTCACCATCATCATCATCCTGATCCTCGTTCTGCCGATCATCGCTCCGAGCTTTTTCGGCCACACGTCGCAGAACACCCCGCCCGAGAAGCGGGCCCGGCGGTTCTACAGCTACGTCAACAGCGAGTCGTCGATGTCTCTGTCGATTGGCAACATGCGTCCTCACTAACGCGAGGCAGGGCACCCCAGTGGTTCGACCCTGCCTCCAGTGCGGCTTTATCCGTAAGGCGGATTACCATGCCCGACACCTTTCTCCCCGTCACCGAACAAAGTCTCGACACTCGCCGCTCACGCGACGACATCCTGCTCGATGCCAAGGTGTCCACGATGGCGATTTATGGTCGCCTCTGGCGTGTCCGTCGTCCCGTCCCTGACATCCTCGACCAGATCCCGGATGAATGCATCTTGGATGGCGACAACTTTTTCATGAGCAATCCCGATCGCTTCGTCTTCCCTTTCTCATCTCAAGTCGATGCGAACACCTTTAAGCTCGGGTATAAATTCGACGGTGTCTGGGAAACCGCCGTCGCGATCAAAACGGACATCGGGTGGAAAATCTCCCTGCGGATGATTTATGGCAACTTCACCGACTTTAAGTTCGGCCTTGCCTGAAGCTCGACACCCTTAATCCATGGGGCAAGTCGACCACTCAGGTGGCGCCGAATGCGTCAACCTGTACGACCACTACGCACCTCTCCACGTCAGCCCAGATCGCGCGTTCGTGGTCGCACAATCCGAACCTCCCTTCAGAACATGCCTCAGGGATCAGTCGACCGTGGAATGCCGCCACCAGAGACTGGGCCATATCGCTGGCCATGAAGCCCGAGCATGGGGCCACGCCGGAATGACAGGCCATCAACTTCATGCTTCCTGATTCAGCTCATCGACACGTCGGTATCGCTCCTAGGGCACTCGGTCTGGAGGCCGACGCGGTATTGATTACGGGCCCATCCCTTCGATGTGGTTTCGATCTATTCAAGTCCACGGCTTCGCGGCTCCCTTAGCCTGGTCACCTCTTGGTCGCCTCAAGTAGGCATTTAGCTGGCGGATTTCTCTCTTCTGCCTGGTTTGCTCCTTGGCGCGCGATAAGCATCCCCAAACAGGATAGGGCCTGGTGCCCTCCTCTGGCGGGCAGGTTCGGCAACTGCGCTACGGGCCCATTCGGGCCCTAGTCCCTGGCCGCCTGCGGCGCCCAGGGCCAAGCTCCGCCGAGCCCCGCCAGCGGGTCTCGGCCTTCGGTAAATCTCACCCGGGGCCTACTATGCGGAGGGCGCCGCGGCGCCCAGCTTGTCAGCCAGGCCGACGGCCTGGCCAGGCCCAGGCGCAGGGCCTGGGCGGCACCTGGCGGCCCCCGATGGCGCTGCAGAACCTGCAGCTGCGTCCCGACCTATGTGGTGGCCACCGGCGCCTGACGGCGGCCGGGCAGTCCCAGGCGGTGGGCGGCAGCAAGGCCAGGTACTTCCCGCCGGCGCGCACGCCGGCGGGTGCAGCGCCTTGCCCTGGGGCTGGCCCATCAAGACCAGGTTGACCTCGGCAGCAGGGCAGGGGGCCGAGGCGCCCCGCCTGGTGATGCTGAGCCTGGAGCAGGGGGAGGGGTAGTTTCACCGGAAGCACGGGCAGCCGTCATCGGTGACCAGGTGGGACCGTCGAGCAGGCGTGTCGCTGCGCGCCACCGATCCCCATCAAGCTTGACCGTGGTCGTCATCTGCCCAGCGCAGGGGTCGCGCCGGCCGGCTCACGCCGTCCGTCGTGCCGACACCCGACCCCACCTTCGTGGGGCTCGGGCGACCCCCATGGCAACTGCACTGTGGCTTTGCATTCAGGCAGAAAATCGCAAGGGTAATGCCAAGTATTGAAGGCTTGTCATGCAATACAGGTAGCGGTCTATGCTTGCGATGCTTAAGTATGCAACTTGCGACGTCGCAAGTATTGAGGCAATATCTTTTTATGAGGCGGCGGGATTGGCCCACTGCCCATAAAAAGGTAAAAATAAATGTTTGCTCCGATCATCGAAAACCCCGCCGCCGGCTACAAGGTCGACCCCTTCCAGGGGAAGCGCGACGGCGCCGTCAGCTCGCAATGGTTCAGCCGCCCCAGCGATCAGCGCTATCTGAGCCTGGACGCCCTGTACAACACGGTTCTGATGCGTTCGCAGTTCAGCAAGCAGCGGACGATGGAAACCCGCGACATCCGGGTGAACGCCGGCAGGGAAAACGCTGAAAAGATGACCCTCATTCTGCCCGGTGATGAGGAAGTCCGCCCCAACCATTGGAGTTTCGGCCAGCTGGCGAGCCTTATTGGCGCCCCCGCCGGGTATCTGCGGAACCTCCCCGCCTTCCTGGCCGGCATCAACATGCAGCATGGCCTGATCAATCACCGTGCGGAAATGATCAAGACGTACGCCACGGGTAACGGCGCCATGGAACTGCGGGCCGCGACCAGCCCGGAATATGGGCGCATCTACGACCACGAACTGGTCAAGGCCATCATGACCTTTGCCGGTAACGGGGCGGGTGACAGCCGGTGGCGCGTGCCGGGGCAAATCGATTGGTCCACACTGATCTATCGGCCCCATTGTGGGGAAATCACCAAGGAAACCACGACCCTCTATCTGTCGGACCGAGACGTTTTCATCTTCCTTGTCGATGACCTCAACCCGATTGAGGCCGGCACTCTGCCCGATGGTCAGCCCGACATCTATTTCCGGGGGTTCTACGCCTGGAATTCGGAAGTCGGTAAGACCACCATGGGCATCAGAACATTCTACCTCCGTGGGGTGTGCCAGAACCGCAATCTTTGGGGGGTTGAGGGGGTGCAGGAACTCACGATCCGGCATTCCAAGCACGCCGCGAGCCGTTTCATGTTCGAGGCCGCCCCGGCGCTGTCCGAATTCGCCAACAGCAGCCCCAAGGGCTTCATCGACGGCATCAATGCGGCCAAGGCCCAGATCGTGGCCAAGGACGAAGATGACCGCCTGAATTTCCTCAAGCGGAACGGGTTCAGCAAGAAGGCCGCCAAAAGCATCCTCGATACCGTTCTCGCCGAGGAGGGGCATGAAGCGTCCAGCGTCTATGATTTCGTGCAAGGGATCACCGCCGTCGCCCGTGGGGACGGGCACCAGGATCAGCGCATCGAACTCGAAGAAAAGGCCGCCAGCATGATGCGGCGAGTAACACGCTGATCCCAGCGGGGGCCGTGTGATACGGCCCCCAATCCCCCCACACCACCATGCTTCAAGGGTGACATCATGGGTGATGTTGTCGATTTCTGCGCCTACCGGAACCAGGCCCGTCAGCCGATGGAAGCGGCGCCAGCCCTTCTGATGATTGCGGTTCAGCTGAGCTTTCTCGACCTGGCCCCCGCCCAGGGCCAGGCCCCACGGGCCGCCCAGACGGGGAACCGCTACGACGCCACCAAGGACCAGGAGAGGGCCGAGATCGCACAGCACATCAGGGCTGACATCCGCGCCGCAACACGACAGGGCCGGTTGCCGGCGGGACTGAAAGTTTCCGTCCGTTCTGGGCGGGCGCGCGACGTCATTTATCTGACCATCACCGCAGTGCCGCCAACCTTCAACGTGTGGAACCCCGCCTATCTGGAGTGGGTGCAAGGACACCCCCAGGGCGATCCCCCGTTTGAAGTATGGAAGTATTTCACCCGTGAATACCATCTGTTGTGCGAGTGCCTGACGGCAATTGCCGACGCCTATAACCCTCCCGATGGCCCACGACGCTTTTACCCAAGCGTTGGATTGGATGAAACATCCAGGCGCGATAGTCAGGAACAGGGTAGGCGATAGATTTATTAGGAGCAGACTTGGAGCGGGCCCAAATGGTCCGCTCTTTTTTTATTCATCGCCATACCATGAGCAACAAAGCGCTTGACGCAATACGGAATTGTATATACAGTTAAGTATATACAGGAGATGGGAAATGTGGACGTGGGACCCAAACAAAGCCAGAATCAACAAGGCAAAGCATGGGGTGAGTTTCGAACAGGCCGAAAGAGCCCTGGGCGACCCCTGGGCGGTGTCCTACCCCGATCCCCATCCCGATGAGGAACGGTGGAGAACCATAGGCCGCCCCTACGCCGACCGGCCCACCGTCCTTTTCGTCGTTCATACCGATCATCCGATTGATGGCGGTTCAGGCCGCATCATCACAGCCCGCCGGGCAACGCCCGCAGAAAGGAAACACTATGAAAAAGGGTAACCCTGCACCGATATCCGCCAAGCTTCTAGCTGAACTGGACGAACTGGACAGAGACACCCGCCCCATCGACACCAGCGACGCCCCCGAGATCACCGACTTTTCAGGCGGACAACGAGGCCGGTTCTTCCGGCCGGTTAAGGTCCCCTTGTCCCTGCGCCTGGACGCCGATGTGCTGGACTGGTTCAAGCGGCAGGGCGCCGGGTACCAAGGCCGCATCAACGACGCTTTGCGTCAGTTCATCGACAGTCAAAGGGAAGTGTCATGAAAAAAGCTGAGACGGTTGGTGCAAAAGCCGGGGTTCCAATAGTGATCAATGGCTTGACCGTAGTCCCCAAGTGGAATTGGTCAGCCAATTACCTCAAATATTACACCCTGACAGCGACCGCAAAGGGTGGTGTCTACAAGGACGGCAACAATCAGGAGCATCTGTTCAGGTACACGACTGCCGGCAACATCAAACTGCTGACGACTGGTGCCGTCATTCGTTGAGATCTGATACTAGGCGCCCCCCTTTTGTTGATGGAATGAGGCCCCCGCCTGGCGCCCGCCGCCAGCTGGGGGCCCCGGCCCCCCACGCGCCGGGGACCTGGCCAAACATCGCAGGCCTCTTCATCGGCGAGCCCAGCCCAGCCAACAGGCTACGAGCCGAGACCCCCACCAGCATCAGGCCCGCCTTGACGCGGGCCATTTCCTGGACAGCCAAACCACACGCCCATTGGCCGGAATGTGTTCATATCGGGAACGCTTGTCCTTGACGTATTCAGGTAATGATGGCGCAGGTTGTTCATTGATTTTGGTAACGTCGAGGCCTTTACTCAATATCTGCAAAGGAAACGAATGTTGTAAGTTTATAACGTCAAATTAAACCCTATTGTGTGCTTGCCCCATAGTATTAATTGAGGTATTCTCTTTTACATAAGGCGGCGGGATTGGCCCACTGCCCAGGATAAAAGAAGGCAAGCGCGCTTCATTATTTACTGTTCGGAAGCGCTGCCTTGCCTCAGGGGAATAAGACAATGACCACGATTGTTTCGCTCGCGTCGTTCAAGCAATCCCGGCGCGTGGAGGAAGAAAACAGCCGCCGGGCGGCGGAAGCCCAAGCGACGCATGATAGGAAGGTTGATCAGACGCGCCTGACGCTCTCAACCGTCCTTGGTACCTCCGATCGTGGTGAACAATTGGCCGCAGTCCTCGCCGAAGCCCTGGTAACTGCCGGGGAAAGCAAGGTTTCCCGCGCACCGAAGGTTGCGTATTGCGATCCTGCCAACGAAACGCGCGGGTCGAAATTCGAGGCAACCCGCAACCTGAGCCACAAGGAAATCGCCGCCCGCATCCGGCAGGACATCAAGGATGCCCAGAAGGCTGGGCGGCTGCCCCAAACGGTGAAAGCGTCGGTGCGTTTCAGCTTGTTTTCTGGCGGGGCGTCGGTAGACGTCACCATTAATGCGCTTCCGCCCGGCATGGTGGTTTGGAACCCCGAATATGTCGCTTGGGTAAACCAAAGCCGGGGCGCACCAAACTATCGGTTTGCTGGAAAGGAAATGTACAGCCCTGAATATGGGGCAGTGCTTTCCGTACTTGAAGCAATCCACAACGCTTATAACCGCGACAATAGTGACAGTTCTTCGGATTATTTTGACCGTCGTTACTACGGTGATGTGCGGTTATCCAGCGAAATTCGGCAAGAAAGCCGGCGGGCCGAAGGCTTCAAGGGCGTAGGCGAGTTCTCCTGATCAGCCGGCCGGCGGCCGCCGACGGCCGCCGGCCTTTTAGACGGCGGCGCCCCGCAGGCAATTCGCGCCGCAGGGATGAAATTTCGGCACCAAGCCAACCGCTTTGAGATCCGCCCATGTTCAGCACGCCCGAGAAAAGATGGCGGCAGGGCGCCGAACGCTGGGCCAAGCCCGCGCGCGCCCTCTTTCAACCCGCCCGCTACGCCGTCGACGTGATCAGCACCGATCAAGCCCGGCGCTTCATCACCACCCACCATTACAGCCGCACAATGCCAGCCGTCCGCCTATGCGTCGGCTTGTTCCTGGACGCCGGTGTGCATGGCGCCCAGCTCGTCGGCGCCGCCGCCTTCAGCGTGCCGGCCCAGGCCGCCGTGGTGCCCCGCTACACCGGATTGGGTCAGGCCGAAGGCGTTGAGCTAGGCCGCTTTGTTTGCCTCGACGAGGAAGTACCCTACAACGGGGAATCGTGGTTCCTTTCCCGCGCCCTCGACCTGGTGCAGCGTCACAAGTCCGTCCGTTCCATCGTATCTTATTCCGACCCGATGGAACGCCGGGACGCCGGCGGGCTGCTGACCAAGGGCGCCCACGTCGGGCAAATCTACCAGGCGACCAATGCCCTGCATTGCGGCCGCACCTCACCAAGATGGGTTTGGCTGACCCGGGCCGGGCAAGTCGTCAGCGAGCGTGCCCTATCAAAGATTCGGGCGGGCGATGTCGGCCGCGACTATGCCGCCGCCCAGCTCGTGGCCGCCGGCGCCGACCCGCGCCGGCCTGGTGAGTGTCCCCGGGCCTGGTTATCTCGTGTCCTTCAAGCCCCGACCTTCCGCCGCGTCCGCCACCCGGGCCAGATCGTCTACGTCATCCCATTGGACAAGGCCGCCAAGGCGGCCGCGCTGAGCGCAAACCCCGACCCTGCGCCCTATCCCAAGCTAAGCCAGCTCAGGCAGGCCCCCGTCTGGTATCAGCCCTCTCTGTTCACCCCTGAGCGGTCACTTTGACACCTAGGCCATCCTTGCGGATGTAGGCGGGGCGGTCGCAGGTGACCCAAGGCACCGGGGAAGGCGCCGATCGGCGTCGTGACACTGTCAGGAATAGGATAAAGGGGAAGGCGGGCCTGGTGCCCGCCGGCGGCGGGCAGGTTCGGCAACTGCGCTACGGGCCCATTCGGGCCCTAGTCCCTGGCCGCCTGCGGCGCCCAGGGCCAAGCTCCGCCGAGCCCCGCTTGGCGGGTCTCGGCCTTCGGTAAATCTCACCCGGGGCCTACTATGCGGAGGGCGCCGCGGCGCCCAGCTGGTCAGCCAGGCCGTCGGCCTGGCCAGGCCCAGGCGCAGGGCCTGGGCGGCACCTGGTGGCCCCCGATGGCGCGCAGAACCTGCAGCTGCATCCTGACCTATGTGGTGGCCACCGGCGCCTGGCGGCGGCCGGGGGGCAGTCCCAGCCGGTGGACGGCAGCAAGCCCAGGTTCTCCCGCCGCCGGCGCGCACGCCGGCGGGTGCAGCGCCTTGCCCCGGGGCTGGCCCATCAAGACCTGGTGGACCTCGGCGGCAGGGCAGGGGGCCCAGGCGCCTCGCCTGGTGATGCTGAGCCTGGAACAGGGGAAGGGGTAGTTTCACCGGAAGCACGGGCAGCCGTCATCGGTGACCAGGTGGGAAGGTCGAGCAGGCGTGTCGCTGCGCGCCACCGATCCCCATCAAGCTTGACCGTGGTCGTCATCTGCCCAGCGCAGGGGTCGCGCCGGCCGGCTAACGCCGGCCGTCGTGCCGGCACCCGACCCCACCTACGTGGGGCTCGGGCGACCCCCAAGGCAACTTCACTGTGGCTTTGCATTCAGGCAGAAAATCGCAAGGGTGATGCCAAGTATTGTCGACTGGTCATGCAATACAGGTAACGGTCTATGCCTGCGATGCGTAAGTATGCGACTTGCGATGTCGCAAGTAATGAGGCAATATATTTTTATGAGGCGGCGGGATTGGCCCACTGCCACAGGCCCAACGGTGAAATAAATGTCCAGCGCCATCGCCGCCTTTGCTGCCACCGGGTTCGATTTAGACGTATTCACGGCTGAACTGGAGCGTTGTGCTCAAGAGGCATACCGTGGATGTGGCCTGTACTATGAAATTTACGCGGAAAGGTTTGGCCGTGCCGTGGACAATTTAATGCATTATGTCCCATGTGAATTTAAAGAGGTCGCCGTATCCTCCCTTAAATCGTCCGGTTACTTGGAAATTATTGAAGAGGCAAATGCGCCGCTAAAGGACATCGCCGAGGATAAAAGTGATGATTACTATGAGCGGGACGGTGACGACGGTGAGGATAAAGACTATGACGGCGACGGAATGCACGAGGAGGAGGGAATATATTGTGGTCTAACAGGCATTGAGTCGTACGACTGCCCCTGCGGACGCCATCCATAAGGGCCATGGTTGTAAAAAGTCAGCAGGGTATGGGGTAAGGCCATGACAAAACCAAATAAAACTTATTCGGCGGTCACTCGCGCTTTGAATAATATTGCTGACATCTGGAGATGTGCGGCGTGGGAAGTACGGGCCATGTCGTACGCGGTATTGAGCAAACCACGCATCGATAGCGAAACAGCTGTTCCCATAACCAAGCGATATATCCTTGACCTGGCAATGCTCTATATCTGTGGACGAGTGAAGCTGAGAAACGTGATACTTTCCGTCAAAAATCGAAGGCCCGGAATATTCGGCAAAGACGGGAAATACCTACTCGGTGAAGCCGCAGATTATTTTGAAGATTGAGCAAGTCTATCCGTTCGAGCAGGCCCACAAGCCGCTAACCGTTGGCTAATGCCACGATCAAAAAAGAGGAACATCCCATGCCGATCTACGTTGCCCAAGGCGTCAACCCTGTGGTTCCGGGCCTCATCATGATGGTGTGCGAGACCAAGGAACTGGCGGAAAAGGAAGCCAACAGCATCTTGGATGCCATGCTGCCCAGCCTGGTGCTCGATGGGGAGTTTCCTCATCCGCTTCGCACTTACCTCCGGTATGGTCAGGACGGCCAGGTCGTCGGCTTGGTCGAAGGGGTCACCGACATTGTCCGGTCACATGTCCTCGAAGCGGTGCGCGAGCTAGGCCATTATTCCGCCGATGATCTGGATGTGTGGATCGTTGAGACGCAGCTGATCCGCAGCGCTCCGCGTTACCTTCTGGATCTGACCCGGGAAGATGAAGTGCGGCATATCATCCGTGGTGCCCTGGAAGTGGCAACGGAGCGTTACCGCGAAGACGCCAAAACCGCCGCCTCGATGCCCAACCATCAGCGGCTTGCCGATCAGTTTCTGCGTCAGGCGGCAGCTTCCAGCCAATTGCTGGAAGTCATCGACTAATCATCCCCATCAGGGAGGACCTCGCATGGATAGCCACGCCATTCCCGCCCCCGGCGCCGTGGGCATATTCCGGAAAAGCGGTAACCTGGTCCGCGTGATCAGGCTCTGCGATGAGCGGACTTTTGAGGGGCTGCTTGAGGTCGAGCGCGTTGACGGAGGCAAGCGTATGCTGATCCTGCCGGCCGCGTTCATCCCGGAAGCCCAGTTGGTCGACGGCCGGTGACAGGATTGAACACAAAGTGAACGCGATGAAGCCCGGCCGCATTACCGGCACAGGATCAGTGCAGGAAATCGCGACAGCCTTCGGCGTCGCCTCGAAGGGCGATGGGGATGACATCCCGCCAACCGTTGCCGAAGAACCAACCCAGCTTATGGCAACGCCGGCACCACACGCCGCCTGGTCAGATGACGAAGCCCGGCGGATAACTCAGGCCGCGAGCGTCTGCGCGGCCGCCGGTGACATCCGCCACGCCAATATTTTATTCGCCCGGCTAGAAGCCGGGCCCACCCGATATTTCAATATCGACGGCATGGAACGCATGGCGGGAGCCATCGCCAGACGCGCAGCCGCTATGGCCGGGGCTTTGCCACCTGTCACACCGATCCTGTTGAAGGACCTGGCCGCGTTCCTCGCGCCGTTTGAGGTTCCGGCCGAGATGATCCCGGCACCAGTCGCCGACGCCGTACTGGCCGCCGCAAACCAGATGCTCAGGCAGTTCGCCGCCGCCGGTTTCTCCAGCCATCGGGAAATCAACTCAGGACGCGCACCAGCCGACCTGGTGAGGTTCCGTGGCAGGTATTCGGGCCTGGCCGGCATCACCAGCCGACTTGACCACGAAATCCGTAATCTACTCTCTGTTTCCCGCCGGGGAGGAACAGCGCACCGGCCTATGACCCTATCCAGGCGCCTGAAGCTTCTGGACGAAACCCTGCGGGACGTAGCCAAGGATTGCGGCATCCCGGAAGACACATGGACGGTGGAGAGTCTGGGGCTTCTCTCGGAACAAGTCCGATTACGGTGGCAACCAGTCGATATGGCGGCAAGCACGGTACAGCGGTTTCCGCGTCATCTTCTCGAATGGGCGGATCAACGCGAGGAGTTGCCCGACCCGCGCACACATACTCGCCCGACCCTTCTGCAGTTGATCCAGTCGCATCCAAACCTGGAGTATGTGGAGCAGCTGCGCGCTGAGTTGGCGAAGCGTTTCCAGCTCGAGGAGCTATAGGGCCTGCGCCAGTTTGCCGGCCGGCACCAAGCGGCACGCTGCGCCTCTACTCGCCCAGCTCATCCCGGGTGCCGGATGCGCTCCCGGCACGCCAAGGAACCAAGCGCCGCCTCCGGCTGGGGGCCCCGGCCCCCCGCGCGCCGGTGAAGGACGCGCCCTTAAGGAAGGCCCCAGCTGGCCGATGCCGGCCTGCACCAGGGCCACGCACCACCTCTCTCGTCCGGCCCACCCCGGGGCGCCGGATGTGCTCAGGGCACGGCCAAGCGTTCAGCGCCAAGGAACCAAGCGCCGCCTCCGGCTGGGGGCCCGGGCCCCCCGCGCACCGGTGAAGGTCGCGCCCCCCAAGGACAGCCTCAGCGCGCCGATGCTGGCCTGCACCTGGGGGCACGCACCACCTCTCTCGCCCGGCCCAGCCCGGGCGCCGGATGCGCTCACGGCACGGCCACGCGTTCAGCGCCAGAAAACCGATCGCCGCCTCCGGCTGGGGGCCCGGGCCCCCCGCGCGCCGAAGAGGGACGCGCCCTTAGGACGCCCCCAGCGGGCCGATACCGGCCCGCACCAGGGGCCACGCAGCACCTCCCTCTTGCCTGGTTCAGCCCAGGCTCCTCCGAGAGCAGAGCCTCCCCTTGATCCCCAGGACGCTGCTGCACTGCCCCTAACCCCTGGCTCCCTGTACGGGAGCCGGGGGAGCATCCCCACTTACCACAGGGCAACGCCGGCCGCCTTTGCGGCCGTCTTACGGGGCTGTTCTGAGCTATGGGGCTCAGAACAGCCCCTCATGCCCTGTGGAAAGTGTGGATGCGGCAGTCTTTGAGGGACTACGCGACATTGCCGGTTGGGACCGAACACCCAGCGCGTCGGCAATGGTAGCTGCTTTTTCGTCTTTGGCGCCGCTACATGGCGCCCTGAACCAGATTGGCCCAGAAGCTCTACAGGTGGGGCTTAGCAACCCCTGGCAGCAGGTTGGCAGGCGGCTTCCAACATGGGCCTGGTGCCCGCCTCTGGCGGGCAGGTTCGGCAACTGCGCTACGGGCCCATACGGGCCCTAGTCCCTGGCCGCCTACGGCGCCCAGGGCCAAGCTTCGCCGAGCCCCGCCAGCAGCGGGTCTCGGCCTTCGGTAAATCTCACCCGGGGCCTACTATGCGGAGGGCGCCGCGGCGCCCAGCTGGTCAGCCAGGCCGTCGGCCTGGCCAGGCCCAGGCGCAGGGCCTGGGCGGCACCTGGTGGCCCCCGATGGCGCGCAGAACCTGCAGCTGCATCCTGACCTATGCGGTGGCCACCGGCGCCTGGCGGCGGCCGGGGGGCAGTCCCAGCCGGTGGACGGCAGCAAGCCCAGGTTCTCCCGCCGCCGGCGCGCACGCCGGCGGGTGCAGCGCCTTGCCCCGGGGCTGGCCCATCAAGACCTGGTGGACCTCGGCGGCAGGGCAGGGGGCCCAGGCGCCTCGCCTGGTGATGCTGAGCCTGGAACAGGGGAAGGGGTAGTTTCACCGGAAGCACGGGCAGCCGTCATCGGTGACCGCGTGGGCAGGTCGAGCAGGCGTGTCGCTGCGCGCCACCGATCCCCATCAAGCTTGACCGTGGTCGTCATCTGCCCAGCGCAGGGGTCGCGCCGGCCGGCTGACGCCGGCCGTCGTGCCGGCACCCGACCCCACCTTCGTGGGGCTCGGGCGACCCCCAAGGCAACTCCACTGTGGCTTTGCATTCAGGCAGAAAATCGCAAGGGTGATGCCAAGTATTGATGGCTAGTCATGCAATACATGTAGCGGTCTATGCTTGCGGTGCTTAAGTATGCGACTTGCGATGTCGCAAGTATTGAGGCAATATATTTTTATGAGGCGGCGGGAATGGCCCACTGCCCGAAAGTAAAGGACCTCTAACATGGCCGGCAGCGTCAACAAAGTCATCCTCATCGGCAACCTGGGCAAGGAGCCCGAGGTTCGCAGCATGCAGAACGGCGGCAAGGTCTGCACCCTACGCATCGCCACCTCTGAAACCTGGAAGGACCGCAACGGGGAGCGGCAGGAACGGGTCCAGTGGCACCAGGTGGTGATCTTCAATGAGGCGCTGATCGGCGTGGCCGAGCGCTTCCTTAAAAAGGGGTCCAAGGTCTACATCGAAGGCCAGCTCGAAACCCGCAAGTGGACGGATCAGTCGGGTGTCGAGCGGTACACCACCGAGGTGGTGCTGCGTCCCTACCGGGGTGAGATCACCTTGCTGGGCGATCCCCAGGGCAGCCGTGACGGTGGCCAGGGTGGCAATGGCGGAGGGTACGAAGGTGGTTACGGTTCGGGCAATGGTGGTTCGGGTCACAGCTACAGTTACGGTAACTACGGTGGTTCCAGCCATGGCAGCCTGACCAACAGCGGCACGCTGGGCAGCGGCCCGCGTGGCAGCTACAGCGGTGGTGGCGGTAAGCCGTCCGACGAGTTGGATGACGAAGTGCCCTTCTGAAAAGAACAACCAACACCGGGGAGGCAACCCCTCCCCGGCATCCTTTCGGAAGGGATAAGACCATGCACAATTCTATCCGTATGACCCAGCCGGAACGCGAGCTTTTGGGGTTGGCGTGTGGCTTCCCCAGCACCCCGGTTCGCGTCATGTGCGAAACCGAAGAAGAGCGGATTGAAGGCCCCATTGTCCGAGGAACAGTCGATCCCCGGACGGGCAAATGGGAGTTGGACGATACGTTTACCATCATCGACCACACAGATGGTCAGCCGTTCGTCGTGCACGGCTATGCCGGTGTCGTCACCGTCATCTAATCCAGCTCCGATATCAAACCCCACAATCCCGCCAAGCTGGCCCCGGGCCAGCAGGATGAGAACAGACATGACCGCTCAAATCCCCGCTCGCACCCGCTATGAAGCCGCCCCTATCCACCCCATGAATATCGTCCATATCGGCTATGACGGGTTTCAAGGATCATTCTGGTATTTCGTACAGGACATGACGCTGATCCAGCATGATCCTCACTCCGCTGTCCATTGTCCCGATGTGGTGGCGTGGTCCGCTTGTGACCTGACCACTGACATCAGAACCACACAGGAACTGATCCAGCACATTCTGCCATACGCGCGCATTCATGACGAGCTTATCGAACGGATGCAACTTGAAAGACCCTTGGCCGACGCTGCTGCGATCGAGGCGGCTATCTGCAGCGAATGAAATCGGCGCCCCTGGCTTTGGTTTGATCCAGAGCCAGGGGCGTTTTTGCGCATCCCTTACCCGGTGGACTGTCCCCCAATCTGCGGGCTAACCAGCGCTAGGCGCCGGCGCCGGCTGGGGGCCCCGGCCCCCCGCGCGCCGATGAAGGAGTAACCTACGGGACGCCGTGGACAACCCGCTGGCGGGCTGCACCAAGTGGGCGGACGATGCATAGATTTCGCCCGGATCAACTCGGGCGTACCCGAGTAACAGCGCCTCCCATTGATAGCCAGGACACTGCTGCGCCGCCCCTAACCCCTGGCTCCCTGGACGGGAGCCGGGGAAGCATCCACACTTACCACAAGGCAACGCCGGCCGCCCTGCGGCCGACTTACGGGGGTGTTCTGAGCTATGGGGCTCAGAACACCCCCTTTTGCCATGTGGAAAGTGTGGATGCGTCTGAACTTGCAGGATGACGCGATGGCGCCGCACCTGGGGGCTCCGGCCCCCCTCGTGCCGGTGAAGCGCCTCAGGATCAGGGCGCGGTGCCCGCGTCCGATAGCGCCAGGAGGGTGGGTAGCGCCTCTCTCTCGACCGGCGCAGCTGGGCGCCAATACCGCCTCGCATGGCAGGCAGGATCACCCATCTAACAGGATGGCGCGACGGTGCCGGCTGGGGGCCCTGGCCCCCCCGCGCGCCGGTGGAGGAAGTGTGGCAGGAACAGTGCGCAGTGCCACCGGCCGATAGCACCAGGAGGGTGGGTGGCGTCGCTCTCTCGACCGGCGCAGCCGGGCGCCGATGCCGCCCCGCCTGGCAGGCAGGATCACCAATCCGACAGGTTGGCGCGCCGGCGCCGGCTGGGGGCCCCGGCCCCCCGCGCGCCGGTGGAGGAAGCGCGGCAGGTACAGTGCGTGGTGCCCGCGTCCGATAGCGCCAGGAGGGTGGGTGGCGTCGCTTTCTCGACCGGCGCAGCCGGGCGCCGATACCGCCCCGCCTGGCGGGCAGGATCACCAATCCGACAGGTTGGCGCGACGGCTCCGGCTGGGGGCCCCGGCCCCCCGCGCGCCGGTGGAGGAAGCGCGGCAGGAACAGTGCGTGGTGCCCGCGTCCGATAGCGCCAGGAGGGTGGGTGGCGTCGCTCTCTCGACCGGCGCAGCCGGGCGCCGATACCGCCCCGCCTGGCGGGCAGGATCACCAATCCGACAGGTTGGCGCGACGGCGCCGGCTGTCCGATAGCGCCAGGAGGGTGGCGGAGCTCTCCCTCGACCGGCGCAGCCAGGCGCCAATACCGCACCGCGTGGCAAACAGGTTCACCCATCCAGCAGGATGACGTGACGGCGCCGGCTGGGGGCCCCGGCCCCCCGCGCGCCGATGTTGTGAAGTTCAAGAAACGGCGTCCAAACTGAAAGGCGTGCTCTATTCTGAAACGGGGGGTCCTCTCTCTGACACCCCCATTGTGCCTGAGGTTCCGCGAAGCGTCCGAGGATCCACGGGACCCACCATTTTTTTGTACCAAAAAAATCGTTTCCCCGTGGCCCAGCCCATGGGGCTGGCGCCGGCTTAAGCCGGCGTCCTCGACACTTCGCTACACCCCAGACCCAACAGGGGCGCCGTCGAGAGGACGGATCATCCACAAGGAGAACATGATGTCTCTGAAGACCGACAGCACTCGTGAAATCAAAATCAACGGCAAAACCTGGTACCTGAATTCCACTCTAGGTGACCTACGCGATCAGATTGTTCTAAACGCAGAACCCGTCCCGGAGGACTTCTATATATCTGCAACCAGCCTAGATTATAAATTCCACATCATCGCGCCGACGGCGTCGGGAAACGATGAATATGTGGCCGCCTCTAAACTTTGTGGGAGTTGGATCACTGTCCGCTGCGATCCCGTACACAGACCTTACGAAGATGAATTCGGCAATGATGAAGTCGACATGAACGACCTGCGCTGGCACGAATTCAGTGACTTTAGGCGCCACAGCAATTTAGCGGAATGCCTATCATTCCTTCGCGCCATGTCCTGATATGGAAGCGCCTTCCGAAAGGAGGGCGCTCTTTCTTTTTTGCCATCCGCCTTAACCCAACGTTGGTGGTGCACACATATAAATCTAAGGGCACAGCGGGGGCCTATTCGGCCCCCGCTACCCAGAAGCCATGGCAAGCGCCCCGGCACCCTAAGTGTCCCCGACCCGGATGGTAGGCAAATGATGAATCGAAGGCTCTGAACCATATATCGTGATGCCGTACCGGATCAGGAGCAACACACCTGCCGCAGCTGAAGCTGCATGCTAGTGGCTGATAAATCAGCCTGTTAGCTGTAACGCTTTCTGCTACACAGCGTAATGCAAATGTAAAGCAGCTTGATATCGCCGCCAATATTTGAGATGTTCTTGGGGTGATGTTTGTTGGGGGATTTTATGCCATTCGCCGCATACAATATTCGATTGCGTCCCGGTTTACGGGAGCGTCTAGGTGCAGCGGCGGCTCGAGATGGCTTTGACACGACGTCCGATTGGGTTCGAGCGTTGCTTCAATACGGCGTCGAGTATGGTATTCCGCGAGCCCCTGAACAAAACTCTGAGGAGGTGCAGAAACTGCAGAATGCCATGCAGCTTCAGGCGACCTTATTGATCCTTGAAATTGCGAAATTAGGGGTCGATGACGATGTGTTTATGAATGCCAGGAGTACGGTCGCAGATACCTTAAGAAGGCGAGGCCTGTTGGTTGATAAACCGAATTCTAGTAGCGCGGATTAGCCGCTAACAAATCAAGATCGGATGGGGTTTCCATGGCCTTACCTAACCTGAACCGGAATAAGAGCAGCTTCATCGGCGGCGTAGTCCGTGGCGGCCAAATCACCCATCATAACCTGGCC
Source organism: Nitrospirillum amazonense (assembly GCF_029594735.1). Classification (NCBI taxonomy): domain Bacteria; kingdom Pseudomonadati; phylum Pseudomonadota; class Alphaproteobacteria; order Rhodospirillales; family Azospirillaceae; genus Nitrospirillum; species Nitrospirillum amazonense. The sequence continues at coordinate 922,393 of NZ_JARPAF010000004.1, forward strand.
ATGTTCCTCCAGGTGGTGAAATGGATGTACAAGGGTGGGTTCTTCTGTTTCATCGCCGTAGCGTTCGGTTACGCGTACAAGACCACAACCCTTTATCAATTTCAGGTGTTCCTAACCTGGGCTGTCGCAAGGTTCACATTTAGCTTCAACGATAATCCTATGGGCGTCACTACGTTCCCATATCCTGACGGATCGCGTGAGCCAATTCGGATCTCAAGGGTTCTCACTGAACCTGTCATACTGGACATTAAAAACGGGGTCATATCGAACATCATGGCCGGCGTTCGGTTGGGCGCCGTAACGTTCGTAGCTGTGTTTGTTCTACTTTTCTTCATCTTCCGAATTCGGGACAAAATGATGACCCGCCGGCTTCACATTCAGGGCAGCCGTCTCGTTGAGCGTGGGGCACTTATTGGAGAGGTTAACAAACACAATCGGTCTCTACCGCGTGCAATACGAATGCCCCCATTTTTCATCGATGGCATCCCGATGCCCTCCGGCGCGGAGACTTACGGTGTGTGCCTTACTGGTGCAGTAGGTGCGGGTAAAACAAACGCTTTCCATAAGATCATCAGCGAGATTCGAAGGCGTGGTGAATCGGCCATCATCTATGATCGGATGGGCACTTTCACCATGGCTCATTACGATCCATTCCTTGATGTGATTCTCAATCCGTTTGATAAGAGGTCGCACACATGGGACCTCTTTGCCGACATTCGAATGCCCTCTGATCTGATGATGGTGGCAGAGGCATTTATTCCCAATAAGGAAGGTGATAATCCCCTTTGGGCCAAGGGCGCTCGTATCATCTTTACGAAGATGGGTCTGCGTGAAATGCAGACGGGAAATCCATCCCTTAAACGCCTTATCAAAAACATCCTTGGCATGAGCACCATCGATATGGCGGCCCTCCTTCAAGACACGTCCGCGTCGATGTTGATCGATCCTAAAGCACCCAAACAGGCGCTCGGGTTCCGGGCCATGCTTGCTGCCTTCTTTGATCCCCTGGAGCAGCTTCCAACCGATGGTCCTCGCTTCTCCGTCAGAAGCTGGATCGAAGATCCTCTTCGTGGCGGCTTTCTCTTCATCCCATCGAGAGCCGATATTCACGCCGTGCTGAAGCCGCTTATCACAGCGTGGATAGAGATTGCCACGAACACCCTACTGACCTTGGAGGGGAGCAAACAACGACGCCGGTACTTCGGGATCGATGAGCTAACCAGCCTGAACCGCATTCCGAGCCTTCCAGCTCTAACGTCGGAGACTCGACAGAAGGGTGGGTGCCCGATTATCGCATTCCAAAACTTTGCCCAGGGGGTCGAAAATTATGGAAAAGAAACCTGGGAGGGGTGTCTCGGTAACCTACGCACACGTGTCATTTTCTCCACAGCAGAAGAGTCTTTGGCCAATTGGTCCTCGCTTCAAGTGGGTGATCAACTGGCGAGCGATTTCTCCCAGACCTACCAATTTAGTGCCAATCAGGCCCGTGACTCTCAGTCCTTGAATGAGCGCCGCGAGCGTCTCCCTCTTGCGCTTCCTTCCGACATTATGGACATGCCAAACTTGCGCTGTTACGTGCGATTTCCCAACGACATCGCAGTAGGTCGGATTGATATCCGACATCAAGAATGGCCGACGATAGCTGCGGCACTTGAGATGCGTGAGGACGTGTTTCAATTTCCGCCACTTCCTGAACGATTGATGCAATATCTCATGGGGACCCCGGCCGGCATTGAGCTTGCTAAATCTGAGACTGAAGGGCAGGAGGGCAAGCCGGAGAAGAGCCAAGAGAATGCTGGAGGTGGTGCACGGCCCAGGGGTGATGTTCGTCATGACGAGGATGGGGTGGTGATCGAAGATGAAGGACCTGATAGGTCTCGGGATGATGGTCTAGCGATTTAACAGAAGCCGCATCTACCCATTGACCTTCGGGGCCCCCTCTATGCTCTCCGTAAAAGATATCGCTAATGCCGAGTCCCACGCTGATTATGGATGCGGACCCCAAGCCGGTGATTATTATCTCGCTGGCCAGAACCCCGATGGACAAGGGATAGACCCAGAAACAGGTGAGGTGCTTGATCCGGATGGGGAGGGCGAGGGCGGAGGCGAGGGGGATGGGAACGGTACTTCTGGCGGCGGATCGAATGGCCAGAGGGTAACAAAGCCCGCTGACTTGCAAACCACACTCAATGCCCTTATTGCCGCTTTGTCCTCTTCAAAGCGTCTTTCCAATATCCCAGGATTGGAGGGACTTGTTGATGACCCGCACGCGCAGGCCTTGCTCGCGTCACCGGATGCGCTCAAGGAAATTGCCGAAGCACTTGCGGAACAGGGTTTCGATAAATTTTCACCGCTCGCAGGCGGAGCCAGTTCAGTCGTGCTGGACGCCGGTGATCACGTTGTTCGTCTTGGGCAGGGCACGTACACCGCTCGGCCTATGATACCCGAGGTCATACAGGCTGTGTCAGGTGGGGATGCTCGTTCCCATCGATGGGAAGTCGTGCCTAAAGCGAAAACGAGTGGCGTATCGGCCGATCACGTAACTCTCATGACGGCGGCCCTCGCAAGCCGAGGATATCGTTTCTCCGATCCGGCTGAGGATAACCTGGGTTGGTACCGTGACAAGTTGGTTGTCCTAGATCCCGGCGCGGTCACGCCTGAACCTGGTCATGACAGAACGGAAGAACATAGGCCCGGATCACCATCTGGTGTTGCTGCTGATCTTCAAGCCGTCCAGGGTCCAACTTCAAATTCACCCGGAAAAAAGCCTTCGCCCTCGCACCTGGTGCGATCCGGCTATGAATTACGAAACAGTGAGTGGTTCGGCCGCGGCGCCGAGGCCATTAACCTTCGCGGTAAAGTAGGTCACGCTGACTACCTTAGCCTCTTGAAAGGCTATGTCCCAGGCCTGGATAAGCCGCTAGGGCGTTACGTGAAAGATGATGACGGAAACACCAAGCGGCTCCATCGACCTGGTGTCGACATGGTGTTCAACGCTCCCAAGTCAGTTTCCATAATTGGACTTATCGGGGGTGACAAAAGGGTCATCGCCGCCCATGACCAAGCAGTTAAAAACGCACTTTCATATATTCAAGATCAGGTCCTGTCGACACGCGTCTGGAACGGAGAATATAGCGTCCTGACCAAGGGTCAGGACATGGTGACCGCATTGTTTCGCGAGGAATCCAACCGCGAATTAGAACCCCACCTACATACTCATGCGAACTTGATTAACGCCGCCCGCGGCGCCGATGGCAAATGGCGCAGCATTGAGGGCGCCCTCCAGTACGACAACAAAATGCTTGTCGGAATGATCTACCGAGCGGAGCTGGCGAAGCTTCTGACGGAGATAGGCTACCAGATCGAGCGGGAGCAAGGCCCTGACAACTTCTTCCACATCGCCGGCGTCCCCCAGGAGCTGATGGATACCTTCAGCACCAGGTCGAAGCAAATCCGCGCTGCCATGAAGGAATGGGGCCGAACCGATGCCATCGCCGCCGCCAACGCAGCCATAGCTACCAGGCAGAAAAAGGACTACGTCAACCCGGACCAGCTAATGAAAGCATGGCGCCAGGTCGTCCAGGATGCCGGCCACGACATTTCCAAGCTCATAGCTCCAGATGCGAGCCAGACCCCCACAGGCGTCCCGGAAAACGGCCCTAATGCCATGTCCTCCCCATCGACGTTGCCGGACAAGACGCCGCTGACGCCGATTGTTGGCCAACGACCGCAGAGGACTGAATCTCTTTTCACCCAGATCAGCGCGAGCATCAGATCTCTGGTCGCACAGTTCCGGTCTCTCCTGGGTCATGCTCATGAGCCGCCTGGACAGTCAGGGGGTGTTGCTTCCCAACGGGCTCTTGACAGCCAAAAGGCTCCGGACAGCGATCTTCGCTACGGCAACGTCATGGATGCGGTGCTCTACGGCATCGCGAGCTTGAGCGAGCGCAACAGCGCCTTCAGCCTCAATACACTCCGTCAGGCTGTCCTGAACTCGGGTCTGGGTAGTTTCACCGTCAAAGCTTTGGAAGAGGCCATCGCTGAAACCCTCAACAGCGGGGTTCTGGTCATGGCAGCCAATAAGGCCATGGCTGAGAAAGGCATCGTCACAACCGCCAGGGCCTTAAGCACAGAAAAGGAAGTCCTCGGCCTGATGCAGGCCGGGCGACAGGCATCCGTCAGGCTCGCCCCCAAGTCTCGCATCGACAATGAGCTGAAGCGGCTTGGAGTTGAGGGTGAAGCGCATGAGGCAGCGCATATCATCATCGGTGCTCACGATCGCTTTGTCGGTCTCCAGGGATTTGCAGGGACCGGCAAAACCACCCTCATGCGATCGGCGGAATCCGTCCTGAATAAGGAGGGGATCAAGGTCCAGGCCCTGGCTCCCCAGCATGATATGGTCGGTCGCCTACATGACGATGGCTTCAAATCGGCCAAAACCGTCGCGGCCTTCGTTCATAAATACGCCGGCGTCGCTGCTGGCCGATACACCGAAAAAGGCCTCAAGGCCATGCGCGCCGAAGTCACCAATATGGTCCTCTTTGTCGATGAAGCGGGCCGTATAGGGCTCCAGCAGATGCGCGATCTCATGAAGATCTGTGAGGTACTCGAGATTCCCCGGACTGCTTTTATCGGTGACTGGAAGCAGCCAGATGGGGTCGAGGCCGGATCACCGTTCATGCAGCAGCAGGAAGCTGGCATGACCACGGCCTATATGAGCACGATCAGACGCCAAGAGCAGGAGAACCAGCGGGAGGCGGTGTACGCGGCCATTGATGGGCGGGCCCACACCGCCTTCGCGCTCCTAGGAGATAACGTTGTGCGGGAAGCAAAAACCGACCTGTCCGGCCTTGCTCCCATGGAAGCCAGAGAAGCTATAACCCAGTCGATCGCCAAGGCGGCCGCCGAGCAGTGGTTTGCTCTCTCACCAGAGGAGAGGAAAGAGGCGGCCATCATTGCTCCGTCCCTAAAAACCAGGGCAGCCATCACCGCAATCGTACGCGATGGCTTAAAGGCCGAAGGCCAACTTCAGGGTCCATCGGCCACGATCCGCGGGCTAACAAACCTCAACTTGACGAAGGCGGAAACACGCGTGGCTCGGTTTTACGAACCAGGCCATGTCGTGGAATTTCAGAAGGACTTGGACGGACTGGGAATCAAAGCTGGCGACCAACTGCATGTTGTATCCACTGACCAAACCCGGAATACCGTTGTCTTAAGAAAGGGGAGCGAAAACATAACATGGAAATTGAGCGACCGCGAAAATCGGTCTGGCCTCATCGCGCGGGTATTCCAGGTCGCCGACAAGGAACTGGTTGCTGGAGACAAAGTGCGATGGACTTCCGGGGATCGCGAGAACAACATAAAGAACGGAACTCTGGGCGTCGTGGAGGCAGTTACATCTACGCACTTCCTCGTGCGGACGGGTAATGGGGATGCCGTGAATGTTCCCCATGGCGATAATCAGTTTCGGCATATTGACCATAACCATGTACTAACAACATTCCGTGCTCACGGCATGACTTCTAAGTTTTCTGTCATCGCTATGAATAGTAAAGAGCGTTTACTGTCGAATGCCCGCAATTTCTATGAAAACATCAGCCGTCATCGCAAAGATATCTCGCTTGTTACCGACGACAAGAATGCGCTCATCAAAGCGATATTGCTTAACACTGGTCAACGTACCACAGCCCTTGAGACACAAGTGGCCGATATTGCCAAACATGAACCAGATACCAACGTGCCGGATGCTTTACTCTATGCCATTTCGCATCTGTCTGAACGGGACGCCGTTTTCAATGAGCATGACCTTATACGGGCCTCGATATCTGGAGGTTTTGGCCATATCGATATGACCAGCATAGAGAAGGGCATACAAGCCGCAGTTCGTGAGAGGCATCTTGTCCCTGCTGCGGCCCCTCCTTCGGGGGCCCGGCCAATGACCAAGAAAGCTCGATCCCGGCAGACGGCGGCCTACTACACTACCGCTCAAGCCCTCGTGTCGGAAAAGAAGATTGTCGACCTCGCCCGGCAAGGCCGAGACGCACATGAAGCCTATTTGGCCGGAGTTCAGATTGATGATTTGGCGCGGGAACATGGCCTTTTGACAGGTACGAGTGCCGACCTGTCCAAGGGATGGGCCGAGGGTTCTCAAGTTGGAGCCGCCCACTTTTTTTTGTCGTCGAATGATAGGATCACAGCTATCAATGGCTTGGCTGGCGTGGGTAAGACGCGCACGGCGAGCGCACTTCGTGCAGGTGTCGAACTATCTGGCGGCCGCCTTCTCGCTCTGGCGCCCCAGCATACCGCCATCAAAGAATTAGCTGAAGGTGCCGGCATCGAAGGTATGACAGTTGACCGATTCTTGCGAGACTATCGATCCATCACCAATGGGTCTGCGTCATCTGAACTCTTATCCGTCTTGAGAGACGAGATGAAAGGCACCACTCTTTTAATTGATGAGTCTGGTTTGCTATCTAACAATCAAATGAAAAGTCTCCTGACCGTTATTAATAGCCTTGGGATACGGGCTATGTTTCAGGGAGATATCGGCCAGTTAGACAGTGTTGAAGCTGGGCGGGCCTTTTATCTATTGCAGAAGGCAGGTGTGAAGACCTACAAAATGACCGATATCCGCCGACAGAAAGATAATCCTCAGCTGTTGGCTGCAGTGAAGAGCGCGGCCATCGGCGATATCGACAACGCATTCAAAAATATTCCGAGTAAACACATTCTTGAAGTCGTCTCCCCCGGGAAGGGGCAAAATGATGTAAGAGCCTTGATTGCCGAAACAGTGGCGGAGAAGTGGGTCAACATTCCAACCGATAAACGCGGATTGGACGGTGTTATGATTATCGCTCCTTCCAAGGCACTGCGAGATAAGATCAATAAGTTAATACATGAACGGCTAATCGTTAAGGGTGAGATTGATAGAAATACTACGATAAATGCCACGCTCCGTGATAAATCATTTACGACTGCGCAAGTGAGAACTGTGCGCCATTACGCCCCCGGCGATGTTGTACAACTAATCGAAGGAATTGCACGGCATGGTGTTAAGGCCGGCGAATATCTACAAGTATCCTCTGTCGATCAGCGCACCGGCATAATCCACCTTCAACACGAAGGACGCACTGTGGAATGGGCACCACGTTCACTTTCTGAATTGGAGGCAAAATCCGTTATTGTATATGACAGACGCAATATCCAGCTTTCTCGCGGCACTAGGATTCGCTGGAGTTCAACGGACAAGGATCGTGGTATTCTTAACGGTAGGACCGCTGTTATATCAGATGTTGATAAAGACAATATTCATGTTGATGCAGGTGCTGGTCGAATAATTACAATTCCTCGGTCGGATGAGATTGCAAGGCATATGGACTATGATTACGCAAGAACAATCATGTCTTCGCAGGCTATGACCAAAAGGGGTGTAATCGCTGCTCTGTCTTCGCGAGACCATAAACTCATTAATCAGCAATCCTTTTATGTGGCAGCATCTCGCGCATCGCATGCATTTCGGATCGTTTCTGATGATATTTCAAAAATACTGGGGTTGCTTCGTTCGCAAAGTGGAGCCTCATCTACGGCCTTGGAGGGTATTGAATACAACTTGTCACGCCCCTCGCCTATCCACGACAATTTCCTTGACGAGTTGGCCAATCGATCAACACATCCTTCCCCAGGGAAGGGCACATCGAGGACGTTCAGCGCGTCAAAGCCGTTCCTCGGGCCGAGCGTTAAGGGGCCAAAAGTTGGTGCAAACCCTGGTTCTCCTGGGGTGTCTCCAGGCCTTAACCATGACCTGGATGTTGGCTTGTAGGCTCAGCAATCCATCCCATTGGGATGTTTTTTGTTTTGATTTCCATCCCATTGGGATAGGGTAGACGCGTCTACACGGAAGATTGAAATGCCTGACATTCCCGCCTATTTGACTCTATCACCAGAACAAATCAAAAATTGGCAAAATCGACATTTGCTCAGTGCAGAAGGCGCAGCGATGCGGTTGATGACAACTGTTGGCACGTTTCGAAACTGGATATCTGGTCGGCGATCGATGCCTTCTTCTGTCGCCTTGCTTATGCATTATTATGACAAGTACGGGCCATTAATTCCTGATCAGTGTGGCGGAAGCCACCTACATTCCATTCCTGTTGAGCCAGAGGCCAAGTCCGCATAGCGCTGACCTTTGAACGGCGCGGGCAAAGGCGACCTGGGGCCTTTCCCTGGTCGCGCACCAGAAGATGCGGACCGCCCACCTGGTGCTCTAGGTCTATTGCCAGCGCACGGAGCGGTCGGCGCGGCTGTGCGGCTGTTCTATCAACTGGCCCTGCGGTTCGAGGAACTGCAGGCTAGAGCCACCGAGGAAGAGCCGGTGGCGGAAACCGCCGTCGCCAAGACCACGACCGTGGCGGGCTTCACCCGCAAGCATGCCGAACGCGCCACCTTCCCCGACCACCTGTCTCGGCGTCCATCCAGTCGGCCATGGACAGGCCGGCCGCGCCGCCGCCGCTGATGAAACTGTCAGGCACCGCCCCTTCCCCTGCGTTCAAGCCGCGCCACCGCACGGCCCAGGGGGTGAAGTAAGACGATCCCTTGCACGGGAAAGGGGCATATCCCAACAGGCCATAGCCATGGCCAACCTCAGGGCCGGCGGCCTGGCGCGCTGCCTCAGCGTTTCAGGTTCACGATGGCGACGCCGCCCAGGGCCATCAGGCCGCCGATGATGCCCATCACGGTCGGCACCTCGCCCAGCCAGACATAGCCCAGCAGCATGGCCAGGGGCGGCGCGCAGTAGAGGAAGTTGCTGGCCCGGGCGGCGGGCATGCGCGACAGCACAATGGTCCAGGTGGCGTAGGCGATCAGGCTGGGCATGACGCCCAGGTACAGGGCTGCCATCAGGCCGGGCAGGGGAGCGGTCTGGGCCTGGGCGTAGGCGCCGGGCAGCCAGGGCGACAGGGCCAGGGCGCCGATCACCATGTTGCTGGCCGACACGGTCAGCGGCTTGTGCCGGGCGAACAGCGGCTTCTGCACCACGGTGGTGATGGAGTTGCACAGGGCGGCCCCCAGCACCAGCAGGGCGCCCCAGCCCAGCTGCAGTCCGGTGCCGCTGCCCACCGCCTCATTGAGGGCAATCAGGCCGATGCCGCTGAAGGACACGGCGGTGCCGATCCACCCCCAGCGGCCGAATCGCTCCCCCAGCAGGAAGGAGGCGAAGACGGCGGTGATGATGGGGTTGATGTTGATGATGAAGGCGGCCGCACCGGAGGACACCGTGCGCTCCCCCATGTTCAGCAGCGCCGTGTACAGCGCCACGAACAGCAGGCCGCCGGTGGCGAAGCGCCACACCTCGCCCAGGCGCGGCAGGGAAGGCCGGCTGATGAGCAGGTACAGGGCCGCCGGCACCGCCGCGATGGAGAACCGCGCCGCCCCCAGTTCCAGCGGACCGAAGGCCTTGAGGCCGGCGCGGATGGCGGCGAAGGCCGAGGCCCAGATGACGATGGTGACCACAACGATGGCCAAGGTGCCCCCGTCCAGCCGGTTTCCCTTGGAGGGCGCAAGGCCGACGGTTGCGGCGGAGTCACAGGTTGGGGCGAGCGGGGTGGTGGACATGGGCGCGAATCCGGGAGAGGAAGGTGGTACGACATCAGTACGCCCCGGGCGCAGCTGATTGACAATCGATGGAATCGGCAGCCAACTGTGAGCATGGATCACAGCTCCCACCCCTTGCCGCCCTTGGACGCGCTGCGCGCGTTCGAGGCCGCGGCCCGCACGGGCAGTTTCTCCGCCGCGGCGGAGTCCCTGAACGTTACCCATGGCGCCGTCAGCCGGCAGATTGCGAAGCTGGAGCAGTGGCTGGGCCTGCGCCTGTTCCACCGCCAGGCGCGCGGCGTGGTGGTGACGCCGGACGGCCAGCGTCTGTTCCAACGCACCAGTGAGGCCTTCGCCCTCATCGCCGATACCTCCAACCGTTGGACTGAACCGCGCGGCACGGCGGTGGTGCGGCTGACCTCGCTGCCCTCGATCTGCGGGCTGTGGCTCATGCCCCGGCTCGCAGACCTGGAGGGTAGGGAGGCGGACCCCGGCGGCGCACTCCGAATCTTGCTGTCGGTGGACCACCGCGCGCTGGATTTGGCGGATGAGGGCATGGACCTGGCCATCCGCTGTGGCTGGGGCGCCATGCCGGCCCGTGTTTCGCTGAAGCTGTTCGAGGAATGGTGCTATCCCCTGGCGGCCCCGGGCTTGGCGGCCCAGATCGGCGAAGGGGATCCCGAACGCCTGCTGGCATTCCCCTTGATCCACGACTCCGACGCGTCGGGCTGGCGCACGTGGTTCGCCGCCCATGGGCTGGATTACAAGCCGCGCCCGCAGGACCGGCGGTTCGAGGACTACAACCTGGTGCTGGACGCCTGCGTCTGCGGGTTGGGCATCGCTTTGGCCCGGCCGCCGCTGGTGCGGTCCAAGCTGCGCAGCGGCCGGGTGGTGCCGGTGGACCCGCGCACGGCACTGAACCCCACCAGCTATTGGCTGGACCGCCCGCCGGGACGCATGCGCAACGCCGCCGCGGAATTGGCGCGCCGTATCGCGGCGGAGGCCGAGGTGTCGGCGGAGGCGTTGGAGACGTTCCTCAATCCCGGGACACCGGAGGGGCATGGCAGGCCTTTCATACCCTGGACGGCGGCCTGAATGCTGTCCGGATAGGCCAAAACCCCAGGCGCAGCCCACGTAAACCCGGGGCAACCTCCTGCAATGATGATTGACAGATTGATTGCAGGCGGTATGCATGGCGCGACTTGCGGTGCCGGCATCAGGCTGCGGCGGGGTTTCCCACCGTGGCCCGTGTATGGGGCACAGGGCATCGCACCGGAATTGAGCTTCCAGGGTATTCGCACATGATTCGCGCTTTCGTGTTTCCCGGCCAGGGCAGCCAGGCCGTGGGTATGGGCCGGGACTTGGCCGACGCCTTCGCCACCGCCCGCGACGTGTTCGGCGAGGTGGACGAGGCGCTGAAGCAGAAGCTGTCCGCCCTGATGTTCGAGGGCCCGCTGGACGAGCTGACCCTGACCGAAAACGCCCAGCCGGCCTTGATGGCTGTGTCCGTGGCCGTGGCCCGGGTGCTGGAAAAGGACGGCGGGCTGGACCTGGCCAAGGCCGCCCGCTTCGTCGCCGGCCACTCGCTGGGTGAATACTCCGCCCTATGCGCCGCCGGGGCCCTGACCCTGGCCGACACCGCCCGCCTGCTGAAGCTGCGCGGGCAGAGCATGCAGCGCGCCGTGCCGGTGGGCGTGGGCGCCATGGCCGCCATCATCGGCGCCGATTTCGAGGCCGCCCGCGCGATCGCCCAGGATGCCGCGCAGGGTGAGGTCTGCACCGCCGCCAACGACAACGCCCCCGGCCAGGTGGTCATCAGCGGCCACAAGACGGCCGTGGAGCGCGCCATCGCCATCGCGGCCGAGCGCGGGTTCAAGCGCGCCGTGCTGCTGCCGGTGTCCGCCCCCTTCCATTGCCCGCTGATGCAGCCGGCGGCCGACGCCATGGCCGAGGCCCTGGCCGGCACCGCCATCCAGGCGCCGCGCGTGCCGCTGGTGGCCAACGTCATCGCCAGCACCGTCACCGACCCCGCCGAGATCCGCCGCCTGCTGGTGGAACAGGTCACCGGTTCCGTCCGCTGGCGCGAGAGCGTGCTGTTCATGAAGGAACAGGGCGTGGAGCAACTGGTGGAGCTGGGCGCCGGCAAGGTGCTGGCCGGCATGGCCAAGCGCATTGACAAGGACATGACGGCCGTGTCGCTGGGCCTGCCCGCCGACATCGAATCCTTCCTCAAGGCCTGAGCCTGAACCCCTCCTGAGAGAACGATAGGGACCATCCCATGTTCGATTTGACCGGCAAGACCGCGCTCGTCACCGGCGCCTCGGGCGGCATCGGCGCCGCCATCGCCCGCACCCTGCACCAGGCCGGCGCCACCGTCGCCCTGTCCGGCACCAAGGTCGAGGCCCTGGAGGCCCTGGCCGCCGAGCTGGGCGATCGCGCTGTGGTCGTGCCCGCCAATCTGTCCGATCCGGAGGCCGTTGAGGCCCTGGCCAAGGACGCGGAGGCCAAGCTGGGCCATGTGGACATCCTGGTGAACAACGCCGGCCTGACCCGCGACGGCCTGATCCTGCGCATGAAGGATGAGGACTGGGCGTCGGTCATCGACGTGAACCTGACCGCAGCCTTCCGCCTGTCGCGCGCGCTGGTGAAGGGCATGATGAAGCGCCGCTGGGGCCGCATCATCGGCATCACCTCCATCGTCGGTGTCACCGGCAACCCCGGCCAGGTCAACTATGCGGCCAGCAAGGCCGGCATGATCGGCATGACCAAGGCCCTGGCCGCCGAGGTCGCCTCGCGCAACATCACCGCCAACTGCGTGGCGCCCGGCTTCATCGCCACCGCGATGACCGATGTGCTGCCCGACGCGCAGAAGGAAAAGCTGACCGCCGGCGTGCCGGCCGGTCGCCTGGGCACGCCGGACGAGATCGCGTCCGCCGTGCTCTACCTGGCCTCCACCGAGGCCGGCTACGTCACCGGCCAGACGCTGCACGTCAACGGCGGCATGGCCATGATCTGATCGGGTTCCCGTGGGGCTTGGGGGCTTGTCCTTTCGCGGGATGCCCCTAAGTATCGGCGGGGCCCAGCCTTAACAAGGTGTCCCAGTGCCTGCGGGCGCTAGGCAAGATGCGCCTAGCTGTGGTATCTGACGGCACTTTTCCAAAGGATGGGCGCTCGAATTCGTCCTGCCGGACGTGCCCACGCCGATCAGAACAAGTCAGTCAAACAACCCCAACTTTGAAATTCGGGAAGGTATAGGAAATGAGCGACATCGCCGAACGGGTGAAGAAGATCGTCGTCGAGCACCTGGGTGTGGAAGAGGGCAAGGTCACCGACACCGCCAGCTTCATCGACGATCTGGGTGCCGACAGCCTCGACACCGTTGAACTCGTCATGGCCTTCGAGGAAGAGTTCGGGATCGAGATCCCGGACGATGCGGCGGAGAAGATCCTGACCGTGAAGGACGCCATCGACTTCATTTCCAGCAAGCAGGGCTGACCCCCTACTTTCCCGGGCTTCAGACGCCGCGCCGCCGATACCGCGCTGGCGTGGCGTCTGGAACCGGAAAAGCCCTTGCTGGTTTTTGCGGGGCCTAGGCGAACACCGGATATTCGGGATTCTCCTCGAGTCCGATTCCAGGCCCAACTTTCTTCTGGAACTAGGTACAGGTCTGACCCATGCGTCGCGTCGTCATCACCGGTCTCGGGTTGGTTACCCCTCTGGGAACGGGCGTTGAGCACTCGTGGAAACAGCTGCTCGACGGCAAGTCGGGTATCCGCGCCATCGACACCTTCGACGTGTCCGACCTGCCGGCCAAGATCGGCGGCATGGTTCCCCGGGGCGACGGCACCAACGGCACCTTCAACCCCGATCTGACGGTCCCGACCAAGGACCAGAAGAAGATGGACGACTTCATCATCTACGGCGTCGCCGCGGCGGCCGAGGCGGTGAAGGACAGCGGTTGGGAGCCGCAGACCGAAGAAGATCGTGAGCGCACCGGCGTCATGATCGGCTCCGGCATCGGCGGCCTGTCCTCCATTTACGAAACATCGCTGCTGCTGGCCGAAAAGGGCCCGCGCCGCATCTCCCCCTTCTTCATCCCGTCGGCCCTGATCAACCTGGTCTCCGGCCACGTGTCGATCATCCATGGCTTCAAGGGCCCGAACCATTCGGCCGTCACCGCCTGCTCCACCGGTGCGCACGCCATTGGCGACGCCGCCCGCCTGATCATGTGGGATGACTGCGACGTGATGGTCGCCGGCGGCGCCGAGGCCGCGATCAACCGTCTGGGCGTGGCCGGCTTCGCCGCCGCCCGCGCGCTGTCCACCGGCTTCAACGAGACGCCGGAGAGGGCCTCGCGCCCCTACGACAAGGACCGTGACGGCTTCGTCATGGGCGAAGGCGCCGGCGTCGTCGTCCTGGAGGAGCTGGAGCACGCCAAGGCCCGTGGCGCCAAGATTTACGCCGAGGTCGTGGGCTACGGCCTGTCGGGCGACGCGCACCACATCACCGCCCCGGCGGACGACGGCAACGGCGGCTACCGCTCCATGGCCATGGCGCTGAAGCGCGCCGGCATGACCCCGGCGGACATCGACTACGTCAACGCCCACGGTACGTCCACCCCCCTGGGCGACCTGATCGAGCTGGGCGCCGTGAAGCGCCTGTTTGGCGACGACCTCAGCGGCGCCTCCATGTCCTCCACCAAGTCGGCCACCGGCCACCTGCTGGGGGCGGCTGGCGCCATTGAGGCGATTTTCTCCGTGCTCGCCATCCGCGACCAGCAAGTGCCGCCCACGCTGAACCTGGACAACCCGTCCGACGAGTGCGCTGGTGTCGATCTGGTGCCGCATAAGTCCAAGAAGCGCCGCGTGCGCGCCGCCCTGTCGAACTCCTTCGGGTTCGGCGGCACCAACGCCTCGCTGATCGTCAAGGAATACACCGGCTCGTGACCGACAAGGTTCCGGCCCCGGGACCCAAGTCCCGGCCTGCATCTTCCCTGGGCCGCCGTCTGTTTCAGGCGGCGGCCCTGGTCGTTCTGGTGTCGGCCGCGCTGGCCTGGGTCGGCTATCACCGCTATGTCGATCCCGGCCCACTGACGCAGGATCGCGTCGTCGTCGTGTCCTCGCGCGGCGGCTTGCAGGCAATGGGGCAAACGCTGGCGGAGGCCGGCGTCGTGCGTGGCGACATCGACTTCGTCGCGGCCGTGCGCGTCAGCAGCGTGCTGGGCGTGGGCAGTCAGGTGCTGAAGCCCGGCGAATACGCCTTCCCGGCCCATGTCTCGCTGAAGGACACGGTTGCCCTGCTGCGCAGCGGCAAGACCGTGGTGCATCGCCTGACCATACCCGAGGGCCTGACCTCCGCCCAGATCGTGGCGCTGATCGAGGCGGAACCCGCCCTTTCCGGCACCGTCACGGAAAAGCCGGCGGAGGGCAGCCTGCTGCCCGAAACCTATTTCTTCGGGCTGAACTACGGTCGCGCACAGATGGTGGAGCGCATGCAGGCCGCGATGCGCAAGGCGGTGGATGAGATCTGGACCGGCCGCGCGGCGGGTGTCGCCCTGAAGTCGCCGGAGGAGATGGTCACCATGGCCTCGCTGGTGGAGAAGGAGACGGGCGTGCCGGCTGAGCGGCCGCACATTGCCGCCGTGTTCTACAACCGCCTAAGGCTGGGCATGCGCCTACAGTCCGACCCCACGGTCATCTACATCCTGACCAATGGCGCCGGGCCCCTGGGCCGGACGCTGACTCACGCCGACCTGGCGGTGGCGTCACCCTACAACACCTATGCCGTGACCGGCCTGCCGCCCGGCCCCATCGCCAACCCGGGCCGTGAGGCCCTGCGCGCCGTGGCCAACCCGATGACCAGCGACGACCTCTATTTCGTCGCCAATGGCAGCGGTGGCCACGCCTTCGCCGCATCCCTGGCCGAGCACAACCGCAACGTCGACAAATGGCGCGACCTGCGGGAAAAGGCGCAGCGGTAGGGGTTATCCGGCCAGCGCGATGGCCTCGTTGCCGTAGAGCGCCGACAGCAGATCGGCGGTGGTGACCATGCCCACCAGACGGCCGGTCTCGTCCACCACCATGGCTTCGTGTGCGCCGGTGGTCATGGCGGGCAGGATGTTGACCACGGGCGTGGTGGCCAGGGCCGTCACGGCCGGTTGTACCAGGTGGCGGATGCCCTGGCGGCCGGGGACGGTGGCCGGCAAGGGCGGGATGACGCCGAGCAGGCGCCCGCCCTCATCGGTCACCGGTACGCTGCGCAGGTGATAGTCGGCCATCAGGCCGCGTACCGTCGCCACCGTGTCCTCCGGCCCCACCGCCACCGGCACATGGGATCGGATGGCGCCGCAGCGGATGTCGCCATGCCGGCGCTGGTAGGCCCGGGCCTCCACCTGGCGGAATACGGCGTCCAGGTCGTCGCGGTCCACGTCCAGCTGCTCACCATAATGGGCCAGCACTTGGTCCAAATCCTCGATGGTGTAGCCGGCACTGTTGCGGGCGACCTGCGGCTGGGCCGGCGCCACGTGGGGATAGCGATGGCGGGTGAGGTTGTTGAAGGCCAGCCCCACGGCGATGAGGAGGAGCGTGTTCACGGCCACGGGTGCGGCGACGAAGCCGAAGCCCGCTGCGTGGATGGCCGGGCCGCCCAGTACGGCGGTCAATGCCACGGCGCCGCCGGGCGGGTGCAGGCAGCGCAAGCAGGACATGGCCAGGATGGCCAGGGCCACGGCGCCGGCGCCGGCCAGCACCGGGTCGGGGATCAGCCTGGCGCACAGCACCCCCGCCAAGCCCGACACCACGTTGCCGCCGAACACTGCCCAGGGCTGAGCCAGAGGCGTGGCGGGGGCCGCAAACACCAGCACGCTGGAGGCGCCGATGGGAGCGACTAGATAGGGCAGGCCGGCCGCGTTCCCGCCCAGCCACCAGCGGCTGACCAGCGTGGTCAGCAGGATGCCCAGCAGGGCGCCGATGAAGATGCGTGCCCGACCCAACGCCGGCAGCGCCGGCTGGACGGGGCGGAAGGAACGCAGGTAGGGATGCATGGAGGGACCGGAACGAAAGACGCGAATAAGATGCGTTAATTATTCATCTTATGAGCCGTCTGTAACACGCCCCAGTCCTGTTGTGAATGCCGCCTTTACCCGGCCGTGCCTCATTCCAGACGGTTGAGCAGGGCAATGTCGGTGGAAACCTCGTCCATGTTGCGCTGCTGGTTGGCGACCATCGTGCCCAAGGACTCCAGGGTACGCTCGATGCGCGCGGTGTTGTCGAACACCTCGTTCATTTGCCCGAAGACACCGCGATAGCGATCATGGGCGTTGGCGAACTGGTCGCGCGCCTTTTGGATGTGCTCGCCCAATGTGGCCAGATTGGTTTCCATGCCCGCGATGTTGGCTTGTGTCTTGCCCAGGGTGGTCTTGGTATCGGTGGCCAGCTTCTTGACCTCAGTCGCCACGACGGCGAAGCCGCGTCCAGCCTCCCCGGCTCGCGCCGCCTCGATGGTGGCGTTCAGTGCCAGCAGGTTGGTTTGGCCGGCTATGGTGTCGATGATCTTCAGCACGTCGCGCAGGCCGGTCATGGCCTGGGCCATACGGCTGAACTCCGCCGCCAGGGTGCTGGTGTCGGCGTTGTCTTCCGCAGCCTTTTGGCTGGACATCACGACGTCACGGATGCGGTTGATGGTCTGCCGGATTTCGTGCGTCTCCTTCAATACCTGGTCGAACGCGTCACCCAGGCCGGCGCTGGCGTTGAAGTGGTCGATCAGACGGTGAATGATGCCCGACCGCAGGCTGTTCATCAGTTCCGCGCGTTTCAGCGTCGTATAGGTGAAGTAATTGACGAAGCTGGCATAGTGGATCGGAAAATTATCCACGATGGCGTCGTGGAAGGGCTGTCCTGCCTCTTGCTCGAAAAAGACCAGGGCGCTCAGGGTCTGGTTGATGTTGACGCCTAGCAGTTCGCCGAAGGTGGAGAAGCCCGCCGTTGGCGCGGTCCACAGCCCCGTCAGGCCACCCAGTTGCTTGTCGTTGTTCAAACGGCGCAGGATGCAGTCATTCAGCAGCACGGCCACGGGCGCCGGCTTGCCGCGCAGGAAGGCGGCCACGTCCCGCCGGGTCTGATCGACGAAGTCGGTCGGGCGCAACAACAGCAGCTCATCGCCCATGTTGACGTCACAGAAGAAGCTGACGACGCCGCTGTCGGCATCGATCGCGGCGACGGAACGCACGAATAGCTCGTCACCGATTTCGATGCCGAAGGTCTGGCGGCCCAGGGTGTCCATCACACGCCCTGGCGTAGTCTTCAGGACACGGGCCAGCACGTCGGCGAAGCGGTCCACCCGGCCGGTTGCCGGATCGATCACCGCGCTGACGGTGCGCCGGTCGGGGTCCGCCTCTGCCACGACGAAGCGGGTGGGGGTGCGTTCGAAGTTCTGGCTCTTCAGCACGCCGTAATGCTTGCCCGGTGCCAGCTTCAGAAAGGCGATGACGGCCCGGTTCTCAAGAACCCGTCCATCGGCGTAGAGATAGGTGTTCTTGAAATCCAGCTTGCCGCCGGCCGATCCCCCGACGAACAGACAGGGGAAGCGGCGGCTGGCATACACCGCTTCCATGAAATAGTTCTCGCTGTTGGATAGGCCGTCGATGAAGGTGAGGGCCAGCGTATCCCGATAATCCAGGGTGAAGGCCGGCCTGATCCCGGCTAGGCCCTCGCCGATGCGAGCCACCCGCTCCTCCCGGGTGCGCGACGGCTTCCCTTGCCGGATGTCGTCATTGCACAGCGGCGCTGTATGTATGCTGACGCCGGCGAACAGGTCGGGGGAGTAGACCTGGATGACAATGGTGGACCACCGGTCACCGGCCGGGCAATAGAGGGGACCCGGCTCTCCTGTACCGTCGCACAATTCCCCGGCCGTGGAGGTGGCCAGCAGCGGCGTGGTTCCGGCGAGGCGGCGTAGCGCCTCCGCCTGGCGCGCGAAATCGAGGTGCGGCGAGATGAAGGCCAGGGCCAGCGCCGCCGGTCTGTCTCCAAACCGAAAGGTCCCCGCGTCCACGCCGCCCAGACGGTCATCCGTGTTGGTCACCCGGACCAACGGTCCCCCTGTGGATGTCCCGCCAGGGAGCGGAAGGGCGGCGGCGGAAATGGTCATCGGACGGTTCCTCCAAATTGGTCACACCATAGGCGACCCCCTCTGCGGGGGGCTTCGCCGGAATCGGGTCGCGGCGGAAATGATGGCGTTGCTTCGCTCAAGAGAGCCATGAAACATGTAAATGAAACATTAAATGACGGGCCCGCCCCGGTTTGGGGTGATGGCCGGTAATCGAATGGTTTTGCTGGACAATTTCCTGAAACGACTACTGCTCAAGTCGAGAAGGGTGATTCCGGACCAAGAAAAAGCCCATCCCCCGGGAAAGGGGGATGGGCACGGGCGGACGTTAGGGTAGGGACCGGGTGGATGGGAGCCGCACCCGGGCAGTCAAGGACGCCGCCCGATTTCAAGGTTGAGATGAAGGGATGACGCGGATGCCGCTCAGTTCAGCGGCGTCTGGGCATGGCTGACCGCCGATGCCAGGTGGGCGACGCAGTGGCGGTGGTCGGTGCCGCCGGGGGTGTGGCCCATCTCGGCGCAGGCGCGGGCCTCCGGCACCGGCTGCTGGGCGGCGGCGGCTTGGGTCTTCAGGCTGTCGACGCAGGCGGCGAAGTCCACGTTGGCCGGGGCCAGGCCCAGCGTGTCGCGGCAGACGCGGCGCGCGGCGTCGGTCTGTGCGGCCGTGATGGTGATGGCGGGCACTTGGGTGCCTGCTGCGGCGGTCCCTGTCGTGGCGGTGCCAGACGCCTGGGCGGCGCCTAGGGGAATGGCCAGGGCGGCGGCCAGCACGGGGATCAGGGCCAGGGTCTTGGTAAAGCGCATGTTTTCCTCCTTGTGATGAATGATGTCGGGTTAGGGATCAGCCGTGGCTGACCTGCAGCTTGGCGGCGAATTCCTGGTGGCGGGCGACGTCGCCGTCGTCGATGACCACCCGTTCGCCCTGGCCCCGCCGGCGCTCCATCCAGCCGCTGATCAACTCGGCGCAGGTATGGTCCATGAACCAGAGCGAGCGCAGGCGCAGGGTGACGCGCTGGGCGGGGGGCAGGCTTTCCAGCGCCTTGGCCAGGCGGGGAAGCTGCACCAAGCTGGCAGAACCGGACAGCACCACCTCCCACTCGCCCGCCCCCTTCTCGCGTGTGATGACCAGCAGGCGCAGGCGGCGTACCTGGGGCAGCAACTCGATGAGGCTGAGGCCCAGGCCCACCAGCACGCCGGTCAGCAGGTCGGTGGCGACCACGGTGACCAGGGTGGCGGCCCAGATGGCGGCGGGCAGGGCGCCATAGCGCTCGAACAGATGGCGGGCATGGGTCACGCTGACCAGGCGATAACCGGTGACCACCAGCACGCCGGCCAGGGCCGACATGGGGATGGCCCGCAGCAGCCAGGGCAGCAGGGCGACGGCGCCCAGGATCCACACGCCGTGCAGGATGGTGGAGGTGCGGCCCGCGGCGCCGGCCTGCACGTTGGCGGAACTGCGCACGATGACGCCGGTCATGGGCAGGGCGCCGGCCAGGCCGCAGAGCAGGTTGCCCACGCCCTGGGCCGTCAGTTCGCGGTTGTAGTTGGTGCGCACGCCGTCGTGCATGCGGTCAACCGCCGCCGCCGACAGCAGGGTTTCGGCGCTGGCGATGAAGGCGATGGCCACCGCCATGACGATCAGCTTGGGCTCGAGCAGGCCGAAGCCGTTGGCGACGTCCGGCGGCTGGATGGCGGCCCACAGGCTTTCCGGCACCGCCACCTTGGCCACCGGCAGGTTCAGCAGTGTGGCCGCCAGGGTGGCGGCGACGACGCCCACCAGGGCGCCCGGCACCAGGCGCAGGCGCTGGGGCCGCACCCATTCCCATACCAGCATGGTGGTGATGGTCAGCAGGCCGATGCCCAGCGCCGCCTCGGCCGCGTCGCCGCTGAAGGGGAACAGGCCGAAATAGGCGGCGGGCGCGGCCAGAATGTTGGCCAGGCCGCCGGCCTGTGGCTTGGCGTCCAGCATGACGTGCAACTGGCCCGCCACGATCAGCACGCCGATGCCGGCCAGCATGCCGTGCACCACGGCGGGGGAGATGGCGCGGAACCACTGCCCCAGCTTCAGCATGCCGGCCGCCATCTGGATCAGGCCGGCCATGATCAGCACGGGTCCCAAGGCGCCGATGCCGGCATCGCGGATCAGTTCGAAGACGATGACCGCTAGGCCAGCGGCGGGGCCGCTGACCTGCAGGGGCGACCCCGCGAGCAGGCCGACGACGATGCCGCCGATGATGCCGGTGATCAGCCCCTTTTCAGGCGGCGCGCCGGAGGCGATGGCGATGCCCATGCACAGCGGCATGGCCACCAGGAAGACCACGATGGACGCGGGGAGGTCCCGCGCCAGCGTGGCGGGAAAAAAACGCTGCATCATCACGCTCCCTTACTCGGCCGCGGTGACGTGATGGGCGTGCTGGGCGCAGCAGGGATCGGCCACCGCGCGGCGCATGCCGCGCACGGCCACCTGAAGGGTCTGGTTCTTGTCGCCCACGGGCAGAAACTTCCCCGTCTCGCCGTCCAGGGCCAGGATGTGGCCGTTCTCCAGGTCGAAGAACCAGCCGTGCAGGTTCAGCTGCCCGGCGGCGAGCTTGGCGGCGACGGAGGGATGGCTGCGCAGGTGGTTCAGCTGCGCCACCACATTCTCCATGGCCAGCACGCGGGCGGCCTCCGCCTCCGGCAGCAGGCTGTAGGCCTCGCGCAGCACATGGCGGGCGCTTTCGGCGTGGCGCAGCCAGGCAGCCACGTTGGGCATGTCCTTCAGCGCCTCGGGCTTCAGCAGGGCCTTCATGGCGCCGCAGTCGGAATGGCCGCAGACGACGATGTCGTTCACGCCCAGGCCCACCACCGCGTATTCGATGGCGGAGGAGACGCCGCCGTTCACCTGGCTGAAGGGCGGGACGATGTTGCCGGCGTTGCGGCAGACGAACATCTCGCCCGGGCCGCTCTGGGTGATGATCTCCGGCACAACGCGGCTGTCGGCGCAGGAGATCACCAGCGCCTTGGGCTGCTGCCCGTGGTGGGCCAGCTTGCGGTACAGCGACCGCTGTTCGGGGAAGACAACAGATCGGAAGTGCGACACGCCGTCGATGATGCTGTCCATGATGGGAAATCCTCGCGTTCAAGTCGATGATCCCGGCCGGACGGTGGGGGGCGAAGGGCGCCCGGAACCACCGTCCCTGTTGGGGGCCATCAAGACTTAAGGCCTGAGTTTTTCCCGGATACGTTTCGATTATGACAAAGTGTGTCTGCCGACCTTTTGTGCCGGATCATCCCGTTTCGGAATCGTAATGACGACCGAAAGCCCGCCCTCCGCCCGGTTGTTCAGGGTGATGGTGCCGCCCTCGCGCGTCACCGCTTGGCGGGCGATGGTCAGGCCCAGGCCGGTGCCGCCGGTCCCCCGGTTGCGGGATTCCTCCAGCCGGTGGAAGGGTTCGAACACCGTCTCGAACTGCGCTTCGGGGATGCCCGGGCCATCATCGCTGATGGTGATGACGGCGCTTTTGCCCGTGTCCCGCACCGCGACCCGGGCCGTGCCGCCATAGGCGATGGCGTTGTTGATTATGTTGGAAAAGGCCCGGCGCATGCCCAGCGGCCGCAGGGTCAGGGGCAGGCGCTCCGGCCCCTCATAGCTGGCGACATGGCCGGCGTCGGTGGCGTTGTCGACCAGGGTGGACAGCAGGGCCGGCAGGTCGGTGCGGCGCGGCTTTTCCGGATCCTCCTCACCGCCCAGATAGTCCAGCAGGTCGTTGACCATGCCTTCCATCTCATCGAGGTCGCTGTCGAAGGCGGCGCGGTCCTCGGCATTGGGCAGGAAGCCGGCGCGCAGGCGTAGCCGGCCAATGGGCGTGCGCAGGTCGTGGGAGACGGCGGCCAGGGCCTCCGTCCGGCTGGTGATCAGACGGTCGATGCGCCGCTGCATGGCGTTGAAGGCCTGGGCGACGTGCCGGATCTCCTGCGGCCCCCGCGTGGGGATGAAGACCGGGGGGCCGTTGCCCACCGCGTCCGCCGCCTTGACCAGCATCTTGAGGGGGGATGCCAGGGTCTGCACCAGGAACAGGGCCATCAGCAGCACACCGATGGACAGCAGGGCGATGGAGCCCAACTGGGCATAGATGACCGGCACGGTGGAAGGCAGGTCGGTGACGCCGAAACGCAGCGTGCTGCCGTCCAGAAGGCGCACGTCGCCGTCAAACGCCTTCACCGGCGTCCCGGGCCCCGTGCGCAGGCGCAAGTCCATGCCGGCCAGGGCGGCCCGGTGCTCGATCATCTCGTGGCGCAATAGCCAGCTGGCGGGGTTGTCGCCTTGCGCCTCACGCGCCTGGGACGCATCCACCCAGGTGAAGGTCAGGTAGGGTGAGGAGAGGGAGGACGCGACATTTCCCCGTCGCGCCGGATCGATGGCGGACAGGACATGGCCGGCCGTCTCCACCTGCTCCGCGATGTGCCAGGTCTGGGTCTCGTCGCCGTAATGCTGCTCCGCCTGGCCCAGCACGATGGCGTTGCCGATGACGGCCAGCAGCACCGCGCCGAAGAGCACCAGGCCCAGGCGGCCGATCAGGCTGCGCGGCCAGAGGTGGCCCCAGCGGTGAATGCCGAGCCGGGTCACAGCGTCGCCACGTCGGCGGTGAAGATGTAGCCGACGCCGCGTATGGTGCGGATCAGGCGGTTCTCATCGCCCAGCTTGCGCCGCAGGCGGCTGACCAGCACGTCGACGCTGCGGTCGTTCACCTCACCCAGGCGGGCGCGGGACAGCTCCAGCAGGCGCTCGCGCCCGATCACGCGCTGGCGGTTCTCCAGGAAGCTGACCAGTAAGTCGTGCTCCGCCCCCGACAGGTCCACCGCCACCCCATCGGGGTCGGTCAACTCGCGCCGGCGCCGGTCCAGTCGCCAGCCGGCGAAAACCATGACGTCCTGGGGCGCCGAGCCGATGGACCCGGCGCTGGTGCCGTTGTTCGCGGCGCGGCGCAGCAGGGCGCGGATGCGGGCCAGCAGTTCCTTGGCACGGAAGGGCTTGGGCACATAGTCGTCGGCGCCCATCTCCAGCCCCAGCACCATGTCGATCTCCTCGCCATGGGCGCTGACCATGATGATGGGCACTTGGCTGCTGCGCCGCAGATCCCGGCAGATGTCCAGCCCGCTCTGGCCCGGCAGCATGACGTCCAGCAACACCAGGTCGAAGCTGCCCTGGCTCAGCGCGTCCGCCATCTCCCGGCCGTCGCGCACGCCGGTGGGCTCGAACCCGTTCTCCTTGAGCACGCGCAGGATCAGGGTGCGCATGGCCGGATCGTCCTCGACCAGCAGGATGCGCGCAATGGATAGGCTGTTCATCGGCCTTTAAATAAGGGCCGTACGCCGCCTTTCCAGGGGCGAACGCCGATCCATGCTGCGTATGCACAGAAGGACAAGGGCGGGGTCACCCGCCGCACCAGTCGAAGGAGTGCGGCGACAAGCGTTGCTCCAGATAGCCGTCGGCCTCCTGCAGGTTCCACAGCTCCGTCTGGTTATCGGCGTCCCAGGTCCAATACGCCCAACCGGCCAGGCCCAGTGAACAGGCCTGACGCAAAACCCCACGCAGCGTGCCGGCCACCTGGCCGATGTCCGCGATCTCGCTCTTGAACGCGCCGGTTTCCGCCAGCACGACGGGCTTGCGCATCGCGGCCGCCGGATATTCCAGGGACGCCATCTGCGCGTCCAGCATGCCGCCATTGGTGTGGGGATAGAGGTGGATTTCCAGGAAATCCGCCTTTGAAGCAGCGATGGCGGACAGGCGGAAGGGCTGGCGCGGGTCGCCCCATTTGGCGTCGCGCTGGTACACGCCGACATAGCCGCTGCGATAGACATCCAGGGGCGGGAAGATGCTGGCGGTAAACAGTATGCCGGGCGCCACCTGTTTGGCCTGACTGATGACGCCGTCGATCCAGCGCGTGGTGGCCCTGTCCGCCAGGGCCTGGCGGCTGGCGGGATCGGCCAGGTCGACGACGCTGCCATCCTCCGCCGTATATCGGCCTGTCTCCCGGGAAAAAGGCAAGTCCGTGGATTCGAAGCCCAGTTCGTTCCACACATCGACGCAGAAGATGGCGGACAGCAACTGGGGGTCGGCGGCCTTTATGCCGGCCAGGACGTCGGCGATGTAGCGACCGTAGGCATAAGCCAAGCCCCGGCTCAGCAGCAGCTGGTTAATGCCCGAGGTGTTCTTGCGGTCCGGATCGGGAAAGCCATCGCGCGATACCAGCATGTAATAGTTGGCGGGTAGCCACTGCCCGGTCAGTTCCACATAAAGGCCGTTGTCCGCCGCCGCACGGACGAAGTCCACCACGTTGCCCATGTAGGCCAGGTCCAGCGTGTAGGTTCCCGGCTTGCCGGCGATGGCGCCGGCATCCAGGCGGATGCGGACGAAGGTGTAGCCGTCCTTGGCCATCGCCCGCAGGCTGCTATGGATGGTGGCCCTGCGCGCCGGATAATAGTCCGGGTTGAAGCTGATGTTCTTTTGCGTGACGGGGGTACCGGGCGACACGGCGACCCAATTGACCCCCTGGGGGATGAAGGGCTGTCCCGTGGCGGTGAAGAAGTGCGGTCGCCGGTCCGGGCCGGCCGCGACCGTGATGGCCGGCAGTCCTGCCCGTGCCGTGGGGCTCAGCGCCAGCAGCGCCACGCACGCCAATACCCTGATCGTGAAAGGCGTCATCCCCATGCCAGCCCCCATATCGGTCCCATGGGGCGATGATGGGGGCTGCCGGCGATGGCGCAAACCATGGCGGCGGGTCCGTTACAAAAAATCACGGACGGGACATCCGGGGCGATGGCAGATGGCGGCTGCTTTGCCGCGGTGTTGCGGCAGCCTCAGGCCTTCTTCTCCCACCCCTTGTCGGTCTGCTGCCAGTAGGTAAGGTCCAGCCCCGCCTCCTTGGCGGCCTTCCAGCGCTGGCGGGCGGCGGCCACCGCGTCGGGGTCGATGCCGTCGAAGATGTCGCAGACGCGGGTGTATTCGGCCATGCGGGCGCTGGTGGCGCCGTCGGTCAGGAACAGCACCTGGGCGTCGTTGGGCCGCTCATCCACCGCCGTCAGCCAAATGGGCTGGTCGGCGGCGTGGCCGTCCTTGGCCGTGCCGTGAGGCAGGAAGCTGTCCGGACGCCAGGTCCACAGGTGCTGGGCCAGCTGCTCCGCCCGCTCTTCCACCGTCGACAGCACCACCGCCCGCCAGCCGCGCGCCAGCGACCGTTCCAGCAGGTCGGGCAGGGTCTGCTCCAGGCTGCTGCGCTGCAGGTGGTAGAAGTTGACCTCGGTCATGGGGCGTCCGACGGCAAAGGAAAGGGGCGGCCCGTGACCCGAGCCGCCCCGATCTTACCCTGACTGCGAAGGCTTTTGTCAGCCTTCGTAATAGTCGGCGACCAGCCGGTCCAGCAGGCGGACGCCGTAGCCCGAGGCGCCCTTGGGTACGGTGGCGCCGTCCTTCTTGGTCCAGGCGGTGCCGGCGATGTCCAGGTGGGCCCACGGCACGTCATTGACGAAGCGCTGCAGGAAGACGGCGCCGATGATGCTGCCGGCCTTGCCCGGGCTGCCGATGTTCTTCATGTCGGCGACATCGCAGTCGATGTCCTTGTCGTAAGCCGCCCCCAGGGGCAGACGCCACAGCGTCTCGCCCGTCTTGAGGCCGGCGTCGGTCAGACGCTGCGACAGCTCGTCGTTGTTGGAGAACAGGCCGGCGTGCTCATTGCCCAGCGAGACGATGATGGCGCCGGTCAGGGTGGCCAGATCGACCATGAAGCGCGGCTTGAACGTCGCCTGGGTATACCACAGGGCATCGGCCAGGATCAGGCGGCCCTCGGCGTCCGTGTTCAACACCTCGATCGTCTGGCCGGACATGCTGGTGACGACGTCGCCCGGGCGCTGGGCGTTGCCGTCGGGCATGTTCTCCACCAGGGCGACCACGCCGACGACGTTGGCCTTGGCCTTGCGGCCGGCCAGGGCGGCCATCAGGCCGATGACGGCACCGGAGCCCGCCATGTCCCACTTCATATCCTCCATCCCGGCGGCCGGCTTGATGGAGATGCCGCCGGTGTCGAAGGTGACGCCCTTGCCCACGAACGCCAGGGGGGCTGCCCCCTTCTCACCGCCGTCCCAGCGCATGATGACCAGCCGCGGCGGCTTGGCCGAGCCCTGGCCCACGCCCAGCAGCGCGCCCATGCCCAGCTTCTTCATCTGCTTCTCGTCCAGCACCTCGACCTTCACGCCCAGCTCGGTCAGGGCCTGGCAGCGCTCGGCCAGGGTCTCGGGGTAGATGACGTTCGGCGGTTCCGACACCACGTCGCGGGTGAGGAAGACGCCGTCGGCGATCTTCTCCAGTTTGCCGTAAGCCTTCTTGGCGGCGGCATGCTCGGCCGTGGCCAGGGTCAGCTTCTTCAGCGTCGGCTTCTGGTCCTTCGGCTCCTTGGTCCGGTACTTGTCGAAACGGTAGGAGCGCAGGCGGGCGCCGTAGCCGACGTTGGCGGCGAAGGTGGCCGGCGCCAGGATCAGGCCGTCATGGCCGTCCAGCACCAGGGTGGCATCAGGGTCGCCGGCGCGGGCCAGGCTGGCGGCCACGGTGCCGCCCAGCGACTGGGCCGTCAGGTCCGTCACCTTCTCGGCGGCGCCGATGCCCACCAGCAGGATGCGCGCATAGTCGGTGCCGCCGGGGGCCAGCAGGGTCAGCGTCTCATCCGCCTTGCCGGTGTAGCGGCCGGCTTCCATAGCGCGGGCCAGGGCACCGCCGCTCTTCTGGTCCAACTCGGCGCCCAGGCTGCCCAGGCCGCGGCCCTGCGACACCGTGATGGCCAGGACGCCGGATTGCGGCAGGGCGTTCTGGGCGTAAGCGATCTTCATCTTGCCTCTCTTGGTCGGTCCCTTGGGATCCTTGGAACGGGGGCGCCTCTGGGCGCCTGGACCCGTCCGGATGGCTTCGCCTTATGGCGTTGGAAGTCCTATACAGGATTTCTGAATGTTGTACGTCAACGCTCGAAATCCAGACCTTTTGTCCCAGGCGGTTGTTTCCGGAGACGGGAGTCGATAAGAACTGCGTGCCAAGCCTAGTCGGGCGGGGTTCCATGCCGGCTGTCGTCGGCTTGGCGGCGGGGTGTCGCGCCCTGGTTTCGCCAAATTGTGGGGCCCTATAGTGGCCGGGCCGCCGGTGCCCCTGATATGGGGCGCCGCGGTGGTCGGATCGGCGGGATGCGCGGGCGCCGTGGTGGCGGGCGCCGGTCCCGCCTTGTGTGTTGTGGAGCACGATGAACCTGATCGGCCGGTATTTGTCGCGCAACCTCGTCGTGGCGATGATTTTCATCACGGCCGGGTTGTCCTCGACCATCTGGATGACGCAGTCCCTGCGCCTGATCCAGCTGGTGGTCGAGGGCGGGGCGCCGATCAGCATGTTCCTGCGCCTTGCGTTTTCCACCCTGCCGACCTTCCTGGCGCTGGTCATGCCCTGGGGCGTGCTGATCGCCACGCTGTTCACCTACAACCGCCTGACGCTGGACAGCGAGCTGGTGGTCATGCGCGCCGCCGGCATGGGGCCGCTGACGCTGGCCCGGCCCGCGCTGCAGTTGTCGGCCATCGTGCTGTTCCTCTGCCTGCTGCTGAACCTGTTCCTGGCGCCGGCGGCGCAGCGCGAGTTCGTGCGCCTGCGCGAGGAGATCCGCACCGACTATTCCTCCGTCCTGCTGCGCGAGGGCACGTTCAACGACGTGGGCGAGGGCAAGACCGTCTATGTCCGCCAGCGCGGGGCGGAGGGCATGCTGAACGGCCTGATCATCTACGACAACAGCAAGCCGCAGCGCCCGGTGATGACCATCGCCGACCATGGCATCCTGGTGACGGCCGAGGCCGGCCCCCGCGTCATCGTCTATGACGGCGTGCGCCAGGAATACGACCGGGACACCGGCCACGCATCCAACCTGGAATTCAAACGCTACACGGTGGACCTGAAAGTGCTGAACGCCGGGGAAGCCCAGCGCTGGCCTGACCCGCGCGAACGGACGCTGAGCGACCTGCTGTTCGACACCGGCAACCCGACCGACACCCAGCTGCGCCCGCGCCTGAACCAGGAGTTGCACCAGCGTTTCGCGACACCGCTGCTGGCGCCGGCCTTCGCCATGATCGCGCTGACGGCGCTGATGTCCGGCGAATTCTCGCGCCGAGGACAGGCCCGCCGCATCGCCTTGGCCGTGGTCTTCGGCATGCTGCTGCAGGCCATGATGCTGGGCATCTCCAACCTGGCGGTGAAGACACAGGCCTTCAATGCCGTGCTGTATGTCGTGGGCATCCTGCCAGTGGCCATGGGGTATTGGTATCTGGAGAACTGGCGGCGTCTGAGCCGCGGAGGGGCGGGCCGGTCCGGCACCCCGCCGGCGGGGCCACCCGCCACGGGACCTTTGGGC
Source organism: Nitrospirillum amazonense (assembly GCF_029594735.1). Lineage (NCBI taxonomy): Bacteria > Pseudomonadati > Pseudomonadota > Alphaproteobacteria > Rhodospirillales > Azospirillaceae > Nitrospirillum > Nitrospirillum amazonense. Next base: position 951,498 of record NZ_JARPAF010000004.1, read on the forward strand.
GGAAAGGCGGCCTGAAATCATGCGCATCTCGCCCACGCTGTCCGTCTACATCACCCGCCAGTTCGTGTTCTGGTTCCTGATCATCCTCGGGGGCATGCTGGCGCTCGTCCTGCTACTGGACACGGTGGAGCTGCTGCGCCGGGCCGCCGCCAAGACGGACGCCACCTTCCAGATCGTGCTGAGCATGGCGCTGCTGAAGCTGCCGGAGATCGGCCAGCAGATCTTCCCCTTCGGCGTGCTGTTCGGGGCCATGTATACCTTCTTCCGTATGACCCGCAGCGCGGAGCTGGTGGTGGTGCGCGCCGCCGGCATTTCCGTGTGGCAGTTCATGACGCCGGTGCTGCTGACATCCCTGGTGGTCGGCATCCTGAACATCACACTGCTCAGTCCCGTGTTCGCCACCATGCTGGCGCGGTATGAGCAGCTGGAAAGCCGCTATCTGCGCGGCCAGCAGAGTTCCCTGGACGTGGCGCGCTCCGGTGTCTGGCTGCGCCAGGTACAGGAGGGGGATAACGGCAACTACCTGATCCACGCAGAATCCGTGGGGCCAGGCAAGCCGGTGAACCTGCGCACCGTTACCATCCTGCTGTTCAATGGCAGCGACCAGATTCCGGTGGGCCGCCTCGATTCCGAAACGGCGGAGCTGCAGAAGGGCCAGTGGGTGCTGCGCAACGCCTGGCTGAACCGGCCGGGCCGTCCGACCCAGCATGTCGACGGCATGGCCCTGCCGACCGACCTGACGGAAGCCCGCATCCAGGAAAGCTTCGCCCCGCCGGACACGCTGTCGTTCTGGGAACTGCCGAGCTTCATCCAGACGCTGGAGCAGGCGGGCCTGTCGTCGGTGCGGCACCGCATGTACTACGAGTCGATGCTGGCCGTGCCCGCCTTCTTCTGCGCCATGGTCTTCCTGGCCGGCACTTTTTCCCTGCGCCATGCCCGCCGGGGCGGCACCTTGCAGATGCTGGGCACCGGCCTGGTGACGGCGCTGGTGCTGTTCGTCAGCCAGAACATCATCCAGGCGCTGGGCCGCAGCGGCGTACTGCCGGTTTTCCTGGCCGCCTGGGCGCCGGCCGGCGTCTGCCTGATGCTGGGAACCGCCGCCCTGCTGCACCTGGAGGATGGCTGAGCGCCATCTGCGCGCCGCATCCCTGGTTGCGGGGGCCGTTTGCCTTCGCCCCCCCTTGGCTCTATAAGTTCCGTTCTTCGTTTCTCCCCGGTCCCCGCTTTTCCGGTAAGGTCAGATGATCCAACTTTCCCGCCGTTCCGCCGCTGCCGTGCTCGCCTTCGGCCTGACCCTGGGCACGAGCCTGGCCACGCCCGCGCTGGCGCAGCTGGCCGGCCCCCGGACGGCCGCCGCCACCAACGGCATGGCCCTGGGCCCGCGCCTCGCGGCCCAGCCGCAGGGCCAGCAGGAAGAGCGCATCGTCGCCGTGGTGAATGACGAGGCCATTTCCCAGACCGACCTGGCCGGCCGCATGCGCCTGGCCATCGTCAACACCGGCCTGCCCGACACGCCGGACGTGGAACAGAAGCTGAAGCCCCAGGTGCTGCGCCTGCTGATCGACGAGAAGCTGGAGCTGCAGGAGGCCAAGAAGCAGAACCTGGTGGTGACGGACGAGGAGGTGGACCGGGAGTTCGCCCGCCTGGCCAAGCAGAACAAGGCCCCCTCACCGGAAAGCTTCGCCGCCAACCTGGAACGCGAAGGCGTGCCCGTCGCCGCCCTGAAGGACCAGATGCGCGCCAACATCGCCTGGAACAAGGTGGTGCAGCGCCGCATCCGTCCCACCATCCAGGTGAGCGACGAGGAGATCGACAGCCGCACCTCGCGCATCATCGCGAACGCCGGTAAGCCCGAGTACCTACTGACGGAAATCTTCATCTCCGTCGACAATCCCAAGCTGGACCAGGACGCCCACCAGCTGGCCGACAAGCTGGTTGGTGAGATCACCCACGGCGCCAACTTCGCCGCCGTGGCCCAGCAGTTCTCGCAGAGCGCCACGGCCGCGGCCGGCGGCGACATGGGCTGGGTGCAGCAGGGGCAGCTGGAGCCGGCGCTGGATCGCGCGCTGCAGCGTCTGCCCACGGGCCAGGTTTCGGTGCCGCTGCGCGGCGCCGGTGGCTACTACATCTTCCTGGTCCGGGACGAACGCACGGTGACCGGTGGCGATCCCGCCGACATCCAGGTGTCCGTAGGCCAGGTGGTGGTGCCCGTTCCGCCCGGCACGGACGTCCAGGCGCTCGGCCAAGCCGTGAAGAAGGTCGGTGACACCTCGCACAGCTGCGAGGCTTTGGCCGCCGCCGCCAAGGCCAACCTGCCGGGCTCCACCACCCGTGCCCAGCCCATGACCCGCCTGGGCGACATCCCCGGTGAGCTGTCAAAGCTGATCGGCCGTCTGGGCGTGGGGCAGGCCACCGACCCGCTGGAAACCCAGGCCGGCCTGATGCTGTTGATGGTGTGCGACCGCAAGGTGCCGGAGGGCAGCGCCCCGCCGCGCGACCAGGTGGCCAACATGATCGGTGGCGAGCGTATGGACATGCTACAGCGGCGCAACCTGCGCGACCTGCGGCGCGCCGCCACCATCGACATCCGTAGCTGAGGGGGGGCGACAGCCCCCGATCCGTTTCATGACCGCGTCGCTTTCCTCGTCCCCCTTGGCCCTGACCATGGGCGAACCGGCCGGCATTGGCGGCGAGATCGCCTTGATGGCCTGGCGGCTGCGGCGTGACCGGGGCCTGGCGCCCTTTTTCCTGATCGACAGTCCGGACCGCCTGGCGGCCCTGGCCAAGGCCACGGGCCTGGACGTGCCGGTGCGGGAAATAGCCGATCCGGCGGAAACCGCCGCCGTCTTCGACGAGGCGCTGCCGGTGCTGCGCCAGGATTTGCCCGTGCCCGTGGTGCCCGGTCGGCCAGACCCCGCCAACGGCGGCGCCGTCATCGCCAGCATTGACCGGGCCGTAGCCCTGGTGCGCGGGGGCAAAACGGCCGCCGTCGTCACCAACCCCATCCAGAAAAGCAGCCTCTACGCCGCCGGCTTCCGCCATCCCGGCCACACCGAGTACCTGGCCCACCTGGCTGGGATGACGGAGGAACCGGTGATGCTGCTGGAGGGGGGCGGCCTGCGCGTCGCCCTGGCCACCATCCATGTGGCGCTGAAGGACGTGCCTGGCCTGCTGACGCCGGCGGTGCTGCTGCACACGGCACGGACGACGTATCAGGCGCTGCGCCGTGATTTCGGTATCGCCCAGCCGCGCCTGGCCGTGGCCGCCCTGAACCCCCACGCGGGGGAGGGGGGCGCCATGGGGCGGGAGGAGATCGAGATCATCGCCCCCGCCGTGGCGACCTTGCGGGAAGAGGGGATGACCGTCGCCGGCCCGCTGCCGGCCGATACCCTGTTCCATGCCAGCGCGCGCGCCACCTACGACGCCGTCATCTGCCAGTATCACGACCAGGGGCTGATCCCGTTGAAGACCCTGGATTTCGACACGGGTGTCAACATCACCCTGGGCCTGCCCTTCATCCGCACTTCCCCCGACCACGGCACCGCCCTGTCCCTGGCCGGCACGGCCAAGGCCAGCCCGTCCAGCCTGGTGGCGGCCCTGCTGTCCGCCAATCGCCTGGGGCGGCAGCGCGCCGCCGCCTGACTTTCTCTTATCAAGACCGCCCCATGACCAGCCTTGTCCACCTGCCGCCCCTGCGCGACGTCATCGCCCGTTTCGACCTGGGCGCCCGCAAGGCGCTGGGTCAGCACTTCCTGCTGGACCTGAACCTGACGGCGCGGGTGGCCGCTGCTGCCGGCGACCTGGCCGGCGTCACTGTCATCGAGGTGGGCCCGGGCCCTGGCGGCCTGACCCGCGCCCTGGTGGAAAGCGAGGCCAAGGCGGTGGTGGCGGTGGAGCGGGACAGCCGTTTCGTCGCCGCCCTGGCCGATGTGGTGGAGGCCGCTGCCGGCCGCTTGACCATTGTGGAGGGCGACGCGCTGGAGGTCGACATGACCGCCATCGCCCCGGCGCCGCGCGCCATCGTCGCCAACCTGCCCTACAACGTAGGGACGCCCATGCTGGTGGGCTGGCTACGCCAGATCCAGGAATTCCGCAGCCTGACGCTGATGTTCCAGAAGGAAGTAGTGGACCGCATCGTCGCCACGCCACGCACCAAGGATTACGGCCGCCTGGCGGTCATGAGCCAGTGGCTGGCCGACGCGCGGCTGGTGTTCGACATCCCGCCGCAGGCCTTTTCCCCGCCGCCCAAGGTCATGTCGGCGGTGGTGCACATCACCCCGCGCGCCCTACCGGCCGACGCCCCGTCATTCAAGGATATGGAGCGGGTGGTGGCAGCATGCTTCAACCAGCGGCGCAAGATGCTGCGCGCCGGGCTGAAGGGCCTGGTGGCCCAGCCCGAACCCCTGCTGGAAGCCGCGGGCATCCTTCCCACGTCCCGGGCGGAGGAGGTGGACGTGGCGGGTTTCGTGCGCCTGGCCCACGCCTGGCGGGCGCACCAGGACGTGCAGGGTTAACAAACCGCCCACGGTTAGATTGTCTCCCGGTTCTGCCTGTTATGCGGTTCACGCAGGCTGTCCATGCCTGAGTGGTGACGCGTTTATGATGCCCGTCACTCCCGCCCGCGCCTCGCTTCGCTAGCTTTGCGATACGGAACGACGCTGAAATTTGGGGATGACACCATGACCAAGCAGATCAATCACTGGGTGCGCCGCCTGCTACCCGCCCGCCTGCTACCCACCTTGGGCGTGCTGCTGCCCATCGCCGCCTGCAGCGGCGCACCGGACCATGACTACGTCCAGGTGGCCGACGAAAACCCCGCCTTTTCCAGCTGCTCCCAGTCCGCCTTCGACCTCTATCCCGGGGTCGAGCAAGGCGCCTTGCGCGCCGATCACCTGAACGCCTGCCTGGCCACCCGCCAGGCCAACGCCAACGATCAGGTTGCCGTGGCCCGCATCCACAGTTTCTGAGATCGGTGCCCGTCGTTCCGCTGTTGAATTAGGCGTTCCCAAATCCCCGGGCCGCCTTGGGCGACGTGGGGTGATACACCCGCCAGACGCGCCGCATCTGGCGGGTGGACGCGAAGCCCGCCCGCTCCGCCACGCTTTCCATGTCCAGCCGCGTATGGCCCAGCAACTGGGCCGCCAGCGCCACCCGCAGCCGGTTCACATAGTCCGGCAGGGTCATGCCCGTATGCTCGTTGAACAGCCGCGACAGATGGCGGGGGCTGGCGCCCGCCACGTCGGCCAGGGACTCTTGCGTCCAGGGGCGGGCCGGGTCGGCGGCGATGGCGTCCTGCACGCGGTGGACTGCCGGATGCACGTGGTTGCGTCCCTCCAGCCAGGCTGACAGCTGCGGATCGCCGCCCGCCCGCCGCAGGTAGACCACCAGGGCACGCGCCGCGGCCAAGGCCACCGCCGGCCCCACCATCTCCGCCACCAGATGCAGCATCAGGTCGATGCCGGCGGTGACACCGGCGCTGGTCGCCACCAGGCCATCCTCGACATACAACCGGTTCTCCAGGACCCGCGCCCGGGGTGCCAGGCGCGCCAGGGTCTCACAATCGCTGTAGTGGGTGGTGCAGGGCCGGCCGTCCAGCAGGCCGGCGCGGCCTGCCAGCAAGGCGCCGGCGCAGATGCTGACCAGCCGGTGGCGGGGCCGGACGCGGCGCCGCAGCCACTCGACGATGGCCTGGTTGCCGCTTTCCGTTTCCGCCGCGTCCGGCCCCTCATCCCCCAACATCTGTTCCACCGAGCCCACGACCATGACCATGGCCTCGTCCGGCAGTGCCCGGGGCAGGGGCTCGATGCCCGTCACCGTCAGCCCGATGGATGTGAGCAGCGATGCCGCCGGGCCGACATAGCGGACGACGAAGCGCAGCCCGTCCTGTTCCACATTGGCTCGGCGCAACACTTCCACCGGCCCCGCCACGTCCAGCAGCAGCGTCCGGGGCGGCAGCACCACATAGACGGGCAGGACGCGGGGGCCGGTTTTCGTCATGCGTCGAACGCCGTGGCGACGGTGGCGATGCGGGCGAAGCGGCCGTCCAGCACCAACTCGGTGGCGGCCTTGATCTCCGCCGTGGGCCAAATGCGCCCGTGCGCATCGATCATGGGGAAGGTCAGCGTCGCCTCCGTCACGTAGGTGACGTCGAAGCCCAGGTCGGAGGCATGGCGGGTCGTCGTCTCACAGCACTGCTCCGTCCGCACGCCGGAGATGACGACGCGGCGGATGCCATGGCTGATCAGCCAGACATCCAGCCCGCTGCCCACCAGGGCGCTGTGCCGCGCCTTGTGAAAGGTGGCGTCCGGCGTGATGTCCAGGCCCTCCAGCGTGCGGATGGTGCCGGACTCGTGGGTGAACGGCGCGTCGCCATCCACATGGAAGACCTGGATGACCGGAATGCCGCGCGCCCGGGCCTGGTTCACCAGCGCCTGCTGCGCCGGGCGATAGGCATCATACTCCGCCTGCACCCAATAGGGCCGGTGACGGAAGGACTCCTGAGCGTCGATGACTATCAGGGCGGTGGTCTGGATACCGGCGGTCACGGTGCTCATAGGGGCTATCTCCTGCCATCAGTGTGGGGTGATGGCGTGGATGCTAGCCTGCAGCGTACCACGGCATAATGAGGCTGGCGGACAAAGATGGGACATTTTACGCCATCAGCAAATTAACCGGGGCGGAGGTGATGCCAGCCGTTTACACCATGACGGTTGCGGCCTGACCTCATTCTTGATTGATTTGTGACATACGGTTCCACCGCCGCAGGAGGGGGGCATGGCCCCTGCGAACAACCACACCGCAGACATGAACAATTCCGCCGCGTCGGCGCCGGGCCTCTGGCACCGGCTGATGTCCAGCCAGGCGGCCGGCACCATCTCCCTGGCCGTCGGCCTGCTCAGCATCGGCGCGGTGTTGTGCCTGCGCTATCCCGCCTGGCTGACGACGCCGGAGCTGCGGCCGCACTACGACATGGATCTGCTGCGTCTGATCCTGGCGCTGTCCATGGGCGTGGGGGTGTTCCTGGGACTGGGGGCGTGCGTCCTGAACCGGCGCCGGCGGGCGGGTGTCATCGGCATCAGTGGCGTGGTGCTGGCCCTGTTGCTGGGCGGGCCCTATGTGCCGTATGAGGATTTCGACCAGGCCCGGACCTGGGTGGGGCTGGACTGGCTGGTGCTGGACCTGTTCTTCACCGGCAGCGCCTTCATCCTGCTGGAGCGCCTGCTGCCCCGCGTGGCGCCGGACCAGCCCGTGCTGCGGGAAGGGTGGCGGCTGGACCTCAGCTATTTCACCGTGAACCATTTGCTGATCGGCGCCTTTCTGCTGACCTCCAACCACTTCGCCCATGACGTCTTCGGTTGGGCGGTCAATGGCTGGGTGCAGGCGCAGGTCGCGGCGCTGCCTGGATTTGTGCGCTTCCTGCTGGTCATCCTGGCGGCCGACGCCGTGGAGTATGCCAGCCATCGCGCCTATCACGAGATCCCCTGGCTGTGGCGCTTGCACGCCGTTCACCACTCGCCCCAGCACATGGATTGGCTGTCCGGCTCCCGCCTGCATGTGCTGGAGGTGCTGATTACCCGGTCGCTGATCTTGGTACCCATCTTCCTGCTGGGGTTCCCCCAGGACACGGTGTTCGCCTACCTGATCTTCGTGTCCATCCAGGCGGTGCTGATCCATTCCAACATCGCCATGGATCTGGGCTGGCTGCGCTACGTCATCGTGACGCCGCAGTTCCACCATTGGCACCATGCCTCGGATGAAGAGGCGTTGGACCGCAACTACTGCGCCCACACCCCGTTCTGGGATCTGGTGTTCCGCACCTACCATCAGCCCAAGGACCGCTGGCCAGAGAAGTACGGCACGGTGAAGCCCATCCCCGGCGGTTTCGTCCAGCAATTCCTCTACCCGTTCAGCGGCCCCGTGGAGCTGCTGACCGGCAAGCGGGAGGGGTAAGGAAGGGCGTGGTCACACCGCGAGTTCCAGCACTACCGGCGTATGGTCGGACGCCTTTTCCTGGCCGCGTGGGCCCTTGTCGATGGCGCAGCCCACCAGGCGATCGGCGGCCTGGGGCGACAGCAGGAAATGGTCGATGCGCAGGCCGTTGTCGCGCGGCCAGGCGCCGGCCTGGTAGTCCCAGAAGGTGAAGGCGCGCTCGGCATCCGGGTGCACAGCCCGGAAGGCCTCCACCAGGCCCAGGTGGGTGATCTCGCGGAACTTGGCGCGGGTCTCGGGGCGGAACAGGGCGTCGGTGATCCAGGCGGCGGGGTCATAGACATCGCGCGCTTCGGGGATGACGTTGTAGTCGCCGCCCAGCACGAAAGGCACTTCCTGCGCCAGGAGGCTGCTGGCATGGGCCTTCAGCCGGTCCATCCAGCGCAGCTTGTAGGGGTATTTCTCCGTGCCCACCGGGTTGCCGTTGGGCAGGTACAGGCTGGCGATGCGGATACCGCCCACCGTGGCCTCGACATAGCGGGCCTGCTCATCCTCCGGCTCACCCGGCAGACGGGTGATGATGTCGGTGGGTTCTTCCCGCGACAGCAGCGCCACGCCGTTGTAGGCCTTCTGGCCCACGACGGCGCAGTGATAGCCCAGATCCTGGAAGGCCTGCAGCGGGAAGGCGGCCGTCTCGCACTTGATCTCCTGGAACAGCACGACGTCCGGCTTGGCGCTGTCCAGCCACTCGGTCACGTTCCCTAAGCGGGCTTTGACCGAGTTCACGTTCCAGGTGGCGATGCGCATGGGAAGGCTCTCATCAGGCGGCGGTTCGCGCGCACCTTAGAGCGAAGGCCGCGCCAACGCGAGAACCTTGGAAGCCATTTCCAGACCATCTGCACGAGATCCCCTCATGCAGCTTAGGACGCGACCGCGTCCGCCGGACCTTTGTGGGGAGCGTAGCGGACCGCAAAGGGGGAAGCCAAGGCCGCGGATGCGGCCGCCCGGCGCCTGAGGGAATCTTACAAAGAAAAACTCTGCCCGCAGCCGCAGGAGGAGCTGGCGTTGGGATTGTTGACCTTGAAGTAGGACCCGGCCAATTCCTCGACGAAGTCCACCTCGGCGCCGGCCAGGAGATCCAGCGAGGTGTCGTCCACCACCAGCCGGGCGCCGTCGCGCTCGAACACGTGGTCGTCCTCGTTGGTGGTGGCGTCGAAGCTGAAGCCGTACTGGAAGCCGGAGCAGCCGCCGCCAGATACGGAAAGGCGCATCATGATGTCGGGGCCACCCTCCATTTCCGCCAGCTTGCGCACACGTTTGGCGGCGCTGGCGCTCAGGCTCATCGCCCGGGCGAGAGCGGGCGTGCCAGCGGGCGATGCGGTGTCGGCGGTGATGTCGGTGATGCTCATCGACGGTGTCTTCCCAGTTGTGGAATGGGCCGTCCAAACCCACGTACCTGTTGAAAAGGCGACTGGACAGGGGCGGCGTTCCTCTGTAACGCCCATAGTATGTAGGCGCTCCAAACGGTTCCGTCAAAGGACCAGGAACCATTCGGCGCCCGCACGGATCTGGCATGAGGTATGCGGCGATGATGAACTGGAACAGTCTGCTGTCGCGCAAGCGATTGGCCAAGACGACGGCCGACGCGGAGCTGCCGCACCGCAGTGCCTATGAGATCGACATCGACCGCATCACCTTCACCACCAGCTTCCGCCGGCTGGCGGACAAGCAGCAGGTGCACGGCATCGGCGGGTCGGACTACGTCCGTTCCCGCCTGACGCACTCCATGGAGGCGGCGCGGGTGGGGCGCTCGCTGGGGATGTGGGTGGGGCCGGCCATCCTGCGCAGCGTTGACTATGAGGTGAAGGCGACGCCGGCGGACATCGGCCACGTGGTGGCCGCCGCCTCGCTGGCCCACGACGTGGGCACCCCCTGCTTCGCCCACACGGGTGAGGATGTGATCTCCGACTGGTTCGCCGATAGTGACATCGGCCGGCGCATACGCGCGGGCCTGAGCGATGTCGAGCAGGCGGAGCTGTGCAAGTTCGAGGCGAACGCCCAGGGCTTCCGCGTGCTGACCCGGCTGCAGGGCTGGCGCGGCGTGGGCGGCCTGCAGCTGACGGCGGCCACACTGGGCGCCGGGGCCAAATATCCCTGGGGGGTGGAGGTGCCGAACGGCCCCCTCAAGCGCCCGCACAAGCGCAAGTACGGCTTCTTCGAGAGCGAACAGGCGGTCTTCGCCGAGGTGGCGGCGGAGGTGGGCCTGGTGGAAAAGGGACCGGGCGCCTGGTGCCGCCACCCGCTGGCTTACCTGGTGGAGGCGGCGGACGATGCCTGCTACCACGTGGTGGACATCGAGGACGCGGCCAAGATGCGCATGCTGAGCTTCGAGCATGCCGAAGACCTGTTGCTGGCCTTCATCCGCGACGACAAGCCTGACACGGCCACGGGCAAGGACTGGGAGGCGGACTACAAGACCCTTGAGGATGAGGACCGCAAGCTGATCTTCCTGCGCGCCCAGGCCATCGACCGGCTGGTGCGCGATGCGGCGGAGATTTTCCTGGAGCGCTTGCCGCAACTGATGGCCGGGGAGTTCTGCCACCCCCTGCTGACCCTGTCGGCGCGCGCGCCCGCCTTGCGCAGGATCGAGCAGGTAAGCCATGAGCGCATCTACCGCGGCCAGCAGCGCTGCGAGACCGACATCATCGCCGCCCGCACCATCACCACCCTGCTGGACGCCTATGGCGAGGCGCTGCTGGACCGGGAGAAGCTGGGCCCCGGCGCCAAGCTGCCCCGCCGCTGGGCCTCCCTGCTGGAAACCATGCCGGAGTCGCGCCAGCTGCCCTATGAGCGCGCGGGCTGGGTGCGCGGCCTGCTGGACTATGTCGCCGGCATGACCGACCGCTTCGCCATCCGTCAGGCGCAACTGATCGCGGGATGAGGCACCGGCGTCTTGAGGTTGCAAAATTCCTGACACCACACAAGATCGAGGCTGTTGCACAGGTGGGGTGGGGAATGGGATGCGGGGAACGGTTGTAGCGTTTGACGAGGTCGCCGGTGCAGGTGAGGCCGTGGACGTGGAGGGCTTGTCCCATTTCTTCACCGCCGCGCAGTGGCGGGGTGAAGGTTTACCGGTCGCGGGCATGGCCGTCGAGATCCTGAGCGGCGGAGCGGACCTGAGCGTCGTATCCTTTCAGCCGCGCCCCGCCTTCACTTGGCCTTGGTTCCTGTTTTCGATCCAAGGAAGGGTCAGTCGGCGGGAGTACTGGCTGAAATACACCCTTCCGCTGTTGGGCATGATTCTGCTGGTCATGATCGCCGGCAGCCTGACGGCCGATTCCACCGGCCATAACGCCGTGGCCGGCTGGACGCTGGTTCTGATGTTCATCATTTCGCTCTGGACGGGCATCGCCGTACAGGTGAAGCGACTGCATGACCGGGGCTTCAGCGGCTGGTTCATCCTGTTAGGCATCATCCCCATCCTGGGGGAATACTGGGTAGCTGCCCAAGTAGGCTTCCTACCAGGCAAGCGCGGCGCCAACCGCTTCGGGGCCGATCCCATGGCCTGAGTGCTGGAAGCAGCGGGCTGCGGCAGCTTTGGACACCAGCCCTCCCAACTCCGCCCGTGACCTGCACCGCAGGAACCTTGTAAGGTGCGCCGCCGCCGGTCACCATGGATCGGCGAACGCGACTCTTTTGGATTGTGCCGGTTCTATCGCCATGAACGTTTACAAGGAATTCGAAGCCCTGGTTCGCCGCGCGCTGGAGGCCCTGGCGGCCGATGGCGGCATTCCCGCCGGGCTGGACCTCTCCCGCGTGACGGTGGAGCCGCCGCGCGAGGCGGCGCATGGCGACATCTCCACCAACGCCGCCATGGTGCTGGCCAAGCCGGCGGGCAAGCCGCCGCGCGCCATCGCCGAGGCGCTGGCCCCGCATCTGCGGGCCCTGCCGGACGTGACCGAGGTCACCATCGCCGGCCCTGGCTTCGTCAACCTGCGCGTGGCGCCCAGCTATTGGCGCGCCCGCCTGGCCGACGTCCTGACGGCCGGCGTGGGCTTCGGCGCCAGCACCATCGGCAACGGCACCCGCGTGAACGTGGAATACGTCTCCGCCAACCCCACCGGCCCGCTGCACGCGGCGCACGCCCGCGGCGCCGTGGTGGGTGACGCGCTCGCGGCCCTGCTGGAAAAGGCCGGCTACGACGTCACGCGCGAGTACTACATCAACGACGCCGGCGCCCAGGTGGACGTCCTGGCCCGCTCCACCCACCTGCGCTATCGCGAGGCCCTGGGCGAGACGGGCATCGAGATCCCGGCCGGCATGTACCCGGGCGAGTACCTGAAGGACGTGGGCCAGGCCCTGGCCGAGCGGGACGGTGCCAAGTGGCGCGACCTGCCGGAGGAGGAATGGCTGGCCCCGGTGCGCGCCTTCGCCATCGACCAGATGATGGCCGGCATCAGGGAGGATTTGGCCTCCCTCAACATCCACCATGACCTGTTCAGCAGCGAGCGTGCGCTGGTGGACAACGGGGCGGTGGACCAGGCGTTCAAGGCCCTGGAGGACGCCGGACTGATCTATGTCGGCGTGCTGGAGCCGCCCAAGGGCAAGAAGCCTGATGATTGGGAGCCGCGGCCCCAGACCCTGTTCAAGGCCACCCAGTTCGGCGACGACGTCGACCGCCCGCTGAAGAAGTCCGACGGTTCCTGGACCTATTTCGCCAACGACATCGCCTATCACTACGACAAGTACCGGCGCGGCTGCCCCGTGCTGATCGACGTGTGGGGGGCGGACCACGGCGGCTATGTGAAGCGCATGGCGGCGGCGACCAAGGCCATCTCCGACGGCAAGGCCGCGCTGGACGTGAAGCTGTGCCAGCTGGTGCACCTGCTGCAGAACGGCGAGCCGGTGAAGATGTCCAAGCGCGCCGGCACCTTCGTCACCCTGCGTGACGTCATGGACGCCGTGGGCCGCGACGTCGTGCGCTTCATCATGCTGACCCGCCGCAACGACCAGACGCTGGAGTTCGACTACGCCAAGGTGACGGAGCAGTCCAAGGACAACCCCGTCTTCTACGTGCAGTACGCCCACGCCCGCTGCCGCTCCGTCCTGCGCCAGGCCGCCAGTCTGCACGCCGACTGGGATCTGTCGCGTGAAGCGCTGTCGGCCGTGTCCTTCGATGGACTGGCCTCCACGGCCGAGGTCGACCTCATCCGCCTCATGCTGAACTGGCCACGCACGGTGGAGTCGGCGGCGGAGGCGCATGAGCCGCACCGTGTCGCCTACTACCTGCAGGAGCTGGCGGCGGCGTTCCACGGCTTCTGGAACCAGGGCAAGGACGATGCCACCCTGCGCTTCATCATCGAGGAGGACGACGCCCTGACCCGGGCCCGCCTGGCCCTGGTGACGGCGGTGTCCCTGGTCATCGCGTCCGGCCTCGCCATCATGGGCGTGGTGCCGGCCGAGGAGTTGCGCTGATCCCATGAGCGACATGCACGACCATCACGGCGACCCCGACTACGACTACGATCCCGGCTATGACTGGCAGGGGCGGCGCCAGCCGGCGCCCCGCCGGCGCGGGCTGCTCAGCCTGGGCGTAGTGGTGGCCGCGGTCGGCAGCTTCGGCGGGCTGATCTACTTCGTCTACACCCAGGGCCAGCGGGCGGGGACGGAGGCGGTGGCCCCCATCATCCACGCCGATCCCGGGCCGACGAAGGTGAAGCCGGAGACGCCGGGCGGAATGGACGTGCCCAACCAGGACCGGCTGATTTACGACCGCCTGCGCGCCGACACCAAGACGGACCCCGGTGTGGAACGTCTGCTGCCGCCGCCGGAAGCGCCCATGGAACGGCCCACGGCCCCGCCGCCGGCCGCAGTCCAGCAGCCGGCGTCCCCGCAGACGGCTCAGACCGCTGCCCAAGCTCCTGCCCAGGCGCCGGCGCAAACCCCGGCCGCCCAGCCGGCGGCCCCGACCGTCCTGCCGCCCACCGTGCTGCCCCCGACGCCCGCCGGCACCACCGCCGCGAAGCCGATGACGCCGGCGCCGGTTCCGGCCGCGAAGCCTCCCGCACAGCAGATGGCGCAAGCCAACGCGCCCACGCCGCTGGTGCCGTCGGCCCCGCAGCCTACGCCTCAGCCGGCCGCGCCCAAGCCTGTTGCCGCCGCCCCGGTCACGCCGGCGCCCAAGCCGGTGGAAAAGCCGGCGGCCGCCGCTGCGACCACGGCTGCGCCGACCGCTGCCGGCGGCGGGTCGGTGAAACTGCAGTTCGCCTCCATTCCGTCGGAGCCGCAGGCGGAAGCCGAGATGCAGCGCATCCAGCGCAAGCATGCCAGTGTCCTAGGCGGGCTCAGCCTGCGCCTGGTCAAAGCGGATCTGGGGGCCAAGGGCATCTACTACCGCGTCCAGGCGGGCCCCGTGGACGAGGCCCAGGCCAAGCGCATTTGCGAGGCGGTGAAGGCGGCCAAGGACGGCTGCATCCCCGTACATTAAGGCGGTGCCTGCGATGACCACCCCCAACGTTCCAGCGGCCGTCATCTTCGGCTGCACCGGCCCCGTCCTGACCGAGGCGGAGCGGGCGCTGTTCGCGGCGGCCAATCCTCTGGGATTCATCCTGTTTCGGCGCAATTGCGAGACGCCGGAGCAGGTGATGGCCCTGACGGCGGCCCTGCGTGACAGCGTGGGCCGGCCTGACGCGCCCATCATGATCGACCAGGAGGGCGGCCGCGTGGCCCGCCTGCGTCCGCCGCACTGGCCGTCCCTGCCGCCGGCCGGCCGCGTCGGCGCCATCGCCGACGACAACCTGGCCAAGGAGGCCGCCTGGCTGCATGGCCGCCTGCTGGCCGCCACCCTGGCGCCACTGGGCATCGACATGGACTGCGCCCCGGTGGCCGACGTGCCGCAGGCCGGCGCCCATGACGTCATCGGCGACCGTGCCTTCAGCCGCGACCCGACCCGGGTCGCCCTGCTGGCGGGCGCCCAGGCGGAGGGCCTGCTGGCCGGCGGCGTGCTGCCCATCGTGAAGCATCTGCCCGGCCACGGCCGCGCCACGGCCGACAGCCATAAGGAGCTGCCGACGGTGACGGCGGACCTGGCGACGCTGGAGGCGGTGGACTTCGCCCCCTTCAAGGCCCTGGCCGACCTCCCCGCGGGCATGGTGGCCCACATCCTGTTCACCGCGGTGGACGCCCGGCATCCCTCCAGCACCTCCGCCCTGGTCATCACCAAGATCGTGCGCGGGCTGATCGGCTTCGACGGTCTGCTGTTCAGCGACGACCTGGACATGCAGGCGCTGTCGGGCACGGTGGAGGAGCGTGCGGCCGCCGTGGTGGCCGACGGCTGCTGCGACGTGGCCCTGCACTGCAACGGCACGGTGGAGGATATGGCCGCCGTGGCCGCCGTGGTGCCCCGCCTGTCGCAACAGGCGCAGGAACGCTGGGCCCGGGCCCAGGCCCGCCGACCGGCCTCGACCGACGCCGACGCGGCCACCGTCGCCGCTTGGCGCGCGCGCCTTATCGACCTTGCCGGCAATTGGGACTGACCTCCTTGGACACCTCGATTCAGGAACTGATCGTCCGCCTCTCCGTGATGGCCATCCCCATGGTGCTGGCCATCACGCTGCATGAGGCGGCCCACGCCTGGGTGGCGTGGAAGCTGGGCGACGACACCGCCTATTCCCAGGGGCGGGTCAGCTTCAACCCGGGCAAGCACATCGACCCCATCGGCACCATCCTGATGCCGGCGACGCTGTTCCTATTCACCGGCTTCGTCTTCGGCTGGGCCAAGCCCGTGCCCATCACCCAGAGCCGCCTGCGCCGCCCGCGCCGCGATATGGCGCTGGTGGCGCTGTCCGGGCCCGGCATGAACTTCCTGCTGGCCATCGTCTTCGCCCTGCTGCTGCACACGCTTTTCCTGCTGCCGGCCTCAGTGGCGGACTGGGTGGGGCAGAACTTCGTGGCGGGCATCCAGATCAACCTGATGCTGGGCGTGCTGAACATGCTGCCCTTCCCGTCGCTGGACGGTGGCAAGGTCATCGAGCAGATGCTGCCCTATCGCCAGGCGCAGTGGTTCGCGGCGCAGGAGGTGCGCGGCAACATGATCCTGCTGACGATCTTTTTCCTGCTGCCCTATCTTTTCAGTAAGATGGGCCTGTCGGCCTACGACCCCTATATGTGGCTGGTGCGGTGGCCGACCAGCGGCTTGTGGAACGTGATCGCCACGGTGACGGGACTGAGCTGATGGCCGACGCGCGGGGCCCGGATGAGGACTGGAGCGCCGCCCCCGCCCTTGACCCGGCGGGGGAGGGGGAGCCCGCCCTGCTGGTCGACCTCGGGGAGTTCGAAGGCCCCATCGACCTGCTGCTGACCCTGGCGCGCGACCAGAAGGTCGATCTCACCCGCATCTCCATCCTGGCCCTGGCCGAACAGTATCTGGCCTTCGTGGAGGAGGCGCGGCGCCTGCGGCTGGAGGTGGCGGCCGACTATCTGGTGACCGCCGCCTGGCTGGCCTATCTCAAATCCCGCCTGCTGCTGCCCACACCCGAGACGGAGGAGCCGACGGGTGAGGAGCTGGCGCAGGCCCTGGCCTTCCAGCTGCAGCGTCTGGAGGCCATGCAGAACGCGGCCGCCCGCCTGATGGCCCGGCCGCGCCTGGGCCGCGACGTCTTTCCCCGGGGTGCGCCTGAGGATCTGCCGGTGTTCGAACGCCGGGTCACGGAGGTAACGCTCTACGACCTGCTGCGGGCCTATGGCGACATCAAGCGCCGGCAGCAGAAGACCGGTCCGCTGCACCTGCCGCCGGTGGATCTGTTCACCATCGAGGACGCCATCCGCCGGGTGGAGGCCATGCTGGGCCGCCTGCCGGACTGGACCCGCCTGGACCGTTTCCTGCCGCCGGACTGGCGCGGCGGCGGCACCAGCCGGGAGGACAAGCTGAAGGCCCGGTCCGCCCTGGCGGCGACCTTCGTCGCCACCCTGGAGCTGGCCAAGGCCGGTCAGCTGGAGGTGCGGCAGGACGGGACCTTCGGCCCCCTGTACGTTCGCCGCACCGATACGCCCGCCGCACCGCCGACCCCGGATAAAGAGCCATGACCGCCGAAACCGTCACCGAGGCGCCCGCCGAGCTGGAAGAGGGCTTCGACCGCCGCGCCGAACAGCTGCGCCTGGTGGAGGCGGTGCTGTTCGCCTCGGCCGAGCCGGTGGAGGAGGCCGCGCTGGCCGCCCGGCTGGGCGAGGGCGCCGACCTGCGCGGCATCCTGGACGAATTGCAGGCCCATTACAGTCATCGCGGCGTGCATCTGGTGGCGGCGGCCGGCCGCTGGGCCTTCCGTACCGCGCCGGATCTGGCGCCCCTGCTGCAGCGGGAGACGGAGGTGACCTCCCGCCTGTCGCGCGCGGCCGTGGAGACGTTGTCCATCATCGCCTACCACCAGCCGGTGACGCGGGCCGAGATCGAAAGCATCCGCGGTGTCGCCACCAGCAAGGGCACCCTGGACATCCTGATGGAAGCGGGCTGGATCAAGCCGGGCCGTCGGCGCGAGACGCCAGGTCGGCCGCTCACCTGGCTGACCACCCCGGCTTTCCTTGATCATTTCGGTTTGGAATCGTTACGCGACCTGCCGGGCGTGGACGATCTGCGCGCCGCCGGCCTGCTGGACGCCCGTCCCGCCATCACCACCCTGTTCTCACGCGGGGATGACGCGGCGCTGCCCCGGGCGGTGGAAGACAGCGCGGAGGATTAGGGCAGGGGCTGTTCAGCGCCGTCGGGAGCGTTGGGCGGTAAGGGCTCCGCGGCAACGGCCAGCTCTACCATCGCCCGCCTCACCAATTGAAGTTGGTCATTGCCCAGGCGCCGCGACAACTCCGCTTGGGCCTGCCGCCATAGCGGGATGGCCTCCGCCAGCAGACGATGCCCCAGGGCCGTGAGGCTGAGCCGCTTTCCCGCACGGCCGCGCCCGCCATCGGCGCAGACCCAGCCCCGCTTTTCCAGGTTCTGGATATTCCGGCTGAGGGTTGTCGTATCGACCCCCGCGCTGAGCGCGAGTTCAACCAATGTGGCGCCCTCGGCGGCGCCGATTCCCAGCATCAGGCTAAATTGCTCGGCCGTCAGCCCCAGGGGCCTGAAGCAGGCGTTGTGATAGCGCGTGATGGCCCGCGCCGTCGCCCGCGCCTGAAAGCCCGGACATTCCGCCGCGATGGTCCGGAAGGTGTCCCGATCGACGTCGCTCATCTCCAATGACCCCTGTACAAACGCGCATCGCCATATAATGTATATGCATCATTAGGAGACGCGCCATGCCCGCCTACGTGCATATCAATTTACGGATCATCGACCCCGCCAAGCAGGCGGCTCTCGCCCCCCGCTTCCAGACCGCCTTGCAGGAGGCTGGCGGACGGATCCTGTACTTCGGTCGTGTCGCGCAGGTGCTGGAAGGCGATAACATGCCGCTGCCGATGGCGGGCGTGCTGGAGTTTCCGACGCTGGCCCAGGCGCTGGCGTTTTACAAGTCCGAGGCTTACGCCCCCATCAAGGCGGAACGCCGGGAGGCCCAGCAGGCGACGATGTTCGTCGTCGAGACCGCCTGAGCCCCTGCTCGGCGCGCCCCTCCTTACTTCGCGCTCGCCTCGCAGGCCACCACGGCTTCCGCCACCATCTGGTCCACCTCCTTGTCGCCGGTGGCCTTCAGCCAGCCGCGCAGGGGCTTGATCAGGTCGGGATGGGCGCACAGCGCCGCCGCCTCGAACACGGTGGGGTAGACGCCCTCGGCGCTCAGCGCCTCCAGCACGTGGGGGCGGGCAAGGTCGCCGTCGCGCTGGGCCAGGGCCACCAGGGCTTCGGCGCGCACGCTGTCATCCTCATCGTTCAAGGCACCGATCAGGGCGTCGCGGACGGCCTTGGTATCGACCTCGGACTGGCCCAGCAGGAAGACCGCCCAGTCTCGGTTGGCGGCGTCGGCGTCCTGGAAGAAGGACAGCAGGCGCTTGACCGTGGCCGTGTCGTCCGCCTCGATCTCCACATCCTCGTCGATCAAATCCCGCAGGAAGTCCGACGGCGGCATGTAATCCTTGGCCATTCGCGTGTCCTTTCTCAACGTGCGCCGTTGGGGATAATCGGGTGGGTGGGCCTTGTAAAGGGCGCAACGGTGGGGCAGGACGGGCGGAGAACCTTGACCTGGCGCCCGGCCGGGTTCCAAATGGCGCGCCCCCTGGGTTGCCTTGAGCCTGCCATGTCCCGCCCGACCGAACTGTCCCGCCGCTTCGCCATCCTGCGTTGGGCGGGCCCCGTCCTGGTGCTGGGGGCCGTCGCCATCGGCGCCTGGGGCGTCATCGGCCGGCCGCTGACGACGCCCAAGCCGGACGGTGTGACCAGCCTGGCCGCCATCGGCGGCCCCTTCGCCCTGACCGACCAGGACGGCAGGGCGGTCACGGACAGGACCTATGCCGGCAAGATCCTGATGGTCATGTTCGGCTACACCAACTGCCCCGACGTCTGCCCCACGGGCCTGGCGTCCATGAGCGTCATCCTGGACGCCCTGGGGCCGGATGCCGACCGGGTCCAGGGGCTGTTCATCACCGTCGATCCGGCGCGCGACACCACGGCGGTGCTCAAGGACTACATGGCCAATTTCAACCCGCACATCGCCGCCCTGACCGGCACGCCCGAGCAAATCGCCCAGGCCGCCGCCAGCTACAAGGTGGAATACCGCAAGGTTTCGACCGATGGCACGCCCTTGGCCCCCGATGCCCACCCGACGGACTACGGCATGGACCACAACGCGGCCATCTTCCTGATGGACCCCAACGGCCACCTTAGAAGCACCATCAACCCCTTCGAACCGCCCACCACGGCGGAGGGCAAGGTGCGGCATGCGCTGGGGTTACCGGTGGCGGCTGACTGAGCCCCACCCGTCCCGGTTCAGTCGGCCAAACCGGCCGGGGAACCTTTTATCCCTGTGTCAGGCGCCGGAAGACCATATCGACCACCAAGTCGGGATTCTGGGTCGATGCATGCCAGATGGCGCACGCCCTTTGACCGTAGGCGTAGGCTGCGACAGTGCTGCCGGGACCGGCCCCCCGGTGTCCTATGGGATGGTCCAGCGGCGTACCCGCAGTCAACATGAGGCCGAGCCCGTACGCCGGGTCCTTGAAGATCTCATTCCGGTGTTCCGGAAGGGCGCGATGGTCAAGCATCGATGCAAATGTTGCGGGTCGCAGCAGGCCGCCTGCCGCTAAGCCCTTCAGCAGTCTGGCCGCATCCGCGACGGTTCCAGTGACCAAGCCATGATAGACCCAACCCGGATGATAATCCGCCCCGGCGGGCCCCATCTCAACGTCGTGCAGATCCGCCGGTTGGGTGGCCAACCGCGCCGTCGTCAATCCCGCCGGCGTGAACACCAGACGATCGAGGGCGTCGGCCAGGGATAGGCCGGTGGCCTCCTCAATCAATTGCCGTACCTTAAGATAGCCGATGTTCGAATATGCCCAGCCGTTTCCAGGTTGGTAGCGTGATCGCTTCACATCCAGCGCCTGGAGTAGGCGCCCAACCGGCCATGGCGATTTGCCGGCCTGGACATCCTCATGATAACGGGCCAGGCCGCCATAGTCGGGAAGCCCGGCCTCGTGCCGCAGGAGGTGCGCCAATGTGTACGGCTCTCCGGCGACTTTTCCATTCAGGGAAAGCGAGCCATCCTCAACCAGGCGCAATGCCGCAATCGCCAGGACGGTTTTGGTGACGCTCCACCACGGCACGGGATCCAGTGCGCCGCTTACCGTGACGGTTCCATCCGCATCGATAAGGGCAACAGACTCCATGTTGTCCATCCTGGCTTTGTGCGCTGGATTTACGGCTTCGCCAGCGGGGCATAGGCGCCGTTGTGCCAGGCGTAGATGACGTAGTCGTTCTGCTTGCGGTCGCCCTTGGCGTCATAGGAGATGGGGCCGACAGCGGTCATGAACTCCTGGCCGCTGTGCAGCACAACGGCCACCTTCTTGGGATCGGTGCTGCCCGCCTTGGCGGCGGCCTGGGCCCAGACCTGGACGGCGGCGTAGGAGTAGAGCGAGAAAATGTTGGGCTCCCCACCGTTCTTGCGGAAGCTGTCCAGCGCCTCCTTGGCGGCCGGGCTTTGCCGCACGTCGGCGTTGTAGGCCATCATGACCCCTTCGCCCATGGCGCCGGCGGTGGTCCAGAACTCATCGCTGGCCAGGGTGTCGCCCGCCAGGAAGGCCGCCTTCAGGCCGGCGGTGCGGGACTGGCGCACCAGCAACCCGGCCTCGGGATACAGGCCGCCGTAGAACACGGCGTCGACATCCGCCGACTTCAGGCGGGTGACCATGCTGCTGAAGTCCTTCTCACCCGCGGTCAGGGTGCCGTTCAGGGCCACGGCCACACCCTTGGCTTTCAGCGTGGCGCGCACGGCGTCGGCCAGGCCCTTGCCGTAGGTGGTCTGGTCGTCGACGATGGCGATCTTGCCGCCCTTGTAATGCTCGGCGAGATAGGCGCCGATGACCTGGCCTTGCTGGTCGTCGCGGCCGCAGGTGCGGAACAGCGTGTCCCAGCCTTGGGCCGTCAGCTCCGGACTGGTGGAGCTGGGGGTGATGACGATGACGCCCTCATCGGCATAGACCTGGGCCGCCGGCATGGTGGTGCCGGTGGTCATGTGGCCCATGACCATGGCGACGCGGTCCGTCACCAGGCGATTGGCGGCGGCGACCGACTGCGTCGGCTCCCCCCCGTCATCCACCGCATCAACCACCAGCTTCTGGCCCAGCACGCCGCCCTTGGCGTTGATGTCGGCCACGGCCTGGTCCGCGCCCCGGCGCAGCTGGGTACCCACGGCGGCCAGGCGGCCGCTCAAGGGGACGCCGACACCGATCTTGATATCCGCCAGGGCGGGAAGGCTGATCGACAGCAGGGGCAGGGCGAAGACGGCGGCACGCGCGAAGGAAGGGACACGCATTGAACTGTGATTCCTGAACCGAGGGAAAGCTAATTCACACTACTTGACCTCGGTATAGGATCCATCGCGCCACTGGTAAACTGTGTAATCAGCAGTGGTGCGATCTCCTTTTGCATCGAAGGCCAGGGGGCCGATCACAGTCTGGAAGCTGGATTTGTGCAGGACGGCCGCCACCTTGGTGGGATCGGTGGTCTTCGCTTCCGTCGCGGCCTGTGCCCAGGCCTGCACGGCGGCGTAGGAATAAAGGGTGTAGGCCTCGGGCTCGTATCCGCCATCGCGGAACTTCTTCACCACGTCGGCGGCCTGGGGCCGCAGCCGGTAATCGGGGCCGAAGGTGTTCAGCACGCCGTTGCCGCTGGGCCCGGTGATGCCCCAGAACTCGTTGGAGATGATGCCGTCGCCGCCCACGAACTGGGCCTTCAGGCCCTTGTCGGCCATCTGGCGCACCAGCAGGCCGCCCTCGGTGTGCACGCCGCCGAAGAACACCACGTCGATCTGGGCGTCCTTCATGCGGGTGATGATGGCGGACATGTCGCGGTCGCCCACGGTCACCGCCTCATACAACACTTCCTTCTTGCCCAGCTTGTTCAAGGCGTCGCGCGTGGCATCGGCCAAACCCTTGCCATAGGTCGTCTGGTCCTGGACGATGGCGATGCGGGCCTTCGGGAAGACGCGCGCGATGTAGGCGGCCGCCACCTGGCCCTGCTGGTCGTCGCGCCCGCAGGTGCGGAAGGTGGTGGCGTAGCCCATCTCCGTCAGGCGCGGGTTCGTGGAGTTGGGGGAGATCTGGATGACGCCTTCCTCGGCATAGACCTTGGCGGCGGCGATGGAGACGGCGGAGTTGTAATGGCCGAACACGGCGACCACGCCCTCGGTCACCAGTTTGTTGGCCACGGATACCCCCTGGCTGGGGTTGCTGGCGTCGTCGCCCTTGGACAGCACCAGCTTCTCGCCCAGCACGCCCCCCTTGGCGTTGATGTCGGCGATGGCCTGTTCCGTGCCGCGGCGCATCTGCTCACCCACCACGGCGTTCGGACCGGTCAGCGGGCCGGCCAGTCCCAGCTTGATCTCGGCGCGGGCGGCGCCCGCCCACAAGCCAGCCGCCACCATGATCGCGATCGCCGCGACGCGGTCCTTCATGCGCACCATGCCACCATTCCCCCATTCCCGATGCCGGCGGCCCTACCCCAATGGGTGGCCCGCCCTGTTCCGAGCCGAAGGTAGCACGCACCTGGCGCCACAACTCCAATGTGTCGCCGTCCCTTGCGCGGAATGGGAAAAGATACGACATCTGGGCACGCCCGTTCGTGCAACACCCCCTTTCCACCACAGGGATTCCGGCCATGGCCGCCTATGACTACGACCTTTTCACCATCGGCGCCGGCTCCGGCGGGGTGCGCGCCAGCCGAATCGCGGCCGGTCACGGCGCCCGCGTGGCGGTGGCGGAGGAACGGTACCTGGGCGGCACCTGCGTGAATGTCGGCTGCGTGCCCAAGAAGTTCCTGGTCTACGCCGCCCAGTACTCGGCCGGTTTCGAGGACGCCGCCGGCTATGGCTGGGACGTGGAAGCCAAGGACCATGACTGGCAACGCCTGATCGCCAACAAGGATGCGGAGATCACCCGCCTGAACGGCATCTACCGCCGCCTGCTGGAGAATTCCGGCGCCACCATATTCGAGGCGCGCGCCACCATCGTGGATGAGCACACGGTAGACGTGGGCGGCAAGCGAGTAACGGCGGAGCGCATCCTGATCGCCACTGGTGGCTGGCCGGAACTGCCGGAGAAGCCCGGTGTGCGCGACTACGCCATCACCTCCAACGAGGTGTTCCACCTGGACAAGCGTCCCGAACATATCGCCATCGTCGGCGCGGGCTACATCGCCACGGAATTCGCCGGTGTGTTCAACGGCTTGGGCTCCCGCACCACGCAAATCTATCGGGGCGACAAGCTGCTGCGCGGCTTTGACGAGGATGTGCGGGATTTCCTGGGCGCGGAGATGGTCAAGGCCGGCGTCGATCTGCGCCCCGGCACCACCATCGAACGCCTGGAGAAGACCGGCCGCTGCCTGGTCGCCACCCTATCCGACGGTACGACGTTGGAATTGGACGCCGTGCTCTACGCCACCGGCCGCCGGCCCAACGTGCGCGGCCTGGGCTTGGAGCGCGTGGGTGTGGAACTGAACGAGCGCGGGGCCATCAAGGTGGACGACCAGTATCGCACCACCGTGCCCAACATCTATGCCCTGGGCGACGTGACCGACCGCGTGAACCTGACGCCGGTGGCCACGGCGGAGGGGCATGTGCTGGCCGATACCCTGTACGGCAACAAGCCACGCAGCGTGAACTATCACAACATCCCGACCGCCGTTTTCTCCATTCCCCCTGTCGCCACGTGCGGCATGACGGAGGAACAGGCCCGCGCCGTCTATCCGGCGGTCGACATCTATCGCACCAACTTCAAGCCCATGAAGCACACCATCTCCGGCCGGGACCAGCGCATGCTGATGAAGCTGGTGGTGGAACGCGCCAGCGACCGGGTGGTGGGCTGTCACCTGGTCGGCGACGACACGCCGGAGATGATCCAGGGCGTTGCCGTGGCCATGAACGCCGGCGCCACCAAGGCCGTGTTCGACAGCACCATCGGCCTGCACCCCACGGCGGCGGAGGAGTTCGTCACCCTGCGGACTAAGGTGCCCGACCCGGTTTGAGGGCCGGCGGAGCGTCGTGACCCGGCCTGACCTCAGGTCGGGCGGGCCTGGGTCCCCACGGGCGTGCGCCGGCTGTTGGCGGCCAGGCCGGTTTCCACCAGCTGGGCCATGCCCGGCACCATTTCCTGCCGCAGCCAGTCCAGCTTTTGCCCCGGTGCGCCCCGGCCGGCGGTGGGGAAGGCGCGCTTCCAGCCGCCCAGTTTCACCGCCAGGCCGCAGCATAGGGCGCCGACGCTGGTGTGATGCGCCTCGATCTCACGGCGCATGGCCTGGAAGCCGTCCGCGGACAGGTCGTCCCACAGCTGCCGCGTCATGCGGTCGAAGCTGCGGAAGCATCCCTCCAGCTGGGCCATGATGATGTCCAGGCTGGTATCCACCGTGGTGATCAGGCGCTGGGCGGCGCTGTCGCTTTGCACCAGCGGCGCGCGTTTCAGATCCACCAGCCAGCGGCCGAACTCCTCCAGCAGGGCATGGGCGCCGTCGCGGCAGCTGCGGAAATAGGCGACCGACAGGAAGATGTCGCCGTACTGCGCCAGGAATTCGGGAATCTCCGTCAGCTTCAGGCCCAGCCGCCCGGCGATGTGGCGCAGGTTGGCCAGCGTCTCCGCCCGGTCGGGGCTGGAGAGCAGGGCCGTCAGGTCGCCCATGTTCTCCACGCGCGCCGCCTGCTCGCCATAGACGCGGCGCAACAGGGGGCGGGTGAAGCCCTGCATGTAATGGGTCAGTTCTTCCTGCTTTTCCGGGGACAGCACCAGGTGCTGGTGCTCATCCACCGCGATGCCCAGGGCACGCAGCTCGATGCGCAGGGAGTAGACGTCGAACGACGCCACGGCGCCCAGTTTCAGCAGCAGGGCCATGTCGCGTTCCAGCGACGCCTTGTCGGCCGCGAATTCCCGCCCCAGGCCCTCGATCTGGATGAGCCCGGTGCCGGCGCGGGCGTCACGGAACAGTTCCACCATCGTTTCCAGCCGCGCCGTCTTCACCAGGCGCGCGCGCTTCAACCCGTTGACGGTCAAGGGCAGCAGGTGCAGCGGCAGCAGATGCAGGGCGTCGGTTTCATCCGACCAGGCCGCGGTGTCACGAACAGGACGATCGGCGGCGGCGTGGGATATGCCGTCGGCGCGGGGCGGCTCCAGCGTGAGCGGGCGCAGCGGCATGGTACGGGGCAGGGCGGGGGGTGGCGCGGGCGGCGGCGCTGAAGCCATCGGGTCGGCGCCTGGCGACGCATCGTGGACTGCAAGCGGCATATGGTCGTCCTGAAAGCCGTAATGCGGTCCGTCACCCGAATTGGACGGCCGATGGAAAGGGCGGAACCGGGCTGCCACCCTGTTTCCGGCAATCAGCATAAATCCAATTGAGTACTAGTAAAGTACTAACTCAATGGGTGGGGCGAGCGGGGGACGCGTTTGCTCTATTTTTAGTGTTGTCGGCAATAATTACATCAAATCCAATATAATTACTCGTCACAATTCATCGCTTCCCGTAGGTAAGTGGGCGCCCTATGTGGCTGAGTGGGCGGACGGTCAAGGGCAGGGGCGGGGCCGTGGCGCGGCCGCGCCCCGCGTCGGCCGCCGGGCAGCCATCCCGTTCTTGCCTGCTGGCGGCGGCGGGGCCATAGTCCGGCCCCGATACGGCGGCGTCCCCCGTGCGGGGGGCGTATCCGTCCCCCTCTGACCGCCCTAGGGATCCCATGCGCTTTCCGCACCGGCACCTGCTTGGCATCGAAGGCCTGAGCCAGGCCCAGATCAACACCATCCTGGATCTGGCCGACACCTACGTCGAACAGAACCGCAGCCCCAACAAGAAGTCGGACGTGCTGCGCGGCAAGACCGTGGTGAACCTGTTCTTCGAGAACTCCACCCGCACCCGCACCAGCTTCGAGCTGGCGGCCAAGCGGTTGGGGGGCGACGCCATCAACATGTCGGTTGATGGTTCCAGCGTGAAGAAGGGCGAAACCCTGCTGGACACCGCCACCACGCTGAACGCCATGCACCTGGACGTGCTGGTGGTGCGCCATCCGGAGTCGGGCGCGGTGAAGCTGCTGGCCGACAAGGTGAACTGCGCCGTGATCTCCGGCGGCGACGGCGCGCACGAGCATCCGACCCAAGCGCTGCTGGACGCGCTGACCATCCGCCGCAACAAGGGCCGCCTGGATGGCCTGACGGTGACCATCTGCGGCGACATCCTGCACAGCCGTGTCGCCCGGTCCAACATACAGCTCCTGAACATCATGGGTGCGCGCGTGCGCGTGGTGGCGCCGCCCACCCTGCTGCCCCGCGCCATCGGCGAGCTGAGCGTGGAGGTGCACCACGACATGGCCACCGGCCTGAAGGATGCCGACATCGTCATGATGCTGCGCCTGCAGCTGGAACGCATGCAGGGGCAGTTCGTGCCCTCGGTGCGGGAGTACTACCGCTTCTTCGGCCTGGATTATGAGAAGCTGGCGGCGGCCAAGCCGGACGCCCTGATCATGCATCCCGGTCCGATGAACCGCGGCGTGGAGATCGACAGCCTGGTGGCCGACGACATCAACCGCAGCGTCATCCTGCAACAGGTGGAACTGGGGGTGGCCGTGCGCATGGCCTGCCTGGATCTCCTGACCCGGCATGGCCGCAACGACCCGGCCTGACGCGTCCCCCCGTCTCCGCCCCGCCTCACCGCCTCTCGACCTTCCGGGACCATCCCCATGGCCACACACGCCCGCACCGCCATCCTGAACGCCCGCCTGCTGGATCCGGACAGCCGCCTGGACCAGCGCGGTTCCCTGCTGATCGACGGGGGCAAGATCGCCGATCACGGCCCCGGCCTGTTCCGGGACGGCGTGCCGGACGGTATCGAGATCATCGACGCCGAAGGCGCCTGCGTCGCCCCCGGCCTGGTCGATCTGCGGGCCCAGGTGGGCGAGCCGGGGCACGAGGATAATGAGACGCTGAAGACCGCCAGCCAGGCGGCGGCGGCCGGCGGCGTTACCGCCCTGGCCTGCCTGCCCGACACCGACCCGGTCATCGACGACGTGGCGGGCCTGGAGTTCATCGCCCGCCGCGCGCGGGAGGTGAAGCTGGTGAAGGTTTTCGCCTATGCCGGCATCACGCGCGACCTGGGCGGCAAGGAACTGACCGAGATGGGCTTGCTGGCCGAGGCCGGCGCGGTGGGCTTCACCGATGGCGGCAAGGCCGTGGCCGACGCCCTGGTCATGCAGCGGGCGCTGGCCTACGCCAGCATCTGGGGTCGCCCCATCATGCAGCACCCGCAGGAACCGCGACTGGCCACCGGCGCCATGAATTCGGGCGAGATCGCCACCCGGCTGGGCCTGTCCGGCATTCCCGCCGTGGCCGAGGTCATCATGCTGGAGCGTGACCTGCGCCTGGTGGAGGCCACGGGCGGCCGCTACCACGCCGCCGACATCTCCACCGCCGAGTCCGTGGCCGTCATCCGCGCCGCCAAGCGCAAGGGCCTGAAGGTCACCTGCGACACCGCCCCGCCGTACTTCACCCTGACGGAACGGGATGTCGGCGACTACCGTACCTTCTTCAAGCTGTCGCCGCCGCTGCGCACCGAGGACGACCGCCAGGCGATCGTGGAAGGGCTGGCCGACGGCACCATCGACTGCATCACCAGCGACCATCTGCCCTGGAACCAGGACGCCAAGCGCGTGCCCTTCGCCCAGGCGGCCTTCGGTTCCGTGGGCCTGGAGACGCTGCTGCCCCTGACGCTGGATCTGGTGCACAAGGGGCACTTGAGCCTGCTGGACGCCTTGGCCACCGTCACGGTCAAGCCGGCCGCCGTGCTGGGCCTGGGGCTGGGCCGCCTGCGCACCGGGGCCGCCGCCGACCTGGTCATCTTCGATGCCGAGCGGCCTTGGCGCGTGGATGCCGAGGCGTTGCACAGCAAGTCCAAGAACAGCTGCTTCGACAAGCACCCGGTGCAGGGCCGCGTGCTGCGCACCCTGGTGGATGGCCGCACCGTCTTCCAACTGGCGGCCTGATGCCCATGGACACGGCGGCGCTGCCCCTGATGCCCCTGCTGCTGACGCTGGCCGGCGGCTACCTGCTGGGCTCCATCCCCTTCGGCCTGGTGCTGGCCTATCTGGGCGGCTATGGCGACATCCGCAAGATCGGCTCCGGCAACATCGGCGCCACCAACGTGCTGCGCACCGGCAACAAGCCCCTGGCCGCCGCCACCCTGGTGCTGGACAGCGGCAAGGGCGCCATCGCCGTGGGCGTCGCCCACTGCCTGGCCATGAGCTTCCTGCCGTCGCCGGACGCGCCGCACCTGGCCGCCCTGGTGGCCGGCGGCGGCGCCATGCTGGGCCACACCTTCCCGGTGTGGCTGGGCTTCAAGGGCGGTAAGGGTGTGGCCACGGCGCTGGGCGTGCTGCTGGCCACCTGCTGGCCGGTGGGCGTCATTGCCTGCCTGACCTGGCTGCTGGTGGCCGTCCTGTTCCGCATCTCCTCCCTCTCCGCCCTGGTGGCCCTGGCCTTGGCGCCGCTGGTCGCGTGGTTCCTGCCGGCGGTGTGGCCGGACGCCGCCGACTTCGGCGCCGGTGGAGCGGAAGCCGCCCTGGCGCTTGCCATCGCGGTGCTGGTGTGGATTCGCCATCACGCCAACATCCGACGCCTGCTGGCGGGGACGGAACCCCGCATCGGACAGGGGAAAAAGAAGGAAGGCTGACCCAGCTCAGCCCCTTTGAACCCCGGGGCGCCTATCCTTATGTCAAGGATGTCCCCTTGAGGAGGAACGGTGATGAGCAAGAAGACGGACAAGGACGCCGATACCGGCAGCATCCTGGGCAACATCATCCTGGAAGAGGTGGTGGAGGCGATCGAAGAGGCGCGCTCCCCCACGCCGGACATCTTCCCGCCCATCCCGCACGAGGTGCCTCAGCCCGAGGGTGCCCCGTCGGTGGACAAGCGGGAAGAGGAACGTGAGTCCCCGAGGAAGCGGCCGGATGCGCCGGGGCACCACAGCCGCTAGCCTCACGGCATCCACACCTCAGCCCTGGCCGGCGGCCTTCAGGATCAGGCCGGCGATTTCCTGCGCGTGCGACACTAGGGTCAGATGGCCGCCGTCGACCTCGATGGTGTCCGCGTTCATGCGCTTGGCCAGGAAACGCTCCAGGTCGGGGGAGATGGTCAGGTCCTGCTTGGACACCGCATAATAGCTGGGCTTGTCGTGCCAGGCGGCGGCGGTGGTGCGGCCCGCGAAGATGCTGGCGGCCGTCGGGCCCTGTTCGGCATACAGCGCCTTGGCCTGCGCCGGGGCGACACCGTTGGCGAAGTAGTCCAGGAAGCCCTTTTCCGAGATGACGGTCATGCCGTCATGGTTCTGCACCTCCGCCCGCACGGGCATGGTGGGGAACTTGGCCGAAAGGGCCACGAAGTCCTCGTTCGCATCCGGGGCGCGGGCGGCGACATAGACCAGGGCCGTGACCTTGGGGTCGGTGCCCACATCGCTGATCACCGTGCCGCCCCAGGAATGGGCCACCAGCACGGTGGGACCATCCTGCTGCGCCAGCACAGCGCGGGTGGCGGCGTCCGACTCAGCCAACGAGGTCAACGGGTTCTGCACGGCCGTGACATGCAGTCCCTTCGCCTGCAGGATCTTGATGACCTCGTTCCAGCTGGATCCATCGGCCCAGGCGCCGTGCACCAGCACGACGTTATGGACGGGGGCCGGAGCCGCCGGGGTGGTGGCCGCGGCGGCAGGCAGGGCAACGGTGGACGCGGTCAGGGCGAGGGCGGCGACAAAGGACAGCTTGCGAAACATGGCGGGTCTCCTAGCATGGGATCGAACGGGGGAAGCGCTGTGGCCTCTTTCCTGTCTTCGGCGGCCCGGCCCCGGGCGTAACAGCGCCCGCGGAATTTTTTTTAGAAAATTTTTTCGAGCCGCCGCGTAACAACCCGGCCCTCGCTGGCGAAGGATGGATATGGACCCGTTGGAAGAGCGGTGGGCGGCGGCGATGCGCGCGGAACGGCGTGGCGATGCCGCCGCCTATCAGCGCTTCCTTGCCGAGGCGGCAACGCTATTCCGGCGGGTGGTCCATAACCGCCTGGGCCGCTTCGGCCTGGGCACGGCGGAGACGGAAGACATCGTGCAGGAAATACTGATCGGCCTGCATACCAAGCGGCACACCTGGGACCCTGGCCGGCCGCTCTTGCCCTGGCTGCACGGCATCGCGCGCTACAAGTTCCTGGACGCGGCCCGCAAGCTGCGGCGGGAGGCGTCGGGCACCGCCGACCTCACCATCGACGACCTGGCGGACGCCCTGGCGGCGCCGGAGGAGGAGCGGGAGCGCGCCCTGGTGGACGTGGATCGCCACATCGCCCAGTTGCCGGCCGGCCAGCGGGGCGTGGTGCGGGCCCTGGCCGTGGAGGGGCTCTCACCCCAGGCCACGGCCCGGCAGCTGAACCTCAGCGAAGGCTCCGTCCGCGTGCTGTTCCACCGCGCCCTGAAGGCCCTGTGGAACGCCGCCGATCCGCCCGCTGGGGATGAAAGAGGGAGGAAGCCATGAACCGCTCGACCGAGACCTTGATCGCGCAGCTGTCGGGGCAGGCGGGGCGCCGTTCCGGCTTGCGCATGGAGGCCTTCCCCGCCGTTCTGGTCCTGGCGCTGACCCTGTCACTGGCTATCGCCATTGCCGTGGTTCTGGCCCTGGCGGGTGTGCGGCCGGACATCGGCACGGCGGCGACGCAGGCGCCCTTCCTGTTCAAGGTGGCCGGCACCGGCGCCTTGGCGCTGGCCGGCGCCTGGCTGGTTCTGCGGTCGGCGGCGCCGGGGCGGGGACTACCGCGCCTGGCCCCTTTGCTGCCCGGCTTCCTGATCATGACCTTCCGGGCAGCCACCGACCGCTCCGGCCTTTCCTATTTGGGCCTGCACACCTATTCCGCCCTGACGTGCATGAGCATCATCATCGCGGCCTCCCTGCCGGCCCTGGCCGCCCTGATCCTGCTGCTGCGCCACGGCGCGCCCACGGAGCCGGTGCGCGCCGCCGCCGTGGCCGGTGGCCTGGCCGGCGCGCTGGGGGCCATGGCCTATGCGCTGGCCTGCGAGAACGACGCCGGCACCTTTGTGCTGCTGTGGTACAGCGCCGCCATCGCCATCATGGCGGCGGTGGGCGCCGTGGCTGGGCGTATGGCGTTGCGGTGGTAGGGGGCGGGTCAAGGCCATCGCTGAGCGCCGTGCAGAACACGCAGGATCACTACGGTATTTGATCTGATTCGATAGACGACAATGTACGGCGTATCGGTGACGACCAGTTCCTGGGTGCCAGCCACCCGACCGGGGCGGCCACTACGCGGATACTGCGCCAACTGCTCCACCGCGGCTTCCACCGCATCACCGATCCTGACGGCAGCAGTGGGATTACGATCCGCGATATAAATGATCTGATTGCCGAACTCGCGCTGGGCCGCTGGCAACCATTCAATCTTCATTCGCCAGCCTCAGGGCACGCTTCAACAGCTCAGCCCGCTGTAGATGCCAATCGGCTTTGACCTGTTCATGGGGAATTCGTGCCACCGACGGGTCATCCGATTCCCGCAGGCCTTGTTCCACCTGAGCGCGGAACCACGCATCATGCTCCCGGGCTTCCTGCCTCTGGCGGACGAAGTCTCGCATGAAATCGCGAACGATTTGTGAGGCCGGACGATGGACGGCCTCAGCCTCAGCCATGAATTGGTCGCGTAGGTCCGCTTCCAATTTCAGCGTGAACATTGCTTCCTTGGCCACGAGGCACCTCCGATCATATAGACAAGGTATATACCTCAGGGGTCGTTAGAACCAGCCCACGGGAATCTTAATCCTTAATCCACTCCACCAGCGCCTGGTTCACCGCCGCCGGCTGTTCCAGGGTGGTGGCGTGGCCGCATTGGGGCACGACCACCAGCCTTGCGCCGGGGATGGCGGCGGCCATGTCGTGGGACCGTTGCGGCGGCATCAGGGGATCGCTGTCCCCCACCAGCACCAGGGTGGGTACACGGATGGCGGGCAGGGTGGGGCGGCTGTCGGGACGGCCGATGATGGCCGCCGTCTGGCGCGCCAGCCCCTCCACCCCGACCGTCAGGCCCATGCGCAGGTTGACCGCCGCCAAGTCCGCGTCATCCCGGCGGTCGGGATGATGCATGGTGGACATGGCATGGCGCAGCACGGTGGCGAACTTGGCCTTGCGCGCCAGGGCGACAAAGGTCCGGCGCTGCTCTGACTGCTCCGGCGTGTCGGGCAGTGCCTGGGTGCTGATCAGCGCCAGCTTCACCACCCGTTCCGGCGCCTGGCGCATGATTTCCAGGGCGACGTAGCCGCCCATGGACAGGCCCGCCAGGGCGAAGCGGGGCGGGGCCTCAGCCAGGATGGCGGCCGCCATGTCCGCCATCGTCTCCCCCGTCAGGGTGTTGGCGACGGTGACGGGGCCGTGGGGCCACAGCGCCGCGACCTGCGGGGCGAACACCTCGGCCGTGCACAGCAGGCCGGGGATCAGGACGATGGGCGTCATGCCCCTTTGGCCTTGCGTTTCTTGTTGGGCACCACGGCCTCCACCGCCGGCGGCACTTCCGACAGGTAGGGCTTCAGGTAATGGCCGGTGTGGCTTTCCGGCACGGTTGCCACATGCTCCGGCGTGCCTTCGGCCACGATACGGCCGCCGCCGGCGCCGCCCTCCGGCCCCATGTCGATGATCCAGTCGGCGG
Source organism: Nitrospirillum amazonense (assembly GCF_029594735.1). Lineage (NCBI taxonomy): Bacteria > Pseudomonadati > Pseudomonadota > Alphaproteobacteria > Rhodospirillales > Azospirillaceae > Nitrospirillum > Nitrospirillum amazonense. Next base: position 984,765 of record NZ_JARPAF010000004.1, read on the forward strand.
TCTTGATGACCTCCAGATTGTGCTCGATCACCAGCACGGTGTTGCCCTGGTCCACCAGGGCGTGCAGCACCTCCAGCAGCTTGCGCACGTCCTCGAAGTGCAGGCCGGTGGTGGGCTCGTCCAGGATGTAGAGGGTTCTGCCGGTGGCGCGGCGCGACAGTTCCTTGGCCAGCTTCACGCGCTGGGCCTCGCCGCCCGACAGGGTGGTGGCCGGTTGTCCGACATGGATGTAGCCCAATCCGACCTCATCCAATGTCTGCATGCGGTCGCGGATGGCGGGCACGGCCTGGAAGAAGGACGCCGCCTCCTCCACCGTCATGTCCAGCACGTCGGCGATACTCTTGTCCTTGTACAGGACCTCCAGCGTCTCGCGGTTGTAGCGCTTGCCGTGGCAGACGTCGCAGGTGACGTAGACGTCGGGCAGGAAGTGCATCTCGATCTTGATGACGCCGTCGCCCTGGCAGGCCTCGCACCGGCCGCCCTTGACGTTGAAGCTGAAGCGGCCGGCGCCGTAGCCCCGGGCCTTGGCCTCCGGCAGGCCGGCGAACCAGTCACGGATCGGCGTGAAGGCGCCGGTGTAGGTCGCGGGGTTGGAGCGGGGCGTGCGGCCGATGGGCGACTGGTCGATGTCGACGATCTTGTCCAGGTGCTGCAGGCCCAGGATGTCGTCATGCGCGCCCGGATGTTCCCGCGCGCCGTTCAGGCGCTTGGCCAAGGCCTTGTACAGCGTCTCGACGATCAGGGTGGACTTGCCGCCGCCGGACACGCCGGTGACGCAGGTGAAGGTGCCCAGGGGGATGCGGGCGTGCACGTCCTTCAGGTTGTTGGAGCGCGCGCCGATGACCTCCAGGAACTGGCCCTTGTGGCCGGCCCGGCGGCGGTCCGGCAGGGCGATGCGGCGCCGGCCGGTCAGGTAGTCGCCGGTGACGCTGGCCGGGTTCGCCATGACCTCCGCCGGGGTGCCGGCGGCCACCACCGTGCCGCCATGGACGCCGGCGCCTGGCCCCATGTCGACCAGATAGTCGGCGGTGCGGATGGCGTCCTCGTCATGCTCCACCACCAGCACGGTGTTGCCGAGATCCCGCAGGCGCTTCAGCGTGGCCAGAAGGCGGTCGTTGTCGCGCTGGTGCAGGCCGATGGAAGGTTCGTCCAGCACGTACAGCACGCCGGTCAGGCCGCTGCCGATCTGCGAGGCCAGGCGAATGCGCTGGCTTTCGCCGCCCGACAGGGTGCCGGAGGCGCGGTCCATGGCCAGATATTCCAGGCCGACGTTGTTCAGGAAACCCAGCCGTTCGTTGATTTCCTTCAGGATGCGGTTGGCGATGTCCTTCTGCTTTTGCGTCAGGTGGCCGTCCAGGCCCAGGAACCAGGCGCCGGCTTCCTGGATGGACATGCGGCTGACCTCGGCGACGTTCAGGCCGTTGATCTTGACGGCCAGCGCCTCCGGCTTCAGGCGCGCGCCGCCGCAGGCCTCGCAGGGCTGGGCCGACTGATACTTGGAAAGCTCCTCCCGCATGAAGTTGCTTTCCGTCTCCTTCCAGCGGCGCTCCAGGTTGCGCACCACGCCCTCGAAGGGCTTGTTGGTCTCGTAGGAGCGCAAGCCGTCGTCATAGCGCAGGGTCACCGGCTTGCCGCCGGAGCCGAACAGGATGAGGTTCTTCAAATCCTCCGGCAGGTCGCTCCACGGCGTGTCCATGCGGGCGTTGTGGTGGCGGGCCAGGCTTTCCAAGGTCTGGGCATAGTATTGGGAGGTGGAGCCCGCCCAGGGAGCGATGGCGCCGTCCTTCAGGGACAGGCGCGTGTCCGGCACCACCAGTTCAGGATCGAAATACAGCTTCTGGCCCAGGCCGTCGCAGGCGGGGCAGGCGCCGAAGGGATTGTTGAAGGAGAACAGGCGCGGCTCGATCTCCTCGATGGTGAAGCCGCTGACCGGGCAGGCGAACTTGGCGGAGAACACTGTGCGCTCGCCCCCGTCCGCGTTCTCCGCGAACACCAGGCCGTCCGCCAGTTCCAGCGCCGTCTCGATCGAATCCGCCAGGCGGTTGCCAAGGCCTTCCTTCACGACGATGCGGTCGACCACCACCTCGATGTCATGCTTCAGCTTTTTGTCCAGCGCCGGCGCCTCGTCGATCTCCATCATCTCGCCGTTGATCTTCACGCGCTGGAAGCCGCGCTTGCGCAGCTCCTGAAGTTCCTTCTTGTACTCACCCTTGCGGCCGCGCACGACCGGAGCCAGCAGGTAGAGGCGCGTGCCCTCGGGCATGGCCATGATGCGGTCCACCATCTGGCTGACCGTCTGGCTTTCGATGGGCAGGCCGGTGGCGGGGGAGTAGGGGATGCCGACCCGGGCAAAGAGCAGGCGCATATAGTCGTAAATCTCCGTCACCGTGCCGACGGTGGAGCGGGGATTGCGGCTGGTCGTCTTCTGCTCGATGGAGATGGCGGGGGACAGCCCCTCGATGCTGTCCATGTCCGGTTTCTGCATCAGCTCCAGGAACTGGCGCGCATAGGCCGACAAGCTTTCCACGTAGCGCCGCTGCCCTTCGGCGTAGATGGTGTCGAAGGCCAGCGATGATTTGCCTGACCCCGACAACCCGGTGATGACCACCAGCTTGTCGCGCGGCAAATCCACGTCGACGTTCTTCAGATTGTGTTCCCGCGCGCCGCGGACGCTGATATATTTGTTCATGGTATGTTCTGAATAATCGATCGGGGCAGGCGCTGGCAAGGGGAATACGCCGGTAGGCCGCCTTCCCACCGGCCAGCCGGCGACAGCGCCTTAATATGGGGATGCCTGTGTCAAAAGGCGACAGCAGGATGCATCCCCTTATGGACGATTTGGTGACACGGGGCCAGGGTGCCCCAAAAGGGCGTCCTGATCGATATTTTGGGTATGCCGAGGGCCCGCACCACCATCGCTGTGGCATTGGACAGGGACGGCGGTGTAGGCTCTCCCCATCAACGGCGGGGCGTTTTTCGCCCTCATTTGGATTCAGGACGGATCGGACATGGCTGGCAGCGTCAACAAAGTCATCCTCATCGGCAACCTGGGCAAGGAGCCCGAGGTCAGGTCCATGCAGAACGGCGGCAAGGTGTGCAACCTGCGCATCGCCACGTCCGAGACGTGGAAGGACCGCAACAGTGGGGAGCGGCAGGAACGCACCCAGTGGCACCAGGTGGTGATCTTCAATGAGGCGCTGATCGGTGTTGCCGAGCGCTTCCTGAAGAAGGGCTCCAAGGTCTACATCGAAGGCCAGCTGGAAACCCGCAAGTGGACCGACCAGTCCGGCCAGGAGAAGTACACGACCGAAGTGGTTCTGCGTCCCTTCCGGGGGGAGCTGACCATGCTCGAGGGCCGTGACGGCGGCGGTGGCGGTGGCGGCTACGAGTCGGGTGGCGACTTTGGCGGCGGTGGGTCCAGCTACGGCGGCGGCGGCGGCGGGGGTGGTGGCTACGGCGGCGGGTCTTCCGGTGGCGGTGGCTACGGTGGGGGTGGTTCCTCCTCCGGCGGTGGTTCGCGCGGCGGCTTCGGCGGCGGCGGCAAGCCGGCCGATGACCTGGACGACGAAATCCCGTTCTGACATTCAGACCATAAGAGCCAAGGGCCGCGTCAGCGCGGCCCTTTCGCTAGGTTCCAACAGCATTAGGACGTGCGGCCCCGCCCCCGGCTGCTGTTGCCGGTCGTCGCCGTGCCGGCAGTGCTTTCCGACCGGTCGCCCTGCGGCCCTCGCTGGCCGCTGCCGGCTGCGTCCCAGTCCCCCTTTGACCCGCTGGCGCCGCCGGTGCCGCCGGTCTTAGGCGGGGCATCATGGCCGGCGATCGGCCCCTCCATCCCGCGCGACTTCTTGGTCGCGGCGTGGCCGGTCATAGCCCACTCATCCTTCAGACGCTGCGGGTCGCTGGCCTCGCGCACATCATGCTTTTTGTCCGCGGCGCCGCGCTGGTCCGGCTGCGCGGCCTGTTGGCGGGCGTGGTCGTGGTGATGCTGGGGCATGCTGTCCTCCGGCGGTCATCGTGCGGCTCATTCGCTACGGCCGGGCTACCCGGCACATTCTTAAGGCTCGAGAGCGGACATTCGTTCCCCCGGTCGCTTCGGCGCCAGTTTGGGGCGCCGGTTTGGGGATTGGGCATGGGCCATCTTCGCTTTCGGGGGATTGCCGCCGACCGGTCCGGGAATGGTAGGCTGGCCGCCAACAGGTTAACGGCGGCGCTGGCCTTGTAGCGGCGGCGCCCGGCATAGCGAGACTGAGACCATGCGCACGCTGAAGGTCGCCCTGCACCAGATGAACTACACCACGGGCGATTTCCGGGGGAATTTCGAGCGGACCAAGGCCAGCATTCTGGCGCAGCGGCAGGCCGACCTGCATGTTCTGCCGGAGTGCGCCGTGGCCAACTATGCCGCCGGCGACTATCTGTTGGAGGCCGACTACCAGCAGGCCATCGTCCACTGGACGGAGCAGTACCGCCTGCTGTCTGAGCAGGCCGGCACCACCATCGTCTTGGGCACCCCCCTGCGCGGCAAGGTGCAGGGGCGCAAGATGGGCAACGGCCTGGTGGTGTTCGAGCGGGGCCGCGCGGTGCTGAGCCAGTTCAAGACCCATCTGCCCAACTATGACGTCTTCGACGACGTGCGCTGGTTCGAGGCGCGGGGGGAACAGATGGGCGCCGATGCCGAAATGGGCGTGCTGCGGTTCCAGGCCGCCGGCGGCCCCGTCACCCTGGGCTTCTGCATCTGCGAGGACATCTGGTTCGACGACGTCACCCATGACCTGAGGCAGATGGGCGCGGAGGTCATCGTCTCCCTCAACGCCAGCCCCTACGCCATCGCCAAGGGCAATTTCCGCCGCCGCCTGTTCGCCCAGCGCATCCAGGAAACGGGCCTGCCCCTGGTCTACGTCAACCAGGTGGGCGGCAATGACGAGCTGGTGTGGGAGGGCTGTTCCGCCATCATGGATCCGGCGGGCGCCATTTATGAGATGGCGATCGGCGGGGAAGGGGGCGCCACCGTGACCCTGGCGGATCAGGGCCAGGGCTTCCGCTTGGCCGAAACGCAGGCGCCTGTCCAACTGACCGACCCGCAGGAACGCTATCTGGTCGTGGGCCTGGGCCTGCGCGACTACATCGAGAAGAATGGCTTCCAGGACGTGGTCTTCGGCCTGTCCGGTGGCGCCGATTCCACCCTGGTGGCGGCCCTGGCGGCCGACGTGTTCGGCCCCGCCAAGGTCAATGCCGTCATGATGCCCTCGCCCTACACCAGTTCCGGTTCCAACACCCGGGCGGCGGAGTTCGCGGCGGGCGTGGGGGAGGGCTTCAGTGCCATCAGCCTGCCCATCACCGTGGAGTATGAGGCCGGGCTGGCCAAGTTCCGCAACGCCTTCGGCCGCGACATGGGCAGCCTGGCCGACGAAAACTTGCAGGCGCAGATCCGGGGCAACACCCTGTCCGCCATCTCCAACGACCATGGCCGCCGCGCCATCCTGGGCACCAGCAACAAGAGCGAGATCCTGATGGGATACGGCACGCTCTACGGCGACATGCGCGGCGCCTTCAACCCGCTGAAGGACCTGTACAAGGCCATCGATGTCTTCCCCATCCTGGAGATGCGCCTGGCCCAGGCGCAAAACCCGGACCCGCTGTTCGCCCGCATCTGGGAAGGGGCCTTCGGCAGGCCGCTGGAGCCCTATGACGCCAAGGCCCAGGCCGCGCTGCGCGCCGTCATCGATGTGGAGCCTAGCGCCGAGCTGAAGCACAACCAGCGCGACACCGACAGCCTGCCCCCCTATCCCCGCCTGGACGCGGTGTTGTGGGAGATGGAGGACGCCAAGGAGCGCCAGACCGACGCGGAGATCGCGGAAAAGCTGGGTGAGCCGCTGGAATTCGTGCAGGACATCCGCCGCCGCGTCCGCCGGGCGGAGTTCAAGCGATTCCAGTCCCCGCCCGGCCCCAAGGTGCACCGCAAGTCGCCCACCACCAAGGACCGACGCTTCCCCCTGACGGCGCGCTTCACGGGCTGATCGCGCCCCTCCCGTGACCTTTCTGTAGCGGTGGTATCGCGCCGGTGCGGCCGGCCCGCTACCGCAGTAGGATGCAACCTGTTGGTGCGGAAACAGGCCTGCAGGCTGGTCTCGAATGTGTCGATCGTTTCCAGCGTGGTCCGCCGCGGCGCTTGCCGTCCTTGCCCTGGTTCCCGGCCAGGCTTCGGCCCAGCAAACGCCAGATGCCGGCAGCATCCTGCGCGATACCGAACGCACCACCCCGCGCCTGACCGCACCGCCCGCGCCCTTGCGCCCGGTTGTGCCGGAGGCGCCGCCATTGGAGCGCCCGGCCCAAGGCCCCACCGTCCATGTCACCGCCTTCCACGTCACGGCCACGCTTTTTCCGGAGGCGGAATTGCAGGCGGTGCTGGCGCCTTTCCGTGACCGCGACCTGACCCTGGGGGAATTGCAGTCGGCCGCAGCCGCCGTCAGCGCTTATTACCGCCAGCACGGCTATCTCGCCCGCGCCTACCTGCCCCGGCAGGAAATCCGCGACGGCGTCGTCACCATCGCCGTGCAGGAAAGCCGCTTGGGCCGCGTGGTGGTCGACCCCAGCAGCGACACGCGCCTGGATGCCGACACCGCCGCCGGCTACCTGCTGGACCGGCAGGCGGCGGGCGAGGCCCTGCGCTTGGATGCGCTGGAAGGGGGAGTCGCGGCGCTGGACGCGCTGCCGGGCATCACGGCCACGGCAACGGCGGAGGCGGGCCAGGCGGCCGACCAGACCGACATCCGCCTGAAGCTGACCGAGGGGCCGCGGCTCAGCGGCGTCGCCCTGGTGGACAACCAGGCGCAGCGGGCCAGCGGTGGCTGGCGCGGCATCGCCGTGCTGTCGGCCAACGACCTGGCCGGCATTGGAGAGCAGACCGTCCTGACCGGCGTGCGCAGCCTGGGCAGCACCTACGGTCGCCTGGCCGCAACCCTGCCCGTGGGCTACTCCGGCCTGCGCCTGGGGGTCAATGGCAGCGCCTTCGATTATCGCGTCGCCCATGACTTCAACGCCGGCACGCCTGACGGGTGGGGCGCCACCGGCGGGGCGGTGGCCACCCTGCCGCTGTGGCGGACGGAGGATGCGGCCCTGGACGGCCGCCTGGTCTATGAACATCGCCGTTTGGTCAACCGTACGGCGGAGATCGTGACGGGCATCAACGTCATCGACGCCGCCACCCTGGGCTTGAGCGCGGTGGCGCGCGACGGTTGGGATGGTGTCGACCAGGTGGATGGGACCCTGACCGCCGGCAACGTCGACCTGGGGGGCGTGCCGGAGAACCAGGCGGTGGACCATGCCTCCGCCCGCACCCAGGGCGGCTACGCCAAGCTGGCTCTTACCCTCAGCCACGCCCAACCCTTGGGCGAGGGGGTGGAGCTGGTGGCGCGGCTGGCCGGCCAGTGGGCCAGCGGCAACCTCGACAGTTCTGAACGCTTGGCCCTGGGCGGCCCCGACGCCATCCGCGCTTATCCCGTGAACGAAGGACAGGGGGCCGAGGGGGCCTTGGGCACCCTGGAACTGCGCTGGCGCCCCGTGGATGACCTTCGGCTGGCAGCCTTCTGGGACGGCGGCTGGATCCGCCAGTTCGTCAGCCCTTGGGCCGGCTGGAACCGGCGCACGGATGTGCCCAACGATTACGGCTTGCAGGGCGTCGGTATCGCCGTCTCCTGGCGGCCGGTGGACGCCCTGCTGTTCGACGCCAGCCTGGCCCATGTCGTGGGCGACAACCCGGGGCGCATCCTTGGCGCCGATAGCGACGGCCTGCGCCGCCATACCCGCGCCTGGGTGCGGGTGACGGGCAGCTTTTGAACGACCGGCAGCCGTGCACCCCTGAGGGTTGCGGCGCCGGGGGCGGCGCGGTAGGCAAGGGGGCCGCCCGGACGATCGTCGGGGCAACGATAAAGCCGCCAGAGCGTCTCTCACCATGGCCCAGTACGAGACCCCCGTGCCGCCGGAACTGTCGGCGGCGGTGACGCCCCTGCCGCCCCTGGACGAGGCGGCGGTGGAGAAGGCCTGTCCCGGGCTGCCGCCCCGGACCCCCGATGAGCGCCTGCTGCGCCGCATCTTGGTCCATGCCCGCGACCTGGTGTTGCTGGCCACGCCTCTAATGCTGACCCGCATCGGCCAGCTGTTCATGCAGACGGTCGACACCGCCATGGTCGGCCGCCATAGCGCGGAGGAACTGGCCTATTTCAGCCTGGGCGGCACCCCGGTGGGCACGGCCTTCGCCACCGTGGTCGGCCTGATGATGGGCACCATCATCCTCGTGGCCCAGGCGGTGGGGGCGGGGCGTCCGCGTGACGCCGGCGCGGTCTGGCGCCGCTCGCTGCCCTACGCTCTGCTGATCGGCAGTGTCGTCGCCATCCTCTGCCAGTTCGGCGAGGCCTTCTTCCTGCTGACGGGGCAGGAGCCCGGGATCGCCCACGGGGCGGCCCCGGTCATCGCCGTCCTGGGCCTGGGCATGCCGGCGGCGGTGCTGCAGATCAGCACCTCCTTCTTCCTGGAGGGCATCAAGCGGCCATTCCCGGCCATGGTCTCCATGATCGTGGCCAACCTGTTGAACTTCGCCCTGGATTACACCCTGGTGTTCGGGCATTTCGGCGCGCCGGCCCTGGGCGCCGTCGGGTCGGCCATCGCCACCACCACCATCCGCTGGCTCACGGCGCTGGGCCTGATCCTGTACGTCTGGACCATGCGCGACCACGCCCACTACGGCGTGCGCGGATCCTTCCTGGAATGGCGGGAGGGACGGCGCCACCGCCACCTGGGCTATGCCGCGGGCCTCAGCCAGGGTGCTGAATCCACCGCCTTCGGCACCATGGGCATCTTCGCCGGCTGGCTGGGCGCCTTGGGCCTGGGGGCCTACGCCGTGGGGCTGAACCTGCTGGCCCTCATCTTCATGGCGGCCTTGGGCCTGGCCTCAGCCACGGCGGTGCAGGTGGGCCAGGCGCACGGTGCTGGCAACCGCCGTGAGGCGACGCTGGCCGGGTGGACGGGCCTGACCCTCACGGCCCTGATCATGGTCGTCGTCGGCGTGGTGCTGTCGTCGGTGCCGGAGGGCATCGCCACCCTCTACGCCAGCGATCCGGACCTCATCCGCGTGCTGGTGCCCGCCATCGCCTTCATGGCCTGGATCGTGGTGGCGGACGGCGGACAGACGGTCATGGCCAGTGCGCTGCGCGGCCAAGGTGACAGCTGGATCCCCACCGCCCTGCATTTCTTCAGCTATTACGGCGTCATGATCCCCACAGCGGCCTATGCGGCCTTCCACCTGGGACATGGCATCATGGGCATCTTCGAGGGCATCCTGGTGGCCAGCATCGTGGCGGTCACGGTGCTGATGACCCGTTTCCACCTGCTGTCGCGGCGCTGAGCCGCTTCTGTTATCCTCGCGGCTTAGGAAACCAAGGCCGCGGGTCATGACGGAACTGACGGTACAGGCGCTGCTGGACACGGCCACGGCGCGCATCCGCGACGTGGCCTGCGCCGGCACTTGCCGGCATCGCAGCGCCGGGGAATGCGCCGGCGCCACCACCCTGGTCTTTCCCTATCGCGGCATCTATGTCCGCCACCTGGGCCGGGATGAGGCGGTGGCCGAGGCCAACCAGGTGCTGTTCTTCAACAAGGGCGATGAATACAGCGTCAGCCATCCGGTGACGGGCGGCGACGCCTGCCTGTCCATCACCGTGGACGAGGCGTTGCTGCAGGAACTGGCACCGCGTGAGCATGTGCGTGACCAGGGCGACCTGGCCTTCCGCCATCAGCGGCTGCGCATCGATCCGCGTGCCCAGGTGCTGGCCGCCCTGCTGCGCCACAGCCTGGCCCAGGGTGCCGCCGAGACGCTGGAGGCGGAGGCGCTGACCCTGACGCTGATCCGCCGGGCGCTGGGGGAGCGGACGTCGCACGCGCCCCAGGCCAGCATCGGCCATCGGAAACTGGTGGACCGGGCCAAGCTGGCGCTGAGCGGCGACCTCACCCGGCGCTGGACCCTGGCGGAGATCGCGGGCGAGGTCGGCGTCTCCCCCGTCTACCTCACCCAGGTGTTCCAGCAGGTGGAGGCGGTGCCCCTCTATCGCTATCAGCTACGCCTGCGGTTGGCCCGGGCGCTGGATCTGCTGGGCGAATACGACGACATCACTACGCTCAGCATGGACTTGGGCTTCTCCAGCCACAGCCATTTCAGCGCCGCCTTCCGCCAGGCCTATGGCCGCACCCCGGCGGAGTTCCAACGCTCCGTCCGCGCCCGGTAAATCACTAAATATTCTGACAGCGACGGTGCCGACCCAAGTGGTCTTCTTCCCCTCGGCCGGAGTGACCGGCCCTGAGTGACCGGAGGAAAACCACCATGAGTGAGAAGACCTGCGCCGCCTGCGATTACCCGCTGGATGAAAACGCCATCAGCGTGACCATCGGCGGCCGCACCGTGGAGGCCTGCTGCCAGGAATGCGCCGACAAGCTGCGCGAGGCCCAGGCGGCGGCCGGCAGCGGCGACTGAACCGGCGGCGACGGCAAAAAGGGCGGGGCTTCGCGGCTCCGCCCTTTTTCTTTGAAACGCCTCAGCGCCGGGGAAAGCCGAAGCTGAGGCTGGAGAAGACAGTTTCGAAATCCGTCTCCGCCATGGGCGGCTGCGGCTTGGTCCAGATGACGTTCAGCAGCCAATTGCCGGCATCGGGCAGGGGGAAGCGGGCGCGGCCGTCGCCGTCGGTGCGGCGGGTTTCCAGCGGCTCCGCGTCATGGGCCAGGTCCGTCAGCTTGACCAGGGCGCCCGCCAGGGGCCGGCCCTCATAATAGATCCGCACCGGCAGGTCGGCCGGCCGGGGCAGAGCATAGGGGTCGACCTCCGGCACGATCTCCAGCGTCAGGCCCAGGGGACGAGTCACCGGCGCGCCGCTGCTGCCATCACCTACCCGCACCAGCACCTTGGCCCGGCGGCTGTAATTCTCCGCCCCATCGGCGTCCATGCGATGGCCGGCGCGGCGCAGTTCGAGGGCGGGCGTGAGCCCTTCCACGGTCAGGTAGTCGTTGAAGCGCAGGGCCGGCAGGTGACTCTGCGCCCTATCGTCCGTCTCCAGCACCAGGATATGGGTGCCGGGGGCGGTGAGACGGACGGCGCCGTCCTCATCAGCCTCGCCGGGGTGCAGGGCGGCGCGCAGGTCGGACGCCGTCCCATCCGGCGCCACGTCCAGGAAGCGGACAATGCGGCGCACGGGCAAGGGGGAGCGTTGGCGGTAGGGACCGTGCCCCACCTGCAAGGTCAGGGGCAGGAGGGCGCCGGGGGCGGGATGAAAGCTCTGTGGCTGCACCCAGAAGTCATGGGCCGACGCGGACAGGGCCACCAGCATCGCCAGCAAGGCTAGCGTTCTCATCATTGCGCACCTCATTCCAGATGATCCGGCAGATAGCCGGGCGTCACTGGCAGGCAGGCCAGGGTGACCGCCAGGACGGCCATGGCGACCAGCCAGCTGGACATGACCCGAACGGCGGGGAAGGACAGGTGGCGCATTGCCCAGGCGGCGGCCGGCAGCAGGGCCAGGGCGGGCAATGCCGCCAGCAGATCCAGCGGCGCGTCCGTCACGGCGGCGAGCGCGCCGGACCACAGGCCGGTGTTGACCGCCAGGCCCCAGGCGAGATGCCGGTCGGTGCGGCAGACCAGGCCGCCGGCCGCCGTTACAGCCACGCTGATCCAGCAGCCGACGAACACCCCGTCATGCCAAGGGGGTGGATAGGTGGCCGCAACACCCGCCGCCAGGATAACCAGGCCCAGGCAAAGCCACCAGGCGCGCCGGGGGGCGGAGGCCAGGGACAAGGCCAGCGCCGCGTAAAGCAGCAACAGGGGCGGCAGGGCGCTTCTCATGGCAGCACCGCGCGGGCGAGGAAGCCCATGCCCAACAGGGCTATGGCCCCGCCCAGCCCCCGAGTCAGGCGCATCCCGCCGCGCCGGCTATTCAAATGGCCGATGGCGACGCCCGCCAGATGCAGCAGGCCGGTGGCCAGGACGAAGCCGGCGCTGTACCCGGCGGGATCGGCGGCCGATGGCAGCTCCCGCCCATGGGCGTAGCCGTGGAACAGGGCGAAGACGGCCACCAGCGCCAGGGCCAGCCAGACCGGCGCCTTGATCCCGCCGGCGACGCAGCCGCCCAGCACCAGGACGGAGCAGGCGATGCCCAGCTCCACCGGCGGCAGGGGCACCCCCACCATGCCGGCAATGGCGCCCACCACCATCATGGCGGGGAACAGGATGGGCAGGGCCAGCAGCAGGGGATTGCCCAGAACGGCGCCCCACAGGCCCACCGCCACCATGGCCAGCAAATGGTCCAGACCGCTGAGGGGATGCAGGAATCCCGGTCTGACTCCACCCGGCAGGCCGGTGCCGCTGTGCGCCGCCGCCGGGCCGCTGAACGCCACGGCGGCGGCGAGAACCAGGACCAGGCGCCTCATGACGGCGGCACCTCCGGCGCCACCAGGAAGGGGAAGATCGTGTTGGACGGCGGGTGTTCATCCCGCGTCAGGCCGTCGGCCACACCGGCGGCGGTGCCGTTCACCAGGAAGGAGCGATAGATGTTCGAGGCGTCGTAGGTCAGCGTCCGGCCGCCGCAGTCGGACCGCAGCGCCCGTTCGTCCGACAGGGCCGCCAGCTCCACGGCGAACATCTGCGTGCAGATGCCGGTGGCGCTGTTCACCCACAGCCTGTCATCAGCAAGCGTCGCCGCCAGGCGGTGATAGCGCCGCGTCGACGAAGTTTTGGCATCGGCCAGCCACTGGTTGCCGCACTGGCCGTCGAAGCTGTCGTAATAGGCAAGGCCCCTGGCGATCTCCGCCTCGAACCGGGCGCCGTCGGCGGGGGTCGCGGCGTTGTACGCCTCCTTCCACCGGTCGCCCTCCTCATCGGAACGCAACTGGCCCAGCAAGGCATTGCCGGTCAGCGGCCGGCCGGCACGGTCCACTTGGCCTTTGGCCTCCGCGGTGGCCGCCCAGACGGCCAGCAGCGGGCCGCCCTGGTTCAGCGCGTCCACATCCACCGACGCCACGATGGCCATGGGCGTCCAGCCGGCCAGCAGGTTCTTGGCCGAACCGCCGTCGGTGTGGCGCCACCTGTCCAGGATCTCGGCCGAGGTGGCGGCGTCGAAGGCGGGACAGCCGGCCTTATCCTTGGCCACGCCCCGGGCCAGGGCCGCCTCCGCCACCTGATAGGCCTGGCGGGTGCCACGCACATTGTTGAAGAATGGGTCGTCGCGCAGGCCGGCGTACAGGCGGAAGCGATGATGTTCGCCCCACAGCCCCTCCGTCGAGCTGGCATCGCCCTGGACGCGGTCAATGCCGCCCAGGCGGCAATCCGCCTGCTGCGGGCCGGGGAAGCGGCAGGTCAGGTCCATGCTTCTTACCGAGGCGTTCCCGGGTTTGCCGAAGCGGCGGGCGCTGTCGATGTGGAAGGTGTAGTCCAGCCGATCGGACAGGCTGTGCCCGACAATGGTCATCACCAGGTTCAGCTGGCGCCCGTCCTGGCTCATCCAGGCGTAGAGGTCACCGATATCGGCGCGCGGGTCGGCGATGACAGCGGGCGTGTCCAGGTGGTCGGACGCGAGGACAGGCCCGCTGAGGGGCGGCAGCCCAAGGGGCAATAGGGCCGCCAGCAGCGGGATAAGGCGCGGGAACGGGCGCATGATGGGCTTTCCAGCTTGTCTCCAGGTGGGTGGAAGCAAGCCGGAAAGCTGACGGGCGCGCTGTCGGATTCTTTAGCGACTTTCAGCGGGGCAGCAGCAATTCCACCTGCGTGCCCTGGGGGTCGCGGACATAGAGCGAAAGGGTGGGCCCATGGCGGTTGTCGCCCACACGCTCCTCGATGATGTCCAGGCCATGGGCGGCCAGATGCCCACGCACCGCCGCCTCGTCGCAGGGGGCCAGGGCGATGCACAGGTGGTCCAGGTTGCGGCCCGGCCCCGCCGGCGGCTGGGCCCAAGCCCCTTCCGGCACCGTCACGTCCACCAGGAACAGGTCGGCGTCGCCCACCCGCAGCCGCACCAGCGCATCCTCCGGCCATTCCGCCGTCATCGGGCATCCCAGGATGTCGCGGTAGAAGGCCAGGCTGGCGGCGATGTCGGTGACGGGCAGGGCCAGATGGTCGAAGCCGCGCGGGGTGAAGGGCGGAGTCATGGGGCGGGGCCGTGAGCGGGGGGAAACGCCCGCGCACTGTAGCGCCGGGGTGGGGGCTGCGGAACCCCGCAGCCGAGTCGCGCGCGTACGCGGGTACCATAGAGATACGCGGCGTGCCGGTTTCATTGTTCGCATGCGCGAATGATGCTAGAAAAGCGGCCGATCCCCATCGCCTGCGGGTGGCTGTGCAGCCACCCGTGAGGCTTGGTTTTCCTTGCTTTTGGATTCTGGTTTGGTCACGACTCCGACGCCCCCCGCGGCCCCTCCCGCCAGCGACATCACCCCCATCGCCATCGAAGAGGAGATGCGCAGCAGCTATCTCGATTACGCCATGAGCGTGATCGTGAGCCGCGCGCTTCCCGACGTGCGGGACGGCCTGAAGCCGGTGCACCGCCGCATCCTCTACGCGATGAAGGAAAGCGGCTACGACAGCACCAAGCCGTACCGCAAATCGGCCAAGGCGGTCGGCGACGTCATGGGTAACTACCACCCCCATGGCGACAGCTCGATCTACGAGGCCATGGTCCGCATGGCCCAGGATTTCTCCATGCGCCTGCCGCTGATCGACGGCCAGGGCAACTTCGGCTCCATGGACGGCGACCGCGCCGCGGCCATGCGATACACCGAAGCCCGCCTGGCCAAGTCGGCCGAGGCGATGCTGGACGATATCGATAAGGACACGATCGACTGGCAGAAGAACTACGACGAGTCGAAGGATGAACCGACCGTCCTGCCGTCGCGCTTCCCCAACCTGCTGGTCAACGGCGCCGGCGGCATCGCCGTGGGCATGGCCACCAACATCCCGCCCCATAACCTGGGCGAGGTGATCGACGCCTGTTGCGCCTATGTCGACAACCCGGACATCACCATCCCGGAGCTGATGGAGATCGTCCCCGGCCCGGACTTCCCCACCGGCGCCCTGATCCTGGGCCGTTCGGGCATCCGCTCCGCGTTCGAGACGGGCCGCGGCTCCGTCGTCATGCGCGCGAAGAGCGAGATCGAGGAGATCCGCAAGGACCGCTGGGCCATCGTCTTCACTGAGATCCCCTACCAGGTGAACAAGGCCAAGCTGATCGAGCGCATCGCTGAGGTGGTGCAGGAGAAGCTGGTCGAGGGCATCTCCGACGTCCGTGACGAGTCCGACCGCGACGGCGTGCGCGTGGTGGTGGAGCTGAAGCGCGACGCCGTGGCCGACGTGGTGATGAACCAGCTGTTCCGCCACACGCCGCTGCAGACCTCCTTCGGCGTCAACACCCTGGCCCTGAACGGCGGCCGGCCGGAGCTGATGAACCTGAAGGACATCATCGCGGCTTTCGTGAAGTTCCGCGAGCAGGTCATCACCCGCCGTACCGAGTTCGAGCTGGGCAAGGCGCGCGAGCGCGCCCACACCTTGGTGGGCCTGGGCGTGGCCGTGGCCAACCTGGACGAGATGATCGCCCTGATCCGCCGCGCGCCCGACCCGCAGTCGGCGCGCGAGGAAATGGTGGCCCGCGAATGGCCGGCCCTCGACGTGGCGCCGCTGATCACCCTGATCGACGAGCCGGGCCGCGGCCTGTCGGAGGCCGGGACCTACCGCCTGTCGGAGGCCCAGGCCAAGGCCATCCTGGAACTGCGCCTGCACCGCCTGACCGGGCTGGAGCGCGACAAGATCGGCGCCGACCTGACGGCGGTGGTGGAGCAGATCCGCCACTTCCTGGAAATCCTGTCCTCCCGGCCGCTGCTGCTGGACATCCTGCGCAACGAACTGGTGGAGGTGAAGGCGCGCTTCGATACGCCCCGCCGCACCAAGATCGAGGACCTGGAGTTCGAAGCGGACATAGAGGACCTGATCCAGCGCGAGGACATGGTCGTCATCGTCACGCAGGGCGGCTACATCAAGCGCGT
This sequence comes from Nitrospirillum amazonense, assembly GCF_029594735.1. NCBI lineage: Bacteria > Pseudomonadati > Pseudomonadota > Alphaproteobacteria > Rhodospirillales > Azospirillaceae > Nitrospirillum > Nitrospirillum amazonense. The sequence goes on from NZ_JARPAF010000004.1 coordinate 1,000,824, forward strand.
GCCGGTCTCGACCTACCGGGCGCAGGCGCGCGGCGGCAAGGGCCGCAGCGGCATGCAGCTGAAGGCGGAGGATACGGTCAGCGACCTGTTCGTCGCCAACACCCACACGCCCATGCTGCTCTTCACCAACCGCGGCATGGTCTACAAGCTGAAGGTCTGGCGCCTGCCGCTGGGCCAGCCGCAGACCCGGGGCAAGGCCCTGGTGAACCTGCTGCCGCTGGAGGATGGCGAGGTCATCACCACCGTGATGCCCATGCCTGAGGACGAGGCCAGCTGGGGCGACCTGAACGTGCTGTTCGTCACCAGTCACGGCAACGTCCGCCGCAACAAGCTGTCCGACTTCACCAACATCCGCGCCAATGGCCTGATCGCCATGAAGCTGGAGGAAGAGGGTGAGCTGCTGATCGCCGCGCGCACCTGCGGCGAGGCGGACGACGTGCTGTTGGCCACGCGCCTGGGCCGCTGCATCCGCTTCCCGGTGGTGGACGTCCGCGTCTTCGCCGGCCGCACCTCCACCGGCGTGCGCGGCATCCGCCTGGCCGAGGGGGACGAGGTCATCGGCCTGTCCATCCTGCACCACACCGAGTACACGGCGGAGGATCGCGCCGCCTACCTGAAGCAGGCCAGCGCTGAGCGCCGCCAGCAGGGTGAGGAGGTCGAGGAGGCCGCCGACGTCGACCCCGAGGTCACCGGGGATGTCGGAACCCTGCCGCCTGAGCTCTATGCCGAGATGAAGGCGCGCGAGGAGTTCCTGCTGACGGTATCGGTCCAGGGTTTCGGCAAACGCACCTCGGCCTATGAGTACCGCCTGACGGGACGTGGCGGCCAGGGCATCTGGAACATGGACATGGGGGCCCGCAACAGGGCCATCGCCGCCGTGTTCCCCATCGCCGAGACCGACCAGGTGATGATGGTCAGCAACGGCGGCCAGGTCATCCGCATGCCGGTGCACGACGTGCGCATCACCGCGCGCAAGAGCAAGGGCGTCACCCTGTTCCGCCTGTCGGCGGACGAGGGCGTGGTGTCGGTCGCGCGGCTGGCGGACGACGGCACCGAGGACGGCGGGGCGGATGATGCCATGCCGGCTGAAGCCATCGCGGGCCCGGCCGCGGATGGTTCGGCCCCGGATGGTTCAAACGAGGGAACCGGCGACTGAGGGCCAAAGGTTCGAATCCCACCGGGATTCGAACCTCGCCTTGGCAAAGCCGGCGGAGGGAGCTGACACGATGGGTGGATGGGATCAGCGGGGGCGAGGATGAGCGAGCGTCGCATCGGGGTTTATCCCGGCACCTTCGACCCCATCACCAATGGGCATTTCGACATCATCCAGCGCGCGGCCAAGCTGGTCGATCATCTGATCATCGGGGTGGCCAGCAATGCCGGCAAAGGGCCGCTGTTCTCCACGGCGGAGCGCGTGGCCCTGGTGCAGGACGAATTGGGGCCGCTGGCCGCCAAGGGCATCTCGGTCGAGGTGCGGCCCTTCGACACCCTGCTGATGAATTTCGCCGTGGGCTGTCAGGCCCAGGTGATCATCCGCGGCCTACGTGCCGTCTCGGACTTCGAATACGAATTCCAGATGGCCGGCATGAACGCGCGCCTTAACCCGCAGGTTGAGACCGTGTTCCTGATGGCGTCGGACCGGCATCAGTTTATCTCCTCCCGCTTCGTGAAGGAGATTGGGCGGCTGGGCGGCGACATCGCCCACTTCGTCAGCCCGCGCGTGGCCCATCGCCTGGCTGAGCGTTTCGCTCAGGACGCCCGGCAAGGGGTGGGCGGGGGCGTCGAGCCTGCCACCGGCGGCGCCGGCGAATAAGCCCCAAGATTTTTTGCGGACAGGGGCCCTATGCACGGTTGATGTGCCGGGCCCCGCCGCTTTCCATTGACCGCGCCCATACCCGTCATTATGGTGCGCGCCACACCGGGACGGGCCCCAGGCCCCGTCTTCGTTCGCGGAAAACCAACGCGTTTTCCCCGCGGTCGATCCCGTAGCTCAGCCGGTAGAGCACGTGACTTTTAATCATGGGGTCGTGGGTTCGAATCCCACCGGGATCACCAATTTTCAATAACTTAGCCGAGTTTTGGCCGGGCGGGCTTGTGCGTGCGTAGCGCCTTTCTATTGGCGCCACGCGTTGGCAACCGCACGGTGTATCGGTCAAACCGATAAAGCCATATTGAATAAAGCACCTTGTCCGCCGGCAATATTTCCGCTGATTTGCTCCTCATCAAAATAAAAAGCGGCCATCTATGTGGCTGTTAAATGAGGAGGATATGCTCTGTGAAGAACTGGGCGGTGTGTGCATCATTTTTGTGCGCGGTTTTGTTTGCAAATGTGAATTTGGCGCAGGCTACCGAGAGTGGTGGCAACAGTTATCCGCCGGGTGCCAGCATCTATCTGGCCGGCGCGATGCCGCCGCCGGGTGAGTACATCCTGTTCCAGCCCAACTATTACATCGCTGACCGGATGAACGATGGCGCGGGCAACAAGCTGCCCCTGGAGTTCAGCGTCGAATCCGTCTCGCAGACCTTTCGCGGCTTCGTGGTCACGCCCTATCGGCTATTCGGCGCGCAGGTGGCGTCCGAGGTGATCCTGCCCATCGTTGACCTGCATGCCGAGGTGGCGGGGCAGAAGACCAGCAAGCTGGGCTTCGGGGACGTCGGCATCACGCCGCTGATGCTGGGCTGGCGCCTGGGTCCCAACCTGTCCCTGGTGTGGGGCACCGACATCTTCATGCCGGTGGGCCAATACAACGCCGCCGCCCTGGCCAACATCGGCCGCAACGTCTGGTCCTTCCAGCCGACGCTGGGTCTGGCCTACATCGATCCGCAGGGCTGGCAGGCGCAGGTTTCACCGCGCCTGGCATTCAACACCACCAACGACGCCACGCGTTATCACTCCGGATCGGACTTCGACCTGGATTTCGCCGTGGCGCGCAATGTCGATGGCTGGCGCTTCGGCGTCTCCGGCTATTTCTACGTCCAGTATGAGGATGACACCCAGGATGGCCTGAAGGTCGGTACCCACGGCTATCGCGGCAAGGCCTTCGCGGTGGGACCGGCCATCAGTCACGATATCGGGCCGCTGCAGGCGACCTTCACCTGGCAGCACGAGTTCGTGGCCGAGCACCGCGCCCAGGGCGAGAACCTGTGGATGCAGTTGGGCCTGCGGCTCTGATCTTAGAACAGGGTTGCGGCGACCTGTGGGGCCAGGAGATCGGCGTCGTCATTGCGCACGTTGCCGACGCGCGGCCCCACAGCCCAGAAGCGGGTCTCATTGGCGGGGTAAGGGCGCAGCAAATCCAGCAGAGCGGAAGCATCGGCATCCGTCTCGCCCAACCAGGCGGGCCAGTGGCCGGGCGTCAGGATGACCGGCATGCGGTGGTGGATGTGGCCGATGGCATCGTTGGCGGCCGTGGTCAGGATGGTGTAGGTCCGCACCCACTCTCCGCTGGCTGGATCCTTCCAACCCTCCCACAACCCGGCGAAAGCGGCGGTATCCGTGTTGGCTGGGGCGATGGCATAGGCCTGCTTGGCACCGTTCTCCACCCGCCATTCATAGAAGGCGGTCACCGGCACCAGGCAGCGGCGGCGGGCGAAGGCCTGCCGGAACGTGGGTTTTTCCGTCACGCTTTCCGAGCGGGCGTTGATCATCTTGGCGCCCCCCGCCATATCCGCTGCCCACGACGGCACCAGGCCCCAGCGCAGCATGTCCAGACGCCGTTCCCCCGTCTGCGCGTTCCAGCGCACCACCGGCGCCGATTGCGTCGGCGCGATGTTGAAGCGGCCCGGGAAATTGGGCAGGGCGCCCAGGGTCTGGAACAGCGCCTCCATAGCCTGCGGCGGGGTGACGGCGGCATAACGACCGCACATGGCGGGAACGACTCCGGAATGTGGACGGGCGCTTGGCACCCGGGCGGCGGCATGATACCGCTGCCAAAGCCAAATGCGCCACAGCTAGTATCCGGAGCCATAGCATGACCCAATCCCTAGCCTCCGCCGCTGCGGGCGTGCCCAAGGTCGGCATCGGGGTCCTGATCCAGCGTGAGGGCCGCATCCTGCTGGGCCGCCGACGCAACAGCCATGGCGACGGCAGCTATTCCTGGTGCGGCGGCCACCTGGAATATGGCGAGACCTTTGAGGAATGCGCCATTCGCGAGGTGAGGGAGGAGTGCGGCCTGGTGGTGCGGCGCCTCCGCTTCCTTTGCCTGCACAACATCCTGGCCTACGACAAGCACTACGTGGACATCCAGTTCATCGCCGAGGAGGTGGAACCGGGCGAGCCCCAGGTGCTGGAACCGCACAAGATTGCGGATTGGGGCTGGTACGGCTTTGACGCTCTACCCCGGCCGCTGTTCCGCCCGGTGGAACTGGCCTTGGACGCCTGGGCCGCCCAGCGCAGCTACACGCCCCTGGCGGCGCCCTTGGCGCGCTAGGTCGTTCGGCGCGACCAATCTGTGACCCACGACCTATTGCCAAAGAACGTCTTTGGCGACGCTGCGCGCGCCATATAAAGTTTTTGTTACATTTTGTTGGCAGTTGCGAGTCGAGGTGGCGCGGGGTCGCCTGACCGACATCGCCGGTATTTCCGGGGCAATAGGGGGAATAGCGCGCGTCCGGCCGTCATCGCGGCCGGCGACGCCCGAGATTTGCCTGATCGCCGCAGGAGGCGATTGGGGCCAGGGAGGAAGAACGTACAAATGAACGGCTTCGACAGTGCCATCCAGGAATTCCTGACCACCCACGCCTTCACCTCGGACGTGGTGAACCACGCAATCCGCACCATCGCCGACTTCTCGATGTTCAAGGGCCTTTTCCCGGTGGCCATCCTTTGGTGGATCTGGTTCCGGGGGGGGCGGCGCGGGCTGTGGGAAAAGGAAATGGTGATCGCCACCTTCGTCAGCGGCTTGCTGGCCCTGGGCGTTGGGCGCCTGCTGGCTCACTTCCTGCCTTTCCGGGAGCGCCCGATCTACGACCCCGCCGTGCCCTTCCACTTTCCCTTGAGCGGCACCAGCGAAGCCATCCTGCGAACCTGGAGTTCATTTCCCAGCGATCACGCCATGCTGTGGATGGCGGTTTCCACCGGCATCTTCCTGGTTTGGCGCCGGATCGGTGTGCTGGCCATGGCCTACACCGCCATCTTCGTCTGCACGGTGCGGGTTTATCTGGGGCTGCACTACCCCACGGACGTGCTGGGTGGCGCCATCATCGGCGTGCTGATCACCCTGGTCATGACCCGCGACGCCGTCCGGCCGCTGTACACCACCCCTATCCTGCGGGTCATGATGCGCTTTCCCGCCCCCTGTTATACCCTGGCATTCCTGTTTTGTTTCGAGTTGGTCACCCAGTTCGACGAGATCCGCATGATCGGCCAGTCCGTGCACAAGGTGCTGGAGGCCCATCACGGCGACGCCGATCCGTCCCCGTATGCGCTGGGGCCCGTGGAAACCGCGGCCCGGCCCAACTGAGGCGTCGGCGCTGCTGCGCGGTCCCGTCCCCGCGCCACTTTGGAGATAGCCCGCCCGTCACAATTCCATGGCCGTTTCGCAGCCTGTATAAATAACTTTCGTTGTAGATCAGTGCCCACAATTGTCTAGGAGACCGTGGACCATGTCCGATCTTCATGACGGTCGCGGGGGTGGTCCCACAGCAACGATAGGGAGCACCTCCCCCAAGAACCGATCGGCACATCCGTGCATGGCGGCTGATATCGCCTTGACACGGGCAGCGGAAATGCTTCTGGGCATCCGCGGCACCCGGGCGTATGCCGACGCCACTCCTGAGGAACGGCTGGAACTTGAGTCCTATGTTCTGGAGCTGGTCGACGGACGGCCCGTGAACCACCCCGCGCGGGCGCATCTCGGTTGACCTTGGCGCTCAATCCCAATCACCCCGCTCATTCCGCAACAGCAACGGCCCAGGCGCTGAACCAAAAGATGCGCGCCGTGCAAGAACCTCGCGGGAAAGGCATTCCGCCCGGGCATTTGTATCGCGACGCCTTTGGCGGCACACTTCAGCCACGGTATGGCTTACGCTACCCTATTTTCGGGAAACCGTCGGCCCGCCTGACTTCGCAGGGGAGGGGTTAATGGCCTGGGGCGGTATCAGACGCGTGCTGTCCAATCTGGTTCGGCCCAGCAACCGCCGGACCTACGACCGCCTGTCCGTTGACAGCCAGGTGCAGTTGAGTTGCGGTGACGTCCTTGTATCTTGCCGTATCGCCGATGTTTCCGCCGGCGGTGCCTTTCTTGTCCCAGACCCTGACCTGCCCATCGGAACGGAGGGGGTGTTGCGCCTGCCGGGCGCGCCTGTGGCCGCCGCCGTCCGCATCGTGCGCCGCACCGAAAACGGCGTGGGCATCGAGTTCCTGCGCGACGGCGTGGGCGCCATCGTCGCCGGCTGGGTTCGCGCCGTCAGCGGCACGGGCTCGGCGGCCCGGGATGATGCCGCGCACACCCCCACTTGAGGGACCTTGGCCCCGATTTGGCCCCGAACTATGACAGTGATCGCCGGTGGCGCGGCTGCGGCGCCTACAGCCCGCAGAACAGCTCGAATTCCTTGACGGGCAGGGGGCGGGCGAACAGATAGCCCTGGCCTTCCTCCACACCCATCCCGCGCAGCAGGCTGCGCTCCCCTTCCGTCTCCACGCCCTCCGCGACCACCTTCAGGCCCATGGCCTTGGCCATGGCCACGATGGCCTGGACGATATGGCGGGTGCCGCTGTCCTGTTCCATGTCCTGCACGAACTTGCGGTCGACCTTCAAACAATCCAGCGGCAACTCGCGCAGGTAGGACAGCGAGGAATAACCGGTGCCGAAATCATCCAGCGCCAGGGCCACGCCGCAATCGGCGATCCACGCCATCTGGCGCAGGGCCCCCTCCAGATCCTCCGGCAGCACTGATTCGGTGATTTCCAGCTGCAGCAGGTGGGGCGGGATGCCGGTTTCCCGCAGCAACACGTCGATCAGCGCAGGCAGGTGGCCCCAGCGGAACTGACGTTCCGAGACGTTGACGGCGATCTGCAGCGGCTGGCGGCCGGCCTCTATCCAGGTCTGGATCTGCCGGCAGGCGGCGCGCAGGGCCCATTCGCCGATGGGGACCATCAGGCCCGTCTCCTCGGCGATGGGAATGAATTCCATGGGATAGATCAGGCCGCGGGTGGGATGGCGCCAGCGGATCAGCGCCTCCCCCCCAATGGGGGTGCCGTCGGCGATGGCCACCTTGGGCTGGTAATGCAGGACGAAGGCCTCATCCAGGATGGCCTGGCGCAGCTCCGTCTCCGTGATCAGCTGGTGGCGCAGCCGCTCCCGCATCTGTTCGGTATAGTGCAGGTAATGGGCGGAGCCGGACTTCGCCACCTCACCCTGGGCGATGGCCGCGTTCCGCAGCAGCGCCTGGCCGCTGGTGCCGTCGTCGGGCGACACCGCCACGCCGATCTTGGCCACCATGTACAGGAGCCGCCCCTCCACCAGGATGGGCTCCCCAATGCGGGCGGCCAGGGCGGAGGCGGTGAACAGCGCCTTGCTGGCATGGCTGAGGTTGGGCAGGAACAGGGCGAACTGTGCCCGGGCGATTCGGCAGACGGCGTCAGCGCTGCCGCACAGGCCCAGGACCCGCTCGGCCATGACCGCCATGGACGCGTCCAGCGCCTGCTGGCCCAGCAGCTTGTACAGCTCCGCCATGCGGGAGATCTCGATGACCAGCACTGCGCAGGGGCCGCTGTGGCTGGCCAAATGATCATCGATACGGCGGGTGAAGACGGAAATATCCTGCATGGCACCGGCACCGGGAGGTGCAGCGTCGGTTCTGGCGACGACGGTCAGGCAGGCATCGGTCACGATCAGGGCTAGGCCGGCTTGTTCTCGATTGGGTTTGACCTTAGACCATTTTCTGTCCCGACCGCATGAGGAAACTGCGCCATCCATGCAATATTCGAAAAATACGATGGAATCTGACGGTATCCGGGCAGCTCTGGCCTGAAGCGCCGGTTACAGGGGTAGGGCGGTTACAGGAGTAGGCCTGCCAGGCCTAGGCTTTCCCGCTCAATGATTATGGGAGGCAAATGCCTTGAGTTTTGCCCTGTCCAAGATCTTCTGGGCGCTGACGGCGCCCGGCAACCTATTGCTTTTGTTTTTGTTGGTTGGCCTTTTTGCAACCGGCGGCTTCAGGGCGCGCCGGTCCCTGCTCTGCGCCCGGTCCGCGGCCGTGGGGCTGGCCATCATCGCCGTGCTGCCCGTCGGGGCGTGGAGCATGCGCACGCTGGAGCAGCGCTTTCCGGCGCCTGCGGGCTTGCCCGCCCATGTCGACGGCATCATCGTCCTGGGCGGGTCCGTCGACCAGGTGGCGACGGCCGAGACGGGCCAGCCCGAGGTGAACGCCGCGGCGGAGCGGCTGATGGTGATCCCCGACCTGGCCCGCCGCTATCCCGACGCCCGCATCATCTTCTCCGGCGGTTCTGGGGAACTGCGCGATCCCGATGAGAAGGAGGCGCCGGTGGCCCGCGCCGCCCTGGAAGAGATCGGTATGGACATCACCCGCGTGACCTTCGAGGGGGAGTCGCGCAACACCTGGGAAAACGCGCTGTTCAGCCGTGACCTGATGCATCCGCAGCCCGGTCAGACCTGGCTACTGGTGACATCGGCCTTCCATATGCCGCGCTCGGTGGGCATCTTCCGCCATGTCGGCTGGCCGGTGGTGGCCTACCCGGTGGACATCCGGGCGCCCAAGACCCTGCTGTACCGGCCGGACTTCGATCTGCTGCGCGGGCTGGAACTGCTGTCGCAGTCGGTGCACGAATACATCGGACTGCTGGCCTACCGACTGCTGGGCCGTACCGACAGCCTGTTCCCGGCGCCGGACGGCGCCACCAAAACGCCCTGATTTCATTTCTAGTTTTCGACCACCTTTCCCGCTTGCCCGAGGATTTCGCCTGTGACCCGCTTTCCCGCCAGCCGCCCCCTCCTGTCCCGCAGCGCCGGCATCGGCCTGCTGTCGGCGCTGTTGCTGACAGGGTGCGCCGGCGGGCCGCCGGCGGCGGCGAACGCCCAGCAGCCACCGGCACCCCCGCCCGCGCCGGCGCAACCCCCGGCCCCCCCGGCGCCCGCCCCCACCGTCATCACGCCGGAACAGCAGGCGGACTTCGCGCGCTGGCTGGACGGCGTGCGGCAGGAAGCGCAGGCCCAGGGCATCTCCAAGGCCACCCTGGACCTCGCGCTGGCCAATGTGCAGGAACTGCCGCGCGTCATCGACCTGGACCGCAAGCAGCCGGAAGGCACGGTCACCTTCGCCACCTACGCCGACCGCGTCCTGACCAAGGACCGCATCCAGCGCGGGCGGGACATGATGCGCCAGAACGCGGCCCTGCTGGCCCAGGTCAGCGCCAAGTATCATGTGCAGCCGCAGTATATCGTCGCGCTGTGGGGGCTGGAGACCAATTATGGCCGTGTCACCGGCGGTTTCCGCATCATCGACGCCCTGGCGACCCTGGCCCATGATGGCCGCCGCCCGGCTTATTTCCGCAAGGAGCTGATCCAGGCCCTGCGCATCGTGGAGGAGGACAAGGTCGACCCCGCCACGATGAAGGGGTCGTGGGCCGGCGCCATGGGCCAGGTGCAGTTCATGCCCAGCGCCTTCTTCAAGTTCGCGCAGGACTTCGACGGCTGCGGCCGGCGCGACATCTGGACCAGGACACCGGACGTGCTGGCCTCGGCCGCCAACTACCTGTCCACCGTGGGCTGGGACGCCGGCACCACCTGGGGCCGTGAGGTGAAGCTGCCCGCGAAAGGCCTGGACGCGGCTGCGGCCGCCGGCCTGGACAAGAAGCGCACGCTGACGGAATGGGCCAAGGCCGGGGTGCGATCCCTGGACGGCAAGCCACTGCCGGCCCGCGCGCTGTCGGCCTCGCTGGTCATTCCTGACGGGCCGGACGGTCGCGCCTTCCTGGTCTATGACAACTATCGCACCATCATGAACTGGAACCGGTCCACTTATTTCGCGACCACCGTTGGTTTGCTGGCCGATCAACTTGGCGCGGCGCCGTGAGATGTTGTAGGGTGCAGCCACAATCCATAGCGGTGTGCAAGTGATGAGCCGGGCAAATCTGGTGAGGCGGACGGCGATGGCCGCCGCCGCCAACGAATCGACGTGGCAGTTCCCCTGGAAAGCGTCCGCCCTGGCTGGGGCGTCGCTGGCGGGGCTGCTGATGACCGGCTGCGCCCACAAGCAGGAGGCGCCCGGCCCCGCCGCCACCATCAAGACCCAGGCGCCGTCGACCGCCGGCGCGGGCCAGCCCACTTACAAGGTGGGCAACCCCTATCAGATCGGTGGCATCTGGTACTATCCGCGCGCCGATTATGATTACGACCAGACCGGCATCGCCAGTTGGTACGGCCCGGGGTTCCACCAGGAACGCACCGCCAACGGCGAAACCTTCGACCAGAACGAGCTGACGGCGGCCCACCAGACCCTGCCCATGCCCAGCCTGGTGCGGGTGACCAACCTGGACAACGGCCGTTCCATCGTTGTGCGCATCAACGACCGCGGCCCCTTCGCCGCCGGCCGCATCATCGACCTGTCCCGTCGTGCCGCCCAGCTGCTGGGCATGGAGCAGCAGGGAACGGCCAAGGTGCGGGTGCAGATCCTGGCGGATGAAAGCCGCGCCATCGCGGCGGCGGCCATGCAGGCCGGCGGCGGCCAGGTGGCCCTGAACGCGCCGCCCAGCAGCACGGCACCCGTGCCCACCACCATGGCGGATGGCAGCCCGGTGCCCAAGGCCGCCCCGCGCCCTAGCGTGACGGTGCAGGGCCAGGCCTTGCCGCCGGCGCAAGGGCCTAATCCGGCCCCGGCGCGGCCCGTCCCGGCTCCCACCACCGTTCCCGGCACGACGGAGCCGGACGGCCGCTTCCTGCCGGCGCCGGTGGTGCAACAGGTCGCTGTCGGCCCGGGGCCGAAGCGCATCTATGTACAGGCCGGGTCCTTCACCCTGTTCGACAACGCCAACAAGCTGCGCGCCCGGCTGGCCAGCATCGGCCCGTCCTTCCTGGCGCCCAGCATGGTCAATGGCACGCAGTTCTTCCGCGTCCGCGTCGGCCCGCTGGACACGCCCGAACAGGCCGACCAGGTGCTGGACCAGGTGGTGGCCGCCGGCAACAACGGCGCCCGGGTGATCGTCGAGTAAGGCGCGGGTTAAGCTTGAAATGTCGCCGCCGGCCGCCGCACCCTGTTCACCAGGGTCGCCGCCGGTTGGGACATTTTGGCCATAGGCCGTCTGGAGACTGGCATGGACGGCCATTCATGGGGCATCAGTGCCCCCGCATGCTTTAAGGCTATTAGAGCTATCGGACACGCAGTCGGGATAGAAGAGACATGGAACTGAAGGTTTTGGCGTCGCGCGGCGCGGTTAAGGCCGCCCTGGTTATAGGGCTGCTGGGCGGTCTGTTGAGCAGCGTGGGGCACGCGGCCACCATCGATACCGAGGCGCGCCAGGCCATCCTGATGGATGCCGACACCGGCACCGTCCTGTTCGCCAAGAACGCCGACCAGCACATGCCGACGTCGTCGATGAGCAAGGTCATGACCATGTACATGGTCTTCGACCGGCTGAAGAACGGCAAGCTGTCGCTGGAGGATAGTCTGCCGGTCAGCCGCCGCGCCTGGGAACTGGGCGGCGCCAAGACCGAAGGCTCCACCATGTACCTGCCGCTGGGCGCCAACGTGAAGGTGGAGGATCTGATCCGCGGCGTGCTGGTGCAGTCCGGCAATGACGCCACCATCGTTCTGGCGGAAGGCCTGGGCGGCACGGAGGAAGCCTTCTGCCGCAACATGACCAAGCGCGCCCACGACATGGGCATGAAGGACAGCAACTTCACCAACGCTGCCGGCCTGCCGGACGCCAACCACTATTCCACCGCGCACGACCTGGCCATCCTGGCCATCCGCACCATCCACGACTTCCCCGAGTACTATCACTATTTCTCGGAGCTGGAGTTCACCTACAACAAGATCAAGCAGGGCAACCGCAACCCGCTGCTGTACCGCAACATGGGCGTGGACGGCCTGAAGACCGGCCATACCGAAGCGGGCGGCTACGGCCTGATCGCCTCGGCCAAGCGCGGCGACCGCCGCCTGGTGCTGGTGATCAACGGCCTGACCAGCATGCAGAGCCGCGCGGATGAACCCGCCCGCATCCTGGAATGGGGCTTCCACGAGTTCGACGACTATGCCCTATTCAAGGCGGGCGAGACCGTGGACACACTGCCGGTGTCGCTGGGCACCGCCGACACCGTGCCGGTGGTCCTCCCCGACGCCCTGAAGATCACCCTGACCGCCGAACAGCGCCGTGCCATGAAGGTGGCCGTGGTGACGCAGCTGCCGCTGGCCGCCCCGGTTGCCAAGGGCGCCACCGTCGCCACCCTGAAGGTGACGGCGCCGGACCTGCAGACCCTGGAGATCCCGTTGCAGGCGGCCAACGATGTGCCGCGCCTGGGCCTGTTCGGCCGCATGGGCGCCGGCCTGCACCGCATGATCTTCGGCAGCTGAGGCGGCTGATGGCGACCGGCCGGTTCATCACCCTTGAGGGCGGGGAGGGGGCGGGCAAGTCCACCCAGATCCGCCTGCTGGCCCAGGCCCTGGCCAACCGGGGGCTGGAGGTGGTGACCACCCGCGAGCCAGGCGGCGGTTCCGACGGCGCCGCCGCCATCCGGGGTCTGCTGGTGGCCGGTGACACGCCTTGGCAGCGCCTGACCGAGGCACTGCTGCATAACGCCGCCCGGCATGAAAATGTCGAGGCGCTGGTGCGCCCGGCCCTGGCCCGGGGTGCCTGGGTGCTGTGCGACCGCTATGTCGACAGCACCGTGGCCTATCAGGGCTACGCCATGGGCGTGGACCGGCGCGTCCTGGCCGATCTGCACCGCCTGTCCACCGGCGGCCTTATGCCCGACCTGACCTTGGTGCTGGATCTGCCGGTCGAGGCCGGTCTGGCGCGTGCTGGATCACGGCCCGGCGCCGAAGACCGGTATGAGCGCATGGGCCGGGCTTTCCATGAACGCCTGCGCCAGGGCTTCCTGGACATCGCCGCCCACGACCCCGGCCGCTGCGCCGTGATCGACGCCACCGGCGACATCGCCGCCATCCAGGCCCGACTGCTGGCGGTGGTGGAGCAGCGCCTGGGCCCGCTCGGGAGGGCCGCCTGATGCCGGCGCCGGCGTTCGACCGGGAAAGCGTGCCGGCCCCCATCGCCACGCACGACCTGATGGGCCATGCGGCGGCGGAGCAGACGTTGCTGAAGGCCGCCACCGGCGGACGGCTGCACCACGCCTGGCTGATCGGCGGGCCGCCCGGCATCGGCAAGGCGACGCTGGCCTATCGTTTCGCCCGCTTCCTGCTGTCTGGCGGGGCGGAACCGCAGGATGATGGCTTGTTCGGCGCCCCGCCGCCGCCCACCAGCCTGTACGTCTCGCCCGAGAACCCCATTGCCCGGCGCGTGGCCGCCGGCGCGCACGGCGACCTGCTGACCATCCAGCGCACCTGGGATGACAAGCGCAAGCGCTTCAAGCGCGACCTGCCGGTGGAGGAGGTGCGGCGCATCGCCCCTTTCCTGCGGCTGACGGCGGCGGAGGGCGGCTGGCGCATCGTGGTCGTGGACGGCGCCGACCAGATGAACCCCAGCGGCCAAAACGCCATCCTGAAGATCCTGGAGGAACCGCCGCCCCGCGCGCTGATCCTTCTGGTGGCGGACAACCCCGGCGCACTGCTGCCCACCATCCGCTCGCGTACCCGCACCCTGATGCTGGAGCCCTTGCCCACCACCACGGTGCGCAGCCTGGTCAACCGCATGATGCCGGATCTGGAGATGGGCGACGCCGCGGCGCTGACCACCCTGTCGGACGGAAGCATCGGCCGGGGCCTGGACCTGGCCGCCGCCGGCGGACTGGACCTCTACCGCGTGCTGCTGGGCGTGCTGGATACCCTGCCGCGCCTGGATCTGGCCGCCGCCCATGCCCTGGCCGACCAGGTGGCCCGCGCCGGCCAGGACACGGTGTGGGAGACGACGACCGACCTGCTGCTGTGGTGGCTGGCCCGCTTCAACCGCGCGCTGGCCCGCGACCAGGCGGCGGCCGAGATCGTGGAGGGCGAAGCGGCCCTGATGGAACGTCTGTCCTTCGCGGCACGCCGGGATCGTGCGCTTGATCGCTGGATGGAGGTATGGGACAACGTCAACCGCCTGTTCGCCAAGGCGGAAGGCGCCAATCTCGATCGCAAGCAGGTGATGTTGAGCGCGCTGCGCACGATCGAGGCGGCGGCCTCCTGAACGCTGAAAAGCGGTCGCACAGACCTAAATAATAAACCGACAGCCTGTTAGCCGGAGAGTTGCCATGTCCGGGCGCCCGCCCTTCTACATCACCACGCCGATCTACTACGTGAACGACGTGCCGCACATCGGCCACGCCTACACGACGATCGCCTGCGACGTGATGGCCCGCTTCAAGCGCCTGGACGGCTATGACGTCAAGTTCCTGACCGGCACGGACGAGCACGGGCAGAAGGTGGAGAAGTCGGCCGAGAAGGCCGGCGTCGACCCGCAGGCCTTCACCGACCGCGTGTCGCAGAACTTCCGCGACCTGACGGGCCTGCTGAATATCTCCAACGACGATTTCATCCGCACGACCGAGCCGCGGCACATCAAGTCCGTGCAGGCGCTGTGGCAGAAGCTGGTGGACAGCGGCGACATCTACCTCGGCTCTTACGCCGGCTGGTACTCCGTCCGCGATGAGGCCTATTACGGCGAGGATGAGCTGCGCACCGAGGCCGACGGCCGCAAGTTCGCGCCCACCGGCGCCGAGTGCGAATGGGTGGAGGAGCCCAGCTACTTCTTCCGCCTCAGCGCCTGGACCGACCGCCTGATCGCCTTTTACGAGGCCAACCCGGACTTCATCCTGCCCGCCGGCAAGCGCAACGAGGTCATGAGCTTCGTGAAGGGCGGCCTGAAGGATCTGTCGGTCAGCCGCACCACCTTCGACTGGGGCATTCCGGTCCCGGGCGATGAGAAGCACATCATGTATGTCTGGCTGGACGCCCTGGCCAACTACACCACCGCCATCGGCTATCCCGAGACGGGGGAGGGCACGCCGTACGCCCGCTACTGGCCGGCCCTGCATGTGGTTGGCAAGGACATCCTGCGCTTCCACGCCGTCTATTGGCCGGCCTTCCTGATGTCCGCCGGCCTGCAGCCGCCGCGCCGCGTGTTCGCCCACGGCTGGTGGACGGTGGAGGGCGAGAAGATGTCCAAGTCGCTGGGCAACGTGGTGGCGCCGTCCGAGCTGCTGGAAAAGTATGGCCTGGACCAGACCCGTTATTTCCTGATGCGCGAGATTCCCTTCGGCAACGACGGCGACTTCTCGCGCCGCGCCATGGTCACCCGCATCAACAGCGAGCTGGCCAACGGCTACGGCAACCTGGCGCAGCGCTTCCTGTCCATCATCCAGAAGAACTGCGGCGCCGTGGTGCCCACGCCCGGTGAATTCACCGAGGCGGACCACGCCTTGCTGGCCGCAGCGCGCGGCCTGCTGCCCACCATGCGGGCGGAGCTGGACGTGCAGGCCTTCCACAAGGCGCTGGACGCCCTGTGGGTGGTGGTAGGCGACGCCAACCGCTACATCGATGAACAGGCCCCCTGGGCCCTCAAGAAGACGGATCCGGCGCGGATGGCCACCGTGCTGTACGTGCTGGCGGAGGCCCTGCGCCACGTCGCCATCCTGACCCAGCCCTTCATGCCCGGTTCCATGGCCAAGGTGCTGGATCTGCTGGCCGTGCCGGTGGACGCCCGCGACTTCGCCCACCTTGACCAGGCGCTGGTGCCCGGCACGCCGCTGCCGCCGCCGCAGGGCGTGTTCCCTCGCCACGTCGAGGAGACGGAGGGGGCCGCCTGATGCCGGACGGTCTGATCCAGAAGCCCTTCCTGATCGACAGCCACTGTCACCTGGACTTCCCCGACTTCGCCGAACAGCGCGACGCAGTGGTGGAGCGGGCGCGGGCGGCCGGGGTCGGCGCCATGCTGACCATCTGCACCCATCTCAGCCGCTTTCCCCAGGTGCATGCGGTGGCGCAGGCCTATCCCGACGTCTGGTGCACCGTGGGCGTCCATCCCCACCAGGCCCTGGAAGAGCAGGAGCTGTGCACCGTCGAGAGGCTGCGTGAGCTGGCGGCGTACCCCAAGGTCGTCGGCCTAGGCGAGACGGGCCTGGACTATTACTACAACAAGAGCCCGCAAGAGGTGCAGGAGGCCAGCTTCCGCGCCCACCTGACCGTGGCGCGCGAAACCGGCCTGCCGGTCATCATCCACACCCGCGACGCGGATGAGGACATGATCCGCATCCTGCGGGAGGAGGGCGGGGCCGAGGGCAAGCTGCGCGGCCTGCTGCACTGCTTCAGCTCCAGCCCCGAATTGGGCCGCCAGGCGCTGGAGATGGGCCTGCACATCTCCTTCAGCGGCATCGTCACCTTCAAGAAGTCGGACGAACTGCGGGAATTCGCCAAGGAAGTTCCGCTGGACCGCATGCTGGTGGAAACCGATGCACCCTTCCTGGCGCCGGTGCCCATGCGCGGCAAGACCAACGAGCCGTCGTTCGTGGCCCATACCGCCCGCCTGCTGGCGGAGGTGAAGGGTATGGATCCGGCGGACCTGGCCCGGGCCACCACCGCCACCATGCTGACGCTGTTCGACCGCATCCCCCCCGCCGAGTGCGGCACCCTCGTCGCGGGGTTCCCGGCGTGAGGAACGGCATGCGGGTGCGTATCCTGGGCTGCGGCGGGTCCGGCGGCGTGCCCATGATCGGCAACGTCTGGGGCGACTGCGACCCCAATGAGCCGCGCAACCGCCGCCGCCGCGCGTCCATCCTGGTGGAGACGGACAGCACCAGCGTGCTGATCGATACCGGTCCGGAAATGCGGGAGCAGTTGCTCGACGCGCAGGTCACCCGTATCGACGCCGTGGTCTACACCCACGCGCACGCCGACCACGCCCACGGCATCGACGACCTGCGCCAGGTCAACTGGATGAATAACCGGCCGCTGCCCATTTACGCGGATACAGTCAATCTGGGCCAGTTGCAGGAGCGGTTCGACTATTGCTTCAAGCCGCAGGACAGGCCGGATTGGTTCCCGCGCCCCTGCCTGGTGCCACACACCATTACCGGCCCCTTCAGCATCGGTGACCTGGATTTCATTCCCTTCCACCAGGACCACGGCCGCTTCCCCAGCCTGGGATTCCGTATCGGCGACTTCGCCTATTCCACGGATGTGGTGCACCTGGATGAGAGGGCCTGGAGCGTGCTGGCGGGCGTGGACACCTGGATCGTGGACGCCACGCGCATCGAACCCCACCCGGTACACGCCCACCTGGACCTGGCGCTCAGTTGGATAGACCGGCTGAAGCCCCGGCGCGCCTACCTCACCCACATGAACCACCAGATGGACTACCGCACCCTGATGGCGACACTGCCCCAGGGAGTGGAACCGGCCTATGACGGCCTGGTGCTGGAGATGGCCTGACCACCCGGCACCAGACCGTCCTGAGGTGCCGCCTTAGTAGGCGACCTGGGCGCGGAAGCCCACGGCCTGGTAGCGCAGGCCGGCTTGGTTCTGCAGCGTGGCACCGCTGAGCTTGCTGACGTCCACGATCTGGTAGTCGGCCATGAACTTCAGGTGATCATTGGGATACCAGTTCAGCCCCAACTGGATGACATCCTGCTGACCGCCCGCCACGCCGCCGGTCACCGACTGGGCCAGAAAGCGCTGGACATGGCTGTTCAGGTTGATATCGCTGTAGCGCGCCGCCACCTCGAACGCGCCCCAGTCACCCGTTTCGGGATTGAACGGGTGGGCAACCTTGAGCCCGCCGAAGCCGCCGCGGGCCGACTGGTACAGGCGCGGCTCACCCGTCAGCACCCAGGACGCGTCCACATAGGCGCCATGGAAGGTGAGGTCGGGTGTCTGGGTGGCACCGCCCAGGCCGGCCCCGGCCTGATGCTGGCGGTTCACACCGATCTCAACATACTCCGCCTGGACCAGGAAATTCTGGTAGCGCAGGCCCACTTCGGGGTTCCAGGTGTAGACGCCCGTCGCCGGCATGGAACCGGTGTTGATCAGCTTGCTGGTGTCCACCCTCAATTCCGGCTGAACCGACAGGGCCAGGTTCTGCGCCAGCCGGTTGCTGTCGTTCTGGTTCATGCTGAACACCTTGGACCCGCTGAAGCCCAGGTGGACGTCGTAGTCCTCGCCGTAGACCGGGCGGCCCGCCACGCGCATCACGGCACCCGTCTGCTGCCCGTTGGAGGGCTGGGTGGTGGAGATGGCGGTGGTGACCGATCCGGTGGCGCCGACGGATGAGGTCGCGGTGGTGGTGGACTGGCCGCCATACGCCTGGCCTGTCAGGAAGCCGGAGACGAAGAAGCGGTCCTGGTAATAACGGGCACCCACGGCGGCGCGGGCGTCGCCGGCGGCGATATTGCGCTCCACATCCATGATGGCCGGGCGTTCCATGAACATGAAGTCGTTGGAACTGGGCGCGTCCTGCAGGCTGATGTTGGGCTGCAAGTACCCCAGCGCCGCCGTGAATCCCTTGAAGGGCGTGTAAGCCAGGTTGGCCTCATACAGATACTGGGTGTTCTGGCGGCCGTCCGGCGACCCGCCGAAGTCGGGCGTGACCGTCGCCGTGACATCGCCATAGCGAAAAACGAAGGGAATGCGGATGCGGCGGGCGTTGACGCCATCGCCCAGATCCACGCCCGATCGCTTCACGCTGGCGTTGTCCTCGAAATAGGCGGCGGCATCGAACTGCGCCTGCAAGCCGATCTGCAGCGTACCCTTGCCGCCGAAGGCGGTGAAGGTGGGGCGGCCGCCGGCCATGGTGAAGCTGCCGTTATCGCCGCTGCTGGCCTCCAGCTTGGCGATGGTCTTGGCCTGGGTGGCCGCTTGCGCCGCGACCTGTTCCGCCTGGACCTTGGTTTCCGCCTGCGCCTTGGCGTCGGCGGCCTCGCGCGCCTCGAGCGCTTCCAATCGAGCCTGGATGGCCTGGCTGACCTTCATCTGCGCCTCCAGTTGGGCGCGCAGGAGCTGGACTTCTTGGGAAGCGCTTTCGGCGGCATGGGCGGGAAGGCCGGCCATGAGGCCACAGGCGGCGGTGAGCAGGAACACGCCGGCTCGCCCATGCGGGGACGTCCGCGTTTGCTTGAACATTTAAGAGACCCTTCATCTGTATTCGATCGCACCTGATCGGGATGCAGGGTCAATTCTAGACGCTATATTTATATCTTTATTGCATGCGCCTGATAGTATTTTACGATCGTTCGATCATAATATCTAATATTGAGGCAAGTTATACCTTGCGCATATCAAAATACTCTGTTTTCGATATGGATCAACGGCCATCAGCCTGGCGGACTCCAATCACCCGCCTTGTCCATGGCAACCGGTATGCGCGGCGCGCGGTGCTGGGCAAAAATGCCCGCATTGCGAGTGTGCGTTGTGTCACACCGCCGTCATGGTAAAATCCCTGCCATCGACAAACGGTTCGGGTGCCCAAGAATGCGGCGTTCCGGTTCCTGTCCCTCCCGCCTGCGGCCTTTCCACGCCGCGATCGGCTCTCGTGTCTAAGGCTTCATCGACATCGGTTTGAGCCAGCGCCGCCCCTGACACCGGCGGCCTCCTGACACATCCCCAGTTCCCCTTATTCCGCCTGCCGGAATGCCCCTATGTTTGGGCGTCGGCAACGGCGGTACTGCGCCCGGATTCCGTCACGGATCCGGACCGGGCGCCTACGACCTGATCCGTTGAACGAGGCTTCCATGCTGGAGTTCCCTTCCTGGGCGCTCACCACGCTTTATCTGGTGGGCGGCGTCCTGGGCGTGCTCATCCTGGCGTTTCTTACCGGTACCATCGTCTACATCCGCAACGATGCCGTAGGCATCGTGGAGAAGCTCTGGGCACTGGGCGGCTCGGTTGAAGAGGGCTTCCTGGCGCTGGCGGGCGAGGCCGGCTTCCGGCCGGAAACGTTGCGCGGCGGTTTTCATTTCTTCATGCCGCTGCAATACCGCGTGCACCGCGCCAACCTGGTGACGGTACCCCAGGGCAGCCTGGCCTACATCTTCGCCCGCGGCGGCCAGGCCCTGCCCAACGCCCAGGCGCTGGCCCGCTGGCCAGCGGGGGTGGGGGTGGAGAACGCCCGCGCCTTCGTGAGCCAAGGCGGCCAGCGCGGCCCCCAGCGTCGCATCCTGCGTGAGGGCGTCTATGCCATCAACACGGCGCAGTTCATCGTCTTCACGGAATCGGCCACCCACGCCGTGGTGCTGGGCGATGCCAGCGATGCGCGCGCCGTGGAGACCATGCGCGAGATGATCGAGGAGCGTAACGGCTTCCGCCCCCTGATCATCCGCGACCATGAGGACGCGGTGGGCGTGGTCACCGTCCATGACGGCCCCGCCCTGGACCATGGTGAAATCATCGCCCCCACGGTGGGCACCCACGCCGCCGACGGCGCCACCTTCCACAATTCCTTCCAGGATCCGGAGACCTTCCTGGCCGCTGGCGGCCGCCGGGGCCGGCAGGAACAGGTGCTGGTGGAGGGCACCTACTACATCAACCGTCTGTTCGCCACCATCGAGGTGCGACCCAAGACCCAGGTGGAAATCGGCAATGTCGGCGTGGTGGTCAGCTTCACCGGCCCGCGCGGCACCGACGTGTCGGGCACGGATCATAAACATGGCGAGCTGGTGCAGCAGGGCCAGCGCGGCGTCTGGCAAACGGCCCTGCACCCCGGCAAGTACGCCATCAACCCCTATGCCGTGAAGGTCAGCACGGTGCCGACCACCAACTTCGTCCTGCGCTGGATCGAGGGGCGCAGCGAGGCCCACGGCTTCGACGACAATTTGGCGGAGATCAAGCTCATCACCAAGGACGCGTTCGAACCGGTGCTGCCCCTGTCCATCGTCGTGCACATCGGTTACGACGACGCCCCCTGGGTAGTGCAGCAGTTCGCGGACATCAAGAAACTGGTGGAGCAGACCCTGGACCCCATGGTCAGCGCCTGGTTCAAGGACGCCGCGCAAAGCCGCACCCTGATCGAGCTGGTGAACCAGCGGGCCGAGGTGCAGCGCGAGGCCCTGGCCGCCATGACCGGGCGCTTCGCCAAATACCGCCTGAACGTGAAGGAGGTCATGATCGGCACGCCCCGCGCGGCCAAGGGCGACACCCACATCGACACCATCTTTGAACAGCTGCGCGCCCGCCAGGTCGCCCGGGAGAAGGTGGAGACCTATGAAAGCCAGCAGGTGGCGGCCGCCAAGGAACTGGAGCTGCGCGCGGCCGAGGCCCGGGCGGCGGCGCAGGGCGACCTGACCAAGTCGTCGGTGTCCATCGAGGTGGCGCAGAACCACGGCCGCGCCGAACTGGCCCGCAAGACGCAGGAGGCGGAGGCGACCAAGGTGATGGCCGAGGCGACCGCCATGCGCACCCGCACCGAGGGCCGCGCCGAGGCCGACCGCGTGGCCGCCATCGGCGACGCCAACGCTCAGGCGGCCAAGGCCCAGGTCGATGCCTTCGGTGGTGCGGAGATGGCCCTGTCCAAGGAGGTGGCCGCCATGCTGAGCGGCGCCATCACCCAGGCCAAGGTGCCGCTAGTGCCCACCGTGGCCATGGGTGGCGGCGAGGCAGGCCATGGCACCCTGGTGGACGCCCTGATCAGCCTGCTGATGGCCCAGGGCGGCCTGGACCAGTTGGTGAAGCAGCGGGGCAAGCAGCCGGAGACGGCGGCGTAAGGTCGGAACCAAGCTCAACTGCCAAGCGAGTTATTCGCTGACATTGCCAGTGTCGGCGGCGAAGCGGGGCTCTTCGTCGCCGATATGGCTTTGCGCCGAGTGTGGTGCGCCGGGTCAACGATATCCGTTTGGGCATGTTTTCGGGGGAAGCCATTATTATCGGCTCCGTTTGATGGGGCCGGGGCGGCCATGGGCCGCCCCCGGGACCTTAGTTCGTCCTAGATTTGCGATAGACCACCATCAACGACCACTTCGGTGCCGGTGACATAGGCGCTATCCGAACCAGCGAGGAACAGGACCGCCCGAGCGACTTCTTCGGCGCCGCCGAAGCGATGCAGCGGAACCTTGGTAACGATGGCATCGGCGAAGGCCTTCACCGTAGCTTCGTCGAGACCGACCTTGCTGACGAACGGCGTGGCGATAGGACCTGGGCTGACGGCATTGACGCGAATGCCGCGCGGGGCGAATTCGGCGGCGAGCGACCGGGTCAAGGAGCGCACGGCGGCCTTGGTCGCCGAGAGGATCGACAGGCCTGGGGTGCCGACTGCGTTCAGCCATGAGGTCGTGAGAACGATGCTGCCGCCCTCCACCAACAGGGGAGCCGCCTTCTGGATGGTGAAGAAAAGGCCTTTGAAATTGACGTCGAACTGCTCATCGATCTGCTCTTCGGTGACCGCTTCCAGCGGCGCCGCCAGGCCGAGACCGGCATTGGCATGAACGATATCGAGCTTGCCGTACCTCCGGGACACCGCCTCGATCACGCCGTCGATATCGGCCTGCTTCCGCAGATCGGCCGCGAGGACGAGGCCATTATCGCCGACGATCTTTCGGGCCGCTGCCAGACGCTCAGGATTGGTACCGACGGCGATGACCTCGGCACCCTCTGCGCGGAGAAGAGAAACTGTGGCGAGACCGATGCCGGACGTGCCCCCGGTGACGAGTGCAATTTTGCCATTGAACTTGGACATTGGAATTCTCCAGACTTTCGAATGTGTTACGAAGTCGGAGCGCGCGTTCCGTAAGAAGATGTATCGCTTTTCGAGGGCCTGCCCGACAAATGAGATGTTCTAGGCTCGCGCAATAGAATATCTTTAGCGGCATGCGAGCCCCAGAGCATCTCAACGCGCTTCGCGCCTTCGAAGCGGCGGCCCGGCACCTGAGCTTCGCCATGGCTGCCGACGAGCTGAACGTGACGCCGGCAGCTGTCGGTCAGCTCGTGCGGCGCCTTGAGCAGGTCATCGGGTTCGAGCTGTTCCATCGCTCACAATCGGGCGCAGCCAGGCTTGTCCTGACAGAGGCCGCTCAGGCTGCGCTACCGGAGTTGCGCGCCGGATTCGAGCATCTGGCAAGCGGGATGGCTCGGCTCCGCGCGGCGGGCGGGCGCAGACGCAAAGGCCTGACCGTTACCGTGTCCTTCGCCTTCGGCGACAGATGGCTCATGCCCCGGCTCGACGGTTTCCGCCGCCGGTATCCGGCGTGCGAATTGCTCATCGACATGAATACGAATCTCAGCGATTTCTCGAAGGGCGATATCGACGTCGGTCTACGCTACGGCGCCGGAAATTGGCAGGGCCTGTCGGCGACATATATTACGCGCGATTCCTTTTTCCCGGTATGCAGTCCGGGCCTGATGGATGGCGTCCATCCACTGCGATCGCCCGAAGACCTGGCACATTTTCGGCTCATCCATGACGTGTCCCTGGCGTTGTTGCCTGATTTCAGAACCTGGCGCGACTGGTTCGAGAATATTGGGCGCAAGGCACCCGACACCTCGCGAGGTTTGCGGGTCAATGATTCCACCGCAGCCTACCGCCTCGCAGTTGACGGGGGCGGTGTCGCGCTGGGCCGGACCACTCTTGTTACCCAGGATTTGGTTGAGGGGCGCCTGGTGCGTCCCTTTGGGCCGACGCTGGAATCACCGCTGGCCTACTATGCGGTCTGTCGACCACAGGACTTCGATGATCCAATGATCGCTGCATTCAGAGATTGGCTCGTCGAGGAAGGGGCCAGGAGTGAGACCGATGGGAGGCCGCCTGGGCCGCGCTGACGCCCCCTCTTCGACAAGAGTCACCGCTTCAATCTTGAATTCGGTGTGGGGTTGCGCATCAGGCCCGGAAACTTGAAGCGCGATGTCGCGGAAATGACTCTGAACCCGGGTATGGTCCCACCATCCTTGATGTTCCAAGAAAACAGGGTCTTAGATGCGCTACCTCCGCTCCGTCCGCCGCTGCCTGCGCCTCACGGCCGCCTTCTTCTTCGCCGCCCAGCCGGCGGCGTGGGCATGGAGCGGCCACGCCCTGTGCACCTGGGACGCGGTGGAGGCGATGCCGCAGGTGGCCGGCCGTAGCGTGCCGGCCGAGGCGCTGACCACCTTCCTGGCCAAGGAGGCGGCGGCCTTGCCCAAGGTGTTGGAGGAGGAGGAGCAGTGGGCGCGAACCAACGTGCCGTTTTACGCGCCCCGGCCGGACAGCCTGGCGTTCAAGGCGGCGGACGGGGCGGGGCCGGCGGCGCTGAAGCAGGCCTTCGTCCATGCCATCCGCGTCAACGAGGACGTGCCCTTCGCGCTCTATGTGCAGCGCCAGCCTGGCACCGTCGCGGCGGCGGGCCGGGAGATGACGTGGCCGGCGCTCAGTATCCTGAAGGACGCCGGCGACGTCGACCAAAAGCGGATGGAGCGGGTGGAGGAGGGGGAGGTGCTGGGCGTGGCCGATGTGGTCGCCACCGCCACCGACGAGCCCGATTTCGGCCTGGATATCGGCCTGTTCCAGGACAATGGCCAGAAGCAGGGTGCGCTCTACAATTTCGGTCCTCAGCCCTTCGGCAATCCGCTGCTGGACTATGGCAGCCAAGCGCCCTTCCACATGGGATTCTATCACGAGGCCGGCATCCTCTATAAGGCCGCCCCCTTTCTTCAGCACACCTACCCGGAGGCGCGGGTCCATTTGTACATGACCCTGTCGCGCTTCGCCTTCGCCAAGGGCCACCCCTACTGGGGCTGGCGCTTCGCCGGCTGGGCCGCCCACTATGTCCAGGACATGGCGCAGCCCTACCACGCCCGCGTCCTGCCGGGGGTCGGCACGATTTCCATGCTATGGACCAGCGTGCTGGACAAGGTGGGGGTGCATGGGCCCAGGGTCGCGGCCCTGAACCGCGTCACCAACCGCCACACGGCGCTGGAGAACTACCAGAAGAACCGCATGACGGCCGCTTTGGCCCGGGGCGACAAGGCTGACCCGCTGCTGGCGGCGCTGCGCGACACCAGCGGCGACGCGGCGGTGCAGCGGCTGCAGCCCACCACCCTGCGTGATGTCAGCAGCGTGCAGTCAGTGGCCGCAGCCGACGCGCTGGACGCCCAGGTGGAGCGCAGTTTCCCCGCCCGCTACGTCTCGGATGCCGCCACCAACCTGGATGGCAAGGACGCCGACCTTTATGCGCTGTCAAGCCAGGCCCCGGCGGCGGAGCAGGCCAAGCTGGCCGGCCTGGTGGCCGACCGCATGCGCCAAGCCGGCCGAGATACCCGGGCCGTCATCCGCGCGGTGGCGCCGGATGGGACCGAAGCCGCCCAGCGCTGAGAGGGGCGCCTGCGCTTGGTTCCTGCATGGCCGCCTCGGCCGTCAGACGCGGCCGTAACTGTCTTCCAGGCGGACGATGTCGTCCTCCCCCAGGTAGGGGCCGGACTGAACCTCGATCAGGTTCAGCGGAATTTTGCCGGCGTTCTCCAGCCGGTGGGTGCAGCCCAGCGGCAGGTAAATGGACTCGTTTTCCCGCACGATGTGGGTTTCGCCGTCGCGGGTGACGGTGGCGGTGCCGTTGACCACCACCCAGTGCTCCGCCCGGTGGAAATGCTTCTGCAAGGACAACTTGTGCCCCGGCTTCACCGTCAGGCGCTTCACCTGGAAACGCTCCCCCTCATGCAGGGTCTGGTAGTAGCCCCAGGGGCGGTAGACGCGGGGACGGGCCAGCGCCTCGCGCCGGTTGCCCTTCTTCAGGGTGGCGACAATGCCCTTCAGGCCATCCATGCGATCCTTGTTGGCCACCAGCACGGCGTCCGGCGTCGTGACGACGATGACGTTGTCCATGCCCAGCACGGTGGTCAGGATGCCGTCGGTGCGGACATAACTGCCCGTGGTATCCTCCAGCACCACGTCGCCGTGCAGGAAATTGCCCTTGTCGTCCACGGGCAGCACGTCCAGCAGGGATTTCCAGGAGCCGACGTCGCTCCACCCGATGCTGCAGGGCACCACCGCGGCATGGGCCGTTCGGGCGAACAGGGCGTCGTCGATGGAGATGGAAGGCGCCTTGGCGAAGCTGTCGGCGTCCAGGCGCTGGAAGTCCAGATCACCGGCGCGGCGCTCCACCGCCGCGCGCACCGCCTCGATCAGCTTGGGCTCGAACCGGCCCAGTTCCTCCACCAGGCGGTCGGCGCGGAACAGGAACATGCCGCTGTTCCACAGGTGCTGGCCGCCGGCCAGGTAGCGCTCCGCCGTGACGCGATCCGGCTTTTCCACGAACTCCGCGACCCGGAAGCCGCCGGCGCACCCCGCCAATCCGTCACCCTTGCGGATGTAGCCATAGCCCGTCTCCGCGCGCGTCGCCTCGATGCCGAAGGTGACGAAGGCGCCATCGACCGCCGCCGGGATGGCGATGTCCAGCGCCGCACGCCAGGCGGCCTCATCCATGATGGAATGGTCGGCCGGCAGGACCAGCATCAGCCGGTCGGGCCGGGTGGCGGCGGCGACCACGGCAGCGGCGGCGATAGCCGGCGCCGTGTTGCGGGCCAGCGGCTCCAGGAACAGGCTGTCCAGTCGCAGGTCGATGGCGCGCGCCTGCTCCGCCACCACGAAGCGGTGCTCATGGCTGGCGATGATCATGGCGGCCCCCAAGCCCGCCTGGTGGCAGCGGCGCAGGGTCTGCTGCAACAGCGACACCTCGCCGGTCAGGGGCAGGAACTGCTTGGGGTAGAGTTCGCGCGACAGCGGCCACAACCGCGTTCCGGAGCCTCCCGATAGAATCAGCGGAAGTATCTGCGCCTTGTCCATGACGTCCCCCAGCCAAATCCCGCCACCCGGCGCCATTCGCACCCCGGGTGCGAATAATTACATTTCCATGGTGGCACGTGATTTACGGTGTATGGCTCCGACCCGATTGATTCTTGGTCAAACTGAAGCCTGACAATGATCTAATCTGAAGGCCATATTTTCCAACGGCCAAAGCCTACTTGATTACTGATCCGCGGAAACGGGGGTTGGGCATGGCCATCAACATAGATGGTTCCAGCGGGATTCAAGCCTCGATCCAGCGGCGTCTCCAGGAAATCTAAGGCAGGATTCCTCAACCACCTTGCGGCGCGCATTGATGAGATCGCACGCGCGGCAGCGGCGCTCCGGAACCGCGCCGCACCGTTCCGGTTTCCTGAATGATAGCCGCACAATTAAGGGCCTGCCGCCCGGCTCGCGTCGGCGTTATCTACCATCCGACGGCCGGTGCCAAAACGCCGGCCCGGACCACAGGAGACGGACCATGGGTTTGCTGGTTGAAGGTGAATGGCGCGACGTTTGGTATGAGACCAAGTCGACGGGCGGCCGTTTCGTGCGCAAGGACAGCGCCTTCCGCAACTGGGTCACGGCCGACGGATCCACCGGGTCCAGCGGGGACGGGGGCTTCAAGGCGGAAGCCGGCCGTTACCACCTGTATGTCAGCCTCGCCTGTCCCTGGGCCCACCGCACCCTGATCATGCGGACGCTGAAAGGGCTGGAAGACGCCATCAGCGTCTCCGTCGTGCATTGGCGCATGCTGGAGGAGGGATGGACCTTCGCCGAGGGCCCCGGCACAGTGCCCGATACGGTGAACAACGCCCGCGTGCTGTACCAGGTCTACCAGGCTGCCGATCCACGCTACAGCGGCCGGGTCACGGTGCCGGTACTGTGGGACAAGCAGCAGCGGACCATCGTGAGCAACGAGTCCTCCGAGATCATCCGCATGTTCAACGGCGCGTTCGACGGGGTGGGCGCCAAGCCGGGCGACTATTATCCCCAGGCGCTGCGGCCGGAGATCGACGCGCTGAACGCCCGCATCTACGACACCGTCAACAACGGCGTCTACAAGGCGGGCTTCGCCACCACCCAGGCCGCCTATGAGGAGGCCATCGCCCCCCTGTTCGAGACCCTGGATTGGCTGGACGACCGCCTGGCCAGCCGCCGATTCCTGACCGGCGACCATGTGACCGAGGCGGACATTCGTCTGTTTACCACCCTGGTGCGCTTCGACCCCGTCTATGTCGGCCATTTCAAGTGCAACATCCGCCGCATCGCCGACTATGCCAACCTTTCCCCCTACATGCGCGATCTGTACCAGCTGCCGGGCGTGGCCGGGACGGTCAACCTGACGCACATCAAGGGCCACTATTACGAAAGCCACCGCTCCATCAATCCCACCGGCATCGTGCCCGTAGGCCCGGCGTTGGACTATGGCAAGCCGCATGGCCGGGAACGGATGTCGCCGGGCAACCCACTGCCGATGTGAGAAAACAAGCCCGCCGGCATCGGCGGTGCCTTGCGTCCGCGTGCATCGACAGGGTTGCCCTCCCTATCGCAGGATGTCGGCACCCCGACCACGCCGCTGGACCCATGCCCGCCATTCCCCATGCCGACCGCACCTTCGCCGCCTTCCTGTTCGACATGGATGGCACCCTGATCGACAGCATCGCCTCCGCCAACCGGGCATGGTCCCGCTGGGCCCTGCGCCACGGTCTGGACCCGGCACCCCTGCTGGCAACCATGCACGGCGTGCGCGCGGTGGAGACCATCCGCCGCTGGGCACCGCCCGGCACGGACGTGGAGGCGGAGGTGGCCCAGCTGACGCGGGACGAGATCGACGACGTGGCGGGCACCGTAGCCATCCCTGGCGCGCCAGCCTTCGTGGCGGACTTGCCGGTCGCGCGCTGGGCGGTGGTGACCTCGGCCCCCCGCGCCCTGGCCCAAGTGCGCCTCATGGCCGCCGGCCTGACCCCGCCGCCGGTCATGGTCACCGCCGATGATGTCAGCCGGGGCAAGCCGGCGCCCGATCCCTTCCTGCTGGCCGCCCGCCAGTTGGAAGTGGCGCCGCGGGATTGCCTGGTGTGGGAGGATGCGCCCGCCGGTATCACGGCGGGGGAGGCGGCCGGCGCCGCCGTGGCCGTCATCACCGCCACGCACCACCAACCCCTGGAAACCAGACACCCGCTGGTGCCCAACTATGAGCCGCTGAAAGCGACGGTGGCGGCCGATGGACGCCTGCGGGTCACCGCACGCAATTGACTAGGCCCAAAGTCCGGGGCCCTTCCTGATGATCAGGTCGGCCAGGGCCGACGGCGCACCCTGCAGCCGGCGGCTGCGACCCAGCACGACGAACTCCACCTCCCCCAAGGGGGGCAGGGCGGCGCGGTCGTCGATCTCCACCAGTTCGGATCCCGGTGCCCGCATCAGCAGGGGCGACTGCGCCATCACGCCCAGGCCCGCCTGCGCACCCGCGCGCAAGCCGGCCAGCGTTTCGCTGGAACAGGCGACGAACCAGGGTCGACGGGCGCCGTTCAGGGCCTCCATCGCCAGGGTGCTGGTGATGGAGGCGTTGGGGTAGAGCACCAGGGGCACGGCTTCGTTCGCGCCCAGCGCCAGGTCTCGGTGGGCCAGCCAGGCCAGACGTTCGCGGTGGATCAGCGTGCCGCGATCGTCGCCCGGCTGGCGCTTGGCGAACACCAGGTCCAGCCGGCCGGCGTCCAGCTTCTGGTACAGCAGGCTGGTCAGGCCCACCGTCAGCTCCACGCTCAAAGTCGGATTGGCGCGACCCACGTCGCGCAGCAGGTCGGCCAGGCGTGTGAGGGTCAGGTCGTCCGAGACCCCCAGGCGCACGCGGCCGCGCGGTGCGCTGTCGGTGAAATAATCGGCCGCCTGCCGGCTGAGGCCCACGATATCGCGCGCCAGTTCGGCCAGCACGGTGCCATCGGCCGTCAGCACCACGGTGTGGGTGTCGCGCTCGAACAATTGCCGGCCGCAGGCGGCCTCCAGCCGGCGGATATGCTGGCTGACGGTGGACTGGCTGATGCCCAGGGCCGCCCCCGCCGCCGTGAAATGCCGCGCGTCGGCCACGGCCAGGAAGGTCCGCAGTTGATTGAGATCGAACACCGTCATTGCATCCAATAATAACTGTTATTTCTGCACATCGTCCGGTGCCTTAGCCATATTGGGTGTGTCGGGACCAAGTCATTGGAATTAATGGCAGGCCACCCGGCGGCAAATCGTCCCAGAAGATCACAGCAGCCCCGACCCTCTTTGAAAATCATCCTCAGGTATGAGCCGGGGTGAGGGGCCAGCCGTGCCTTGCCCGAGGTATCCGTCATGACCGACTTCACCAGGCGCAACATCATCGCGGCCGGCGCCGTGGCCGCGGCGGCTGCCGCCGCGAACTCCGCCGGCGCCGCCACCTTCGGCAATCCCGATCGGCCGGCCCAGGGCCGCGTCAACCTGTCCAACCCCATCGCCGGGCAGGAGCCGGGGCCGCAGAACCCGGCGCTGGCCAGCCAGTTTCCGTCCTTCCAGGATCCGCCCGCCACCGACGTCGCCGGCATGGACCTGTTCTGGGCCTCGTTCAACAACGCCCACAAACGCATCCAGGACGGTGGCTGGGCGCGCGAGGTGACCCAGGCCGACTTCGCCATTTCCGAGGCGGTGTCCGGCGTGAACATGCGCCTGGGGCCGGGGGGCGTGCGGGAACTGCACTGGCACCAGCAGGCGGAGTGGGCGGTGATGACCGACGGCAAGTGCCGCATCACCGTCATCGATGCCGACGGCCGGCCCGCCGTGCGTGATGTGAAGGAGGGCGATCTCTGGTACTTCCCGCCCGGCCTGCCGCATTCCCTGCAGGGCATCGGCACCAGCGGGGCCGAATTTACCCTGGTGTTCGACAACGGCCGCGCGTCGGAGTTCAACACCCTGCTGCTGACCGAGTGGATGGCCCACACCCCGCCCGAAGTGCTGGCCGAGAATTTCGGCCTGCCGCAGAGCGCCTTCAAGAACATCCCGGTGGACGACCTGTGGATCTATCAGGCCAAGGATCCCATTCCGCCGCTGGAGGAGGTGCAGAAGGCCGTGCGCTCGCCGGATGGTGAGCCGGAGTTCGAGTTCACCTTCTCCATGGGCACCATGAAGCCCACCCGCGTCACCAAGGGCGGCTCGGTCAAGGTGGTGGACACCCGCAACTTCCCGGTCAGCAAGACCATCGCCGCCGCCCTGGTCACCATCAAACCAGGTGGCCTGCGGGAACTGCACTGGCACCCCAACGCCGACGAGTGGCAGTACTACCTGAAGGGGCAGGGCCGCATGACAGTGTTCAACACCGGCCCCCGCGCCCAGACGGCGGACTTCCGCCCCGGCGACCTGGGCTACGTGAAGAAAAGCTTCGGCCATTACGTCCAGAACACAGGCACCGAAGATCTGGTGTTCCTGGAAATCTTCAAGGCCGACCGCTTCCAGGAGGTCTCGCTGGCCCAGTGGCTGGCCTGTACCCCGCCGGAACTGGTGGCCCAACATACCAACATGGATCCCAACCTGATCCGGCAATTCAACAAGGCCCGCTGGGATATCCTTCCGGCCTGAGGCCGATAGCGCCTCTTTACCCCTCCCACAAACTTGCCGCCGACATCCAGGGGCCCCCGTGTCGCCCCGATCCGTCGGCGGCCTTTTGGGATGCGTCATCATGCATAGCGTGCTGCCCGCCTGGCGCCAGATCCTGCTGTTCCAGTCCCCCCGCCAGCTGGCCTCCCATGGGGCCGGCACCCTGGCGACCATCGCGGCCGGCTTTTTCCTGTTCATCGGCGTGCCGCGGCTGATGGGCCATGGTGCCATCCCGCCCGACGTCCTGGCGGGAACGCTGGCCTTCGCCATCGCCATCTCCCTGCGCGTTCCTTATGAGGTGCAGCCGGTGCAGTGGCGCGTCAGCAGTGCCTATCCCGGCCTGTTCGCGGACAGGGCCGCCGTGCTTCTGGCCAGCATCGACTATCTGCCGGCGGAACGCGCGGACGGGCGGATCCTTTATCGCCTCGCTCCCGCCCCATCGCTCCCCTGGCTGCGCTGGCGGGAATGCAGGGTGGAGGTACGCGTGCATGGCGCTGACGTCACCATCATCGGCGCCCGTATCGCCGTGCGGCACCTGCATCGCGCCTTGAAGAACGCCTGACGTTTCAGCGGTGCCGGAGGTGTCAGCCGTGGTTGTAGCGGGACACGGCCTCGCGCACGCCCAACGCCTCCGCCATGCGCACCAGGTCGGCCAGCGATTCCGCCTCCATCTTGCGCATCAGATTGCCGCGATGGATTTTTACCGTGATCTCGCTTAGCGCCAGGCGGCCCGCGATCTGCTTGTTCATCAGGCCGGCGGTGACCAGGCCCATAACATCGCGCTCGCGCCCCGTAAGGCCGTCATATCGGGCGCGCAGCAGGGCGCTTTCGTTCCGCTTGGCCCGCCGCTCGCGATCGCGGGCCACCGCCTCGGCTATGGCCCGCAGCATGTCGTCTTCTTCGAAGGGCTTGGGCAGGAAGGTGACGGCGCCGGCCTTCATGGCGCGCACCGTCATGGGAATGTCGCCATGGCCGCTGATCAGGATGACGGGCAGGTGGCTGTCGCTGCCCAGCAGCTGCTCCTGGAAATCCAGGCCGTTGGCGTCACCCAGCTGGACATCCAGCACCAGGCAGGCGGCGGCGTCGGCGGCGTCGCAGGTCAGGAAGGCGTCGGGGCTGGCAAAGGTGCGCACGGCATAGCCGCAGGACCTCAAGAAGCTCTCCAGCGAGCCTCGCACCTCCGCATCATCATCGATGACGCAGATGAGGCTTTCCGCCGATGCCGCAACCGACCCTGTCATAGCCCGCCCCCTTGTTTGGCGTGATGCCCGCGCCGCCATCCATGGCCCCTCGCGCCCGCTAAAACCATCATATCAAGGTATGGCCCGGTGGGGATCAGGCAGGTGTTCTAGAAGCCTCTATAAACGGTATAGTTGCAAAACCTATTAGGTTCGGCTATCCATGACGTAAGCACCGGCTGAAAGGAACGGCAGGTCGAACATGCAGTGCCTTCTGCCCCGATGGCGTCAGGTCCTGATCTTCCAGTCCCTGCGCCAACTGCTGTGTCACAGCGTCGGCACCCTGGCAGGTGTAACCGTGGGCCTGATGATCTTCAACGGCCTGTTGCGCCTGGCCGGCCAGGGCCCGCTGCATGCGGATGTCATTGCCGGCACCTTGATCGGCAGCTTGGCCGGGTCCCTGCGGGCGCCTTATGAGGTTCTACCGTTCCGGTGGCGGCTGACAGCGGCTTATCCCGGCATCGTGGCCGCCAAGGCCACGGCCATCCTGGCAGGCATCAAGTACCAGCCGGCCGAACGCGCCGGCGATCGCATCTTGTACCGCTTGGCCGTCCCCTGGTGCCTGAGTTGGTTGGCGTGGCGGGAGAGTGCGGTGGAGGTGCGCGTGGATGGGCCAGACATCACCATCACCGGCGCCCATGTCGCGGTCCGCCGTCTGCATCAGGCGCTACAGGATGACCCGGCGGTGTTGAGGGGAGGGGAGTCCGATATTTGATGATAAAGGACACGGATCATACACAAGTTTGCCGAAACAATTGTCGGTATCAAAATAATACTCCGTAATAAATGGCAAATAATAATCGGCATGACTAGCGGACTTCTGCCGTAATTTATGTTAATCCACCCTTCCTGCTACCCGCTTAATGCAATTCCGCGCCACCAACGGCGCGCACCATTCTGTTTGGGGGGATTCTTTCATGGAAAGCCTGAGCACTCATATCTTGCCCGTGCTGCGGACCATGCCTGACGGGCCGTTCCGGGAACCGTTGCTGAAGGGCTTTTCGAACTGCCCGGCCGACTTCGCCGCCATCGAGAGGGGATTCAGTATCCTGACGGCGGGCAAGCAGGACCCTGACGTCCTGCGCCGGTTCTTCGCCAGTTGGAGCCAGACAAACAACAGCGCCATGACGGTCGCCGGCATCAGCAATCGATTGACCCTGAAGCTGTATCGCGGCGAACCGGTGATCGACTCCCACGCCCTGCTGCAAAGCCTGGTCGCCCTGCATCGCATCATCGATGAAGACCTGGCGGTGACGCACAAGGTCCTCCATTCGCAGCTGTTCCACACCATGGCGACCAGCATCGTCGGCGACGACGCCTGGCTGCAGACCCGCCACATCGACCCAACCGCCGCCGATTTCAAGAAGTGGAAGGACCATATGTCCCTGCGGGAGCCTGACATCGCGTTGGGCTTGCTGACCACGCTGACGCACGAGATCTACACCCATGGCGAAGTCGAGTTCATCCTGCCGCTGTTCAAGCGCTGGCTGGTCGATCAGTACCATTACACCGAAGAGGACACCGCCCGGCCGCTGCGCTGGATCACGGTGCATTGCGGCGGGACCGAGAAGAATCACTTCTTCCACGCCGTGAACACCCTGACGCATTACGCCCGGGCGATGGAGGTTGACTGGACGGCCTATGATCTGGAAGGGATCATAGGCCAGTATCTGCAGAGGAAGGCCGCCGTCCTCCACGCCCTGTTCCCCACGGCCGGCTGACATCTGGCGCGAACCTTGATCGAAACAGGCGGCGCCGGAGAGGCGATGGCGCCGCAACCGAGAGACCGGCGCAGCAAGCGCCATACCTGCCGCTCGCTCAAGCCCAGAACAGCCGCAGCGGACGACGCCGTCAGACGGCCGCCAACCACATCCCCAAGAACCTCCACCCGCCGAACTTCCCGGTCGCTCATCACCACCCAGCCCATCACCAACCTCCCAGCCGGCACCACCCAACCAGGAGACTGACACTTCTACTTTGCACAGGCCTGACATTTTAACTTTGCGCTTACATACCAAAAACCGATAAGATACGTTATGGAAATTATATCTAAGCCGGCAGGTCGGCCGGGACGGGGCTTAGCGGCTTGGCTTGCCGCATGACGACCAAAGTCTTGAAAGTGCGGACGTTTTCGTCAGACAGCAGCATACGCCGGGTCAGATCGTCATAGCCTTCCATGTCGCGGGCGACAACGCGCAGGGCGAAGTCGTGGTCGCCGGTGACGTACCAGGCCTCCACCACCTCCGGTACGGCGGCGATCTTGCGCATGAACTGGTCGATGATGTGACCGCCGCCGGCGTCGGTGGCGCGGCCGCTGTCGCGCTCCAAGGTCACCAACACCACCATGGTCAAAGGCCAGCCCAGCGTGCGCGGTCGGACGATGGCGACCTCACGCTCAATGGCGCCGATCTCGCGCAGGCGCCGGACACGGCGGTAGCAGGCTGGGCCCGACAGGCCCACCCGCTCCGCCAGCGCCGGCATGGGCAGGCGGGCGTCGCCCTGCAGCTGCTCCAGCAGCTTGGCATCGATGGCGTCCAGCTCAGGCGATATCATTTATGGGCCATGCGTATGGTGCGTGATAAAAACTATCATGAATCGGCCATAATCGACACGTTTAGACCAGCCGCATCACTAAACTATCGTGACGCTTGAGCCTCAGGCGTCCTGGCACCGCCTTTTGATCGTCGATCTCTCCCATGTCCCACGACACCACCCTTCCCCCCTCCACCCAGGGGGTCGATCGCCTGATCTCGATCCTGCCCACGGTGGCTGTGTTCGCCGCCATGATATCGGTCACGACGGGCGCGTCCATCGCCAAGACCCTGTTCCCGGTGACGGGCCCGCAGGGCACCACGGCCCTGCGCCTGACGACGGCGGCCCTTATGCTGACCCTGCTGCTGCGGCCTTGGCGCCTGCGGCTGACGCGGAACAGCTGGCGGCCGCTGCTGGTTTACGGCGGCGCCATGGGGGCGATGAATTTCCTGTTCTACCAGGCGCTGCAGACCATACCGGTGGGCATCGCCATCGCGGTGGAGTTCACGGGGCCGCTGGGCCTGGCGCTGCTGTCATCCCGCCGCCGGGTCGATTTCCTATGGATAGGGTTGGCCGTGGCGGGGCTGGCGCTGCTGCTGCCGCTGGAGCGGTCGGCGGCGCAGCTGGACCCGTACGGCATCGCCTGCGCCCTGGGGGCGGGCGTGTTCTGGGCGCTGTACATCGTCGCCGGCAAGAAGGTGGGCGGCGCCCATGGCACCCAGGCGACAGCGGCGGGCACGCTGATCGCCGCCACCCTGGTGCTGCCTATCGGGATCGCGCAGACCGGGGCCGCCACCCTGTTCCAGCCGGCCATCCTGGGCAGTGCCGTCATGGTGGGGGCCCTGTCCAGCGCCCTGCCCTACACGCTGGAAATGTTCGCGATGCGCCGCCTGCCGGCCCAGACCTTCAGCACGCTGACCAGTGCGGAGCCGGCGGTGGGCGCCCTGATGGCCATGGCGCTTCTGGGCGAGGCGCTGTCGCCCCTCCACTGGCTGGCCATCGCCACCATCATGGTCGCCTCCATCGGCGCCACGCTCAGCGCCCGCCGGTCAGCAACCCCCGTGATGCCGGAATGAAGCCAGCGGCGGCCACCAGGGCCGACAGCCGGTCTTCGGGCGCGGCCGCCAACAGCAGAAGGGCGGCATAAGGGTCGCCCCGCAGCTTCAGCACCTGCGCAAAGGCGGGTTCGGTCTTCAGTCCGTCCAGCCGGGCCGCCATGACGGCGGCGCGTAGGGCCGGACCGCCCAGGGACAGCAAGCGCGCCTCCACCATGAAGTGCCGCCATCCCGCCTGCATCTCCACCGGCTCGGGGCTTCCGAAAACCTCGAAGGCCCAGCCGTGGGCCCGGAAACGGGCGATGATCGGCCGCGGCGCCCGCCGCCATTGGTGCAGAGTGAAATCCTCCCAGTCCGCGCCCATAGTCCATAGCGCCGTGGCAAGGGCGGTCGCGTCCCGGGCATGGCACAGGATGTCGATGTCACTGGACGGCAGATCCAGGCCCAGGGGCGGCGTGCCCGCGACGCGCGGGTTGAACGCCGCCAAGGTCTTCATGAGGCCGGTCAGCGCCAGCGCCTCCTCATAGGACGGCTTTTCCGTCCAGCGATTGTGCCACATGGCGCCGCCCTCCGTGGGCCTCAGGCCGCCGGCTTGCGGCAATAGTCGGCGAGGGTGTAGGCGGCGCGGATGTCATAGGGGCGGCTGGGCTTCAGGATGAACTCGCTGGCGCCGTAGCGCACGGCGCCGTCGGACCCGCCAGCCTGGGGATGCCAGTCATAGGTGTACCCCAGGCGGGTCCAGGGCGCGCCGCCCTCGACATAATTCACGCGCATGTTGCGGGCGAACCAATCCCAATAGCCCTGCGTCTCCAGGCAAGCGGCGTCACCGGCGGTGCAGGTGGGCCGTGCCGCGGTGGAAGAGGTGTCCAGGGTGCAGTGGGCGGCCGTCACATCGGTGTCCGGACACGGGCGGGCCAACGCCTCGGGCGCCACCCACATCTCCACCACCTCGGAATAATCGCGGGATGGGTCCAGGCCCAGATACTGTTTCACCCGTTCGGTTTTGGCGGCTGCATCACCGGTGGCACCGGCGCAGAACTCCTGCAGCTGCGGCACGGCCGTCACCCACATGGTGCCCCAGCTGTCGGGCGAGGTGCCGCCGGCCTTCCCGGCATAATATTTCTCATAAGCCGCGGTGGCCATGGTCGAGGCCACCAGCACCTGGCGCCCATGCGGTCCATCACGCCACATCAGCTTGGCCCAGGATGCCTGGGGGGCATCGGGCACGATGCGCACCAGTTCCGGCCCGATCAGGTCGGGCCGCGCCACGGCCGCCGCGTTCAGGGAGCGGGCGAAAAGCTCGGCCGGCGTGGCATTGGTGCCCGGCCCGGCCGATCCCGAGCCACCCGTTCCTTGTCCCGTGGCGGCGCAGCCGGCCAGCACCAGCAAAGCCACCGCGCCCATGATCAAATTCGTCCGCATCCCAGCCCCCAGGGTTTAATCCGCTGGAGCCTGGTATGCCGGAAAGCAGGCCGGGTCGCAACCTATACGGAATTCAATCCAACAAAACACCCGTTAAGGAGGAGCGGCCGCCAGTACCTGCCGCTCTTCCAGGATGCCGCGGATCTTGGCCGCCAGTTCGTCCATGGCGAAGGGCTTCATCACCATGTCCATGCCCGGCTCCAGGAAATCGCCGCGCACGGCGGCGTTGGCGGCGTACCCCGTGACGAACAGAACCGGCAGGTTGGGCCGCCGCCGGCGCGCGATCTCCGCCAATTGCCGGCCGTTCAAGCCCGGCAGGCCGACATCGGTGATCAGCAGGTCGATCTGGCTGGACGATTCGATGACGCTCAGCGCACCGCGCCCGTCCGCCGCGTGCAGGGCGGTGTACCCCAGTTCCTGCAGCACATCCAGGACCAGCAGCCGCACGGAATCGTCGTCCTCCACCACCAGGACGATTTCCCCCGCCCCTTCCGGAGTCTCGCCCATGCCGGCCAGGCCGCCATCCTGGGCGTTGGCGCCACCGTCGCACGGCAGGTACAGGGTGATGGCCGTGCCGCGCCAGGGCTCGCTGTCGATGCGCACATGGCCACCCGTCTGCTTCACGAAACCATAGATCATGGACAGGCCCAGGCCCGTGCCCTGGCCGATAGGCTTGGTGGTGAAGAAGGGATCGAAGGCCTTCGCCACCACATCGGGCGGCATGCCCATGCCGGTATCGCTGACCCGGATCATGACATAGTCGCCGGGCGACAGGCCGTCGTGCCGGTTGGTGTAGGACCGGTCCAGGGTGGCGCGGCTGGTCTCGATGGTCAGGATGCCGCCGTCGGGCATGGCGTCGCGCGCGTTGATCGCCAGGTTGAGGATGGCGCTTTCCAGTTGGTTCACGTCACTGCGGGCCGCCGTCAGGTTCTCCGCCACGGTGATGCGCAGCTCGATCTGCTCGCCCAAAGTCCGGCGCAGCAGGTCTTCCATGGAGCGCACCAGGCCGTTGACGTCGATGGGCTTGGGGTCCAGCGACTGCCGGCGCGAGAAGGCAAGCAGGCGATGGGTCAGGGCCGCCGCCCGCTGGGCTGAGGCCATGGAGGCGTCCATGAACCGGTCCAGGTCGTTCAGCCGCCCCTGGGAAATGCGGCGGCGCACGATGTCCAGGCCGCCGATGACGCCCATCAGCATGTTATTGAAGTCGTGGGCCAACCCGCCGGTCAGCTGGCCCACGGCCTCCATCTTCTGGGCCTGGCGCAGCTGCTCTTCCGTCTGGCGCAGCATGTCGGCGCGCTGTTTGTCCTCGGTGATGTCGCGACCGTAGGCGTAGACCAGGTCACCTTCCTTGGACGTGTTCCAGGAGATCCAGCGCAGACTGCCGTCCTTGTGCAACTGGCGGTTCTCAAAATTGGTCAGGTTCTGGTCATGAAGGGCGCCCATCAGCGCCTCCGCCGTCCCCACCATGTCGTCGGCGTGGACGAAGTCCTGCACTTGGCGGCCCACGACCTCTTCCGTCTCATGGCCCAGGATGGCGGTCCATGAGGGGCTGACCGCCCGGCAGATGCCATCGGCGCCGATGATGACCAGCAGGTCACGCGAGTTGTTCCAGACGCGGTCACGCTCCCGCGTGCGCTCCTCCACCCGCGCCTCCAGCGTCTCCGCGAACTGGCGCAGCTTTTCCTCCGCATCCTTGGACGCGGTGATGTCGTAGATCACGCCGATGAAGCGGCTGCCCGATCCCTGGCGCCCTTCGCGGTCGCGCTTGCCGTCGCGGCGGTGCTCCCCCCGCTGGGCCAGCCAGCGGATCTCCCCCGTATCGGGCCTGCGGATGCGAAACTCGCGGTAGGGAGGCGCCGTCTCCCCGCCTTCCAGGCTGGTGATCAGGGGGGCGTCATCGGCCAGCACTACGGCATTGACGGTGCGTACCGGCAGGGCCGTGGTCGGGTGCAGGCCCAGCAGGCGACAGAACTGCTCGGACACGGATACGGTGCCGAAGCCGCTGATATACTCGAACGTGCCCACGCCGCCGGCGGTCTGGGCCACGCGCAGCTGTTCCTCCACCCGCTTCTGCTCGGTGATGTCGGCCAGCACGCCACGGAAGCGGCGCGCCGCCCCGTCGGCGGTGCGGTCGGCCCCCCCGCGGGCCGAGACCCAGCGCACCGTGCCGTCACGGCCCACCACCCGGTAGTCCTTGGCGAAGATGTCGGCGCCATGCATCACCCCGGCCACGGCGATGCGGATGCGCATGCGGTCGTCGGTATGGATTGAATCGAAGAAGGCGTCGGTGGACAGGCCATTGCCGGCGGCCACCGGATCCAGGCCGTACAGCTCGGCGAAGCGGGCGTCGGCATAAAGCCGGCCGTCGGCCACGTCCCATTCCCAGGCGCCGGCGGTGCCGCCCACGGCCTGGGCCAGGCGCGCCCGTTCCTTGGCGTTGGCCAGCGCCTGGCGGCTGGCGGCCAGCTCGGCCTCCACCTCCATGCGGGCGAGCTCAACGGTCTGGTCACAGTGGGTCCACAGGAAATAGGGCGTGGTGCCCTGACCATCCACGACCGGGGTCAGCCGCAGGCGGTCCCAAAAAATGGTACCATCCTTGCGCATCACCCGCAGATCGGCCGTCAGCGGCCGGTCGGCGGCCAAAGCCTCCTCGATCCCGGCCAGGATGGCGGGGTCGGCATCGGCGGCGGCCAGGAAGCCGAAAGGCCGGTTGGCCAGGCCGCTAAAGGCGTGGCCGGTCAGGCGTTCGAACGCGGGATTGGCGAAAACCAGCGGCTCGCCCGGCCGGCGATGGTCGGTGATGGTCAAGGGCATGCCGGACTGGACCAGCGCGTCCAGCAGCGGGCCGCACAGCGCCCGCACCTCCGGCAAAACCCCGCCGTCCCGCTCCATCACGATCACAGCCTCCGCTCGGCCGGTCATGCCCGTCCCCTCCCCCCGGCGCCAGAGGCAAGACCGTCAGTGGGCATCGCCACCGTCCGTGCCCACCACCCGCGCGATGAATTCGCCGATCAGCTCCTTCAGCGACTGCAACGACGGCAGATCCATCAGCATGGCGATATAGCCCCGGATGTCCCGGCCGCTGATGGCGAAATTGATGTACAGGAACAGGACGACGCCATCGTCATCGTGTTTTTCCGCCAGTTCGAACAGGATCTGCCCATCGCCGCGCAGCACCTGCGGCAACGACATGGTCAGGGGCCGCTGAAGGATGTTGGCCATGGTGGCCAGGCAGCCGTTCAGAACGACATTGCCCGTCTCGGCCAGGGCCTCCTCCTCGATGTCCACCATCTCCGTTCGAGACAGCTCATCCTGTGTGACGGCGCGGACCAGTTCCAGGCTGTTGGACTCAGGGAAGATCAGCAGGGCGCGGCCGTTGAAGGCGCCGGTGAAATCCTGGCGAACGGCCACCAGTTCATCGCTTTCCCGCTCCTGGATCAGGGTGGCGGCCAACTTGCGCCCCACCACCTCCACCGACGGCACCGACAGCGTCACCTGGTTGCCCACCATCTTGCGCAGGCTGACGGCCGCGCGGCTGACACCGATGTTGACCAGTTCGGTCAGCGCGTCGTTCTCCAACTCATCCAGGATATGGGGGGTTTGGTTCATCCGTGCACCGCGCGCAGCTTCAAGGCCGCGCCGGACAGGAAGTCCCGGATCCCATCTTCGGTGATGGGCTTGCTGACGAAGGTGGCGTTGGCCGCGCGGGCGCGGGCGATCACCTCGTCCTGCACATTGGCGGTCGCAAGCGCTATGGGCATGTCCGGGTAGCGATGTCGCATATGCTCCGCCAATTCCAATCCATTTCGGCCGGGCATGTTGAAGTCCAGGATGGCGAGGTCGACTTGACCATCGCGCAGGATGGCCAACGCCTCGTCGGCATTGCCCGCCTCGACCTTTGTCCAACCGGGCTGCAGCGCCGCGATAGCCTTGGCCACGACGATGCGCGCTAGTTTGCTATCATCGACGATTAAGACCGTAGTACCCATTTCAACCATCCCGCCCAAGTCATCCAATCTGCCTATTATCGTCACCAGCAAGTTATCGGTCTTTTCGCGCCCGGCCAGTGACCAAATATGTATAGCGCGCGCCCAGTAATCTTGTCTGCGAAAGACTTACCGCGGCGCCGCCAAATTGGGTATGACCCAATCGCGGAGAAATATATCTTCGGCCATACCGCGTACATTAGGCCGAAAAGCGAGCAAAACCTGGACAACGGCGCCGTGCAGGTGGCGGCAGGCGGTGACGTCGATTTCGGACTCGGGCGCCGCCTGCAGCCGCGACAGCAAGGTTTCCGCGTCCTCGGCGGCGCAAACGCCTCGCAGGCGGATCACATTCCCCGCCACCTCCACCGTCATGGCGCCCCCTGCCCCACCGGCGCCGTATCGCCGGGCGCGGCGGCGATCAGGCCGGGCACGTCCAGGATCATCAGCACGTGCCCATCCCCCAAAAGAGTTGTCCCCAACAGGCCCGGCATCGCGGATAGCAGGCCGGTCAGGGGCCGCAACACAACGTCGCGGCGACCGACGAAAGCGTCAACCTTAACCGCCACCAAGTCGCCGCCCACCCGCGCCACCACCGCCCGGCACGGTTCCCCATCCGTCCACGACTCTTCCGGCAGCCCCAGCAACGCCGCCAGGGACAGGAGCGGTACGGCCGTGTCGCGCAGCACGAAGGCCCGCCCGGCGCGAATGGGCCGGACGCGGGCCGGGTCCACGCGCGCCGTTTCAACGATGCCGTCCATGGGGATGCCGTAGCGTTCCTCCGCCACCGCCACGACCATTACCTTGGTCAGCACCAGGTTCAGGGGCAGGACCAGGCGCACCGTCGTACCTTGGCCGGAGGCACTGCTGATGCCGACGCTGCCGCCCAGGCGGCCGACCGCGGCGCGTACGGCGTCCATGCCCACCCCGCGGCCGGACAGGTCGGTCACCGCCTGGGCGGTCGAGAAGCCGGGACGGAACACCAGGTCCAGCACCTGGTCGTCGGCCAGGGAGTCCAGCATGCGGTCGGGCAATAGCCCGCGCGCGGCGGCGGCCTGGCGGATGCGGGCCGGGTCCATGCCCCGCCCATCGTCCGCCACGTCGATGACGACGTGGTCGCCCTCGCGCCGGGCGACCAGGCTGATCAGGGCGCGGGCGGGCTTGCCCGCCGCCGCACGCTCCGCCGCCGGCTCGATGCCGTGGTCGACGGCGTTGCGCAGCAAATGGGTCAGGGGTTCGAACAACCCCTCGGCGATGGCCTTGTCGACCTGGACATCCTGGCCATCGACCGCCAGGTCGACCTCCTTGCCCAAGGCGGTCGCGGTTTCGCGCACCACCCGGGGGAAGCGGCGCAGCAAGGGCAGGATGGGCACCAGGCGTATGCCCATCACCGTGCGGTGCAGGCGCCCGACCAGCCGGTCCAGCGCCGCCTGGCGGTCCCCCAGGATTTGCGCCGCCGCTTGCGGCGCCAATCCGTCGGCCATCTGCCCCGCCAGATCGGACAGCGCGTTCTTGGCCACCACCAGCTCATCCACCAGCTGGGCCAGGGCGTCGATACGTCCGGCCTCCACCCTCAGGCTGCGGGGCCCCTCCGCCAGGACTGGCGGCGCCACGGGCGCGGATGGTGACGGAGGCGGCGACCAGGACAGCAGCTGAATTTGGTCGGGCACGAAACGGAAGGGGCCCTTTACCGCCTCCGGCGCCGCAGCCGACAACAGTTCAATCACCAGGTCGCAGGCGTAGGGATCATAGGTATCGGCCGCCACAGGAGCCGCGGCATTCCGCCGGGTGATGCGCAAGGCCAGCAGATCCGGCACCGCCCGCGCCAAGGCGACAGGATCCTCCCCGCGGAAATAGCAGCCGGCATCGGGGACATAGCGCAGCGCCGTCACAGTGGGGTGGCGGGCGGGGTCCAAGTCGCGGTCCCGGAACAGGGTCTCGATCCAGGCGGTGTCGATGTGCGTCGCCTGGACCGCTGCGGATACCGGCGCGTCGCCGTCGAGGGCGCGGCTTAGGCGGCTGACCAAGCCGGCCGCCACGGCGTCGGCGTCCGCCGGCAGGTCGCCGCCCGTCGCCGCCAGGGCGCCCAGCCAGCGTTCCGTCTGGCCGGTGGCCGCGATCAGGGCGTCCATGGCGCCCCGTGACAGGGCCCGGCGCCCATCGCGCCACGCGCCCAGCAGATCC
Source organism: Nitrospirillum amazonense (assembly GCF_029594735.1). Lineage (NCBI taxonomy): Bacteria > Pseudomonadati > Pseudomonadota > Alphaproteobacteria > Rhodospirillales > Azospirillaceae > Nitrospirillum > Nitrospirillum amazonense. The sequence continues at coordinate 1,044,688 of NZ_JARPAF010000004.1, forward strand.
TCCGCCACGTGCAGCACCCGCCCCATGGCCGGCAGGTCGAACAGGCCGACCGAGCCCTTGAGCGTGTGGATGGCGCGAAAGGCTTGGTCGACCAGGGCGGCGTCACCCGGCCGGCCTTCCAGGGCCAGCAAGGCTTCGCCTGCCTGCTGCACCTGCTCCGGCCCCTCTATCAGGAACTGTTCCAGCAGTTCATCCATCGCGGCCCGCCTTGGTTGGACGGGGATCACGCGGGCGCTGGTAGACCACGGCGTCGGCGAAACGCTGCACGTCGAAACTATCGCTCAGGCGGGCCAGCGACTCCGAATGGCCCAGGCACAGATACCCGCCCGGCACCAACCGGTCGTACAGGTTGCGCACCGCCTGGCGCCGCGATCGGTCATCGAAATAGATCAACAGGTTGCGGCAGAAGATGACATCGAACCTGCCGTGAATGGCCAGCGCATCCCCATCCATCAGGTTGGCATTGGTGAAGGTTACGGATTCCCGCAAGTCCTGGATGATCTGGAAATGCTCAACCCCACTCCGTCCTTTGGATTCCAGGAAATAGTCCCGCCGCAGATCCGGCGGCAAGCGCGCCATCGACTTGGCTGTGTACAGCCCCCGCCGCGCTTCCTCCAAGGCTTGGGTGTCGATGTCCGACCCGACGATCTCCACATGATAGGCGTCCACCATAGCCCAGTTCTCCAGCAGCCAGATGGCGATGGAATATGGTTCCTCGCCCGTCGAGCAGGGGATGGACCATAAGCGCAGCTTGTCGCCCGGCCCCCGCCTGGAAACGATGTCCGGCAGCATGTCGCGGCTGAGGCTCTTCAGCTGATGGTCTTCGCGGTAGAAATACGTTTCGTTGATGGTGAAGCTGTTGATCAGCCGCTCCAACTCCACGGGATCCAGGTGCAGGCGGTTGAAATAGTCGGTGAAACTGTCGGCCCCCGTCAGCGCCATGCGCTGGCCCACCCGCCGGTCGATGTAATACCGCTTGCTCTCTCCGAACTGCATGCCCGTGCGGTCATACAGGAACTCGCAGAAGCGGGCGAGTTCGGACGCGCTCAGCAGCGGGGCGTCGCCGTTGGGGCCCTGGTGGCGGCCGGGACTCATCGGCCGGCCACCATGCGCACCAGGCGGTCGGATATCTCCTCCAGCGGAGCCACCACGTCCGCGCCACCCGCCTTGACCAGTTCACCCGGCATGCCCCAGACCACGGCACTCTCCTCGGACTCCGCGATGGTGCGTCCGCCGCCGTTATGCAGGCGGGCCATGGCCGCCGCGCCATCATAGCCCATGCCGGTCATCAGCACGCCTACCAGGCGCCACGGCTCCACCAGCGACAATGCGCTGTCGACCAGGCGGTCGACGCTGGGATGCCAGCGGTATTCTTCCTTGGCGGGTGTAGGCAACGCCACCAAGCCGGAGGGGCGCTGGCTCAGGACCAGGTCGGCGTCGCCGCGGCCGATGTAGACATTGCCCGGGGCCAGCGGGGTGGGGCGCGCCACTTCCTGTACCGTCAGGGCGCAGAGGCGGTCCAGGCGGCGCGCCAACGGGCCGGTGAAGGTGGCCGGCATGTGCTGGGCCACCAGCACCGGCCAGGGAAAATCCGCCGGCAATCCCTCCAGCACGGCATCCAGCGCCGGCGGACCACCGGTGGAACAGCCGATGAGCACCAGGCCGGGCAGCGCCTGCCTTTCAGGCAGTGCCGCCCCTTCGGCCTCCTGCGGCGGGGCGTCGGTCAGCGCCCGGACGCGCCTGGCCCGGGCGGCGGCGCCCCGGGGTATGGTGCGGATATCCAGCCCGCTGGCCTCGATGGCGCCCGCCTGCCGGCGCAGGCGCTCGGCCAGGCGGTGGGACCGGCGCAGGCGGGCGCTCGCCGCCTGGCGCACCTTGTCCACCAGACCGGGCCCCAATTGGTCCATCTTGAGGGAGATGGCCCCCTCCGGCTTCTGGACGAAATCGACCGCCCCCAGCGCCATGGCCTCCAGCGTCACCTCGGCCCCCGCCTCGGTGAAGGAGGAGACCATCACCACCGGCCGGGGCTGTTCCACCATGATCTGGTCCAGGCAGGTCAGCCCGTCCATCTGCGGCATGTGGACGTCCAGGGTGATGACATCGGGACTGAACTCCCGCAGCTGGGCCAGCGCCTCCAGCCCATCGCGGGCAAACGCCACCTCGAAATCACCGGCCGCGGTGAACAGGTCGCCCAGCAGGCGGCGGACCAGGGCGCTGTCGTCGACGATCAGCAGGCGGGTCACGGGGCGGCCGAACCGGTCATGGCATCGCCCCCCGCCGGGGCACCGTCCCCCTTCAAGGCCGCATCAAGGGCGGCCAACAGGTCACGCTCCGCCCGGTCCAGCAGGGCCTGCGGTTCGATCAGCAGGATCATGCGCCCGGCGCCGTCCACCGTTTCCAGGTTGGCGACGCGGCTGAACATCGGCGCGCCCTCGGCGTCGCCCGGCCGGGTGAAATCCGGCGCCTCACTCACCCGGCCAGCCGGCAGGGCCAGGATCTCCGACACGCCATCCACAGCGAATCCGGCCAGCTTGCCGTTGATGCGGGTCACGATGACCCGCCGCCGGCCCGTGCCGGGCCCGGCCACGCCAAACCGGCGGCGCTGGTCGATGACCGGCAGCACCTGGCCGCGCAGGTTCATGACCCCCTCGATGAAGCCAGGCGCCTTGGGCACGCGGGTCAAGGTGTCGGGCAGGCGCACGACCTCCTCCACCGCGTCCACGGGCAGGCCGTATTCCTCGTCCCCCAGCTGGAAGACCACCACCCGGTCACCCGCCGTCGCACGGCCGTCAGTGTTCGCGTCAGGTACGTTCATGTCAGCTGCCTCCTGCGCGTCGGGGCCGCCCTCCGCCAGAATATGCGCTACCGTGTCATCCCGGAACAGCCGTGCGCCCGACAGGATGGAGACCAGGCCGCGACCATCCGGCAGACGGCAGATGGACTGGATCTGGGCCTCACCCCGGCCCCGGTTCAGCACCGCCGGCACGGCGCCCACACTGTCCGCCGGGACGCGCAGGATGGAATTCAGCCGGTCAACCAGCAGCCCCACCCGCGAACCACCGACATGGGCGACGACCACACGCGTGCCGCGCTGATCGCCGGGGGCGATACCCAGGCCCAGCAGCGCCCGAAGGGAAACGATGGGCAAAAGGGCGCCCCGTAGCGAAACGGCGCCCACCATGGCGGCGTCGGTCCGGGGCAGCGTCGCCAGATGGCCCGGCAGGGTCATGACCTCCCCCACATCCACCAAAGGCAAGGCGTAGGCCTGATCCGCCAGGGTGAAGGCCAGGAAGGCGCTCTCATCCTTGGCCGCCTGCCGACGCGGCGCAGCGGGCTCCGCCGGGCCTGCTCCAGCACCGCGCCGGACCAGGCCGGCGAACTCCCGGCGCAGCAGCTCGGCCAAGTCGATCAGGCGCAGGGCGCCGTCCTTATGGGCGTATAGCCCGCCAGCGGCCTGGTCCGCGCCGGCGTCAAGCTGGGCCAGCGTCCCCACCTCGTCCACCGTCAGCGCCACGGGCTCCTCCGCCTGCAGCAGCAGAAGGCGGGAGGCGGCGCTGGGCGCGGCCTCCTCTCCACCCAGCAGGCGGGCCAGCGACAACACGGGCACGACGGCGCCGCGCACGCTGGCGACGCCGGCCAGGCCGGCCGGCGCGTGCGGCACCCGGGTGACGCGCACCTGGCGCAGCACCTCGGTCACGTCGGCGGCCGAGGCCGCCAGCCGGTTGGCGCCCACGCGGAAGGTCAGCACTTGCTGGCGGCGGCCCCTGGCCGCTTTGGAAGCAGCCATCACCCGGCTTTCTGCAACTCGTCGGCCAGCGACGCGATCTCCTCGATGGCGGCCGCCAAGTCTTCCGCGCCGCGGGCTTGCTGCCGGGCGGCGGTGGCGGCCTGGATAGCGGCCCCGCCGGCCAGTTCCGCCGCCACGGCGATTTGCTGCACGCCGTCCAACACTTCGCGTACCGTGCCGCTGATGGCGTCGGCGCCGGCGACGATGTCGCTGCCAGCGGCATACAGCTCCTGCGCGCCGGTGGCGATGGCGGCCAGCCGGACGTCGATCTCCTTGTTCTTCTGCATCTCGGCCTCGGCCACGGCGGCGATCTGTTCCAGATCGCGGCGCACGGCCGCCACCAGCAGCTGGAACTGGCGGATGACGTCCTTGGCGCGGTCGGCGTTTTCGCCCGAGTCCCGTGCTAGGGCGCGGATATCGGTGGAAACAACGGCGAAGCCCGTGCCCTGGTCCCCGACCCGCGCCGCCTCGACCGATCCGCTGACGGCCAACATCGTGGTCTGCACCGCCACGATGGCGATGCCGTCCACGATCTTCTCCATGCGCCGGCCGGTTTCCTCCAGCGCGGCGACCAGGTCGATCACCACGCGGGTTTCGGCCAGGGCCCGGCCCACGCCCTGGGTCAGCCTGCCCACGGTGGCACGGCCTTGCGCCAGCATGGCTTGCGAGTTCCTGATCCGGTCCAGCGCCTGACCGGCGCTGGCGCCGGTGGCCTGGGCCGCCCGCTGGATCTGCGCCATGGCGCTGCTGGACTGCTGGGTGGCGGCGGCCTGGATCTGGGCCCCCCGGCTGATCTGGTTGATGGCGATCAGGATTTCGCCGGCGGCACCCGACAGCTGCTGCACCGCCGCCGACAGCTGCTCCGCCATGGCGCCCACGTCTTCCACCAGGCTGTCGCGCTGGCCTTCGAGGCTGAGGCCCTCGGACAGGGCGGCCAGGGCGTCGGCGGCCTGGCGGCTCTGGTCCAGCGCCTGGCTCTGCTGTGCCACGGAGCGCTGGGCCTCCGCCGCCGCCGCCGATTGTTCCTCCGCCGCGCTGGAGATGTTTTCCGCGCCCTTTTGCGCCTCCCGCGCGGCGGCGTCCGCCTCCACCGCCGCCAGCAGGATGGCCTGGGCGCCATCCACCAGGGCGGCCAGGTCGGCGCGGGTGCTCTCCAGCTGGGTGGTGACGGTGCGCCCCTCGGCGGCCTCGGCAGTCGCCGTGGCCGCCGCCGCGCGTACCCGGTCCGCGACGATGCGCACCTCATCCGTGATGCTGCCGGCCAGGACCTGGACGTCGCGCGACCGCTTTTCCGAGGTCTCGGACAAGGCGCGCACCTCATCCGCCACCACGGCGAAGCCCCGGCCGTGATCGCCTGCCCGCGCCGCCTCAATGGCGGCGTTCAGGGCCAGCAGGCCGGTCTGGTCGGATATGTCCGCCACCGTGCGGGTGATGTCGCCGATGTGGGCGGCGTGGCGTTCCAGCGTGACAATGATGTCGACCGATTTCAGTTGCCGGTCAGCGCTGGCAGCCACCGCCGTCACCGACGCCTCGATCAGGGCGGCGGCCTCGGTCAGTTGGGTCTGCAGGGCCAGGGTGCGTGTCTGCGCCCTGTCCGCCCGCTCCCGCGCCTGCTGGAACGAGGTGGCCATACCCGCGACGGCCGCCAGGGATTCGTGGCTGGCCGACGCCGCCTCTTCCGCCGCACTGGCGATCTGCTCCAGCGACCGGCGCAGCTCTTCCGCCGCGGCGGACGCCTCCGCCACGCCGGCGGCCAATTCCTCGGTGGCGGCGGCGATACGTTCCGCCGCCGTCTGGCGTGTAGCGGCCAGCAAGGGCCGGCGCGCGCGCTTTGGCTGTGCCACGGCCTTGGGCGCGGCCTTCACCGGCGCCTCGGCCGTGGCGGCGGCCGCCGCCTGGGTGCGGGTTCGGCCCTTCGCCCCGGCCAAGCGGGAGGTTTTTACCAATGCCATGATGTTTTCCCCAATCCGAAGCCCCCGTCTGCGAAGGGGGCCCCGCCCCAAACCGTCCGGGAGGGCATCCCGGGTATCCTTGGCGTCACGATGCGCGGAGTCCGTTCTACAGGCCAGCCGCTTGCCGCGGCAAGCGACGTAAGGCCATAGGCAGTATGGTCAAGGGGCGCCGGCGCACGGTCCCTTCATGGGGAGCCACCTCTGGCAAACCCACAAGCGTTTCGCGTAAAGCTGTGCGCGCAGGCCTTTGAGGAAGGGAGAGGGCGATGGATGCGCGCGGGATGACGAAAGTGGCGGCGGCGATGGCCGTGGCTGTCCTGTGCGTCCCGGCATGGTCCCCTGCCCGGGCCGGCGCGCCCACCCAGGTGGAGGTGCTGCGCGGCGGCGATGACGACGTCACGGCCGCCCTGGCCGGCGCCGTCGTTCAGGCCTTCGGCCGCGACGGCGCCTTCGTGCTCAGCAGCGGGCACCGGGCCAGTTCCCTGATCGTGGTGGTGCAGGCCCCCACCGCGGCGGCGCGCGCGGGCATCCATTACAAGCTGGCCTTCCCCATCCGCTACGCCTCCGCCCAAGGCCAGACGCTGGGGTTCACCGAAGTCACCTGCCAGGAGAACACCCTGACCAAGTGCGCGGAACAGGCCGTGGCCGCCGCCGGCCCCGCCGCGGGCAAGCTGGGCCGGCATTAACCGCGCGATCTCAATCGGCCTCGAAATTCATGGCGACGCCGTTGATGCAATAGCGCAGGTGCGTGGGCGGCGGGCCGTCGGGGAAGACGTGGCCCAGGTGGCTGCCGCAGCGGGCGCAATGCACCTCGGTCCGTACCATGCCATAGCTGCGGTCCACCGTGGTGGCGACGGAGCCCTCCACCGGGTCGTTGAAGCTGGGCCAGCCGGTGCCGCTCTCGAACTTGCGGGTGGACTGGAACAGCGGCTGGCCGCAGCCGGCGCAGGAGAAGGTGCCCGGCCGCTTCTCATGGTTCAGGGCGCAACTGCCCGGCCGTTCGGTGCCGTGGCCGCGCATGACGGCGTACTGCTCCGGCGTCAGCAGCTGGCGCCATTCCTCGTCCGTGCGCACCACTTCGTATTCGCCATCCATGGCCTGACGCTCCTTTTATACCAAGTCGCTACCGATATGGGTCGCTACCGATATGGGCCTTCGGCGCGCGGATTGCCACAGGGTCGTGGCCGTCCGCCTGCTTGCCTTATGGTTCGGCCGGCGCCATAAACGGTGCCGATCGGCGCGGCGCCAAAGACAAGAGAATACAGGATGATAACCGGCGACCTGACCAACCACCTGGAAGTCGTGCTGCGCCTGGCCATGGCCTTGACCCTGGGCTCGGGCATCGGCTTCGAACGCCAGTTGCACCAGAAGATGGCGGGGTTGCGCACCAACGCGCTGGTGGCCCTGGGTTCCGCCGGCTTCGTCATCTTCTCCGCCATGGTGGGCCAGGGCGATCCCACCCGCGTGGCGGCACAGGTGGTGTCGGGCATCGGCTTCCTGGGCGCGGGCGTGATCCTGCGCGAGGGCGTGAACGTCCACGGCCTGAACACCGCCGCCACCCTGTGGTGCTCCGCCATGGTCGGCACCTTCGCCGGCGGCGGCTACTGGCTGCCCAGCCTGGCGGCGGCCGGGTTCGTGGTGGTGACCAACTTGATCCTGCGCCCCCTGGTGCGCCGCATGAACCGCCGCATCCTGATCGCCACGGACGTGGAGACGCACTACACCGTCTCCGTCACCTGCAAGGGGGCGGAGGAGGCGCACATCCGCTCCCTGCTCATGCATGCCCTGACCCACGGCGGCCTGGGCCTGCGCCGCATCGACAGCCAGGACGTGCCGGACAGCACCAAGGTGGACGTGACCGCCAAGGCCGTCTCCCCGACCCGCAACGACGCGGCGCTGGAACAGATGGTGGGCCGCCTGAGCCTGGAGCCCTACGTCTACGCCGTCAGCTGGGAAGTGGAGCGGGCCGAGCCGGAAACCTAAGGCCCCCCCCAACACCGGGCGCGTCCATCCGGCCGCGAGGCTTCACTTGATCCCGCCCGGCGTCATGCTGAACGGCACCACATGGCGCTCGTGCCCCGCGATGGCCAGGCCCCGGCCGATGGAGGGGAAGGCGCGGTGGCGGCAGTCGTCGCGGTCGCAGACCTTGCAGCTGGAACCGATGGGCACCGCCGTTTCCTGGTTCTGCAGGTCCAGGCCGGCGGAATAGACCAGGTCGCCGGCATGGGTGATCTCGCAGCCCAGGCCCAGCGCCGCCTCACGCGGGCGGGACAGGTGGCCGCCGCCGGTCATGGTGACGGTGCGGGCGATGCAGAGATAGGTGATACCATCCGGCGTGCGCGCCACCTGCACCAGGATGCGGCCCGGCTGGGCGAAGGCCTCGTGCACATTCCACAAGGGGCAGGCGCCGCCGAAGCGGGCGAACTGGAAACGGGTGGCGCTGCTGCGCTTGAAGATGTTGCCCGCGCGATCGACCTTCAGGAAGTAGAACGGGATGCCGGCATTGCCCGGCCGCTGCATGGTGCTGAGCCGGTGGCACACCTGCTCAAAGCTGGTGCCGAAATGGTGCTGCAGCCGCTCGATATCATGGCGCACGGCCCGCGCCTGGGTGAGGAAGCGGCCATAGGGCAGGATCAGGGCGCCGGCGAAGTAATTGGCCAGGCCCGTGTAGGCCAGGCCGCGCGCCTCGGGACTGCTCAGCGGCGCCTTGCGCACCTCCTCCTCAATCAGGGGGGCAAACTGCATGCGGCCGATCTGCTGCGCCAGGAAGAAGGCGCGGCTTTCGCGCGGCGCGCTCTCCGCCAGGTGCAGCTGGCGCAAGGTGGGATCGTAGCGCCATAGCACCCCCTCCCCACCCAGCGCCGCGGATACGGCGCAGGTGACGCCGTGGCGATCGCGCAGGTAGTCGATCAGGTCTTCCAGCAGGCGGGTGGCGGTGAAGCCCTGGCCTTCGAACAGCGTTTCCGCCGCCACGTCCAGGCTGGCGAAATGGTTGCGCTTGCTCTGCACGAAATCGCGCACGTCGTCGTAGGGGAAAGGCGCCGTGCCGCCGGTTTCCATCTCCAGATCCTGGTCCAGGCGGTGGCGCGCCCCCTCCTCCATCAAATGCTGGTAGGCGCGGTAGAGCTTGATGAACTGGCCGGCGATGCCGGGTGCTGCGCGTACCGCGTCGCTGATGGCGCTGAGGCTGGAGGTGTCGTCGGCGAACAGCGGGTCGCCCAGCACCTCGCGCAGTTCGCTGCCCAAGCGCAAGTCGCTGTCGTCGGCGAAATGGCGCGGTTCCACCCCGAACACGGCGGAGATGGCCGCGAGCGCCGCCGTGCTCAGGGGGCGTTGATTGTTTTCGATCTGGCTTAGATAACTCATGGACAGCTGGCTGGCCTGGGCCAGGGCGGACAGCGCCATGCCCCGCTGCTGGCGCAGCTGCCGCACCCGTTCGCCCGCGAAAATCTTGCCCGCCATGGCCGTCCGTCCCTCACTGGATTTCACAAACTTCACAAATTAACCACCCCGGCGTCGCACGATTTCGCGTGGCATCGGCTTGAACTGGGATCAAACTGTTTGCAAACATCGCAGCTGTCAATCCAGGCGGCCCCCGCCGCCATCGCCACACCAAAAAAAACAGCCGCCATCCGGCGCACCCATAACCGGTCAGGAGACGGGCGTTGACGCTCACGGTCATTGAAACCCTTGAAGCCAAACGCCAGGGCGCGCGCGCCGGCGGCGGTGAGAAGCGTGTGGCGGCCCAGCATGCCAAGGGCAAGCTGACGGCCCGCGAGCGGCTGGAGCTGCTGCTGGACGCCGGCTCCTTCGAGGAATGGGATATGTTCGTGGAGCACCGCTGCGCCGACTTCGGCATGGCGGAGCAGAAGGTGCCGGGCGACGGCGTGGTGACCGGCCACGGCACCATCAACGGTCGCCTGGTCTTCGTCTTCAGCCAGGACTTCACGGTCTTCGGCGGCTCCCTCTCCGAGGCGCATGCCGAGAAGATCTGCAAGATCATGGATCAGGCGATGAAGGTGGGCGCCCCCGTCATCGGCCTGAACGACAGCGGCGGCGCCCGCATCCAGGAAGGCGTGGCCAGCCTGGGCGGATATGCCGAGGTGTTCCAGCGTAACGTCCTCGCCTCCGGCGTGGTGCCGCAGCTGTCGCTGATCATGGGCCCGTGCGCCGGCGGTGCCGTCTACAGCCCGGCCATGACCGACTTCATCTTCATGGTGAAGGACAGCAGCTACATGTTCGTCACCGGCCCGGACGTGGTGAAGACGGTGACGCATGAGGTGGTGACAGCGGAGGAGCTGGGCGGGGCCGTGACCCACACCGCCAAGTCCGGCGTGGCCGATCTCGCCTTCAACAACGATGTCGAGGCGCTGCTGCACACCCGGCGCTTCTTCGACTTCCTGCCCCTGTCCAACCGGGAACCGGCGCCGGTGCGCGTGACCGCCGACCCGGTGGACCGGCCGGAGCCGTCGCTGGGCACGCTGGTGCCGGCCAACCCCAACAAGCCCTACGACATGAAGGAACTGATCCTGAAGGTCGTGGACGAGGGCGACTTCTTCGAGCTGCAGCCGGATTACGCCAAGAACATCATCATCGGTTTCGGCCGCCTGAACGGGTCCACCGTGGGCTTCGTCGCCAACCAGCCGCTGGTGCTGGCCGGCTGCCTGGACATCGACAGCTCCATCAAGGCGGCGCGCTTCGTGCGCTTCTGCGACGCCTTCAACATCCCGATCTGCACCCTGGTGGACGTGCCCGGCTTCCTGCCCGGCACAGCGCAGGAATACAACGGCATCATCAAGCACGGCGCCAAGCTGCTGTTCGCCTATGCCGAGGCCACCGTGCCCAAGGTCACGCTGATCACCCGCAAGGCCTATGGCGGCGCCTATGACGTCATGGCGTCCAAGCACCTGCGCGGCGACGTCAACTATGCCTGGCCGTCGGCCGAGATCGCGGTGATGGGGCCGAAGGGCGCCGTCGAGATCATCTTCCGCGCCGACATTGGCGACGCGGCCAAGATCGACGCGCGGACGGAGGAATACCGGCAGAAGTTCGCCAACCCCTTCGTCGCGGCCTCGCGCGGGTACATCGACGACATCATCATGCCGCACAACACCCGCCGCCGCCTGATCAAGGCGTTCTCCATGCTCAAGAACAAGAAGCTGGAGAACCCTTGGAAGAAGCACGACAACCTGCCGCTTTGAGGCCCGTCCCGATGTTTTCCAAGATCCTGATCGCCAACCGGGGCGAGATCGCCTGCCGGGTCATCAAGACGGCGCGCCGCATGGGCATCAAGACCGTCGCCGTCTATTCCGAGGCGGACGCCGGCGCCCTGCACGTTCAGATGGCGGACGAGGCCGTGGCCATTGGCCCGGCGCCGTCGGCCCAAAGCTATCTGGTGGCCGACCGCATCATCCAGGCCTGCCTGGAAACGGGGGCCGAGGCCGTGCATCCCGGATATGGCTTCCTGTCGGAAAAGGCCGCGTTCTGCGAGGCCTTAAAGGCCGCTGGCATCGCCTTCATCGGCCCGGACGTCCACGCCATCGGGGCCATGGGCGACAAGATCGAGTCCAAGAAGCTGGCCAAGGCCGCCGGTGTTTCCACCGTTCCGGGATACCTGGGCGTCATCAAGGACGATGAGGAGGCGGTGCGCATCGCCCACGACATCGGCTATCCCGTGATGATCAAGGCGTCGGCCGGCGGCGGCGGCAAGGGTATGCGCGTGGCCTGGGACGATGCCCAGACGCGCGAAGGCTTCCGCAGCGCCAGCAACGAGGCACGCTCCAGCTTCGCCGACGACCGGGTGTTCATCGAAAAGTACGTGACCGAGCCCCGGCACATCGAAATCCAGGTCATGGCCGACGCCCATGGCAACTGCGTCTACCTGGGCGAGCGTGAATGCAGCATCCAGCGCCGCCACCAGAAGGTGATCGAGGAGGCGCCCAGCCCCTTCCTGGATGAGGCCACCCGCAAGGCCATGGGTGAGCAGGCCGTGGCCCTGGCCCAGGCGGTGCAGTACCGCAGCGCCGGCACGGTGGAGTTCATCGTCGATAAGGACCGCAACTTCTACTTCCTGGAGATGAACACCCGCCTGCAGGTGGAACATCCGGTAACCGAGATGATCACCGGCCTGGATCTGGTGGAGCTGATGATCCGGGTGGCGGCGGGCGAGAAGCTGCCGATCACCCAGAATGACGTAAAGCTGAACGGGTGGGCGCTGGAGGCCCGCGTGTATGCGGAGGAGCCGACGCGCAACTTCCTGCCGTCCATCGGCCGGGTCACCCGCTACCGGCCCCCGGCCGAGGGCCCTGGCGCGCAAGAAGGCAGCATCGTCCGCGTGGATACCGGCATCCATGAGGGCGGCGAGATCAGCATGTTCTACGATCCCATGATCGCCAAGCTGATCACCTACGGCCCTGATCGCGCCACGGCCATCACCGCCATGGGCGACGCGCTGGACCGCTTCCAGATCCGGGGCGTGGGCCACAACATCAGCTTCCTCGCGGCCCTGGTGGAATCCCGCCGCTTCGGTGAAGGGCGCCTGACCACCAACTTCATCGCCGAGGAATTCCCGGACGGCTTCCACGGTCGCGAACTGCCGGCCGAGGTGCTGACCCGCCTGCTGGCCATGGCCGCCAGCCTCCACCGCACCCGGGTGGAACGGGACGCGACCATCTCCGGCCAGATGGCCGGCCACCACCGCGTGGTGCCCGCCACCTGGGTGGTGCGTTGCGGCCGGGACAACCATCCGGCGGAGATCGTCGCCGTGGAGGACGGCCATGACGTGACGCTGGATGGCCGGACCTATGCGGTGCGCAACGCCGACTGGCACCCCGGCCAATCGCTGTGGGCCGGCACGGTGGATGGCCACGCCCTGGCCGTGCAGGTGGACGGCACCGGCATCGGCTACCGCCTGTTCCACGGCGGTGCGGAGCTGGAGGTGCAGGTGCTGACCGCCCGGGCGGCGGAGTTCGCGGCCCTGATGCCTATCAAGGCCAAGCCGGACATGTCCAAGTTCCTGCTGTCGCCCATGCCGGGCCTGCTGGTCACCGTGGCCGTGGCCGTGGGCGACGAGGTCAAGGCCGGCCAGGAACTGGCGGTGGTGGAGGCCATGAAAATGGAAAACATCCTGCGCGCCGAGGCCGACGGCACCATCAAGAAGATCGCGGCCGAGAAGGGCACGTCCCTGGCCGTCGACCAGATCATCATCGAGTTCGAGTGACCATCATGAGCGACTTCCCCGAGAAGACCCTGGCCGATTGGCAGCGCCTGGCCGCCAAGGAATTCGGTGCCGACCCCGAAGGCCTGGTGCGTGCCACGCCCGAGGGCATCGCGGTGAAGCCGCTCTACACCGCGGCGGATCTGGAGGGTCTGGAGATCCAGACCCTGCCCGGATTCGCGCCCTACACGCGGGGTCCCCGGGCCACCATGTACAGCCACCGGCCCTGGACCATTCGGCAGTACGCCGGCTTCTCCACGGCGGAGGAAAGCAACCGCTTCTACAAGGCCAACCTGGCGGCGGGCCAGATGGGCCTGTCAGTGGCCTTCGACCTGGCCACCCATCGCGGCTATGACAGCGACCACCCCCGCGTGGTGGGCGACGTGGGCAAGGCCGGCGTCGCCATCGACAGCGTGGAAGACATGAAGATCCTGTTCGACGGCATCCCGTTGGACAAGATGAGCGTGTCCATGACCATGAACGGCGCCGTGCTGCCGGTCCTGGCCGGCTACATCGTGGCGGCGGAGGAACAAGGCGTCAGCCAGGACAAGCTGTCCGGGACCATCCAGAACGACATCCTGAAGGAGTTCATGGTCCGCAACACCTACATCTATCCGCCCAGCCCCAGCATGCGCATCGTGGCCGACATCATCGAGTACACGGCGCTGAACATGCCCAAGTTCAACTCCATCTCCATCAGCGGCTACCACATGCAGGAAGCCGGGGCGACGGCGGTGCAGGAGCTGGCCTTCACCCTGGCGGACGGTCTGGAGTATGTGCGGGCGGCGGCGTCCAAGGGCCTGAAGGTCGACCAGTTCGCCCCCCGCCTGTCCTTCTTCTTCGCCATCGGCATGAACTTCTTCATGGAGGTGGCCAAGCTGCGTGCGGCCCGCCTGCTTTGGGCCAAGCTGATGAAGAAGCACTTCGACCCGCAGGATGCGCGGTCGCTGGCGCTGCGCACCCATTGCCAGACCTCGGGCGTCAGCCTGACGGAGCAGGACCCCTACAACAACGTGGTGCGCACCACCATCGAGGCCATGGCCGCCGTGCTGGGCGGCACCCAGTCGCTGCACACCAATAGCTTTGACGAGGCGCTGGGCCTGCCCACGCCCTTCTCCGCCCGCATCGCCCGCAACACCCAGCTGATCATCGCGGAAGAGACGGGCGTGCCCCACGTGGTCGATCCGCTGGGCGGCAGCTATTACGTGGAAAGCCTGACCCACAGCCTGGCGGCCGAGGCCGAGAAGCTGATCGACCAGGTGGAGGGCATGGGCGGCATGACCAAGGCCGTGGACAGCGGCCTGCCCAAGCTGATGATCGAGGAGGCGGCGGCCCGCCGCCAGGCCCGCATCGACCGGGGCGAGGAAGTGGTGGTCGGCGTCAACAAGTACCGCCCCCAGAACCCGGAACGGGTGGAGGTGCTGGACATCGACAATACCGCCGTGCGCGAGGCCCAGATCGCCCGCCTGAATTCCATCCGCGCCGGCCGCGACGACGCGGCGGTGAAAGCCGCGCTGGACGCCCTGTCCCAGGGTGCTGCCGACGGCACCGGAAACCTGCTGGATCTCGCCATCAAGGCGACGCGCGCCCGCGCCACGGTGGGCGAGATTTCCGACGCGCTGGAGCGGGTGTTCACCCGCCACCGCGCCGTTATCCGCTCCGTCAGCGGGGTCTACGGCTCGGCTTACGACGGCGATGAAGGCTTCAACCGCATCCGCAAGGATGTGGAGGCCTTTGCGGAGGCGGAAGGTCGCCGGCCGCGCATGCTGGTGGTGAAGATGGGCCAGGACGGCCACGACCGGGGTGCGAAGGTCATTGCCACGGCCTTCGCCGACATCGGCTTCGACGTCGACGTGGGCCCCCTGTTCCAGACGCCGGAGGAAGCGGCCCGCCAGGCGGTGGAGAACGACGTGCACGTCATCGGCGTGTCGTCGCAGGCGGCGGGGCACAAGACCCTGGTTCCGGCCCTGATCGGCAGCCTGAAGGCGCAGGGCGCGGGCGACATCCTGGTGGTGTGCGGCGGCGTCATCCCGCCCCAGGACTATGACATGCTGTACCAGGCGGGGGCGGCGGCCATCTACGGCCCAGGCACCAACATCCCCACGGCCGCCGCGGAAATACTGGAGATTTTGCAGAAACGGCGCCCAGCCGCAGCCTGACCGGCAACTCGCCCAAGCCATGCAGCGGGGGAAACACCCTGTGCGTCCAACGCACAGGGCTCCGCCCTGGCTTGGCGCCCACCCTGTGTTAGCATTCCCCCGGAACTTCGGCTTACGGCGTGAGGGGTAGGGCATCATGGGCATAGAGGCGGATCACCCGCTGCGCGGCATGCTGATGCAGGAGTTGCACTCCCGCATGGCCATGCCGGTGAAGGCGCCGGTGGAGGTCTTCCAGGCCACCTACCTCTGCACCCCGGCAGATGGGTCGGCCTGCACCGGCCGCCTGCTGACGGTGCTTGATGCCCTGCCCTCCTCCCAAGCCGAGGCGCCGCGCTATGGCGTCATCGCCACCGCCATCGCCGGCCGGCCGGCCCAGGTGAAGTGGGAGCACCACACCGAATTCCTCAGCGTCAGCGTTGCCGTTACCGGCGCTCACGGGGAGGAGACCCGCCTGGCGGTGGAAACCTTGCTGGACGGCGTGTTCGGTCCCCTGGGCGCCCAGCGCCTGGCGGCGGTTTACGTGCAGGTCGATCAGGCGGAGGGGCAACCGGACCCCGTGGCGCTGGCCGCCCGCTTCCCCACCGGCACCTGCGCTGGTGCCGTCGTGAACGGTGGCGAGGCCTGGGTGGCGCTGGACTTCCACATCGACGATGACGGCTACAGCCGCGCCCTGATCCAGAACCGGGGCCTGACCGACGATCGGCTGGGCCGTCTGGTGCAGCGCATCCTGGAGATCGAGACTTATCGCGCCGCCGCCTTCCTGGCCTTCCCTCAGGCGCGGGAGACGATGGCAGTCCTGACCGACATGGAACGCCGACTGGAGGACACGGTCGGGCGCATCCGCGACAGCAAGACCCCGGCGGAGGACCGCGCCATCCTGGACAGCCTGACCGACCTGGCGGTCGATCTGGGCCACCTGGTGACGCGCAACCGCTGGCGCTTCGGCGCCAGCCTGGCCTATGGCGAGATCGTCAGCGAGCGGCTGGACGAACTGCGGGAGGAACGCATCCCCGGCCTGCAGCGCGTGGGCCTGTTCCTGAAGCGGCGCCTGCGGCCCGGCATCCGAACGGTGGAGGCTGCCGCCCGCCTTCAGGGGGAACTGGCCGCCGGCATGGAACGCGCCCAGGCCAGCCTGCGCACCCGTGTCGATGTCGGCCTGTCCAGCCAGAGCGCCACCCTGCTAACCTCGCTGGACCGCAATTCCAGCATGCACGTGCGCATCCAGGAGGCGGTGGAGGCCCTGTCCATCGTGGGCATTACCTACTACCTGGTGTCCCTGGTGGAAAAGGTGATGCATGGCCTGCCGGAGACGGAGGGCTGGCCTTCCACCAGCCGCATCGTGGCCATCGCCGTGCCGGTCTGCGCCGGCGTGGTGGCCATCGCCGCCCGCTGGCTGCGGCGCAACGTGTCGCATTGAAGCGGTTTTCCTGACGTTCAAGGAAGTCTGGCGGCCCTGGCCCCCACGGCCCTGATGGGGCCTATTTCGGCGGTGCGTAGCAGGCCACGACATCAGGACAATTCACGGCCTTAGGGCCCGCCACGGTGCCGGTGTTCTGTGTCTCTTCCCGGCTCAAGGCGTCCCCCCGCGAGATCGGCGGCAGGTCCGGCGGACCGAACATGGCCTTGAGACGGGCATATTCCGCATCGTGGTAGGCCTGTTCCTCCTCCGGCGTCGGCAGCACCTGCGGGGTGACGATGATGTCACGGGGCACCTCGTCCCTCTTCAGCGCAGGCGGTGCCGCCGGGCCGGCCGCCGGGCTGCCAGCTGGATTGTTGGCCGCCGGACTGGTGGCCGAACTATTGGTGCCCTGGGCCCAGGCCCCGGAAGATAACGCGGCGATCACGCCGGCAAGGATCAGCACACCAGGGCGCATAGGGTCACCGCTTCAGAGCCATTCGATGACCTTGAGCGTAGTCCGCATCCGGGATGGCCACAACCGATGCGCGCCCGGCGCAACCTAAATTCCATTTCCGTAAAATGAAACGGGCGGCGGAATGCCCCCGCCGCCCGTCCAACGTCCAACGTCTAACCTTAAGGCCTTAGAAGCCGGCTTCAGGAGTCTTCAACGATGCCATATCGATTACGAAACGATACCGCACATCGCTGGCGACAACGCGGTCATAGGCCTCGTTCACCTGGTTGATGGCGATGGTCTCGATGTCGCTGGTGATGTTGTGCTTGGCACAGAAATCCAACATCTCCTGCGTTTCCTGGATGCCGCCGATCAGGGAACCGGCCAGGCTGCGGCGGCCCATGATCAGGGAGAAGGCGCCCACCGGCACCTGTTCCTCCGGCACGCCCACCACGACCAGGGCACCATCAACCTTCAGCAGGCTCAGGTAGGCGTTCCAGTCGATGGGCGCCGACACCGTGTTGATGATCAGGTCGAAGGTGCCCGCCAGCTTCGTGAAGGTCGCCTCGTCCGACGTGGCGTAGAAATGGTCGGCGCCCAGGCGCCGGCCGTCGGCTTCCTTACGCAGCGATTGGCTCAGTACCGTGACGTCGGCCCCCATGGCGTGGGCCAGCTTCACCCCCATGTGGCCCAGGCCGCCCAGGCCGATGATGGCCACCTTCTTGCCCGGCCCGGCCTTCCAATGGGCCAGCGGGGAATAGAGCGTAATGCCGGCGCACAGCAGCGGCGCAGCGGCATCCAGCGACAGGGTATCCGGAATGCGCAGGACATAGTTCTCGTCCACCACGATGGTGGTGGAATAGCCGCCCTGGCTCAGCGTCCTGCCGTCACGCTCCATCGCGTTGTAGGTGCCGGTCATCCCCTGGATGCAGAATTGTTCCAGGCCCTGTTTGCAGTAGTCACACTCACGGCAGCTATCGACGAAGCAGCCGACGCCCACCCGGTCGCCAACCTTGTACTTGGTGACCGCCGGGCCGACCCGGGTGACGATGCCGGCGATCTCGTGCCCCGGCACCATGGGGAACAGGCTGCCGCCCCATTCGTCCCGTGCCTGGTGCACGTCCGAATGGCAGATGCCGCAGTACTGGATGTCGATGACCACATCGTGGTCACGCGGGTCCCGGCGTTCGAAGGTGAACGGCGCCAGGGCTTCCTTGGCCTTATAGGCCGCATATCCCAAGGTCTTGATCACGTCAGCCCCTCTCTGATGGCTTGATCCCGATAAGAGGCAGGGCTTCCCGGTGTCCCCCCCGGGTGCGGGCGATCCGACCCCCGAAGCCCTACCCGCCGCAAATGGGAAGTGAAGTGACTTAGTTCAACCACCTCGGTAGCGGTGTTTTCAGAAATTTTGGCCACGCCCCCGACGGCACCTCCCCGGATGCGCCGCCCCCATTCCCCGACCGGACGCGACAAAATATCCGTCATCACGCGTATAAGTCATGATCGCTAAGTCAGTAACAAAGATATTGGCAGCTCGGTTATTACAATGATGCAAGAGAATGGCGCGACCGCCACTGTTGATGACAATGTTGCGATTATTTGCGTCGGTTTGCCCGGCAGTGCCTCCACCTGGTCGTTCAATGTGGTGCGGCAATTGCTGTCCCAGGCCTATGGCCAGTCCGGTTTCAGGTCAGACTATGCCAATGACTTGTCGGACTATGTCGGCATTGGCGAGAAGGCCAGGATGCCGGTGGTGCTGAAGACCCATCACCCCGACACCATGATGCAACTGCGCATCGCGCATGAGGACATCGCCACCATCATCACGCTGCGGGACCCGCGCGACTGTGTCGCCTCGCTGATGCGGCGCTTCGACCAGCCGTTCAACGAGGCCTTCGCCTATGTGCTGCGCAGCGTGCGCCGGGTGCAGGCCTGTGTCGCCCAGGGCCGGCGCACCCTGCTGTTCCGCTATGAGGACGGTTTCCACGACCATCCGGACTCGGTGGCCCGCATCGCCGAATTTATCGGCGTGACGGTAGCGGACCCGGCATTGCTCGCCATTCACGAAAGCCTGCAGACCCGGACGGTGGAGCGGACCCTGGCCCAGATGGAGGATACCGGCCGCTTCGTGGAAAATGCCGGAACGGACGCGCATCCCAACCTTTACGACCCCGTCACCCATTGGCACAGGAGCCACATCGGCGATGGCGCGGTGGGCAAATACAAGGCCCTGCCGGACCGGGCGCAGTCCCTGATGGACAACGCCTTCTGGTCCTTCCTGGCGGCCTATTATCTGCCGCCGGACAGGACGGCCACTGCCTGACGTCAGGCGCCGGCGGCGGCTGGAACCGGCACCGCCTGGGCGACCGGCGTATCCTCCCCCTGCTGCGGCGCGCGGGGCCCGCGCATCTTGCTGACCATGGCGGTCACATGCTCCGCCGCGGCCTTGGTGGTCTCCGGCGCGATGGGATGGAAGGTCACCTTGCCGTCCTGCACCACCAGCACGGCGGCGGGAATGACGCCACCCCCGCCCCCGCCGCCTACGGCCTCACCCCAGACGCTGCCGCCGTAGACGCCGACACCGAAGGTGGTAATGTTCACCGGCACGATCAGGCCGCCGGGGATTTCCACCGGCGCGCCCAGCACCCCCTTGCCCAGGATGGTCTCGAATTCCGTCAGCAGGTCCTGGGTCAGGGTCTTGGTGGGGTCGGCAAAGGGATTGAGCAGCATGGCGAGGAACCTCCTTGTTGCGGCGCAACACTATCATGGCGCGCATCAACATGGAATAATTCCACCTAAGGAGTCCCAGACCCTTTCTGTAACAGTTCCGTTACCGAACGCCATTTGACCAGAGCGCCTACCCCGGTATCGTTCATCCCGCCCACGGCAGATGGGCCAAAGGGATATCGGATAAAGGGGCAAGGTTCATGGCGTGGTTCAAGGTGGGACGAATGGCCGGTGGGTTGGCCCGTGCCGG
Organism: Nitrospirillum amazonense; assembly: GCF_029594735.1. Taxonomy (NCBI): domain Bacteria; kingdom Pseudomonadati; phylum Pseudomonadota; class Alphaproteobacteria; order Rhodospirillales; family Azospirillaceae; genus Nitrospirillum; species Nitrospirillum amazonense. Next base: position 1,064,632 of record NZ_JARPAF010000004.1, read on the forward strand.
CGCGGGCGTGGGCATCGGCGTGCTGCTGGCCACGACGGCCCTGGCCCAGACGGCGTCGCAGCCGTCGCCGGCCACCCCCTACCTGGCGCCCGACATCCCGGCCAAGGTCGACAGCACCATCCAGGGCGCCGACTATATCAAGCGCGACGTCATGATCCCCATGCGCGACGGCGTGAAACTGCACACCGTCATCGTCATCCCCGTGGGTGCCAAGGGCGCCCCCATCATGCTGACGCGCACGCCCTACAACGCCACCAAGCGCGCCAAACGATCCACCAGCCCGCACATGCAGGCGACGCTGGCCATGGGGGACGAAAGCTTCGTGGCCGAGGGCTACATCCGCGTCTTTCAGGACATCCGCGGCAAATACGGGTCGGAGGGTGACTACGTCATGACCCGGCCCCTGCGCGGCCCCCTGAACGACAGCGAGGTCGACCACGCCACCGACGCCTACGATACCATCGACTGGCTGGTGAAGAACGTGCCGGAGAGCAACGGCAAGGTCGGCATGGTGGGCTCCTCCTACGAAGGGTTCACGGTGCTGATGGCGCTGGTGAACCCGCATCCGGCGCTGAAGGCCGCCGTGCCCATGAGCCCCATGGTCGACGGCTGGAAGGGCGACGACTGGTTCCACAACGGCGCCTTCCGCCAGACCAACTTCGATTATTTCCAGCACCAGACGACGGTAAGGGGCGAAGGCAGCGACATCCCGCGCGGCATCTACGACGACTACGACGCCTTCCTGCGCGCCGGCTCCGCCGATGGCTTCGCCCGGCAATACGGACTGGAGCAGTTGCCCTTCTGGCACAAGCTGATCGAGCATCCGGCCTATGACGCCTATTGGCAGAACCAGGCGCTGGACGTGATCCTGGGCGCCCGTACCCCCACCGTGCCCACCATGATCGTGGCCAGCCTGTGGGACCAGGAGGACATGTACGGTGCCGTCCACACCTATGAGGCGATCGAGCCCAAGGACACCAGCAACACCTTGAACTACCTGGTGCTGGGCCCCTGGCGGCACAGCGGCGTGAACTATGACGGCAGCACCTTGGGCCCGCTGAAGTTCGAGGGCGACACCGCCCTGGATTTCCGCCGCAACACCATGCTGCCCTTCCTGGATGAACACCTGAAGGACGGCGCGCCCAAGGCCGACACACCGCCGGTGCTGGTGTTCGAAAGCGGCACCAACGTCTGGCGCCGCCTGCAGAAATGGCCGACCTCCTGCGCCACCGGCTGCGCCGCCACGCCCAAGCCCCTGTACCTGCAGGCTAACGGCGGCCTGGGCTTCACGGCCCCGGCCAAGGGCGGCCCCGCCTATGACGAGTACGTCTCGGACCCGGCCAAGCCTGTGCCCTATGTGCCGCGTCCCGTGCGCTTCGGCGATGGCGACGCCTGGAAGCGCTGGCTGGTCACCGACCAGCGGGCCGTGGCCGACCGCACCGACGTGCTGGTCTACACCAGCGAAGTGCTGACCGCGCCGATGAAGATCAGTGGCGCGCCAGTGGTGAACCTCTACGCCTCCACCTCCGGCACCGACAGCGACTGGGTGGTGAAGCTGATCGACGTCTATCCCGACGAGGTGCCATCGCAGCCGGAGATGGGCGGCTATCAGCTGGCCGTGGGCATGGACATCTTCCGCGGCCGCTACCGGGACAGCCTGGAACACCCCACCGCCATCCCGGCGGACAAGGTGCAGCGCTATCGCTTTGAGCTGCCCAACGCCAACCACGTCTTCCTGCCCGGCCACCGCATCATGGTGCAGGTGCAGTCCAGCTGGTTCCCGCTGTACGACCGCAACCCGCAGACCTTCGTGGACAACATCTTCCTGGCCAAGCCCGGCGACTATCGCAAGGCGACGCAGCGCGTCTTCCATCAGGGCGCGCAGGCCAGCTTCATCGACCTGCCGGTGGTGCCCGCCAACTAGGCGCAATAATCCGCCGAACCCATGTTTTAAAGCCGGGCGGCACACGCCCGGCTTATTTTTTCGCTCCCCGATTGCACGGCTTCTATCACCCGGCCCATGCCGGTAGACTTGTCGGATGTGAGGGGTGCGGGCAAGGGCGCGCACGTGAAGACAGGCGGCGTCATGCGTCCACTCCCGGGGCACGCCCTGGCGACTTCGTTCAAGGTCCTGCTCCTGGCGGCGGCATATCTGGGCACGGCACGCCTGGGCCTGGCCCTGGCCAGCCTGAGCGAGAGCGCCAGCCCGGTGTGGCCCGCCTCCGGCCTGGCCGTCGCGGGCCTGCTGATCTTCGGCCGGGGCGCCTGGCCCTTCGTCCTCATCGGCGCCTTCATCGCCAACCTGCTCACCCCGGGCGTGGGGCCGCTGACAGCGGCCTTCATCGCGCTGGGCAACACGGGCGAGGCGATGCTGGGCGCCCTGCTGTTCACGCGCATCGACGGCATCGACAAGGAAAGGCTGCAGGTATCCCGCGCCGCCGCCCATGGCCTGGCCGCCATCGTGGCGCCCGTCTGCAGCGCCACCGTCGGCGTGAGCGCCTTGCTGGTGGCGGGCAACCTGTCCTGGGACGTTAACCTGGGCGCCATCTGGATCACCTGGTGGACGGGCGATGCGCTGGGCATCCTGATCGTCACCGCCTTGCTGGTGGCCCTGCGGGAAGCCAAGGCCGCCGACTACCGCCCCGCCCACTTGTGGGCCACGCTGTTCAGTGGCCTGATGCCGGTGCTGGGGCTGACGTTGGCGGCCCTGACCCTGCCCTTCCTGCCCGTGGCGCGGACGCTGCTGGGCTCGGCCGCGGCGCTGGGCATCTTCCTGCTGTATCCCGCCATCCTGCTGGCCGCCCGCCGTTACGGCCCGGCGGCGGCCCACCTGGTGGTGTTGGCGGCGGCCACGGTCTATGTGCTGGGCACGGCCGCCGGCATCGGCCCGTTCATGGATGCCACCCTGAACGAAAGCTTGCTGAACATGCAGGCCATGCTGGCGACGTTCGCCCTGACCGCCATCGTCTTCTCCGACATTCCCCCGCAGTCGGCGCGCTTGGGATCCGTCGTCTTCCTGGTGGGCTGCCTGGTGGCCGCCGGCGTCTTCCTGGACCGGACGGACATCGCCCGCTCCCGCGATGAGGCCCACCTGGGCAAGATCGTGGACAATGCCATGGCGCGCATCCACGAACGCCTGCTGGTCTATTCCAACGCGCTGGAGTCCGGCGCCGCCCTATACGCCACCGGCCTGCCCGTGGGCCGCGATCAGTGGCGGGCGTTCGCCAGCACCATCAACATCGACGGCCGCTATCCCGGCATCAACGGCATCGGCGTCGTCTATCCCGTGCCCACCGATGGGCTGGAGGCCTTCCTGGCGCATGTCCGGGCCGATGGCGCGCCTGACTTCAGGCTGCGCGCCGCCTCCACCGAACCGGTGCTGGACGACTTCGCCGACGCACTGGAATACGACGTCATCACCTATATCGAGCCCGCGGACGCCAACGCGGCCGCCCTGGGGCTGAACGTGGCGACGGAGGCCAACCGCCGCGACGCCGCCTTTCGCGCCCGCGATACCGGCCAGCCCGCCATGACCAAGCGCATCATCCTGGTGCAGGATGCGCAGCGGCGCGCGGGCTTCCTTTATTTCATTCCCGTCTACACGCGCGGCAAGCCGCTGGATACGGTGGCGCAGCGCCGCCACGCCCTGCAGTGCTGGATCTTCGCCCCCTTTATTTCGGAGGTGTTCTTCCGCGAAGCGCTGCGCGACATGGTGGACGAGGTCAACGTCGCCGTTTACGACGGCGGCGAGACGCGGCCCGACGCCCTGCTGTACCGCAAGATCACACCCGACACCTTGGGGGGCCGGCTGGCCGCGCGGGTGGGCCTGAAAGCCTCGGGCCTGGGTGCTCCGGACCAGGTGAGCCGCGTGGATGAGGGCGGTCACGCCTTGACCTTGGCCTGGTCGCGGGCGGCCAGCTTCGCCACCGCCGGCCAAGCGGGCGCCGCGCTGGCCGCCGCCAGCCTGGCCTTTATTTCGCTTATGCTGGCGGCATTGACCGCCAATTTGCACCTGGTTCGCGCCCGCGCCACGGCGATCGCCGAGGGCATGACACGGGAATTGAGCGCCATCAACACCAAGCTGATGGCCGCCGGCAAACGCCTGACCCTGGCGACGCAGGCCGGCGGCATCGGCGTCTGGGAATTCGATCTGGCGACGCAGGAACTGGTCTGGGACGAACGCATGTTCCAGATGTACGGCGTCGATCCCGACACACCACGGCCTCTGACCTTCGCCACCTGGCAGTCCCGCTGCCATGCCGAGGATCTGGGCCGCATGCAGGCGGAGGTGCAGGCGGCCGTACGTGGCGAAGTGCCCCTAGATACGGAGTTCCGCATCCGCCTGCCCGATGGCGCCATCCGTCACATCAAGACCAACGGCTTGGTGGAGCGCGACGCCCAGGGCCAGGCCATCAAGATCGTGGGCGTGAACTGGGACGTGACGGCAACGCGCGAGAGCGCCCGCGCCCTGGCCGCGGAAAAGCGGCGGGCGGAAGAGGCCAACCGCGCCAAGAACGACTTCCTGGCCAATATGAGCCATGAGGTGCGCACGCCCATGAACGGCGTGGTGGGCATGGTGCAGCTGCTGCTGGACACCAGCGGCCTCACCCCCGAACAGCGTGGTTACGCCGAAACCATTCGCGACAGCGCCGATGCCCTGCTGGGCGTCATCAACGATATCCTGGACATCTCCAAGCTCGAGGCGGGCAAGGTCGACCTGGAGAACCTGTCCTTCGATCTGGGCGATCTGGTAGAGGGAGTGGCCGCCATCCTGGCGCCCCGCGCCCGCGACAAGGGTATCGAGCTGGGCGTGTTGGTGGTGGAAGAGGCGCGGCGGCACTGGCGCGGCGATCCCACCCGCCTGCGGCAGCTGCTGCTGAACCTCGCCGGCAACGCGGTCAAGTTCACCGACCGCGGCTGGGTCAGCGTCATCGTCACCTGCCTGGCCGGCACCGCGCCCGGTACGCGGCGCCTGCGCTTCGCCGTGCAGGACACCGGCATCGGCCTCAGCGACGAGCAGGCCCAGCGCCTGTTTCAGAAATTCACTCAGGCAGACGCCAGCGTCACCCGGCGCTTCGGCGGCACCGGCCTGGGCCTAGCGATCTGCAAGCAGCTGGTGGAGCTGATGGGGGGTGACATCGGGGTGGAGAGCACGCCGGGCCAAGGGTCCCTGTTCTGGTTCGAATTACCCCTGGCCCCGGCGGAGCCGGCCGACGCGCCCCTGCCCTCGCTGGAAAGCGTGCGCGGCCGGCACGCCCTGGTGGTCGACGACCTGGCCATGAACCGCCTGATCCTGACCCACAACCTCAGCTTCGACCTGGGCCTGCGCGTGGATGAGGCGCCGGACGGGGAAACCGCGCTGGCGCGGCTGTGGTCGGCGGCGGGTGGCGACGACCCTTATGACATCCTGCTGATCGACAACCGCATGCCGGGCCTCAATGGGCCCGAGGTGGTGGCCAGGGTACGCGCCGACGCCCGATTCCAGAACCTGCGCATCATCCTGGTCAGTTCCATCGAACCGGACCAGCCAGCGGTCGACACCCGCTACGACGCCATGCTGGCTAAGCCCGTGCGCCGCCTGTCCCTGAACGAGGCTGTGGCGCGCGCCTTCGGCTGCCTGGTACCGCCCTGCGCGCCCCGGCCGGCGGCGGCGGAAACGGCGCCGGGCGGCCAGGGCCGCCGCGTGCTGGTGGTGGAAGACAACCCCACCAACCAGGCGGTGGCGAGCCTGATGCTGCGCAAGGCCGGTTACATGGTCACGGTGGTGGAGGACGGCGCGCAGGCGGTGGCGGCCTGCGCCCGGGAGCGCTACGACATCGTGCTCATGGACGTGCAGATGCCGGTGATGGACGGTATGGAGGCCACGCGCCGCATCCGGGCGGCGGAGGCGGCGGAAGGCCGCGCCCGCACCCCCATCCTGGCCATGACCGCCAATGCCATGGCCGGGATGAGCGCCGACTACGCCGCCGCCGGCATGGACGATTGCGTCTACAAGCCCTTCCGCCAACAGCAGATCCTGCAGGTGGTCGATGACTGGTCCCGCGCCGGAGTCTCCGCCGCCACACGGCTGGAAGCCCCCACTCCCGAGCCTCTCGCAGTGCCGGAACCAATGCCGGCAGCGAACGCCATGACTGATCTGCCACTGCTGGAAGAAGGGGTCCTGGGCCGCCTGCAACCGGTGGCAGGCCCCGGCGCCTTTGACCGGCTGGTGCGCGATTTCATCGGCAACGGTGCGACCCGGGTGGACAGGGTGGCAAGCCTTGCGGCCGCGGGTGACAGGACCGACCTGCACACGTTGGGGCAACAGGCCCATGACCTTATTTCTACGGCGGGAAATTGTGGATTAAGACGGCTGGAGGAGGCCGCACGCCAGCTTCAGTCCGCCTGCGATGCCGGCGACACCGATCGCGCCCGGGCCCTGGGAGACCTGATCGGCACCATAGGGCCTCAATCTTGGCGGGCCCTGGGGCGACGCTTCCTGGAAACGGCGGACTGAGCGGGCCGGCCGTAACCCAGGTTTTCCTAGGAGTTATGCCCGCCTTCGACCGTTAACGAAAAATACACTGTTAGTGTGTTATTTATTACCCGTTCATCCAAGTATTTTTCGCCCTCACAGCAATTCCATAATCGCAATGCCCGCTGTGAAAGTTTCCTTTATACGTCTGTTGACAGGGTATTGAGGAATCAGCCGACCAGCAGCGTGTCCGTTGGCGTGCAACCGCAGGCGGATTAGACTGTTAGCCGTATAAGACGGCGGCCTAGGCGTGACGGACAGAGTGATTGACGTGAAAGACGCGGCAGTGTTGGACAGCATCATACAGCCCCCCTCCCCCCTTCCCGTATCGCTTGCCGGCCCCCTTTCGGCCCCCCGGCTGACCCATCTCCAGCGGCTTGAGGCTGAAAGCATCCACATCCTGCGGGAGGTGGTGGCCGAAACACAGAACCCGGTCATGCTCTATTCCATCGGCAAGGACAGCGCGGTGATGCTGCACCTGGCGATGAAAGCCTTCTATCCGGCCAAGCCGCCCTTTCCCTTGCTGCACGTGGATACCACCTGGAAGTTCCGCGAGATGATCGCCTTCCGCGACCAGCGGGCGGTGGATCTGGGCCTGGACCTGCTGGTGTACACCAACCCGGAAGGCCTGGCGCGCGGCATCGGCCCCTTCACCCACGGCTCCGCCATCCATACCCAGGTGATGAAGACGGAAGCGCTGAAACAGGCGCTGGACCGTTACGGCTTCGATGCCGCGTTCGGCGGTGCTCGCCGCGACGAAGAGAAGAGCCGCGCCAAGGAGCGCATCTTCAGTTTCCGCAATGAGCAGCACCGCTGGGACCCCAAGAACCAGCGCCCAGAACTCTGGCAGCTGTACAACGCGCGCAAGAACAAGGGCGAAAGCATCCGCGTTTTCCCCCTGTCCAACTGGACCGAGCTGGACATCTGGGAATACATCTACCTGGAAAACATCCCCATCGTGCCGCTGTATTTCGCCGCCGAACGCCCGGTGGTGGAGCGTGACGGCGCCCTGATCATGGTTGATGACGACCGCCTGCCCATGAAGCCCGGCGAGACGCCGCAGATGCGCCGCGTGCGCTTCCGCACCCTGGGCTGCTACCCGCTGACCGGCGCCATCGACAGCGACGCCGACAGCCTGCCCGCCATCATCCGCGAGATGCTGCTGGCCCGCACGTCGGAGCGCCAGGGCCGCGTGATCGACCGCGACGGCGGCGCCTCCATGGAACAGAAGAAGCAGGAAGGGTACTTCTGATGGCCCCCGATACCCCCCTGCCCGAGACGCCGGAGCCAGGCGTGTCCGAGATCGAGCGCTACCTCGCGGCCCAGCAGTCCAAGAGCCTGCTGCGCTTCATCACCTGCGGCAGCGTCGACGACGGCAAGAGCACCCTGATCGGCCGCCTGCTGTACGACAGCAAGATGCTGTTCGAGGACCAGTTGGCGACCTTGGAGGCCGACAGCCGCAAGGTCGGCACCCAGGGCGGCGACCTGGACTTCGCCCTGCTGGTCGACGGCTTGTCGGCGGAGCGGGAGCAGGGCATCACCATCGACGTCGCCTACCGCTTCTTCAACACCGACCGGCGCAAGTTCATCGTGGCCGACACGCCCGGACATGAGCAGTACACGCGCAACATGGTCACCGGCGCGTCCACCGCCGACCTCGCCATCATCCTGATCGACGCGCGCAAGGGCGTGCTGCCCCAGACGCGGCGCCACAGCTTCCTGGTCTCCCTGCTGGGCATCCGGAAGATCGTGCTGGCCGTCAACAAGATGGACCTGATGGGCTATGACCAGGCCGTCTTCGACCGCGTGGTCGCGGAATACCGCGCCTTCGCCCGCCAGCTGGACCTGACCGACATCCAGGCCATCCCGCTGTCGGCGCTGAAGGGCGACAATGTCACTACCCTGACCGACGCCATGCCTTGGTACCAGGGTCCCACCCTGATCGGGCATCTGGAGACGGTCGAGGTCGCGGACCTGCGCGCCAGCCAGCCGTTCCGCCTGCCGGTGCAATGGGTGAACCGACCCAACCTGGACTTCCGTGGCTATGCCGGCACCATCGCCGCCGGCACGGTGCGCCCGGGCGACCGCATCCGCGTCCTGCCCTCGGGCCAGGAAAGCCGGGTGGCCCGCATCGTCACCCATGACGGCGACCTGCCCTTGGCCGTGGCCGGCCAATCCGTCACCCTCACCCTGACGGACGAAATCGACATCAGCCGCGGCGACATCCTCTCCACCCTGGATGAGGCCGCCGAGGCGGCCGACCAGATGGAGGCGACGCTGGTCTGGATGTCGGAGGCGCCGCTGCTGCCCGGCCGCCCCTACATCCTGAAGCTGGGCACCAAGTCGGTGCCGGCCACCGTGGCGACGCTGAAGCACAAGATCAACGTCAATACCCTGGAACAGCTGGCCACCAAGACGCTGGGCCTGAACGAGGTGGGGCTGGCGACCTTGAGCCTGGACCAGGCCATCGCCTTCGACGTCTATCGCAACAACCGCGACACAGGCGGTTTCATCCTCATCGACCGCCTGACCAACGAGACGGTGGCCGCCGGCCTCATCCGGTCCGCCATCGTGCGCACCGTGCCCTGGCAGGTGCTGGACGTGGACAGGCGCGCCCGCTCGCAGATGAAGGGCCAGCGTCCGCGCGTGCTGTGGTTCACCGGCCTGTCGGGCGCTGGCAAGTCCACCATCGCCAACTTGGTGGAAAAGAAGCTGCACGCCCATGGCCGCCATACCATGCTGCTGGACGGCGACAATGTCCGCCACGGCCTGAACCGCGACCTGGGCTTCACCGACGCCGATCGGGTGGAGAACATCCGCCGCGTGGCCGAGGTGTCCAAGCTGATGGTCGACGCCGGCCTGATCGTCCTGGTCTCCTTCATCTCCCCCTACCGCGCGGAACGGCGCATGGCCCGCGAGCTGCTGGGCCCGGGCGAGTTCCTGGAAGTGTTCGTGGATACGCCCCTGGCGGTGGCCGAGGGCCGGGATGTGAAGGGCCTGTACGCCAAGGCGCGCGCCGGCAAGATCCCGAACTTCACCGGCATCGACAGCCCTTATGAGCCGCCGGAGTCGCCCGACGTGCGCATCGACACCCAGGCCATGACCGCCGAGCAGGCGGCCAACCACATCTTCACGCTGCTGTCCCGCTTCGATGAGGATGCCGACCTGGTGGACGGCGCCGCCATCTGACGGCGGGCGCTTGTTCCTGAATAAAGGGCCGGCCGGAGCGATCCGCCGGCCCTTCGCCATTTTTGGCCCCCTTCGGCCCTTCCGAAGTGGCCCTCGCGTGCAGCCCGCCTTTCAGATCAACCATTTGTGGTGCGGCAGCGTGCCTGGCGCGCTATGATGCCGTTGGGGATTGTGCCAGTCGGGGGGCCAAGGTGCAGCGGGACAAAGCGGAGCTTTTGCGGTCCATCGCCATTGATCGGACGGCGCCGCCACCGGCGCGGCAAGGCGGCGGCGGGCGGGGCCTTCTCCTGGGCCTGGGTGCTGGCGCGGCCGTCGTAGCGGTCGCCGTGGCGGTTGCCTGGTCCGCCGGCCTGCTCAACCGCGTCGCCGGCGCCGATCCGGCGCCGGCGACCATTTCCGCCAAGCCTGCGCCCGGCACCTCCGCCAGCCCGGCCCAGCCAACGCCCGCCGCCCCGGTCTCCGAGGTGCGCAGCGGCAATCTCATTGGTTCCGGCTATGTCGTGGCGCGACGGGTGGCCACGGTTTCCGCCGACGTTACCGGCCGGGTGCGCGAGGTCCTGGTGCAGGAAGGCATGCTGGTGCAGAAGGGCCAGGTGCTGGCCACGCTGGACGACGTTCTGGCCCGCAGCGACCTGGATCTGGCCCGGGCCCGCCAGGCCTCGGCCGAGGCCGCTGTGGTCGCCAACCAGGCGGATCTGGTGGACGCGGAAAAGACGCTGGAACGCACGCGCGCCCTCACCGGCCGCCAGTTCTCCAGCGAGGCGGACCTGATCAAGGCGGACGCCCGCGCCGCCTCGTTGCGCGCCCAACTGGTGAAGTCCAAGGCCGACGTGAACGCCGCCCGCGCCACCGTCGCCTATGACGCGGAGATGGTGGACCGCTATCAGGTCCGCGCGCCCTTCACCGGCATGGTCACGGAAAAAAATGCCCAGCCGGGCGAAATCATTTCCCCCATGTCGTCCGGCGGGTTCACCCGCACGGGCATCTGCACCCTGGTGGACATGGACAGCCTGGAATTCGAGGTGGAGGTGAACGAGGCCAACATCGCCCGCGTCCGCCCCGGCCAGAAGGTGGAGGCAACGCTGGACGCCTACCCGGACTGGAAGGTGCCAGCCTCGGTCCTGGCCATCATCCCCACCGCCAGCCGGGAAAAGGCCACCATCAAGGTGCGCGTGACCATCGCGGTCAAGGATCCCCGCATCCTGCCCAACATGGCGGCCAAGGTGACCTTCCTGAATGAGGGCAAGGGCGGCTGATCCGGCCACCCAGCCCACCCCATCCCATCGTCCCACGACCACAATCGGGAGCCTGAGGCCATGACGGGCCAGACGCTGATTCACCTGCAGGACGTTTCCAAGCGGTTCGTGAAGGGCAAGGACACCATCACCATCTTCGACCATCTGGGCCTCAGCATCCCCGCCGGCGACTTCGTGGCGGTGATGGGGCCCAGCGGCTCGGGCAAGACCACGCTGCTGAACCTGCTGGGCGGCATCGACCAGCCGACGGAGGGCAGCATCACCTTCGACGGCGGTCGCGTGGACACGCTGACGGAGGGGCAGTTGGCCCGCTGGCGCGCCCACAATGTCGGCTTCATCTTCCAGTTCTACAACCTGATGCCCACGCTGTCGGCGGCGCGGAACGTTGAATTGCCCCTGCTGCTCACCTCGTTCAGCCGGGCAGAGCGCAAGCGACGGGTGGAGGCGGCCTTGAGCTTGGTGGGCTTGGCGGAGCGGGCGGATCATTACCCGCGGGAAATGTCGGGCGGCCAGCAGCAGCGCGTGGCCATCGCCCGCGCCCTGATCTCCGACCCGAAGCTGCTGCTGTGCGACGAGCCCACGGGCGACCTGGACCGCACCACGGCGGATGAGATCCTCGCCATGCTGCGGCTGCTGAACCAGGAGATGGGCAAGACCATCGTCATGGTCACCCACGATCCGGAGGCGGCCAAGTACGCCCGCCGCACCCTACACCTGGACAAGGGCCGCTTCACCGAGCGGGAGCTGGTGGCATGAGCGACCTTTACCTGCTTTGGCGCAACCTGTTCCGCCGCAAGCTGCGCACCTTCCTGATGATGCTGGCCATCTTCGTGGCCTTCGTCATCTATGGCGTGCTGGGCAGCATCAACTACGCCTTCGAGCATGGCGTGGATTCGTCGGCCGACAACCGGCTGGTGGTGGTGAACAAGATCACCTTCATCCAGCCCCTGCCCTATGCCTATGTCGGCAAGATCGCGGCCATCAAAGGCGTAAAGAACATCACCTTTGCCAACTGGTTCGGCGGCTATTACCAGGACGCGCGCAACCAGATCGGCACCTTTGCCGTCGATCCCGAAAGCTATCTGCGGATTTATCGCGACGACCTGCGCATCGATCCCGCGCAGCGCGACACCTTCATCCACGACCGCACCAGCATGGTGGTGGGCGAGGCCATCGCCACGAAGTACGGCTGGAAGGTGGGCGACCGCATTCCCATCAATTCCAACATCTTCACCAACAAGGCCGACGGCAGCCACACCTGGGAGCTGACCGTGGCCGGCATCGCCTATGCGGCGAAGGAATCCTTCAACACCAGCTTCATCATCTTCCAGTACGAGAACTTCAACGAAAGCAAGACGTTCGGCAAGGATACGGTCGGCTGGATCACCCTGGAGACGGACAGCGCCGCGGTGAATGACAAGGTGGCCGCCACCATCGACGACATGTTCGCCAACTCCACGGCGGAGACCAACACCCAGTCGGAAAAGGCGTTCGGCAAGGCCTTTCTGGCCCAGTTGGGCAACATCGCCCTGATCATCACCCTGGTGGTGGGGGCTGCCCTCGCCACCATCCTGATGATCGTGGGCAACACCATGGTGATGGCGGTGCGCGAGCGCACCAAGGAGATTGCCGTGCTGAAGACCCTCGGCTTCCCGTCGTGGCGCATCTGGCGCCAGGTGCTGGGGGAATCCGTGCTGCTGTCCCTGCTGGGCGGCGTGCCGGGGCTCTTGGTGGCCGGCTTGCTGGTGACAGTGCTGTCCAAGGCCGCGTCGGGCGCCATCCCGGGATTGGCGCTCACTCTGCCCGTCGCCGGCCTGGGTGTGGCCTTCATGCTGCTTCTCGGGGTGGTGACCGGCTTCCTGCCGGCCTGGAACGCGCTGCGCCTGAACATCGTCACCGCCCTCGGGCGCCTGTGACCCGCCCTCGGAAGGAAACAACGTGATGCGTGTGTTCAACGAGATCGCGGTGGTCACCACCATCGGCATCAAAAGCATCCCGCAACGCTTCTGGGCCTCCTTCTCCACGGTGGTGGCGGTGGGGCTGGTGGTGACCGTGCTGCTGGCCTTCCTGGCCATGGCGGCGGGTTTCCAGCAGACCCTGCGTGGCACGGGCACCAAGGACATGGCCATCCTGATGCGGGCGGGATCGCAGGCGGAGCTGAACAGCGGCGTCACCCGCGACCAGGCGCGTCTGATCGAGGAAGCGCCGGGCGTCATGAAGGACGCGGACGGCAAGCCCCTGGTGTCGCCCGAACTCTACGTCATCGTCGATGGCGTCAAGAAGACCGCCGTACCGGCCGACGGCAACCTGAAGAAGGCCCCCCGCTCCAACCTCACCCTGCGCGGCCTGGGACCCGCCGGCATCGCCGTTCGCCCCGGCCTGAAGATCGTGGAAGGCCGGGCGTTCAAGCCGGGCACCAATGAGCTGATGGTGGGCCGGGCCCTGCAGAAGGATTTCGCGGGCCTGAACGTCGGGGACACCGTCAAGCTCGGCAACAGCAATTGGCTGGTGGTGGGCGCCTTCGAATTGGGCGGCAGCGTCTTTGAATCCGAACTATGGGCCGACACGCCCGAGGTGCAGGATCTGTTCCACCGTCAGAACGTCTTCCAGTCCATCCGCGCCCGCCTGACTGGGCCCGACGCCCTGAAGGCCCTGTCGGACTATGCCGCCAACGACCCGCAGCTGAAGCTGGACGTGACGACGGAGGCCGACTACTACGCGCAGCAGGCCAGCCGCACCTCCGACCTCATTCAGAAACTTGGGTGGCCGCTGGCCATCGCCATGGCCTTCGGCGCCCTGGCCGGTGCCCTGAACACAATGTACAGCTCGGTGGCGGCCCGCGCGCAGGAGATCGCCACCCTGCGCTGCATTGGCTTCAGTGGCACATCCTCTTTCATCGGGACCCTGCTGGAAAGCCTGGTGCTGGCCCTGGTGGGCGGTATCGTCGGCACGCTGGTCACCTGGGTGCTGTTCGACGGGCTGACAGGCTCCACCTTGTCGGGCGCCAGCTTCTCCCAGATCGTCTTCACCTTCCACCTGACACCAGCGGTGGCTGTGCAGGGCATCATCCTGGCCCTGGTGGTGGGCTTGGTGGGCGGTGTGTTCCCAGCCTGGCGCGCGGCGCGCATTCCCATCGTGGAAGCCTACGGCACGCCTTGAGCCGCTGCCCATTCTCCCGGCGCGGGCTTCAAAATATCTTTACCTTTTTACCTTAAACACGTCCTCGCGGACCCGCAGCGGCTGCCGCCCCATTCCTGGCCCACCCCTTGCAACGCTGGCAGGTGCAGGGCCCGAGAAGGGGCGCAGGCCGGCATTTGTTGCCGGGTTGCTGGTCCTAAATGAGTATGGGATACTTGCAAGTCGGCATTATTGGCATACGCCGCGTGCGCATAGCCCCACCTAGGGTAGCCACAAAGAGGTAGCCGGTGATGTGGAACCGCCCGCTAGGCGGTCGGGAATAAGAGGGCCCGGTAGGCGTCCCCTAGAGGATGGGACCCTTCCGGTGAAGGTAGAGGGCGGCATCGGCACCGTCCCGTCCGTCGTTAACCAGCCTGCGGGAATACCCCCAGGTCGGCACGCCGGACGGTGTCGCGGACCCGCCACCCGGAAACGAGTTAGCCAGGGATCACGTGATCTGATGAAGCCTTCGGCCGGATATACCAACCGTCCCGCGTCGGACAATCCCCGCGACATCGAAGCCTGGGGCCTGACGGAAGCTGCGCGCCGGCTGATGCTGGCGGCGCAAACGCCCGAGAACCCCGAACCCCTGCGCCAGGCCTTGTCCCTGAACCAGCGCCTGTGGACCATCTTCCAATCCTCGATGGCGGAGCCGGACTGCCCCCTGCCCAAGGATTTGCGTGAGAAGATCCTGGTGTTGTCCCTGATCGTCGACCGCCAGACCTTCGAACGGCTGGGCGACCTGGACGTCACCAAGCTGCACTCGCTGATCGACATCAACCGCAACATCGCCGCCGGCCTGTCACAGCGCCCCACCGACGCAACCGCGGCCCCGCCGGCCCCCGCGCCGGCCGGAACGGCCCCGCGCGCGCCCATGATGGCCCCCCCGGCCGCCGGCCCTGGGGCGCAGCGTCCCGGCATGGCCCCTGGCGTGGCGGCGGGTGGTATGGGCAAGTTCAACATATCGATCTAAACGGTCGGCGGCGCCAAAGCGGGCGCTGAAAATGAGACACCGCGAAGGTTATCGTCGCAAATATCTTGCATTTTATGCTTTCATTCCGCAGACTACCGCAAGGTAGTTAGGACCACTTTCTCCCGCGTGGGCGCGGGAACCGGCAATGGGGATCGTTCCCGTGAGCAACGTCGCATCAACCGCAGCCTCGGCCGGCTCCAGCTCGAACGCCTCGGTGTTTGCGCAGCTCGCGCAGATCCAGTCGCAGTTGGCGGCCCAGAATGATGCCATCGCCGCCCAGGGCTCGGCTCAAACGTCCAATGCCATCGGCACGCCCCAGGACTTCACCAAGTCGGTGTCGAAGTCGCAATACAACACCGTCGCCTCGGCCACCGACATCGGCACGGTGATCAAGGGGCAGACGCGCGTGAACGCCTTCGGTAGCCTTGCCGCCGGGGACCAGGCCGATTACCTCAGCTTCAAGCTATCCCGTAAAGGCGCCATCAACCTGGGGCAATTGAACCTGGATCAGACACGGGTCCAGGTCATGACCAAGACCGGCGTCGTCATGGCGGATAGCGACAGCAAATCCGGCAAGGCGTATGACGCCTACAACGCCATGGTCAACGGCCAGCAGTCGCTGGACTCGGGCACCTATGTGCTGAAGATATCGCGCGCCACGGGCGTCAAGCTGACCCAGAAGGTGAACTACGGTGTCCAGGTCGCCGCGGGCGACTATTCCAAGGATTACACCACGACGATCAAGGCCGCCTCCTCCACCGCGGCGATCTCCTCCAGCGCCGCCGCGATCTCCGGTGCCCTGAGCGACCAGATCACCACCATGAAGAATTGGACCATCGGCCAGACGGGCACGCAGAAGCTGATGGGCAGCATGATGGATCTGTTTGCCTGAACAGGCCTTTCCGCCTGCAGGAACGCCAAAAAGCCGGCCATCGATGATGGCCGGCTTTTTAATTTGGAATTCCTGGCAAAGGTGTGATGATAAACACACCCTAAGGGTTGCAATCGGCACACCCTGGGGAAAGATTTCATCATAGCGGCGGGAGATTGGTATGAAGACGATGACCGGCGCGCTGGCGGCGACCTTTATCATTTTGGCCGGCGCCGCCTCCGCCGCGGCGACCACGGGTGCCGCCACTCCCTACTGGAGCCCCGGTGGGGGCCTCGCCGCCGTCAACCCGGCTTTCAGTTATGACGCCTCCACGCCCTACGGTCATCCGCCAATCGTGGAGCCCAAGGGCATGACCGCCGCGACCAAGGCGCGCCTGACCAATGTGGCTCAGCGGGTGGACAGCCTGATCGATCAGCACAAGTGCGCCGACGCCGCCACGCTCGCCAAGAATGAGGGCGGTGCCGTCATGGCGGACATGGCGACCAAGATCTGCGCCCTGCGGTACAGCGACGCCAAGTAAGACCGCTCGTTTCCGACAAACGGCCAGCGACACCCGTCGCTGGCCGTTCGCGTTTCAGGCGATCAGCGCCAGGGGCTGGGCGGCGGCGGCCTGGGCGGCTTGCACAATGCTGGCGTCCAGCGCGCCCTGGCTTTTCCGGTAGGCGGCGGCCCCCTGCCGAATGGTGACGCCGCCGGTCCCCACCCGTCCCGCCTCCGCACCGGCTGAACGGCCGGAATCCGAAGCGCCACCGCTGGCAGCCGCGTCGCCATTGGCCGTCCCGCTATTGGGCGTGCCGCCATCGGCTTGCGTTTTCTGCTTAGCCTCCTCCCCCTGGGCGGCGACAATGCCGGCCTGGGCCTGGGCAGCCACGGCGCGGTCCTGACCGGAGGGGTCAGCCGGCGCCAGGGCGGCGCGGCGCACCGTTTCCAGCTTGGTGATGGTGGCCTGGGGGTCGCCCTGGATCGAGCCGATGTCGATGGCAACCTCACCCGCCGTGGCATAGTGCTGTCCATCAGGGCCGGTGGTGAAGGTGAAGGACTCTGATCCCGCATAGGGCCCGCCCGCCGCCTTGTGCGCCGCCTCATGCGCCCGCACCGCCCGGTCCACGGTCTTGAGCTTGTCAACCTGCTGCTGCTGGGCATCGCTCAGCTTGGTGCCGTCGCTGGCCGTGCCGTTGCCGGCCGCCTGGGCGCCGCCGGACTGCTTGGCCTGAGCCTGGCCCCGGACACTGTAGGGGTTGAGCGCCTGTCCGGACGGGCCCGCGGCGGGGACAGCTGCCCCCGGCCCCACCGCGGCGACGGCGGGGGTTGGGCCCGTCAGGGCGCGCGCCCAAACGGGCGACGCGGAAATGCCACCAAGGGCGGACATGCCGAAGCGGTCGCATTAGTCTTAATAATGCAAATACTTCAGCACCAACCGTCCGCCGGCGCAAGACAAAGCCGCCCGCATCCTGCCGAGGACGCGGGACGGCTCTACCTAACCACCTGATGCGTCTGCCCTTCGGGCCCCGGACAGCGGCAATCTGCCACGCCCGGGCCGTCAGGACGCTACGCCTTACCGCTTCAGGTTGATGGTGTCCTGCAGCAGGTCGTCGGCGGTGGTGATGACCTTGGTGTTGGCGGTGTAGGACCGCTGCGCCACGATCAGCTGGGTGAATTCCGACGCGATGTCGACGTTGGAGCCTTCCAGGCTGCTGGAGGCGATGTCGCCGGCACCGTTCACGCCTGTATCGTTGAAGCGGGCCTTGCCGCTGTCCACCGTCTCGGTGAAGACGTTGCCGGTGGAGCGCGACAGGGCGTCCGGGTTGTTGAACAGCACGATCGGAACCTTGGCGATGGTGCGCTGGCGGCCGTTGTCGTAGTTGGCCAGCACAGTGCCGTCGGCGTTGATCTGCACATCCTTGAAGGTACCGGCCGGGCTGCCGTCCTGAACCTTGGAGGTGACGTTGATGTTGGTGCCGTCGAACTGGGTCAGACCGGAGGACTCGCCGAAGTTGCCCAGGTTCAACACGATGTGCTGCAGGCCGTAGCCGAAGTCGAAGTCGAAGCCCACCTGAGCCGAGGAGTTGGCGCTCTGGTCGGCGCTGACGGTAGCGTTGCCGGTGCCGATGGACGCGGTATCCATGTGGCTCAGCGTGCCCGCCGCCGCCGTGGTGCCGTCGGACAAGGTGCCGCCGAAGGTCAGGCTGATATGACCCGGCGTCTTACCGACGACCACGCCCGGTGTGGACGCGGTCGAGCCGCCGGGAATGCTGGTGTAGAAGGCGGAGGCATCGGTGTTGCCGGTCAGGGTGATGGTGCCACCCGACGAGGTCGCCTGTACCGGAATACCGGAGATGGCATTGACCTTGGCCGCCAGCTTGCCGCTGATGTCGCTGAGGCTGGTCTCCGTACCGTCAGTCGTATAGCTGATGGCCTGGGAGAAGCTCTGCGGCACCACCTGGGTCGTGGACAACTGGGCATCGTTGGCCTTGGTCGCCAGCTGCAACACGCCGCCCGCCGACGACACCACCGTGAAGGGCGAGTTGGTGTCGGCCTGGACCTTGGCGGCCAAATCGGTCACCACCGACGCCACGTCGGGGTAGTTGGCGATATTGGAATTGGTCATCTGGATGTTGTAGGTCGAAGACCCCAACGAAATCGTGTACAGCTGGCCCACCGCCGGCGCCGTACCGCCATAGGGGGTCGCGAAGTCATAAGTGTAGTCGGTGGGCGCGCCGGCGTTCAGCGTCTCGACCGGCGTCACGGTCTTGGCCTGCGGTGACTGGATGGTGATGCTGTAGGTCGTCCCCACGTCACCAGGCTGGCCGGTAAGGCTGATCTTCTCGACCTCTTTCGAACCGGTGATGTTGCCGGTGTAGGTCGACTGGGTCGCCGTGTTGGTCAGACCCGGCGAGTCGGTGGCCGAGGACACGACGGTGATGGGCGTGCCATTGGTGGTCGACTTGACAGTGATGGTCCCGTTGGACGGCGTGGCCGTTACCGTCGGGTCGCCGGCACCGATCTGCGCCGCCAGCTTTTGCACCACGCCGTTGATGTTCGACAGCGAATTGATGTTCGCCGGCGTCACCGTCACCGAGTACGTGTTGCCGTTCACAGTCATGCTGTAAACGTCGTCGATGTTGATGGAGTTGCCGACGAAGGTGGAGGTGCGGATTTCCGGCGTAGTGGCCGTCGCGCTCTGCACCAGGGTGTCGGTCGCCGTGTGGGTGGTGATGGCGCCCGCCGTAACGCTCTGGTCCAGGGTAAAGGGCGTGCCGGCCGTCTTGGCCGTCAGGCGCAGGTTGCCGGTGGTGGTCACCGTCGCAAGAACACCGGAGGAAGTGTCGGCGCCGTTGATCTTGTCGGCAAGGGCCTGGGCGATATCCTTCATGCCGCTGAACTGCGCGGCGTTGGCCTGGGTGATGCTCTGGCTGTAGGTGGTGCCGTTGACAACCACCGAATACGTATCGCCGATATTGAAGCCAACCGCCGGCGCCACGGCCGAGGTGGCGAACGTCACGTCGTCCACTTGGGCGCGGTCGTTCCTTCCGGTCAGCAGGCTGCTTTCCGTGATGGCGGCGGGGAAACCGGTGCTCAGCAGCGACTGAATGGGCTGCGAGCCCTGGCTGCCGTCGGCGGTGACGCCGAGCTGCCAGGTGCCTTCCGTGTTCCCCTGGCGCCAGGACAGGTTCAGGTTGTGGGCCGTACCCGCGCTGTCATAGACCTGGATCTGGGTGGGGGTGATGCCGCCCGACGGGTCGGTCGGCAGGTTCGCCTTCAGGTCGATTTGCTTGGTCGGCACCGGGCTGTCAATGTCCGACTGCACCTGCACCGGCGTGGCGGAGGTGGCATACAAGCCCGTGGTGCTGTCATAGGCGAAGCCATTCAGCGCGAAGCCGGAATTGTTGACCAGGGTGCGGGTGGAGTTCAGCGAGAAGCTGCCGTCACGGGTATAGTAGCGCTCGGTCGACGCCGTGGTCGTGCCGTTCACCGTGGTCAGCTTGCTGACGCTGAAGAAGCCGTTGCCGCGGATGGCGATGTTGGTCGGCGTGTCCGAGGTCGAAATGGTGCCCGACACGCTGTTGATATAGTTGGGGGAGGCCTGGACGCCGCCCGCCTGGTACTGCGTGTTGCTGGCCGAGATGACCAGGGATTCGAACGATGTGTCGATGCGCTTGAAGCCCGTCGTCTGGGCGTTCGCGATGTTGTCGGAGATGTTGCTGAGCGCGGTGGACTGCGCCTGCAAACCAGAAATGCCGACGGACATCGAGCCGAAAATGCTCATGGTGCTGGCTCCCAGGAAGAGCGGTTGCGTATCTGGACCCGAAGGAAAGCAAGATGGATGCCAGTTTGCGAAGATTGGCTCGGCACCCACAATTTTCTGGGCAGGCGGGGTCCTTCCGGGAGGGTCGCGTCGTAAGTTATTGTTATCGCCTTGTATTTTGAAAAATCAGCCCCTCCGCCGCCATCACATCGCTCGTCAGACCGCCTGGCAGGATGTGCCGCGGCGGCGGGGGACCGGGGCGTTTTTTCCTACCGGCTACCCGAACCCGGCCGTTTCTTCCCGGTAGGCTTCGCTTAAGTTCGGGGCCGGTAAACCATAGCCTAAAAGCAAGGAAGGCCGGGCTGGTCTTCCCCCTTTTGGGGAGACCGGCCCGGCCTTTTCCTGGTCCGTTCCTGCGGGTCCCTTTTGGACCCTGACGCGTCGGAGAACGTCTGTCGGATCAGGCGCCCTGCTTCACCGAGAACTCGCCGGAGCGCACGCTCTCAGCCAGGATTTCCAGGTATTCGGCGGTGGTGGTCTTGCCGTACTTGGCCAGGATTCCGTAGATGGAGGCCATCACGGACATGGTGCCGATGGTGTCGTAGGGCACGCCCTCGCTGGCGGCGTTCACCCAATAGGCGTTGAACTGGTCGAACAGGCGGGCGCGCTGGGCCTCATCGTTCACCGGAGCGGCGGCGACGGTGGCGACGGCGAAGGCTTCTGCAGGCGTGTAGGCGTTCATGGCAAGGTCTCCTCAGCTCAGGAAGTTGACAAGGGAAAGGGAAGCGATTTTGCCGGCGACCGTGTAGGCGCCCTGCTGTTGGTTCAAAGCCGCTTGCAATTGTGCGGCCACAGTCGTCGGATCGACGTTCTGAATGTTGGCGATCTGGTTTTCGATGTCGTTCATGGCGTCCTTATGGTTGGACGCCGCCGTGCCCAGGACGCTCTGCGCGTTCACTGTGCTGGCGTCCAGTTGGCGGATCTGCCCCTGGGCCTGCACGAGGGTGGAGCGCGCGGTGCTCATCATCGCCGTGTAGTTGCCGGGGTTGCTGACCGCGGACAGCATCTGCTTGATGCCGATGATCAGGTTCTGAATGGCGGGATCGTTGGAACTGATGCCATAGGTCGCGGTGGTGTTGTCGTCCACGTTCAGCGTGCTGCTGGCGAAGGCGGCCGTGCTCTGCGCGCCGCTGCTGTACTGCGTATCGTAGACCGCCAGGCTGGGCGGGCTGGTGATGGTGGTGCTGAACGAGTTGGGGTCCTGGAACGGGTCCAGCGTGTTGGTGGTGAAGCTGTTCTGGTTGGTGTTGTTCTGGACTGTCGCCGTGGTGGCGAAGCGCTGCGTCCCGGTGCCGGTCAGCGTCAGCTGCGCACCCAGCGGCGGGTTGGCCGTGACCGCGGCATCGGCCGAGCGCTGCGGATCGGCATTAACCAGACCGGCCAGCTTGTTGGCCACGTAGTTCATGGGGCCGTTCGGATCGGCCTTGGCCGCCGCGATGTCGCCCGCCGTCATGACGTAGCTGTATGTCGTCGGCCCGCTCACCTTGTCGTATGAGATGTTGTTGGCGGGATTGGCATCGTCGCTGGTGACGTTGACGGTATTGCGGTTGCCCATGGTGATGGTGAACACATCGCCGACGTCCACGCTGGCGCCGCTCAGGTTCACCTGGTCGATCTGCTGCTGTCCCGTGACCGGCGGCACGGCGGTGGGATCGGCCGCGATGGCCGGCTGGGTCATGAACTGGGCGTAAATGGCGTCCTGCCCGTCGTTCGTGGCCGGCGTATAGGCCGCGACCGGCGTAGCGGCGCCACTTTCGGTATTGTTGTAGCCGGGCTGGGTGTAAACGTTGGACTGGGCGGTGAAGGTATAGCCCGCGTCCATGCCGGTCAGCGTCATCACATTGCCCGACACTGAAGCGACCACCGGCGGGTTCGGCTTCTGACCGTTGAGGATGGCCGTCTGGTTGGGCCCGTTGATCTGCGACGCCAGGCCGTTGAGGATGTCGGACGGGCTGGTCTCGCTGCCCGTCGTGGTATAGGTGTAGCGCTTGTCGCCCACATACATCTCGTACGTGTCGCCGGCCACGCCCAGCGTGCCCTTGAAGGTCATCTTGGTGACCTGCTTGGTCGCCGACAGGTCGCCCACCGGCTGCGTGTCGTAGCGGCTGCCTGAGAAGATGTAGCGGTCACCGGCCTTGGTGTTCAGCAGGCTGGACAGCTGTGTCAGGGCGCCCTGCAACAGCGCCTTGGGCGCGGCGAGGTCCGGGAAGCCCACGCTGAACGTGGCGCTGCCCGTGCCCTTCAACTGGTTGATGTCCAGCGCGATGGTGGACCCATCACCCGGCCCACCCGTCATTTCGAAGGTCTGTTGGCCGTCATCGGGCGGGATGGCGCTGAGGTTCAGCGTCTTGGTCGACACGCCACCCATGCCGTCGCTGACGGTCACGTCATAGCTGCCGAGCTTGCCGGAATTGGAGGGGACGGCGCTGACCGTATAGGTGGCGGCGGCGTTGAACACGGATTTGGTCGTGTCGACCGACAGGCCCAGGTTGCCGCTGTTGGACGAGGTGACGGCCGAGATGGTGGGACTGCCGGCGCCAGCCGGTATGTTGGCCGAACTCAACAGGTTGGCCACGACGGTCTGCATCGACGACAGCGCCTTCTCCGTCGCGTTCACCTGGGTCGTGGCCGCGGTGATGGCGCTGGAATAACCCGTGCGCTGGGCATACTGGGCCTTCAGGGCCAGCAACTGGTTGGCCTGGGTACCGTAGGCGGACAGGTCCTGCGACTTGATACCGGTATTGAACTGCTGCTGCAGCTCGGCCAGCGACGAAGAGTTCCCATTGATGCCGTTCAGCATCGACAGGTAGCTGCCGTAGGTGCTTACACGGGAGATGGTCATGTCACGGCCTGCGTCAGAGTGTCGAACATCTGCCCGATGACCGAGATCACGCGGGCGGTAGCCGAATAGTTGCGCTGGAGGACCTGCAGGTTCGCGACCTCCTCATCCATGTTCACGCCCGTCGAGCTGGCGTAGCGCGTCTGCAGGCTGGTCATGAAGGATGAGGTGGTGGTGGCCTGGGTGTTGACGTTGGACTGGATGGTGGACCAGTTGCTGGACACTTGGTCGGCCATGCCGCCGTAGCTGACGTTGGTGAGGGTCAGGCCATCGGCCGTCATGGTGCGGCCGGTCGCGGTCATGGCGCTGACCATGGCGTTCACGGCCGACTGCTTGATCGTCTTGGTGCCGTTCAGCAGGTCCTTGTTCACCGCCAGGGTGCCGGCGTCGCTGCCCGAGAACAGGCCGCTGGCCAGTTCGCCGTCGTTGGTGGGGCTGGCCTTGTTATAGGCGTCGGTGATGCTGGTGGGCTGGCCCGCCTGCGTCGTGCCGGTCAGGGCGCCGGCCACGGCGTCCAGCTGCGACTTCAGCTTGCGGAAGACCTCGGTGGTGGCATCGCCGCTGGCCGGAGCCGGCGAGCTGTCGGCCACCATGTCCAGCAGGCCGCCCAGCTTGCCGCCGCTAATGGCGGCGGTGATGTCGGCGCCACCGGCGCCCGAGATCACTTTGCCGTCATAGCTCAGCTGGGTGGCGGTGCCGTCCACCAGCGTGGAGCCTGTGGGCGTGAAGACGGCGATGGAGCCATCATCGCGCTGCGTGGTGCGGATGTTGATCATGGAGGACAGGTCGCGCAGCGTGGCGTCGCGCTGGTCCTCAAAATCGGCGGTTGGCTGGTTGGCGGATTTCAGCTGGGTGATGGTGGCGTTCAACTGGTCGATCTGGGTCAGATCGGTGTTGATCGACTTCACCGTCTGGGTGATGTCCCCCTTGGCCTGGACTTCCATCTGGTCCACGCCCGCCGACAGGGTATGGATGGTCTGCACCAGGGCCTGGGCCTTCTGCACCACCTGGTTCTGTGCCACGGCATTTTCTGGCGAGGCCGACAGATCCTGCAAGGCGGAGGTGAAGTCCTGGAACGCCTTGGTCAGCTTGGGCGTGGCGCTGTCGCTGGAATTGCTGGAGTTGGTGGTGCCCAGCATGCCGCCGATCTGGCTCATGTACTGGGACAGCACCTGCTGCATCCCGTTCTCTGACGTCGTCCCCTGAAGCTGAGCCTGCAGGGCCACGTCCACCGATCGCGAATACTGCGAGATGGTGACGCCGCTCAACGGATCGGTCGTTTGCGAAACGGTATGTTTCGTACGATCCGGGCTGTTGGCGTTGTTCATGTTGTCTGAAACGACCTGGATGCCGGCCTGAATGACATTCAGGCTGTTGGCGGCCGAATTCAGCGCGCTGAACAAACTCATGGGACCGGGCCTCGGTGGCGGGGAGTTCCGCGCAGGGGACCGACCCCCATGGCCGATCCGCCCCCCACTACGCAAACCCCGGGCCACTTGGACCAGCAAGTTAGGGCATTGGAATTATTCGTATTTTTGCAAACTGCCGGAAAAGGCAAGGGCGGCAAAATCTGCCGCCCCACCTTTGTTCCCGAGTTCCGCTAGGCAGGGATGACCGGGCTAGCGGACACCTTTGCCCGGATCCAAAACATCCATGGGATCCAAGACCTTATTGCCCTGCCGTACTTCAAAGTGCAGCTGCGGGCTGGTGACGTTGCCGGTGGCGCCCACGGTGCCGATGCGTTGGCCACGCGCCACCTTGGTGTTGGCCTCCACCATAATCTGGTCCAGCTGGGCGTAGGCCGTCACCATGCCGTCGGCGTGCTGGATCAGCACCAGGTTGCCGAAGCCACGCAACTGGTTGCCGGCATACTTCACCACACCGGCGTCGGCGGCCACCACCGGTGTGCCCGTGGGGGCGGCGATGTTGATGCCGTCGTTGTACTGGCCGCCGGGTTTGGCCCCGTGGGTGGAGATCACCTGCCCCGTGACCGGCCACAAGAAGCGCGCGCCGCCCTTCGGGGCGGGCGCTGGCGCTTCGGGTGCCGGCGTGGCGGGCATGGCGGACGGCGGCGGTACCGATGGTCCGGCGGCGACCACGGCCGGCGGCGTGGCGGTGCCGGGGGTGCGCGTGGTGGGCGATGAGGAAACGGCGGGTGCGGCCGAGGGAGAGGCGCTGGTGGGCTCGGACGAGGAACCCGGCGTCACAGGGGCCCAGCGCGCGGCGGGCGCGGCCGTGGCGCCCGGCGGGATGGCGGCGCCGGTGCTGCCCGTGGGCAGCGGAGCCGCCGCCGGCGCCGAGGCCGACGGGACAGCCAACTCCTGGCTTTCCACCGTGCGGCGCGGGGCCACGGTGACAGGCGGCGGGGCGGCGGATACTTGCGGCGCGGGGGCGACCGAGACAGGCGCGCGGCCGGCGCTGGTGACCCCTGGCCTCGGGGCGGCCGCTGGCGGGGGCGCTTCGGCGACCGTGGGGGCGCCGCCCGGTGGCGTCCAGGCCGGGGCTGGACCAGCATGCGGAAGATTCAGGGTCTGGCCCACGCGCAGCAGGTAGGGGGGCGCCAAGCTGTTCAGGCGCGCCAGTTCGCTGCTGTCGACATTGAAGGTCCGGGCGATGCCGTACAGGGTGTCGCCCGGCTTGATGACGTAGGTGTGCGGCGTGGGCACCACCAGGCGCTGCCCGGCCGTGACCGTGTAGGGCGGCTGCAGGCGATTCTCGTCGATCAAGTCGCGCAGCGGAATGTTGTAACGCTTGGCCACGTCATAGATCGTCTCCCCCTTGGATACGAAGATGACGTTGGCCGGCGTGGGCGGTGGCGTGACCACCGGCGCCGGCGGCTCCGACCGGCTGGCGCAGGCCGACAGGCCGAATGCCAGGACGCCCGCCAGGGCCCCCTGCATCAACAGCCGGGACAAGCCGCTCGCGGAATCGAGGGTCATGGTCGGACGGGCGTCGGCACCGGTCATCCGGTGAAAAGTCTTCAAGGCCATCGCGCTTTGTCGTTCGAGGAAAGGCATCACGCCCGCTGATGGATTACGTCGGAAAAGTCGGGCGGAATTAGGGCCGGCGGAGGCATATCCCCCCGCTCTGTCTGCCCCTGCCCCGGTACGGCCTGTCCCGGCTCGGCTGGGACTGCGGGCAGCAGGGGCACGAACCGTACCGGCCACAGCTGCTCACGCTCCACCCCCGTCTCCGTCTTACGCAGGCGCACGACATGCAGGCTGCGGCGGTCGGCGCCCAAGGGTATGACCATGATGCCCCCCACCGCAAGCTGGTCCATCAGGTCGGGTGGCGGATCCATGCCGCCCCCCGCCGTCACCAGGATGCGCTCGAAGGGCGCCGCCTGGGGCCAGCCGCGCATGCCGTCACCATGGCGCGCGGTAATGTTATGCAGGCGCAGGGCCTGGAAACGCCCCTCCGCCTCCGCCAGCAAGGGTCGGTGGCGCTCGATGGTGTAGACCCGGCGGGCGATCTTGGCCAGCACCGCCGCCTGGTAGCCGGACCCGGTGCCGATCTCCAGCACCTTAAGCCGGTCGCTCAGTTGCAGGGCCTGGGTCATCAACCCCACCACCATGGGCTGGCTGATGGTCTGCCCATGGCCAATGGGCAACGCCGTGTCCTCATAGGCCTGGTCGTGGAAGGTGGGGGGCACGAACACCTCCCGCGGGATCAGCTCCATGGCGCGCAAAACGTCCGTGCTGTTCACGCCATTGCGGCGCAACAGCATCAACAGACGGATCTTGCGCGCCACGCTGCTCACCCGAATACCCCCTCCAGCCGCTTCAAGGTCTCGTAGTGCGTCAAGTCCAGGTGGACAGGCGTGACCGAGATGCCGCCCAGCGCCTCTACCACGTGGACGTCGGTGTCTTCCGGCACCTCGTTCAATCCCCGCGCGGCGCCGATCCAGATGTACGGACGGCCCCGAGGGTCCATGCGCTCGAACAAATCGTCGCCGGCCTTGCGGTTGGCATGGCGCACCACGTGGATGCCGGCCACCTTGTCCGGATCCACCGCCGGGAAGTTCACATTCAGCAGGACATGGCGCGGCCACTCGACGACCAGGCCCTTACGCACCACCTCCGGCCCCCAGCGCTCGGCCGTGGCCCAGTCGGGGTCGCGGCCGTCGCGCAAGCGCAGGCTGAAGGCGAAGGCCCGGACGCCCAGGAGGGTTGCCTCCATGGCGGCAGCGACGGTGCCCGAGTAGGTCACGTCCTCGCCCAGGTTCTGGCCGTGGTTCACGCCGGACAGCACCACGTCCGGCCGCTGGTCGGCCATCAGCTGGTTCACGGCCAGCAGCACACAGTCGGTGGGCGTGCCATCGACAGTATAACGCCGGTCGGCCACCCGCTTCATGCGCAACGGGCGGTGGATGGTGAGCGAATGGCTGGCGGCGGACTGCTCCGCCTCCGGCGCCACCACCCAGACGTCGTCGCTCAGCTGGCGCGCGATGCGCTCCAGTGCCGCCAGGCCGGGGGCGTGGATGCCATCGTCATTGCTGATCAGGATGCGCAGGGGGCGAGCTTCCCCCGGGGCCCGCATCGGCGTGCCCTCAGCCACGGACGATGCGCTCCAGCCCGTTCATGTAGGGGACCAGAACCTCGGGCACGCGGATGGAGCCGTCGGCCTCCTGATAATTCTCCATCACGGCTAGCAAGGCGCGGCCCACCGCCACGCCCGAACCGTTCAGGGTGTGGACGAACTGGGTGTTCTTGTCGCCCTTGTTGCGCCAGCGGGCCTTCATGCGGCGGGCCTGGAAGTCCCCGCAGTTGGAGCAGCTGCTGATCTCGCGATACATGTTCTGGCCCGGCAGCCAGACCTCAATGTCGTAGGTCTTGGCGGCGCTGAAACCCATGTCGCCGGTGCACAGGGTGACGGTGCGGAAGGGCAGGCCCAGGCGCTTCAGCACCGTTTCCGCCGCTTCAGTCATGCGCTCATGCTCGGCGGCCGACTGATCGGGCGTGGTCACGCTGACCATTTCCACCTTGTAGAATTGGTGCTGGCGAATCATGCCGCGGGTGTCGCGGCCGGCAGCACCCGCCTCGGCCCGGAAGCAGGGCGTGCGCGCCGTCATGCGCAGCGGCAGTTCCTCGGCATCCAGGATGCTGTCGGCCACCAGGTTGGTCAGCGGTACCTCGGCCGTTGGGATCAGCCAGTGGCCAGTGTTGGTCTGGAACAGATCCTCGGCGAACTTAGGCAGCTGGCCGGTGCCGTACGCGGCCTCGTCCCGCACCATCAGGGGCGGCGACACCTCGGTATAGCCGAACTCACGGGTGTGGGTGTCCAACATGAAGTCGCCCAGCGCGCGCTCCAGCCGGGCCAGCGGACCCTTCAGCACCGTGAAACGGGCACCCGACAGCTTCGCCGCACCGCTGAAGTCCATGAAGCCCAGGGCCTCCCCCAGGTCGAAATGCTCCTTGGCGTTTTCGATCACGGGCGGCGTGCCGACGCGGTGGCGCTCCACATTGTCGTGCTCGTCCTTGCCTTGTGGCACGTCGGCGGCCGGCAGGTTGGGGATGGTCGACAGCAGGCGGTCCAGCTCTTCCGACAGCGCCTTCTCGGTGGCCTCGGCCTCCGCCATGCCTTCCTTCAGGCTGGCGACCTCGTCCATCAGCGGCTGGGCGTCCTTGCCGTCCTTCTTGTAGGCGCCGATCAGCTTCGACGCCTCGTTCCGGCGGGCCTGCATGTCCTGCAGCGCCGTCTGCGCCGCGCGGCGGCGGGCATCCAGGTCCAGCACGACGGCGGACTGGGGCGGCAACCCGCGGCGGGCCAGGCCGCCGTCAAAGGCTTCGGGATTGTCGCGGAGAACGCGGAGGTCATGCATGGCAGGCTTCTTGGAAGACGGTTAGACGTTGGTCACCGACTTATAAGCGGGAAGCCCCACCGGGGTCCAGTCCGCCCGCCATTTGGCCCTACCCCGGCGTCACGCCCGGCATCAGCCGGACGTGCCCCCGCCATTCGCGGCCTTCTCTTCCGCCTCCGCCTTCGCCAGCTCCCGCGCCCGGCTGCGCTCGATACGGCGGGCGGCGAACACCGACACCTCGTACAGGACGATCATGGGTGCCGCCAGGGTGGTCTGGCTGATGGGGTCGGGCGGCGTCAGGATGGCGGCCAGCACGAAGATCAGCACGATGGCGTAACGGCGCTTGGACGCCAGCTGGTCGGCGCTGAGGATGCCGACGCGCACCAGCAGGCTGAGCAGCACCGGCATCTGGAAAGCGATGCCGAAGGCGAAGATCAGCGACATGGCGAAGGACAGGTATTGTTCCACCCGCGTCTCGGCCACGATGGGAACAACCCCTGCCCCGCCCTTCTGCTCAAAGCTGAGGAAGAAGCTGAGCGCCGTGGGCATCACGAAGAAATAAACCATGCAGGTGCCGAGCAAAAACAGCACCGGCGTCGCCAATAGGAAGGGCAGGAAAGCCTTGCGCTCATGCTTGTACAGCCCGGGCGCCACGAACTTCCAGATCTGCTGGGCAATGATGGGGAAGGCGATCAGCGCCGCCGCCCACAAGGACACCTTCACATAGGTGAAGAAGGCCTCGGTGGGCGCGGTGAAGATCAACTTATGCTCCGGCGCATGTTCACCCCAGGCCTTGACCATGGGGACCAGCAGCCAGCCGTAGATGCGGGCGGCGAACTGGTAGCAGACCAGGAACGCGACCAGCAGGGCGGACAGGGAAATGATCAGGCGGTTGCGCAGCTCGATCAGATGATCCAGCAGCGGCATGCGCGAGGCGTCGATTTCGTCTTGGGTGGGGTCGGCCATGGGGCGCTGGCCCTATCAGGATTTGGTCAGGGCCGGCGCATCGGCGCCAGCGTGTTCGGCGTGCGGCGCCGGGGCCCCGGCGGGCGTCACCGGCACGGGCTCGACCGCCGCCTCGGGCGTGGACTCCGGCAGGATCAGGGGCATGGCGGGCGACCCGATGGCCGGCAACTCCGGCTCCGCCGGCTTGGCATCGGCCGACATCTCGACCGCTCCCTCCGGGGCGGCCGTCGGCGCGGGCGTGACCTCCGTCGCCGTCGGCGACGCGGTAGGGTTGATCTCCAGGGCCTGGCGCACGCTGTCGGTGGGGTCCACCATCTTGGTGACCTCGGCCGTCAGGTCGAATTGCGCCACCTTCTGGGCCTGCTTGCGCAGATCCTCAAGCTCGGCCTGACGCACCATATCGTCCAGGTGGGACTGGAAGTCGCGGGCCAGCAGGCGCGCCTTGCGCATCCACTTCCCGGCGGTATAGAGCGCCACCGGCAGGTCCTTGGGCCCGATGACGACCAGCGCCACCACACCGATGAGCGCGAGTTCGGACCATGCGATGTCGAACATGGGCGGCGTGCCTTATTCCCGACAATTCTCCGACGTCGGCACACAACGGGCGCGGGCGCAGTTGCGCCCCGGCCGTTCCGGCGCGACGGATCCGTCCAGCGGGGCCGGCGACCGCCTGGCCCCGAGCCGGTTCAGCCCTTGGAAACGGTGTCCTTGGGCGCGGAGGTCGTCGCGGCGTCCGTGTGGCCGTCGATCGAGCGAGGCGCCGAGGCGCCGCCTTCTTCCTGTTCGTTCAGGCCGGCCTTGAAGTTCTTAATGCCCTTGCCGAAGTCGCCCATCATGCGGGGCAGGCGGTTGCCGAACAGCAGCAGGGCGATGAAAAGAACGATCAGCCAGTGCCAGATGCTAAAAGAGCCCATGGGTGGGTCCCGTGTCCTGAATAAGGTGTAGGTCGATAACGACGCCCGTGAAGGCGCGGCACTATGGCATGGCGGTGCCGCCCGCCGCAATGCTTGGCCTCCCTCAGATGGGAACGACCGACGCCCGATGTAACCCCCTCGCCCGGCGCCGGTCATCCCGTCGCATCAGCGCCACGCCCAGCGGTCACCGGACTGGGTTACATAGCGATCGACGACATAGCGCCAGGGGATGATGAACCAGTAGATGGCACCGATACCCACCGCGAAGATGTTTTCCGCCATGCCGTCGTCGATGTGACCGGACATCCAGGCCGGCAGCGCCACCCGCGCCAGCCAGATCATTTTCCACGTCAATTCGAACATCAACAGGGGCAGCATCTGCAGCGGATAGCGCACGCCCAACAGGCACAGCAACGTCAACGCCCCCAACATGCAACGGACCACGCCCTGGTTGAAGCTCCAGTTCGCCGCCGGGTCGAGGATCTGGGGCCAGGTCAGCCCGCCCATGGCCAACGCGATCAACAGATAGCCCGCCCGCAACAGATAAAGCCGAAACACCGATATCGTCATTTCCCTGTCCCCCGTTTTGATTTTGATGGGCACGCCCGGCGACCGGGCCCTATTCCACATCGCGCAGGATGCGTTCCACCGCAGCAAGGCTGGCGGCCAGCTTGGCCATGTCGCCCGTCAGCGCCGCCAGGGCGGCCTGGGTCTCCGCCTGGGCCGCGACCGCCCGCTCGGCCAGGGCGCGATAGCCGGCCTCGGTCTCCAGCTTGGCGCGGGCCGCCACGGCGGCGGAGAAGTACTTGAAGCCGAAGATCAGCACGAAGGTGCCGAAGAACAGCAGCAAGGTAAGGAGATAGATACTGGGCGACATTCCTTTGTTCCTTCAGCTCAAAGTCTCAATCGGTCTTGGCGCTGAGCGTCGCCACCGCCTGGACCAGCAGGTCCGGCGTCAGATCCACTGCAAAATCCGCGACCGCGAAGAAGTTCAGCGCCTTACCGTCCGGCGACAACTCCAACTGGCTGGTAACCAGCCCCGCCTCCTCCAGCTTCTGCAGATGCAGGTGCAACAGCGGCCGGCTGATACCGACCTGCCGCGCCAGCTGGCTGACGTAGCTGCGACCCTCGGCCTTCAGCATGGCCAGGATCCGCAGCCGGTGCGGATTGGCCAACGCCGACAGCATCGTCAGCAGGTCGTCTCCGGAAATGGACAAGCGCAAACCCCATCGAACATGTGTCAGTAAATTCTTACAGGTGTCAGCGAATTGCAAGCGCCTTTTTCGGCACCCGCATCGCCCCCACTTCCCAGGGCTTGACGGACGGCGCCGGCTGGCGTCTCTGGCCCCACACGGTTTCAGTTTTGTTGAAGGCAAGGTCTGGTCATGAGCGACACCCCCACCATCCCTTCTGTGCACGTCATCGGCGGCGGCATGGCCGGCAGCGAGGCCGCCTGGCAGCTGGTGCAGGCCGGCGTGCCCGTGGTGCTGCATGAGATGCGGCCCGTGCGGGGGACGGAGGCGCACCAGACCGAGCATTTCGCCGAGCTTGTCTGCTCCAACTCCTTCCGTTCCGACGATCATGAATACAATGCGGTGGGCCTGCTGCATGAGGAGATGCGGCGCTGTGGCTCCCTCATCCTGGCCTGCGCCGATGAGCACAAGGTGCCGGCCGGCGGCGCGCTGGCCGTGGACCGCGACGCGTTCGCCCAGGCGGTCACCGCCAAGCTGACCGCCCACCCGCTGGTGACCGTGGTGCGGGACGAGGTGGCGGGCCTGCCGCCCGAGGAGTGGGACAGCGTCATCGTCGCCACCGGCCCGTTGACCTCACCCGCCCTGGCGCAGGCCGTGCTGGACCTGACGGGGGAGGCGCAGCTGTCCTTCTTCGACGCCATCGCCCCCATCGTCCATTTCGACAGCATCGACCTCAGCAAGGCCTGGTTCCAGTCGCGCTACGACAAGGTCGGCCCCGGCGGCACGGGCAAGGACTACATCAACTGCGCCATGGACAAGGCTCAATACGAGGCCTTCATCCAGGCCCTGATCGAGGCGCCCAAGACCGAGTTCAAGGAGTGGGAAAAGGACACGCCCTATTTCGAAGGCTGCCTGCCCATCGAGGTCATGGCCGAACGCGGCCTGGACACCCTACGCTACGGCCCGATGAAGCCGGTGGGCCTGACCAACCCGCATGACGAGCGCCGTCCCTATGCCGTGGTGCAGCTGCGCCAGGACAACGCCCTGGGAACGCTGTACAATCTGGTCGGTTTCCAGACCAAGATGAAGTATGCCGACCAGACACGGGTGTTCCGCATGATCCCGGGCCTGGAGAACGCTGAGTTCGCGCGCCTGGGCGGCCTGCACCGCAACACCTTCCTGAACAGCCCCCGCCTGCTGGACCCGACCCTGAAGCTGAAGGCCGCGCCGCGCCTCCGCTTCGCCGGCCAGATCACCGGCTGCGAGGGCTATGTGGAAAGCGCCTCGGTAGGCCTGATGGCGGGACGCTTCGCCGCGGCCGAGCGGTTGGGTCGCGCCCTGCCCACCCCGCCCGTCACCACGGCGCTGGGCGCCTTGCTGAACCACATCACCGGCGGGGCGGAGGCCGAGACCTTCCAGCCCATGAACGTGAACTTCGGCCTGTTCCCAGCGCCGGAGGAGCGGGATGCCCGCGGCCGCGAGCTGCGCGGCAAGGAACGCAAGCTGGCCTACACGCGGCGCGCGCTCAACGACTTGGCAGATTGGTTGGGGTAAGGGACCCCTATTACCACCTGCCGCTAAATGCCGCCCAAGCCAGCCGCGCAGCCCGCAGGCCGTCCGGGCGCAGCAGCTCTGGGGCCAGTGGGTCGTGGCCGGCCTTGGCCAGCCGGTCCAGGGATAGGCTGGCCAGACGGGCCGGCAGCAGGGCCGGCACGGCGGCGCGGGGCAGCGCGCCACGCAGACGCCGGGCGGCGGCCAGTTCCGCACGCGCGGCGTCTGCGATCTCCTTGGCCACGGCGGCCAGACCGGGGTGGGGCTTCAGCTCGAACAGCTGGGCCTCATCGGCACCGTGCCTTTGCATCAAATCCGCCGGCATGCGCGAGCGGTGGGCGCGTGCCAGGAAGGGCACGGCGCGCAGGATGCCGGCCAGGGCCCATCCACGGCCGACGTGGGTCGCCACCGTCGCGGCGGCCCCCTCAGGCGCGACACCCAGGATCTGCAACGCCAGGCGCACCAGCGGGGCGGACGTCACCTCGGCATAGTTCACCAGGCAGGCGAGATCCGCCGGCGCCGCGTCGTCCATGTCCGCCTCACGCGCATCCACAAGCAATTCCAACTGCGCGCGATCCAGGCCGTGGCGCTGCGCCGCCTGGGCCAGGGGCTGCACCACCTCGTGCCGGCGGGGTTCGCCCTCATAGATGCCGGCGATGCTGTCGCGCCACCATTGCAGACGGATCTGGCCCAACATGGGCTCGGTCACCACTTCACGCGTCTTCGCCACCTCATGGTTGAATGCGTACAGCGCGGCCAAATCCTCCCGCCTGTCCGCCGGGACGAACAGCAGGGTCAGGAAGCGGTCCGGATCCTGACGGCGGACGGTTTCCAGGCAATAGGACAGGGTGGGCTGGGCTGAGGGGGCCATGGCGCTGCGCATCCGGCGGGAAAGAGGCCGCCTTTATGAACCGCCCGCCCCGCCCCTGACCAGCGCCACCTTCATCACCCCGCCTCTCTCCCAAAGGACGATAGCCGGCCGCCGCCGCGCCGGGGTCGGCGTCTTGACGATCTTCGCCAGAATGCTAAGATACGTTTATAGAAAATATTTTCGTTATACGAAAAAAAACGGGGAGGACAACGATGCCGCCAGCGGCCGTGCACGGGGATCGCCTGACACCTGACCACCACCTGCGCCGTCGCCAGGCGCACTCCGCCTTCACCCGGACGGCCTCGCGGCTGGCACTGACGGCCGCCCTGCTTTCCGGCGGCGGCGCCCTGGGTCAGACCAGCGCCGCGAGCGACAACAGCGCCGTTGGCCAGCTGGAGGACATCCTGGTCATCGCCCGCAAGCGCTCGGAAAAGCTGACGGACGTGCCAGCGGCGGTGACGGCTTTCACCGAGGCGCAGATCGAGGCGTCGGGCATCACCGCGCCCCGCGACTTCATCGCCATGACACCCAACGTCACGCTGGTGGAAACCCAGAACGTGGGCACGGCGTTCGTGGTCGTGCGCGGCATCGGCCAGGCGCGCAACAGCGAGCCGTCGACCGCCGTGGTGGTTGACGGGGTGCAGCAGGTGAACCCATCCCAGTTCAACCAGGATCTGTTCGACATTTCAGGGATCGAAGTGCTGAAGGGCCCGCAGGGCGGCCTTTACGGCCGCAACGCCATCGGCGGCGCCATCCTGATCACCACCAAGGAACCCACCGACAGCTATGAGTTCAAGGTCAAGGCGGGGGTGGAGAACGGCCCGGGCTATACCGAGCAGGCCACGGCCAGCGGCGCCATCGTCCCCGGCAAGCTGAAGTTCATCGGCTCCATCAGCCACACCAGCAACGACGGCACCATCAAGAACACCTACCTGGATACCGAGGCCAACCCGGTCAAGCAGACCTCAGGCCGGCTGAAGCTGCTGTTCACGCCCACCGAGGATCTGACCGTGGACACGCGCTTTTCCATGTCGGAACTGGATACGCGCGGCTTCTACTACAACATCGTCAGCGACGTGAACGACACCAGCCTGCCGGTGCGGGTCAACAACGCCGGCATCGACAACCGCCGTCTGCTGGATGCCTCGGTCAAGGTCGACTGGAACCTGGGCTTCGCCACCGCCACCTCGGTCACGGCCTATGACGTGGTGCGCGAGATCGTCACCGGCGACGCCTTCGACTTCCTGCCCATCAACGAATCCTTCTTCAAGGGACTGCTGGGCTTCGACATGAACCAGAGCCAGTTCCTGGACGTAAAGGCGGTCAGCGAGGATTTCCGCCTGACTTCGCCCAACGAGGGCTTCCTGCGCTGGATCGTCGGCGGCTATCTCATCCATACCGACCGCTACATCTCCACCGGCAACATGGTGGACACCGGCAACGGCGTCTTCCCCGTCTACCGCAGCCCCAGCACCAACCCGCTGAACCCGCAAGCCACCTTCCTGGCCGACAGCCAGGACAACAGGGCCTGGGCGCTGTACGGCGACCTGACGGCGGAACTGACCGACCAGCTGGAGCTGGCGCTGTCGCTGCGCTACGACAGCGACAACCGGCGCAACACCACCCTGACCCCCACCGCCTTCCTGCCCAACATCCCGGGCTTCCCCCAGGGGGTCAGCGGCGAGGTGCGCGAGCGCACCTTCGACCGGGCCCAGCCCAAGATCGTGCTGCGCTACAAGCCGGACACGACCACCACCCTGTATGCCGACTGGGGGCGTGGCTTCCGCAGCGGCGGCTTCAACCAGACGGGCGTGGGCGCCGTGGCCGCGGCCAACGGCATTCTGGGCGTATCCGACGTGTTCCAGGCGGAATGGGCGGATACCTATGAACTGGGCTTCAAGAAGACTCTGTTCGACCGGCGGCTGGAGGTGGAGGGCGCCGGCTTCTACACCCGCTCCCACAATCCCTATTTCTTCGTCTTCCTGGCCGCCAACTCCACCCAGAACCTGGGTAACCTCGGGCTGGTGGAATACAAGGGCGCCGACGCCGGCCTCACCGCCCACCTGACGGACAGCCTGCAGGCCAGCATCGGGGCGGGCTACACCGACAGCAACATCACGGAAGCCACTGACCGCACCGTCATCGGCAACCAGGCGCCCGGCGTTTCCAAGTACACCATCAACGCCGCCCTCCAGCACACCTGGGACTTCGATAAAAGTTCATCCCTGGTCTCCCGTCTGGAATACCAGCGCATCGGCGACACCTATTGGGATCCGCAGAACTCCACCGTGCGCGACCCCGTCGACCTGGTGGATGTGCGCACCACCTACACCCGTGACGACTGGTCCGTGGCGCTGTGGGCAAAGAACGTCTTCGACAAGCGCTACAACGCCGAATATTCGCCCGGCGGCTTCGTCTTCAAGGCCCTGCCCCGCCGCTTCGGGGCAGAGGCCACCTTCTGGTTTTGACTCCTTGCTTCCCAGCCCGGCCGGAGCATCCGCCGGCCGGGCGGATAGGCCGCCCCGGGCGCGTTCCGGGGCGGCTCCTTTTTATCAGGCGGCCTGCTTGGCGGCCACGCCGGCCACGAAACGGCCCTGGGCGCGGGCGATGGCCAGTTCGTTGGCGCTGGGCTGGCGCTCGCCCTTGGGGCCGGCGATGGTGCTGGCGCCGTAGGGTGTGCCGCCCGTGACCTCATCCATCACCGTCAGGCCCGGCTCGGAATAGGGTACGCCACAGATCACCATGCCGTGATGCAGCAGCGTGGTGTGGATGGAGGTCAGGGTGGTTTCCTGGCCACCGTGCTGGCTGGCGGTGGAGGTGAAGGCGGCCCCCACCTTGCCGACCAGCGCCCCCTGGGCCCACAACGGCCCCGTCTGATCCAGGAAATTGCGCATCTGTGCGGCCATGTTGCCGAAGCGGGTGGGCGCACCGATGATCACGGCATCGTAGCGCCCCAACTCCGCCGGATCGGCCAGGGGGGCCTTCTGGTCCAGCTTGGCGTGCGCCTTGGCCGCCACGTCCGGCGGCATCAGCTCCGGCACGCGCTTGACCGTGACCTCGGTGCCGGCCACCTCGCGGGCCCCATCGGCGATGGCATAGGCCAGCGTCTCCACATGGCCGTAGGTGCTGTAATAGAGGACCAGGACCTTGGTCATGGCGGCGTTCTCCATGGTGTTGAGGGTGGGATCAAGGTTGGGTCGGTCAGCGCGACAGCCAATCCACCAATAGGGTGGTGGTGGCCTCGGGCGCCTCCAGCGTCACCATATGGCCGCAACGGGGGATGATGGCCAGGCGACCCTCAGGAATGGCCTCGGCGATGGCGGCCTGCTGCGCGGGCGGGCTCCACGGGTCATCCTGCCCCCCCAAGACCAGGGTGGGGCAAGCCAAGGGTGGACACGTCAATGTGGAAAGCACGTCACGTGCGTCCCGGCGGTTCAGCGCCGCCCGGATCTGGCCCTCATGGATGGCAGGGGTGGCCCGGCACCACATCGCCTCCAACCGCCCCACCAGCTCCGCATCCCCGCGGCAATCAGGATGCAGCACCGGCGGCAGCCAGCGCCGGGCCAGCGCCGTCATGCCCTGTTCCCAGGCGAAGCGGATCAGTTCCTCCCGCTGCGCCGCCTCGCCGGGCAGCACGGGATGCACGCCCGTGCTCAGCAGGGCCAGCCGCTCCACCCGCTCCGGCGCCTTGCGCATGATCTCCAGCGCCACCCGGCCGCCCATGGAATGACCGGCCAGCGCGAACCGAAGCGGGGCGTCGTCCAGCACCCGGTCGGCCATGGCGTCGAAGCTGTCCTGGCCCCAGAGGTCCGCGACCTGGATCATCCGGCGGGAGGATAGGGCCGCGATCTGCGGTTCCCAGACGGTGCGGTCGCACAGCAAGCCGGGCAACAGGACCAGGGTGGGCGGGGGGACAGGATCGGACGCCATGGATATCGCTCTCCCTGCGACTTTAAATTCGTTTATCGAATTATTTTTCTAATATCGTATGGTAGCAGCACCCACCACGCGGCGCAATCGCTGGCGGCCCCTGCCGTCGCTTGACAAGGACAAGCGGCCAAGCCGACCCTCCCGCCGCCTGGTTGACACGATTTGAAAAAGCGAAGGATGCGCGGCATGGATGAGGACGCGGGCACGGAGGGCGAAGGCCGCCGCGAAGAGATGGCCGGGCTGGCCAAAGGCCTCAGCGTGCTGCTGGCCTTCAACCACGACCACCCCAGCCTGTCGCTCAGCGAGATCGCCGCCATCACCGGCCTGGCGCCGGCCACCGCGCGCCGCTGCCTGCTGACCCTGCAGTCCCTGGGTTATGTCGGCTCGGTCAAGCGCCGCTTCTTCCTGCGCCCCAAGGTGCTGGACCTGGGGGCTGCCTATCTGGAGGCCCTGGACATCGAGCGCCTGGCCTCCGTGCCGCTGACGGAATTGGCCAACGCCACGTCGGACAGCGCGTCGATCAGCGTGCTGGATGGGGAGGACATCATCTATGTCGCCCGCGCCTCCGTCCGCACCCTGGTGCGGCTTGAGGCGCATGTCGGCAGCCGCTTCCCCGCCTTCGCCACCGCCATGGGCCGCGTGCTGCTGGCCGCCTTGCCCGACCCCATGCTGCGCGCCTTCCTGGACAAGGCGGCCATCGCGCCCATCACCGAGAAAACCGTGGTGGACCGGGACCGTCTGTTCGACCTGATCACCCAGGTGCGCAAGGATGGCTACTGCGCGGTGGAGGATGAGCTGGCCTACGGCGTTGTCTCCCTGGCCGTGCCCCTGAAGGATCAGGGTGGACGCACCATCGCCACCCTGAATTCCGCCAGCCACTCCAAACGCTATGCCAAGGACCAGCTGGTGGCCGAACGCCTGGACCATCTGCGCGGCGTGGCCGAGCAGATTTCCCGCGAACTGCGCCGCCTGCCCTCGGGCAACGGGCTGCTGCCCGTGGCCGATACGGTCGCCCTGGGCCGCTGATGGGTCGGCGCTAATCAGCCGGGCCAGGCGCCGGGGTTCTCGGCCAGGGCCGCGCGGATGCCGGCGCTGTGCTGGCCCAGCAGCGGGGCTGCCACCACCGCGTCGTCGCGGGCACCACCATAGGCGAAGGGCGAGCGTACCAGGCGGCTTGCCCCCTCGATCCGCCTGGCCACGGGCACCAGCATCTGCAGGTGCTCCACCTGTGGGTCCGCGACAGTGTCTGCAATGGAATTCACGGGGGCGAAGGGCAGGTCCGTATCGCTCAGCCGCGCCACCCACTCCGCCCGCGGCCGGGTCGCGAAAATGGCGTTCAGCGCGGCCACCAGCTGTGGATAATGGTCGATGCGCGCCAGGCGGGTGGCGAAGCACGGATCCTGGGTCAGGGCCTGCCCCCCGATCCCGGCCACCAGCG
This sequence comes from Nitrospirillum amazonense, assembly GCF_029594735.1. Taxonomy (NCBI): domain Bacteria; kingdom Pseudomonadati; phylum Pseudomonadota; class Alphaproteobacteria; order Rhodospirillales; family Azospirillaceae; genus Nitrospirillum; species Nitrospirillum amazonense. The sequence continues at coordinate 1,104,441 of NZ_JARPAF010000004.1, forward strand.
CGTCCCAGAACTTCTCTAGCGACGACATGTGCACGGCCACATGCTTGCCATCGCCGCAGGTCAGGATCATGGCCTGGGCCAGGCGGGGCCGATCCATGCCCGTCGGCACTTCGCCCAGGGCGAAATAGCCGGCGAACGGCTCGATGGCGAAGTGCATCATCGCCTCCAGCATGGAGATTTCCAACAGGCGACCCGTACCCGTCCGCCCCCGTTCCACCAGCGCGCCCAGAATGCCCAGGGCGGCATACAGGCCGGTGATGGCGTCGGCCAGGGCGGGGCCCAGCAGGCGCGGGTTGGCGGGGTCGATGGCGACACTGAGGAAGCCGCTCAGCGCCTGGGTCACGCTGTCATAGCTGGGCCGGCGGCTGTAGGGCCCGTCCGGGCCGAAGCCGCTGATGGAACAATAGACCAGCTTGGGATTCACCGCCGACAGGTCGTCCCAGCCGGCACCGATGCGGCCGGCGACGCCGGGACGGAAGTTCTGGATATAGACGTCGGCGCTGCTGACCAGCCCGTGGAACAGCGTGCGGTCCTCCGCCTTCTTCAGGTCCAGGCACAGGCTGCGCTTGGCATGGTTGTAGGCCTGAAAGTGGGCACTGTAGTGCCCGTCCTTGAAGGTGCGGTAGGGGTCCCCACCTTCGGGCGATTCGATCTTGATGACGTCCGCCCCCAGGTCCGCCAGCAGCATGGCGGCACAGGGACCCGTGATGAAGGTCCCCTGCTCCACCACCCGTATGCCTTTCAGCACCTCAACCATCAGCCTGCAACCTTTCGACTATCCGTTCTTCTTATGCGCGCGGCATTTGACCGTGACCTCTCAAATGCCCCCTCAAGCGCCGGCGTCAGCATCCGCTGACCTGGCTATCCTCGCTCCGCTCCCGCGGCGCCCCCTCCGGCGGGCGCAGTCGCGCCCTGGGGGACGACTCAACATCTCGTACCGCTGGCACTAATTCTCATCGGCGACGAAGCCGTCCGGCGCCGGCCCGTCGTAGCGGATGGCGCCGCTGGCCGCGTGCGACATGCGGAAGCCGATGGGGTGCCGCTGCTCCTCCAGCAAATGGGCCACCAGGCTGGCGGTGCGCGCCAGCAGGGGGACGCCCTTGACCGCCAGCAGGGGGAAGCCCGAGTCCAGCAGCACGGCCGGAATGGCGGCCGACACGTTCATCTTCAGGGGCTTGCCCACCAGGTCGGGCAGCAGGTGTTCCGCACGGCGCGCCACCTCCATGTGCGGGCCCGCCAGCGACGCCTCCTCCGCCAGGGCGAACAGGCGCAGGGCGCGGGGGTCGCCGTCCTTGTGCAAGGGATGGCCATACCCTGGAATGGCCCGCTTCTCCGCGCGATAGGCGCGTACGGTGCCGGTGATGGCGGCATCCAGGTCGCCGTCGTTGCCCCCGGCCACGTCCAACACCTGGCTCTGGAAGCGGCCCGCCGCCTCGGCACTGCCCAGAATGACGGAGCCGCAGCCCAGCAGGCCGGCGGCAACGGCGCCTTGCAGAGCTTCCGGCGCGGCCGCCAGGGTCATGCGCGCCGCCTGCACGCTGGGCACCAGGCCATGCTCGGCGATGGCGACCAGCGTGGCGTCCAGCACCCGCCGCTGCTCCGGGCTGGGCAGCGTGCCGCAGACCAGCAGCCACACATGGTCCGTGAAGCTGACCGTGCCGATCAGATCCTGAACGAGGTCATGGCCCCGGACGATGATGGTCTCGGCATTGGAGCCGGAAATGGCCGTGGTCGGCGTCGTGTCTGGTCCGATCTTCATCAATGACTTTCCTTTGAAGGGCGGCGACGGCCGTCCCCCTGGCGTCGGTTGGGCGCCGCCGGTTACTGCGGGCGGTACAGGTTGTTGGAACGGTGGTCGCCGCCCAGCCAGCGGGCAAGGTCGGCATGCGCGTTGCGTTTGCGCTCCTCATCCGTGTCCTCGATGCCGGGCGCGTCCACCGTCAGCTCCACAATCAGGCCGTTGGGGTCGCGCACGTACAGCGACTGGCAATATCCATGGTCCAGGAAATAGCAGTCATCCGACGGCTCGGGCACGCCGGCGGCGCGGAAGCGGCTGTGGACGGCGGCTTGCGTGGCGGCATCGACCTTGAGCGCGATGTGATGGAAGGGCGAGGGCGGCATGGCCGGGCCGAACAGGGTCTGGTCCTCGGGGCTGGCGAACTGGAAGAAGGCCAGGGCGCCACCATCGCTGAGCGCGAAGAAGCAGTGGCAATAGACCCGATCGGCGCCGAACAGATGGTCGGTCTCGCAGTATGTGGCCACCAGCGGCATGCCCACCAGATCCTCATAAAAGCGGCGCGTCGCCTCCATATCCGCCGTGACATAGGCGTTATGGTGCAGCCGCAGCGGCAACCCGGCCCCCGCCGTTCCAGCCTGAACAGTCATGCCCGCCCTCCCTCTTTTATTTTCGTATATCGAATATATATTCGATGTTCGTATATTAGGCAAGCGGATCGGGTCCGTCAAGGCGGCCCCGTGCCGCCTGCCCCCTTCCACCCACTTCGGCCTCTGCCAAACGCAAGCTTCATCCGGCGGCCAAGCTCTGGCACTCTGTGCCCCTATTCATCCCGCGTCCTTCCGCTGCCCGGACAGAAGACCGCCCATGGCCGACTTCCGTATCAAGACTGCCCATTTCGGACGCACGCGCGCGGCCCCCCGCCGCCCACCCGTCCAGGGCGGCTATGCCTCGGCCCTGCGGCGGGTGCCCAAGGCCATGCGGCGCCACGCGGCGGCCTTCGCCTCGTTCCTGAAACTCGCGCACGACATCACGGGCGACGCCAACCTGGAGCCGGAGGCCAAGATCGCCCAGCTGGACGCGCTGGAACGGGCGCTGGTCAGCGGCGGCGGCGTGCCCTCATGGCTCAGCCCTGCCTTGGAACTGAAGGCCAGCCTGGCCGTCACCGGCGGATCCTCCCTTCACGCCCGGCAATTGCTGCAGGCCTTCCGCCGCGATGCGGAGGGGTACCGGGCGCGAACCTGGGGTGATGTGCTGATGGCCTGCCGGCTCGCGGCCAATCCGGTGGGACACCATATCCTGGAGCTTTACGGAGAAAGCGCCGACGCGCTGGCCGCCACGGACGCGCTGTGCACGGCCATCCGCCTACTGCGGGTGGTGCAGGAGTGCCGGGACGATTGGGTGAGGCTGGGCCGCTGCTATTTCCCTCTGGATTGGTTCGACGCGGTGGGTGCCAGCCCGGAACACCTGGTGGAACACCGGGCAACCCCGGCCGTGCGGGTCGTGCTGGACCGCATGCTGGACCGCATCGACCGCCAGTTGGACCATGCCCGGGCCCTGCCGGGCGCATTACGCGATCCCGGTCTGCGTATGGAAACAGCCGTCCTGCTGCATGCAGCCCGGCTGATGGCCGGACGCCTGCGCCGCCGCGACCCCCTGGCCCAGGGCATCAGCCTGGGCCCGCTCGCCCGCGGCTGGGTGGTGGTGCGTGCCCGGCTGGCCCTGGCCCGCAGCATGGCGGGCATGGCGCCGGCCCCACCCTCCGGCCCGCCCGTCGACCCAGGTGAGGAGGGTGATCAGGCCCCCCCCGGCCCGGAACGGCATCCGCAACAATAAGGTTAATCTTTCCGCCCCCAAACCGGTTCTATTCGCTTCCCGGGATGGGAATGTTCGTGTTACCCCCTTGCTCCGGGTGCGCAAACCAGGGCGCGGGCGGCTGCCCTGATGTGATCGCGCCCACATGCCTGGGCGTCTCCGCCAGGGCATGATTTCGTTGAAGAATAACGGTCCCGGTGGACTGGCGGCCCCCGCATGACGGCCGCGTCGGCCCACTCCCGAATAACCCCGTAGAAGACGAGGAAAACCATGGCTTTCGAACTTGCCCCTCTGCCCTACGCCAAGGACGCCCTGCAGCCCTACATGTCGTCCGAGACGCTGGATTTCCACCACGGTAAGCACCACAACGCCTACGTGACCAAGCTGAACGAGCTGATCGCCGGTACCGCGTTCGAGGGCCAGAGCCTGGAGGACATCGTCAAGGCGACCGCCGGCAAGGCCGAGTCCCAGGCCATCTTCAACAACGCCGGCCAGCATTGGAACCACACCTTCTTCTGGAACAGCCTGACGCCGAAGGCCTCGGCCATCCCGGGTGAGCTGGAGAAGCGCATCGTCTCCGACTTCGGCAGCGTCGAGGCCTTCAAGAAGGCCTTCGTGGACGCCGGCATCGGCCAGTTCGGCAGCGGCTGGGCCTGGCTGGTGGAAGACACCAAGGAAGGCAAGCTGAAGATCACGAAGTCGGCCAACGCCGACACGCCGCTGGCCCACGGCCTGAAGCCGCTGATCACCGCCGACGTGTGGGAACACGCCTACTACATCGACTACCGCAACCGTCGCCCCGACTTCCTGAAGGCCTTCGTCGACACGCTGGCCAACTGGGAATTCGCTGCCCAGAACTTGGGCTGACGAACCTCGGCTGATGACCCTGGGCTGAAAAGCCCGGGGCGGAAGCTCAAATGCGAACCCCGGCCTTCTTACGAGGGCCGGGGTTTTTATTCGCCTGAATTTAGGGGGCGCTCAAGCCGGCAGCAAAGCCGCGGCGACGCGGCGGCCTTCCGCCAGAAGAACATTATAGGTACGGCAGGCGGCACCCGTGTCCATGGCGTCGATGCCGCCCAAGCCGCGTTCCTTGACGGCACGGCGCAAGGTGGAGGTGAACAGCTGCATGGTGGGCCCGGTGCCCAGCAGCACGATCTCCAGCGGCGGCTGTTCGGCGATCAGGGCCGCGAAATCATCCGGCCGGAGGCCGGCGAACCCATCGACGGTCCAAGGGATGGTGCGGTCGGGGAAGACAATGATGGGCGTCTCATAGACCACGTTGCTGACGCGGAAGCGGCCGGGGCCGTAGGCGTCGATGACTTGGCGGTCTGCCGGGATCAGAGGGGTGATGTCCATGGGCTTCCAGCCCTCCCACAATGAAAAAGGCCTGGCACTCGCCCCTTGGGGGATGCGGGTGCCGGGCCTTTTACCTGGCGTGCGGCGGCGGCGGTTTCAAACCCGCCCCGCCCTGGCTCACTTGGAATCGGTCTCGGTCTTGGCAGGCTCGGTCTTGGCCAGCACGGTGGTGATGGTGCTGCGCAGGACGCGGAACTTCACGCCTTCGCCGGCGTCAATGGTGACCTCGTCGTTGTCGCCGACCTTGACCACGGTGCCGATGATGCCGCCACCGGTGACGACCTTGTCGCCACGGCGTAGCGACTCCAGCATGTTCTTGTGTTCCTTCATCTTCTTCTGCTGCGGGCGCATCAGAAAGAAGTACATGACCAGGAACACCGCCACGAAGGGCAGGATCTGCATCAGCGAGCCGGCATCGACGGGGCCGGCGCCGCCGGTGGTCTGGGCCTGGGCGGTGGACACGAACATGGGACGGTTGCTCCAGCGTGCGGGAATAACAAAAGCCAACGGGGCGGGCATGCCCACGTTTGGGCGCGACTATACCGACCGCAGGCCATGTTGCAACCCAATCTCAGCCCCCCCGTTGGCGCGGGTTGCCGCCCGGCGGCCATCCCCGTACCGTCCCACAGTCGAATAGGCAGGCCGCCGCCCAAATCCGCCGCCGCTGGCGGGGAGGAAGGGGATGGGCGCGATAAGAAATGGACAGAAGGAAACAAACCCCGTGACCGCCCCCACTAGCACTGATTCCGCCTTGCTGCCGCTTCTGGCCCGCATCGCCGACGCGCTGGACCGGTTGGCACCGCCCCCGCCGGCACCCATCGACTTCCACGCCGCCGACGCCTTCGTCTGGCATGCGGAGGGGGACCGCCTGTCGCCGGTACCTGAGGTTTCCAAGGTGGACATCAGCCTGCTGCAGGGGGTGCAGCGCCAACGTGACACCCTGCTGGAAAACACCCGCCGCTTCGCCCAGGGCCTGCCCGCCAACAACGCCCTGCTATGGGGTGCGCGCGGCATGGGCAAGAGCTCGCTGGTGAAGTCGGTGCATGCGGCGGTGAACGAGGCGGCGGGCCAGCCGGCCGGCCGGGGGCCCTTGGCGTTGGTGGAAATCCACCGCGAGGACATCCCCTCCCTGCCCCGCCTGCTGGCCGCCGTGCGCGACAGCGGCCGCCGCTTCGTCCTGTTCTGCGACGACCTGTCCTTCACCAATGACGACGCCCATTACAAATCGCTGAAGGCGGTCCTGGAAGGCGGGGTGGAGGGTCGTCCGGCCAACGTGGTTTTCTACGCCACCTCCAACCGCCGCCACCTGATGCCCCGGGACATGATCGACAATGAGCGGTCGACGGCCATCAACCCGTCCGAAGCGGTGGAGGAGAAGGTCAGCCTGTCGGACCGCTTCGGCCTCTGGCTGGGCTTCCACAACTGCGACCAGGACACCTACTTCGCCATGGTCGACGGCTATGCCGCGGCCTTGGGCCTGGCCCTGTCCCCGGAGGAATTGCACGCCCGCGCCGTAGAATGGGCCGTCACGCGCGGTAACCGTTCCGGCCGCGTCGCCTGGCAGTTCATCCAGGATATCGCCGGGCAAGACACCGTCGGACAGCAAGCCGCGCCCGGCGCCTGAGCCGTTGAACCGCCGTTAACGGTTCATTCAACTTCCCCAGCGAAGCGTTTGAAACGGATTGGGAGTCGCCGTCAAGGCGACTTCCCATCCTCGGCATGTAACGGTTTACGGCTTCCGATTCTCTCGGGTTTTCGCCTTGATGGGGCGGGTAACTGGACCTTCCATTACTCTGTCCCCCCAAGTTTTCCCTCATTTCTGCAATTCCAAGGGGGAAACCACTTCTTTTCAATACAAACAAGATAAATTCGGTTATAGTCCGTCCAACAAAACCTGCAACAAGTGACAAACAACGCCAGGGCTGGACATGACACAACCGATATCCGATTCCAATGACGACCTGCAGATCATCGCCCTGACCGGAAAGATCGTCACGAGCTATGTTGCCGGTAACACGCTGGCCCCGGCCGCCCTGCCTGATCTGATCAAGCAGGTGCACGACACCCTGCGTCGTCTGGTCACGCCCGAGGAAGTGGTCGCCACACCGGCAGAGCCGCTGACCCCGGCCGTGCCGATCCGCAAGTCTGTCACACCCGACTACATCGTGTGCCTGGAAGATGGCCGCAAGCTTAAGATGTTGAAGCGCCACCTGCGCACCGCCTACGGCCTGTCGCCGGAGGAATACCGCGTGAAGTGGGGCCTGCCGTCCGATTATCCCATGGTCGCCCCCAACTATGCCGAGCAGCGCTCGGGCCTGGCCAAGGCCATCGGCCTGGGCCAGCGCTCCCGCACCGAGGGCAAGCCCAGCGGCAAGCGCCGCCGCAGCAGCAGCGCCGCCGCCGAGTAAGGTACCGCGCTCAGTGTCTGAGTAATGGAGAAGGCGGGCCCTGGCGTCCGCCCTTTTCATTTGGGCGCCTTCTCACCCCAATCTTAACCGTGAAGCGCCTTTTCATGATCCCCAGCCGGGTGGCGAGCTGCCCACGCCGGCCGGCGATGGGCTGGGCGGCACACTTGGCCCCCGGCGGGGCTCCAGGGGAGGCAAGGGGCGCAGTTGAAACCGCTCCCCCTCCGGCACGGCGATGCGGGACAGGTCGTAGCCGACCAGCCGCGCCTGGTCCAACTGGTCCACCGTCATGACGTTCCACACCCCGTGGGGTCGGCCCTCCAGCGCGCGCACGGCCAAATCCACTGCGATGCGCGCCTGCACGATGGGGGAATCAGACACCGCCAGCTCGATGATGCCGTCGCGGACCAGATCGGTGATGCCATCGGTGGCGTAGGTTGCCACCAGGTGGGTGCCACCGTCGTGACGGGAGCGCAGGTAGTTCGCCGCGGCCTGGATCGCCACGGCGTTGCCGAAGACCACGTCCACATCCGGCACCCGGTCGAACAGGGCGCGCACCAAATCCATCTGCGTCGCCATCCCAGTGGCGCCATAGCCGCCGTGGATGACCTCCACGCCCGCGCGTCGCAAAACGTCCAGGGCGGACGCCTCCATGGCATCCGCCCATTCGGCCCCCTTGGGCCCCGGCAGCCACCCCACCTTCAGCGGCCGGCCGGCCGCCTTTTCCCATTCCGCGCGGTGTTCCAGGATGTAGTTGGCGCCGAAGCGGGCGTTCTCGCGGAAATTCCCCAGGATGTGCGCGGTGACGTAGGGGGATGCCATGCCGTTGATAAGGTCGATCAGTGGCCGTCCGCCGTCGGCGATGGCGGCAGCCTGCGCGTCCAGACCATCGCTGGTGATGGCGGCGACGATGTAAGCGTCGGGCTTCAGCGTGCGGCAAGTGTCCAATTGCGCCTTTTGCACATCCAGCTTGTCATAGCCGCCGGCCTGATAGACGCCGATGACCACGCCCAGCCGTTCAGCCTCGCGCACCAGTCCCCAGGACACGCCCCACCAGAACTTGTCCTGCGTGCCCGGCAGCAGGGCGCAAATCCGCCAGGGATGCGCCGTCCGCGCCAGGGGGACATAGGGGCCCACCCGCCCGTCGCGCGATACCGATACCGGCGACCAGTCGTTCTGCGACACGTTGCCTTGCGACAGACTGGCCGGCGGTGGCGCTGCCTGGCCAGCCTCCGTCCCCGGCGGCACGCCAGCCTGCGCGATTCCCAGTCCGAAAACCACCCCCGTCATCACGAGAAGGCTACGCAGCCCCCGCCGCCGATGCCGGCCTCGCCCCCAAGCCATGCCTGCCCCCGCCTAGTCTTCCCCAATGCTGACACCCCCGGCGCGGCGATGAAAGGCGGACGGCGCCGGTGAGCCCACCATTCTTCCGCCATCGCGGGCACTGCAGGGTCCGGTCGGCATCGGTCGTACCAGGGCCAAGACGGGATGTTTCCCTGGCGCCAAACGTGGCCCTGAAGCCGCCGGCCCTAAAGCCACCGGCGTGGAAGCACCGGGACGCCGATCGTGGAATCGGCTTGTTCGAGGACATCCGCATGACCCTGCAAGCGGCCATCGCCACCAACCGATTCGGCCTGGGCGCCCGCCCCGGCGATATCGCGGCGGCCCAATCCGATCCCCGCGGCTGGCTGGAGGCGCAGCTGGCGCAGGCCCCCGGCTTGCCACCGGATCTGCGGGGGGTGGAGGACAGCGCAACCCGCCTGGCCGCGACCTACGCCGCCCGCAAGGAAAAGGACGAGGAGGCGCGCAAACCCCTCCGCGAGGCGCTGCGCGCCACCTACCGCGACGACGCCGCGCGGCGCACCCGGGCCGCGATCGCCACCGACACGCCCCTGCGCGAACGGCTGGTGCATTTCTGGTCCAACCACTTCACCGTCTCGACCAGCCGGCCCATCGTCGCCGCTGCCGTGGTTCCCTATGAGAACGAGGCCATACGCCCGCACGTCACCGGCCGGTTCGCCGACATGCTGCTGGCCGCGACCCGCCACCCGGTGATGCTGGCCTATCTGGACAACGCCGTGTCCGTCGGGCCGGACAGCCTGGCCGGCATCCGGCGTCAGCGCGGCCTAAATGAGAATCTGGGCCGCGAACTGCTGGAATTGCACACCCTGGGCGTGGATGGCGGCTACAGCCAGACCGACGTGCGCGAGCTGGCCCGCATCCTGACAGGCTGGAGCATTGCGGCGGAGCGGGATCGCGATACCGGCACCTTCCTGTTTCGCCCCAACCTGCACGAGCCGGGCGACAAAATCCTGCTGGGCCAACGTTACAGCGAGGATGGCATGGGCGAAGGCCTGCTGGCCCTGCAGCGCCTGGCCCGCCACCCGGCCACGGCCCGTCATCTGGCCACCAAGCTGGCGCGGCATTTCATTGCCGACGATCCGCCGCCAGCCGTGGTGGCGGCGCTGGAAAAAAGCTACCGCGACAGCGACGGCCATCTGGGAGAGGTCACCCGCACCCTGTTGCATCAGGATGCCGCCTGGGCGTCCGAGGCCCGCAAGGTGAAGACGCCGACAGAGCTGGTGGTCTCCACCGGCCGCGCCCTGGGGGCGGACATCCACCCTGCGGCGGACGATGGCGACACCGACATGAAGGCGGCACGCGCCGAGCCCGCCCTACGCTCCCTGGCGTTGCTGGGGCAGCTGCCCTTCGCCGCCCCCTCGCCCGCCGGCTGGCCGGACCAGGCCGCCGACTGGGTGGGGCCGGAGGCCATGGTGCAGCGTATCGACTGGGCATTGACCGTGGGGGAAAAGCTGGGCGACCGCATCGACCCCCGCCAGATCGCGGAGCAGGCGCTGGGATCGTTCGCGGGTGACGCCACCCGCCAGGCCGTGGCCCGCGCCCCCAGCGCCGCCGAGGGCCTGGCCCTGCTGATCTCCGCCCCCGAATTCCAGCGGCGCTGAAGGAGTGCCATCATGACCAGCTTTCTCCCCCTTAACCGCCGCGGCCTGCTGGCCGGCCTGGGCGGTGCCGCGGCGCTGTCGCTGCTGCCGCAGGTAAGCTTCGCCCGCACGGTGGGCGAGCAGCGATTCGTCCTGATCGTGCTGCGCGGCGGCATGGACGGCCTGGCCGCCGTCGCCCCCTATGCCGACCGCGACTATGCGGCCCTGCGCGGCCGCCTGGCCCTGCCGGATCCTAATGCCCAGGGCGGCGTGCTGGATTTGGACGGCTTCTTCGGCCTGAACCCGGCCCTGGCTGACATTCACCCCTGGTACAAGGAAGGCCAGTTGCTGGTCGCCCACGCCGTCGCCACCCCCTACCGCGACCGCAGCCATTTCGACGCCCAGGATCTGCTGGAGAACGGAACGGTGACGCCGCACGGTGTGGCCAGCGGCTGGCTGAACCGGGCCCTTGCGCAGCTGGGGGGCGATACCGGCGGGCGGCGCCTGGGCCTGGCCGTTGGACAGGGCGTGCCCCTCGTGCTGCGCGGGGCCGCCCCCATCGCCTCCTGGTCGCCATCACCGCTGAAGGAGGCGGACGGGGATTTCCTGGACCGCGTGGCGGCGCTGTACGCCAACGACCCCCTGCTGGCGAACGCGCTGAAGGCCGGTTTGGATTCGGCCAGCATGGCCGATCATGCCCTCAATACCGACGCCGATGGCGCCATGGACGGGGCGATGATGGCCGCCGCCCCCAAGCCCAAGGCCGTGCACCTGGATCCGGCTGAGCTGGGGACCGCCACCGGCCGCCTGCTGGCCGACGCGAACGGCCCGCGCGTGGCCGTCATGGATCTGCAGGGCTGGGACACCCATGCCCAGCAGGGCACAACCGCCGGCCGGCTGGCCGGGGCGTTGGGCAACCTGTCCAAGGTACTGGTGGCCTTGCGCGCCAGCCTGGGCCCCGCCTGGCGGCAGACGGTGGTGGCGGTGGTGACGGAGTTCGGGCGGACCGCCCGACCCAACGGCACCGGCGGCACCGACCACGGCACGGCCACGGCGGCCCTTCTGGCGGGCGGCGCCGTGCGGGGCGGGCGCGTGCTGGCGACCTGGCCCGGCCTGGCCGACGATCGCCTGTACCAGGGCCGCGACCTGGCGCCCACGCAGGATCTGCGCGCCGTGATGAAAGGCATCCTGCGGGACCATCTGGGCTTGGACACCGGCGCCCTGGACAAGGCCGTCTTCCCGGGCGGGGGCACCCCCGCCGCCGTGCGCGACTTGATCCGGACCTAGCCCTGACCCCATCCGACGCGCTATCTGTTGCAGGATGGCCCGTTACAGGACGGCCGGTTACAGGATGGGCGCGGAGGGAGGCGGCAGGCATGAGCGGTGAGGCACGGGCCTGGGTCAGGTTGCCTTCTCGGCGCCATCTGAACCTGCTGGCGCCCACGCCCCTGGACTGGGATGACGAGGACCTGGCCATGGGCCTGGCCCGCACCTACCGCTGGGGTGGGCACTCCCGCTGGCCCCTGCCCCTGTCGGTGGCCCAGCATTCCCTGACCGTGCTGGCCCTGTCGCGCGCCCAGGCCGAAAAGCCGCTGAGCCCGGCGGCGGAGTTGCGGGAACTGCTGCACGACGCCGATGAGGGCCTGTTGGGTTTCGACGCCATTTCACCGCTGAAGCCCTTTCTGGGGCCGGAGTACAAGGCCCTGGCCGCGCGGCTGGAGGGAGCGATCACCCTGCGGTACCAGATCCCGGCCTGGAACCTGACCACCAAGAAGAACCACAAGCGGGCTGATCGCATCGCCGCCGCCAGCGAAGCGCTGCACGTGGTCGGCTGGTCGCGGGACGAAATCCGCCGCACCCTCAAGATTCCCTACCAACCCCTGGACGATGATCCCCTGCATCAGGAATACGCCGGCATACCCTGGGAGCCCTGGCCCGCCGACATGGCGGCGGAGCGCTTCCTGGCCGCTCTGCGCGTCCTGCTGCGGAAGCGGGACGGCCAAGTATGAGCACGCCTCTGCTGGGGCGGGCGCAGGCCGCCCTGGCCGCCGGCCGCATGATGGACGCGGCCACCCTATACCGGGAGGTGGTGACCCGATGGCCACACGATGGCACAGGCTGGCTGGCCTTGAGCGTGGCCACAGCCGCCTTGGGCCAGGCGAGCGACGCGCTGGCCGCCGCCGAGCGGGCGGCGTCCCTGCTGCCGGCCCACGCCCCCGCCTGGGCCAACGTGGCGGAGCAGCGGCGGCAGGCGGGCCGCATGGCGGAGGCCGGCGCCGCTTATGCCCATCTGGCCGCCCTGCCCGGCCTGCCCGCCGACCTCGCCGCCGATGCGGAGAACGGACTGGCCCTGGTGGCCTGTGACAATGGCCAGCCCCTGGTGGCGGAGGCCCACTGGCGCCGTGCCATCGCCCTGGATCCCACCTTCGCCGGTGCCTACGCCAACCTGGGCAAGATGCTGTTCGACCAGCAGGCCATGTATGCGGCGCGCGCGGCCCTGCGTCAGGCGGTCACCCTGGATCCCGCCAACGGCGGCGCCCGCATGAATCTGGCGCTGGCCTACAAGGCGCTGGAACAGCAAGCGATGGCGGTGGAAGAGCTGCGCCGTCTGCTGGCCCAGCCTGGGACAAGCGAACAGCTAGCCTACGACGCCCGCTACAACCTGGCCCGCCTGCTGCTGCTGCGGGGACCGGGGGCAGAGGCCTGGACCCTGCATGAAAGCCGTTGGAAGGTTAGCCACTTTCCCTCCGTGCGCCGGTCTTTCCCGGTGCCGGTGTGGCAAGGCGACAGCCTGTTGGGCCGGCGGCTGCTGCTGTGGGGTGAACAAGGCCTGGGCGACGAAATCCTGTTCGCCAGCCAGGTGCCCGACCTGGCCGCCGGCCTGAGCGCCGCCGTGCGCGCCGCCGGCACCGACATCCTGCTTGAATGCGACGAGCGGCTGGTGCCGCTGTTCGCCCGGTCATTCGGCCCCATAACGGTGGTGGGCCGCCCGGCGGCGGTGGCCCGCAGCGGGTCGCGGGACACCTCCGCCGATCCGCGCACCGCCACGGCCACGACGCAACTGCCCACCGGCAGCCTGGCCCGCTATTGCCGGCCTACCTTGGCCAGCTTCCAGGCCGCCCGCCCCTTCCTGAAGCCCGATCCCGAGCGTGTCGCCCTGTGGACACGGCGGGTGTCGGCCCTTGGGCCGGGACTGAAGGTGGGGCTGTGCTGGACCAGCGGCCTGCTGACGGCGGAGCGGGCCATCAGCTACACCACCCTGGCCGACTGGCTGCCCCTGGCCCAGGTGCCAGGCATCCACCTGGTCAGCCTGCAGTACAACCGCGACATCGCCGCCGTCGAAATACCCCAGGCACGCGCCCGGGGCCTGGAGATCGCCGACTGGCCGGACCTGGACCAGCGCGACGACCTGGAGGGGGCGGCCGCCCTCATCTCCACCCTCGACCTGGTGCTGACCGCCCCCACGTCGGTGGGGGAGATTGCCGCCGGCCTGGGCGTGCCCACTTGGCGCATCTCCACACCCAGCCAGGACTGGAGCGGGCTGGGCACCATGGTCCGCCCTTGGTACCCCGCCATGCGCATCTTCCCCGCGCCCAGGGAGGAAGAGACCCTGGCCGACGTGATCCAACGCATGGTTCACGCCCTAGCGGCCTTGGCAGTGGACGCGGCCGCCGTCTCCCCGCCACTAGCGCCGCCGCCAACCCTGAACGACGCGCTGGCCCTGCACCAGGCCGGCCGGATGGACGCGGCGGAGGCGGCCTACCGCCGCCTGTTGGCTGATGGGCCGGCGGACGCCCAGACGCGGGGCGACGCCCTGCACCTGCTGGGCGTGCTGCTGCACCAGGTGCAACGGCCGATGGAGGCGGAGCCCGTGCTGCGTCAGGTGTTGGCGACGGAGCCTGGCTTTTTCGAAGCGTGGAACAGCCTGGGCGCCGTGCTGCTCGCCTTGGGACGGCGGACTGAGGCGGCGGAGGCCTGGCACACCGCTCTGCGCCTCAATCCCGGCTATGACAAGGCGGCGGCCAATCTGGGCCGCCTCGGTCCCTGCCCGTAAGCCGAAACGCCGCCGAACATTCCTGAGCGCGCCCGCATAGGCCGCCTCAAAGCGAACTCAGCCCAACCAGGACCGGACCAGCGCAAACGTTCCCGCATCGGCGATCACCCAGCCGCCGATGCCGATCAACACCCAGGGCAGCAGCCGGCCGCCCCAGCGCCGTACCGGCGGCCCGGCCGACGGGTGGGTGGCAAGCCAATGGGCCAGGGCCACCCAGGCGCCCGTCAGCACAGCGAACACCGCCACGGTCACGACAATCTGGCTGGCGTCCTGCGCGGCGAAAAGCGGCACGTAGACACCGATATTGTCCCCGCCCCCGGCTACCGTGACAGCGGCGACAGCCCATGCGCCGCCCTGGGCAGCAGGCGCGTCGCTTTCCCCCTCAGTACCGCCCTGCCACAACAGACGTACCCCCAGCAGGATCGGCGCCACCCCCAGGAATCCCAGCCAGACCGGATTCACCACCAGGGCAGCCAGGGCCCCCGTCAATCCGGCGGCCACCAGGATGGCGATGCCCAGGAATTGTCCCGCCGCGATGTCCCGGGCACGCCATCGCCCCCCGGCGAACAGCGCCACCAGGATGAAAAGGTCATCGATGTTGGTGGCGGCGAAGACAGCCACAGCCGCGGCGGCGCAAAGAAAAAGGGTGTCCATCGCGGGCGATGACGCCTTGATGGGCACCCTTTGTCAATACATGCCGCCAGGCGGCTCACCAGCTGATGCTGAAACGCATCATCCTGCTGTAGCGGTCACCCGCCTTCAGCATGGTGTCCGGGAAGGACGGCTGGTTGGGCGCATCGGGGAAGGCCTGGGGTTCCAGGCAAACACCCGTGCCCAGGCCCGGGTATTGGGACGCCAGACCCTGGCCGCCGTAGAATTGCACCGACGGTTGGTCGGTATGCAGGCGCAGGCTGACGCCACTGTCGGGCGAGGACAGCGTGGCGGCCCAGTCCACCGCCTCGTCCCAGGTGTCGTCCCGGTCCAGGACGAAGCAATGGTCGTAGCCGCCGGCCTGGAAGATTTGGGGATGATTGTGGCGCGGTGTCGCCAGGCGCGGCCGGCGGAAGTCGAAGGCCGTTCCGGCCACCGGCTCCAGCGCGCCGGTGGGAATCAGGCCGGGGCCCACGGGCAGGAAATGCTGGGACCGTAGGCGCAGCATCTGCCGGTCCGCCGCCACCTGCGGATCGCCCGCCAGGTTGAAATAGGGATGCCAGGTCAGGCTGACCGGTGTGTCCGCGTCCCCGATGGCGGTGAAGCGCAGGGTCAGGTCACCGCCGCTGATGGTGATTTCCGCCGTCACCTCCAAGGTGCCGGGGAAGCCGTTCTCCCCATCCGGGGAGGTCAGGCCCAGCACCAGCCAGGAGTCCGCCCCACCCTGGAAATCCTGCAGACGCCAGACCTTGCGGCCATAGGCGCCCGGACCGCCGTGCAGTTGGTTGACGCCCTCATTCGGCACCAGCTCCACGGTGCGGCCCTGGTAGATGTAGCGGGCGTTGGCGATACGGTTGCCATAGCGCCCCACCAGGCATCCCAGATAGGCGGGATCGTTCTCATAGGCCGCCACGTCCGGCAGGCCCAGGACCAGGTTGCGCCGGCCCTTGGGGCCAGGCACTGACAGCTGCCGCAGGATGCCGCCAAAGGTCAGCACCTCCGCCTGTAGGCCGTCCGCCGGCCCGAGCGTCACTGCCCGGACCGGCGCACCGTCCTTGGTCGTCCCGAAGGATCGGATCATGACCGCGCGGCCCTCACCTGCTGGGCGGCGCTGTGCAGGGGTCTGTGGGTCCACAGCTCCTGGATGGCTTCCAGGCTCCGGCCTTTGGTTTCCGGCACGAAGCGCCAGACGAACAGGGCGGACAACAGGCTGAACACCCCGTAGACCCAGTAGGCGAAACCGTGATGGAAATGGGCGTTCAGCACGGAATTGCCGTCCATGACGTTAAAGGACCAGGTGACCACCAGGTTGGCGATCCACTGCGCCGCGACCGCGATGCCCAGGGCCTTGCCCTTGATGGCGTTCGGGAACATCTCGGCCAGCAGGATCCAAACCACCGGGCCCCAAGAGAAGGCGAAGCCAGCGATATAAACCAGCATGGCGATCAGCGCCACCAGTCCCAACTGGTTGGTGGCGAACAGCGTGCCCAGGGCCAACATTGAAACGGTCATGACCAAGCCGCCGGCGATGAGCAGGGGCTTACGGCCCAGGCGATCGACCGACACGGTCGCCACCAGGGTGAAGGCCACGTTGGCGATGCCGACAATGACCGTCTGCCACAGCGAGGCATTGGTATCCATGCCCATGTTCTTGAACATCTGGGGGGCATAGTACAGCACGGCGTTGATGCCCACGAACTGCTGGAAGACCGACAGCAGGATGCCGACGAACACCACCAAGCCGCCGAACGCGAACAGGCGTTCGTTGGTCACGACCAGGCTTTCCTCGATCTCGACCAGCGTGACCTTGGGGTCGGTGGCGCCGCCCAGGCGCTTCAGCACGTCCAAGGCCTCGTTGTCACGGCGCTGCATAACCAGGTAGCGGGGGGTGTCCGGGGCAAACAGCAACAGGACGGCGAACAGGATGGAGGGCAGCCCTTCGGAGGCGAACATCCAGCGCCAGCCTGTGCTGTGCAGCCAGGTTTCGTCCCCGAGGCCGGCGATGGCCCAGTTCACGAAATAGACGCCCACCATGCCGCCGACGATGGCGATCTGGTTGAAGGAGATGAGACGACCGCGGGATTCGGCCGGCGCGATCTCCGCGATGTAGAGGGGAGAAACCAGCGAGGCGATGCCCACGCCGATGCCACCGATGATGCGGTAGATGTTGAAGGGCGTCAGCGCATCCGGGCCCATCTGGCCGATGGTGCCGAGGCCGAATTCGGGCCAGGCCGACCCCAGCGAGCAGATGAGGAACATCAGGGCGGCGACGATCAGTGTCGGCTTGCGGCCGAAACGGTCGGCCATCTTGCCGGCGACCAAGCCGCCCAGCACGCAACCGGCCAAGGCGCTGGAAATGGTCAGCCCCTTCAGGCTGTCATGCGCCGTTTCCGCCAGGTTCAACGGCTGGATGAAATTGATATCGATGCTGTCCATCGCGCCGGAGATAACGGCGGTGTCATACCCGAACAGCAGACCGCCCAGGGTGGCGATCAGTGTCAGGCCCGTCGTCAGCGACAGTGCGCCTTGCTTATTGCCCATTCATTCCTCCCCGACGGGCCAGGTCGCCCGCCATTTGTCCTAAAGCGAGGCGCCCCCACTCCACCTGGAACGGGGACGCCCTTGCACCTCAGATCACCACCGGCGCCCCGGACAAGACGTCGCCAGGCACCGGTATCCTTCAGATCAATGGTTGTGCCGCGGCGGGTGGGCCACGACACCCCGGTACTTCAGCGCCGGTTCCATGCAGCCGCCGCTGTCCAGCTGGCCCACGGTCTGGCGGTACATCTCCTGCCACGGCGTGTAGCTGGGCGGGGTGGCCGGGATGCCATCGGCCTTGCGCTTCTGGATCTCGGCATCGTCCACCAGCATGTCGCAGGTGCCCTGGTTCAGGTCGATGCGGATGGTATCGCCGGTGCGCAGCCAGGCCAGTCCACCACCCGCGGCACTCTCCGGCGAAGCGTTCAGGATCGATGGGCTATCCGAGGTGCCGGACTGGCGGCCGTCGCCGATGGTGGGCAGGCTGGTGATGCCAGCCTTCAGCAGCGCGTCCGGCGGCTGCATGTTCACCACCTCGGCCGAGCCGGGGAAGCCCAGCGGACCGGCGCCGCGCACCACCAGGATGCAGCGTTCGTCGATGTTCAGCGCCGGGTCGTTGATGCGCTCGTGGTAATCGTCCGGACCGTCGAATACGATGGCGCGGCCCTCGTATACGCCCTCGCGGCCCGGCTGGCTCAGGTAACGCTGGCGAAACTCTTCCGAGATCACGCTGGTCTTCATGATGGCGAAGTCGAACAGGTTGCCCTTCAGCACTAGGAAGCCGGCACGCTCCTTCAGGGGCTGGCTGTAGGGCGTGATCATCTCCCGGTCCGTGCTTTCCCGGCCCGCCAGGTTCTCACCGATGGGGCGGCCGGTGACCGACATGGCCTTGTCGAACAGCTTGCCGGCCTGCTGCAACTCCCACATCACGGCGGGCACGCCGCCGGCGCGGTGGAAGCGTTCACCCAGGTATTTGCCGGCCGGCTGCATGTTGACCAGCAGCGGCACGTCATAGCCGTGGATGCGCCAATCGTCGGCCGTCAGGTCCACGCCGGCGTGGCGGGCCATGGCGTTGATGTGCGGCTGCGCGTTGCTGGAGCCGCCGAGCGCGCCCACCAGCTTGATGGCGTTCAGGAAGCTTTCGCGCGACAGGATCTTGGACGGGCGCAGATCCTCATAGGCCATGTCGACGATGCGCCGGCCGGTTTCGTACGCCATTTGCCCGCGCTCACGGTAGGGCGCGGGAATGGCGGAGCATCCGGTGAGCGACAGGCCCAGGCCCTCGGCCACGGCGTTCATGGTGCTGGCTGTGCCCATGGTGTTGCAATGGCCGGCGGACGGCGCCGAGGAGGCGGCCGCGTCCAGGAACTCTTCCTCATCGATCAGGCCAGCGGCGAGCTTGCGGCGGCTGCGCCAGATGACGGTACCGGACCCCACCAGGTCGCCCTCGTGCCAGCCATCCAGCATGGGGCCGCCCGAGAGGACGATGGCCGGGATGTCGACAGTGCTGGCGGCCATGATGCCGGCCGGCGTGGTCTTGTCGCAGCCGGTGGTCAGCACCACGGCGTCGATGGGATAGCCGTACAGGATCTCGACAAGGCCCATGTAGGCGAGGTTCCGGTCCATGGCCGCCGTCGGACGACGGCAGTTCTCGAAAATGGGGTGGACCGGGAATTCCATGGGAATGCCGCCAGCGTCGCGGATACCGTCGCGGACGCGCTTGGCCAAATCCAGGTGAATACGATTGCAGGGGGAAATGTCGCTGCCGGTCTGGGCGATGCCGATGATGGGCTTGCCGGAGCGCAACTCCTGCGGCGTGATGCCGTAGTTCATGAAGCGCTCCAGATAGAGCGCGGTCATGTCGATCCGGTCCGGCGCGTCAAACCAATCGCGGGAGCGGAATCGCACAGAAGGACGGTCAACCATACGCTATCTCCGCCGGGGGTAGGCCCGGCACGGTGGCCCTGAAGTGGAACAAGCCGCCAGCCAGCGGCTGGGCGGCGCGATCGTCGTCGCTCAGGCCCTTGGCGGCGGTGGTGGCGTAGAGATCCAAGCGGTCATCGCCGCCGAAGGCAAGCTTGGTGATGTTGGCGCAGGGGAAGCGCACGACCTGCAGCAGCTTCCCTGCCGGGGAATAGCGGCGGGCGGCCCAGCCGCCGAACAGGCCCACCCACAGACAGCCCTCCGCGTCCACCACCGTTCCGTCGGGCCAGCCGGCCCCGTCCTCGATGGTGATCAGCAGGCGGCCATTGTCCAGCGTGCCGTCGGCCGACAGGTCGTAGGCGGTGATGGTCTTGCCCAGGGTATCGGTGTGATAGAAGGTGCGGCCGTCCGGACTGGTGCAGGGTCCGTTGGTGATGACGATGCCGTCCACGTGGCGCTTCAGCGTCCCGGTCCAAGAATAGAGGGCGCCGGTCGGCCCCTCTTCCGCATCATCCATGGAGCCGAACCACAGCCGGCCCTGGGCATCGACGAAGCCATCGTTCAGGCGGTTGCCCGCCCGATCCCATTCCAGGGGCACCAGGGGTTCGAAAATACCCGTTTCGCTATCGAAACGGGCCAGCTTGCCCGGCAGACCCACGATCAAACCACCCCCGGCGCGCGGCAGGGCGAAGCCCGGCTGGTCCGGCGCATCGAAACTGCGGGTGTCACCATCCGCGGGGCGGAAGCGGTGGATTTGCCGCTTCTTGATGTCCACAAACCACAGGGCCCGGTCCCGGGGGGACCACACCGGTCCCTCCCCCAAGGTGGCGCCCAAAGCCCAGATGCAGCGCGGCTCCATCGTCACCGGCCCCAATCCTTAGCGCCAGCCGGCGTCGACGAAGTATTCGTGGCTGGTGCACATGCGGCCATCATCGGAGGCCAGGAACAGCACCATGGCAGCGACGTGCGGCGGATCCACCCGTTCCTTCAGGCACTGCTGCGACAGGATACGGGCCTCTTCTTCCGGGTTGTGCCACAGACGCATCTGGCGTTCCGTCCGCACGCCGCCCGGCACCACACAGGTGACGCGGATGTTGTGCTCACCCAGGTCGCGGGCCAGGGCCCGCGTCATGCCCTCGATACCGGCCTTGGCGGTCTGGTAGATCAGCAACTCGGGCAAGGCCACATGCCAGGAGATGGACCCGAAGTTGATGATGGCGCCACTGCGCTGTTGCTTCATGCCGGCGGCCACGGCCTGGCTGGCGAAGAACATGTGCCGCAGGTTCACCGCCATGCGGTTATCCCAGTATTCCGGCGTGATCTGCTCGATCGTGTGACGGTCGTCGTTGGCGGCGTTGTTCACCAGCACGTCGACCGGGCCGGCGTTCTGGATTTCCGCCAGCGTCGCCTTCAGTTGATCCAGGTTGGTCAGGTCGCACTTATAGAACTTGGGCGCGTGCTCCGCACCCTCGGCCAGCGACTGCTCCAGGGCGCGGCTATCGGCTTCCGCGATATCCAGGAAGGAAACCTGGGCGCCCTGACGGACGAACGCCTCGGTGATGGCGGCGCCGATGCCGGAGCCGCCACCGGTGACAATGACCCGCTTGCCCCGCAGGCTGGGATAGATGGCGTGCGTCATGATGTATTTCAGGCCCAACAGAAAAGGGTTTGCCCAAAAGAACGGATTTGGGTGGGTGACGCCAGCGGCATCACCCGTTCAGCAGGCCGCGGCGGGCCAGGTTGCGCATCAGTTCGGTCAGGCCGAAGGTCCAGGGCGCCGCCTCGTGGCAGGGCACCACCTTGTTGACCAGGGTACCCAGGCGCGGGCTGGAGACGCTGACGATGTCGCCGGTCTTGTGGGTGAAGCCGCGGCCCGGCGCGTCGCGATCCTCGACCGGCGCGAACAGCGTCCCCAGGAATAGCGCGAAGCCGTCGGGATACTGGTGGTTCTTGTTCAGGGTCTGGCCGACCAGGTCCAGCGGATCGCGGCTGATCTCGGACATGGTGCTCTTGCCGTCCAGAACGAAGCCGTCCTCACCCGTCACGTTCAGGTGCACCACGGCCTCGCGGACGTGGTCCATGGTGAATTTGTCATCGAACAGGCGAACGAAGGGCCCGATGGCGCAGGACGCGTTGTTGTCCTTGGCCTTGGACAGCAGCAGGGCGCTGCGGCCTTCGAAGTCCCGCAGGTTCACATCGTTGCCCAGGGTGGCGCCGCGCGCGCGGCCCTGGCCGTCGCACAGGATGACCACCTCGGGCTCCGGGTTGTTCCAGTGGCTGTCGGCGCGCACGCCGATCTCCACGCCCCAGCCCATGGCGGACAGGGTCGGGCCCTTGGTGAACACCTCGGCGTCGGGGCCGATGGCCACTTCCAGGTACTGCGACCACAGGCCGTCGGCGATCAGCGCCTCTTTCAGGCGGGCGGCGTTCTCGGAACCGGGCTTCACCAGACGCAGATCGGTGCCGACGCGGGACGACAGGGCCTGGCGGATTTCCAGGGCCTTGCCAGCGTCACCGCGCGCCCGTTCCTCGATCACGCGCTCCAGGGCTGAGACGGCGAAGGTCACGCCGGCGGCCTTGATGCACTGCAGGTCGATGGGGGTCAGCAGCTTGGCGCCTTTAGTACCACCGGCCCAGGTGGGGTTCAGCCCCCAGTCGGCCACGCGGCCGATGGACTTGCCCTCGAGGATCTGGCCGGGCTCAAGGCGATTCATCAGTTCGGACACGGTCGGAGCGACGCCCGACAGGTCAAAAATCTCGCCGTTGCGGATCAGGATGGGCGTCGGCCCCTCGCCCGCATCGATACGGCCCAGCAGAACGGCGTCCGCGCTGTCCTCGGGAAAAATGCTGTCGTGCGTAGTCTGCACCGGCGTGTCGACCGGGTACCCCATCTCTTGAACTCCTCCCAAGGTGCGTTATCGCCAGGCGGCCCTTGTTAACGCTAACATTAGAGGCCAGGGAGAAGCGCTGTCAAGGCGACGTTACCATACCAGTCCGTAATTCGACGCCGGACGCACAAAGGTTTCGCGCTAAGGTTTGCCAGGATTCTGGGCCGCGACGGCCCCGGCCAGGGCTGTGGCAAAGGCATGCATCTCCTCCACACCCACGTCGCTCACCGCCCAGTAGGCCATGCCGCCGTCCCGCCACCGCATCAGATTGTAGCCATCACGGGCCTCGAAGGCGGGCTGGCGGGGACCATCGCCGGGCCAGACATAGAGGTTCAGGACATGGGCGCCGTGGCGATAGACCAAGGCCGCCACCGGCCGGCCGGCCAGATAGTCCAGCCGCCCGCCCTGCAGGGGGAAGCCGGCCGCCGCCAGTTCCGGCACCGGCGGGGAATAGTCCAGCTTGCCGGCGAACCAGGGCTTCACCGTGTGGTGGTCGCTTGTCGGCACATCCAGCAGGTGCTGCGCCTGGAGGGAGCGGACATGCCCCGCCACCAATTCCCGTTCCAGCGCCGCATCGCCTCCGAACGGGGCGACCATCAGCAACAGCAGGCTGGCGGCAATGGCGCCCCCCATCCCCACCCCGCCCCAGCGGCGCAGCTGCCGAGACCAGGGCCGGCCTTGAGACTTGCCGACATGGCGCAACGGATCGACAGCGCCGATATCCGCCAGAATGCGGGCGCGCAAGGCTGCGGGCGCCTTGGGCCGCAGGGCGGGATCGGCGAGCAGCGCGCGCAGGGCCCGCAGCTCCACCAACGCTTCGGCGCAAGCCGGGCAGGTGGCGATGTGCACCTCCAGCTCGCGGGCATGCGCCGCGTCCAGTTCATTGTCCAGCAGGCCGTGCAGCAGCTCCGCCTTGTCCGGGCATGCCGTCATCTCGTCTCTCCAGCCTCTCGGCGCCGCCAGGCGGCGGCCAGCAGGTCGCGTGCGCGGGCCAGCCGCGACATGACGGTCCCCACAGGCGCGCCGGTCACGGCGGCGATGTCGCGATAGGACATCTCTTCCATCTCCCGCAGCAGCAGGGTTTCACGAAAGGCGGGCGGCAGTCCCTCGATCAGGGCACGCAGGTCGGCCGCATCCTCCTGCGCCGCCAGCCAGGCTTCGGGCGTCGGCGCCGCGTCGTCGGCGATCTCCGCCCCCTGCCCGGACAGCGACTCCAGGGCCTGCTCGGCCCGGTCACGGCGGGCGGCGGCCCAGCTGCGGACATTGTTGCGCACAATGGTCAGCAGCCAGGCCCTGGCGTCGCCGCCGCGAAAGCCGTCGAAGGCGCGGTGGGCCCGCAGGAAGGCGTCCTGGACGATATCCTCCGCCGCCACCGGGTCGCGCGTCATGTAGCGCGCCAGGCCATAGGCGGCGTCGAGGTGGATCAGCACCTGGTCCTGGAAGCGGCGGGTCCTGTCCGCCGTCTCGTCACCCCTCAAGGCGCCGCCTCCTAATGCCCCCCGGCCCCACCCGAGCCATTGCCATCCACGATGATGCGGCCGGTCATATGCGGGTGCAGGGAACAAAAGTAATCGATCGTGCCCAGCCCCGCCACGGTGCGGCTGTACTTCTCCTCCGTATCCAGCACCTTGGACCTGAAGGACTTGTCGTTGGCGGCCACGGCATGGGGAATGTCGTCGGCGTTGATCCAGACGATGGTGGTGCCCGGCGCTACGTGCACCTCCGCCGGGCTGAAGGTGAAATTGTCGATGCGGATCTCGACGGTCTCGGCCTGCGCCTGTCCCGTCAGGGCGCAGAACAGCACGGCCGCGACGCGCGCAGCAAACATAAGGGTACGCATGGGCTTTCTCGCTTAACCGAGGGTGGCGTCGACGACGGCCAGGGGGCCGGCCTTGGCGCGGTAGGTAACGGTGGTGACGCCCAAGGCGCCGCGCAGCTTGTCCGCCGGCAGCTTCATGGGCCCCGGCGACGGGGCGCTGCCTGGTGACGGCTGGGGGAAGGCCGTGGAGCGGGCCGTGTGGAAGGCCACGTTGCCCTCCACCTTCTGCAGGATCTGGTGGATGTGGCCATTCAGCACGGTGACGCTGCCGAAGCGGGCCAGCAGGCCAAGCGCCCGGGCGCCGTCGTCGGTGCCCCAGCCCCATTCCGGGTAGACGGTCCACAGCGGAATATGGGCGAAGACCACCACCGGCGTGCTGGCCGACAGGGCGCGCAGGTCGCCGGCCAGCCAAGCCAGCTGGTCCTCCCCCAGGTTGCCCAGGCCACCGCCCCTCAGGTTCACGACATTGACCAGGGCCACGAAGTGCACGCCCCCGTGGTCGAAGCTATACCAGCCGGCACCCAGTGCCTTGCCATTGGGCCCCTTGCCGTAGCGCGCCAGATAGGCGGCGCCCATGCCGTCGTCCAGCACATCGTGCTCGCCGGGCACAAAGAAGACGGGCACGCCCAGTTCCTTCAGCGCCTGGTCGGCGGCGTCGAATTGCTCATCCCGCGACAGGTGGCTGATGTCGCCGGTATGGATGACGAAGGCGGGCCGGGTGGGCAGGCTGCGGACACCGGCCACCGCCTCCCGCAACGTCGCCAGCGCGTCGGGATTGGCGGGCTTGTCGAAGCCGACATGGCTGTCGCTGATCTGGACGAAGGTGAGGGCCGGGTTGACCGGCGCCGCTTGCGCGTCACGCCCCAGCAGGCCGGCCGTCAGCGGCACGCCGCCGGCCAGGCTCCACACCAGGCCGGTGCCGGCCCAGGTCATGCATTTCAGGGCGTGGCGGCGCCCCGTGTCGATCTCATCTTCTGGTACGGAAGACTGCTTGGCCATGACGCCGCTCCCCTGGAAAAGGTGGTTCCAGGGGGCAAGACCGGCCGGTGCCCCGGCTTATTCCCGGTCGGCGTAAATTATTTTCAGGCGGGGGCCGCCGTGGACTCGCGCTCCACCAGCGTATGGCGCAACAGTTGCTGCGCCGGGGCGCCGGTGCCGCCGCCGCGACGGCGCTTGACCTCGTCAAGCAGCATGCTGACGGCGGCGCGGCCCATGGCGGCGATGGGCTGGCGCACGGTGGTCAGGGCCGGCCAGATGGTGCCGGCGATCAGCGTGTCGTCGAAGCCGGCGATGGACAGATCGACCGGCACGTTCAGGCCCAGGCGGTGGGCCGTGGCCAGCACGGCGGCGGCCATGTCGTCGTTGGCGGCGAAGATGGCGGTGGGCCGGTCCTTCAGGGCCAGCAGCTTGTCCGCCGCCGCCAGGCCGGACCGGTAGTTGAAGTAGCCCTGCTCCACCGGGGCCGCCTTGGGATCCAGCCCCGCCTCGCTGAGGGCATCCAGGAAGCCGTGCAGGCGCTGGTCGCTGACGGTCTGGTTAGGGTGGCCCTTGATGAAGCCGATGGTGCGGTGACCCAGCGACAACAGGTGCTGGGTCATGCGGTGGGCGGCCTTGTAATTGTCGATGCGCACGGTGGCGACATCGGGACCCGGCTGACCGGCGGCCACGGCCACGGCGGCCACCCCGGACTTTGCGATCTCCGCCAGGATGCTCTTGGCCTCGCACAACGGCGGCGGCAGGACGACACCATCGACGCCGCTCTGCAGCAGCTTCTGGAGGGCCGCCTTTTCCGTGGCGGCGGTGGCGCCGCACTTCTCCACCACCAGCTGGTGGCCGGTCTTGCTGCTTTCGTCCAGGGCACCCAGCAGGAACTCGCTCAGGAAGGCGACGCTGGGGTTGCTGTACAGCAGGCCGATGCGGAAGGTTTCCGATCCCGCCAAACGGCGGGCCGCCGGGTTGGGCGTGTACTTCAGTTCCTGGATGGCAGCCATTACGGCGGCGGACGTGGCCGGGGTGACGTTGTTCTCATTGTTGATGACGCGGGACACCGTCATCGGGGAAACACCGGCGCGCGCCGCCACCTCACGAATGGTGACCCCCTGCGAACTCCGCCCACGCCGCTTTTCCATACGCTTCCTGCTCCGCTTATCGGATCCGCGCATCCATTGCCGGTTTGCACCGGTGATAGCAGTACCATCGGGATTTGCGCAATCGCCTGCTGACGATTTTGTGTAAAAACTGGCTGGGACGCAGGCCTGCAGGGATGTTCGAGTGCCCTTTACATGGGTGGACGGCGTTAAAGGGGCGCCAAATACAGGCTCATAAGGATCGCAACTTGGACTCGGGGCCTGCTGGCGAGTCGGCAAGGGGCCCCGCCGCTTTGCAAAACCTGGAAAGCAGCGAGGCCTTTCCCCCGTAAGAACTTGACTATATGGCCGTTTTCAAGACTTGGCCCGCACCACCGTCACGGCCTGACCGCGGTAGCGCACCGTCTGGTCCGGCTTGACGGCGAAGTCGGCCGGGGCCGCTTGGGCACCGGGACCGATGAAGCGGACGTTGATCACGCGCTCCTGCACCATGCCGGGGAAGCTGCCGGCGCGCGCGCCGATGGTCAGCGTGCCCGCCGCCTGGTCGAAGGACAGCGGGATGCGGCTGAAGGCGCCGTGCTCATAGCCATAGGTCGTGCCCTCGTCCTCATAGAGGTCGAAATGGCCATCGGCGCCGGTGTAGACGACAATGGTCAGCGGCGCATCCGGCATCTGTCCCGTGTACTGGGTCACCGGCGCCGTGGGCACGATGGACCCGGCGCGGACGAACAGCGGCATGCGCTTCAGCGGCGCGTCGGCGGCAATGCGCTGGCCGCCGTCATACAGCTTGCCGGTCTGGAAGTCGTACCACTGGGCGCCCGAGGGCAGGTAGACGGCCCGGCTGCGCGCCTGATAGTCCGTCACCGGCGCCACCAGGAAGGCATGGCCGAACAGGTACTGGTCATTGATGCCCCACACCTGCCGGTCGTCGGGGAAGTCCATCACCAGGCCGCGCATGATGGTGCCGTCGCGGTGATAGGTGTCGGCCGCCAGGGTGTAGATGTAGGGCATCAGGCGGTAGCGCAGCTCGTCATACCAGACCAGGCTGTCGTAAACCTCCGAGCCCTTCGGCGCGAGATTATAGATTTCGCGATATGGGAATTCCCCGTGCGAGCGGAACAGGGGGGAGAAGGCGCCGAACTGGAACCAGCGCAGGTTCAGCTCCCGCCATTCCGCCACATCCGATGCCTTGGGGTTCTTGGCCGAATAGCGCTTTTCCAGGGCGAAGCCGCCGATGTCCGTCGTCCAGTTGGGCACGCCGGACAGGGAGAAGTTGACGCCGGCCGAGATCTGGTTGCGCAGGTCGGTCCAGCGCGAGGCGACGTCACCGCTCCAGCTGGCGGCGGCGTTGCGCTGCTGCCCAGCGAAGCCGGAGCGGGTCAGGATGAAGGCGCGCTTGTCCGGGTTGGCGGCGCGGTTGCCCTCATACACCGCCTTGGTGTGCATCAACGGGTAGGAATTGAAGAACGCGGCCGACGGTCCCATTGCCGTCGGCCCCATGCGCAGCATGCGCTCCGGAATGTCGAGGTTGGAGTGGGTGTCCGGCTCCGATGCGTCCAGCCACCAGGCGTCGATGCCCAGCTTGTTCAGGTTCTCATTGATCTGGCGCCAATAGATCTGCCGCGCCTCCGCCGAATAGGGGTCGTAGAAGGCGTTCTCATAACCGTCCTTGCCCACCCAGTCGTGCTCATGCACCTCGACATTGCGGCGGTAGATATGGCCCTTGGCGTCCAGCTCCTTGTAGTTGTCCGTGGTGGGGTAGAACTTGGGCCACACGGAAATCATGAAGTGCGCGTTCTGGCCGTGCAGAGTGTCGACCAG
Source organism: Nitrospirillum amazonense (assembly GCF_029594735.1). Classification (NCBI taxonomy): domain Bacteria; kingdom Pseudomonadati; phylum Pseudomonadota; class Alphaproteobacteria; order Rhodospirillales; family Azospirillaceae; genus Nitrospirillum; species Nitrospirillum amazonense. Next base: position 1,132,475 of record NZ_JARPAF010000004.1, read on the forward strand.
ACCCTGCGGGTCGGGGAAACGGGTGGGGTCGAACTTATGGCTGCCCCAGTCGTCCTCGCGCCAGTAGAACCAATCCTCGACAATGTTATCCAGGGGCAGCTTGCGTTTGCGGAACTCCGCCACCGTACCGGTCAGCTCGTCCGCCGTCTTGTAGCGCTGGCGGCTCTGCCACAGGCCATAGGCCCAGCGCGGCATCATCACCGCCTTGCCCGTCAGCTGGCGGTATCCCGCGATGACGTCGTCCATGTCCTTCCCCGCAACGACGTAATAGTCGATGGCGCGCGCGACGTCCGAGGTCAGCGACAGCTCATGCCGCTCCCCATCCGGCAATGGATTCTGATGCATCAGGGAGATGAAGCCCCCTTCCGGCACCCATTCCACCTTCAGCATCTGAGCCTTGCCCGCCACCATGGGCAGGTCGAAATTGTGGTACCAAGGGTTCCAGTCCTGGCGCCAGCGGTCCATGACCACCTTGCCGTCCAGCGTCACCTTGAAATAGCCGCTGGCATAGACCTGAAAGCGGTGGACGCCGTCCACCGGTGACTCGATCTTGCCTTCCCACACCACGGACTTGTCCTTGGTGGCACGCTGCTTGGCGTTGACGCGGCTGCCGCCGACCTCCACCGGCCAAGCGGCCAGATCCTTGATGTACTGGTAATTGATGTCGCTTTCGACGCGGGTCAGCTTCAGCTTGCCGTCCTGGTAGTAGCGGGCGGTCAGGCCGCCCTCCTTGCCATCGGCATCGAAGAGCTTCAGCTCCTTGGACATCAGCGGGTATTCGCGGGCATCGCCGAAGCGGGTGATGCCGTTGTTGTCCCACAGCACGCCGTAATTGCGCGTGGACACCACGAAGGGGATGCCGATGTCCATGTTGTGCTGGGCGAGTTCGACATCCTCGCCATTATAGTTCATCTGGGCGTTCTGGTGCTGGCCCAGCCCGTAGAAACCCTCATCCGTGCCGCGGTTGAACTGCTGGCGCACTTGGAAGAAGCCGGTCTCGCCTGTGGGCAGGGTGGCGGGTTTGAAGCTGCCGCCATCCACCGCCGTCAGCAGGGGCTGCCCCTTGGCATCGAAGACGTTGACGGCGCCGCTGGCGACACTGACCTCGGCCCGCAGCTGTGGCGTGGTCAGGACGACTTGACCGCCGTGCTCCGCCACCTGGAAGCCGCCGGTGGCGGGCTTGGCCACGGCCATCAGGCTGGCGGGCAGATCCAGGCTGTCACCCGGCACGGCGGTGACGTGGACGATGCGGTCGTTGATGACCTGCAGCCGTACCTTCTTGACAGCGGCGCCGGTGACCGTGACCACCACGCCGTCGGCGGTTTGCTGGAAAGACGGCGCCGGCGCCGCCTTGGCCGCGACGTCGGACGGGGACTTGGCCGTCTCGCAGGAGGCGAGCAACAGCACGGGCGCCAAGGCGGCAGAAGCCAAGGCCCAGGAACGAATGTTCATGGCGATTCTCCGTGGGAGAAGATCGGGAAAAAGGGACGACCGGCCTGGACCTACATCCAGGCCGCGTCAGCCCGCTCAGTAGGTGGCGAACCGCACCTTCAGGATCTGGGGGATGGAGGTGAAGTTCAGGCCATAGTCGGTCTGGTCACCGTTCCACAGGCGCTCGAACACCCACTTGCCGTTCTCAAAGTGCCCCTCCTCCACGCTGGCCATCATGAAGCCGTTCTTGCCGGCCTTGGTGGTCTGGGCGAAGTCGACGCGGGCGTGATATCCCGCCACCAGGTACTCATTGGGCGCCATCTCGGCGATGACGACGCCGCCACAGGGCTTGTCGTTGCCAGTGGGCTTGGCGTCGCCGAACTGCGGCAGGCCATAGCTGATGGTGGCCTTGTACGGCCCCAGGTCCAGGGTGTTGCTGTGATCCGCCGTCGGCTCCGACGCCCCCCAGACCTTCCCCTTCAGGCTGAGCGCCGCCAGTTCGCGGTTCATGGAGCCCAGCAGCTTGAAGTTCATGGTGAAGGGCTCAAGCGCCTCCGCGTCGATCTTGGCCGCACCCAGCGGGTAATTCACATAGCGGGTGTAATCGATGCCGAAGGGCGCGAAGCCGATGCCCTGGTGGCCCAGGGTGGCGAAGATATAGCGGGCGTAGACGCTGTCATTGCCGGTCTCGGCTACGAACAGGGCGTTGTCCGGCCGCTTATACTGCTCCAGCGTCTTGATGTAGAAATCGTAGCCGCGATCGTAGATGTCCGGCCCGATCAGGTCGATGCTGGGGGCCGCCGCCTTCCAGATGTCCAGCACGTTCCAGGTGGGGCCGCCGCTGGAATAGCTGTAGGGGTCCTGGTCCTTGAACGGGTCGCGCAGGGCGGCGTTCACGTACATGGGGATGGGGTATTCCGCCTTGCCGGCCGCCGCCACCTGGTCGACGAAGCGGGCGATGTAATAGGCGTGGAAGAACTCATCAGCGTCCTTGCCGAACACATCCTTCCAGGTGCCGGGTTGCTTCTTCAGCGCCTTTACCAGATCGTCGGGCACCTTGCCCTCGAACACCTTCTGCGCCATGGGGGTGAAGTCGCGGACGGCGCCATAGGTGCCGGTCTCATTCTCTACCTGCACCATCAGCACCGTATGCTGCTGGCCGTCCGCCTGCTTCAGGTGGCGCATGAAGGCGACGAAGGCCTTCCTGTCGGCGTCCAGCGTCGCGGAGGCCAGCGGCGAGAGGGAACCGCGCATGATCCCCTTGGAGCCCACGACACGGGGGAAGCGGTCGTTGTTCAGCTTCACCCAATCCGGCGCATAGGACGGACCGTTATTCTTCCAGGTGCCGAACCACAGCAGCACCAGATGCTTCTTGTGCTCCCGCGCCTGCGCCAGCAGGGTGTCGAGAAAGCTGAAGTCGAATTTGCCTTCCGTGGCCTCGATCTGCTGCCAGGCGATGGGCATGAATAGAGTGTTGGCCTGCACCTGTTCCACCGCCGGCCACACCTGCGGCAGCACCGAGGGCCAGTTGCTGGAATTGTTGGCCTGGGCACCCAAGACCAGATAGGGGGCGCCATCCACCATCAGGGCATAACGCCCATCCTCGCGCACCAGGCGCGGCATCTCGGCGTTGTGCCCATCAGCGGCTTGCGCCTGCGGGGTGTGCGCCATGGAGGCCAAGCCCGCCAGCATGGTGGCGGCCATCAGCAGGGACCGGCCAGCCTTCGTCATGGTCGAAATGCGCATCATCGGCAGGCCCTCCCAAGCCCGTATCGCTTTATTCAGGGCGCCGGTCACGCCAGCCCCATCCATCCGGCACTGGCCACATTTATATGATCATAGCGGCCCGGGCGCGATCATACGCGTTAGCGGTATCAAATCAATCCGCATGTCTGATACCGCTACCAGACCTCCATGACGGCACACGCCCTTACTTTCGGTCTAGCCGTTCGCGCTCACCCCAGGCGATCCGCCGCTGTTGCCGACGCGGGCGGCCCCTCGCATAGTGGGTTTCACGCCCCTCGCCCCAGCCGAAAAGCCTAGCCGTGCCCCGTCTTGATCCCCGCCGCAGCACGCTTGCCGTGATCGACCTGCAGGCCCGGCTGATACCGGCCCTCCAGGATGGCGGCGGCGTGGTGGCCAACACCCGGCGCCTGTTGACCGCCGCGGGGCTGATGGACATTCCTGCCCTGTTCACCGAACAGAACCCGCGCGGCCTGGGCGTCACCGTGCCGGAACTGACGCCCGATGCTGCATCCGTCCTGCCCAAGATGACCTTTGACGCCACGCCCGTCCTCATCGACCGCCTGCCCCCGGACCATGCCGTGGTGCTGACGGGGTGCGAGGCGCATGTCTGCGTGCTGCAGACGGCGCTGGGGCTGCTGGAGCGGGGACGCCGCGTCTGCGTGGTGGGGGACGCCGTGGGCTCGCGCACGGCAGAGAACAAGGCCGCCGGCCTGCACCGCCTGGCGGCCGAAGGGGCGGAGATCATCACCATCGAAATGGCCGTGTTCGAATGGCTGGAAAGCGCGGAGCATCCCCGCTTCCGCGAGGTCATCGCCCTGATCAAATAAGGGCTTCCAGGCGGTAAACGGGCCCTGGCAGGAAACAGGGCATGATTGGCAGGAATCCCGCCCCGGGTCGCGTTGCGGCGGCGAACACCGCCGGCGCATATAATTGTGGCCGGCGCCGTCCTGGCCCGGCACACCCGACCCCAGGAGGATCCCATGGCCACCCCCTTGATCTCACCCGATGCCATCGGCGGTGTCGCTATTCCGGACAGCGCCCTGGCGCGCGACATCGCCGCCTATATCCGCGACACGGAAACCGAGCTGCTGTTCAACCATTCCAGCCGGGTCTATCTCTTCGGCGCGCTGGCCGGCGTGCAGCGCGGCCTGACCTATGATGCGGAACTGCTCTACGCCGCCGCGATGTTCCACGACACCGGCCTGATGCAGGCGCACAGCAGCGCCCATCTGCGCTTTGAGGTCGATGGCGCCAACGCCGCCCGTGACTTTCTGAAAAGCCGGGGCATCGCCACGACCGACCTGGACACGGTGTGGACTGCCATCGCTCTGCACACCACGCCCGGCATTCCTGAATTCATGCATCCCGTCGTGGCTCTGACCACCGCCGGGGTGGAGATGGATGTGCTGGGGCTGACCTACGACCAGTATCCGGACCACATCCGCGACGCCGTGGTGGCCGCCTTCCCGCGGACGCCCACCTTCAAGGAAGACATCATCCAGGCCTTCTACGACGGCATCAAGCACAAGCCCGACACCACCTTCGGCAACGTCAAGGCCGACGTGATCGCCGACAAGGAACCGCATTTCCACCGGGGCAACTTCTGCAGCGTCATCCGCGGATCGCACTGGCATGGCTAAGGCCGTGGACCGAGCCCCCCTTCCCTGAACGTTCCCGCAGCCTCAACGTGCGGCGCACGCTGAACGAGCGGACAACTGGTCGCAGTGATCGGGGAGCACCAGCGCCGTCGCGCCCGCCATCCCGTCACTGGCGGCCGTCTTCGAGATCACCAACGTCCCATTCACCCGATTTTCGGACCTATATCAAACAAAACGTCCGCACCCGGGGCGGGCTCGGCGGCAAGTGCACCGACAACGGTGTCATTTATCGGGCTAGATATTTATCATATTTAGATGACGTCGTGTTGGTTAGGTGATTTTCGGTGAATGATTAGCACTTATATTCGATAATAGAAAATCGATGGTGGTATTTACTCAAGATAGTGACCATAGATCCCACCAAATCATTCTGCATTCGATAATATGATGGCAGAATTGCACGAGTTTTGGTTGACGAACATTGCCATCTTGACGTGTGGATTCCAAGTGGATGCGACGTGCGACATCGTTCCCGTTGTCCTTGCCGGCATCGAGCCAGACAGCGGGGGCCTGAGCCTGCCATAACCGTTCGCACAGCCGACGGCGCTGCCGATATATCCAGGTTAATCAGTCATATCCGGCCGACAACCTGGCTGGCCGTTCGGTCAGAAAACCCTTTTTCCCGCGACGAAATGCACGATAACGAACACCCCCTGCAAAGACGCCGCTGTGCCCTTCATGCAACACAGACCTATAGTTGAGTACATTGATTTTATTAGATAATTTTCAAAATAACCGCCCTTGAAAAGGGACCGGTACCAATTTTCATGTGAGCGCTAACATTCTCTCGTTGCAGGCCCCCATGAATCTCCATATGCATTTATATGACTACGGTGTGACGCGCTGAACGGCGGCACTCCGGGCCGAAACGCGTGGGGCTCGACCCACGAAAATAAGATACCCAGGGAAGGGAAACGCCATGAGTTGGCCCCAGAATTCCTATCGTTCCTTCGTGCTGGCCGGCGCGTCCGTGCTGGTTCTCGGCGCCCTGACCGCCGCTTCCGTGGCGCGGGCCCAGGCCGCCGCCGCCGATGACGAACTTCAGGAGATCGTCGTCACCGGTCAGCGCTTCGCCGTTTCCGACGCCGCCAAGCGCAAGGCCAACGCTGACCAGATCCTAGACAGCATTTCCGCCGACGACGCCGGCAAGCTGCCGGACAACAGCGTGACCGAAGTGCTGCAGCGCGTCCCCGGCGTGTCCATCACCCACTTCGCCGCCGTGGGCGACCCTGATCACTACTCGGTGGAAGGCTCCGGTGTGACCGTGCGCGGCCTGTCCCAGGTCAGCAGCACCCTGAACGGCCGGGAGGCTTTCAGCGCCAACGGCGGCCGCGCGCTGCTGTTCGAGGACGTGCCGCCGGAACTTCTGGCCGGCATCGACGTCGTCAAGAGCGGCACCCCCGACATCATCGAGGGCGGCATCGGCGGTTCGGTCAACCTGCGCACCAAGATGCCGTTCGACTACGACAAGGAGACCATCAGCGGCTCCGTCGGCGCGAACTACGGCGACTTCATCCAGCAGACCAAGCCCGATGCCTCGATCCTGTACGCCAACCGCTGGCAGACCAGCATCGGCGAGATCGGTGCGATGTTCGACGTCGCCTACAGCGACATCAGCACCCGCCACGACACCATTCAGGTCGAGCCCTACTTCCCGCAGACCTTCAACGGCAAGAACGTCTACGTTCCGGGCGGCTTCGACTGGCGTTCGGGCAACTTCGACCGCAAGCGCCTGGGCGCCTATGAGGCCCTGCAGTGGTCGCCCAACCCGGACCTGACCTTCTACCAGACGGGCTTCCGCTCGGATTACTGGAGCAAGTCGACCGAGGCGGGCGTCTACAACACGGGCGGCAACGCCGTCACCGTGTCCCCTGGCAGCACCAGCACCTTCGGCCCCTCGGGTGGGCTGCTGACCTCCAACAACCTCAGCTCCACCGGCTGGGATCCGCTGCAGGTGGGTTCCGAGACCGGCGGCAGCCTGGCCACGGTCAACCCCGGCCTGACCAACCAGCACAACGTCACCACCGACCTGTCCCAGGGCATGAAGTGGACGCCGACGTCGAACTGGACCATCAACACTGATTTCCAGTACGCCGTCTCCCAGGCGCAGACGCAGCGCATCGACCTGTTCTCGCAGGTTTCGGTGCCCAGCTACGCCATCGACCTGACCGGCGACCTGCCGTCCATCAAGGTCAGCAACCCGGCGCAGGTGGCGGATCCGTCGCGCACCATCTGGTACGCGACCATGGACCACCTGGAAAACCACATCGGCCGCGAGCTGTCGTGGTCGGGGGATGCCGAGTACAAGGTCTCGGAGTCCAGCTTCCTGCGCGCCATCAAGGTCGGCGCCCGCTTCGCCGACCGGACGGAGAAGGACAACGTCTCGGGCTATAACTGGGTGGGCCTGACGCCGTCGTTCAACGACCCGTCTACCTTCAAGTACCTGAGCAACGCCGCCCCTGGCGACGTGACCGTCAGCGGCTTCAGCAACTTCTTCCGGGGCGCCACGGCCCTGCCCAGCGCCGCCGCCTTCCCGTCCTGGGCTTTGGCGGAGGGTTATCCGGAAAACCTGACGGCCATCCACCACGCCTACGGCCTGCCCGGCGATAACACCCAGCCGGTGACCTATACGGCCGCCACGCTGTCCCACACCAAGACGCGCACCGAATCCGCCTACATCATGACGCGCTTCGGTGAGGACGACCTGTTCGGCTGGAAGATGAACGGCAACTTCGGTGTCCGTATCGTCAACAACGAGAACAGCAGCGAAGGCTCCATCCAGCAGCCGACCGGCACCGTGTTCTACAACGGCGCCTCGGGCACCCTGCCGGGCGGCTTCACCGCCAACAGCGGCGGGCACAACAGCCTGATGGCCCTGCCGTCGTTCAACATCCAGTTCATGCCGCAGGATGACATCCATCTGCGCTTCGCGGCGTACCAGTCGATGTCCAACCCGAGCTTCAACGCCCTGAACGCCTCGGGCCAGATCAGCCTGATCACCAACGCCAGCCAGCAGATCACCGGCGCCACCACCTACGCCGGCAACCCGGACCTGAAGCCGCAACTGTCCAACAACCTGGACGTCTCGCTGGAATGGTACATGCCGGACGGCCAGGTGCACTTGGCCGGCTTCTACAAGCAGATCAAGGATTACATCTCCTATGGCGTGACCCCGCTGAACCTGCCCATCGCCCTGCCGGGCGGCGTGACGCAGGTCATGCCGGTGTCGTCCAGCGGCTATTTCAACGCCTCGCCCGCCTACATCAAGGGCGCCGAGTTCGGCGTGCAGAAGTTCTTCAGCTTCCTGCCCGCCCCGTTCGACGGCCTGGGCATCGACGCCAACTTCACCTACATCAACAGCCGCAGCCCCGGCGACCTGTCCTACGACATGCTGGGCAACCGCATTACCGGCCTGCCGGTCGATCTGCTGTCCAAGTACAACTACAACATCACCGGCATGTACGAGAAAGGCCCGATCTCGGCCCGCCTCGCCTACACCTGGCGCAGCAAGTACCTGCTGACCCCGACGGCCAACGGCACCAACGGCACCTACACCAATGCCGCCGGCCAGACGGTCACCTACAACCTGCCCATCTTCTCCGACGACTACGGGTCGCTGGATGCGTCCATCGCCTATAGCTTCGACGACCACATCACCCTGACGCTGGAAGCCCAGAACCTGACCAACAGCGAGACCAAGACGCTGATGGGCTATGGCAGCCAGCAATACGGCCGCAGCTGGTTCGTGGCCGACCGCCGCTACAGCGCGGTGGTGCGCTTCACCTACTGATCGGCCCCCAGGGTCGACACGGTAGTGATAAAGGGAACCCTCGGCCTGTCATGGGCCGGGGGTTTTCCTTTGCCAAGGTCTGAGGCTCTATTGGGTCCCGGATCATCATGGGAGAGAACGGGCATGGCCGACACCAACGCCCCCGATGGCACCCGCGCCAACGGCGCACCGGTCAGGAACGTCCTCATCGTCGGGGGCGGCACCGCCGGCTGGCTGGCCGCGGCCTACCTTGCCCGCACGCTGTCCATCGGCCAGCCGGGCGGCGCGCGCATCACCCTGGTGGAATCGGCCGACATCGGCATCCTGGGCGTGGGCGAAGGTACCTTCCCCAACATCCAGCGCACCTTGCGCCGCATCGGCATCGATGAATCGGTATTCATGCGCGAGAGCGAGGCGACCTTCAAGCAAGGCATCCGCTTCGATCACTGGCAGCATGCCCCGGGGTCCGGGGAACGCGACCACTACTTCCATCCCTTCCAGTCCGCCATCAGCCGCCAAGACCTGGACCTGGTGCCCTATTGGCTGCTGGGTGCCGCCGGTGAGGGCGTGCCGCTGGATACTGCGCTCACGATGCAGAAGCGGGTGGCTGACGCGGCCCTGGCGCCCAAGCGCTCTGGCGATGCCGATTATGCGGCGCCACTGAATTATGCCTATCATTTCGACGCGGTGAAGTTCGCGCGCCTGTTGCGCGTCGTCGCCACGGATCTGGGCGTCCGCCACGTGATCGACACGGTGGACGCCGTGCCCCTGGACGAAGCAGGCGCCATCGCCGGCGTGGTCACGCGCGAGAACGGCACCCTGACAGCCGACCTCTACATCGACTGCACCGGCTTCCGCGCCCAGCTGATCGGCCAGGCGCTGAAGTCCCCCTATCAGTCCTGCCGCAAGTGGCTGTTCTGCGACCGCGCCGTGGCCCTGCAGGTGCCCTACGACCAGCCGGACGCCCCCATCCCCTCCTACACTATCTCCACCGCGCATGAGGCCGGTTGGACCTGGGACATCGGGCTGGAGACGAGGCGCGGCATCGGCCACGTCTATTCCTCCGACCATACCGACGACGCGCGGGCCGAGCAGGTGTTGCGCGACTATATCGGCCCGGCGGCCGCCGGCAAAACGGCCCGCACCTTCCGCTTCGAAGCCGGTTACCGCCCGGAACCCTGGGTGCGCAACTGCGTCGCCATCGGCCTCTCCAGCGGCTTCTTCGAGCCGCTGGAATCGACCGGTATCGTCCTGATCGAGGTGGCGTCCGTACTGCTGACCAGCCTGTTCCCCTGGGCGGGCAACATGGACACGGCGGCGCGGCAGTTCAACCGCATCATGCGCCAGCGCTATGAACGGGCGCTGGACTTCCTGAAGCTGCACTATTGCCTGACACGGCGGACCGATACCGCCTTCTGGCGCGACAACGCCGACGCCGCCACCGCGCCCGACACGCTGCACGACCTGCTGGACCGTTGGCGCCATCGCCCGCCGGAGGGGTTGGACTTCGATCTCAACCTTGACACCTTCAGCGAGGCCAGCTGGCAATTCGTGCTGTACGGCATGGGTTACCACACCGATCTCAGCGCCCAGGCCGGCGCCTTCCGCCACATGGATGAGGCCCGTCAACAGTTCGCCGCCATCCGCGCCAGCACGGAGCAGGCCCTGGGCGCCCTGCCCCGGCACCGCGACCTGATCACTCAGATTTACCGCCACGGCCTGCGCCCGCGCACGCCCTTCGGGGGGCCCCCTTCCGGCCGGGCCAGCCTGTCCTCCGGCATGGCCGGCCTGTCCCGTTAAGCGCCCACCCGAGCCAGGTCTTCACTCCATGTCTGATAAAACCGCCGGAGGTCCTTTCCGGCGGTTTTTGACTCTTGTCTGAAAAATACGACCTGAGTCCTAGGCCTACAATGGTAGCGACCGCGGAGCGGCAGTGGCGGGACGTGGGGACCGAAACCGCACCGTCTTTGTCACCGATAGCGGCATCCGCGCAACACCTAGCCGCCGTGGCGAGTGCACTACCAGAGGTGGCCGCTATGTATAGGATTCAAAAACGCTTTTTTAATATTCGCTACGCTATGGAGCGTTTGCATATTGGTCAAGTCCGCGATTTCCTAACATTGCGTAAAGGAACGCTACCATTTTTGATGGGAGCGCTAACATTCTTTGGTTGCACGCCGGCGAGAAGTCCCATATGGATTTATATGACCACAGGCTAACGCCCCAGAGCGGCGCCTTGGTAAAAAGAGCCGCGGTTCTGCCGTGGAATAATATAAATCAGGGAAGGGAAACGCGATGCGACGCTCCAATCGCTCCTATCGTAATTTCATGTTGGCGGGCGCTTCGGCGCTGACCATTGGCGCGATCGGCGCCACGTCTTTCGCATATGCACAAACCGCCTCTCCGGCGGCGGGCGATGATTTGCAGGAAATCGTCGTCACCGGCCTTCGCAAGAGCATCGAAAGCTCGCAGGCCATCAAGCAGAACTCGGAACAGATGGTGGATTCCATCACCGCGACGGACATCGGCGCCTTGCCCGACCGCAGCGTGACCGAGGCCCTGCAGCGCATCTCCGGCATCACCATCCAGCGCACGCCCGATCCGCGCGACGCCGACCGCATCTCGGTCGAGGGCGACGGTGTCCAGGTCCGCGGCCTGAGCTGGGTCCGCGGTGAATTCAACGGCCGCGACAGCTTCTCGGCCAAGTCCGGCCGCACGCTGAGCTTCGCCGACATTCCGTCGGAACTGATGGCCGGCGTCGACGTCTACAAGAACCCGTCGGCCGATTTGGTCGAAGGTGGCATCGGCGGCACCATCAACCTGCGCACGCGCCTGCCCTTCGACAGCGAAGAGCGCATCCTCGCCTACTCCGCCGATTACAGCTATGGCGACCTGGTGGGCAAGGGCAAGCCGTCCGGCTCCGCCCTTTACAGCGACCGCTGGAACACCGGCATCGGCGAAGTGGGCGTGCTGATTGACGTGGCGGACGGCAAGTTCGCCAGCCGCACCGACACCGTGTCGGTCGACCCCTTCCAGGCGCGGACCGACCTGGTGCCCGGCCAGACCGTCTATGTCCCCACCGGCTTCGGATACCGCAGCCTGGAATTCACGCGTGAGCGCAAGGGCATCGTCGGCGCCCTGCAATGGCGGCCCAGCAGCGACCTGGAATTCACGGCGCAGTACATCCGGTCGGAAGCCACGGAAGAGTCGCTGGAAAACGCCATCGGCCTGGACTCCGGCACCGGCAACGGCCCGGCCGCCGGTACCAGCTTCAAGTACGACGCCCAAGGCAACTATATCTCCGGCACCATTGCCGACACCGTGGGTGGCACGACCAACAATCCCGACGTCATCGACAGCCGCTATGACATCAAGGAATCGGTCACGTCCGACTATTCCCTGCACATGAAGTGGACGCCGACCAAGAACTGGAACATCAGCGGCGACGCCCAGTACATCGACGCCACCAGCAAGCAGCTGGACTTCACGGTTTTCGAAGCGCTGACCAACCCCCTGCCGGCGGCAACGCTGACGCTGAACGGCAGCGGTCTGCCCACCATCAGCATCCCGGCCAACACCAGCTTCATCTCCAATCCCGCGAACTACTACTACAACGCGGCGATGGACTATCATAACAACAACGAGGCGCATGAGTGGGCCGAGCGCCTGGACGCCGAGTACAGCTTCGACGACGCCGATTGGCTGAAGTCCTTCCGCTTCGGCGTCCGTCACACCGACCGCAAGTCCATCACGCGTGAAACCAACTACAACTGGGGCGGCGTGGTGCAGAGCTGGGGCGCCAACGGCATCCAGACGCTGAACCAGACCACGCCCGGCGCATCGTCGGCCAGCGTGTGGCCCCTGCAGAATTTCTATCGCGGCGGCGTGACCGTCCCGACACAGTTCGTCATCCCCAGCGCCTCCCTGAGCAAGGGCTTCTACAATGGGGTCGCGGCCCAATTGAAGGCCCTGTCGGCAGCGGACTCCTATGGCAACTGGGTTCCGTTCAACGGCGACTACAGCAGCTACAACGGCGGCGGTGCCGGTGTGAACACCCAGACGGAAGAGACCACGGCCGGATATGCCCTGGTGCGTTTCGAACATGACGTGCCCTTCTTCGGCGGCAACAAGCCGTTTGACGGCAATGTCGGTTTCCGCGTCGTCAATACCGACGCGAAGGGCACCGGCAACGCCAACTTCGTAACCGTGACCAACCTCAACGGCGCGCCCTCGTCGGACCTGGCCTTCGCCAACGGCGCCCGCACGGTCATCAGCGGCGGCCGCAACTACACCGATCTGCTGCCCAGCGTGAACTTGCGTCTGAAGCTGCAGGACGACCTGCAGTGGCGCTTCGCCTTCGCCCAGTCCATCGTCCGTCCGGACTTCTCGCAGTTGCAGCCGTCCTTGAACATCGGTGCGACCGCCGGTCTGCTGGACAGCAGTGGCCACTGCCAGAGCCTGGGAACGGGCGCCACCGGCAACTGCGTCTACCAGTGGACGGGCTACGCTGGTAACCCGAACCTGAAGCCGATGCGGTCCAACCAGTTCGACACCTCGATCGAGTGGTACTTCGCCCCCACGGGCAGCATCACCGCCGCGGTGTTCAACAAGGACGTGTTCGACTTCATCACCACGTCGCCGCAGAACGTCGCCTTCACCAACAACGGCGTGACCCGGAACGTCCTGGTGGTGCAGCCCTACAACGCCGGCCAGGGCAGCGTGAAGGGCTTCGAGTTCGACTACACCCAGTTCTATGATTTCCTGCCGGGCCTCCTGAGCGGCCTGGGCTTCCAGGGCAACGTCACCTTCGTGCAAAGCGAGGGTGGCCGCAACGCGGCGGCCAACCCCTACGACGCCACCCAGGTCACCAACGCCGCGCCGACGAACACCAGCCTGCCGCTGGAGGGCATGTCGAAGTGGAGCTACAACCTGGCGGGCATCTACCAGAAGGGCCCGTTTGAGTTCCGCCTGGCCTACAACTGGCGCCAGCGCTACCTGCTGACCACATCGGCGGCCAACATCAACATTCCGGCCTGGTCCGACGACTACGGCCAGTTGGACGCGTCCTTCTTTTACACCATCAACAGCTACCTGAAGGTGGGTGTGGAAGCGGCCAACCTGACCGACGCGCAGACCCGCATCCTGGTCGGGTACCCCGGCCACCTGACCTTCCACAACTGGGTCGACGCCGACCGGCGCTACGCCTTCGTCATCCGCGGCTCCCTGTAACGCTTTCTCCTGGGGAGTCTCGTTGTCTGGCCCTGTCTCTTCCCGGTCGCGCTGGTCGCGGCCGGGGAGGCAGGGCCGCCTTTTTTAAGGCCGTTCCCTGCCGTAAGCTGGGCGGCCAACGATAAGATCATGTGGGGGGATGCCGCCATGGCCGAGGCGATGCGGAGCGGGCGTAGGATCGTGATCGTGGGCGGCGGCACCGCCGGCTGGATGGCGGCGGCCGTCCTGGCCCGGGTGCTGAAGGGCAAATACGGCGCCATCGAACTGGTGGAATCAGCCGAAATCGGCACCGTCGGCGTGGGCGAGGCCACCATCCCGCCCATCCAGTTCCTGAACCACCTGCTGGGCATCGACGAGGTCGACTTCGTCCGCAAGACCCAGGCGACGTTCAAGCTGGGCATCGAATTCGTCGATTGGACGCGGCTGAACCACCGCTATTTCCATCCCTTCGGGCCGCATGGCCACACCATCGACGCCGTCTCCTTCCATCATTACTGGCTGCGCCAGCAGTCCCAGGGCGACACCAGCGACATCGGCGACTATTCCCCCTCCACCGTCGCGGCGCGGATGGGCAAGTTCCAGCCGCCGGCGCCGGACGCGCGGCCCGGCGGCCCCGTTATTGCCTACGCCTACCATTTCGACGCGGGCCTGTACGCCCAGTACCTGCGGGGCATCGCCGAGCGCAACGGTGTGAAGCGCACCGAGGGCAAGATCGTCCAGGTGACGCAACGCGAGCCCGATGGCTTCATCGATAGCCTGGTGCTGGACAACGGCACCCGCGTGGAGGGCGACCTGTTCGTCGATTGCTCCGGCTTCCGCGGCCTGCTGATCGGGGAGACGCTGAGGGCCCCGTACGAGGACTGGTCCCACTGGCTGCCGTGCGATCGCGCGGTGGCCGTGCCGTGCGAGGGGGTGGCGGCGATCACGCCCTACACCCGCTCCACCGCGCGGGCGGCCGGCTGGCAATGGCGCATCCCGCTGCAGCACCGTATCGGCAACGGCCATGTCTACAGCAGCCGCTTCATCAGCGACGACGAGGCGACCGCCACCCTGCTGGCCAACCTGGACGGCAAGCCCCTGGCCGACCCGCGCCTGCTGCGCTTCACCACCGGGCGCCGCAAGAACTCCTGGACCAAGAACTGCATCTCCCTGGGCCTGGCCTCCGGCTTCATGGAACCGCTGGAATCCACCAGCATCCACCTGGTGCAAAGCGGCCTGTTCCGCATGGTCTCGCTGCTGCCCCGCGACGGGTTCGAACAGGCGACGGTAGATGAGTACAACCGCCTGACCAACATCGAATACGAACAGATCCGCGACTTCCTGATCCTGCATTACCATGCGGTGGAGCGGGATGATTCCCCGCTGTGGAATTACTGCCGCACCATGGAAATCCCCGACAGCCTGCGGCACAAGATCGACCTGTTCCGCGCCCGAGGCCGCATCGCCCGCTTTGACGAGCAACTGTTCGCCGAGCCCAGCTGGGTTGCCGTGTTCCTGGGCCAGGGCATCCAGCCGCACTCCTACGACCCGGTAGCCGACGTCATGCCGGAGGCGGAGGTGACGGCGCGCCTGGCCCGCATCCGGGAGGCCATCCGGCGCATGGCGGACGCCCTGCCCACCCACGCCGAGTTCATCAACCGGCATTGCCGCGCCGACCGGCCGGTGGCAGCATGACAACGCTGGCATCCCCGGGAAGATGTCCAGCCAGGGGGTAAGAAGAACAACGGGATGGCCTGATATGAGTGCATCGGGGAGCGCATCGGGATCGGGTGCCGACGGATCGGGCGACCGCATCACCGTCATCGACGCCTTGCGGGGAACGGCCCTGGTGGGGTTGTTCCTGCTGCACACCATTGAGCATTTCGATTTCCTGAGCGACGTGGCCGTGCCGCCGGCCTGGCTGAAGCCGTTCGACACCGCGGCCCACGACACGGCCTTCTTCCTGTTCGCCGGCAAGGCCTACGGCATCTTCGCCCTGATGTTCGGCATCAGTTTCTCCCTGATCCTGGGCAGCTGGTCGCGGCGGGCGGGCAGCGCGTCGCTCCGCTTCCTGTGGCGGCTGGCCGTGCTATTCGCCATCGGCTATCTGCACGGTCTGATCTACTGCGGCGACATCCTGACCATCCTGGCCGTCATGGGCGCGCCCCTGGTGCTGCTGCACCGCCTGGGGGACCGGGTTCTGCTGGCCCTGGCGGCCGCGCTGCTGATCCAGCCGCCCACCCTGTGGCTGGTGGCGGGCCTACTGAGCGGCACCGCCCCCACGCCGGCCGTCCCCGTCCACTGGACGGTGTATGAGGGCCTGATGCCCATCTACGCCCACGGCGGCTTCTGGGACGTGGTGAAGGCCAACCTATGGCAGGGCGTGCTGGCCCGCACCTTCTGGACCATCGAGACCGGCCGCTATATGCAGATGATGGGCCTGTTTTTGGTGGGCCTGGTGGTGGGGCGCAACCACATCCTGGAACGGGCATCCCAGCATCGCCGCCTGCTGCAGGGCGTCCTCGCCGGCGGCGCGCTGGCCTTCGCCGTGCTCTATCCCCTGAAGCGCCTGGCGGAGGGTGCCGGCCTGCCGCCCATGACGGCCTATGAGGTGACGAACCTGGCCAGCGCCTATTGCGGCCTGGCGCAGATGGCCGTCTGGGCCAGCGGCTTCGTCCTGCTGTATCCCCGCATCCAGTCCCTGGCACCGCTGCGGGCGCTCGCCTCCTTCGGGCGCATGAGCCTGACCTGCTACATCACCCAGGCGCTGGTCTTCGTGCCGCTGTTCTACGGCTTCGGCCTGGGGCTCTATCGCTACATGGGCCCCTTCTACAGTGTGACCAGCGGTATCGCCTTCGTCATCCTGGAATGCGTCCTGGCCCATTGGTGGCTGCGCCACTACCGCTACGGCCCCCTGGAATGGGTCTGGCGCGCCGCCACCTTCCGCACCCTGTCCCTGCCCCTGCGCCACACCCCGAAGGCGGCGCTGGCGAAGGCGGCGTAAATCAAAACGCCCGGGACCAGCCGATCCCGGGCGTTCGTCGCTCCGACAACGTTCGGCGAACTTACTTGGCCTTGGCCAGCGCTTCCTTCACCACCTTGTCGGCCAGGGGGGCCATCGCGACATAGCCGGCCTCGGTCGGGTGCACGCCGTCGGAGGCCAGGCCGGGCTTGAAGTCGCCCTTGCCGTCGCCCACCACGTCCTTGTAATCGACGAACAGGGCGCCCACCTGGGCCGCGTAGTCCTTCAGCCAGGCATTGTGCGCGGCGATCTTGGGCGCCGGGTCCAGGCCATGGCGCCACTTGAAGTCCAGCGCCGGGGGAATGCCGGCCAGGATCACGGTGATGCCGTGCTTCTGCGCCAGTTCAACCATGCTCATGATGTTGTTCTTCAGCTGCTGCGGCGATACCGGCCCCCAGTTCTGGGCCAGGTCGTTCGTACCGGCCATGAGGTGCACGACCTTGGGGTGCAGGTCGATGACATCCTGGCGGAAGCGCAGCAGCATCTGCGCCGTGGTCTGGCCGCTGATGCCCCGGCCCACGCGGCCGGGCGTGAAGAAGCCGGGCGTCTTGTCCACCCATAGCTGGGTGATGCTGTCGCCCATGAACACCACCTGGACCGAACCGGGCGCCAGCTTCTCATTGTCCGCGGCGTAGCGGTTGAGATAGGCGAAGTCGTGGTGCAGGCGGTCTTCCTCTTCCTGGTGCCACTTGGCCACCTGCTCGGCGCTGGGCGGCTTGTTGTCCTCGGCCAGCGCCGGGGTAGCCATCAGGCCGGCCAGCATCAGGGCAGCGGCGACGGTACGTTTCTTCATTCTCAAGGTTCCTCCCACGCGGCCCCGCAGCCGGGACCCAAATTAATAAAGCATCTTAATTTAATTGACCGTCAATGGCCCGGGCAGATGGAGCCCGCCGGATCGGCCGACAGCCGCACCGTGGCCAGCGACAGGCGCAAGGTGCCGCCGGTGCTGAGGGCAAAGGGGGTGGTGACCCGGGACAGGTCGGCCCCGGCCTGCTTGAAACAGGACAGCTTGACCTTCAGGGTCTGCCATTGCCCCAGGGGGGCGGCCTTCAGCACGCTGGTCAGGTCCAGAGCGCCCGGCGCGGCAGGCCCGGTGCCGCTCCCCGGGCCGGAAATCAGCCAGACGGTGCCGGCCGGCGCCTCATCCACCCGATAGTCCACCTGCAAGGACAGGGCGCCGTTGGCCTGACGTGTCAAGTCCAGGCCGTTGCCGCCGGTCACGGCGATGGCGGCCTCCCCCTTGCCGGTCCAGCTCAGCTGACGGCCAGCACCTTGTATGCCGCCGGCATCCACCGGCTTCAGCGCCAGGGCGCCCGCCACCTCGGTCACCGTGCCGTCGCCCGGCACGGGCACGCTGGCGGCACCCTGGCGCAGCACGAAGCTCCACGGCGCGGGGTTGCGGCCCTTCACGAAATAGGTGTCGATGTTGGCCGCCGCCGCGTCCACACCTGACACCTCCGGCAATTGCGGCACGGTCACGGGCTTGGCGTCGGCGTAACGCAGGCCATAGCCGAAGGGGAACAGCGGATCATAGGGCTGGCGCAGTCGGTTCAGTGTCGCCTGCGCCGCCGTCTTGGGCCAGGAGTAGGAGAGCTTGCCGGTGAAGTCGTAGCGCGGCCGGCCCAGCATATCGCCCACCAGCACGTCAGCCACGCCGCCGCCCTCCGACCCCGGGAACCAAGCCGCCACGAAGGCGTCGGACGCGTTGATCTCCGGATTCACCCACAGCGGACGGCCGGACAGGAAGACGGACACCACCGGGATACCTTGGGCCTTCAGCTTCCTCAGCAGCGCCAGATCCTGCTTGTCGCCCGCCTGGAACTCCAGGCTGGGAATGTCGCCCTGGAACTCGGCATAGGGCATCTCGCCGAACACCACCACGGCCACGTCCGGCTTGGTGGTGTAGCTGCCGTCGGCGCTGAGGTCCACGGTGCCGCCGCCGGCGGTCACCGCCTGGCGGATGCCCTCATAGAGGGAAGTGGCGCCGGGGAAGTCGCTGTTCTTGTTGCCGGTGCCTTGCCACGACAGGGTCCAGCCGCCGGTCTGGCGGCCGATCTCGTCCGCCGCCTCCCCCACCACCAGAACGTGGGACTTGGCCTTCAACGGCAGCACCTGGCCGTTGTTCTTCAGCAGGACCAGGGATTTGCGCACAGCCTCGCGCGCCAGGGCACGGTGCTCGGCATTGCCGATGACGCCGTCCTTCAGCTCGAACGGGCGGGCGGGGTCGAACAGGCCCAGCTTGGTCTTCACCCGCAGGATGCGGCGCACGGCATCGTCGATGCGCGCCATGGGGATCGTGCCCGCCTTCACCTGGGCGACGGTGTTGGTGAACAGCGCCTTCCAGTCGTTGGGGGCCATGAACATGTCCAGGCCGGCCAGAACGGCGGCGGGACAGGAGTCCGCCGTGCAGCCCGGCACCTGGCCGTGGCCGTTCCAGTCGCCGACGACGAAGCCGTCGAAGCCCATGCGCCCCTTCAGCACGTCGGTCAGAAGCGACTTGTTGCCGTGCATCTTGGCGCCCTGCCAGCTGGAGAAGCTGGCCATCACCGTCATGATGCCGGCGCCCACCGCCGCCGGATACCCCGCCGCGTGGATGCGGATCAGGTCCTGTTCGCTGATGGCGGCGTCGCCCTGGTCCACGCCGTTGGTGGTGCCGCCGTCGCCCAGGAAATGCTTGGCGGAGGCGGCGACATGGCCGTGCTGCAGCGCCTGGCCGGCGCCCGCCTGGCCCTGCAGGCCCAGCACCATCTCGCCCGCGTACTGGCGCACTATCTCCGGATCCTCGGAGTAGCCCTCATAGGTGCGGCCCCAGCGGTGGTCCTGCGGCACCGCCAGGGTGGGACCGAAAGCCCAGTCGATGCCGGCGGCGGCCGTCTCCTGCGCCGTGGCGACGCCGATGCGGCGGATCAGGGCGGGGTCGTGGGCGGCGCCCAGGGCGGAGTTGTGGGGGAACAGCGTGGCGCCCACCACGTTGTTGTTGCCGTGCACGGCGTCGATGCCGAACATGATGGGAATGGCCACGTGCCCGGGCCGTTCCGCCAGCGAGGCCGCGCGGAAGGCGCGCGCCGTCTCCACCCACTTGTCCGGGCCGGCGCGGTCGTCGCCGCCCGCCGGCGCGCTATCGCCGCCCGCGAGGATGGAGCCCAGGGGGTAATCGGCCAGGTCGGCCGGGGTCACGGTGGAAATGTCGGCCTGGATCATCTGGCCGACCTTGTCCTCCAAACTCATCCTGGCCATCAGGCCGGTCACGAAGGCTTCGGTCTTGGCGTCCACCAGGCCCTTGCTCTTGGCGGCCGGCCACAGCTCAGGGTGGGCGACGCCGCGGGCGCTGTCTGTCACGGTGGAAGCTGCCTTTTGCGGGGGATTTGAGGTTTGCCGGGCTGAAACCTGGGGCGGCGCCAGGGCCGCAAGCAGTAAAGCCGGCGTCACGGACGCCAGAAGGGCCATGCGGTGCTTCATGGGTGTTCCTTGTTCTTCTCAGGTCTTCTTGGGTGCCGCTAGCCGATGCCGCCACCCGCCCCGGACCTCCCTAGTGCCGGACAGGTGGATCCGCGGGGCCCCGTCCCACCTCTATTCCCGTCGGGATGGGCGGATTTCCAGGGGCGCGAATTAGTAGGATGATAACGCTATCATCCACCCCCCGCAAGCGAGCCACGCCTTGCCCCATGATACCGGTCACATTAGGATCACCGGCAACGGCGGCGCTGATCGCCGGTGACGGAGGAAACGGGCGCCCCAGCGCGGCCGGCGGCCCGACGGGCCCGCCGAATACCAATCCCCTGTCGTGACTGTCGATCCACCGAGGGGAAGGTCGCCTGCCCATGTCCAGCATATCGCGCCGGGAAATCCTGATGGCCAGCGCCGCCGCCCTGCTGTCGGCCAGCGCCACGCGGCCCGCCCTGGCGCAGGAGGCACCGCCCGCCGCCCCGGTGGCGCCCCTCCCCACCCCGGATCCGGCCCAGACGCTCTGGTACAACCAGCCCGCGGCGCAGTGGGTGGAGGCGCTGCCCGTGGGGAATGGCCGGCTGGGTGCCATGGTGTTCGGCGGCATTTCCATGGAACGGCTGCAGTTGAACGAGGACACCTTCTACGCCGGCGGGCCTTACGACGACGTTAATCCGGAGGCCAAGACCAACCTGCCCCAGGTGCGCGAGCTGATCTTCCAGGGCAAGTATAGGGAGGCGGAGGCGCTGGCCGGCGCCAAGCTGATGGCCAAACCCCTGAAGCAGATGCCCTACCAGACCCTGGGCGACGCCGTGCTGCTGTTCCAAAGCCTGGATACGGTGCACGACTATCACCGCCGGCTGGATCTCGACACCGCGGTGACCACCACCCGCCTCGTCAGCGGCGGCGGCGCCTGGTCATCCACCCACACGCGCGAGGTTTTCGCCAGCGCGCCGGACCAGGTGATCGTCACCCGGCTCTCGGCCAACAAGCCGGGCCTGATCAGCGCCAACCTGTCGCTGCTGACGCCGCAGAACGCCACCTTGGTGGCGGATGGGCCGGACGGCCTGCTGCTGACCGGCATCAGCCCCAGCCGCTTCGGTATAGAGGGGCGGCTGAAATTCGCCGTGCGCCTGAAGGTCATCGCCAGCGGCGGCACGGTGCGGGCCGGCAGCGACGGCATCGTCATCGACCACGCGGATGAGGCCGTGGTGCTGATAACCGCCGCCACCGGCTATAGGCGCTACGACGACATCAGCGCCGATCCGGCGGCCCTGACGGCCGCCACCCTGGCCCAGGCCGCGGCCAAGCCGTATGCCCGGCTGCTGGCCGACCACGTGGCGGAGCATCAGCGCCTGTACCGCCGCGTGGCCCTGGACCTGGGGACGACGCCTGCCGCCGGCCTGCCCACGGATGAACGTGTGCGCGCCGCCGCCCCCCAGGACGACCCTGCCCTGGCCGCCCTCTACTTCAACTACGGCCGCTACCTGCTGATCAGCAGTTCCCGCCCCGGCGGCCAGCCTGCCAACCTGCAGGGCATTTGGAATGAACAGGTGGATCCGCCCTGGGAGTCCAAGTGGACCATCAACATCAACACCGAGATGAACTACTGGCCGGCGGAGCTGGTGGACCTGGGCGAATGTGTGCAGCCTTTGGTGGGCATGCTGAAGGACCTTTCGGAAACCGGCGCGCGGGCGGCACGGGACATGTACGGTGCCGGCGGCTGGATGGCCCACCACAACACCGATGTCTGGCGGGTGGTGGGGCCGCCGGACGGCCCCAAATGGGGCCTCTGGCCCATGGGCGGGGCGTGGCTCTGTCGTCACCTGTGGGACCATTACGACTATGGCCGGGACAAGGCGTTCCTGGCCGACATCTACCCCATCCTGAAGGGCGCCTCCCAGTTCTTCCTGGATACGCTCCTGGTCCTGCCGGGCAGCGACTGGCTGGTCACCAACCCGTCGCTGTCACCGGAAAACGTGCATCCCCTGGGCACCACGCTGTGCGCCGGACCAGCCATGGACCGGCAAATCCTACGCGACCTGTTCGCCAGCATCGTCAGGGCCGGCGAAATCCTGGGCAAGGACGCCGATTTCCGCGCCAAGGTGGCGGCCGCGCGCGAGCGCCTGCCGCCCGACCGCATCGGCGGGGCCGGCCAGTTGCAGGAATGGCTGGAGGATTGGGACATGCAGGCGCCGGAAATCCACCACCGCCACGTCTCCCACCTCTACGCTGTCTATCCCAGCGACCAGATCACCCGGCGGGACACGCCGGACCTAATCAAAGCCGCCCGCAAGACACTGGAGATCCGGGGGGACGACGCCACCGGCTGGGGCTTGGGCTGGCGCCTGAACCTGTGGGCGCGCCTCGGCGACGGCGACCATGCGCACGCGATCCTGAAGTTGCTGCTGGGCCCCGACCGCACCTACCCCAACCTGTTCGACGCCCACCCACCCTTCCAGATCGACGGCAACTTCGGCGGCACGGCCGGCATGGTGGAGATGCTGGTGCAAAGCATCGGCGACGATATCGAGCTGCTGCCCGCCCTGCCCCGCGCCTGGGGCCATGGCAGCCTGCGCGGCGTGCGGGTGCGCGGCCAGGGCCGGCTGGACTTGGTCTGGAAGGACGGCACGCTGGCGCAGGCGGCCCTGCGCAACGCCGGCGCGCAGCCGCAACGCTGGCAAGTGCGATTGGGCGAGGATGTGGTGGCGGTGACGGTGCCGGCCGGTGGTGAAAAGCGCGTGGCCCTGAAAAACGGCAGGCTGGCCCTCGCCTGAGGACCAGCCCACCGCTCCTCATGGATGCCCCTGCGCTCAGGCCGCGCGCAGCTGGGCCAGGAAGGCGTCGACCTGGGTGCGCAGTACCTGGGCCTCGCTGGTCAGCTCGGTGGAGGAGGCCTCGACCTCCGCCGACTTGCGGGCCGTCTTGCCGGCGCGTTCGTTGACACCGTAGATGTTCTCGGTGATCTCCTCCGTCGCCCGCGCCGTCTCGCCCACGTTGCTGACGATGGCCTGGGTGGCGGCACCCTGCTCCTGCACCGCGGCGGCGATGATGGAGGCGATCTCGTCGATGCGCCGGATGGTGGCGCCGATGTCGCCGATGGCCGTCACCGCCTGGCCGCTGGCCCCCTGGATGGCGCCGACGTGGGCGGCGATCTCCTCGGTGGCCTTGGCCGTTTGCGTCGCCAGGGTCTTCACCTCGCTGGCCACGACGGCGAAGCCCTTGCCAGCCTCACCCGCCCGCGCCGCCTCGATGGTGGCGTTCAAGGCCAGCAGGTTGGTCTGCCCAGCGATGTCACTGATCAGTTGGACCACGGCGCCGATGCGGTTGGCCACGTCGGCCAGGCCGTCGACCGTGCCGCGCGTCGCGTCTACCTGAACCACCGCCTCACGAGCCACAACGGCGGAATTCTCCACCTGCCGGCTGATCTCACCGATGGACGAGGACAGTTCCTCGCTGGCCGTTGCCACGGTGCGCACGTTGCCGGCGGACTGGCTGGCGGCGGCCGACACGGTGGTGGTCTGCCGCAGGCTCTCCTCGGCGGCGGAGCCCAGCTCGCGAGCCGTCGTTTGGATGTCGGCGGCGGCCGTCGCCACCTTGTCCACAACCGCGCGCACCGTCGCCTCGAAATGGTCGGCCGCGCTGGCCATGGCGGCCTTGCGCTGGGCCTCGGCCTCGGCCTTTAGCGTCGCCTGCTCGGCCGCCAGCGCGTCGCCCTGGATCAGGCTTTCCTTGAACACCTCGACCGCGCGGGCCATGGCGCCGATCTCATCGCCGCGCGCCACGCCAGGCACATCCACCTGCCGGGCGCCGCCGGCCATGGTCTCCATGACGCCGCGCAGCAGCTCCACGGGGCGGGTGATGGACCGGCCCGTGGCCCAGGACAGCACCAGGCTCAGCGCGATGGCGATGCCGGCGAAAGTGAAGCCCAGAGCGCGGCCGTTGGCAGAGGCGGCGTCGAAGGCCTTCTCCGCATCCTCGGACTGCTTCAGGTTCAGCACCGCCATCTTCTCCAGGTTCTGGGTCATCTGGTCGCGCGCCTCGTCCACCTTGCCGTCAAGCTCACGAATGGCTGGGGTCAAGGCATCGGTTTTCTCCAGTGCCGGCAGCATCTGCTGCTCGAAGATAGCCATGTAGTCGCGTAAGCCCGCCTCAGCACCATCCAGGGCGGCCTTTTCCTCCGGCAGGTCGGCCTCGGCGCGCAGTTCCTTGAACATGGCCAGGATGCCCTGCTTCTTCTCGGCCCAGTCCTTGCGCGTCTCATCCAGGTTGTGGTTGATTTCCGCGTCCGCGACGATGGCGTAGAGGTCGTTGCCGGCCGATACGGCGCGCACCGACTTGGAAGCCACGCCGGACGTGCCCGTCAGCGTCGCCTTGCTCTCGGCCAACCAGCTGAGGGTCAGGGTGAAGACCCCCGCGATCAGCAGGATCATCAGCACGTTCATGGCCGAAGACAGGGTCAGTTTGTGTGCCAGTTTCATCGCGGGCCTCCGGGTTCGGTCACGAAA
Organism: Nitrospirillum amazonense; assembly: GCF_029594735.1. Lineage (NCBI taxonomy): Bacteria > Pseudomonadati > Pseudomonadota > Alphaproteobacteria > Rhodospirillales > Azospirillaceae > Nitrospirillum > Nitrospirillum amazonense. Next base: position 1,157,261 of record NZ_JARPAF010000004.1, read on the forward strand.
TCCAAGTCAAAAATCAGAAGCGGATGGTGAAGCCGATGAAGGGGTTCACATCATCGGCCGCCTTGCTCAGGCCGATGTTCACACCGCCATCCACGGAGAAGTTCGGCGTCACCTGATAGGTCACGCCTAAGTCCAGGGTGGCGACGGTGGCGGCGTCGGGGCCGGTCTGCCGCTCGCCATACAGCTCGACATAGCCGTCCAGCACCTCCCCCAACGGGTGGCTGAGGCTGACGGAAAAGGTCAGGTCGGGGTCATAGCCATCGCCGATGGCGTTGCGGTTCACGGCCAGCGTGGTCTGCGTGCCCAGTTCCCATTCCCCACCCAGCTTGATGGCGAAGGGCACGCCGATGCCGCCCTCGAACGCGCCATTGCCGTAGGCGGTGGCGGCCGTAGGCAGCTTCACGAAGGGGATCAGGCCCAGGGCGGTCGTGCCCTCGCGATCATTACCCCACAGGTTGATCTTGGCCCGCACGGTCATGTCCGACCAACCGTGAAGCCGGGTGTGGCCGCCGCCCCGCTCGGACAGGCCCATGACGGTGTAGGCGGGGGCGATTATGTCGAATTCGGTGTCGTCCCAGACGCCGATGCGGATGTTGGGCGCCATGAAGACGGACTCGTGCTTGCGCGTGCCGTCGTCGTTATAGAAGTCGCGGTTGTGGCTGACGATGTCCGTCTCGACCTGGACGTGGCCCGGATCGATCGTGTAGGGGCCGTCGGTCTTGTCGGGCCGGTCGGGCGCGAATTCGCGCAGCTCCCCCTCCGCCGCCAGCGCCGACGTCAAACCCGGCGTGGCCAGCACGGCCAGCGCCAACAATCCGGTCCGGAAGTAGAAAGTCCGCAAAGCCAGCCCCGCCCGTGTCGCCTGTGACAAATCGTCTCTGCGACATCACGGTGCCAGGAATGGGTTTCCGGATGGTTAACCGAATGAACCTCCGAAAGTTTATCGGGTAATGAAGCCCCCATCGGGCGGCGCTGCGTGGCCGGGCTCGGCCCCGGGCTCCCTCGGTGGCACATTCCACCAGCCGCCGCCCAATGCCTGGAACAGGGCGGCGGTGTCCATCAGGCGCGCCGCCTGCGCCTGCACCAAGGCCAGCCGCGCCTGGGCCGCCGCCTGCTGGGCCGCCAGCACCGCCGTGGGCGCCGCCGCCCCCAGCTCCAGCTGGCGCCGGGCCAGGGTCAGGGCGTGGGACGCGGCCGCCTCCGCCCGCTGCGCCGCGGCCAGGGCATCGCCATCGCTTTTCAATGCCGACAGCGTATCAGCCACGTTCTGGAAGGCCAGTATCACGGTGGAGCGGTATTGCGCCGCCGCCTGGTCCAGGGCCGCCCGCGCCGCCTTTTCCTTGTGCGCCAGGCTGAACCCTTCGAACACCGGCTGGGTCAGGCTGGCGCCGAAGTTCCAGAAGCCGTTGCCGGCGGTGAACAGGCTGTTCAAGGCCGAGGCGCTGGACCCCGCCGCCCCGCTGAGCGTCAGGTCGGGCAGGCGGTTGGCCACGGCCACGCCGACATTGGCGCTGGCGACATGCAGGTTGGCGGCGGCCAGGCGGATGTCGGGCCGCTGTTCCACCACTCGGGCCGGCAGGCTGTAGGGCAGCTCCGCCGGCAGGACCAGGTCGCCCAGTTGGAAGGTTTCCGGTGTCGGGTCGGCTGGCATGCGGCCCAGCAGGGCGTTCAGCTGATGGCGCTGCTGTTCCAGCTGCTTTTCCAATGGCGGCAGCGTCTGCTCCGCCTGCGCCAGCGCCGTCTCCCCCGCCGCCACGTCGGCGGCCGAAACCTGGCCCAGGTCACGCTGGCGGCGCAGGATGGCCAGGGCTTTGCCGGCGTCGGCGATGATGGACTGGGCGGCGTCGATCTGGCCGCGCAGGCTGGCTTCCGTCACCGCTGCCACCACCACGTTGGACGTCAGGGTCAGGTAGGTCGCCTCGACCTGGAAGCGCTGGCCCTCGGTAGTGGCGTCCAGCGCCTCCTGCCCCCGCCGGGTGCCGCCCCACAGATCGGGGCTGTAGGACACCGACAGCTGCGGGGTGAACAGGTTCAGCTGCGGCGCGTTGTTGGCCGCCGTGGGCGCCACGGTGCCGGTGGGGTCCTTCTGCCGGGTGGCCTGGAAGCTGGCGTCAATGGCGGGCAGGAAGGAACCGGCATTGGCGTAGGCGTTTTCCCGCGCCACGCGCAGGGCCGCCTGCGCCGCCGCTACGTCGGCGTTGTGTGCCATGGCCTCACGTACCAGCCCGTCCAGGGCCGGCGACTTGAACAGCGCCCACCAGTCGGCCGGGATGTCGCGGCCGGCGAGCAGGCTCTGATCCGGCAGCTTGGGCGGCGGGGACAGCGCCGTCTTGGGCGGGGCGGCCGGCGTCTGGTAGTCCGGACCGGCGGCGCAGGCCGTGAGCAGCAGGGCGGGGATGAGATGCAGGACGCGGCGCATCATTCAGCCTCCCCCGGAGTGACAGGCAGGGCCGTGCGGCTGGAGAACAGGCTGATCAGCACCGGCAGCACCACCAGGATCAGGATGGGCGCCAGCAGGATGCCGCCCACCACCACCATGGCCAGCGGCCGCTGCACCTGGGAGCCAATGCCGTGCGACAGGGCCGCCGGCAGCAGGCCGACACAGGCGGCGATGCAGGTCATCATGACGGGACGCAGGCGCGTCTCCGCCGCCTTCACCAGCGCCGACGCCCTTTCCATGCCCGCGTGGACCAGCTGGTTGAAGTAGGAGATGACGATGATGCCCTCCATCACCGAGATGCCGAACAGGCCGATGAAGCCGATGGCGGCGGAGATGGAGAAGGGCGTGCCGGTGGCGGCCAGGATGAAGATGCCGCCGATCAGCGCCATGGGCATGACGCTGGCCGCCAGCAGCGTGTCGGTCATGGAGGCGAAGTTGAGGTACAGCAGCACGCAGATCAGCGCCAGGCTGACCGGGACGGCCACCGCCAGGCGGCGCACCGCATCCTGAAGGTTGCCGAATTCCCCCACCCATTCCAGGCGATAGCCGCCGGGCAGCTGCACCTGCTCCGCCACCTTCTGCTGCGCCTCCAGCACAGCGCTGCCCAGATCGCGTCCACGCACGCTGAACTTGATGGGGATGTAGCGGCCCTGCCCCTCGCGATAGATGAAGGACGCGCCGGAAACCATGCGGATGTCGGCCACGTCGGCCAGGGGGATGGGTGCCGTTCCCGTGCCCAGCGCGGTCGTCCCCACGGTGATGTGCCGGATGGCCTCCAGGCTGCCGCGATCCTCGGGCGATAGGCGCACCATGATGGGGAAGTTGCGATCGCTGCCATCCTCGTACAGGTTGCCCGCCGCCTGGCCGCCGATGGCGGCCTGGACAACGGCGTTGACGTCGCCGGTGGACAGGCCGTAGCGGGCGGCCTTGGCCCGGTCCACCGTGATCTTGATCGTGGGCTGGCCCAGCGACTTGAACACACCCAGGTCGGTCACGCCGGGCACGGTGGACATCACCTGCTTGATGCGGTTGGCAGTCTTCTCCAGCGTCTCAAGGTCGTTGCCGAACAGCTTGACCGAGTTCTCACCTTTGACGCCGCTGGCCGCCTCCTCCACATTGTCCTCGATGTATTGGGAGAAGTTGAACTCGATGCCGGGGAAGCGTTCGGTCAGCTTCGCCTCGATGTCGCGGGTCAGGCGTTCCTTGTCCCAGCCCTTGGGCCAGCTGTCGAAGGGCTTCAGCGGCACGAAGAATTCGGCATTGAAGAAGCCGGTGGCGTCGGTGCCGTCATCGGGGCGCCCGTGCTGGGAGATGACGGTCTCCACCTCCGGATAGTCCTTGATGATGCGGCGAATGCCATCCACCGCCTCCGTCCCCGCCTCCAGCGAGATGGACAGGGGCAGGTTGGCGCGGATCCAGAGGTTGCCCTCTTCCAGGTGCGGCAGGAATTCCATGCCCATGAAACGGGTGCAGACGATGGCCAGCACCATCAGCGCGCCGGCCACGGCCAGCACCAAGCGCCTGTTGGCCAGGGCCAGGCGCAGCAGGGGTGGGTACAGGCGATGCAGCACGCGCACCACCACCGTGTCATGCTCCCGCACCTGTTCGGGCAGCAGGATGGCGCTCAAGGCGGGGGAGATGGTGAAGGTGGCGATCAGGCCGCCGGCGATGGCGTAGGCGTAGGTCTTGGCCATGGGGCCGAAGATGTGTCCCTCCACCCCCGACAGGGTGAACAGCGGCACGAAGCCGGCGATGATGATGGCGGCGGAGAAGAAGATGGCGCGGTTGACCTCGACGGCGGAGTTGGCGATGACGCCGAACCGGCCGCGCAGGATCACCTCCTGCCGCACGCTGTGCATGATGGAGGATTTGGCGAACCGCTCTTTGGGCGGCTGCGCCAGGTGGCGGAAGATGTTCTCCACCATGATGACGGTGGCGTCCACGATCAGGCCGAAGTCGATGGCGCCGACGGACAGCAGGTTGGCCGACTCCCCGCGCAGGGTCATGATCAGGATGGCGAAGAACAGGGCGAAGGGTACGGTGGCGGCCACGATGACGGCGCTGCGCAGGTCCCCCAGGAACAGCCACTGCACGAAGAAGATCAGGATGATGCCCATGACCATGTTGTGCAGCACGGTGTGGGTGGTCAGATCGATCAGGTCCGACCGGTCGTAGATGGTCTTGAGGTAGACGCCCGGCGGCAGGATGCCGGACGTGTTGATCTTCTCCATCTCCGCCTTGGCGGCCAGGATCGTGGGCTTGCTCTCGGCCCCCCGGCGCATCAGCACGATGCCCTGGACGATGTCGTCCTGGCCGTCGCGACCTGCGATGCCCAGGCGCGGCTGGTTGCCCACCGTGACGGTGGCGACGTCGCCCACCAGCACCGGCGTGCCGTTGTTGGCCGCCAGCATGGTGCCCCGGATGTCGTCCAGGGAATGGATCTGGCCCACGCCACGCACCACCATGGCCTGGTCGCCGATGTTCACCGTCTGGCCGCCGACATTGATGTTGGCGTTGTTCAGTGCCTGCAGTACGCCGGGAATGGTCAGGCCATAAGCGGTCAGCTTGCGCTGATCCACCGTCACCTCGTACGCCTTGGTCTTGCCGCCCCAGCCGGACACGTCGATGACGCCCGGCACGGCCTTGAACCGGCGCTGCAGCACCCAGTCCTGCAGGGTCTTGAGGTCGGTGACGGAATAGCCCGGCGGCCCCACCACCTGATAGCGCAGGATCTCGCCGATGGGGCTTTCCGGCGAAATGGCCGGCTGCACACCCGACGGCAGGTTGGACAGCTGCGACAGCTGGTTGACCACCCGCTGCACCGCCTCGTCATAGGTGAAGTCGTAGGTGAACTGGATCTTGATGTCCGACAGCCCGAACAGGGAGACGGAGCGGATGGCCGTGACGTGGGGGATGCCGGCCATCTGCACCTCGATGGGCACGGTGATGTAGCGCTCGATCTCCTCCGCCGACTGGCCGCTGTTCTGGGTCACGATCTCCACCATGGGCGGGACCGGATCGGGATAGGCCTCGATGTTCAGGCGCAGGAAGGCGCCCACGCCCACCACCAGCAGGACGGCCAGCGCCGCGAGCATCAGGACGCGCTGGCGCAACGCGAAAATGACGACCTTGTTCATGATCTCAGTCGCCCTGCGCCGCGCGGTCGATGAACAGGGCGCCCTTGGTCACCACGCTGTCCCCCGCCTTCAGGCCGCCCAACACCTCCACCAGCCCGTCCTGCTGCCGCCCCAGGGTCACGGGGCGCAGCGCCAGGGCGTGGTGGGCGGCATCGGCCACCCAGACGCGCGACACCTCACCCTCATGGATCACCGCCCGTTCCGGCACGGCCAGGGTCGGGGCCGGGCCGGTGGGGGTGGAGGCCCCAGGGTCGGTAAACAGGCGCACGGTCGCCATCATCTCTGGCTTCAGGGCGCCATCGGCGTTGTCCAGGGTGACGCGCACCGCCAGGCGCCGGGTGGCGGGGTCGATGGCCGGGGCCACCGCCGTCACCCGGCCCCGGAAGACCCGGGCCGGATAAGCGGGCACGCGCACCTCGACCTCCTGCCCCACGGCCACGGCGGCCGCGTCGGCCTCGCGCACATTGGCCAGCAGCCAGACGGTGGAAAGGTCGGCCAGGCTGAAGGCCATGGTGCCGCCGTTGGCCACCCCGTTGACGTACTGACCCGGGGAAACCTGACGCTGCAGCACCGTGCCGGCGACGGGTGCGCGCACCGGGGTCGGTGCCAAGGCGACCCCCTCATGCGTAAGGGCCGCGATCTCTTGTGGGGTGCGGCCCAGCACGCGCAGCCGGTCGCGGACGGCGGCCAGGGCCGCCTGCGCCGTGCGCGCGGCCGTTTCCGCCGTCACCAAGTCCACCTGGGCCTGCTGCCAATCCTTCAGGGCGCTACCGTCGGCCTGGTATAGGTCACGCTGGCGCTGTACCGTCACGCGGGCCTGGCGCAGCTGGGCATCGGCCGCAGCGGCGGCCGATGCGGCGGCCGCCAGGTCGCTGCGTCCCTGCGCCATGTCGGTGGCGTCGACGGTCATGAGGACAGCGTCCTTGGCCACGTGATCGCCGACGCGGGCGGTCACGGTACCCACCTGACCGGAAACGGGGGAATAGACCGGCGTTGTCGCCTCGTCATTGGCGGTCACCCGGCCATCGGTGTCGATGTGCGTCCGGAAGGGGTGTGGGGCCACGGTTTCCATGCCCAGCGTCGCCCACTGGCCCGGCGTCACCTGGAAGGTGCCGGGGGCCGCCTCCGGCTGGGACGGAGGAGGAGAAGGCACATCGCTTTCCCGGATCACGATCATCCCCACGACCGCGGCCACCAGCAAGGCGGCACCCAGCCACTGCAGCCCGCGACCGGGACCGGGAAGAAAGCGGAAAGAAGGCACCTTAAACACTCCACGCCACAGTCGCGGGCAGACGGCGGAAGGGCAAAACAGCCGCGTCGCGATGACGCATCCACACGGTGCACCGCAAAAATCAAGGAAACGCGGGATCGCACCTTTGCAGGAACGGGGCAATGGGCCATTTCAGCGCAGGTACCGCCGGATTTATTGGAGGCATTCCTGAAATTCATGGTTAGCGCCTCATCGCTGTGTCGATTTGATTACGCGGCATCGCGCGCGCCCGGGGCGGAACGCTTGTTTTCCTTGGAATGCCCCCGTACAGCCGGTCCGCCCGCAGGCTTTCCCGGGCGGGCGGTGGAGTGTTGAGACGGCGCCCTTCGGCCGGCCGGGCCATTTGACGCAGGTCATAGGCCGAACGGCTGAGAACACGGTCGCACCCCTCCGCCCGTCGCCTTTTGTCATGCCGTCCGGCAGGCCGGATATTCCCATCCTCGACCCGCCTGGTGGGTGGATAGGCATTCCGGCGCGGCCCTTAGCGCTTTGGCCCGCCTGCCAGTTGCCACGGCAACCGGCCCTGCTATTTCCCGATTTGTTACCAGGGAAAGGCCGGATGGGCCCTTCCGAATGGATCATGAGATGCGCCGCTGGGGGGCCATCGAGGAAGGTCTGGAGATCGCCTGTGCTGAACGCCTTGCGCAACCTTTTGTCGATCACCGTCGTTCTTCTGCTGCTGGTTCCCTTGACGGACCTGGCCATGCAGGTGCTGCCCCCTGTCATCGGCGCGTTGCCGCCGCTGCTGGTGGGTCTGGTCTTCCTGGCCTTCATGGGCCAGGTGCTGGTGGCCGCCGTCCGGCACGCGCGCCTGCCCAGCATCCACCTGCCCAAGACTGGAACCGGTCCCCGTGCCGGCTCCCTGACGAGAGAGATCGCGCCATGAACGCCCCCCTTCGCAACATCCTTTACGCCATCCTCAGCCTGCTGCTGATCATCATGCTGGTGGATTTGGCCGTGACCCTGCTGCCGCCCATCCTGGCAGAGGTGTTGCGCATCATCGTCGGCATCGGTGTCTTCCTGTTCCTGCTGCAGTTCTTGGCAGGCCTGTTCCGCAGGACGCCATGACGCCCTGAGGTCTCCACGACGCGAATAGGCCTGGCCGCCATCGCCAGGCCTATTCCTTTTGTTCCCCTTTTGGACCTCTTTCCCCTTGACGGCGACCGCGTGTTCCCACACTCCATAAGGGCAAACCGCAAGGGGAGATGCACGCGATGCGCAAGGGTCTTCGGAACACCGCCACGGCTTTGTTTATGGCCGCCTGTCTGGCCGGCGGCACCGCCCTGGCTGCTGACGCCGCTGGGGGCGCGTCGGTTCCCGGGGACAAGCAGACGCCGGGCCACCACACCTACATGTTCGTGCTGAGCTGGGAGCCGGAGTTCTGCTACCTGCACGGCGATGGCCATCCGGAATGTGCCGCCGGCGACCGCGCCACCAGCTTCGGCGCCACCCACCTGACCCTGCATGGCCTGTGGCCGCAGTGGAGCAGCGCGTGCTCCCTCTCCGCCAAGGACAACGACCCCACCTGGAAGGACCGCGTGCTGCCGCCCCTGTCGCCGGCGGTGCAAGGTACGCTGGCGGAGGTCATGCCCGGCATCGCCTCCGGCCTCACCTTGCATGAATGGCAGAAGCACGGCTATTGCAGCGGCCTGTCCGCCGACCAGTACTATGCCCAGGCCGGCGCCATGGTGAAAACGCTGGGGGCTGCGAAGGCGGGTACCCTGCTGGCCGAGGCCACGGGCAAGAGCGTGACGCGCAAGGCCCTCTGCGACGCCCTGGCCGCCGACTTCGGCGAAGCCGCGCGCCAGTCCGCCGTGCTGGGCACGGGCAAGGCCGCCTTCCTGACCCAGATCACCTTCACCCTGAAGGCGGCCGACGACGGCACCACCGCCCTGGACGCCGCCCACCTGACCGACAGCCCCGCCGACCAGGCCGGCCGCTGCGACAAGGGCAACCCGGATGAGGCGCTGAAGGTGGCGGGGTTCAAGTAAGAGCCGATATTATAGAAAATACTGGGGGGGGGAGAGAGGGACGGAGGAAGCCTTGGAAGTCCGAAAAATCCCAAAACCAAAGGAAACGTGAGAATGTATATCAATATAGAGGATTTTATTAGAAATAATTTAATGAATTATCGACGGTTAACACCAATGATCATTTCTATAATTGAAGGAATTCTCCGGTCAAATGATATAGATTTCCTTAGTGTTACAGGAAGAACAAAAACAAAAGAAAGCATCATAGGAAAACAACGACGGAAAGAGTATAAAGATTTTGCTAAAAAATTTACAGATATATCTGGAGTCAGAATAATTACATTCTTGAACTCGGACGTCAATTCAATAGAAGAGATTATTAAACGAACTTTTGAAATCGACAAGGAAAACAGCCTCGACAGAGCCGGCTCTCTCGGAACTGACCGGATCGGATATCGCTCGGTCCATTATGTCTGCACACTTGGCGAAGCCCGAGCCGGCATTGCCGAATATAGCAGTTTATGCGATCTAAAGTTCGAAATTCAAATACGCACAGTGCTTCAGCATGCGTGGGCAGAGCTAGCTCATGACCGTTCATACAAATTTGGGGCCACGCTTCCCCCGAATTTAGAACGTCAAATTAACCTATATTCCGGTCTCCTCGAGCTTGCGGATAAGGGATTTGAAGAAATCTCAAATTCTATAGATTCTTATGCTAAAGAAATTGCTAAATCATCACCGGTCGAACTCAACGATAAAGTCATAGACTCAATAACATTTGTTAAATTCATGACTAATTTCCTTACAGTGAATAAAATAGAAACGAAACGCAAAATAGACGACGAAAGCGTATCGACATGCATCAGTGAGCTACATGAATATGGACTTAACTCTGTCGCAGATCTTAATAGTATTATTTCTGATGACGCCATAGAATCTCTAAAACAAGAAATAGCCCCCAAATCAGTAATCGGCATTATCCGATTACTGATGCTTTTTCATGACATCGATCGTTATTTTTCCCGTGTCAATTTCAGTTGGGGGAGAATACACAAAGGAACTTACGACACGCTCACCAGAAAATACGAAGACAAAAAAATACAGTCAATTCTAAAAGATAAAAATGTCGAAATAGTGAAGCCAGAATGAACAACAAATCATTTAATCTTAAAATATTTCGCAACTAGAGCATCGAGCTCCAACGCGGAATCGGGGGATTCCCTTGAGACGCTGGATGTGATTCATCTTTATCGGAGGTGGATCATGGGCAAGCCGTATTCAGAGGACCTTCGGGAACGGGTTGAGGCCCGGATAGCGGCGGGTCATTCCCGCCGAGAAGCATCGCGGCACTTCGGTGTAAGCGCGAGCTTCGCTGTGAAGTTGGCGCAGCGTGTTGTGGCTACTGGGTCGATTGAACCGGGACGCCAGGGCCGACCTCCCGGCGACGGCAAACTGGCAAAGCATATGCCCCAGTTGGTCGCTTGGGTGGAGGCGCAAGCCGACATCTCGATGCCGGAGTTGGCCGCGAAGCTAGCAGCCACCACGGGCGTTGTCGCGCACCGGCTTCGCTGTCGCGGGCTTTGCTGAAGGCAGGGTTCAGCACCAAAAAAAACACTGCTGGCATCCGAGTGCGAACGCGCTGACATCCGCGAGGGCCGCCAAGTTTGGCGGACGCACCGTCAGCCGCGCATGCGCCAGGAGCCCCACCGCCTGGTCTTCATCGATGAGACCGCTACAACCACCAAGATGACTCGCCTGCGCGGCCGAGCACGGCGGGGACAGCGCCTCAGGGCCCAAGCCCCCTTCGGCCATTGGAAGACGCAGACCTTCATCGCCGCCCTGCCCTGCGATGGTCTGACCGCTCCATGGATCATCAACCAGCCGATGAACCGGGTTCTCTTCGAGGCTTATGTCGAAACCCAGCTGGCACCCACGCTCAGTCCGGGCGACGTCGTCATCCTCGACAACCTGGCCAGCCATAAGAGCGAGAAGGCCAAGGCCATCCTCAAGGAGGCGGGCGCCTGGTTCCTCTTCCTGCGGCCTTACAGCCCTGATCTGAACCCTATCGAGATGGCCTTTGCCAAGCTCAAGGCTCACCTCAGGCGCATCGGCGCCAGGACCATTGACGATCTCTGGAAGGCCATCGGAAACATCTGCGACCTCTACGATCCAGATGAATGCTGGAACTACCTCAAGGCCGCAGGGTATGCGTCCGATTAAAGGCTCGATGCTCTAATACAATAAGAATCAGCGCAAATTAGTGATCTCTCAGCTATGTAATAAAAAAAGGCGACGCCCGCGAGGACGCCGCCTTTTATCATTCCGTAACCGGAACTGCCCTTACGACACCAGCGGCGGCAGGGGCTGCGGGCCCGCAGCCTGTTCGATGACGTGGCCGACCTTCAGCACGGTTGCCTCATTAAACGGACGGCCCAGCACCTGCAGGCCCAGGGGCAGGCCCTCGCCGCTCAGGCCGGCCGGCACCGACAGGCCGGGCAGGCCCGCCAGGTTGGCCGGAACGGTGAAGACGTCGTTCAGGTACATGGCGATGGGATCGTCCATCTTCTCGCCGATGCCGAAGGCGGCCGACGGGGCGGTGGGCGTCAGGATGACGTCGCACAGCTCGTACGCCTTGGTGAAGTCCTCGGCAATGCGGGCGCGCACCTTCTGCGCCTTCAGGTAATAGGCGTCGTAGTAGCCGGCCGACAGCACGTAGGTGCCGATCATAATGCGGCGCTTCACCTCGGCGCCGAAGCCCTCGGCACGGGTGTTCTCGTACATCTCCTTGAGGTCCTTACCCTCGACGCGCAGGCCGAAGCGCACGCCGTCATAGCGGGCCAGGTTGGAGGAGGCCTCGGCCGGGGCCACGATGTAGTAGGCCGGCAGGGCGTACTTGGTGTGCGGCAGGCTGATCTCCACCGGCGTGGCGCCGGCGGCCTTCAGCCATTCGATGCCCTGCTGCCACAGCTTCTCGATCTCCGCCGGCATGCCATCGACGCGGTATTCCTTGGGAATGCCCACGCGCAGGCCGCGGATGTCGCCGGTCAGGGCGGCGGCATAGTCCGGCACCGGCACATCGATGGAGGTGCTGTCCTTGGGGTCGTAACCGGCCATGGAGCGCAGCATGAGCGCCGCGTCCTTCACCGTGCGGGTCATGGGGCCTGCCTGGTCCAGGGACGAGGCGAAGGCGACGATGCCCCAGCGCGAGCAGCGGCCATAGGTCGGCTTGATGCCGACGATGCCGACGAAGCTGGCCGGCTGGCGGATGGAACCACCGGTATCGGTGCCGGTGGCGCCCAGCGCCAGGCGGGCGGCCACGGCGGCGGCCGAGCCACCCGAGGACCCGCCGGGCACCAGCTTGCGGGTGAAGTTGCCGGCTTCGTCCTTGGGCGACCACGGGCTGATCACCGGGCCGTAGTGGCTGGTGATGTTGGCCGAACCCATGGCGAATTCGTCCAGGTTCAGCTTGCCCAGCATGACGGCGCCGTCGCGGAACAGCTGGGTGGTCACCGTGCTCTCATACGGCGGGACGAAGCCGTCCAGGATGTGGCTGGCGGCCGTGGTCTGCACGCCCTCGGTGCAGAACAGGTCCTTGATGCCCAGGGGCAGGCCGTCCAGGGCCCGCTGCTCACCCTTGGCGTAGCGGGCGTCGGCGTCGGCCGCCTGCTTCAGCGCCACGTCCGGCGTCTCGATGATGTAGGCGTTCAGCTCCTTGGCCGCTGCCATGGCGTCCAGGTGCGCCTGGGTCAGCTCGACGGCGGTGAACTCCTTGGCGGCCAGGCCGGCCAAGGCGTCGGCCATGGTCAGGTGGGTCAGCTTCGTCATCACTCGACAACCTTGGGCACGGAAAAGAAATTCTCGGTGGCGTCGGTGGCGTTGGCGACCACCTTTTCCGGATAACCGCCGTCGGTCACGGCATCGGGGCGCCGGCGCAGGTTGGCGGCGACCACGCTGGTCATCGGTTCCACGTTTTGGGTGTCCACCTCGCCCAACATCTCCACCCAATGCATGATGGTGTTGAGTTCGCCGGCCAGCTGCTCCAGATCGGAGTCCGGGACCTTGATGCGGGCGAGATGCGCGATCTTCGCCACGGTGGCCTTGTCGAGGGACATGGTGCTAAGTCTCTCCTTCGGAATAAGGAGCCACGGGGGCGATGACAGGCGGCGTGTCGTATGCCGCCGGCCCCCGGGCGGCGCGGAAGGTAACACCCGGTATGGCGATCCGCAACATCAGGGACCTCAAGGCCCAGCTGCCCCCCGGCGGGCGGCTGATGGGCCTGGATCTGGGGTCCAAAACCATAGGCATGGCGATCTCCGATCCCGGCCTGACCGTGGCCTCGCCGGTCGGCACCATCACGCGGCGCAAGTTCACGACCGACGTGCAGGATCTGGCCAAGGAGCTGCGCGGCCGCAACGTCGCCGGCTTCGTCATCGGCCTGCCCCGCAACATGGACGGCAGCGACGGCCCGGCCGCCCAATCCGCCCGCAGCTTCGCCCAGAACCTGATCGAACAGCCCCACCTGCTGGGCGGCCAGGTACCCGAGATCGCCTTCTGGGACGAACGCCTGTCCACCTCGGCCGTCAGCCGCATGATGATCGAGTGGGACATGACCCGCAAACGCCGGGACGAGGTGGTCGACCGCATGGCCGCGGCCTACATCCTTCAGGGCGCCCTGGACTTCATGGCGGCCGAGGCCGCGCGCGCCGCCCTGGCCGCCCGCGACGAAGCGAAGGGTGACGCGGCGGGCCTGGATGGAAGACACGATGAAGAAGATCGCGACCGGGACGACTGACCAGGCATGCTGCAGGTCCTGACGGCGCTGGCGCCCACCTTCCTGCTGATCGCGATCGGCTTCGGGTTGCGGCATTTCAAGCTGATCGACGCCGCCTTCTGGGGTGCGGCCGAACGGCTGATCTATTACCTGCTGTTCCCCGCGCTGCTGATCGACGGCACCGCCAAGACCGACCTGTCGGGCATGGACATCTGGGCCATGGGCGGCGCCCTGGTGGGCGGCATCCTGCTGCTGAGCGCCGGCCTGCAGTTGACCTGCCGGCGCCTGTCGGGCAGCGATCCGGCCTACACCTCCGTCTTCCAGGGGGCGGTGCGGGTCAACACCTATGTCGCCATGGCCTTGGGCGCCGCGCTGCTGGGCCCGCACGGCACGGCCCTGATGGCCATCGGCGTGCTGTTCTGCATGCCCACGGTGAACATCCTCAGCATCCTGGTAATGCAGCGCCACGGGGACATGCCGGCCGGCATGAAGCGTCATCCCCTGCGCACCCTGTGGCAGATCCTGAGCAACCCGCTGGTCTGCTCTGTCATCGTGGGCGCCGCCCTGAATCTGGCCGGCGTGCGGCAGATTCCGGTGGTATCGCCCGTCATGAACGTGCTGGGCCAGGCCAGCCTGCCGCTGGGCCTGCTGGCCGTCGGCGCCGGCCTGGGCTTTTCCGCCATCCGGGGGGCCAAGGTGGCGGTGGCCATCAGCAGCGTGGCCCGTTTGGCCGTCCTGCCCGTTGTCACCGCACTGCTGGCCAAGGCGCTGGGTGTCCAGGGCAACGCCTTCGTCGCCGTGGTGCTGTACAACGCCCTGCCCACCTCCGTCAGCGCCTATGTCCTGGCCCGCCAGATGGGCGGCGACGCCCCGCTGATGGCGGGCATCATCACCATCCAGACCCTGGCGGCGGCCATCACCCTACCGGTGCTTCTGGCCATGTTGACCGCCTGAAACGACTTCGGCGGCGCAGGGGTGTCCTACGCCGCCGATCGTCACGTCAAAACGCCCACGCGCGTCAGTGCATGGACACCGCGCGGGGGGCGCCGCCGGTCTTGGCGGCGGGCTTGCCCGACAGCAGGTGCAGGCCGGTCAGCAGGCCGTAGCCGGCGATCATCAAGTAGCAGACCACCGGCACGATGAAGGCCAGCACCAGGCTGGTCAGGTCGGCGACCTTGCCCGTGATCATGGGCACCACGGCACCGCCGAAGATGGCCAGGCACAGCATGCCGGCACCCTGGGCTGTCTCTTCCTCCAGCCCATCGATGGCGATGGTGAAGATGGTGGGGAACATGATGGAGTTGCACAGGCCCACCGACAGGATGGTGGCCATGGCCAGCGTGCCGCTGCTGGCCATGGACAGGCTGACCAGCAGGGCGGCGGCCAGCGAACATGCCATCAGCACGATGCCGGGCCGGGCGAAGCGCAGCACCACGGAACCGATGAAGCGGCCAAACATGGCGCCGCCCCAGTACAGGCTGACCAGCACGGCGGCCTTGGATTCCGGGGTGTTCAGCACGTCGTGCAGGTGGATCACGCCGGCGAACCAGGTGCCCAGCTCGGACGCCGCGTCCCGCGTGCGGTCGAGGATCAGGTAGTTGACCATGGCGCTGCCGATGGACACCTCCGCCCCGACGTAGACGAAGATGGAAACCACACCCAGGGCCAACTGGCTGTGGCGCAGCACCTTCAGGCTGAGGCCGCTGCCCGACTGCTGGTCGGTGGCGGCCCCCTCACGGCCCCGCAGGAACCAGAACAGCATGGACAGGACGACCAGCAGGGCTGCGATCATCAGGAAGGGCACGTGCACGCCGCGCGTGCTGGCATCCCCGTCCGCCGCCTTGGACAGGATGAAGACGGAACCGAGGATGGGGCCGATGGTAGTGCCGAAGGAATTGAAGGCCTGGGCCAGGTTCAGACGGCTAGACGCCGTTTCCGGCCGGCCCAGCAGCGACATCAGCGGGTTGGCCGCCACCTGCAGCACGGTAATACCACCCGCCATGACGAACAGCGCCAGCAGGAAAGCGGCGAACAGGCCCATGCTGGAGGCGGGCACGAACAGCAGGCAGCCCAAGGTCATGATGACCAAACCGGCGACGATGCCGCGCAGATAGCCCAGGCGCGCCAGCAGGGCGCCCGCCGGGACCGACACGACGAAATAGGCCAGGAAGAAGGCGAACTGCACCAGCATCGCCTCGGTGTAGTTCAGCGAGAACTGTTCCTTCAGCTTGGGGATCACGGCGTCCACGATAGACGTGGCGAAGCCCCAGGCGAAGAACAGCATGACGACGATCGGGGCCAGCGACGTCATGGATTTATTGTGGGCGGATGCGGTCGACATCGATCGTTCGTCCAGTCGGTATGATAAGTCCGGGCCCGAGGGGTTTGACATCCGCCGGGCCCGGGTTCAATGGCTATTACGACACATTCGTATTTTATTGCGTTGCGAAATGAAATTTTCCGCAACGCAGCATATTTAGTTCGACGCCGCCTTGGTCCGCTGCTCGGCCACCTTCTGCGCCAGGTCCAGCCGGTCCTTCATCGGGTCGACCTCCAGCACGGGCCCCTTGGTGCCGAAGTCCATCAGGCGTTCATCCTGGCCCGCCTTGAAGGGCGTCCAGGCCGGCAATCCCTGGGGCTCCGGCTTGCCCGTCTTGGCGAAGGCCACCCAGTAGGCGTGCGCCGCCTTGGCCGCCGCCGCGTCCGCCGCCGTCAGCGCATCGCCGTAGCGGGCCTTAACCGTATCGAAGACGAAGGGGATTTCCGTCGCGTGCGGCGTGCCCCACCATTCCTTGCGCATGCTCTCCGCCACATAGGAATAGCGGAACAGGTAGACGGGTGATTTGTGGGCCGACAGCAGGCGGGCGGTCTCGCGCGCCGGCTCGATGAACATGAAGGCGCCGGCAACACGGTGGCCAATCAGCTTCACGTCGCGCGACCCGTCGGGATCGAACAGGGCCAGCGCCTTGTCCTTGTCAGCGCCGAACGGTGCCAGCACATCGTCCAGCGAACCGCCGAAGAAGAAGCCATCGGCCCCGGTGGCGCCCACCATCACCGGCACGTCGGCGCCCGCCCCCGCCGCATAGGCCGTCACCGGCGCCGAATAGCGGACCACGGCGCCATCCACCATGGGTCCGGAATAGGTCGGCACGTTCATGGTCGCCATGTTCAGGCCGTCCACCACCGCCTCGGCCGGCAAGGCGCGCAGGGCCGCCAGGCCAGCGGCACCCGTATCGGTGATGCCGTGCTGGGCGGCATAGGCCAGGCCCGATTTTTCCGCCGATGGCGCGTCACCGTCCGCATGCAGGGGCGGTGTGGGCAGGATGCGTTCGCGTCCGGCACCCGACTGGACGATGCCCCGGTTGAACAGCCCCTTGGCCATGGGCGAGGTCAGCAGGGTGTGAACGGAGATGCCGCCCGCGGATTCACCGAAGATGGTGACATTGTCAGGGTCGCCGCCGAAGGCGGTGATGTTGCGCTTCACCCATTGCAGGGCCGCCAACTGGTCGAGATAGCCATAGTTGCCCACAGGGCCCTGCCCCGCCTCCGCCACCAGGGCGGGATGGGCGAAGAAGCCGAAGCGGCCGACGCGGTAGTTGAAGCTGACCAGCACCACGCCGTCACGGGCGAAGTTCGATCCGTCATAAACGGCGGGGGAACTGCCGCCGTTCACGAATCCGCCCCCGTAGATCCACACCATCACCGACCGCTTGGCACCCGGCTTGACGGTGTCGGCAGGTGCCCAGACGTTCAAGTACAGGCAATCCTCCGCCGGGGCGACACCCAGGGGGGCCGCATCGCCCGGCAATGGTTTCTGCATGCAGTCGGCGCCATACTGGGCGCCGGAGCGCACGCCGGCCCAGGCGGCGGCCGGCTGCGGCGGGCGCCAGCGCAAGGGGCCCACCGGCGGGGCGGCGAAGGGGATGCCCTTGAACGCCGCCACATCGCCGCTGACCACGCCGGAGACCCGGCCCTGTTCCACCTGCACCACCGGCGCTTCCGCCGCGAACGCCGGCCGGGCAGTGGTCAGCAACAGCGCCGCGACCGCGATCCGCTTCATCATCTTGGACATCGCATTTCCCCTTGTCAGGATCATCGCCACCGGTCGCAGCTTGGCCGGAACCGGCAGCGATCCAAGTTCCAAAAAGGCTTATGGCTGGCGGGTGGAGGCCTTGACGGCCGCCCCGCCCTTGAGATCCAGGTCGGTGGCCGAAGCCCCCACGGCCACCTGATAGTCGCCGGCCTTGACCTGCCAGGCGTGCGCGGCCTCATCGAAGCTGCCCAGCAGTCGGGTGTCGGCGGTGACGGTCACGCGCTTCTT
Source organism: Nitrospirillum amazonense (assembly GCF_029594735.1). Taxonomy (NCBI): domain Bacteria; kingdom Pseudomonadati; phylum Pseudomonadota; class Alphaproteobacteria; order Rhodospirillales; family Azospirillaceae; genus Nitrospirillum; species Nitrospirillum amazonense. The sequence goes on from NZ_JARPAF010000004.1 coordinate 1,175,173, forward strand.
TTCCCCCGGGGCCAGGGTCACCTTGGACCAACCGATCAGGCGCTGGGTCTTGGTGCCGGCGGCGTTGGTCAGATAGACCTGGGGCACGTCCTGGCCGGGGCGCTTGCCGGTGTTGGTGACCTCGAAGCTGACGGTCAGGGTGTCGCCACCCGTCACCTTCACGTCGCCATAGCTGAAGTGGCTGTAGCTAAGGCCGTAGCCGAAGGGGAACAGGGGCTTGGCCCCCGTCTTGGCGTAATGGCGATAGCCGATGTCGGCGCCCTCCGTATAGGTGATCTCGGCCGGGCTGAATTCCGGCTTGTCGGCGCCGGGGATGTCCTTGCGCAGCAACTGGGCGTCGCTTGCCGGGAAGGTGATGGGCAGGCGACCGGAGGGATTGGCGTCACCGAACAGGATGTCGGCGATGGCCTCGCCCCCCCGGCTGCCGGGATACCAGGCCTCCACCACGCCGGCCACCTTATCCAGCCAGGGCATGTGCACCGGCCCGCCCGTCTCCAGCACCACGATGGTGTTGGGGTTGGCGGCGGCCACGGCGGCGATCAGGGCGTCCTGGCCGTTGGGCAGGCTGAGGTCCGGCGCGTCGGCGCCCTCGCTCATCCACTGGGTGGCGAAGACGATGGCCACGTCCGTGGTCTTTGCCACGGCCGCCGCCTCCGCCGGATAGGAGCCGTCGTTGAAGCGAACCGCCTTCTCCCCCGCCTTGGCGCGGATGGCCTTCAGGGGAGAGGACGCGTGATAGACCACGGTGCGGAAGGCGCCCATCATGCCATCGCCACCCAAAGGAATGCTGGCCCCCGGGCCCGCGTCCGACACCACCTGGGAAGAGCCGCCGCCCGACAGCACGCCGGCGTTGGCGAAGCCGCCGATGACGGTGATGGTCTTGCCTTTCGTGGCCAGGGGCAGCAGATCGCCCTTGTTCTTCAGCAGGACGATGCCCTCGGTCCCGGCCGCCTTGGTCACCTGGGCATGGGCGTCGAAATCGATGGGCGCCTTGGCCGCCGGGTTGTCGAACAGGCCCGCCGCGAACATGGAGCGCAGGATGCGCCGCGTCATGTCGGACAGGCGCTCCGCCGGCACCGTCTTGTCCTGGACGGCGGACTTCAGCGGCTCATTGAACCAGACCTTGCCTCCGGGGCTCAGCATGACGTCGATCTGCTCACCCGATTCCTGGTCCAGGCCATTCACAGCCGCCTGCACGCTATGGACCGCACCCCAGTCGGACATGACCCAGCCGGGATAGGCCCAGTCGGTCTTCAGCACCTGGTTCAGCAGGAAGGGGTTGTCGCAGGCATAGGCGCCGTTGACCTTGTTGTAGGCGCACATGACGGAGCCGGGCTTGCCCTTCTCGATGGCGATCTGGAAGGCCAGCAGGTCGCTTTCGCGCGCCGCCGCCTCCGCGATCTTGGCATCCAGGGTCATGCGCTGGGTTTCCTGGTCGTTCACCGCGAAGTGCTTGATGGTGGAAACGACGTTCTGGTCCTGGATGCCCCGGATGGATTCACCGCCCAGGGTGCCGGCCAGCAAGGGATCTTCGCCCAGATATTCGAAGTTGCGGCCGTTGCGCGGGTCGCGCGCCAGGTTGACGCCGCCGGCCAGCAGGACGTTCAGCCCCTTGGCGTGAGCCTCCCTCCCGATCATGGCGCCGCCCTTGTAAGCGGTTTCGGGGTTCCAGGTGGATGCCAGCGACAGGCCGGACGGCAGGGCCGTGGACGGGTCGCCCGGCCGCACGTTCATGGGGTTGGCGACGCCCAGGCTGGCGTCGCTTTCCTGCAGGGCCGGGATGCCCAGGCGCGGCACGCCAGGGATGTAGCCGGCGGACCCGATGGCGCCTTCGGGCAGCTTGGCGCCCAGGAAGGGCATGGCCATGGGCCCGTGGACCAGGCCGATGCGCTCGTCCACCGTCAATTCCTTGTTCAACAGGTCGGCGCGCTGGTCCGGCGACAGCTTGGTATCCATCCACGGCCGCGCCGCCTCAGCGGCCAGGGCGGTGGTCGCCAACGGAGCGGTGAACGAGAGCGACAGGGCCGTGCCCAGCAGCAGGACGCGGGTGCGATCGGTCATGGGGTACGTTTCCATCCGGTTGTTTTGGTCAGGCTTCAGGGTCATGACTGCGGCATCGCGATGATGACGCGGCGATAGCGGGTCAGCGGCAACGGGCCGCCGCCCGTCACCTCCAGGATCAGGTGCAACTGCTGCGGACCCGGCAGCAGGGGCCGGGCGGTCGGGGCGGTGATGGTGGCCTTGGCGGTGTCGGCGCCGGCGATGCCCAGCTCCGGCACCACCACCAGGGCGTCCTGCCAGGTACTGGGCTCCTTGTACTGCCACCAGCGGAAGGTCAGCGGGCCGCCATCCGGGTTGATGGAGGCGTCCGCGTCCAGGGTGGCGCTTTCCCCCGGGCGCAGGGTCAGATGCAGCGGCTCGCTGCCACCCTGCCCGTTCACCACCACCTGGGGCGGATGGCTGGCCTGGGCGTGATCCGCCGTCAGCGTCCAGCCGATGCGGGCGGCGAAGTCGTTCTGGTAGGCCTCGCGCCAGCGCCAGATGGTGGCCTGGGCGTTACGATGGGGCCGGCCGTCGCCGCCCACGGCCGTATCCACCACATCGGTATGCAGCCCCATGCCCTCATTCGCCAGGCCATAGCGCCCGCCCCAGCCGCCATAGTCGGGATGGTCCGGCGCGTTCAGGCCGTTATCGACCAAGTAGAGGAAGGACGGCGTGTCCCCCTCCATGATGAATTTCCATTGGGGATAGAGGCTGCCCAGCGGCCCTTTGCGGATATGGGCGTCGATCCAGCCGTGCGAGACGGAGGTGCTGTCCGGCCCGGGGAACTGATAGAAATCCTCCCCCGACATGCCGGTCCAGGTGGCGGTGGAATAGTGGCTGAAGGCGTGGACGCTGCCGATCCAGAACAGCTGGGGATACCGGGCGCGGATCCAGGGGCCGCTGTCGTCCTGGTCGGAAATGGCATAAACCCGCAGGCGGGCGACGAAGGCGGCCACCTGGTCCGGCGTGCGGGTGGCCGCCACATGGTGCAGCGCCTGCGCCAGCACGTTGGCGCCGCCCCAGATGGTAACCCAGAGCGGCCGAGGATTGGGGTCGTCCACGGCGGCGATCAGCGCGTCGGACGCGGCGCTGTCCCGCCCCTCCCCCACGCCGGCCAGGCCGTAAAGCGCCGGCCCCGCCGTGACCCGGTCCAACAGCGCCTGGGCATCGGGATAGGCCGGATCATGCGCCCGCAGATTGGGTAGCACCTGACCATAAGCCTGGATGCGTTCCCGCAGCCGCTCCGGGTGCACCTGGTCCCGGAGCCAGGTGGAGGTGGTGGCCGCCATGCCGGCCACGTCCATCTGGTCGGTATAGAGCAGGAAGCGGACGAAGGACTCCTCATCATCCGGCTCGTTGGCGATGTCGGTCAGCACGAAGACCCGCGGCTTGGCCGGCGCCGCCTGGACGGCAGGGGCCGAGGCCAGCAGGGCCATCAGCAGAAGCGGCGCCCACACCCACCACCGGTTCATCATCGTCCAGCGCCCCCGCTGCCGATGGGGTACAGCGGGTCCTTGCTGTCGTGCGGCACGTCCGACGCCTGGGCCGCCACCGCCGCCATGCTGCGCGGCAGCTCGAACGGCAGGTGGCCCTGCGCCGCCACCTTGCCGGTGACCACATCCAGGAAGGCCCGGTCACTGACGCCGAAATCGGCATAGAGGCGGGTGGCCTTGTCGCGGATGTTGGTCAGAATGGCCGGGCGGTCGAGATAGACACTGACCACCGCCGGCACCTTGGCGGCGGCCACGGCCTTCAGCGCCTCATAGTCCGCGTTTCCATCATTGAAGCCCAAATCGCCCTCATGCTGCAGGCTGCCGAAGGTGTAGTTGGGGTGCAGGGTCTGGAAGGGCGCGGACAGGCGCAGAACGGCGACTTCCGCCTGTTTGGGGTCGTCCACCACCGTCAGGCCGGCGGCCTTGGCGGCCTCCGCCGACACGCCGCGCAGGTAGACCTTGCGGCCCGCCAGGGCCACAGGCCCCTCGCCCGCCTCCAGCAAAACCATGGAGCGCGATTGCGCCGCCAGCCCCTCGGCCAGGAACTGCGGCGTGCCCACAACCTTGGCGGCGGCGTCGGCATCCACATAGGGGTTCTCGAACAGGCCTTGCTGGAACTTCAGGGCCAGGATGCGGCGCACCGACTGGTCCAGCCGCGCCTCGGTCACTAGGCCCTGCTTCACCGCCGCCAGCAGGGGCGCGGGATCGTCCACGCCGCCGAACTGGTCCAGCCCGGCCTCCAGTCCCTTGGCGAAGCGCGCCGGGGTGGACAAATCCTCGACACCCCAGGCGGTGGAGAAATCCTTGAAGGTAGGCCGCTCACCCGCGGGGAAGCCGTTGCGGCACACCGCGTTGCAATCATTGGCGATGGCCCAGTCGGACAGGATGATGCCCTGGAAGCCATAGGTGCCGCGCAGCAGGTCGGTCAGGAGCCAATGATTGAAGCCCGCCCCCACCTGCTCCACCGGCTTCCCGTCCACCACCATCTCTTTCAGGATGGAATAGGTGGGCATGACGCCCGCGACATGGGCGGCGAAGGCGCCCTTGAAGGGAAGGACGTGCTGGTCGAAGTGCGCGGGTCGCACCAGAGAATAGCGGCCATAGCTGTTGTGGCTGTCGAAGCCCTCCGCCGCCGCGCCATAGCCCACCCAGTGCTTGACCACTGCCGAGACGCCGCTGACACCGGGGCCGTCGTCACCGCCCTGGAAGCCCTCGACATAGGCCTGGACCAGGCGGCCGTCCAAGACGGGATCCTCGCCAAAGGTGCCGTTGATGCGGGACCAACGCGGCTCCGTCGCCACGTCGGCCTGAGGCGACAGGGTCTGGTGGATGCCCACCGCCCGGTATTCTTGGCGCGCGATGTCGGCGAAGCGGCGCACCAGGGCGGGGTCGCCGATAGCGCCCAAGCCCAACGTCTCCGGCCATTGCGAGAAGCCGGCGGACAACTGGCTGGCGCCGGCCGTCACCTGGAAGTGGTTGCGCGGATCGGTGCTGAGCGTCAGGGGGATACCCAGGCGTCCACCCTCCGCCACCGCCTGCAGGCGGTTGTCCTGCTCCGCCAACTGCTGGGGCGGCGTCGCCTGGCGGGTGATCAGGGTGGTGATGCCGAAGTCCCGGATCATGTGGGTGGCTAACGGAAAATCGTAGGGCCCGCGCATGGTCGCGAAGGTGAAGCCGCCTTCGGGCGGAACCGTGCCGTGCAGCAGGGTGCCGGCCTTCTCCGCCACCGTCATGCGGCCCAGCAGGTCGGCCACGCGGGCATCGATCGGCAGGCGCCAGTCCTCATAAGGATCCAGCGTGCCGTTGCCGTTCAGGTCGCGGAAAGACAGCCCGTCCACCGACAGCAGCGGCTTCACCCGGCTGCCCAGCACCGGCTGCGGCGGTCCGCCCACGGCGGGAACGGCCGCGGCGGCGGTCAGCAGCAGGCTCAAGGTCACCAAGGCGGTCAGGCGGCGGTGCTGCGAAGGCATGGGCTAATCATCCCGTGAGGCGAAATGGAAAAAGAGGCGTGCCGCCGGGGAAGGATGTTCCTGCGGCACGCCCAGGGGAAGTGAGGCACCAGGCCTCGGAGGAAGCGGGTTAGAAGTTGGCGGACACCCTCACGCCATAGGTGCGGGGCGGGGCGTAGGAGCCGCTGCCGGCCAGGCGGTTGCCCGACCCGTTGGTGTCGGGGTTAGCCACGACCAGCACGGCGTTGTTCTCCAGGTTGCGGACATAGGCCATGACCCGCCAGCGCCGGTCGGCGTCGTCGTAGGCCAGCGACAGGTTGGTCTTGGTGTAGGCCTTCTGCTCGGTGACGGCGAAGTTGCGGTAGTCCAGGTTCTGGTCGCCGACATAGACGCTGTCGACGCGGGCCGTGATCATGGCGCCGGACGCCAGGTCCCACATGTGCTGGTAGCCCAGGTTGATGGTCCATTCGGGCGACTTGGCCAGCGTGTTGCCGGTGTAGACGGCGGCGCTGCTGGGGTGGAAGACGTCGCCCGTCGCCAGGACGAAATCAGTGTAGCGGGCATGGATGTAGGAGACGCTGCCGTCCACGCGGTCGCTCTGGGTCAGCAGGGCTGCCCCTTCCACCTCCACGCCGTAGACCTCGGCCGTGCCGGCGTTGACCGTGACGGTGGACGCCTGGCCTGCCACCTGGCCGATGGCGCTGACCTGGAAGTCCTGATAGTCGTAGTAGAAGCCGGTCAGGTTCAGCTGCAGCTTCTTGTCCATGAACTGGTTCTTCACGCCGACCTCATAGGCGGTCAGCTTTTCCGGCTGGTAGGGGTTGTTGTTGGGCGGCTGGCCGTCGCCATAGCCGCCGGCCTTGTAGCCCGTGCCGATGGAGGCATAGAGCAGGCTGTCCGGCGCCAGATCGTATTCCGCCCCCACCTTCCAGTTGGTGGAATGCCAGGTCAGGTCCGCGTCGTTGAGGTACAGGGGGGAGCCGCCGACATAGGTGTTGCCGACAATGTGGCCGAAGGCCTCGGTGGCGCCGGTGCGAGCCTTGTTGTCCTCGGTATAGCGCAGGCCGCCCGTCACCCGCAGGCTGTCGGTGAGGCTGTAGGTCGCCTGGGCGAAGGCGGCCTTGGACTCCTCCGTCACCACCGGCTGGACGAAGGCCAGCGAGGTGATGCCGGCGATGGGGTCCAGCGCGAACAGGACGTCGTTGTTCTCCTTGAAGTAATAGAGGCCGGTCACCCACTTCAGCGGCCCGTCGCTGTTGGCCAGGCGCAGTTCGTGCGACATCTGGTCCTCATCGGACCGGAAGATGGTGGACGCGCAAAGCGCGCCAGAGGGGGCCGCGCAGGTGGAACTCTGCGTGGAACCGCCATGGGTGTGGTCGGTGTCCGTGCGGTAGGCGCCGACATAGGTCAGGGTGGCGAAACCCAAATCCCAGTCCGTGGTCAGCGACACACCCTTGTTGGTGTGGTTCAGGCTGCCGTCCGCCGACACCGGATAGGTGTAGGGCGAACCGAACTTGGCGTACTGGCCGATGGGCGCGGAGGCGTAGCCCACGCCGCCCTCATGGAAGATATCGACCGACAGCAGGGCCTTGAACGTCTCACTGGGGGTCAATTGGACCTGCAGGCGGCCGGCCTGCGTATCCTCGTCATTAAAATTGCTGGAGCGGCCGTTGTTGGTATAGCCGTCGTGCCGGCTGGTCTGGAAAGCGGCGCGCACGGCCAGCGTGTCGGTCAGCGGCACGTTCAGCATGCCGGAGGTCTGCAGGTTGTTGTAGTTGCCGTAATCCAGCGACGCATTCCCCTCGAACTTGTCGCTCGGCCGTTTGGTGATGACGTTGATGCTGCCGGCGGTGGCGTTGCGGCCATATAGCGTGCCCTGGGGACCGCGCAGAACCTCGATGCGATCGATGTCATAGAGGGCGCCGATGGCGGCGCGCGACCGGGCCATGTAGACGCCGTCGACGTTGAAGGCCACGGCGGGGTCGCCCACCTCGGTGTCGTTGGTGCTGCCGATGCCGCGGATGGCGATCTGGACGGACCCGCTGCCGTTATTGCCCACGGCCAGGCCGGGAACCATGTTGTTGAGGTCGGTGGAGCTGGAAACGCCGCGCTGCTGCAGGGTGTCGCCGGAAAAGGCGGTGATGGCGATGGGCGTCTTCTGTGTCGTTTCCTGCCGCCGCTCGGCGGTGACGACGATGTCCTCCAGCTGCTGCGACGCGGCCTGGGGGGCGTTTTGCGGGGCGGCGGTCTGGGCCAGGCCGGGGGTGGCGATCAGGCTGGCCAGCGCGGTGGCGGCCAACAGGGTGTAGGTACGCATCTCTCCCAATACTCCCATTCTGCTTCTTTGTTCTTGTCGTCGCGAAGACAGGCCCCGGCTTCTGTGCCGAGCCTCTTTCGGGCCTGCCTGGAGGATGAGCGGCGCCTGCCCCGGCCCCGGTCATCCAGGGGCCAGGCCGCACCCAAGCAGGTGCCTAAGCCGGCAGGCTTTCATCGCGTTGTCCGTGGCGCGGGGTGGCGGCTCAAGGCAAGGCCCGCCGTTCACCGCCGCAACGTGGGGGCGCGATGGCTCATATCCGATGATGTTCTTTTAAAAAGGGCGGCCGGCTTACCGGATGGCCCGGTCCTGGAACGCGCAAGCGTCACGCATGATCGTCTCTCCCGTTTGTTGGGCCCCGCCTTGTTGTTGTCCTTCGACCCTGGGGCTGAATGACAGCGCTGTCCCTGGTGTCGAAAAAATAAGGAGGCCTCGTTGGCCCTATTTTGTTATCATCCAGAACAACCGCGCGCAAGAGGGTTTCTCAAAAACCGCCGGCAAGGACACACCGTGTCAGTGCCGGCCCGCCGCCGCCGGTTTCACGCACTATCTTTGCCGCCCGCCGATGCTATGATCCCGCCGCTTTCAGGAGGCGGGGCACAAACCTCCGGAATGGCAAGGGGGCAGCGGTCTGGTTGGAGGTTCGGGGCGTTGAGCAAGGCCACCATTTATGATGTCGCCCGCGTGGCCAACGTCTCCATCAAGACGGTGTCCCGCGTGCTGAACGGGGAACCCAAGGCCAGCGCGGAGACGCGTGCCCGGGTGATGGAGGCGGCGCGCAGCCTGAACTACACGCCCAGCCTGTCGGCCCGCGCCCTGTCGGGATCGCGCAGCTTCCTGATCGCGCTGGTCTCCTCCGGCGGGGTGTCGGACAACGCCATGCTGTACGTGACCGAACTGCAGATGGGCGCCATCCAGGCCTGCCGCGCCGGCGGTTACCACCTGCTGACGGAATACATCGACCTGGGCGCGTCCGACTTTACCGCCCTGACGGAGACCCTGGTTTCCACCCTGCGCGTCGATGGCGTCATCCTGATCCCCCCGTTGTGCGACGATCCCCAGTTGTTGTCCCTGCTGGCACAGCGCGGTGTCACCTGCGTGCGCATCTCCCCCACCCTGGACGGCAGCGCCGAGGAGAAATGGGGCTGGGGTGTCGACATCGACAATTACCAGGCGGCATTCCAGATGACGCGCCACCTGATTGACCAAGGGCACCGCGACATCGGCTTCATTCAGGGCCACCCCAAGCACGCGGCGGCGGCTCAGCGTGAGGCGGGCTATCGCGACGCCCTGTTCGACGGCGGGCCCATCCCAGATCGTCTGATCCAGCCGGGCCTGTTCACCTTCGACAGCGGCCTGTCGGCCGCCCGCGCCCTGCTGGAACAACCGCGGCGCCCCACCGCCATCTTCGCCGCCAACGACAGCATGGCCATGGCCGTCCTGTCCGTGGCCTACAAAATGGGCATCCCGGTGCCGAGCGCCCTGTCGGTGGCCGGCATCGACGACCTGCCGGCCGCCAGCGTCGTTTGCCCGCCGCTGACCACTGTGCGCCAGCCGGTGATGGAAATGGGCGCCGCCGCCGCCCGTTTCATTATCGACCGCACCGCCGGCCAGGTGGGCAGCTACCTGAAGAAGGTGTTCGACCACAGCCTGGTGGTCCGCGAGTCCACCGCCCCGCCGACGTGAAGCCGGCGGCGTCGCCGCTGTAGCCTACCAGCCCGCGGAAATGGGCCCGGCGCCAAGGGAAAGACTCCATTTTTCCTGGCCGCGCCCGGCTATTTCCGTTACAAACCGCGCCCCCATTTCAAAAACCGATGCTTTCGGCCGTCGTTGGAGCGCGCACCATGGGCTATTGCGGCCTGGACTTTGGAACGTCGAACAGCACCCTGGGCGTCGTCGAGGATAGCGAGGCCCGCCTGCTGCCGCTGGAGGGGGAGGAGACCACCCTGCCCAGCGCGCTGTTCTTCGACTTCGCCGCCAAGCGGGAGGAGTTCGGCCGCGCCGCTATCCAAATCTATGCCGAGGGGGCCGACGGCCGCCTGATGCGCTCCCTGAAGTCGGTGCTGGGTACCGACCTGATCGACATGGAAACCCAGCTGGACCGGCGGCGCATCCGCTTCCGCGACGTGCTGAAGATCCTGCTGACGGAGATCAAGCGCCGGGCGGAGGAGCAGGCCGGCCACCCCCTGACCCAGGTGGTCCACGGCCGCCCCGTGCATTTCGTGGACGGTGACGACGCGGCCGACCGCCGGGCGGAAACAGCCCTGGCGGAAATCGCGCGCGACATCGGCTACACCGACGTCTCCTTCCAGTTCGAGCCTATCGCCGCCGCCCTGGATTACGAGCGCCAGGTGAATGCGGAGGAGATCGCGCTGATCGCCGACATCGGCGGCGGCACCTCCGACTTTTCCATCGTGCGCATCGGACCGGACCGGCGGGAGGCCGCCGACCGGGGCCAGGACATCCTGGCCAGCACCGGCGTGCGCATCGGCGGCACGGACTTCGACCGCCTGCTGTCGCTGCACGGCGTCATGCCGCACCTAGGCTACCAATCGCCGATGAAGCGCGCCGGCCTGCTGGCGCCCAACAGCTATTTCAACGACCTGGCCACCTGGTCCAAGATCAACTTCCTCTACGCTCCCAAGGTAATGGCGGAACTGCGCCAGGTGCTGCGCGAGTCCGCGAAGCCCGACCTGATCGGCCGGCTGATCCACGTGGTGGAGGAGCACCTCGGCCATCGCGTCGCCATGACGGTGGAGCGCACGAAGATCCGCCTCAGCGCCACGGCCGCCCAGCCGGGAGGAGCGGACGTGGCGGTGGACATCCCCTTCGACTTCATCGAGCGTGGATTGACCATCCCCTTCACCGTGCCCGGCTTCGCCACGGCCACCACGCCGCTGACCGACGGCATCGCCGGCATGATCCGCAAGGCCATGGACGACAGCGGCCTCACGCGCGACAAGATCGATGCCGTGTTCCTGACCGGCGGGTCCACCCTGCTGCCCAACGTGCGCGCCAGCATCCTGGCGGAACTGCCGGAGGCCCGGGTGGTCGAGGGCGACAAGTTCGGTTCCGTCGGCTTGGGCCTGACGCTGGAAGCCCATCGGCGCTATCGCTGAGGCAGGCAGAAAAACACCCGCCGGCGGTGTCGCAGGCGGGTGTTTTTCCTAAAGGCACGCGGGAAACGCCCGATCACGGGGTGTCCTTGTGGGCCTCCTTGCTGATGGCGTGGCCGGTGGCGGAGATATCCTCGCCGGCGCCCTCGGTGGTATGGCAGGCGCTGACCAGCGCCCCCATGCCCAGCATGGACAAAAGAACAAGCGCGCGGAGTTTCGTAGTCATCGTGGCCCTCCTTGATGGGCTGGGGGTTGCACTCACTTGCGGGGCGGCCGACTGCCGGGGCTTCCGACAATCAACCCGGCCACCACGGCTGCCAGCAGGGCCGGCACCTTGTGTTTGACCACCAGGCGCTGCGCTTCGGTCAGCAGCACCTCGGGGTCCAAATCCAGGGCGGGATGCAACGCCGGCGGGGCCGGCGGCTCACGCCGGCTGACCAGCAGCCGCATCACCATCAATAGCACCAGGCACAGCACGATCAGGGCCAGCGCCACCAGCGCGGGCGTCCAGACCGGACCCATCTGCGGCTCCAGTCCGGCCCACAGCGCGGCGCAGAGCAGGCCCACCGCCGCGATGACCGCCAGCATGGCCATCACCCCGGTGATGACAACCGTGACGACACCGTCGACCAGCGGCGCCGGAGAGGACCGGTGCACCGGACCAAAGGGGATCACCCCCAGTTGCGACAAGGCCATAACGGCCAGCTTGGTCCAGCCTTCCATCACCGGTCCCCCTTATGCGGCGCTTATTGTCCAGCCACGCCCGCCCGCCTCAGCGGGACAGCAGGCGGCTGGCGATGAAACCGGCGGAGAAGGCCAGCAGCAGGCTGGTGATGGGCTGCGCCTCCACCTGCGTACCCACGGCCTTGGCCGCCGCCTCGCCCTTGGCCGCCAGCGTCTTGTAGAGATCGCTGGCCTCCGCCTTGATGGCGCTGGACAGGTGGTCGGCATCCTCCCGCGCGGCATCGCGCACGGAACGGGCGGCGGTGGCGGTGGCGTCGATGGTTTCGCTCTTCATCGTCCTTCTCCTTCGTCGGTTGGGGGACGTCGATCTGCGCTCGCGTCCCCCTCAGATTTGGCGAGCCCGGGTCAGACGGGGCCCGCCGGATCTGGCGTCACGCGCCGCCGGTCAACGGCGTTCCAGCGCGTGCTTCAGGGTGCTCATCTGGTCGTGGTCGGCCTTGATGCTGTCGTAGCAGGTGGCGACCACTTCGCGCGCCGGCATGGGCAGGTCGCCCTGCAGCGCCTTCTCGAAGCTGGACTTGATGTCGTCCTCGCCCGCCTCGACGGCGGCGACGACGCTCTGATCGCTGCCGGTGACGGCATTCTTGAGGTTCACGAACATGCGACGGGCAGCCCCCAGCACCGTGCCGTCGGTTTCCGGCTGGCCGCCCAGACTGATGACTTCGGCCTGCAGGGCGGTCGTCAGCTGGCGACGCTGGCGGGCGCGGGTGGCGAACAGCGTCTTGAAGCTGTCGTTGGTCGCCTCTTCCGCGGCGTCCTTGTAGCCAAGGGCGCTGTCCAGGGTCTTCTCGATCAGGTCATTCAACACCTTGACGGACTGCTCGGTGGCGGCGGGGGGGACGCTGGGGGGAACCGTGGGCGGGATCATGGTCTGCTCCTCTCCTTGAATGATTGCCAAGCCGGGATCGTATTATTTGTCCCAGCTGTAAATAAACAAACTCTGCATAGGGAGCGTTGCGCAGAAATTATTTGCTATATCTTTATCAATAAATTTAGCCGGTTCTTCATAATATAGAATGTTTTATATAAGCTTTGAGGGGGGCCTATTATTTTCAAACCTTCCGCCTAGACCGAACGCGCCAATCCTTGCTTGTGGACATACCCCGGCGCAATCCGTATAGCTCCAGGTGAGGAGGGGCTCCACGCCGCCCCTCCCCTTCTGGTGAACAAAACGTCAGCGTATGGTTGCCAGGTTCTTGCGCAGGCCGTCGGCGTCAGCATTCTTGACGCTGCGGGCCGAGACGATGGCAGACACCGATTCCGGCTTGCCGTAATAGGCCTCGTTCCAGCTGTCGCGCGGCTTCAGGACCGAGCCGTTGAGCGTCAGGCCCGCATAGGCGCCGCTGGCCGAGGACCAGACGATGATGTCGCCGCTCATCGAGGTGCCGGTGGCGGCCTCGGCGGTGGAGCCCAAGGTCACCACGGCCAAGCCCGCCTGGGCACCGATCTTGAATTCATCCTGCAGGACGGACGACAGGGCCTTGTCGCTCATGATGAACAGCACCAGCTCCGCCTGCTCCACGCCGATCTGCAGGCCGAAGGAGGCCGAGCCCAGGGTGTAGAAGGCGGGATAGCTGAACTCGCCGTTGGGGCCGCGCGTCAGCAGCACGGCGTCGCCGCCCTCGCCGCCCACGAAGAAGCCGCCCTTGATCAGCTGCGGCACGATCAGCACGCCCTTGGCACGCTTCATCAACTCACGGGCGTTGCCGAATTCCTTGTCCTTGCGCAGATCGTCAACGGTGACGCGGGCACGCTCCACCAGGTTGCTCTGGTCGGTCCCATGCGTGGCGACGGCGGCCAGCGCGTGCGGCGCGGTCGCGGTCATGGCGCCGAAAACCATCAGGGCCGACAGGGCGGCGGGAATGACTCGGGACTGCAGGGACGGCTTGGCCGCCGTCGAGATGTGCGACACAGGCATCATGGTCACTCCGTTATTGGGCCGGCCGGGGGCACCGGCCAAGCCGTCGCCGCTGAGGGTCCAGCCGGCGGGGATGGTGGACGGGTACGGCCGGACGGGCCGCTCCCGTTGCTGTTTCAATGCACTCGTCAATAAGGTCAGGGACCCCGCCGCGGTGCGGGGGGTGACGGCGTTCACGCCGTCACCGGTCCAGCGGCGGGCACAGCGGCAGACCACCGCCGCCCTATCAGTCCAGAGCCTTCTTGGCGGTATCCTTCAGGGCCTTGCCGGCTTCCTGAATCTTGCCGGCGGCGTTCTGGGCATGGCCTTCGACCTTCTTGGCCTTGCCTTCCGCCGCCATCTGGTCGTCACCGATGACCTTGCCGGCCGCTTCCTTCACGGCGCCACCGGCGATCTTGGCATTACCCTCGATACGGTTCTTGTTCATGGTCGTCTTCCTCACTTGGGGTTGAAGTGCCAGTCGGACTGAAGAGCAGGACCGCCGTCCACCAACGCCCGGAATACCTTGCTCCAGGACGGTAATGACGGGGTCCTGTGGATCTACCCCTGCGGATGCCCGATCGAGTATGGGCAGGCGATTTCCCAAGAGTTGATCCATCAATAGCCAGTCAATGTTCGACACGCCTTATGGCGGGAATGTGGCGTGTTTAGGTGGATCATGCGGCAATTATCGTTGGGAAATGAAGTAGGCGATTGGAAAAGAAGGACATTATTTATTTCGTCATCGCCACGATGGCCACACCCCGCCCCCATATGACCTACTGCCTATGCCACCCCTTTTACTTACGCTCCAACCCGGCAGTCCGGGATACATCGGGCGCTTAGGCATTTAGGCTCGAATTGTGTAGGCCCCTTTTCTTTGCCGGATAGACGGTTTTTCATGCCGACGGGACTTTAAAAACATGTTTTGGTCACAATGAATTTCCATCATCCGTACGCCTTCGAATTCTATGGAGAGGCCGCTATGAACCTTGGAACCATCATCCTGATCATTCTAATACTGTTCCTGATCGGCGCCTTGCCCACTTGGCCGCACAGCGTCAACTGGGGGTATTACCCGGCCGGCGGCCTGGGCACGCTGATCGTCATCGTGCTTGTCCTCATCTTGATCGGCCGACTGTAGCGCAGCCTTCCGGACGGACTTGGACGGCCCCGGCGCTTCCCCGCGCCGGGGCCGTTCGCGTATGCGGGTACTAACGCGGCACTCACAGCCGGCGGACGAGATACCCTTATGGATTTCATCCTGCTGCACCGATTGGGGGTAGAATTGGGGCCGGGGTCGGCACTACCCCCTATTTCCCGTCGATTTCGCGGGATTTGGTTGCTTGATTGATGGGGATGGCGACGCCGACCATGGCGCGGCCGTCCCATGGCCCCGCCCCATCCCACAGGGGAGGACGGCGGCGCTTCCGAGCGGGGGGAGATGCATGCGGTTCGGTTTGCGGCACCGTCTGCTGTTGTTTCTACTGTTGTCGGTCCTGCCTTTCATCCTCCTGCTCGCTTGGGACATTCAGCAGCGCCGGGATGAAGCGGTGGCGAGCGTGCAAGCCACCGCCCTGTCCTTCGCCCGCCTGGCGGCCAACAGCGAACAGCGCCTGCTGGACCAAGTCCGCGACCTGACGGCCAGCTTCGCCACACATTCCGCGCTATTGCCGCCCGAAGCCTGCAACGACGACGCCGCCATCATGAAGGATGCCCAGCCCTGGCTGGCCAACATCCACGTCGCCACCCGCAACGGCCAACTCGTCTGCTCTTCCCTGCCCCAGCCCTGGCCCAACTATGCCGACCGGGCCTTCCTGCAGGAGGCGGCACGCAGCGGCAAGCCCACCGTCAGCGGCTTCCTGCTAAGCCGAGCCGCCGCCAAGCCCATCATTGGCCTGGCCTATCCCATCCTGAAGCCCGGCGGCGACGTGGATCGGTTGGTTCTGGCCGGCCTCAACCTGGATTGGGTGGAACAGAACAGCAAGGTCATCCTCGAGGACGACATGATCTTCCTGATGGTGGACAAGGAGGGCGCGGTGATGGCCCGCCTGCCCGCCATGCCCGAGGTCATCGGCAGGAAGATGGCCGACACGCCCACCATCCGCTTCGCGCTGGACCGGGACCAGGGCACCGGCAGCGCCTTTGACCTGGACGGGCGGGAGAAGCTGATGGGCAGCGCCACCCTGCCCTCCACCGGCATGCGCGTGATCATCGGCTTCGACCGCGCCGCCGTGCTGGCCAAGGTGAACCGGGATTCCGAACGTATCGCCCTGCTGGCCCTGGCCGTGACCCTGGTGGCCATGGGCTTGGCCTGGGCGGCAGTGAGCGGCACGGTGCTCCGCTGGCTGGCGTCCCTTCAGCAGGCGGTGAACCGCCTGGGGGCGGGCGACAAGACCACTCGCGCGGACGTGCCGTCCGGTGCCGGCGAGCTGGGGGAACTGGCCAACGCCTTTAACATCATGGCCGAGGCCATCACCTGGCAGGACCGGGAACTGATGGCGCGGGAGGCCCGCTTCCGCGACCTGACCGAGATTTCCAGCGACTGGTTCTGGGAAACGGACGGAACCGGGCGCATCTCCGCCATGTCGCAGGGCATCACCACCATAGGCCTGGATCCCGCGGACATGCTGGGGCGCACCCGGCGGGAACTGTCGGCCAACCCCAACGATCCCTCCATCGCCCGCTATGAGGCCTTCCTGGCCGCCCGCCAGCCCTTCCGAGAACTGACCTACGCGGCGCTGGACCACCAGGGCAACACGCACTTCATCGCCATCAGCGGCATCCCCCGCTTTGGTGAAGATGGCACGTTCCTGGGCTTCCGGGGCTCCGGCCGCGACCGCACCGCCGAGGTCAAGGCAACCCATGCCCTGGCCGCCAAGGTGGCGGAACTGGAAAGCGCGCGCATCGACCTGCAGGCGCAGCGCACCCTCCTGGACAGCGTCATGAACAGCTCACTGGACAGCATCCTCGCTCTGGCGGCAGTGCGCGACCCGAAGACCGGCGCCGTCATCGACTTCCGCTTCGCGCTGGTGAACCGGGCGGCGGAGCACTTGATCGGCCAGCCGGCCGCCTACCTGGTGGGCAAGCGCCTGCGGGAGGAATTGCCGGGCCCCTTGGGGGGAGACATGTTCGAGCGCTACGCCCGCATCGTCAGCCAGAACGCCCCCGAGACGTTTGAGCATCTGAACCGCCATCAAAGCGGACTGGATGGCGAAGGCACCTGGCTGCGGGTCTCTGCCGTCCCCTGGGAAAGGGGCCTGGCCGTCACCCTGACCGATATCACGGCGGAGAAGGCACGCGCTGCCGCGCTGGCCGAAAGCGAGCAGCGCTTCCGCCTTCTGGCCGACAACGCCACCGACATCGTGGCCCTCCACGCCCTCGACGGCCGCTGCCTGTACATGTCGCCTTCGGTGGAACGGGTGCTGGGCTGGCGGGTGGACCAGGTGATGGGCCGGCGCACGGTGGAGTTCACCGAACCCATGGACATTCCCATCCTGGCCGACGCGCAACGCCGCCTGCTCGCCGCCCCGAATGGCGAGCCCGTCACCTACCAGTTCCGGGTCATCAGGGCCGATGGCTCCACCGTGTGGCTGGAGACGGTGGCCCGCCTGATCACCGACCCGGTGGAGGGCGCGCGTTTCGTCGCCTCCTCCCGCGACGTGACGGAACGGCGGCGTCACTTGGAGACGATGACCGAGGTCAACAGCCGGCTGGAGGCGCAGGCCAGCGAACTGGTGGCCCTGGCCGACGACCTGGAACGGTCCCGCCACGCGGCCGAGGCCGCCAACCAGGCCAAGTCGGAGTTCCTGGCCAATATGAGCCATGAAATCCGCACGCCCATGAACGGCGTCATGGGCATGACTCAGATTCTGCTGGAAACCGACCTGACCTATGACCAGCGCACCTACGCCGAGACCATCTATGACAGCGCCGAGGCGCTGCTGAACATCATCAACAACATCCTGGACATCTCGAAGCTGGAGGCCGGCAAGGTCGAGCTGGAGATGCTGGAATTCGACGTGGGCGACGTGGTGGACGGTGTGGTCGCCATCCTGGCCACCCGGGCGCAGGAGAAAAAGCTGGACCTGACCAGCCTGGTCGATGCCAAGGCCGCCGGCATCTATCGCGGCGACCCCACCCGTCTGCGCCAGATCCTGCTGAACCTGGCGGGTAACGCCGTGAAGTTCACGGCCACGGGCCAGGTGGGCATCAAGGTCGCGCCCGTGGCGGCCAAGGGCGCCGATAAGAAAAGCCGCTTGCTGGAATTCTCCGTCACCGACACCGGCCCTGGCATGACGGAGGACCAGCAAGCGCGGCTGTTCCAGAAGTTCACCCAGGCCGACACCTCCATCAACCGCAAGTTCGGCGGCACCGGCCTAGGCCTGGCCATTTCCCACCAGCTGGTGCGCCTGATGGGCGGCGACATCGCCGTGACCAGCAGCCCGGGCCAGGGCGCCGCCTTCAGCTTCGCCATCCCGCTGGAGGTCGTATCGGCCAAGGGCCGTGGCGGTCGCGCGCCCGTGCTGAACGGCCGAACCGCCCTGGTGGTCGATGACCTGCCCCTGAACCTGGCGGTGATGGAGAGCCACCTGAACCGGCTAGGCATTGAGTGCGTCACGACCTCGGGCGGCAATGCGGCCCTGCGCCAGCTGGAGCTGGCCACCCAGGCAGGCCGCGCCTTCGACATTATCTTCGTCGACCAAGCCATGCCCATCATGGACGGCTTGGCCTTCGCCGCCCAAATCCGCCAGGACCCGGCCTACGCCGGGGTGAAGATGGTGCTGGTCACCTCCATCGGTGGCGAGTTGGGAAAGATGAAGGGCATGTTCGATGGCGTGTTGACCAAACCCGTGCGCCTGACCACGCTGAAGGACTTGCTGACCCGCCTGGTGCAGCAGAATGCCCCCGCCAGCCGCGCGAGCGCCGCCACCCGTGGCAGGACACGGGCGACGGCCACGGCGGGACACCAGGTACCGACTATCGTCCCCCATCCCGGTGAAGGGCACAGCATCCTGCTGGTCGATGACAATGAGACCAACCGCGCCATCGCGCGCATCATGCTGGAACGGGAAGGCTATGCGGTCGACGACGCCATGGACGGGGAGCAGGCCGTGGGCCGCTGCGCCGGCCGGGCCTACGACCTGATCCTGATGGATGTGCAGATGCCGGTGATGGACGGTGTGGCCGCCACCCGCGCCATCCGCACCGGTGGACCCTGCGCCCAGGTGCCCATCATCGCCATGACGGCCAACGCCATGGTGGGCATGCGTGAGGAATACCTGGCGGCGGGCATGAACGATTATGTGTCAAAACCCTTCGATCAGGAGCAGTTCCTGCACAAGGTGGAACATTGGGTGGGACAGCCGGCCCCGCTCCCGCCTGAAGCCGCCGGCCCCGACGCTGCCGGTCCGCCGGAACCGACGGAGCGGCTGGAGCCAGCCTTCGACCCCGGCGTGCTGTCCGGCCTGGGCGCCGCGGTGCCCGCCGCAGCCTTTCAAAGCCTCGTGCGCGGCTTCGCGGATAATGGGATGGCCCGCATCGACCGCCTGCGGGCCCTGGATCCCCGCGTAGACCTCGGCACCATCCAGGGCGAGGCGCACGACCTGGTCTCCACCGCCGGCAATGTCGGCCTGCGCCGGCTGCAGCGCCTGGGCCGCGATCTGCACCAGGCCTGCGTGGGCGGCGACCCGGCCGGCGCCCAGACGGCCCTCGACCGCATCGTGCGCGAGGGCCCCCCGGCCTGGGCCGCCCTGCGCCAACGTTTCATCGGTGATGACCGCCCTGCCCTGGAACCCAGCGCCAACAGTACCGACGATTGAACCATCGCCCAAGCCTGTGCCCGAACTGGCGAAAGCGGAAGCGGGCAATGACACTGTTTCCTGCTCAGTTTCCTGCTCAATCGCAAATAATATGACCCATTGTTGCCCGCTCGCATCTTGTTTGTTGCGATCTGATGCGTTAAGAGGGGCGGGACAAGACGCCACGCAGCCAAGCCAGGGAGTGGCTGCCGTCCCCCGAAACGCCGTCGTTCCAAGCGCCGCCGCACCCTTTCCACCGCGTTTGGAAACCGTCGCTGGGGTTGGATCGTCTTTCCGTTTTCGAATTCCCATGCCGTGAAAGCGCAGACGCCCAATGACCGCCACCGCCCTCGCCAACGCCCCAGGCCCCGGCCCTGCCACCCAGCAGCGTTCCGGCCGTGGCCGTCCGCGCTGTGACAAGTCGCGACAGGCCATCCTCAGCAGCGCCTACGACCTACTGGTGGAAGCGGGCCTGGCCGGTTTCACCATCGAGGCGGTGGCCGCCCGGTCCGGTTGCGCCAAAACCACCATTTATCGCTGGTGGCCCACCAAAGGCGCGCTGGCTGTCGCCTCGCTATTGGAAGTGGTGGAGGTGGCGGCCCCCATTCGCGCCACCGGCTCCGCCCGCCGCGACCTGGAAAGCCTGCTGGCGGTCATGGCGGGAACCATGGCGGGTCCCATGGGCCGGGTCATCGCCAGCATCATCGTGGAAGGGCAAAGCAATCCGGAAGTGCTGGAGACCTACTGCACGCAGGTCCTGCAGCCCCGCCGGGAACGCATTCGCGAGATTGTGCGCCTGGGCATGCGCTCGGGAGAATTGCCAGCCGACTTGGACGAGGCGGTGGTGGTGGAACTGCTGTACAACACCCTTTACAGCCGCCTGCTGATCCGCCACCAGCCGCTGGACGAACCCGGCTGGACCCAGCGCCTGGTGGCCGCCGTGCTGGGCCCGGCGAAGGTCGCCCCCCAGCCGGTGGCCAAACCCCTGCGCATCCATAGCGACGCGCTGTACCCGGCTTAGGGTGCGATCGCTCGATTGAAACGCTAAAGTCTATGCCGCCACCGAGACACGATTGCGGCCGGCGTTCTTGGCGGCGTAGAGGGCCTGGTCGGCACGGCCCAGCAGGGTGTCCACGCTGTGGTCGTTGGCGGACAGCGTGGTGACGCCCAGGCTGCAGGTCAGAGTCACGGACACGTCCGGCGCCAGGACGACAGATGCGGCCGCCACGGCGCAGCGCAGGCGCTCCGCCACCCGCTCCGCCTCCGGCCGGTCAGTCTGCGGCAGCAGGATCACGAATTCCTCGCCGCCGAAGCGGCCGATGACGTCGGTGTCGCGGATGGCACCTCGGCAGAGGTCGACCACGGCACGGATGGCCTGGTCGCCGGCCTGGTGCCCCCAGGTATCATTGATGCGCTTGAAATGATCGATATCGAGCATCAGCACCGATAGCGGCCCGCCGTAGCGCCGGGCACGCGCCATCTCGCGCGCCGCCGTGTCGGTAATGAAGCGGCGGGTGCCGGCGCCCGTCAGGCTGTCGGTGATGGCGACCAGCCGCAGCAGCCGCTGGTTCTCGTAATTGGTGTAGTTGATCTGCTCGAACGCAAAGAGCACGCAGATGAACATAGCACCCACGGGACCCAGCAGCAGCGGGTACTTCACATATTCGAAGTCATGGGCGAAGCCCACGGCCCCTGCCACCGGCGGCAGGGAAATAATCAGCACCATGAAGGCGGCACCGGTGGTGAAGGGCACGTACTGCATCACCAGCAGCGGGAGGAAGGTGAAGAACAGGAAACCGGAGAATTGGGCCTGCATGCCGTGATCCAGGCGGTTCAGCACCTCAATGAACAGCATCTGGCACGTGAAGGCGCCGATAAAGGCGTAGGCCGTGGTCAGGCGGCGTGGCACCCGGAAATGCAGCAGCAGGGCGTGCAGCACGATGATGACGGACATCACCAACCGCAAGCCGATGGTGCGCCGCGCCCCTTCGGCATCGATGACGTAGTCCCATCCCCACAGGCCGCTGACGGTGATGGAGGTCGCCACCGTCATGATGGTGCTGAACAGCCGGTGGTGATCGAACTTGTAGTCGACATAGGCCCGGTCGGGCCAGACGACCTGTTTGATGTGGTGGCCCACCGGGTCTGTTCCCTGTCTCCCCATCCCGGCGCGACACCTGCCGGATGGAATTATCCTGAGGCAGATTATACCGCACGGGCCCATCCCGACTACGCCAGTATTTCGATGATCACGCCGCCACGATGCCGCAGGATAAGGCTAATCCAGGCAGGATAGACAATCCCATCCTGAGCCTATGGACGAATTTTAACTGGCGCTACCTTGGCCCCGCCTCCGAAGCAATTTAATATCACCTTAAGGAAACACTATTTCCCACCTCATGTCTTACGGATCGGCTTTGCCGCCGCCCGCCCGTAAGCCTTGGCCGCCGCCTCGGGCTTCTTCATTTCTTCCATCAGTTTCATGGCGAAGCGGCCGCCATCATGGCGGGATTGCAGAAAGGTCATCACCACGTCACGCGCGGCCTGGCGGTCAAAGGGAACGTCCGAGGACTCCTCAGCCGGGGCGGCTGCTCGCGCCGTCTGCATGCGCTCCGCCGCCGCGGCCGCCTTTTCCAGGACGTCCGGGTCGATCCGCCGCCGGATGGCGCGGATCTGGCGCAGCAGTTCGTCACGGGGATCGGCCATGAAACCAGCTCTGACTTCAGCAAAAGGGGCGACGGTAGAGTGCGCGCGCCTTGCCCCTGGTGTCGAGGGAACTTTGGTCCGGGTCCCCAGTTCCCGCCCGCTTATTCCCCCGCGATCGGCAGGGGGCGGGGACGGCGATTCTCGTCAATGGCGACGAAGGTGAAGACCGCCTCGGTTACCTTGTTGGTGTCGTCGGCATCGCGGCTGCGGCGCCAGGCCTCCACCTCGATGCGCATGGAGGTGCGGCCGCGCGATACCAGGCGGCCGAACAGGCTGACCTCATCCCCCACGAACACCGGGCCCAGGAAGGCGATGGCGTCCACCGCCACCGTAGCGGCACGGCCCCGCGCCGTGCGGGCCGCCACGTTGCCCGCCGCCAAGTCCATCTGCGACATCAGCCAGCCGCCGAAGATGTCGCCGGCGGGGTTGGTATCGGCCGGCATGGCGATGGTGCGGATGACGGGGACCTCGTCGGGCATCTTGGCGTTCTTATCGAGCATCGGGGGCCTCGGGTTCGGCAGGTAAACGATTGGGATATCAGAGCGTGAAACGGCCCGCAGGGGAAGCCTGGGCTTAACAACACCGATGCCATCTAGGCGCTGGTCGCGTCCGCCGTGTAAGATCGCCGCCGTGCAGATCAGGCATCCCCCACAGCCAGGCATCCCCGACAGAAGGTAGACCTGCGCCCATGACCCAGCCGCCCATCCCCGCCACCGGCCCGCTGACCGGCCTGAAGGTCCTGGACATGAGCCGCGTGCTGGCGGGGCCCAGCGCCACGCAGATCCTGGGCGATCTTGGCGCCGACGTGGTGAAGGTGGAACGGCCGGGCCAGGGGGACGACACCCGTGCCTGGGGTCCGCCTTTCCTCAAGGACGATGCCGGGCAGGACACCCGGGAAAGCGCCTACTACCTGTCGGCCAACCGCAACAAGCGCTCGCTGACCCTGGACTTCACCAATCCGGCGGGCAAGGCGCTGGCCCTGCAACTGATCGGCCACGCCGACGTGGTGGTGGAGAACTACAAGACCGGCACCCTGGGCCGTTATGGCCTGGGCTATGAGGATCTGCGCGACGCCTTCCCCCGGCTGATCTACTGTTCCATCACCGGCTTCGGCCATACCGGGCCTTATGCCGCCCGCGCCGGCTACGACTACCTGGTGCAGGGCATGGGCGGCTTCATGTCCCTGACGGGAGAGCCGGAGGGCCAGCCACTGAAGGCCGGCGTCGCCATCGCCGATCTGATGACCGGCACCTACGCCGTCATCGCCATCCTGGCGGCCCTGCGCCACCGCGACCAAACCGGCCGGGGCCAGGCCATCGACCTGTCGCTGTTCGACACCCAGGTCGCCTGGCTGTCCCATCCGGGCCAATATTACCTGACCAGCGGCCATTTGGCGCCGCGCGTGGGCAACGCCCATCCCACCATCGTGCCCTACCAGACCTTCGCCACCAGTGACGGCTGGATCATCCTGGCCATCGGCAATGACGAGCAGTTCGCCCGCTTCTGCCACCTGACCGGCAACGCCGCCTGGGCCAGCGACCCGCGCTATGCCACCAACCAGGCGCGGGTGGGCAACCGCGACAGCCTGGTGCCCGCCATCGCCGCCGTCATCCAGGGGCAGAGCAGCCAATTCTGGATCGACGCGCTGGAACCGCTGGGCGTGCCCTGCGGCCCCATCAACAGCATCGACAAGGTCTTCGCCGACCCGCAGGTGGCCGCCCGTGGGATGCGCGTCACCCTGCCCCACCCCCAGGCGGGCGGGACGGGAGCGCCGGGTGCCGGCCTGCCGGGCACGGTGGAGTTGATCGGCAGCCCCATGAAGTTCAGCGACACGCCGGTCAACTACCGCCAGGCCCCGCCCACCCTGGGCCAGCACACCGACGCCGTGCTGCAGGACTGGCTGCGGCTGGATGAGGAGGAAATCCGGCACCTGCGGCATACCGGCGCCTTGTGAGCGGCAAGGATGCGGCGCGCAGGGGCTTGCGGTAAGAGTTCAGCCATAACAACGACGAAGGGGCGACTTCCATGGAAGATAACGTGATCAACCGACGCGGCTTCACCACGGCCGGCCTGGCAGCGGGATTCGCGCTGGCGGTGCTGCCGGTATCGGCCGAAACCATCATCACCGACGCCGACAATCTGGAGGCCGGCATGGTGCAGGTGCCCGTGGCCGGCGGCGCCACCATGGGCGCATACCGCGCCGTGCCCAAATGGGCGGGCCAGGGTGGGCACCATCCCGTGGTGCTGGTGGTGCAGGAAATCTTCGGCCTGCATGAGCACATCCGCGACCTCTGCCGGCGCCTGGCCAAATCGGGCTATTACGCTATCGCCCCCGACCTGTATTTCCGCCAGGGGGATGCCACCAAGGTGCCGGACATCCCCACCCTGGTGCGCGACATCGTATCCAAGGTGTCGGATGAGCAGGTCATGGCCGACCTTGATGCCACCGTCGCCTTCGTGAAAACCGATGGGAGGGCCGACACCCGGCGCATGGCCATCACCGGCTTCTGCTGGGGCGGGCGCATCGTCTGGCTTTATTCCGCGCACAATCCCGATCTGAAGGCCGGCGCCGCCTGGTACGGCCGGTTGGTGGGCAACACCGACGCCGCCCATCCCAAGAACCCTATCGATCTGGTGAACCAGCTTAATGCTCCGGTCCTGGGCCTGTACGGCGCCAAGGACGACGGCATCCCCGTCGCCAGCGTGGATCAGATGCGGGCCGCCCTGGCCCAGGGCGACAAGGCCGCCAGCGATTGCAAGCTGATGGTGTTCGAAGATTCCGGCCACGGCTTCAACGCCGATTACCGCCCCAGCTACAACCCCGCGGACGCCAAGGTGGCATGGAAGCAGATGCTGGAGTGGTTCAAGAAGCACGGCGTGCCCTACGTGCCGCACGCCTAGCCAAGGCCATTCTCTCCGGCCCCAGGACGCGACCGCGTCCGCCGGAGATTTCCGGGGAGCGTAGCGGACTGGAAATCGAGGACGCGGCTGCCGGCGCCTGAGGAACTGGAACAAAGAAAAAAGGCCCGCCTGCGGGGGAGCGGCGGGCCTTTTAAGAGGCCGGGTTGGGCGCGGGGAGCAACCCACCCGGACGGGGAAGCAGAAACGGGACCGAGGTCGCCGTCTCGGGCACCGGAGAGGTTGGGGCCATCCCCGGTACGAGAAGGAGACTATGCCCGGTGAACCGCTGCGGCTGTGACCAATATCACTACGGTGCGGAGCGTAAGCATGCCCTGCCATGCGTGTGCCACCCTTGAATGGACGGCCCCGAAATCCCAAGCGCTTCAGTACAGGGCGATGCACTCGCCATGGCGGGTGTTGTCAGGCGCCACCAGGTCGAGGATGGTGGGTACGACGCGGGTGACCGGCGGCTGGGTGTCCGGCTTTTCCCCAGGAAACGCTTGGGCTCGCAGCTTAGTGGGCATGGGGCCGGGATCCACCAGGTTCACCTTCAGGGGGCTCTGCAGCACCTCCTGCGCGTAGGTCAGCGCCATCATCTCCAGCCCCGCCTTGGCCACGGCGTAGGCGTTCCAGTAGGCCACCGGCTCATGGCCATAGCGGTCGGTAATGAAGACGGCGCGGCCCGCGTCAGAACCGCGCAGCAGGGGATCCAGCGTGCGGATCAGGCGCATGTTGGCTGTCAGCGTCAAGGCCAGCACCTTGTCCCACTGCTTCACGTCGGCATGGGCCATCGGGCCGATGGCGCCCAGCATGCCGGCGTTGGCCACCAGGATGTCCACCCGCTTGAATCGGTCCAGCAAGGCCGGGCCCAGCACATCCAGCTGGGCGGGGTCGGCGGCCATGTCCTGGGGGATCAGCGTGGCGGTGCCGCCAGCGGCGCGGATGGCGTCGTCCACCTCCTCCAGCCCGCCCACAGTGCGGGCGATCAGCACGACGTGCGCGCCCTCCGCCGCCAGCCCCTTGGCCACGGCGGCGCCCAAGCCGCGCGAGGCGCCGGTGACGACGGCGACACGGCCCTTAAGGCGGCCGGTAGGGGGGCTGGAGGCAGGCTCGGTCATGCGGGACGCTTTCCTCGGATAAAGGTTTTCGTGGCGACACGGTGGGCGCGAGGTGCCCATCCCTCACCGCAACGGCTGGCTTTGCGGTTTACGGCCTGGCGTCGCGCCCGTCAATCGCCGCCCACGGTCACCACGTCGGCCAACGGCAGGGCTGTGCGCTTCATGACAGTGCGCAGGGTGAAGCTGGAATGGACGCGGGCCACGCCCGGCAGGCGGGTCAGAATGCGGTTGTGCAGGGCTTCATAATCGGCAGCCCCCGCCACCACCACGCGCAGCAGATAGTCGCTGTCGCCGGACATCAGATAGCACTCCATCACCTGCGGGCAGGTGGCCAGCGCCTCCTCGAAGGCGCGCAGGTAGGGCTCCGTCTGCTTTTCCAGCGTCACCTGCACGAACACGCTTTCCGGCCGCCCGCAGGAGGCCGGATCCAGGATGGCGGTGTAGCCGCTGATGATCCCCGCCTCCTCCATCGCCTTGACCCGGCGCAGGCAGGCGCTTTCCGACAGGTGGACATGGGCGGCGAGTTCCGAATTGGGGACGCGGCCATGCTCCTGCAGGCGGGCCAGGATGGCACGATCAATCCTATCCAGCACCGTTGTTCGCAGGCTCTGCCGCATAATATGCCTTTAACGATGATTCCTTGCGCATTGTGCGCCAGGCCTAACCCTCAACGCAAGGACATGCACCGGCCTTCGGCCTTATCTTGGGCTCCGAAATCGAGGCAACGGTTGCGCGACCGGACAGGCGGCGCCAACCCAGATGATCCGGGAGATAACCATGCTGGTCGGCGTTCCTAAGGAAATCAAAAACCACGAGTATCGCGTTGGTCTGATCCCCGGCAATGTGCGTCAGCTGGTGGCCCATGGCCACTCGGTCATCGTGCAGAAGAATGCCGGCACCGCCATCGGCCTGACGGACGAGCAGTACGCCGCCGCCGGCGCCACCCTGGTGGACACCGCCGAAGAAATCTTCGCCAAGGCCGACATGATCGTGAAGGTGAAGGAGCCGCAGCCGCACGAGTGCCGCATGCTGCGCCCCGGCCAGGTCCTGTTCACTTACCTGCACCTGGCCCCCGATCCGGAACAGACCGAGTTGCTGCTGGCTTCCGGCGCCATCTGCATCGCCTATGAGACCGTGACCGACGCCCGTGGCGGCCTGCCCCTGCTGGCGCCCATGAGCGAGGTCGCCGGCCGCATGTCCATCCAGGCCGGTGCGAAGTGCCTGGAGAAGAGCTACGGCGGCAACGGCATCCTGCTGGGCGGCGTGCCCGGCACCCCGGCCGCCAAGGTGGTGGTGATCGGCGGCGGCGTGGTCGGCCTGAACGCTGCCCGCATGGCCGTGGGTCTGGAAGCGGAAGTGACCGTGCTGGACAAGTCGCTGGATCGGCTGCGCCAGATCGACCAGCAGTACGGCCGCCGCGTGAACACGCTCTACGCCAACATCGACACCATCGAGCAGGCGGTGCTGGACGCCGACCTGGTGATCGGCGCCGTGCTGGTGCCGGGCGCCAACGCCCCCCGCGTCGTCACCAAGGAGATGGTGGCCAAGATGCGCCCCGGCAGCGTGCTGGTGGACGTGTCCATCGACCAGGGCGGCTGCTTCGAAACCTCGCACGCCACCACTCACGCCGACCCGACCTATGTGGTCGACGGCGTCATCCACTACTGCGTGGCCAACATGCCGGGCGCGGTCGCCCGCACCTCCACCTTCGCCCTGAACAACGCCACCTCCCCCTTCGTCCTGGCCTTGGCCGACAAGGGCTGGCAGCAGGCTCTGGCCGACGACGTGCATCTGCGCAACGGCCTGAACGTGTTCCGCGGCAAGCTGACCCACCCCGCCCTGGTGGAAGAGGGCGACGCCCGCTACCTGGCCGCCGACAAGGCCATCGCCTGATCCCCTCTGAATCAGCGATTAAGTTGAATGCGAAGGCCCGGCGGCGACGCCGGGCCTTTTCGCTGCCCGCTCCCCTGCCCCAGTCGATCTGCGATGCCATAACTCAAGCATTTTCCCTGGCCAGCCCGGCGACGCACCGTCTAAGTTGTATTTGTGTTTGTCTTGTGGGGGCGCCAATGACACTTACCGATGGGCTTTTGCTACTTCTCTTGTTCGGTGGCGGTTTCGGCCTTTGGAACCTGTCTGACCTACTTGAGGCCAAGGAAGAGGAAATCCGCGAACGGACGCGGAAACTGAAGTTGGAAAATGATCGCGAGGAACGGCGGATGAAGCAGGAACACGACACCGCCGTGCCCTCGGCCGGCGCCTGATCGTCCCACACCGACAGAAAGGCCCGCGATGCAGACCCCGCCTTGGCTTCTTTCCGCCGCCCCCGCTCTGGCGACCCTGCCCGATGTCCCGGCGGGAGAACGGTTCCAGTACCTGCTGGAACACGGCACCATGAAGGTGGGCGTCTACGGCCCGCGCGGACACGACCCGCAAGGCCCCCATGTCCGCGATGAAATCTATGTGATCATCAGCGGCACCGGCACCTTCGTGAAGAACGGCGAGCACCGGCCCTTCCAACCGCACGACCTGCTGTTCGTGGAAGCGGGCGCCGAGCATCGCTTCGAAGACTTCAGCGACGACTTCGCCACCTGGGTGCTGTTCTGGGGGCCCAAGGGCGGAGAGCCCGCCTAGGCGCTACGCCCCTCGCGGCTCTCTTCCTGCGCCATGACCAACGGGTGCAGGAAGCGGGCTTCCAGTTGGCGGGCGGGCATGGGCTCGGCGATGAAGAAGCCCTGGACGACGGGGCAGCCCTCGGCCACCAGCCAGGCCAGCTGCTCCTCCCGCTCCACGCCCTCCGCCACCACCTCCAGCCCCAGGCGGGCGCCCAGGGTCAGGATCATGGCGGCAATGGCGCTGTCGCGCGGCAGGTCCTGCACGAAGGCCCGGTCGATCTTGAGCGTGTCGATGGGCATTTGGCGCAGGTAGGACAGCGAGGAGAAGCCGGTGCCGAAATCGTCCACGGCGATGCGCACGCCCAGACGCTTCAGGCGCCACAGCACCTCCAGCGAGCGGGCGCTGTCCACCATCACGCTTTCCGTCACCTCGATCTCGATGCGGTCGGCGGGCACGCCGCTGCGCGCCAGGCAGTCGCGTACCCGCTCGACGAAGCCGGGCGCGATGATCTGCCGGGCGGAGACGTTCACGGCGATGTGGAAGTCTGGCAGCAGCTTGGTCCAGTGCGTGGCCTCGCGCACCGCCTGTTCCAGCACCCAGCTGCCCAGTTCCATGATCAGGCCCGAATCCTCGGCCACGGTCATGAAGGCGCCGGGCTGCACCAGCTGGCCGTCGTGCTTCCAGCGCACGAGCGCCTCCGCCCCCACCAGGGCCTGGTCGGCGGCGCGCACCTTGGGCTGGAAGTACAGCTCGAACGAGCCGATGCTGAGCGCCTGGCGCAGGTTGGCCTCGGTGCTCAGCCGGTTCTCCGCCCGCTCGCTCATCTCGCGGGAGAAGAAGCGGTATTGGCCGCGGCCAGCGGCCTTGGCGGCATAGAGGGCCGTGTCGGCCTGGCGCAGCAGGGTGCTGGCGGTATCGGCGTCGCCATTGGGGGGGCCCTCGCCGGCCAGGGCCACGCCGATGGAGGCGCCGGCGTGCAGCAGGTGCCCGCCCTCCACCATCAATGGCGATTCCAGAGCCTTCAGCAGGCGCTCCGCCAGCACGGCGGCATCCACCGGCTCCAGCGCGTTTTCCGTCACCACCAGGAACTCGTCGCCGCCCAGGCGGCCCAGCATGTCGTCCTCGCCGATGCAGTCGCGCAGGCGCCCCGCCACGGCCTTCAGCAGCCGGTCGCCCACGTCGTGGCCCAGGCTGTCGTTCACATGCTTGAACCGGTCCAGGTCCAGGAAGAACAGGGCAATGCCGCGCCCGCCGGCGCGATCGATGCGGCCGCAGGGGTCTTCCTGGCGGGCCAATTCCGGATTGTACAGCCGCCGCTCCCGCCGTCTCAGCGCCTCTTCCAGGCGGCGTTGCAGCAGCAGGCGGTTGGGCAGGCCGGTCAGGACATCATGGGTCGCCAGTTGTTCCATGTCCGAGCGGCTGCGGTCCAACAGGCGCAGCACCTCGTTGAAGCGGCGTACCAGATAGCCCAGCTCGTTATCCGCCTGACGGGGGAAGTCCGGCAGGCGGGCGGCCCCTGGGCGCGACGGATCGATGCTGGCCACGGCCAGGCCCACGGCGCGCAGCGGCCGGGTCAGGAAGGTGTGCAGCAGCAAAGCCAGCACCACGCCCAGCGCCAGGTCGCGCACAAGGCCGCCCAGCACCGTGGTGCGGATGAAGGCGGCGTAGTCGGCCGCCGCCCGGCTGGTATCCATCTCCAGCTCCAGCCGGCCAATGATGGGACTGTTGCGGGGGCTGCCGGCGGGGCGGTACAGCAGGCGCTGGGTCCGCGCCAGGTCCTGGAAGACAGAGGTGAACCGGGCACCAGACAGCCAGCCGCGCCAGAAGGCCCCGCCCTCCTCCGCCGGCGGCAGGTCACGCGCGCCATCGGCCAGCACCCGGTCTGGCATTTCGACCAGGCGCACGGCGCGCACGCCGTCGATGGCCAGGACGGATCGAACCAGACCGGACGCCAGGTCGGGATCCAGGTTCCACACGGCGGCGCTGGCCGTGTTCTCCACCAGGTCCAGCACCATGCGGCCGGCGTTGGCGAACTTGGCCCGCTCCCGCTCCGCCTGGGCGATGCCCTGGATCAGCGACAGGATGGCGCCGATGACCAGGGCAGACAGCAGGGCCAGGGCCGCCTGGCGCACCGCCAGGGATCGCCAGAAGACCACGGTCATTTGATGGCGGCGCATCGCTTCCTGCCGGCGGGCGTGGCGCACGCGCCAGGCGCACACCCAGCGCGGCAGGCGGATGCCCAACAGCCGGGGGCCCGGCACACTGGAACGGATGGCGTGGGGCTTGGTCACGGCACGCCCTTCGCCGGTGAAACCGCCGGCGTCCGCCCCACCCCGTTTCCCTCGCCCCGCGCCATCGCCATTCCCATTCCCCGCCGCTATCCCTGCCTATCGCCGCGGCGCCATCACCACCTGCAGCTTCTCCCGCAGGTTCACCAGGGTGACAGGCTTGGCGATGAACGCGTCCACCCCCAAATCCCTGGCCTTCAAAACCGTTACCTTGTCCGCGCGATTGGTCAGAAAAACCACAGGAATGTGATGTCCTTGCGTTTCACGCTCCCGAAGGTGCTGCAGGAAGGTCAACCCATCGACCGGCGCCATGTCGATATCGGCGATGATGACATCCGGCCGGCGTTCCATGGCCACGTTCAGGCCGGACGACCCGTCCTCCGCCTCCATCACCGTGCCGAAGTCCAGCTGCCGCAGGATGCGGACGACCACACCACGGATGAAACTTTGATCCTCAATCACCAGCGAGCTGCGGAAATTGAATGAAATCGCACCCATCTGCCATCCCCAAACGGCCGCCGCCTTCAAATCCAAACAATTTTATTTTAACGAGGAATGAATACACGCCCCATCCCGGCTCCCTGAACGTGAAGCCCGGGAATACAGGATTAGTATAGGCAGAAATGTCGGTGGTCGTCTTCTTATAAAGAGGCTATGGCCGCTGCGACCTGTTCCAGCGCGCCCGGAACAGCCTTTGCCGCCAGCCGCGCCTCATCAACCTTCCCTTGGACCAGGGCTTCTTCCACTCGGTCGGCCACACGGGCCAGGACGTCGGCCCCGGCGCTTTTCGCCACGCCGGCCAGGGCATGCGCCTCGCGCCGGGCGGCACCCGCGTCACCGAGGGCGAAGGCCTGGTCCAGGCCGTCCGCCAGCGGGCGCGCCGCCCCCAGGAAGTCACTCAGGAAGGCCCGCGCCTCGTCATCCAGTACGCTGAACAATTCCAGGGTGCGGGCCAGGTTCAGCACCGCTGTCGTATCCCCCGGCGTCGTGTCCCCCAGCGTCGTGTCCCGCTGCACCGCGTACCCTGGCATCGTGTCAACCAACGGCGGCGGCGCGGCCTTCGCACCGCTGTCCGACAACGGCGGCAGCCATTGCGCCAGGCAGCGATCCAGCCGGTCCAGCTCCAGGGGCTTGGCCAGGAAGCCGTCCATGCCCGCCGCCAGGCAGCGCTGGGATTCCCCCGCCATGGCGTTGGCCGTCAGGGCGATGATGGGGGTGCGCAGGCCGGTGCCCGTTTCCGCTTCTCGGATGGCGGCGGTTAGCTCGAACCCGTCCATCTCCGGCATATTGCAGTCGGTCAGCACCAGGCCGAAGCGGCCCGTGCGCCAAGCGGCCAAGGCCTGGCGCCCATCCTCGGTGACCTCGGCGGCGATGCCCAACAGGCTGAGCTGCCGGCGGATCACCATCTGGTTGACGGGCTGGTCTTCCGCCACCAGCACCAAGCGGCCTTGCGCCATGGCCACCTCGACCGGCGGCGGCTCGCCGCGCCCCTGGCGCAAGGGCGACGCCACAGCGCGGGCCGCCGTCTCCTGCCCCGCTGCAGAGGCCACGGCGCGGATCAGGGGCACGCGGCGCACCGGACGGCCAATCTGCACCGTGCCCGACGGCAGGCCCGCCGGCCGCACCGAATCCGCCGCTGCCACCAACACCGCCGGCTTGCCCGCCGGCAGGTCGGGCCAAACGTCGCCAGGCCGGGGAACGACCACGGCCACGTTCCAAGGCTGGCCTTCGCCCGCCACCCGGCCGCCGGCGGCCTCGACATAGCAGGCGACGGTGTCGCGCAGGGCCTGGGTCTCGGCCGCCACCAGCACGGTGATGCCGGCCAGCGACGGCAGGGCCGGCTGGGGTGCCGCCACCGGCTGTTCCTGGGCAACGGCCAGGTCTATCTCGAACCAGAAGGTGGACCCCTGGCCCGGCGCGCTGTCCAAGCCGATGCTGCCTTGCATCAAATCGATCAGGCGGCGGCTGATGGACAGGCCCAGGCCGGTACCACCGAAGCGGCGGCTTGTGGAGCTTTCGGCCTGGGTGAAGGGCTGGAACAGCTGCTTCTGCACATCATCGGCGATGCCGATGCCGGTGTCCTGCACCGCCACCCGCACCCGCGCCCGGCCCGGCGCCGCGCCGGGCAGGCAACGCACCGACAGGGTGACGCCGCCCTTCTCGGTGAACTTGATGGCGTTGCCCGTCAGGTTGTACAGCACCTGGCGCAGGCGCAACGGGTCGCCCATCAGCAACTCGGGGATGGCGGGGTCGATGTGCACGTGCAGGTCCAGCGCGCGCTTGCGCGCCTGGGCCGCCAGCATGTCGGCCACACCCTCCACCAGCGGACCCAGCGCCACCGGATGGCACTCGATGTCCATGCGCCCGGCCTCGATCTTCGAGAAGTCGAGGATGTCGTCGATGATGCGCAGCAGGGTGCCGGCCGCGTCCCGCGCGGTGAACAGCATCTCCATCTGATCATCATCCAGACCCGTATGGGACATCAGTTCCAGCATGCCCAGCACGGCGTTCATGGGCGTGCGGATCTCATGGCTCATCGTGGCCAGGAAGCTGGACTTCAGCCGGCTGGCGCTCTGCGCCTCGCGCGCGGTGCGGATGTTGTCGTAGGACCGCAGCGCCGTGATGATGGTGATGAACAGCTTCTCCGAGGTGAGCTCGGTCTTCGCCTTGTAGTCGTTGATGTCGTAATTGACGATGACGTCGCGCACCGGCGCCTGGCCGGGCTGGCCGGTGCGCAGCACGATGCGCACGTCGTTGTTGTCGAATTCCTCGCGGATGCGCCGTGCCAGCACCAGGCCGGCATCATCCGTTTCCATGACGATGTCCAGCAGGGCCACGGCGATGTCGCCGCGCTTGGTCAGGATGCCCGCCGCCTCGGCCGCCGATCGCGCGGTCAGCAATTCCAACGGCCGGCCCTTGTACGTCAGCCGGCTGAGCACCAGCCGGGTCATGATGTGCACTTCCTCGTCGTCATCGACGACCAGGATGGGCCAGGGCGGCAGTTCCGGCGCGCGCGTCGCCGGTGCATCCTCCGCCAGGAACAGGGAATCGAGGTCAGACGTCATCGCCGCCCGTCTTCAGGGCGGTGGGCAGTGACGGCCTGCTGTCGTTTGGAACCGCTGGTCACAGCCATGGATCGACGTGTCGGCACCTTTATGCCGCTGGATGATTGGACCCCATCGGGGCACGGCGCCAAGCGCGCCCTACCCTTGTGCTCAGCGCACTGTACATGACAGGGCCCGGCCAATCCAGCCGCGCACAATCCGGCGGTCGATCCGGGAGTGTAACGTCACCGGACCGCAACAGTGGACCAAAAGAATCGAGAGTAAAGCGCAGCCTTAGCGGCTGGCCGCCTTGCGCCCGCGGCCGGGGGCCTTGGCGGCCGCCTTGGCGCCACGGCGGCCGCGCTTCACCGGCTCGGGCGGTGGCGGGGGCGGCGGCGCGATGCAGGCTTCAAGCCCCTGGTACGCCATGACAATGACCGAAGGCAACGCCTCGACACTGACGGGATTGGACCGGGCGTATGACGTTGCGATCTTGACCGCCAGTTCCCGCAATTCCGGCCTTAGTCGATCGTTCATCTAACGCTCCCACCCGCTTCCCATGGACGACTTGATAGAAGGGACCGTAATCAAAGACGCTTCGTTTAGCGCCCATTAATTCGGTCTATGCGGTTTGGGTGAGTAATACCGGCCAAGAGTACTGGCTGGACGCCGGTTCACTATGACCCGGGACGGAGATGGGCAAGGGTTCGGGGAAGCGTGTCGGGACCGGTTTCAGCCCACCCGGGCCGACGGTGACAGCTCAGGGCGGTCCAGGCCCACCGCCCCGTCAAGGCGAGCGTCGGCAAAGCGCACGCCGGTGGTGTCCGCCTGCGCCAAATCGGCGCCGCGCAAGTCGGCACCGGTGACGTTGGCGTATTGCAGCTGGGCGCGCCACAGGCTGGCCCCAGCCATGTCGGCGCCAGTCAGGTCGGCGGGCCATGACCGGCCGTTGGGATGGCCGTCCGGTTGCAGGATATCCGCGGGGTCCAGGCGGGCGTCGGCCATGTCGGCGCCCGCCAGCCGGGCATGACCCAGCGTGGCCCCACGCAGCACGGCGCCGCGCAGGCTGGCTTCCGTCAGGTCGGCACCGGAAAGGTCGGCCAGGGTCAGGTCTGCGCCGCCCAGCAGGGCGCCCCGCAGATGCGCGCCGCGCAGGGTGGCGCCCGACAGCCGTGCGCCGCGCAGATCGGCACCGTCGAGATTGGCGCCCTCCAACTCGGCACGGGCGCCACGGGCGCCGCCGCTGTCTATCCAGCGCTCGTGGTCGTGGACGCGGTGGCGCATATCCAGGGCCAGCGAATCGAGGGGGCGGGAGAAGCGCGCCTCATCCAGCAACGCCTCGCTAAGGTCGCAATGGCCCAGCTCCACCCCCACGAGGTCGGCACCGGCGAAACACGCCCCCCCCAGCCGCGCGCCCACCAGCAGGGCGCCGTTGAGGCGGGCGGCCGAGAGGTTGGCCTGGCTGAGGTCGGCGCCAGTCAAATCGACCTCTCGCAGGACGGAACCGGTGAGGTCGGCACCCCGCAGGTCGGCGCCGCGCAGCACCGCGCCGGTGATGTCGCATTCCAGCATGACCACACCGGGCAGGCGGGCCCCCACCAACAAGGCGCGGCCCAGATGAGCCTGGCGGAAGACGATGCCCTGGCCGGAGCGTGGCACCTCCGCCGCTCCCTCGCCTTCCCCCCCGGCATCAGGCACCGCGATCAACATGTCGCTGGAGCGCAAATCGGCGCCGCGCAAATCCGTGCGGTCCAGCAGAGCGCCCCTTAAGGCGCAGCCGCGCAAGTCGGCCGCCGCCAGGCAGGCTTGGGTCAGGTCGGCATCCGTGAGATCGGCGCCATAAAGGTCGGCCCCCTCCAACCGGCAATTCGTCAGGATGGCGCCGGACAGGTCGGCCCCGCCCAACTGGGCGCGGGACAGGTTGCGGTTCGACAAGTCAATGCCGCGGAGGATGAGCATCGCCAGATTGGCGCGGCGCCCGCCCGGCTTGGCCGCCAACCAGCGCTCGTGCTCATCAATAATCTGGGTCAGCTGGGCGCCGAACATGGAACCATCCGCTCGCGACCAAGTAACAGGCATGCGGGACAGCCCTCCGGGCCAATCCCAAATGGGCGGGGTCGCTCCGCCGGTATGGAGTATGGGCGCGGCGGGTTAATGGAAACTGAAAGCCGGCTGGAAAATCCGCATAGGGCGGCGGAATGTCAGTCCAGAGCGTCCAGGGCGTCCAGCAACTGGTCCATGCGGTAGGGCTTGGGCAGCAGGCGCATGCCTTCCAGCGGCGGCAGGTTTTCCGCATAGCCCGTCGTCAACAGCACGGCGAGCTCGGGCCGCAGCAACCGGGCGACCTTGGCCAGTTCCACGCCATTCATGCCACCGGGCATGACGATGTCCGAGAACAGGATATCGATGGTGTCGCCATCCTGCAGCAGGGCCAGGGCCTGGTCGGCGCGCGAGGCCTGCAGCACGGTGAAGCCGCGTTCCTTCAGGCTGGCCGACACGGTGGCGGACACGGTGGCGTCATCCTCCACCACCAGCACGGTGCGCGTCTCTACCCGGTCGGCCGGGCGGGCCTCGGCCGGTGCCGGGGGCCGGCGGGGAGCGGTGGCAGCGCGGGGCAGGAACAAGGTGACCGTGGTGCCCACGCCCGGCACACTGTCCAGGTGGACGGTGCCGCCCGACTGGCGGGCGAAGCCATAGACCTGAGACAGGCCCAGGCCGGAACCCTTGCCCACCTCCTTGGTGGTGAAGAAGGGCTCGAACACGTGGGGCAGCACAGCAGGGTCGATGCCGGAGCCGGTGTCGGTGATGGCCAGGCGCACGAACTGGCCTTTCAGCGCATCCTCCGTCTGGTCCGGCGCCAAGTGCACATTTTCGGCCACGAAGCGCAGCACGCCGCCGTTGGGCATGGCGTCGCGGGCGTTCACCGCCACGTTCAGCAACGCCAGTTCCAACTGGGCGCTGTCGGCCATGGCTGGCCAAAGCCCTTGGGGCAGCACCATTTCCAACACAATGTCGGCGCGCAGGGCGTGCATCAGCAGCTGGCGCATGGTGCGCACCAGTTCGGCCACGTCCACCGGCTCGGGACGCAGGGCCTGCCGGCGGGCGAAAGCCATCAGCTGGCGGGTCAAACCGGCCCCCCGGTCGACCGCCTGCATGCCGGCGCGAATCAGGTCGCGGCTGCGATCATCCGGGGCCCGGCGCAACAGCATGTCCAGACAACCGGACACCGCCTGCAGCAGATTGTTGAAATCATGGGCGATGCCGCCGGTCAGACGGCCCACGGCCTCCATGCGGTGGGCCTGGAACAAGGCGGTGTTGGCGCTCTCCGCCTCCGCCACCGCCGCCCGCACCTTATCCTCCTGCTCGGCGCTGGAACGGGCCAGGCGCTGGCTGGCGTCGGCCAGCACCTGGGCTACGGCATCCGCCTCGGCCAAGCCCAGTGTCTCCGTCGGCACGGGAGCCCCACGGCCCAGCGCGGCCGCCCGGGCGGCCAACTGTTCCACCGGATAGGTGATGCCCCGGGCCAAGCGCAGGGCCAAGCCCAGGGCCAGCGCCAACAAGGCCACCGCCCCCGTCAGCGCCAACAACAGGCCACGCCAAGCCTCCCGCCCCAACTCGTCCCGAGGCGCGGCGACCGCCACGACCAGATCCTGGCTGGGCGTGCGCCGGAAAGAAACCATGGTCGGCATGCCCTCCAGCGACACGCCGGGCATGCGGCCCGATGTCTGCTTGGCATACGCCTCGACGAATTCCGGCCGGGCCTTCTGCCCGACGTAACGCTCGGGATCGCGGGTACGGGCGATGATGACGCCGGAGCGGTCGACGACGGCGCCGATCCAGCCGGCCCGCAGCTGCTGGTCCGTCAACAGCTGGGTGAATTCCGTCGATGGCATGACCAGCGACAGGATGTAGGCCGGGGCGCCATTCTGGAACACCGGCTCGTGCAGGGCGATGGCCTGCTGGTTGGTGAGGGTGCTGTTGAACAGATTGCCGACACGGCTGTGCCTCGCCTCCAGCGCGGCACGCAGGTTCGGACCCAACTGGCCGCCCGAGAGCGGCGTTCCCGGCGGCAGCGCGGTGTTCATCAGCACCCGGCCGTCGCTGGCCGACGCCAGACGGAACCAGTAGCCCTTGGGCAGGTCGATGGCCCTGGCCTGGGCTTCCAGCGCCGCGATATCCCCGTGCGCCAGGGCGGGAGACGCGATCAGCGCGCGCAAGTAGGCCTGGCTTTGCCCCAACTGCTGGTCCACCGCCAGGGCGAGCATGTGGGCCGTCTCATCAAGGTGGCGTTCCGCCACCCGGCGCTCCCGCGTGTAGGCCCCGCCCAGTAGCAGGGCGCCGCCCAGCAGGGGCGGCAACAACAGGGTGACGGCGGCCAGCAAAAGCCGCCCGCGCACCCCCAGCGCTGAAGAGGAGGTCCGGGCCGAGCGCTGAGGAGCGGCCACGCGCAGACCGGCCGGCGTCGGCATCGCGGCCGCGATGCCCCGTCCCCCCGCCGCTATGTCCTCGCCATCCGCCACGTCTCGATCCCTTCGCCGGGGTCTGGCCGCACGCCTACGCCGCATGAAGCCGCTGCCCGGTCCGCCGTCCATAGCCGGGGCGCCAAGCTAACCCGGCCATGCGCCCCTGACTAGAGGAGGTATTCCGTGCTGGGTGGCGCCGCCGGCCAGGATACGCCCAAAGGCAGAGCTTCAGTTCGTCGCCTTGGCAAAGTCCCCGGCACGGAAATAGGACAGCTTGTCCGGATCGATGCGGGTGCGCAGGGCCGACGCCACCTGTGCCGACGTCACCGCCGCCACCTTGGCTTCCATTTCCGCCGACCAGGCCATGGTGCGACCCAGGTAAAGGTTGGTGGCCAGCAGGCTGGCCAGGCGCGCATCCTCTGTCCGGCCCATGCGGAACTGATCCAGGAAACCGCTCTTGGCCTCCGCCAGTTCCTGGTCTGTGACACCGTCGCGCACCAGGCGTGCCAATTCCTCGCTGAAGGCCGTCTTCACCTTGGCCACGTTCTGGGGGGCGGCGATGGCCTGCAGTGTCAGCCGACCTACGTGGTCGATGGCCCCGACCGACAGGGCGGAGCCGGCGCCATAGGACAGGCCC
The DNA here is from genome assembly GCF_029594735.1 of Nitrospirillum amazonense. Classification (NCBI taxonomy): domain Bacteria; kingdom Pseudomonadati; phylum Pseudomonadota; class Alphaproteobacteria; order Rhodospirillales; family Azospirillaceae; genus Nitrospirillum; species Nitrospirillum amazonense. The sequence continues at coordinate 1,214,303 of NZ_JARPAF010000004.1, forward strand.
TCCTTCTGCCGCACACGGTCGCCCAGGCGGGAATGCAGGGTGCTGCCCCCCAGGATGCGATTGGCAATCAGCAGGGCGGGGTAGTCGGGGTCATCCTCGGTCATGGCCAGGGGCAGACCGGCCAGCAGGATGGCGTTGGCCTTGTCCGGCGTCTGGATCACCTGGTCCAGGCCGGCCACCTGGGCGGGGGTCTCGGGAATGCGGGTGTAAGGCTGCGGCGCCACGAATCCGCCCAGGGCCGCCTGTACCAGCTGCGGCATGGCGGCGGCGTCGAAGTCGCCCACCACAGCCACCTGGGCCCCACGAGCGCCGTAAAAGGCGTGATAGAAGGCCTTCACCTCCTCCAGCTTCAGCGCCTTGATCTTGGCGATCCACTCGTCAACCGTGTCGATATGGCCGGGGTGGTCGGGCTGCGTCGTGTCGAAGGCCCGGTCGAAGGCGTTGCTGGCCAGGGACTGGGGATCGGTGCGGGACGATTCCAGATCGGAAATGGTGGCGGCGCGCCACTGCTCCAGTTCATCGGCCGGGAAGGCAGGCTCCCGCAGGATCTCGGACACCAGCGCCAGCACCTCGGCCACGTGCGCGCGGTCGGTACGCACGGCGATGCTGGTCTGCTGCGTACCGGACGAGATGGCCAAATTGGCCTTCATCTTATCCAGCAGGTCGGCGATCTGCTGGCGGCTGTGCTTGGTCGTGCCTTTCAGCAGCATGCTGGCCACCGCCTCGCACGCGGCGTCCTTCCCCGTCAGGCTGGCATCGTCGCCATAGCGCAGGCGGATCACCAGGTTTACCGCCTGCCCCCGGGCCGGCTTGGCCAGCAAGGCCAACTTGCCACCGTCCGCCAACTCCAGGCGCTGGGTATGGGTGTCGATGTTGGCCGGGCTGCTGTCGAACACGGTGTCGGCCACGGCCGCCTCCCGCCCCTTGTAGCCATCCACCAGGGACGCGGCGGTGGGCGCGACCGGGATGTCCACACGCTCCGGCGCCGCGGTCGGAATGAAGTGGCCCTCGGTGCGGTTGGCCTGGCGGAAATAGGTCTCCCCCACGCGCTGCACATCCGCCGTGGTCACCGCGGCGATGCGGTCGCGCCCCACGAACAGCAGGCGCCAGTCCCCTTGGGCGATGACATCGGTCAGGCTGAGCGCCACGCCGCCGGGGTTATCCATCAACTGGTCGTAATTCTTCAGCATGCGGGTCTTGGCGCGGTCGACCTCCTCGTCCGTGATGGGATGGTCGTGCACGCCCTCCACCACGCCCGTCATGACCGACAGCACCTTGGCGGCGTCGCCGCCCTTGGGCACCTCTGCCAGGGCCATGGCCAGGCCGGGGTCCACACGCTTTTCGGCCGAAGCCGACACGCCGGTGGCCAGCTTTTGCTCCACCAGCGCCTTGTGCAGGCGTCCCGAGGGCGTGCTGCCCAGGATGAAGGACAGGATGGACAGCGCGGCGCTGTCGGGATGGGTGGCGGCCGGGATGTGATAGGCCAGCCCCTCGTAACCCGTGTCGCCCACACGGCGCAGGGTGACGGACCGCTCGCCATCCTGTGCCGGTTCGACCGTATATTCCGGCGGCAGCGCCTCGGCCGGGTTCTTCAGCGCGCCGAAGGCCGCCTGCACGCTGGCCAGGGCCTTGGCCGGGTCGAACTTGCCGGCGATGACCAGGGTGGCGTTATCCGGCCGATAATAACGGTGGTAGAAGGCCTGCAGGTGGCCGATGTCCACGTTCTCCACGTCCGAGCGCGCGCCGATGGTGGAATGGCCGTAGTGGTGCCAGAGATATGCTGAGGAGTGCATGCGCTCCATCAGGATGCCGACGGGGTTGTTCTCCCGCATCTCCATCTCATTGCGCACCACCGTCATCTCGCTGTCGAGATCCTTGCGGGCGACGAAGGAATGGACCATGCGGTCCGCTTCCAGGCCCAGGGCCCAGTCCAGATAGTCCTGCCGTGCGTCGAAGGTCTCGTAGTAATTGGTGCGGTCCTCGGCCGTGGTGGCGTTGTTCTGGAAGCCGCGCTTCTGCGTTTCCTGGGGGATGTCGTGGTGATCGGGCGTGCCCTTGAACATCATGTGTTCCAGCAGGTGGGCCATGCCCGTCTCGCCATACCCTTCCATGCGCGAGCCGACGCGGTACACGACGTTGACGGTGATGGTGGACTTGGCCTCGCTGGGGAACAGCAGCACGCGCAGGCCGTTGGCCAGGCGGTATTCCGTGATGCCCTCGACGCTGGCGACCGCCCTGGGGGCGGCGAAATCGGCCTTGCCCGCCTTGGCGGGGGCGGTGACCTTGGGTTGGTCCGCGGCATACGCCACAGCGGGAACGAGAGCAGGCGCCATCAACGCGGACAGGGCGCAACTGGTGGCGAGGGCCGCCGCCAGGAAGGTCTTACCAGAGGCCAAAGTCGTCCCTTTCTTTCTCACCCGCACACACCCGCCGCAGGACACACCCTGCGGGGGCGCACCACAACATTGCCCACCGAATGGGCAGGCCGGCCAGTGTGCACGAGGCCGCATCGTCTGGGCAGGGAATTATCAGCGCACCCGCCCGCCCCATGTGGCGGCAGCGCAGGGCCTATCCGTTGCACGACCGCTACATCGACCGGCCTCCCCCGAACAGCATCGGGTTCGCACCCGCCCACCCGATGGTGCTATTCAGGAAGCCGGGCTATCGTGGCAGCGGCAAGCCGCTCACCATGAAGGCCAACGCGGCAACGGCCATGCACCGGGGCCGAACCATGACGACGAACTGGCATCCCCTGTGACCGACTCCCTGGTCGCCTGTCCTGAATGCGACGCCCTGCACGAACGGCGTGAGCTGGCGCCCGGCACCAAGGCCCGATGCGTGCGCTGCGGGGCCGTGCTCTACCGCCGCTCCTACCTGGAACCGGACCACCAGCTGGCGCTGGTGACCGCCGCCATCCTGATCTACCTGATCGCCAACAGCTTCCCCATCGTCGACCTTGAGATCCAGGGGCGCAGCAACAGCACCACCCTGGTCGGCAGCGTGCTGGCCCTGTGGCGGGAGGGGCGGGAGATCGTGGCCGTCCTGGTCTTCGCCACCACCCAGCTGTTCCCCCTGGTGGATTTGGGCGTCCTGTTCGCCCTGCTGCTCATGATCCGGCGGGACCGGCCAGCCCTGGCCTTCGCCCCCATGCTGCGCTTCCTGCAGGCGCTGCGGCCCTGGGGCATGATCGAGGTGTTCATGCTGGGCATCGTCGTGGCCCTGGTGAAGCTGTCCAACATGGCCGAGGTGGTGCCGGGCATCGCGCTGTGGGCCTTCGGCCTGCTGACCGTCCTGCTGGCGGTCATCCTGTCGCTGGACCTGCGCAGCCTGTGGCGCGCGGGCGAACGTGTCGTCGTGCGGCCAAGGCGGCGCCTCCGGCCCAAACAATCGGTGCATCCATGAGCGCGGCACCGACCACCTCCTCTTCGGAAGCACGCGTGACCACGGCGGCGCAAGCGGGTTTGGTCGCCTGTCCGCACTGCCATCTGGTATGCCGCGACACGGCCGCCCGGGATGGATACGGTGATGGCCGCGTCCGCTGCCCCCGGTGCGCCGGGCGGCTGCACCCGCGCAAGGTGGACAGCCTGTCACGCACCTGGGCGCTGCTGATCGCGGCCGCCATCCTGTACATCCCGGCCAACGCCTTCCCGGTGATGCAGACCTCCACCCTGCTCAGCACCCAGAACGACACCATCCTGTCCGGCATCCTCTATTTCTGGAACACCGGCTCGCCCGAACTGGCGGTGCTGATCTTCACCGTCAGCATCCTGGTACCGCTGCTGAAGCTGGCGACGCTCAGCACCCTGGCCGTGTCCATCCAGCGCGGCGCGCGAAGCCGCGCCGACCAGCGCGCCCGCCTTTACCGCATCGTCGAGTTCGTCGGCCGCTGGTCCATGCTGGACGTGTTCGTCGTGGCCCTGATGGTGGGCCTGGTGCACTTCCAGGGGCTGGCCGTCATCCAGGCCGGCCCGGGTGCGGCCGCCTTCGGCGCCGTGGTGGTGCTGACCATGCTGGCCGCCCACAGCTTCGACCCCCGCATGATCTGGGATCGCGCCCACCGCCCGCGCAGGGGGCGCGATCCCAAGAAACGACTAGTCTTCGGAACCCGCCATGGCTGAAACCACGCCCCCCGCCCCCCATCAGGACGACCTGCCGGAACCGGTGGTGGACTCGGGCCGCCGCTGGATCCCGTCCTTGGTATGGCTGATCCCGGCCATCGCCGCCATCGTGGGCCTGACCCTGGTGGTGAAGACGGTTTGGATGAAAGGCCCCAGCATCACCATCAGCTTCCTGACCGCGGACGGCATCGAGCCGGGCAAGACCAAGGTGAAGTTCAAGGACGTGGACATCGGCGAGGTCAAGGGCGTCACCCTCACCGACGACCACGCCCGGGTGCTGGTGACGGTGGAGCTGACCAAGGACGCCAAGGGCTTCGCCGTGGACGACAGCCGTTTCTGGGTGGTACGCCCACGCTTCGCCGAGACGGGCGTCTCCGGCTTGAATACCCTGCTGTCCGGGTCCTACATCGGCGTCGATGCCGGCAAGTCGGACAACCCCCGCAAGGAGTTCACCGGGCTGGAGGATCCGCCGGTGGTGGCTTCCGACGTGCCGGGGCAGCGCTATGTGCTGCACACCGACGACATCGGCTCGCTGGCGGCGGGATCGCCCGTCTACTACAAGCGCATCCCCGTGGGCCATGTCGAGCGCTACACCCTGGATGAGGATGGCCGCCACATCACCCTGCATGTCTTCATCAAGTCGCCTTACGACCATTTCATCACCAAGGACAGCAAGTTCTGGCACGCCAGCGGCGTGGACGTGCGCATCGACGGCTCGGGCCTTAAGGTGGATACCGAGGCGCTGGCCACCATCCTGATGGGGGGCATCGCTTTCGAGGATCCGCCGGACACGCCCATGACCCCGGCGGCGGCCGGCAGCCAGTTCTGGCTGGCCGCCAACCATGTCGACGCCATGAAGGCGCCGGAGGGCTACCACGTAGCCATGGTGATGCGCTTCCACCAGTCCATCCGCGGGCTGACCGTGGGCGCGCCGGTGGATTTCCGCGGGGTGGAGATCGGCAACGTCACCGGGGTGGGTATCGACTACGACCCGGCCACGCAGGACTTCACCTCCCGCGTCATGGTCAACATCTTCCCGGACCGTCTGGCTTCGTTCGAGCAGACGCTGCCGCCGGAAAGCGAGCGCGCCGCCCGGATGCAGCGCCTGGCAGAACTGGTGAACCGGGGCCTGCGCGCCCAGCTGCGCACCGGCAGCTTCCTGACCGGGCAGCTGTATGTGGCGGTGGACTTCATGCCCAAGGCGCCGCCGGTGCAGTTTAACCCCAACACCGATCCCGTGGAACTGCCCACCGTGCCGGGCGATCTGGAGGAGCTGTACCAGAAGGTGCAGGAGATCGTGGCCAAGCTGGACAAGATCCCCTTCGACGCCATCGGCGAGAACGCGCGCAAGGCGCTGGCCAGCGTGGACGGCGCCACCCGCCATATCGACGAGCTGGTGCAGCATGCCGACCACGACGTGCTGCCCGAAATCCGCGACAGCCTGAAGCAGATGGAACAGACCCTGGCCGCCACCCAGGCCAGCGTCGCGCCGGACGCCCCGCTGCAGCAGGACACCCGCCAGGCCCTGAAGGGCGTCATGGACGCCACCCGGTCCCTTAAAGCATTGAGCGACAGCCTGGAACGCCACCCGGAATCCCTGGTGCGCGGCCGGAAGGACAAGGACGAATGAGCACGAACCCCGCCCCGTTCCCCCGTTCCCTTTCCGCCCTTGCCGGCCTGACGGGCCTGGTCCTGCTGGCCGGTTGCGGCGGTTCCACCCCCATCCGCTACCACGCGCTGGCCCCGCAGCCGGCCGACGCGCCCGCGACCGGCGCCGCGCGGGTGTTGGTGGAGGTGTTGCCCGTGACGGTGCCGGAGCGGCTGAACCGCACCCAGCTGGTGCTGACCGATGCGGGCGGCCGGCTGGACGTGCGCGACGACGACCGCTGGGCGGCCCCGGTGGCGGATGAGATGCGGCTGGCGCTGGCCAACGCCCTGTGGCAGCGGCTGCGCGCCACCGACATCTATCAGGCGCCCGTGGCCCCCGCCCCCAATGGCCCGCCGCAGTACCGCTTGGCCCTGCGCATCGAGCGGTTCGACGCCACCCCCGGCGGCACCGCCGTGGTGGACGGCAGCTGGACCATGCGGCGCCTGCCCCAGGGGGCCGCCTCCACCTGCCGCGCCGGTTTCAGCCTGCCGGTGGCCGCCGCCTCATCCGACGCGGCCGCCGCCGCCCTGTCCAATGGCGCGGCGCAGCTGGCCGCCGCCGTGGCCGACAGCCTGGGCCGCCTGGACGCGGCGGCGCCTGGCGCTGCGTCCCCCTGCGCCGGCGGCGCGAACTGAGGGGATTGGCATCCTAACCCACAGCATAGGTCCGCGCTTTACCGATCCTTAATATGCTTAACGGAGTATTCGGCTTCATGGCGCCGTCCCTCCGAAAGTCCTCAAGCTGTCTGGTCGAGGACCAATTGATGGCGATGGCGCCCTGATTTTTGGGGGGCACCCGCGTTGAGGGCCCCCGCTAGGGTGAGGAGCGTCGAAGGCCATGAAAAACTTGTCCATCCGCCACAAGGTGATCCTGGCGTTCAGCGCCGTCCTGGGCATCACCCTGATCCTGGGCGTGGTCGCCATGATGCAGGCCGCACGCATGAACGCCTCCGCGATGGATATCCGTGACGACTGGCTGCCCTCCACCCGTGCGGTGGGACAGATCGTCCAGGCGACGGAGCGCTTCCGCTCGCTGGAGGGCTCCTATCTGCTGGTCAAGGAACCGGCCATGCGGGAAGAGGTGGAAAAGCGCTTCGCCGCGACCCTGGCGGACTTCGACAAGTCCTGGACGGCGTACCAGCCGCTGATCGGCGCCGGCGAGGAACGCGCCGCGGCGGACGACATCCAGCGCATCTGGAAGACCTATCTGGGCCTGCATGACAAGCTGCTGGCCACCGCCCACGACGGCAAGTTGGACGAGGCCGTCGCCTCCTTCCGGGGGGAGATGATCGACACCTTCACCAAGTTGCGCCAGGCGTTGAAGACCGACGCCGACGTTAACATGAAGGGCGCGGACGAGGCCGCCAAGGCCAACCGCGACAGTTATCAGACCGCCAAGGCGGTGGTCATCGGCGCGCTGATCCTGTCGCTGGCGCTGGGTGGCCTGGCCGGCTTCGCGCTGATCCGCCTGGTGTCCAAGCCGCTGGATGACATGACGGGCGCCATGGGCCGCCTGGCCGACCATGACCTGTCGGTGCAGATCCCCGGCGCCGACCGCCTGGACGAGATCGGCCGCATGGCCGCCGCCGTCGCCGTCTTCCGCGACAGCATGATCCGCGCCGATGAGTTGGCGGAGCAGGCCCGGCAGGAACAGTTGCGCCGCGAGGCGCGGGTGCGCCTGCGCGAGCAGTACATTGAGGAGTTCGACAAGGTCTCCACCGAGCTGGTCAACTTCGTCGCCCACGCGTCGGAGGAACTGGGCCAGACGGCCGCCCGCCTGACCCAGATCGTGGACGGCAACCGCCGCCAGGTCCAGGCCGTGGCCACGGGCGCCGAAGAGGCCTCCACCAACGTGCAGACGGTCGCCGCCGCCACGGAGGAGCTGACGGCCTCCATCGGCGAGATCAGCCGCCAGGCCCTGCAGTCCGCCACCGTGGCCGACGAGGCCGTGCGCCAGGCCGAGCGGACCGACGCCACCGTGAACGGTCTGGCCGAGGGCGCCCAGCGCATCGAGGCGGTGATCAGCCTGATCCGCGAAATCGCCAGCCAGACCAACCTGCTGGCGCTGAACGCCACCATCGAGGCGGCCCGGGCGGGTGAGGCCGGCAAGGGCTTCGCCGTCGTCGCCACCGAAGTGAAGGCCCTGGCCAACCAGACCGCCAAGGCGACCGAGGACATCGGCGCCCAGGTGGCCGCCATCCAGCAGGAGACGACGGACGCCGTCAGCGCCATCCGCCAGATCCAGTCCACCATCCGCGACATCGGCGCCGGCACCTCCGTCATCGCCGCCGCGGTGGAGGAGCAGGGTGCGGCCACGCGGGAAATCACCCGCAACGTGAGCGAAGCCTCCAAGGGCACGGTACTGGTCTCCAACAACATCGGCGCAGTGGCCGAGGCCTCGGAAGAGACCGCAGCCGCCTCGGTCCAGGTGCTGGGTGCCTCGCAAAGCTTGGCCAAGGAATCCGCCCGCCTGCAGGAGGCCGTGGCTGACTTCTTCGCCAAGCTGCGCGCCGCCTGAAGCCAAGGCCAGGCCAGGGGCGGCGGACCGCCGCGTCTGGCCCTTCCCCTCTAATCCGGCATGTCCGGGGCGGCCATCGCCGGCGCCTTCTGGAAGAAGATGCTGACCGATCCGATTTCGACGCCCCATTTGGTGACGTGGGCCCGGTTCAGCAGGACGCCGCCGGGTTGCAGGAACATCCAGTCATCGAAGGCGACGCGCATGGTGCCGTCGCCGACCTTGAGATCAAGGCGGTAGGCCCAGTTGAAGGCGTTGCCCGATGCCACGCCCCGCGCCACGCCCACGACATCGCCGGTGGTCCCCTCATAGCGGTCCGGCGCCACCCGCCGCACCGTCCAGGTCCGCTCCTCCCGTTCGCCGTCGTTGTACAGAAAGCGTTCGTGGAGGATCAGGGCGCCGTCCTGGCGGGTGCCGTCGATGTCGACGGTGAATTGGCGGCGCACCTTGCCGAAACGATCCTCGAACAGTCCCCAGGCCTTGGTATGGCCGGTGAAATAATCCTCCAAGACCAGCGGCGGCGTGCCGCTCGCGAAATCCTTGGGCGCCATCCCGGCGCAACTGGTGAGCAGGGGTGCGCACAGCAGCGCGGCGCAAATCCGTCTCCACATCTCAAACCCTTTCCCGGCCTGCCCAGGACCCGTCGTCCCTGGCGCCGGACGATACGGTGAAGGAGGCGCGGCGGATCATGGCCGGACCGGACGACAGGCGCCAAAGCGGCCCTTTCGCGATGCCGGCCGATCAAGATGATGACGGAAGCGCTATGCAGTCCTTTGGGGGAAATCATGACACATGTCCGTCGTCGCTCAGCCAGCCTGGGCTTGGCCCTGCTTGCCGGCATCCTGGCAGTCGCCAAGGTCATCCCAGCGGATGCCGGGACCGGCGCGCCGGACTACCACCCCTCATTCAAGCCCGGCCAGTTGAAGGGGCCGCCGGCGGGCAAGGCCAACGAGGTGCTGGTGCTCGGCACGCCGCATCTGTCGGGTCTCAAGGGCGAGTTGCGGCCGGATATGCTGGAACCCCTGCTGGCCCGCCTGGCAGCCTGGCATCCGGACGCCATCGCGACCGAGGACATGTCCGGCCTGCAGTGCGACAGCCTGCGCCGTTATCCCACCCGCTATGCCTCGACCGTCGCCGACTACTGCCCAGACCCCGGTCCCGCCGGGAAGGCGACCGGACTGGACGTGCCCGCCGCCAACGCGGAGGCGGAACGGCTGCTGGCCGCATGGCCGGCCGCCCCCACCCCTGCCGACCGGCGACACCTGGCCGCGATCTTCCTGGCGGCGGGGGAGCGGAGCTCCGCCCTGGTGCAATGGCTGCGCCTGCCGGTGGAGGAGCGGCACGACGGCGACGGGCTCACGCCCGACCTGGTGGCGGCGCTGGAGCGGGCCAAGGACCGCCGCAACGAAACCAACCTTATCTCGGCCGTGCTGGCGGCGCGGCTGGGCCTGGAACGGTTGTGGAGCGTGGATGACCACAGCGCCGACTTCCCCGATCCGCCGGACGCAAACGCCTATGCCGCCGCCATCACGCACGCCTGGGACAATCCTGTCGCCAAGGCGCGCCGGGCGGAGGATGAGCGGCTGGAGGCAGGCGTCGCCAAACCAGACGGCCTGATGACCCTGTATCGCGCATACAACGCGCCGCAGGCCGCGCTGCAGGCCTATCAGGCGGACTTCGGTGCCGCCCTGCGGGAGCCGTCGCCCCAGGGATTTGGCCGGAATTACGTGGGGTATTGGGAGACGCGGAACCTGCGCATGGTCGCGAACATCCGCGACGTCCTGGGCCAGCACCCCGGCACCCGCCTGCTCGCCATCGTCGGCGCGTCACACAAAGGGTATTACGAGGCCTACCTGGACCAGATGCACGACCTGCGCCTGGCCGACACGCGGGAGGTGCTGCGCTGACGTGCATACAGGCGCCGCCTCAAGCAAAATGTCGTTTTCAGCCTTAAGTGAGACGATAAATATAACTCATCCTCTTGCGATTATCGATAACTAGGAGTGGTTATCATCTATAAGTGAGATGATATCACAACCATCTTTCTTTTGGAGTCCGGCCCATAAATAAGTTGGGCGATATCAGTCACTTGTGACTCGTTCTGTTTGCGAAGACGAGAACGGATCCCAAGGTTATGCGGACTGACCCGAAGGGCAGCGAAGCAAAATCACCCGTCGTCAGTATCGGCGGGACCACCTGAAGTATGCAAGCAATCTGACGAACGAAGAGTGGGCAGTCCTGTGCCCGGCCCTACCTGGACCAAACAAGCGGGGCCGTCCTCGTGAAGTCGAACTGCAGTCGGTGGCGCAAACGATCTTCTATGTGCTGGAGGGCGGGTGCGCGTGGCGGATGCTGCCGGACAGCTTTCCGCCGCGCACGACGGTTCAGCGTTATTTCTACGCCTGGCGGAGCGATGGGCCGTGGAAGCGGGTGAACCATCTGCTGTTGATGCGTGCGCGAGAAGGGATGGGCCGTGAAGCGAGCCCCAGTGCCGGGGTGATCGACAGCCAATCGGCCAAGACTATGCAGGCTGGAGGTGCGCGCGGGTATGACGCGGGCAAGAAAGTGAAGGGTCGCAAACGCCATATCATCACGGATACCAACGGCTTGCTGGTCGGTGCCGTAACAGGGGCAAAACCCCGGGCGGCCTGCTGATTGTCAGACTGGTTTGGCGACGAGCGCGGGGAGCCTGGGGATGTCGACGGTTTGGGGGACCGCGAGCCTGTTGCCGAGATAGTCCCAGAAGGAGAGCCCGAGTTTTGCGCATGTCTTGGCCAGGCCGAGGAAGGCGTCGCGGCATTGCCGGCCTGCGTCGCTGCGGGTACCGCCGCTGATCTTGCGCTTGGCGACCTGGCAGCGGATGTCGTTTTCCGAGCCGTTGGTGTGAAGCGGGATATCGGGCTGGTCGAGGACCATCAGCAATTCCGGCTTGTTGGCGTGGAGGCGGGCGAGCAGCCTGTCGAGGGTGGCGAAGCCGGTCTTGCGTTTGAAGATGCGGTCGAAGCGGGCACGCAAGGCGGCCTTTCGCGCCGGCGTGGGATCGTGGCGATAGGCCTTGAGGTCGGCGTAGAACCACCAGATCAGGCTGCGGATGCGCTGCTGGGCGGCGCGATGATGATCGGTGAAGGTGTCGAGCTTGTGGACCAGGCGCTCGGCATGGACCCAGCACAAGGCATGGCGCCCGACGTGGAACTGGCCGGCGTCGTCGCTGACGATGACGGTGTCGGCCAGCAGGTCCTGCGCCCTGACGCTGCCCCAGAGCGCGCCCTCGGTGGCGACCAGCACCGGATCGGGCGAGACCTTGAGAGAGGTGATGCCCAGCCGGTCGAGATGGGCCCGCCAGGCCGCCTCGTCGGCGAAGCGCTTGTCCGGGTGATCCGCCAGCAGGCGGACGACCGGGCCGGCCAGCGCCCGGCGGCGCATATAGGCCAGGCCCTCGTCGTTGATCACATAGTCCTCCCGGCCGGCCCGCAGCAGGCCCAGGAAGTTGAGCCGGCTCTTGGAGCCGGTGTTGGCGAACCAGGCGAAACGGTCGTTGCCGATGTGGGTGCAGACACCGTTGCGGCCCTGGTGCCGCGCCCCGGTGTCATCCACCGTGATCCAGGAAGCGGCGGCCAGGCCGGTGCGCAACACGTCCTGCGCCTCATTCCGGAAGCGGTCCTGGCGATCGATCAGCAGCCGCACCACCTGCCGCTTGGAAACGGCGATGCCGATCGCGTCCAGCAGTGTCGTCAGCCGGGGGATGGTCACCTGCCCCTGATGGTACTGCATCAGCACGAAGCGGCGCAGCGCCGGACCAAAATGACCGTCGATCCCAGCCGGCAGCGGCGCCACCACTGTGCGCCCGTCGGGTGTCAGCCACCGCTCGCGCTGGAACCGGATCGCCACCGGCCGCAGTTCCAAGTCCTGAACGAAGAAACTCTCGTACCCCTTGAAGCGCGACCCGGCCGGCGCCGCCACGGGGACCGCCCGGTCCTCGATTACCACCCGTGTCCGCCTGGCTCCCCGGCCTGGGCGTTTACCGCCGCCAGCACGCGGCTTCGGACCGGTCGCCTGCTCCATCCCGCTCGGCTTGATCGAGGGGGGGGCCCTTCAAGCCCTTCAGCCGCGCGATCTCAGCCCGTTGTTCCAATACAACCTGCTTCAGCGCCCCAACCTCGCCCAAGAGCGAGACAACCAGCGCCTTCAGGTCGGCAACAGACAGCACGTCAAGATCGGGGGGCGGTGACATCACCCCACAGAATCAGAAAAAGCCGGGCCGCGAAACAACCTTCACGCACGCCGAATCAGTTTGACGCGCCCGGGGTTTTGCTCCTGTTACTCGGTGCCGTTGTTCATGGCGCCGATATCAGGACCTCGATGGCGCGCCCTTGGTGCTGGCTTCCGCCTGGCTGGGCCGTAATCGGCGCCTCGCCAATGACTTCGAGCGGGGAACCGACACCGCAACGGCCTGGGATCTTCGCCGCCAGTGTCAAGCTCTTCACCAGGAGATTGGCTAGGGCATAAAACCACCTATCCGAGTCTGGGCCGGACTCTAAGCGGCTATTTTTCGCTCATATCAATTACCCCAGATGAAACAAGAGAATAAGCAAAGGAAGCTGCAGTCGAGCACGCGTATTTCGTCCAATTATCTTCACGTTTAAATCCGACAATATCACTAATGCCGCGAATGGCCAAAACAGGTGTTTCTTTGCCCCTGCTTCGGGCGGCGATGTATACTCCAGCCAATTCCATCTCAACAGCAGCTAAAGATCTAGCGGCCACTTGCCATTGCTGAATCAAAGAAGGCTCCTTAATCAGCGCGTCACTCGAAACAACAGGTTGAGAGGTAACCCTGGGTGCCCTTGGCGTACCGAGTCCCGGGAAATGAAGTTTTATGCTTTCCTTTACTTTTTGCCTCCAGATATCGGAGCCATAAAATCTATCCTCATGAAGAGAATTAGCGTCTATAATTGGCTTCTGGCAACCAACTGCACCTTCACTACTCCAATCTCCCAAATTCGATCGGAATGCTGGCAATTGAGCGAGTAAATTTCGAATTTCGACGTGCATTGATCCGCCAGCCACATTATAACTGTCGTATGTATCCTCTGCTGCAGCCCTTACAGAGAAATCATGCACATGACTAGCACAAACAACGTCGCCCAAAGTGTAGTCATCAGAGGGCACGGCCCCGCCAATTCCGGCCAGAATTATCCATTTTGGCTCGAGGTCATTCATCATTTGCGTGGCCAATGACTGCGATTCGCCGTTTCCTTGAGCGCGAGAACGGCTGATAGCAACCTTATACTGCCTGCCATTAGTGCACGATATGTGAGCTATATTATAATATGCATTCCCTTTAACGAATTCTTGGCTTTTAAACTTACTCAAACAAGCCTCGAATTCGTCCTCTCTAATGGTGATTATTCCAAAATCAATTCGGCCGCGATATTTTTCTATCCCCGATTGTTCTTGCGTATATTCTCCTGATCGCTGCATGGGCGTACCTCCAGGAATAAGTAAGACTGGCTGTGCCGGAATCAAAAGGCCAGATTCTGAGGCCGAGAATTGCTGCCCTTCTGGCATGCTAGGCAGCGCTATTCTAAATTTTTCATCGTCACGGAGCGACAAAAGAGTCTGAACAGGTTGGCTCTCTAATATTTTTAAAACACCCATGCGCTGAAGTCGCCTAATGCACACGCCATAATCTATATCTTCTCCTGGGAACCCAGAAGGAATGCGATATCCTGTATTAAGGAACATCATGTTCTGAAGAACAGAAGCACCATAGTCATCTGCATAACTCTGAAAATATGCCTCATTTATTATAGAGTGAAATAAATTCCGGTGAGCTACATTTGGCTCCCAAGGGAAAAGTAGTGGAAAAATGTTATCAACAATAAATGCAAGCTCACCTAACTGTTCAGGCACTGCGTCCCACTGGCGCTCTATATCGACAGGCAAATCCACTCCAAGTCTTCGGAGGGTAAATGATGCTCTCTCGGTCTCTAACGCGTTCCGCCAACTGCGCTTAATGTCTGCCGTTGCGCTACGCTGGCGAGCGCGCCATGGGAATAGCTGACTTAAAGAATTTGATCTGTATATGCGGCCCTGGAACTGAGACTCCGTATATTGACGCAACTTCTCTCCAAGAAACTCGTCTAGCCCCTGACCGCTAGCAACCAAGCTAACTCGGAAACTTAAAAAATCTGCGCCAAGATCATCGAGTATTTCTCGACACAAAGGGCTTTCAAAGTAAGACGAAGCGGGAATTAGAAGCTCTTCACCATAAAGCAATGCTAACCGTATTGCTAATTTCATTTCCTTATAGACATTTGGCAAAATCCGAGAAGCACCTTTTTCCTCCAAAAGATGCACATCAAAGAAATGTAAAAAGTACCTTCTCCCGCCTGACCGATCACTCAAAGGTGAAGTGGGATCGCAAGCTGCTGATGAGATGATCGACATTGCAACTCATATTGCTTAATGACTGGATCAAGGTGTCCGTGTAAGGGAATAACCCTCCAAGGCATCAATTCATGTTCATACATGGAAGGAATACCATTTAGTAGAAAAACCGCTTTTCCTGATGTTGCAGCAATGGCAATCTCCGCGAACGTACTCGGTCCAATATAGTCATATATGCCATTTTTATCAAAATTAGTTACTAATATGCCATATGTCCATATGTTTTGAATACGCTTCATGTGAGCCAAAGACACCTTGCGCTTGAAGGCATCGCTTTGCTCATTTGCCATGGAAAGAATGCGATCATCGTCCGGATCGGGCAATAGGCACGGAACACCAAATGAATCTAGATAATGTTGCACTTGCCGCATATAACTATAGAAGCTCATGCTGCCACAAATCACTAGATGGCGCTTATTTCCATGCTCGATTGACTTATTTATTCGTAAACGGCTTCTATGTTCAGTCATGATTTACTAACTCCCGTTCTGCGACAGCCAGCACCCCATCACCTTTTCCAAATAACCATACAGGAAAAATGCCTTTCGTTGCCTGAGAAACCAAATCTTGCACAGAAACGAGAAATGAATCTCCCACGGATATAGGCAAGTCTTTCGGCTTCTCTGAAAAATAAATTGGCCGCCGTGCTTGAATGATACGGCCAACTTCATAACATGTTGTACGCCCGATGTAGCCGCCGGGGCACACAACATAAACTAGATCTGCAGAAAAAATATTCTTAAGCGTAAGTGTCTGAATTTCCTCATCCGAATGCTCTGGATTGTCGCTCTCAAAGCGAACGAATTGAATATCTGGCTCAATTACATCAGCACCAACCGGAGAGGTTACTGACCATCCCGCGCCTCGAAACTCATGAATGACCTGGACAACCCGATCATAGTGCTGACGAAAACTCCCTATAATTGCCACAGACAAGATTGGCATTTGCTGTTCCATGATCACGATCTTGCTGTCCGTCCAAGCACACTGGTAACTAACTGCAGCTTCAGGCTGCTTGCCATAGATAGGGCTGCTGTCCAATTTGACCAACAACATATTGCGGCAAAGAGGCGCTTAGGCGGGTTTCACGATATAGGGGCGGCCCATCTGAAGCAACAACCAAGGATGCGCTAGCGGCGATCTATCGTCCCTCAGCTGTCTGCTGCGCCAAACGGTGTATAAGCGACAGAATGCCCGCAATCAGGAGAGGATGTGGCGCATGCTGCCAAATTTCATAGGAAAAGTTGGAGCGGCCAAGCGTCAGCTAGACATTCGGATTACATTCTATGCCCGGGCGGCCCCTGATGTCGTCCAGCAATCATAGAAAGGCTGCGCGATATGCTGCCCACTGGTGCGGTCGGGCTGCAGAGGCATCTCATGGCTGTCAGCGTCAACGAGGCGCCGACGGGGCATCTCCAGCTGATCCAGGCCGTCCCAATGAACCCGCGCCACGATCATCTGAACTAACTGCTGGACGAATGAGGCCCAAAGCCATCTGAGCTGGCTATAGACGAGATGGATTTGGAAGGTATGCTGAACGACGCGTTTTTCGCAACCGGTAGCGGGGAACAACGATACTCGCCCTAGGCCCTCGATCCGGCGGCGTTAGGCGAACGGATCAGTCTCACATATGCCTGACCCTATCCCAGTTAAAGCAGGTTGGATCCCATTTAGAGCTGAAAACGACACAAAATGATGAGAATTGGTCGGGAAAATGGTGCCCAGGGGCGGAATCGAACCACCGACACGGGGATTTTCAGTCCCCTGCTCTACCAACTGAGCTACCTGGGCATCCAGAGAAACCTAGCGGACGCTAAGTCCCTGATCTCGCGTGGGTTTTTGTGACCCGTTGCCGTGGCGTTGGCGTCCGCAGCGCGTCGAGGTGGCTGTATGTAGACAAGTCCGGCGGGCTTGTCCAGCCTGTTGTTTCGATCTTTTTCAGATTTTTTTTAGGCGGTTGATTTTACTGGAAAATTTCTGGATATGGCGGGGTGCCGGCACTCAGTCGCGCTCCGCTCCCGAGGCGGTCTCGCCATCCTCATCCGTCTCTTCGGTCACGGGCACGCGATAGCTTTCGTTCAGCCAGCGGCCCAGGTCGACGTCGGCGCAGCGGGGGGAGCAGAAGGGCTTTACCTCGGGCGCTGGCGGCCGGCCGCAGATGGGGCAGGCCGCGCGGGACCTGCGGGGCTTCAGGAGTATCGGTTGGTCGGTCATGGCAACATCACTCACATCACGGCGTCATCGTCGTCGGACAAAACGCCCGGGGTCGGCGCGTCCGCCGCCACCAGGTCCAGCAGGGAAGGTCCCCGGCGCTGGCGCGTCATCTCCACCAGGCCCAGGCGGGACATGCCATAGACCTGGGTATTGCCGGGATCGTCCGCCACCGCCCCGGTCAGGGCGAGGATCAGCCGCTCGCGGTCCGGCGGACGCGACAGGTTGATGAAGTCCACCACCACGATGCCGCCCACATTGCGCAGGCGCAGCTGGCGAGCAATTTCCGGCACCGCCGCCAGGTTGACGGCCAGGGGGTCGCCCTTCTCCCCCCCGTTCACGTCGATGACGGTCAGCGCCTCGGTCCGCTCGATGACCAGGCTGCCGGCGGCGGCCCCCCGCAAGGGGACGCGCGGGCGCAACAGGGTGGCGATGGCGCCGTCCAGGTCCCCGCCGTCGAACAGCGGCAGGCCGGTGGGGACGCGTTTCAGCACCGGCAGCAGGTCGGTGGCGCGGTCGTCGCACCAGCGGCGCAGCTCCGCATACAGGTCCTGGCCGGCGGCGGCGCGGTCGTCCACAAGGATGGCCGATACCGGCTGGCCCGTCTGTTCCATCAGGGCGCGGATGCCGGCATGGGGGGCCGCCAGCAGCGTGGCCGGCGGTCCGTCGCCGGCCCGCGCCACCCCGCGCCAGTCCATGGCCAAGGCCTCCGCCTCCTGCGCCAGCCAGTCGGCGGGCACGCCGGCGGCCGCCGCGCGCACGATCCAGCCACCTGCCCAGCCACCGGCCCAGCCTTGGCCGCTGACGGGCACCGCGTCGCGCACCACGGTGGTGAGGCGCGCACGCTCCGCCGCGGCGCTGGCCCCCTGGCCCAGGCGCTTGGACACGTGGATACCGGCCGCCAAGGGCGTGTGCACCAGGAAACGGCCGGGCAGCGCCACGTCCATGGACAGCAACGCGCCCTTGGCGCCCACGGGGTCGGCCTTGACCTGGACGATGATGGTCTGCCCCGCCCGCAGGGCCGTGCCGATGGGCCCCTGGGGCCGCGCGGCCGGGCGATCCTTCGGGGCGCCCTTGCCGCCTCCCTGGGGGCCACCCCCTTGGGGCACGCGCACGTCGGCGGCGGGCAGCAAACCGTCGCGGCCGGTGCCGATGTCAACGAACGCGGCGTTCATGCCGGCGACGATGCGGGTGACGCGGCCGCGAATCACGGCGCCGGCCAGGGTGGGCCGCTCTACCCGGTCGATATAAAGATCCGACAACACGCCGTCGGTCAGCACGGCGGCGCGGCGCAAGGCGGGCCCCTGCGCCGGCAATGTGACGTCGATATGGAGTTCGCGGGCCATCAGGGCCGGCCCGTCACGCGGCCAAGAGCGGATCGATGCCGGCGGCACGCAGCAGGGCCGCCGTCTCGAACAGCGACAGACCCACGACATTGCTATGGGACCCGACCAGCCCGCGCGCGAACAGGGCGGCCCGGCCCTGGATGGCATAGCCTCCAGCCTTTCCAACGCCCTCGCCACAGGCGAGATAGGCGTCGATCTCGGCGCGGCTCAGCTTCTTGAACAGCACGGCGGTCTGCACCAGCCGGGTGCGCACCTTGCCCGCCGCGTCGATGACGCACAGGCCGCCATAGACGCGGTGGCGGCGGCCGGACAGCAGATCCAGGCAGCAGCGCACGTCGTCGGCGCTTTCCGCCTTGGGCAGGATACGGCGGCCACAGCCCACTACCGTGTCGGCGGCCAACACAACCGACCCCGCGCTGCGGGCGGCCACCACCTCCGCCTTGGCCTTGGCCAGGCGCAGGGCGTGATGGGCCGGCAGCTCATCCACCAGCGGGCTTTCGTCGATGTCGGCCGGGTCGATGCCGGCCGGCGTCACCCCGATCTGGGCCAGCAGTTCCCGACGGCGCGGGGAACTGGACGCCAGCACCAGCGGCGGGAGCTGTCGTGGCATCCGCCCCGTCCCGTCCGCTTGCACGCGCACCATGGGCGACCGTCCGCTTACTTGAAGCGGAAGGTGATGCGGCCCTTGGTCAGGTCGTAGGGCGTCATTTCGACGTTGACCCGGTCACCCGCTAGCACGCGGATGCGATTCTTCCGCATCTTGCCGGAGGTGTGGGCCAGCACTTCGTGTTCGTTATCGAGCTTGACGCGGAACATCGCGTTCGGCAGCAGTTCGGTCACCGTGCCGGAAAACTCGATCAAATCCTCCTTCGACATAACTTCCTTTCAGGAAAAAACGGGTGGACTGCGGGATACGCGCAATTTCGGCGACATAGGTGATGGCCCCGGCGGTCGCGGTCAAGTGTTTTCCAGGCGGCAGCAGGGGTGCGCCCGCGTCTTTGCGCGGCACTGTGGCTCTGGCCCCCTATCGCACCCCCCAATCATACGGGTGGCAACCCGGTGGATTGCAGGCGGCCCCTGTCTTCAGGCCGGCCTCACGGCTGGCCCGAGGGCTTTTTCTTAGGCTTGCCGGTGGCATCGGCTTCCAGCGTCGCCTGCCGGTCGCGCCACAGCCAGGGCGGTTCCACCCGCCCGCCCCACATGCCGGCGCGGTGGCTCATGGCCAGGACCTGGGTGTTGTAATAGTCCGGCGTCAGGGCGGTGTAGGCCAGCGCCCAGCCGGCCCGCACCATGATGCCGGCGACGTCGCGTCCCTCCACCGTGCATACACCAAGGCGCCGCTGCTTGGGCGGGCTTTCCTTCGTGGTACAGCGGACGATCTTGTCCTGGACAATGGCCTGCAATTCCTTGGTCGCCTGGGCGAAACAGTCATAAGTGGCGCCGCGCCGGTTCTGGCAGGTTTGGCCGGGGTCGGGCGCGTCGATGCCGTACAGCCTGATCTCCCCCCCATCCACCAGCAGGGTATCGCCCTCCGTCGCCTGGGCATGCCCTTCGATGACATCGCCCCCACCCCCCACCGGGGGCGGGGGGGCGGCCAGGGCGTCGGCGGACACGGCCAGGACGGCGATGAGGAAGGAAAGCGTCAGTCTCATGGGCGCCAGTCTAGCATTCACTGCCGTCGACCGCCGCCCTCATTGCGCGGGTTCGCGGCGCGGTTGGCGTCACCCCATGGCCCTGTCCTTAGAATGCGGCTTAAAATTGGACAGCCGCGCGCATGAGAGCCGCGCGTGGGCATCCGGGTTTGGACTGTTGCTGAGCGGGGCCCCGATGCACTATTCCCCTCCCCGATCACCCCCGCGACACTACAGAGATAGGCTTGGCCCCATGACCACCGCCCCCGTCCTCTCCCGAATGGACCTTGTCGCCCTTCTGGATGACATCGCGGCGCTGGCGGTCGAGGCGGGCCATGCCACCCTCCCCTTCTATGAGGGCGACCACGGCGCCACCGCCAAGTCGGACGGCAGCCCCGTCACCCTGGCCGACCACGCCGCCGAGGCCATCATCCTGCCCGGCCTGGCCCGCCTGACGCCCGCCATCCCGGCGGTGTCGGAAGAGGCGGCAGAACGGGGCGAGATTCCGGCCGTGGCGGCCCGCCAGCCCTTCTGGCTGGTGGACCCGCTGGACGGCACCAAGGAGTTCATCAAGCGCAATGGCGAGTTCACGGTGAACATCGCCTTGGTCGACAAGGGCCAGCCCGTGCTGGGCGTGGTCTATGCCCCGGCCAGTGGCGAGCTGTTCGCGGGTTCCCTGGCGCCCAAGCCCCTGGCATGGCGCCAGCGCGCGGGTGGGGAGCGGGAGGCTATCGCCTGCCGCCCGCAGCCGCGCGCCGGCGTCACCGTCGTCTCCTCCCGCTCCCACGCCAATGACGAGGCGCTGGCGGCCTATCTCAAGGCCTATTCAGTGGCCGAGACCCTGGCCTGCGGCAGTTCCGTCAAGTTCTGCCGCATCGCCGAGGGCGTGGCCGACCTCTATCCCCGCTTCGGGCCGACCTGCGAATGGGACACGGCCGCCGGCCACGCCGTGCTGCTGGCCGCCGGCGGCGGCATGACCACGCCCGAAGGCGACCCATTCCGCTACGGCAAGGCCGGCTTCCGTAACGGTCCCTTCATCGCCCACGGGAAATAAGGCCGAGGCACAGACGAACCCTGCCCTTTTGAGTAAATCTTAGAGCTAATAGACCCCCTGGCCTCCCGCTCGCAGACTACCTACATGTCTTTGATATGCAGGTGATTTGAGACGAGGGAGCCTTCGGCATGCTCTTGGCCAGCCTGTTCCGGTCGCTTATCAAGACCGGCCATCTGACACTGATCGACGCCCACGGCCGCCGCTACGAATTCGGCCGGCGCGATCCGGACGCCCTGCCGGGCGGAGTCAGCCCCGGGGGTATCGCCGACGGCGGCCCCGCCAGCTACGGCCCCGTCACCGTGCGTGTGACCGATCCCAGCCTGCACTGGAAGTTGGCGCTCGCGCCACGCCTGTACGCCGGCGAGGCCTACATGGACGGCACGCTGGTGATGGAGGAGGGCAGCATCTATGACCTGCTGGCGCTGGTCACCCGCAACAGCGGCTGGCAGCATATCGGCTGGTCCGACTACCTGATGGGCCCCATCGAGACACTGACGCGGTACGCCCAGCAGTTCAACCCGGCGCAGCGGTCCAAGGCCAACGTGGCCCACCATTACGACCTGTCCGGCAAGCTCTACTCCCTGTTCCTGGACAGCGACCGCCAATATTCCTGCGCCTACTTCCCCACGCCGGAGACGACGCTGGAGGAGGCGCAGAGCCTGAAGAAGCGGCACATCATCGCCAAGCTGCGGCTGGAGCCAGGGATGAAGGTGCTGGACATCGGCTGCGGCTGGGGCGGCATGGCGCTGGAGATCGCCCGCCGGGTGCCGGGCGCCCAGATCCTGGGCATCACCCTGTCGGAGGAGCAGTTGGCCGTCGCTCGCCAGCGCGCCATCGACGAAGGCGTCAACGACCGGGTGAGGTTCGAGCTGGTGGACTATCGCCACCTGAAAGGCCAGGGCTACGCCGGCCATTTCGACCGCATCGTCTCGGTGGGTATGTTCGAGCATGTAGGCCTGCCCCACTATCCCGAATATTTCGCCGCGGTGCGCGACCTGATGACACCAGAGGGGGTGGCTCTTATCCATTCCATCGGCCGCCTGGACGGGCCGGGCGCCACCAACCCCTGGATCCGCAAGTACATCTTCCCCGGCGGCTACGTCCCGGCCCTGTCGGAGGTCATGCCCGCGGTGGAGAAGGCGCGCGTCGTCACCACCGACATCGAAATCCTGCGCCTGCATTACGCCGAGACCCTGCGTGCCTGGCGCCACCGCTTCCTGGCCAGGGCCGACGAGGCGGCCGCGCTGTATGACGAGCGTTTCGTCCGGATGTGGGAATTCTACCTGGCGGGATCGGAATGCGCTTTCCGCTACCAAGGGCATATGGTCTTCCAGATCCAGCTGTCCAACGCCTTGGCCGCCGTGCCCCTCACCCGGGATTATATCCACAAGGCAGAGGAAGCCATGGCACCGCGCGCCCATACACCGGCGATGGTTGCGGAATAAAGGAAAATCAGGGGTTAAGGGCGGGATTGGCACCCCATTGCCGCCCTTATCCCCATTATTATCCCCCTGTGGATAAAATCCATCCGCATGTTGCACTTGCCGTGTGCGCGGCGGCCGGCTATGCCATGCCTCCCCCGCTGCTACACTGATGCCCATGGACACCAAGTTGACCGATCCGACCGCCCCCACCGGCGCGTTGCCCTATCGCACGCCGCCCCATAACCTGGAGGCGGAACAGGCGCTGCTGGGCGCCGCCCTGGTCAACAACAAGGCGCTGGAGAAGGTGGCCGAGTTCCTGCGGCCGGAACACTTCTTCGACCCCGCCAACGGCCGCATCTTCGCCGCCATCGCCAAGCTGGTGGAACGGGGGCAGATCGCCAGCCCCTTGACGCTGAAGGCCTATTTCGAGCAGGACGCGGACCTGAAGGAGATCGGCGGCACCGAGTACCTGGCCCGCTTGGCCGCCGGCGTCGTCACCGTCAGCAACGCCGAGGACTACGGCCGCATCATCCATGACGCCTACCTGCGCCGGCAGCTGATCGACGTGGGCGAGGACATGGTCAACGCCGCTTACAAGCACGACCTGGACGTGGTCGCCACGGATCAGATCGAGGAGGCGGAGAAGAAGCTGTTCGACCTCGCCTCCACCGGCGACGCCCAGGGCGGCTTCATCCCCTTCGAACGGTCGCTGAAGGCGGCGATCGAGATGGCGGAGGCGGCCTACAAACGGTCCAGCCACGTCACGGGCGTCACCACGGGGCTGCGCGACCTGGACGGCAAACTGGGCGGCCTGCACCCCTCGGATCTGATCATCCTGGCCGGCCGCCCGTCGATGGGTAAGACGGCGCTGGCCACCAACATCGCCTTCAACGCCGCCCGCGCGCACATGAAGAGCAGCGGCAAGGAAGGCGCACCGGTCGGCTTCTTCTCGCTGGAAATGTCGGCGGAACAGCTCGCCACCCGTATTCTGGCCGATGAGGCCGAGGTCAGCGGCGACAAGATCCGCCGCGGCGAAATCCACGGCAGCGACTTTCCCCGCTTCATCGAGGCCAGCAACTACATCTCCAAGGTGCCGTTCTTCGTGGATGACACGCCGGCCCTGTCCATCACCGCCGTGCGCACGCGCGCCCGCCGCCTGAAGCGCACCCACGGCCTGGGCATGATCGTGGTGGATTACCTGCAGCTGCTGCGCGGCGGCGGGATCAACAAGACCGACAATCGCGTGCAGGAAATCTCCGAGATCACGCGCGGCCTGAAGGCTATCGCCAAGGAGCTGGACCTGCCGGTGATCGCGCTGTCGCAGCTGTCGCGCCAGGTGGAAAACCGCGAGGACAAGCGCCCGCAGCTGTCGGACCTGCGCGAGTCGGGCTCCATCGAGCAGGACGCCGACGTGGTGATGTTCGTCTACCGCGAGCAGTACTATCTGGAGCGTGCCGAACCATCGCGCCGCCCGGAGGAGGCGGAGGACAAGTTCAACGACCGCTACCAGCGCTGGCAGCAGCGGCTGGAAGAGGTGCACGACACGGCCGAGGCCATCATCGCCAAGCAGCGTCACGGCCCCGTGGGCACCGTGCGCCTGCACTTCCATGGCGAGTTCACCCGCTTCTCCGACCTCGACACCCACCACGCCCTGGCCGGTGCCGGCGACGATTACTGAGGAGCCGGGGGTGTCGTCCGTGGATTTTCCGAGCCAGGTGCCGGTCGGCGCCGGTGCCGTCCTGGCCATCGACCTGGACGCCATCGCGGGCAATTGGCGCATCCTGCGCGACCATGCCCAGCGTGCCGACCGCCCGGTCGAATGCGCCGGCGTGGTCAAGGCCGACGGCTATGGCCTGGGGGCCGTGCCGGTGGCCTTGACGCTGGCCGAGGCCGGCTGCCGCAGCTTCTTTGTCGCCGACCTCGAAGAGGCCGCAGCCCTGCGCGCGGCGTTATCCCCAGGCACCTTTCCCGATACGCGCATCCTGGTCCTGCACGGCCCCACGCCGGGCACGGAACGGGAGATGGCGGCCTTGGGCCTGACGCCGGTCCTGAACAGCCTGGACGATATCGCCCGCTGGCGGGCCACGGCGGTGGAGCTTAGCCGCGCCCTGCCCGCCTACATCCACATCGACACCGGCATGAACCGCCTGGGCCTGGACGATCGCGACGCGCGGCACCTGGCAACGGACCCAGCTCTGCTGACCGGCCTTACGCTGGCGGGGTGGATGAGCCACCTGGCCAGCGCCGACGTGGCCGGCGACGGCCTCGCCGCCGAGCAGGACGCCCGTTTCCGCGCGCATCTGGCCCGACTGCCCCGGGCGCCGGCCAGCCTGGCCGCCTCCTCAGGCATCTTCCGGGAGCCCGCCCTGCTGCATGACCTGGTGCGGCCGGGGGCGGCGCTGTACGGCGTGAACCCGACACCGGAGGCGCCCAATCCCATGGCGCCGGCGCTGCGCCTGCTGGGCCGCATCCTGCAGGTGCGGGACGTGCCGGCCGGGGCCACGGTGGGTTATGGCGCGACATACCGCACCACGGCACCGGCGCGCCTGGCCACCATCGCGGTGGGCTACGCCGACGGCTATTTCCGCGCCCTGGGGTCCTCCGGCCACGTCACCATCGCCGGGGCCCGCGCCCCCGTGGTGGGCCGCATATCCATGGATTTATTGAGCGTGGACGCGACGCAAGTGCCCCCGGAAGCCCTGGTTCCCGGCGCGTTCGCCGAGCTGATCGGTCCCGATCGGCCGCTGGACGACGTGGCCGCAGATGCCGGCACCATCGGCTATGAGATCCTAACAGGGCTTGGCCGGAGGTTTTGCCGCGTGTATCAGGGGGCATGGCCTGTTGCGGCGCAACCGCGACGGGACACTGGCAGTTTGGCATTGTAAGTCCCTTATATGACTGAGGAGCGGAGCGGATGGGGTTCTTGAGCGGGATCGGCCGGGCCACCCTGGTGTTCCTGGCCGCCACCGGGCGGCTGGCCCTGTTCACGGCGCGCGGCCTGTCGCACTGCGTCCGTCCCCCTTTCTATCCCCGCCTGCTGGTCCAGCAGATGCGGGAAATCGGCTACAACAGCCTGCCCGTGGTGGGGCTCACGGCCCTGTTCACCGGCATGGTGCTGGCGCTGCAAAGCTATACCGGCTTCGCCCGCTTCAACGCCTCGAGCGCCATCGCCACCGTGGTGGTGCTGTCCATCACCCGTGAGCTGGGGCCCGTCATGGCGGGCCTGATGGTGGCGGGCCGTGTGGGCGCCGCCATGGCGGCCGAAATCGGCACCATGCGGGTGACGGAACAGGTCGATGCGCTGACCACCCTGTCCACCAACCCGTTCAAGTACCTGGTGGCGCCTCGCCTCCTCGCGGGCACGCTGATGCTGCCCTGCCTGGTGCTGGTGGCCGACATCATCGGCGTGTTCGGCGGCTATGTCGTCAGCATCTACCGCCTGGGCTTCAACCCGTCGGCCTACCTGACCAGCACAGCGCAGTACCTGCAGACCATCGACGTCGTCTCCGGCCTGGTGAAGGCGGCGGCCTTTGGTTTCATCATCGCGCTGATGGGCTGCTACAACGGCTACCATTCCAAGGGCGGCGCCCAGGGCGTGGGCGCGGCCACCACGCACGCCGTGGTTTCCGCCTCCATCATGATCCTGATGATCAACTATCTGCTGACGGGGCTGTTCTTCTCATGAGCACGGTATCCCCCCACTCTGACACCCCCAAGATTGAACTCATCGGCGTCAAGAAGGCCTTCGGCCCGAAGAAGGTGTTGGACGGCGTGGACCTCAGCGTCGCCAGGGGTGAGTCCTTCGTCATCATCGGCGGTTCGGGCACCGGCAAGTCGGTGATGCTGAAATCCATCCTGGGCCTGCTGCGTCCCGATGCCGGCACCATCAAGGTGGACGGGGAGGAGACGACCCACATCGGCGGCCGTGCCCGCGACCGGGTGATGACCAAGTTCGGCATGCTGTTCCAGGGTGGCGCCCTGTTCGACAGTCTGCCCGTCTGGCAGAACGTGGCCTTCGGCCTGATCCAGGGCCAGGGCATGAAGCGGTCCCAGGCGCGCGACATTGCCATCGAAAAGCTGGCCGCCGTGGGCCTTGGCCCCGATGTCGCCAACCTGTCCCCGGCGGAACTGTCGGGCGGTATGCAAAAGCGCGTGAGCTTGGCCCGCGCCATCGCCACCACCCCCGAAATCATCTTCTTCGACGAACCGACGACGGGCCTGGACCCGATTATGGCCGACGTCATCAACGACCTGATCGTGAAGTGCGTGCGCGACCTGGGCGCCACCGCCCTGACCATCACCCACGACATGGCCAGCGCCCGCAAAATCTCGGACCGCATCGGCATGCTGTACCAGGGCAAGCTGATCTGGCAGGGCCCCACCAGCGCCATCGACGACAGCGGCAACGCTTACGTCGACCAGTTCATCCACGGCCGGGCCGAGGGCCCGATCCAGATGCAGGTGAAGCTGGGTTAAGGTGCCCTGACGCCCGAAGGAGAAACCTAGAGCAAGATGCGATCAGTCATGATCGCATCTTGCTCTTAACCTGTTCATGATAGAGCGGAACGCGATCAGGTGATTCCACCTGATCGCGTTCCGCTCTAGGCGGCGACGCGCCCCCAGCCGGCCGTGGCCATTTCCGCCGGCAGGTCTACCTTTTGCCCCGCCGCCCAGGCATAGGCGGTAGCCATGTCGCTGAAGGCACGCAGCTCATGGCCGGGAATGAACAGGCGGGCCAGGTTCAGGAGGAAGCGCAGGCCGGCGTTATGGCTGACTACGGCCGCCCGGCCGCCGGCACGGCCGCGCATGGCCTCACCCATTATGGCGCCCATGCGCCGGATGGCATCCGGCGATACGTTGCCGACATGCAGCCGCAGGTCGGTCACGCTGTTCCACGTGGCGACGTCCATATTCCAGGCCAGGATTTCCTCAATGTAATCGGCGATGGTTTCCCCGCCGACATCATCCATGATCAGAACACAGATGATCCTGGATGAAGGATTCAATTTATGCTGTATTTTATACATTTCCGCACTGCCACCGGAAACGAGGACGGCGGAAGGGGTAACACAGCTGAAACTTTACCGGCATGATCATTTTACCGGTCACAATTTCAAAAACATAACCGGCTTAGCTACATAGGTAGCAGGCAGGCGGCGCCAATACTGGCCGACGGCCCGCACCGATCTTTCTTGGAGTCACTTGTTCAATCGACGTCGCCGGCCTCATCCGCAGCTATGGGGCGGAAGTCGGCACGGTTGTACCGGCGGCCGCTCTTCACGGTGTAAACGACGCTGCGCAGGTTGGCGATGTCCTGGGTCGGGTCCTTGGCGACGAACACCAGGTTGGCCAGCTTGCCCGCCGCCACCGTGCCCATACGCGACTCCAGGTTCAGAGCGCGGGCCCCCATCTGCGTGCCGGCCTGGATGGCGGCCAGGGGCGTGAATCCAGCCTGGTGGACCAGCAGCTCCAGTTCCTCATGCAGGGCGGGATAGGCATCGGCGGCGGGCGTCTCGCCATCCGTGCCGGCGGAAACGGCCACGCCGGCGGCATGGGCCTGGGCGGTGATGCGGGCAGCCAGCTCACCGGGGCAATAGGACCCGGGCGGGTTGGGCTTGCCGGCCCAGCGCTTGTCGCCCTCGGCATAAACGCGCACGGTGGCGTCCAACACCTGGCCGTGGCGCTTCATGCCGTCAAACAGCCCGGCCAGAAGGGGATCGGGATTGCCGATACGGGCCGGGTCCACCGGCGCGCGGTCATGGTACTGCGTCGGCTTCACCGGCAAGGCCTGGTAGGCCAGCATGCAGGCGTGGGACAGCACATCCACGCCTGCCTCGATCTCCTCCGCCGGGGTAGCGGGGAAGACCATGGCATGGGCCCAGACGCGGAAGCCCTGGGCGTGCGCCTCGCGCGTGATGGCGGCCACCAGGTCGGCCGGCAGGTTGGCGTAAATCTTGATGGCACTGGCGCCGGTGCCGCGCGCCAAGGCCACCGCCACCTTCAGGTCCGTGGCCGGGGTGATGGCCTGCATCCACGGCACCTCCCCCGGTGTCTCGCCCTTGGCCGATGCCGCCGTGCGCGGGTCCTTGAAGAAGCTGGGGCCGGCCATCAGGGCGGCGTAGTAGACGTCCGGCGCCGGGATTTCGCCCAGCAGCGCCGATCGCGACAGGTCGGCCAGCGCGCGGGTGTCGCCCGCCATGTCGCGTTCCGCCGTGACGCCGCCGTAGACCGCCCGGCGCAGCAGCGCCTCCTCGGCCTTGCGGTTGGGCACGGTGGCGAGATGCACATGGGTGTCGATCAGGCCGGGCAGGACGTAGAGGCCGCTGGCGTCCACCACCGTGGCACCCCGGGCCAGCTCGGCCGGCACTTGGCCCACGGGCGCCACCAGGGCGATGTCCTGGCCCTTGGTCACGACCGCCATGCCGGCACGCGGCGCCGCCCCCGTGCCGTCGATCAGGGTGGCGCCGCGATAGATCACCACCGCCTCGGGCGCCGGCTGTGTCTCCTCCGCCGCCGCCATGGGCGGGACCAGTACGGACGAGACCAGCAGGGCGGAACGGAGAAGCATGGCGAAGGGCTTCAAGGCGGTACATCCAGACAGGAAACGGGTGGTCGCAACTGTGGGCGCCGGGCCGGGCGCTGTCAATTCGCGGCGGCATCGTGGCATGACCGTCCACACCATCCTGTCGTGCGTCCAGCACGCCCCTACCCCCTAAATCTAGTGGCTGTATACCCGGCGCCGGGGTGGCGGTTCCGCCGCCTAAGCTGTTATGATGGCGACCGCCAGAACACCCCGTCAGGAACCCTTTCCCGTGGCCCGAAACACCAACCGCTACGTCTGCCAGAGCTGCGGCACCGCTCACCCCAAGTGGAGCGGCCGGTGCGAGGGCTGCGGCGCCTGGAATACCCTGGTGGAGGAGGCCGCCCCCGAGGCGGCGCCCAAGGGGCTGGGCAACAAGGTGCAGGGCCGCCGGCTGGAATTCGTGGAACTGTCCGGCGTATCGGAGCAGGCGCCGCGCCGCATGACCCATATCCAGGAATTCGACCGGGTGTGCGGCGGCGGCCTGGTGCACGGCTCGGCCCTGCTGGTGGGTGGCGACCCCGGCATCGGCAAGTCCACGCTGCTGCTGCAGGTCATCTGCCGCCTGGCCCAGGGCACGTCCTGCGCCTATATCTCCGGTGAAGAGGCCGTGGACCAGGTGCGCATGCGGGCCTTGCGCCTGGGTCTGGCGGCGGCGCCGGTGAACTTGGCGGCCGCCACCAACGTCCGCGACATCGTGGCATCGCTGGACGCGGCCGATGGCCCCCGCGTGGCGGTCATCGACAGTATCCAGACCATGTATGTGGACACGCTGGACAGCGCGCCGGGCACGGTGGCCCAGGTGCGTGCCTCGGCCTCGGAATTGATCCGGGTGGCCAAGCGCCGGGGCATCACCTTGCTGATCGTGGGCCATGTCACCAAGGACGGCCAGATCGCCGGCCCCCGCGTGCTGGAACACATGGTCGACACGGTGCTGTATTTCGAGGGCGAGCGCGGGCACCAGTTCCGCATCCTGCGCGCGGTGAAGAACCGCTTCGGCGCCACCGACGAGATCGGCGTGTTCGAGATGGCGGAGGATGGTCTGCGCGAGGTCGCCAACCCGTCGGAGATCTTCCTGGCGGAACGGCGCGGCGACGTGACGGGCACCGCCGTCTTCGCTGGGATGGAGGGCACCCGCCCCGTGCTGATGGAGGTGCAGGCCCTGGTGGCGCCATCGCCCCTGGGCACACCCCGCCGGGCGGTGGTGGGCTGGGACACGGCGCGCCTGGCCATGGTGATGGCGGTGCTGGAGGCGCGCTGCGGCCTCGCCATCGGCGCCAATGATGTGTATCTGAACGTCGCCGGCGGCCTGAAGGTCACGGAGCCGGCGGCGGATTTGGCGGTGGCCGCAGCCCTGGTCTCCTCCCTGACGGGGGAGCCGGTGCCGGCCGACGCGGTGGTTTATGGAGAGATCGGGTTGTCGGGGGAGATCAGGGCGGTGAGCCAGAGCGAGACGCGGCTGAAGGAGGCGGCGAAGCTGGGCTTCGGCACGGCGCTGGTGCCCACCCGGCGCAAGGGGTCGGGCGGCGATGCCGGCATGCGCCGCATCGAGTTGCACCACCTGTCGGACCTGCTGCCCCTGTTCCAGGCCGCTCCCGCACAGAAAAGCGCATCGCCCAAGAACACACCCAAGGCCGTATCCGGCGGCGGGCGGGGCTGAGGCATCATGGATATCAACGGTCTGAACCCCCTGGACATCGCGGTCGTCGTCATCGTCGTGCTGTCGGCCCTGCTGGCTTTCGCCCGCGGCTTCGTGCGCGAGGTGCTGTCGATCGGCGCCTGGGTCGGGGCTGCCCTGGTCACGCTGTATGCCTTTCCCCTGGTCAAACCCTTCGTACGCGCCCATATCGAGCGTCAGATGATTGCCGACGGCGTCGCCATCATCACCCTGTTCGTGGCGGCCTTGCTGGTATTGCAGATGATCTGCCACACTCTGGCGGGCCGGGTCAGCGACAGCGCCCTGTCGGCCATCGACCGGTCGCTGGGCTTCGGCTTCGGGGTGGTGCGCGGTGCCGTGCTGGTCAGCCTGGGCTACATGCTCATGGGCTACATCTGGCCGGACAACAAGCCCGACTGGCTGCGCGACGCGCGCACCCGGCCGGCGCTGGAGGCCGGGGCGGACATGCTGCGCACCCTTGCGCCGTCCGACCTGCGGCACGAGGGTGAAGGACGAATTGACGCCGCCCGGATCGAAGCCGAGCGGGCCCTGGCCGCCAAGCAGGACTTGGAACGGCTTCAAACCCCGGCGATCACCCCTGCGGGGAACGCGGGTGCCAAGCCGGGTGAACAGGGCTATAACGACCGCGAACGCACGGGCCTTGATCAGCTGATCGAGAATTCCGTCGATAAGAGGAAGCCGGAGTAAGGATTCCTCACAACGGACCGCAACGTACCAACCTCGCGCGAAAGGCGCCCGGTGACCGCTCATGCTGACCACGAACCCCTTCGACGACGACAAGTTGCGCGAGGAATGCGGCGTCTTTGGTATCCTGGGCGCCACGGACGCGGCCGCCCTGGTCGCCCTGGGCCTGCATGCCTTGCAGCATCGCGGCCAGGAATCGGCGGGCATCGTCGCCTTTGACGGGGAGCATTTCGCCGTCCACCGCGCGCTGGGCCAGGTCGGGGACAACTTCAGTTCCGAGGCGGTCATGCGCCCCCTGAAGGGCAATGCCGCCATCGGCCACGTGCGGTACGCCACCACCGGTGACACCGCGCTGCGCAACGTGCAGCCGCTGTTCGCGGACTTTGAGTTCGGCGGTTTCGGCCTGGCGCACAACGGCAACCTGACCAACGCCATGACGCTGCGCCGCCAGCTGGTGCGCCGCGGCTGCCTGTTCCAGTCCACGACCGACACCGAGGTCATCGTCCACCTGATGGCGACCGCCCGGGGCGGCAGCGTCATCGACCGCATGGTCGAGGCCCTGCGCCAGGTGGAGGGCGCCTATTCCCTGGTCGCCATGGCCAAGGACCAGATCATCGGCGTGCGCGACCCGCGCGGCGTGCGCCCGCTGGTGCTGGGCATGCTGGGCGACGCGCCGGTCCTGGCGTCGGAAACCTGCGCCCTGGACATCATCGGCGCCGAGTTCGTCCGCGACATCGAGCCGGGCGAGATGGTGGTGCTGACCGCCGCCGGGGTGCAGAGCCTGCGCCCGTTCCAGCCGGAAAAGAGCCGCTTCTGCATTTTTGAGTACATCTACTTCGCCCGGCCCGACAGCTTGGTCGAGGGGTCCAGCGTCTACAAGGTGCGCAAGGCCATCGGCGCGCACCTGGCCCAGGAAAGCCACGTGGATGCCGACGTGATCATTCCGGTGCCGGACAGCGGTGTGCCGGCGGCCATCGGCTATGCCGAGCAGAGCGCCATTCCCTTCGAGCTGGGCATCATCCGCAACCACTATGTCGGCCGCACCTTCATTCAGCCGACCGACAAGATCCGCCACCTGGGCGTGAAGCTGAAGCACAACGCGAATCGCCACTATATCCAGGGCAAGCGCGTCATCCTGGTGGATGACAGCATCGTGCGCGGCACCACCTCGGTGAAAATCGTGGAAATGATGCGGGCGGCCGGCGCCAAAGAGGTGCATATGCGCATCTCCAGCCCGCCCACCCGGCATTCCTGCTTCTACGGCATCGATACGCCGGAAAAGGAAAAGCTGTTGGCCCACAAGCTGTCGGTCGAGGAGATGAACCGCTACATCGGATCCGACAGCCTGGCCTTCATCTCCAACGATGGCCTCTACAAGGCGCTGGGCCATGCCGGCCGCGACACCAGCGGCCCCCAGTATTGCGATGCCTGCTTCACCGGCGACTACCCCATCCCGCTGACCGATTACGAGGGCACGCCGGGTGGCGAAGTCGCCTTCCTGGCGGAGCGCCGGGCCTAAACGCCACGCCAAATAGTTCTTCACACACACGAACGCCCCCGGAAGTCTTCTTCTTCCGGGGGCGTTTCGATTCCCCCAACCCCGGCCGCGCCAGGGCGGCGCATGAGATGATCGCCCCTATGTCCGGAGTTTGGGCGGCATATCGCCGCCCGCCCTCTCCAGATGCCAGTCCAGAGACCTCATCTCCGGCGGCAGGGCATCTTGGCCGCAGGCCCAAGCAAAGCCTTGCCGCATGTCGGAAAAGTGCCGGAGGTCATAGTCCCGCATATAAACACGGGCCAAATTGACCAGAAATTTCTGGCCGGCGTTGTAGCTTACAACAGCGACCCGACTGCCATCGTTGTCCGGAGATCGCTTCAGCGTCCCCGATTCTTCTTTTTCATTAAGTAGCTTGGACATCCGCTCCAAAGACGAATGATGGATGTTGCCGATGAATGACCGCAGATCAACCAGGCAATTCCAAGTCCGGCCAACAGCGCCGCCCTGTATGATCTTCCCGATATGATCCGCTATTTCATCGCCATCCATGTCCCCACTATAGATAATGCATATTAACCGCAGTTGCGGGAAAAGCCGGTAATCAGCCCTGTGCATTAACCCTGTCCTACCGCGATAGGCAAAGGCTCCGGCCCGCTGTGTTGGTGCAGATTGGGCGTTGCGATCAGGTCCGGGAGCTTTATTCTATCAGGTCTTAATCAAACTTTTACCTGAACGGATGTACCGCTCGGGGGAGAAGCTACACGTACTTGGATGGTGGCTTGGCCCGAGGAGGATCGCCGGCCTGTTTGGGCATCTTTTTTCAGCACCACCGGTGCGCCCGTCTCGACTGCCTGCGTCTTCCGCGGGTGGGGCGCGACCCGCACACCCCGACCCCAGCAACCGTCTTAATCCCCAACAACGACGGTGCCTTGGAACGCCATCCTATGGCCGTTCAAGACACCGGCGCCCCTATGCGACCCCGTGACATCAGGAGTGGTCAAGGAGTGTTCCGACTGAACGCGAGATTGAACATGGCACGTTTTTTCGTGCCAATGAAGCACAAAATTTCGTGCTGCCGTCTTTCTCTTGCCGCCACTCCCCCATCCCTCCGTCCGCGCTCCGAAGGGCCGCGCGCGACGCCATGACGGGATTGAAGGACAGGTTGCGCCAGGTTCGTGAGCACCTGGGCGAAACCCAGAAAAGCATGTCCGCCCGGTTCGCCCTGGGCGTGAACACCTGGCAGGGATACGAACGCCTGGGCAAGCTGCCCAAGGGCGAAACTCTGGCCCGCCTGCTGGAACTGGACATCTCGGTGGACTGGCTGCTGACCGGCCACGGCAACATGCACTTGACGGGCAACCGGCCAGGGCTGGACGCCCAGTTGCTGAGCCAGATCATCGACGGTGTGCTGACCCTCTACGCCCATGACGGGCTGCGCCCTATGCCGACGGAGCAAGGGCAGCTGATCAGCCGCATCTACGACCGGCTGATCGCGATACCCGACGACAGGGAAAGGCGTGGCGCCCTGCGGTACGCGCTGGAACAGGCGCGGGAGGATCTGTTCAGGGCGGTGACCGACGGGCCACCGTGAGGACAGGCCGGCACCTCAGGTGGGCGTCGGCCTCACCGCCACGATGGGCGGCAGTTGGGTGACGCCCAAGCCCAGGGCGCGCAAGGCGGCCTCGTCCCGCGGCTGCCGGGGGCCGCCGGTCTGCCGCAGGGCGTTCAGGTCTATGCCCGTGGCCTGGCGCACCCGCTCCACCACCGCCGGCGGCGCGTCCGGGCCGGCGCTGAAGTCGAAGACAGCTTCCGGCGTCACCAGGCGCTTGGGCGCGGCCGCCAACCACCACACGCAGGGGCCGGCGCAAGGGCCGTCGATAATGACGGTGATGCCCCGGTCGACGATGGTTTGCGCCAGGTCGGCCGCCGCCTGCGCGTCACCGCCCCCTTGCGACCAGATCACCAGCGTCTGGGCATCGACCGACGTGATGCGGGCGATAGTGTCCCGCATCACCGTGGTCTTGGCCTCGCCATGGGCGCATACCAGATTCTGCCCGCCAACGCCCACGCCAGCGCCCTTCGCGTTGGGTCGGTGGCCATAACTCCAGCAATTCAGAACCTGCTGGATAATGGGATCGGTCTCGCCGGGGCGCGCGGGCGGAAGGAAGTCGGCCCGGGCCGGCATATCGCCGGCCGCCAGCGCCACCAGAACACCAAGCGCGAGGACAAGTCGAGGAAAGAGAGCCATGGCTGCTGTCCGGGCGGGAATGAACGGGATTGACCTTATATGGCGGCGGGGCCCGGTATTCCAACGGAATGCCCCGTCACCGGCTGTCGCTCAGGCGCCAGCCTCCGCCAAGGCGGGGCCTTGGACCACCACCGCGCCTTTGCGGCCCAGGACCTTGGCCAAGCCGTCCAGGCGGCGCTGCACGGCATCACCATCCAGCATGGCGGCGTCGCGGGGCAACAGCAGGGTCAAGGTGTCCGGCGTCAGCCGCAAGGCCGTGCGCTGCAGC
This sequence comes from Nitrospirillum amazonense, assembly GCF_029594735.1. NCBI lineage: Bacteria > Pseudomonadati > Pseudomonadota > Alphaproteobacteria > Rhodospirillales > Azospirillaceae > Nitrospirillum > Nitrospirillum amazonense. The sequence goes on from NZ_JARPAF010000004.1 coordinate 1,249,655, forward strand.
AGCGTGGCGGCGCCACCCGTCAGCGTATGGGCCAGGCGCAACGCCAGTCCCACGATCATGGCCCGGCTCAGCTGTGCCTCCGACAGCAGGGTGCGGGTCAGACCCAGGGGCTGGCCGTCCATGGTGCCGGCATAGCGCACGAAGGAGGCCAGCGCCAGGAAGGCGCGTTCGGCATGGTCGGCGCCGGCGAACGGCATGCGCAGCACCCGCAGATAGGCGTGCTCGGCGCGATAGTCGGGATGTTCCGACCACCCCAGGTCGGACAGCAGGCAGGCGGCGGTGCGCAGGCGTGCGGCCGCCTCATCCTCGCCGGCGAACAAGGGGGCCGTCCATTGCGTCAGGGTGGCGGCCTCGCCGAACCGGCCCAGCCGCTCCGCCACCTGGGTACAGCTGTCGATCAGGGGGTCGCGCCGCCGCTCCTCCGCCGACAGCTGGTCGAACAGGAAGCCTTCGCGTAGTCCGTAGGCGGAAAAGACCACGTTGGACGGCTGCACGGTGCGCAGCACCCGCTCCATAACCAGGGCCGCCATGGGCAGTGTTTCCAGCCGGCGGCGGGAAACGCCCGGCATCTTCTCCAACGAGGCGCGGCTTTGCCGCCCGACCAGGCCGGCGAAGTCGGCCATAACCCGGGCATCGACCACGTAGTGATGGATGATGTGCAGTGGGTGGCCCGTCTGTTCCATATGCATCTTGGCCAGCGCGCGCCAGCCGCCGCCCACGGGGTGGAAGTCCCGCCCGCGGCCATCCAGGGCCCACGGCAGCTTGGCCAGTTGGGCGTCGATCAGTTTGGCCGCCGATCCCGGCTTGCCCTCCACCGCCTCGATCAGACGCAGGGGCCCCAACGGCAAGGTCGCCTGGCGGCCGATGAGGCCCTTGTCCAGCGTCACCAGCTCCAGGCTGCCCCCGCCCAGGTCGCCCATCAGGCCATCGGCGCCGGGCGTGCCCGACAGCACACCCATGGCGGACAGCCGCGCCTCCTCCTCGCCCGCCAGCACGGTGACGGGAACGCCGGTCAGCGCCTCCACCTCCGCCACGAACTTGGGGCCATCCTTGGCGTCGCGCACGGCGGCGGTGGCCAGGATGTCCACCCGCCCCACCTGCATGCCCTCGATCAAGCGGCGAAAACGGGCCAGATTGGCTAAGGCCAGCTTCACGCCCTCGGGGTGCAGCTTGCCGGTCTTCTCCACCGACCGGCCCAATCCGCACATGATCTTCTCGTTGAAGATGGCGATGGGCGAGCGTTCCAGGCGGTCATAGACCACCACCCGCATGGAGTTGGAACCGATGTCGATGACGGCCAACCGGTCGGCGCCAACGTGGCGTTCAGGGGCGGGTCGGTCAAACTTTACGGGCATGGCATCCGGTACGGGCTAAGGCAGGCAATTCAGTCGGCGCGCTTCGCGGCCTTGGCGGCCGCCTTCAGCAACAGCTTGGCCGGCCCCTTGGGATCGGTGACCGCGCTACTGCCCCGCCCCGACAGGCTGGGGTTGGTCATGAAGAACGTGTGGGCGTTGAAGGCGCCCAGCGGTGCTTCGATACGATGATACTCGCCATCGGGGCTCAGCCGCCAGCTTTGCGCCTCATCCTTCAGGTTGGCGACCATGATCTGGTCCATCACCTGGCGGTGGCAGGACGGCGTCTCGATGGGCACCAGCGTCTCGATGCGGCGGTCCAGGTTGCGCGGCATCCAGTCGGCGGAGGAGATGAAGACCTTGGCGCCAGGGTGCGGCAGGCCCACGCCGTTGCCGAAGCAGACCACGCGGCCATGCTCCAGGAAACGGCCGACGATGCTCTTCACCCGGATGTTTTCCGACAGGCCCTTCACGCCGGGCCGTAGGCAGCAGATGCCGCGGATGACCATGTCGATGCTGACACCCTGCTGCGACGCCTCGTACAGCTTGTCAATGATACGGGCGTCCACCAGGGAGTTCAGCTTGACCCAAATCTGCGCCGGCCGGCCGGCGCGGGCATGGGCGATTTCCGCGTCGATCAGGCTGACCAGCCGGTCGCGCAGCCCGATGGGGGCGATAGCGATCTTCTCCAGCGCCTTGGGCGTGGCGTAGCCGGTCATGTAGTTGAACATGTGGGCCGCGTCGTGCACCAGCGCCGGGTCGCAGGTGAAGAAGCTGAGGTCGGTGTAAATCTTGGCGGTGATGGGGTGGTAATTGCCGGTGCCGAAATGAACGTAGGAGCGCAGGCCCTTCTGTTCCCGGCGCACCACCAGCGACACCTTGGCGTGGGTCTTCAGGTCGACGAAGCCGTAGACCACCTGCACGCCCGCGCGTTCCAGGTCGCGAGCCCAGCGGATGTTGGCCTCTTCATCGAAGCGGGCCTTCAGCTCCACCATCGCCGTGACGCTCTTGCCCGCCTCCGCCGCTTCGATCAGGGCGGCGACGATGGGGGAGTTCTTGGAGGTGCGGTACAGCGTCTGCTTGATGGCCAGCACCGACGGGTCCTGGGCCGCCTGGCGCAGGAACTGCACCACCACGTCGAAGCTCTCGAACGGATGGTGGACGATGATGTCCTTGTGGCGGATGGCGGCGAAGCAGTCGCCGCCGAAATCGCGGATACGCTCCGGGAAGCGGGCGTTGTAGGGCTGGAACAGCAGGTCCGGCCGCTCATCGATGATCAGCTGCTTGGTCTCGGCCAAGCCGATCAGGCCGTCCAGCACGAACACGTCGTCGGTCGGCACATGCAGCTGGCCTGCCAGGAAGTCGCGCAGGTCGCGCGACATGCCGGCGTTGACGCACAGCTGGATGACGCTGCCGCGGCGGCGGCGCTTCAGCGCGCTTTCGAAGGTGCGGACCAGGTCTTCGGACTCTTCCTCGATTTCGATGTCGCTGTCGCGCAGCACGCGAAAGAAGCCGTGGCCCTTCAGGGTGAAGGGCGGGAACAGCCGGTCGATGAACAGCAGCACCAGCTCTTCCAGCAGGATGAAGCGCACATCGCTGCCCGGCAGGCGTACGAAACGGTCCAGCTGCGCCGGCAGCAGGACCAGGGCGTCCAGGTGGGTGTTGCGCGCCGGGTCGAACAGCTGGACGGCCAGCGAGAAGCCGGAATTGGCGATGAAGGGGAAAGGATGGGCCGGGTCGACGGCGATGGGCGTCAGCACCGGGAAGATGTCGTCCAGGAACTTCGCTTCCAGCCAGTCGGTCTCCGACGGGGTCAGCTCGCCGGGGTCGATGGCGGCGATGCCGGCCTTGGCCAGGTCGGCGCGCATCATCAGCCAGCAGGCCTGCTGCTCGCGCATCAACTCGGCGGCGCGCTCGTTAATGGCCGCAAGTTGCTGCGCCGGGGTCAGGTTGTCGTCCGAGGGGGTGGCGACGCCGGCCGTCACCTGCGCCTTCAGCGCCGCGACACGGACCGTGTAGAACTCATCCAGGTTGCTGGCCGAAATGGACAGGAAACGCAGCCGCTCCAGCAGCGGATGCTGGGCGTTGTACGCTTCCTCCAGAACGCGCTGATTGAAGGCCAGCCAGGACAGTTCGCGGTTGATGAACCGGTCCGCCGACGTCATATCGATGGGGGCGGGCTCAGCTTCGCGGATCGGGGTTTCCACCGCCGTGGACATGGTCGCCTCATTAACAGCACGGGTATCGGGTCGATCACCATAGGCCGCCAACGTTACCGTTTCTGGTTCCCGCGTTGTCGATCCCGTTGTTTTCGTACCCGTTCCTTTTTTCTTTTCCGGGGCCGCCGGTTCCACAGCGGGCTCGGGCAGCCGGTCCATCCTGGGGGATGTCGCGTGAAGACCCTGTTCCTGCTCCGGCATATGAAATCCTCCTGGGACGATGACAGCGTCCCTGATCATGAGCGTCCCCTGTCGCCGCGGGGGGAGCGCGCGTTAACGACCATGGCCGACTATTTCAGACGCCGCAAGGGTGGAACACCCCAGCCCGACCTCATCCTCTGTTCGACCGCCGCCCGTACCAGGGCCACGCTGGCGGGCTTGCTGCCCTTGTGGCGTGAGACGCCACCCATGAGCGTGGACCGGGTCTTTTATATGGCATCGGCCCGCGCCCTGGCCGATCGGCTGCGCGCCTTGGCCGACCCCACCGCTACCGTCCTGCTGATCGGGCACAACCCCGGGCTGGAGGAGCTGGCGCTGGACCTGGCCCAGGCGGAAGAGACTCCCCTTCGCACCCGCATCATGGAAAAATATCCGACCGGCGCCCTGGCGCGGCTGGAATTCCCCCTGGACCGATGGGCCGATCTCGCTGCGGGGACCGGTCGTCTGGCCGAATTCGTCACGCCGAGAGAGGTAGCGGCGGCGTAATGGCCGGCACTATGGGATCAACCGTCAGGGTTGTATAATCCATACAATCAAGCGATGCGCCCGCAGGCGAAAACCATCCCATCCCAAATCTGCAGACTCCATCAAAAAAGTAAATGGCAGCGCGCTGTATCAATGATATAAGCGCCGCATTCCACGATTATGCGGCGGCGGAAGACGAAACCGATTTCACTTTCGGACACCGCCTATAGGTTGCACATCGACTGTGCAGCCCTTTGCCCGCAATTTGGCCAATCCTCCACTTTCGGTTAGGAACGGGGCGGCGTCACTGCCACGAATGAACAGGCCATCCCCCTTGATTCTTAACGACTTATTAATGGGATGGTACACCATTCGGCTTCCGGCACGTCTTTTGCGTTAGCGTAGTAACGTGACGTTCTTTGCTGCGACGCACAAAAGCTAATCAAGAGAGTGGGGAGCCGATGGACAACAGCCTGATCGACCTGACGAAGAACGTTCTGGATGTCGCCAGCCAGAAGGTTTCGGTGATCGAGGATATCAACCGGACCACCAAGATGCTGGCCTTCAACGCCCTGATCGAGGCCGGCCGCGCCGGCGACGCCGGACGGGGCTTCGCCGTGGTGGCCAATGAGGTCAACTCCATCTCCCAGCGCGTCAGCGTGGTGGCGGGTGAACTGCGCAGCGAGATCGGCCAACTGGTCGACCGCATGACCACGGTGGGCGAGGATCTGATGACCCGCTTCCGGGGCCAGCGCCTGGCCGACCTGGCGCTGAACAGCATCGACATCATCGACCGCAACCTCTATGAGCGGTCATGCGACGTGCGGTGGTGGGCGACGGACAGCGCCGTGGTCGCCGGCCTGCAGACCCCGTCGCAGGAGGCGTTCCGCCACGCCAGCGAGCGGCTGAACGTCATCCTGCAAAGCTATACCGTCTATCTCGACCTGTGGGTGGCCGACCGCAGCGGCCGCGTCATCGCCACCGGCCGACCCGACCGCTTCCCCCACGCCATCGGCACCAACGTTTCCAACGAGGCCTGGTTCATCGACGCCCTGCGCACCCGCGACGGCGGCGACTTCGCGGTTGAGGACGTCCGCCCGAACCCGGTGCTGGAGAACCGTACCGTCGCGACCTATTCCACCGCCGTGCGCCGCGACGGTGCCCAGGACGGCGAGGTCCTGGGCGCGCTGGGCATCTTCTTCGATTGGGAGCCACAGGCCCGCGCCGTGGTGACCGGTGTCCGCCTGGAAACGTCGGAACGGTCCAACACACGCTGCCTGCTGCTGGACGCCGCCGGCCGCATCATCGCCGCCAGCGACGGCCGGGGTGAACTGACGGAAAGTTTCCACCTGGTGACCCAGGGCCAGCCCATGGGCCATTACCTGGACCGACATGGCCGCCTGATCGGCTTCGCCCGGACGCCGGGATATGAGACCTATCGCGGCCTGGGGTGGTATGGCGTCCTGGTGCACAACCCACCCGGCCAAAGCTGAGCCTATCCGGAGCCGCCTCGCCCGGTGTCGAACCTGTCGCCACCGGGCGTCACGCCCATTAATCAACAAACACGATTGGTTGGTTCAATACGTTCTATTGGAACGATCGCAGGATGGCGCGCAGCTTCATGGGCAAGCGCAAACCAATCCTGAGGTGCCTATCATGACTACCGCCCCCGTTCGCGTCGCCGTTTCCGGTGCCGCCGGGCAGATCGCCTATTCCCTGCTGTTCCGCCTGGCCAAGGGCGATGTGTTCGGCGCCGGCCAGCCCATCCACCTGTCGCTGTTGGAGATCACGCCGGCCCTGGCCGCCTTGCGCGGGGTGGTGATGGAACTGGAGGACTGCGCCTTCCCGCTGCTGAGCGGCATCAGCGTCAGCGACGATCCGGCCGTGGCCTTCCGCGACATCGACGCGGCCTTCCTGGTGGGGTCCCGCCCCCGCGGCAAGGGTATGGAGCGGCGTGACCTGCTGTCGGCCAACGCCGCCATTTTCAAGGCGCAGGGCCGCGCGCTGAACGAGCAGGCCAAGCGCACGGCCAAGGTGCTGGTGGTGGGCAACCCCGCCAACACCAACGCCTGGATCGCCATCCGGCACGCGCCCGACCTGCCGCACGACGCCATCACTTCGATGATCCGTCTGGACCACAACCGCGCCCAGGCGCAGTTGGCGGCCAGGGCGGGGGTGGACGTGACGGCCATCGAACGGCTGGTGGTCTGGGGCAACCACTCCCCCACCATGTTCGCCGACTGGCAACACGCGATGGTGCAGGGCCGTCCCCTGCCCGACCTGATCGGCGACCACGCCTGGTACCGCGACACCCTGATCCCCACAGTGGCCCAGCGCGGCACCGCCATCATCGAGGCGCGCGGCTTATCCTCCGCCGCCTCGGCCGCCAACGCCGCCATCGACCACATGCGCGACTGGGTGCAGGGCAGCGGCGACCGCTGGGTTTCCATGGGCCTGGCGTCGGAGGGCGATTACGGCCTGCCTCAGGGCCTGGTCTGCGGCGTGCCCGCCCTATGCCGTGATGGCCGCGTCGAACGGGTACGCGGGCTGGAACTCGACGCCTTCGCCCGCCGCATGCTGGACCGCACGGTGGCCGAGTTGATGGAGGAGCGCGCGGCCGTCGCCGACCTCTGAACCCGTCCTGCGAAGACCCGACGCACAAAAACAAAGGGCGCCCTCCCCACCCCGGGGAAGGCGCCCTTTTTCATGGCGCGTCAGCCGAAGAAGCCGATGCGCTGGGTAATACCGTTGCCCACCCGACGCACCAGGTCGTACAGGCTGGCGATGGGTTTGAAGATGCGCTCGTTCTCCTGCCCATAGTTCTGGCTGTCATCGCTGACGTAGGTGGCGCTTTCGCCGAAATCGCCCTCCCCCGCGGTCTCCGCCACGGGGAAGATGCGGGACAGCAGGTCCAGCGCCCAGGGTACGTCCAGCTGCATCAGGCGGGCCAGCAGGCGGCGATGGGTGATGTTGTGCTGGCTGGAGAACTGCGGGATGTGCGTCGCCCGCAGGAACACCTCCTGGATCAAGGCGATGCGCAAGGCGTGCAGCACCAGCAGGCCATTGCTCAGCGCCTCATCCGGCGGCGGCACCTGGCCCGGCACCGGATGACGCTCCACCCGGGCCAGCCCTTCCTCCAGCACGTCGAAATCGCGGTAGAGCTTGCGGAAGATGCGGATAAGGCGGCTGTGGAGGGGGTTGTCCTCCAGGATGCTGGCCAGCCGCCGCATCTCCTCCACCCGGGCGGGGTCGGCGGTGTGGGCAGCGCGCAGCAGCCAGAAGGCCGGATCCAGGGTGTCGATGTAGGCCTTCAGCGCATCCGGGCTCGCGATGGCCACGCCGTACTCCACCATGCCCAGCAGTTGCCGGAAGCGGGGCGAGGTGCGGTAGAGGTCGGCGAAGTGCTCCGGATCCTTGTCGATGGCCTCGCCCACGCCGCTGACGGTGTTCGCCGGCAGGCCCATCTGCTGCAGGATGGCGTTGTGGGGGATGGCGCGGAACTGCGAGGCGCGGCTCTGGTCCACATCATCGGCGTTGCCGTCATGCTGGCGCTTGATGGCCCGGCTGCCCGAAGGATAGAGCAGGTTGGTGCCCAGGGCAGACAGCAGGGCGCCGTAGTTCGGATCCTCCACCAGCGACACCTGGAACTGCTTCACCGTGGTGAAGAATTCGCGGATGTAGTCGGCGTCGCCATAGAACGGGTCGTCGTCCAGGGTGGCATGCTTGCCGCCCAGCATGTGTTCCAGGATGCGCGTGACCACGGCCAGGGCGCCCGGCTGGGTCACGAAGTAGAGATAGCCGTCGCCCCCCTGGAAGCTGACCTCCTGCTTGAAGGCGATCTTGTGGTGGGCCATGAACGACAGCGTGGCCGGGGCCGCGACATAGCCCAGGCGTTCGGGGAAGCCCGCCGGGTGGGCGCCGCGGCCGATGGATTCACCGTGAGTGTCGAAGATCACCAGCTGCACGCCATCCAGGCGGTGGCGGGTGAACAGGCGGGCGATGCGCAGGCGCAGGCGCTCGATGCTGGCCGACGCCGGCGTCTGGCCCAGATAGCGGCCGGCATCGGAGAAGCCGGTCTGGATGCACAGCCGGCCGCGACGCTTCACGTAGTCGCGGTAATGCGGATTGTCCAGCAGCTGCTCGATGACGCGGCTGCCCACCTCCAGTGCCCGTTCCGTCTCGAACAGGGGGCTGATGTCCACCTTGTCGGCCACGCCGAACAGGCGCGCGTAGTAGAGCGCCGTCAGCACGGTGAAGGCCGATTCCGATTCCGCGATCAGGAAGCGGACGGGCACCGAGGCGTCGGCGTACTTCAGCATCTGGGCCACGACCATGAACAGCCGCTTAGCCGAGGTGCGTTCGGCGATGATGCTGCCGAAATTGATGCGCACCGGCCGCACCTCATCCAGCAGGCCGGTGATAGCGTTCAGGTAGGACTGGCGGTAGCGCGGGTCGTCCGGCGCCGTTTCCATGCCCACGGTCTTGCGCACGGCGTTGTGCAGCTGGGTCGCATTGATGCGCACATGGGTGTGCGCCTGCCCCAGTCCGTAGTTCGACAGCTCCGCCTTCAGGATGGCCAGCCGGCGCACCACGTCATCGCCCTTCGCCCCCTTCCCGGCGACAGAGGCCAGGCGGATGGCACGGTCCACCTGCTCGATGGCGTGCGCGGCTTCCACCAAGCGCAGGGGCAGGCCCTCATGCATGCGCTGGGCGATGGCTTCGATGTCTTTCTGAGTGCTCGTTTCCCTGCCAAAGGCGGCAACCTCATCCGTCACCTGGGCGATGGCCAGGGCCAGACGCGATTCCAGCAGGTCCAGGGCGTTGCGCAGGTCTTCCTGCACCGGCGCCACTTTGCGAATGGCCTGCACCTCGGCCAAGTAGTGGCGCAGCTGCCCCACCTGCACCACCAGGCGCTTGTGCAAGGTGTCGGACCAGCGGATGTCCGAGCGGCCGTCCAAGTCATACCCCACCCAGCTGGCCACGGTCAGCAGACGCGGCGTCAGCTCGGACCACTGGTCGGGGTAACGCTCCCGCGCCACCGACAGCACGATGTCGTAGACGGTGCGCAGCGCCGCCTGGATGTTGGTGATGGCCGCCAGCGACAGGCGGTGCTCATCCACCAGCGACAGCTCACCGGGCCGCAGCTCCGTCGCCGCGACGGCGGCAATCAACCCTTTGCGCGCCTCCGCCGTGAGGGGCACGCCCGCCGCGTCCCGCCCTGTGGCCAGCTTGGCCATGGCGTCCATGAGTTCCCCCGTCAGGTTGAACGTCGGGTGGGCGGTGATGACGATGCCGAAAATCTCCTTCTCCACCTGGGCGCGGAAGGCGTCGAACGGCACGGCCTTGCCGTCCGCGTCCACCGCCAGCCCGTCGATCAGGGCGCGGATGCGGGCGGCGTTGGCGGCGGGATCGGCCTCGCCCAGATAGGCGCCCAGGCGGCGGGCGCGGGCTAGGAAGCCCTCGGCCCCCAGGTACTGGATGGCCTGCTCCACCGCCGCCAGATCCAGCTCGCCGGAATGCAGGCGGCGGGACACGTCCAGCGCCAGCAGGGAGACGGGGTTGGCGAAGGGATCGGCGTCCGCCAGCTCTGTATAGCGGGTGAGGCGCGCCACCAGGTCGGCCGTCAGGCCCACGGCGTCGGCCTTGGACGCGCCCGGCTGATCCAGGCTGGCGAACTTGGCGACGGGACGGTCCAGCAGCGGGCCGGCCTTGGCCAGGGCCGCCAGCGTGGCGGCGTCGGCCGCCTTCACATCCACGCCGGGCGTGGCGGTGCTGGTGGAAGTGGTTTTAGGGGTCTTCGCCGGCGTCACGGTCTTGGCCGGGGCCTGCCCGGAGTCGGTGGACTTTTCCGCGGACTTCTCAGCATCCCGCGACGCTGCCAGCGATGACTTCATGATGGTTCGATGCCCAGTTTGGTTGCTCATCCCTGATGCGCCGGACCGCCTGTGCCCATGGTTCCGCATCCATCCGGCGTTAAGCATGACGTTGAGTCATTATCCTACCTCGCAACGGCGAAATGGGCCGGTGGGGCGGGGGCCGAGTAAGGACGGGTAAGGGTGGCGATTTATTGTGACGCAACGGAACCGTGAGACTATCGCAACTGTGCGCTGCAAGGCAACATAACGGAAAGAAATTTACCGATTGCACGGAATCGATGTAATTCCGCAACACGATCTTAACGTAAGCGCCATCTTCGGTTATCCATGCAGGATGACGAACGGCCCAGCCCGCCCCACACCGACCACCAGCGGTCCCGACACCTCCGCCCAGGAGGCGGGGCTGACCGCCGTTTCCTCCCCCGCCGCTTTTGAAACACCACCGTCGCCAGACGGTTCCCCGGCCATCGCCACCCCCCAGCCGCCCAAGCGCGCCCTGGCCGTGCGGGAGGTGGAGGTGAAGCTGGCGGCGACACCGGCGGCGCTGGCCCGCCTGCAAGCGCTGCCGCTGCTGGCGCGCATGGCCGATGGGGCCCCCGCCCACCGCCACCAGGTGACGACGTATTACGACACCCCCGACCTGGCCCTGGCCGCCCACGGCCTGGCCCTGCGGGTGCGGCGGCAAGGCGGCCGGCGGGTGCAGACGGTGAAGACCTGGGCCTCCGACGCCGGCACCGCCGCCGCCGCCGGCCGGCGCGAGTGGGAATGGCAGCTGCCGGCGGAGGGTGATGGCCCCGACCTGGGCCTGCTGCCCGCCGGCGTCTTCAACCTGCTGACATCGGAACAGTGGGCACAGGTCGCCCCCCGCTTCGCCACCGACATCGAACGCACCGCACTGCTGCTGCACCCGGACCCGCGTACCAGCGTGGAACTAGCCCTGGACCAGGGCGAGGTGCGCCTGTCCATGTCCAATGAGCGTGAAACAGGCGGGAGTGAGGAGACCACCTGGCCGGTGGCGGAAGTGGAACTGGAGCTGAAGGGCGGCCGGGTCGCGGCGCTATTCGAGGTGGCCGCCGCCCTGCACCACCACGCCCCCCTGCGCATCACCACAGGCAGCAAGGCCGACGCAGGCCTGCGCCTGTTGACCGGCAAGCCGGCGGCGGCCGTTCCCGCACAACCGGCGGCCCTGACGCCTGTGACCACGGTAGCGGAGGGCTTCCGCCACGCCACCCGCCATGCCCTGGGCCACCTGCTGGAAAACGCCACGGTGCTGCTGGAAAGCGGCGACACGCAGGCCTTGCGCGAGATGGCCACGGCCAGCCGCCGGCTGGACACGGCGATGCGCCTGCTGCGTCTGGCGATGACCTTGCCACCGGCTGCCGGCCCCGCGCCGCTGGCGAGGGTGGGGACCAAGACCGCTGCCAACCCCCATGCGGAAGCGGCGGACGCCCTGCGCCGGCGCCTGGCCCCCCTGCGCGCCTTGCTGGAAACCGCGCGCGGCTGGGATCGCCTGGCCGAACGCGCCGCCCTGCTGCCCGACCGCAAGGGGGCCGCCGGCCTGAGCAAGCGCCAGCGCCTGGCCCTGGACCACGCCGCCACGCAGGCGCGCCGGCGGGTGATGAAGCATCTGCGCGGCGCCGGACATACCGCCCTGGTGCTGGACCTGGCCGCCTGGGTCGAGGGCGGCGGCTGGACCTCCCCCGCGCTGGACCAGCCCCTGAAGACCGTGGCGCCCCGCCTGCTGGCCGAGCTGCAGGACAAGGTGGCCCGGGCCATCGACCGGCTGGAGCTGCCGGCCCCACCCCCGCCCGGCGCCAAGACAGCCGTGCTGATGGGCAAGGCGCCCCCCGCCGCCGACGCGCTGGAACGCCTGCGCCGCCGGGCACAGCGGCTGTATGAGACGGCGGAGGTCTGCCGCGGCCTTTATCCCCTGGCGACGGCCAAGCCCAAAGCGGCAAAGGGCGCCAAGACCGCCCCACCCAAGCGCCCCGCCGCCGACCCTCTGGCGCCCCTCGCCCGCCTGCACGGCGCCGTCACCGCCCCCGCCATCGCCCGCCAGGCCGCCCAACTGGTGGCGCAACTGGCCAAGGCCACCGGCCCCAAGGCCCGCAGCACCCGCCTGCTTTCCCGCCTGGCACAGGAGGAGGCCGTGGCGCTGGCCAAGCTGCCGGCCACTTGGCGCGGCTACAGCCGGCGGCGCATGTTCTGGATGATGGGGCGGTAGTTGGGCCCCGGCGGAAAGCATGCTATCCTGGGCGCATGACCAAGCCAGCTTCCATCTTTGATATTGATGACAACGGCGCAAAACATCGAGCGATCGATGAGGCGCTGGAAGCGGTGGCTCGTGGTGATTACGTCGACCATGAGGTCGTGCGCGAGTGGCTGCTGCGGCTGGCCGCAGGCGAGGATTTGCCCGCCCCGATCCCCGTGAAAGGCGCTTAATGCGTGTCGTCTGGTCGGTCCCCGCACTTCGGGACGTGATCGGACACCGCGCTTATATCGCCCAATTCAATCCCATCGCCGCTATCGACATTGCCCAACGCTTGGCCGCTGCGGGTGATAGCCTGAAGACATTCCCTCAGCCGTGGTCGCCCAGGCTCCAAGCCTGGAACACGCGAGGTCACAGTCATTTACCCCTATGTGATCGTTTATAAGATCGAAGACGACCGCGTGCTTATCCTGCGTGTCTGGCACGGTTCGCAGGAACGCTAAGGTCCTATCCACATCAACTTTCAATGGATGCTGGAATAGTCGCCAGCGAGGCAATAGTCGGATCAGGTGCCCGCCGACTTGTCCTTGGGCTCCAGCATCTGGCGGCAGAAGGCCACGGTGATGGGCTTCTTGGCGGCCAGGGCAGCGCGGTCCAGCAGGGCAACGGTGCGGCGGGCGCTGTCGAAGGAGCGTTCCGTGTGGGTCATCAGCCAGGCGATGACCTCCTCCCCCACCCGCACCTGGCGGTCGTCGAACAGCTTGACCAGCACGGCCATCAGCAGGGCGTCGTCGGGGGCGGCCATGCCCACGGCCGGGGCGGCCACCAGGCGGGAGCGCAGGTCGGGCAGGCGCAGGGTCCAGTTGACGGGGGCGTAGTGCGCCAGCAGCAGCAGTTGGCCGCCCGCCTCCTTGGTCACGTTGTAGAGATGCAGCAGGGCACGTTCGCGCACCGTGTCGCCCGCGATCTCATGCGTGCGGTCGATGACGGCGGTGCGGGTGGGGCCCAGCAGGTGCGGCACCTCCGCCGGGTCCAAATCCTCCGGCCCCAGCAGGGGCGCGCGCGACCGGGCGCGCCACACCTGGGCCAGGTGGCTCTTGCCGCAGCCAGGGGGGCCGTACAGCACCAGGGCCGGCGCCGGCCAGTCCGGCCAGGCGTCCAGCCAGGCCACCGCGTCGGCGTTGCCCGGCGCCACCAGGAAGTCGGCCTCGCCCATGGCGGAACGGTGCCCCAGATCCAGGGGCAATTGTCTCAAGTCGGCCATGATTCCAGGGTCTTACCGGCAACGGGCACGAAAGGCGGACGGACGGGGCGCTGGCGGAACGCCGGGTCAGGGCACCGGCGGCGACGCCCCGGCGTCCGTTCCCGGCGTGACCAGGCCTTCCTGGACCAGATCCTCGCGCAGCACCTCTTCCGGAGGCACGCCGGTGTAATAGCTGCTGGCGAGGTATTGGCGCAATCCGAAGCGCACCAGCACGCCGATGACGGCCGCCACCGGCACCGCCAGCAGCACGCCGGTGAAGCCGAACAGGCTGCCGCCGGCCAGCAGGGCGAACATCACCCAGACCGGATGCAGGCCCACCTTGTCGCCCACCAGCTTGGGCGTCAGGACATAGCCTTCCAGCAGGTGGCCCAGGATGTACAGCGCCACCACCAGTCCCTCGCGCCACAGGTCGTGGAACTGGAACAGGGCCACGCCCACACTGGCGCCGAAGCCCACCACCGTGCCGACATAAGGGATGAACGACAGGATGCCTGCGATCAGGCCGATGACCAGGCCGAAGTTCAGCCCCACTGCTGTCATGGCCAGGGCGTAGAAGGCGCCCAGCGCCAGGCAGACGGTGGCCTGGCCGCGCACGAATCCGGCCAGCGTGCGGTCCACGGCGCGCAACTGCTCGCGCACCACCTCGGCGTGCTCGCGCGGCAGCCAGCCATCCAGGGTCGCCACCATGCGGTCCCAGTCGCGCAGCAAGTAGAAGGCCACCACCGGCGTGATGAACAGCAGGGACACGAGGCCGAACAGGGCGGCGCCACCGGTGAACAGGTTCTTAATGAAGTCCGCCCCCCAGCCCACCAGGGTGCCGACATATTCGCTGGCGGCACTGCGCAGCCGCTCGATGTCATCCGGGGGCAAGGCGGCCATCAGGCTGCGGATGCGCTGCATGGTCTCATCCCTGGCCCAGGTGATGATGGCCGGCAGGCTTTCGATCAGTTGGGTGACCTGCTGCTGGATCAAGGGCACCAGCAGCAGGACGCAAAGCACCACAACGACGACAAAGGCCAGCAACACCACGCAGGTGGCAGCCAGGCGTGGCAGCCCGAACCCCTCCAGCCGGTCGGCCACGGGGTCCAGCAGATAGGCAATGGCCATGCCGGCGACGAAGGGCAGCAGCATGCCGCGCAGCAGCCAGATCAGCGCGACGCCCACAACCAGACCGATCAGCCAGAACCGTATCTGCCGCCCCGCATGCGTTTCCGCCATCGTCCCCCCACCAACACCGAATCAGGCACAAGCCCAGACAGTAACAGATAAGACCCTGGAATCAGGCACTCTTATGATGGGGCGACGGCCAGGCTGATCTGGTAACGCACCTCAGCCGGCGTGGCCGACGCGGAGGCGGGGACGGCCCCCGGTGCGGCCCCGGGGGTGGGTACCGGGGCGGCATCCATCTCGGACAGCACCAGGTCGCGTTGGGCCAGGGCCGTCTTCAGGTGGCCCACGTCACCCAGCACGGTCAGGGTGAGCAGGGCCTCCGTGGTCTTGAGCGCGCTGGTGTCCACCTGCGTGACCATGGGCACGCCGGCCAGGCGCCGCCGCACCTCCACCAGGGTGGTGAGGTCGGTCAGGGGGACGCGCACGGCCACTTGGCCGGACTGGTGGGCGTCCACCACCACGCGGCGCTTCCACCCCTCCTCCACCCGGTCCACCACGGTGGCCACGGCCAGGCCCAAGGCGGCCGGCAGCGGGGGCGGGGCGGCGGCACCGGCGGCGGGCGCCTGGGTGTCGGCGGCGGTGGGCAGCGGGCGGGGGACGAAGGCCGACTGCGGCACCGTCTCAGCCGGCGACAGGCCTTCGCCCGGCACAAAGGTGCTGAGCGTCAGCTGATAGCCCTTGGCGGCGTCGCCCTCCAACCGGGCGACGACGACCTGGCCGGCACCGTGGCGGGCAGCGATGTGGGCCAAAACGGTCGCGTCCGGTGTCAGCGCCGCCTTGGCCGGCAGCTCGTTCTGATCAGCGGGGTCCGGCGGCACCAGGGCCACGGGCACCAGCCCGTCCACCAGGCCGATCTGCGACCAAGCCTGGCGCCAAGGCCCATCCGTCCACAGCGCGGGCTCGGCGCCGGTGGCGTCCAGGGGGAGCACCAGGGCGGGCTTGCCCACCATCTCGGCATAGCGCACGCCGTTCTGCTGCAGCAGCTGGCGCACGGCGGTGGGCCGGAACCGGACAGTGAAGCGGCCGACATAGCGGACGGAGGACGCACGCTCCTGCTCCAGCTCGAAGCCGGCCACCAGGGCCTCCAGCTCGCCTTGGCTGACGGTCGGGGGTTGGCGGCCGTCGGCGGCCGGCGTCAGCTTGCGGAACAGGCGGGCCAAGGCCTCGCGCTGGGCTTGCAGAATGGCCTGGTCGCGGGCTTGGTTGGCGTTGCCGGCGGTGACGTCCACATCCACGCCCTGCTCGACAAAGGCCTGTTCCGCGGCGACGCTCCTGCCCGCCTCGGCACGGGCGGTGCCGGCGAGGGCGCCGGCGGCCAGGGCCAGGAAAAGGGCGCCCCGAAACCCGGTCTGGCGCAAGAGGGGGATGCAGCGGTGCGGCATTGCAAAGCCTTCCGATATTGCTATGTTCGGCCCCGAAACCCGGGCGGGTCATGGAACCGTCTTAAACGGACGGTCGCGGGCGGCGGCCTTGAGCGCAGCCGGCCCTGACGGACGCCCCTTCTTAGCCCAGGCCCTGCGAGGACGCCATAAGCACCTATTCGTACAAGGACGCCGGTGTCGACATCGACGCGGGCAACGCCCTGGTCGAGGCCATCAAGCCCCTGGCCAAGTCCACCGCGCGCACCGGTTCCGACGCCGGCCTGGGCGGCTTCGGCGCCCTGTTCGACCTGCGCGCCGCCGGCTTCACCGATCCGCTGCTGGTCTCCACCACCGACGGCGTCGGCACCAAGCTGAAGGTCGCCATCGACGCCAAGCGCCATGACACGGTCGGCATCGACCTGGTTGCCATGTGCGTGAACGATCTGGTGGTGCAGGGAGCCGAGCCCCTGCTGTTCCTGGATTATTTCGCGACCGGAAAGTTGGACGTGGCCGCCGGCCGCGCCATCGTTGCCGGCATCGCCGAGGGTTGCCGCCAGGCGGGCTGCGCCCTGGTGGGCGGTGAGACGGCCGAGATGCCGGGCATGTACGCCGATGGCGACTATGACCTGGCCGGCTTCTCCGTGGGTGCCGTGGAACGCAGCCAAGTGCTGACCGGCGCCGGCGTCGCCGCCGGCGACGTGGTGCTGGGCCTGGCGTCCAGCGGCGTGCATTCCAACGGCTATTCCCTGGTGCGCAAGCTGGTCTCCGTCTCCGGCTTGACTTATGAGGACGAGGCCCCCTTCGCCCCCGGCAAGACCCTGGGCGAGGCGCTGCTGACCCCCACCCGGATTTATGTGAAGAGCACGCTGGCGGCGGTGCGCGCCGGCCTGGTGAAGGCCATGGCCCACATCACCGGCGGCGGCCTGATCGAGAACATTCCGCGCGTGCTGCCCGACGGCCTGGGCGTCACCCTGGATGCCACGTCCTGGACCTTGCCGCCGGTGTTCCGTTGGATGGCCGGTGTCGGCAACATCGCCGACC
The DNA here is from genome assembly GCF_029594735.1 of Nitrospirillum amazonense. Taxonomy (NCBI): domain Bacteria; kingdom Pseudomonadati; phylum Pseudomonadota; class Alphaproteobacteria; order Rhodospirillales; family Azospirillaceae; genus Nitrospirillum; species Nitrospirillum amazonense. Next base: position 1,266,831 of record NZ_JARPAF010000004.1, read on the forward strand.
TGGAACTGGCCCGCACCTTCAACTGCGGCATCGGCATGGCCGTGGTGGTGCCCGCCGACAAGGCGGATGAGGCGATCTCCGTCCTGACCCAGGGCGGCGAGACCGTCACCCGCATCGGCCAGGTCGTGCCGGTGGCAGGCGATGCCGCCCATCGCGTCACGGTGACCGGCACGGACAAGGCATGGCACTCCTAAACAGCGGAACGCCCGGCAGGCTCAAGCTGGGCGTTCTCATTTCCGGCCGGGGCAGCAACCTGCAGGCCCTGCTGAACGCCACCACTGCGCCGGATTTCCCGGCCACGGTGGCGTTGGTCCTGTCCAACAAGGCGGATGCGGCGGGTCTGGAGCGGGCGCGGGGCGCCGGCATCCCGGCCCTGGCGCTGCCGCACAAGGACTACGCCGACAAGCCGGCGTTCGAGCAGGCCATGACCCATGCGCTGGAGGATGCCGGCGTGCAACTGGTCTGCCTGGCCGGCTTCATGCGCCTGCTATCGCCCTGGTTCGTGGACCATTGGCGCGACCGGCTGATCAACATCCATCCGTCGCTGCTGCCCGCCTTCCCCGGCATCGATACTCACCAGCGGGCGCTGGACGCCGGCGTGCGCTTCCACGGCTGCACCGTGCACTATGTGCGCAGCGAGGTGGACAGCGGTCCCATCGTGGCCCAGGCCGCCGTGCCAGTGCAGGCGGACGACACCGCCGACACCCTGTCGGCCCGCGTCCTGACGGCGGAGCATGAGCTCTATCCTCTGGCCGTGCGCCTCATCGCCGAGGGCCGGGTGAGTGTGGAAGGCAATCGCGCCGTGCTGAGCGGTCCCTTGCCCCTTCCGGCCATCGCCCTCAACCCCACTGTTTAAGGCCTGTCCGCGCCCTGCTCCCCACCAGGGGGAGGGCTGCCGTCCTCCACCCATGCCTTGGCCTGGTCAGCCAAGCGGCGCAGCAGCCGGGCCAGGGTGGCTTTGTCCTCTTCCGTCCAGTCGGCCAGCACCGCCGCGTACATGCGACTGCGCGCCCGGCCTATCGCCTCGACCATGGCCTGGCCGGCGGGTGTCACCACGGCCTCGCGCACCCGCGCGTCGGTGGCACCGGCCCGCCGCTCAACCAAGCCCAGGCTTTCCAGCTTCGCCACCTGCCGGCTGACGGTGGAATGGTCGCGGCCCGCCAGTTCGGCCAGTTCCACCACGCCGAGGGGCCCGCGCAGGCCGATGCGTACCAGCAGGGGGAACAGCGCCCGGTCCAGCGACACACCGGCCAGGTTCAACAGGTATTGGTCCGGCTGGGGGCGGTTCACCACCCCCACCAGATCCATCAGCGCTTCATGCAGCTCGTTCCTCATGTGTGCATTATGCACATTTTCCTTGGCAAGCGTCCAGGGTATCGATATATGTGCATTATACACGGATGTCGCGGCTGATCGCGCCCATATCCGTGCATCACGCACATAACTGGAGAGTCTCATGACTCGTTTCGATACCGATATCCTGATCGTGGGCGCGGGCGCCGCCGGCCTGACCCTGGCGCTGGATCTGGCCCGCCGGGGCGTGGATTTCCGCCTGGTGGAGAAGAACGCCGGGCCTTTCCCCGGCTCGCGCGGCAAAGGCCTGCAGCCCCGCAGTTTGGAGGTGTTCGAGGATCTGGGCGTGCTGGCCGACCTGCAGGCCGTGGGCGGCCCCTACCCCACCGTCCTGACCTACGAAGGCGGCCAGGTTGTGCGCACCCAGTTGCACGACGTGCAGCCGCCTACCCCGGCGGAGCCCTATGGCAACCCGCTGATGGTACCGCAATTCCAGACGGAGGCGGTCTTGCGCCGCCATTTGGCGGACTTCGGTCACGCCCCCGCCTTCGCCATGGAGGTGACGGGCTTCGACCAGGACGCCGAGGGCGTCACCGCCCGACTAAGCACCGCTGAGGGGGAGGTCAGCTTGCGCGCCCGCTACCTGGTGGGCACCGATGGCGGCCGCAGCTTCGTCCGCCACGCGCTGGCCATCGGCTTCCCGGGGGAGACGCTGCCCTTCCGCGCCGTCATCGGCGACATGCCCATCGCCGGCCTGGGCTTCGACGCCTGGCATCGCTGGCACACCCCCGGCGCCCAGTTGGCGCTGTGCCCCCTGGCCGGCACCGACCTGTTCCAGGTGGTGGCCCAGGTGCCGGATGAGGTGACCCCCACTCGGGACCTGATCAGCGCCATCGTGCGGGAACGCACCGGCCGCGACGACCTGACGGTGGGGGAACCCACCTGGCTGTCCACCCTGCGCGTCAACCTGCGTCTGGCCGACCGCTACCGCGTGGGCCGCGTGTTCATCGCCGGCGACGCCGCCCATGTGCACCCGCCGACGGGCGGCCAGGGCCTCAACACCAGCGTGCAGGACGCCTATAACCTGGGCTGGAAGCTGGCCGCCGTGCTGCGGGGGGCGCCTGACGGCCTGTTGGACAGCTATGAGGCGGAGCGCCGGCCCATCGCCGCCCACGTGCTGGGCCTCAGCGGCCGGCTGCTGGGCCAGATGGGCACGGCAGAGGGGATGCGCCGGGGCCGGGAGACGCGCGAGTTGGACCTGAGCTACCGCGACGGCCCGCTGGGCACCGAAGCCCGGGCCGATCACGGGCGGGTGAGGGCGGGAGACCGCGCCCCCGACGCTCCTTGCCAGACGGCGGAGGGTAGCGCCATCCGCCTGTTCGACATCTTCCAAGGTCCGCATCTCACCCTGCTGGGTTACGGCATCGACCGGGAGGCTCTGGGCGGCAATTGGCCGGAAAGCGTCAAGGCTGTCACCGTGGCCCCTCAGGGCAGCGACCAGGCGGCCGACCTGATGGACGACGCCGGCCACGTCGCCCAGGCCTATGACCTCACCCCGGGCACCTGGGTGCTGGTGCGGCCGGACGGCCACATCGCCGCCACCGCCCGGAACGCCGGCGCCATCCGCGGGTGGCTGCAGGCCACAACCAAGGCGTGACCTGAACCGTTCGGCGAACAACGCGGCCCCTTGCCAGGGGCCCGCGTTTGCGCATAAACCTTGGGAAACGGGTTTCGTCTCGGGATAAGGGAGGGCAAGATATGGCCGGTGCTCACAGCGGTGCGGTCGCGGTCAGCGACGCGGTGGTCAAGGAACATGCCGACGGCTGGCATTCGTTCACCCGCTTCGTGAAGGCGGGCATCATCTCCGTCGTTCTGCTGCTGCTGATGTTCCTGGCGCACTTCGCCCTGGGCTGGGGCTTCTCCATGTTCCTGATGATCGTCGGCGACATCATCCTGGTCCTGGCCCTGCTGTTGGGCAAGGTCTAGCCTTTCCCCCTGGGCCATCAGGTTGGGCCATCAGGCCGCCTTACCCATCGGCGCCTTCCGCAGTTCGTGCATCACGAAGTCGCGGAAGGCGCCGATGCGTTTTGAGCCTCGCAGCGCCACGGCGTAGACCAGATAGGCATCCAGGCGCGGCGCCGGCACCGCCGGCAGAATCCGGATCAGGCCCTGGTCCTGGGCCTTGGCATCCTCGGCGAAGAAACAGGGCAGCGTGCCGATGCCGAGGCCACTGCGGATGGCGAGATGCACTGCCTGCGCGTCATCGACCGCCAGGGCCGGCTGGCGCCCACCCTCCTCCCCCGCCCCCGCGCGCAGCAGCCAGTTTCCCTCCGCCGCCAGGGCGGAGCCGGGGGCCGTCAGGCTGTCGCGGTAGGCGATCAGGCGGTGCCCGTCCAAATCCTCCGGCCGCTGCGGCAGACCGTGGGCCCGGACGTAGTCCGCCGTGGCGTACGCCTGGATGTGGGTGGCGAACAGCGGCCGCTGGATCAAGTCCAGCTGGCTGGGCGCGCCCATGCGGATGGCGACGTCGGCCTGGCGCAGCGCCAGGTTGGCGTTGCCCTCATCCAACTGCAGCACCACGCGTACGTCCGCATGCCGGTCCTGGAAGGCCTTCAGCCGGGGCGCCAGCCATTGGGCGAAGGCCGCCGTGGTGCTGATCCGCAGGGTGCCGCCCGCCTGTTCCAGGCTGTCGCTCACCCTCGCCTCCGCCATCGCCAGGCGGTCGATGACGTCGCGGGCGGTCTGGTACAGCACCTCTCCCTGCTCGGTCAGCACCAGGCCACGGGCATGGCGGTGGAACAGGCGGGCCTTCAATTGCTGTTCCAGGCTGCTGATCTGCCGGCTGATGGCCGACTGGCTGAGGGCCAGAATCGCGCCGGCATGGGTGAAGCTGCCGGCCTCCGCCACCGTGTGGAACACCCGAACCCTGTCCCAATCCATCTGACCGCCTCCTTGACGCGTGGTCTCGGCCCTCGTTGTGAATAAGGCGCCGTTGATGAAGGGCAGTGTGGTTTTGGGAACGGCCAGGCGCCATCATATCTGGGTATAGGGGCCTTATCCCAAAGGTCCGCGTGGGCATTGCGCCGCACGGCACCGCGACATATCAGTTCATCAAATGACTTCAGGGCCCTAAACAATGTCGAACCACCTGCATGCGGCGATCCGGTTTCATCAGGCGGGTCAATTCGCCGAGGCGGAGCAACACTATCGTCGCGCCATCGAAACAGGCGACGCCGGGCATGCCCGCAACCTGTTGGGGGTGCTGTATGCCCAAACCGGCCGGGCCGCCGACGGCGTCGCCCTCATTGGCCAAGCCATCGCGCTGAACAAGCGGGTGCCGGAATTTCATTCCAACCTGGGAATGGTGCTGCTGGAGGCCGGGGATGCGGCGGGGGCGGTGGCCGCCTGCCGGCGGGCCCTGCAATTGAATCCCACCATGGCCGATGCCCTGACCAACCTGGGCGCCGCCCTGCTGCGCCTGGACCAAGCCCAGGACGCCGTCGCCCCGCTCCGCCGCGCCATCAAGGCGAACCCCGGGCGTGTGGAAACGCACCGCAACCTGGGCCTGGCCCTGCTGCGAACCGGCCAGCCGGCCGAGGCGGCCACCAGCTTCCGAGACGGCATCGCGCTGAGCCCACACCATGCCGACTGCTGGACCGGCCTGATCACGGCGCTGGAACAGGCCCAATCCGCCGACCTGGGGCCAGCTTTGGCATCGGCGGTGGCCCATCGCCCGGCGGACGTGCCCTTGCGCCTTAAGTTGACGGCGCACCGGCTGGCGATGGGTGAGATGGCCGCCGCCGAGGAATTGGCGCGGCAGACCCTCGCGCTCGCCCCCGCGGCCGTCGAGCCGATCGTCATGCTGGCCAATGTCCTGACCGCCCAGGGCCGAAAGTCCGACGCCCATCGCGCCTTGAGCGATTGGTTGGGCCGGGGCGACGACACCCCGCCGCAGGCCCTGACCACGCTGGCCGACGCTTTCATGGAACTGGGCGACGATGCCCTGGCGGAACAGCTTTTCCGGCGCGCCATCGCGCTGGACGCGGGCAGCGGCCAGGCCACGCTGGGGCTGGGCTTGCTGATGCGTCGCCTTGATCGGGCCGAGGAGGCGCGCACCCTACTGGAACGGTGCGCCCGCGATCTGCCGGATTCCGCCCTGGCACAGGCGGCGTATGGCGACCTGCTGCTGGCCATGGGCCGGCCCGCCGCCGCCCTGACCCATGTCCGCCGCGCGCAAACCTTGGCGCCGAACGACGCCGGCATCCTTCTGACGCTGGGCAACGCCCTGCGCGACCTTGGGGAAATCGATGAGGCGCTGGCGGCATTGACCCAGGCCGTGACCGTCGCGCCAGCGCGGGCGGACATCCATTCCAACCTGGTTTTCACGCGCCTTTTCCATCCCGACGTCACCCTGGCCCAGGTCCGGGCCGATCATGTGGCCTGGGCGGACCGGCACGCGCGGCCGGTGCCGCCGCCCCCGGCGCGTCGGCACCCCGGCCAAACCTGGCGTGTCGGGTTGGTCTCCGGCGATTTCCGCAACCATCCGGTCGGCTATTTCACCATACGGGCGCTGGAAGCCCTGGCCGCCCGGGGAGTGACGCTGATCGCCTATGCCAACCAGCGGGTGGAGGACGCGCTGACGCGCCGTGTACAGGCCGTCTGCGTCTGGCGGCCCATCCAGGGCGCGGACGCCCAAACGGTGGCGCAGCAGGTGGGCGACGACGACATCGACCTGCTGATCGACCTGACCGGCCATATCGCCGGCAACAGGCTGGACGTGTTCGCCCTGCGGCCCGCCACCCGGCAGGCGACATGGGCCGGCTATATGGCGACGACAGGGCTGCCGCAGATGGACATGATCATCGTCGATCCCCACCATATCCCGGCGGGGGTCGAGAGGTTTTATACCGAAAGGGTCGTGCGCATGCCGCACAGCTTCCTCTGCTATGACCCGCCGGCCTTCTTCCCCGCGGTGACGCCGTTGCCGGCGCTGCGCAACGGCCACGTCACCTTCGGCTGCTTCAACATCGCCGCCAAGATCAACGCCGGCGTCATCGCGTGCTGGTCGCGCATCCTGAACCGGGTGCCGGGGTCCCGGCTGCTGATGAAGACGCGGGGCATGGACGAATTGCCGCTGCAGACCCGCATCCTTGCCCAGTTCCGCGAGGACGGCATCGATGCCGCCCGCATCGATTTCATTGGTGCCACCTCGCCGGCGGAGCATGTCGCCTGCAAGGAACGCGTCGACATCGCGCTGGACCCGTTCCCCTATGCCGGCAGCACGACCACCCTTGAATCGCTATGGATGGGCCTGCCCGTGGTGACGCTGACGGGGCAGACCTTTTCGGGCCGCCACTCCACCTGCTTCCTCAGCGTGCTGGGGCTGACGTCGCTCATGGCGACAACCGTGCAGGAGTATGTCGACATCGCCGTTCGGCTGGCCACCAACCTGGACGAGGTCGCCGACCTGCGCCAGCGGCTGCGCCCGGCCATGGCCGCCTCCCCGCTCTGCGACGCCGACACCTTCGCCGATGACTTCATCCGGCTGATGCGGGGGGCCTGAACCCTCAGTAGACCGTCTCGCCCGGCGGCACGGCCGACCACGGGGTCAGCACGATGACGTTGCCCTCGGCGTTGCGGGCGCCCAGGATCAGAACCTCAGACAGGAAGCCGGCGATGTTGCGCGGCGGGAAATTACAGACGCAGACCACCTGGGCGCCCACCAGGTCATCGGGGGCGTAGTGCGTGATTTGGGCACTGGACCATTTGATGCCTAGGTCGCCCAGATCCACCGCCACCTTGTAGGACGGGTTGCGCGCTTTGGGGAAAGGCTGGACCTCCGCCACCCGGCCCACGCGGATGTCCAGGTTCAGGAAATTCGCCACCTCCGCCTGCGGCTTCAGGGGTGCCACCGCCATCGTCGTCCTCCCACGCCTCGATGCCTGGGACTATGGCAGGCGGCGGAGGCGCCGTCTTGGCCCAGGCTACGGTTTCCTGGGCCTGGCCTCCACTTCGTCACAAGTCATCATGCCGCCGGCCGGCGCATGAGCGCGGCGTACAGGATGGTGGAAATGAACAGGCCAGTGAACCAGGCGTAGCTGTAGATGGCCTGGAAGAAGGCCGGCACGCCGGCGAAGGCCGCCGGGAAGGCGGTGTGCAGGAAGCCCGGGATATTGGGCAGCACGGCGAGGACGAAGGCCGCCAGGGCCGTCAGGTTCCAGCCGCCGCTGTAGGCGTAGGGTCCGTCAAGGTCGAACAGGCCCTCCAGGCTCAGGCGCGCGCGGCGCACCAGCCAATAGTCGGCCAGCATGATGCCCAGCAGCGGCCCCAGCAGAGCGCCATAGCCCAGCAGCCAGGTGAAGATGTAACCCTCGGTGCTCTCGATCAGCTTCCACGGCATCATGATGACGCCGATGGCGGCGGTGATGTAGCCGCCGCGGCTGAAGTTCACCGCCCGGGGGAAGATGGCGGCGAAGTCGTAGGCCGGCCCCACGGTGTTGGCCGCCAGGTTCACGCACAGCGTGTCGATGACGATGATGGCGAGGCCGATGGCGACGGCAAAGCCCTCCATCCGGCCGGCCAGGTCCACCGGATCCCAGATGGCCTTGCCATAGACGGTAATGGTCGCCGACGTCACGGCCACACTGATGAAGGCCAGGCCCGCCATGGGCAGCGGCAGACCCAGCGCCTGGCCCTGGTACTGGTCCTTCTGACTGCGGGCGAAGCGGGTGAAGTCCGGGATGTTGATGGCCAGGGTGGACCAGTACCCCACCATGGCCGTCAGGCCCGGCAGGAAGGCCGCCCAGAACCCGCCCTCCTTGGCGCCGCCGGAGCCGAACTGCGACGGAGCGGACAGCAGGCTGCCGAAACCGCCGGCCTTGTCATAGGCCCACCACAGCAGCGCCAGGATGATCAGGATCTTCAGGGGCGCCGTCACCGTCTCCACCCAGCGGATGGATTCGGGCCCCTTGGCAATGAAATAGAGGTGCAGGGCCCAGAACAGGAAGAAGCACACCAGCTGGCCGGCGTTGATGCCGACCCAGCCCAGCTTGGCCCCGTCCAGCGCGCCCGCGGTCAGGATGTTGCCGATGGCGTAGATGGCGCTGCCGCCCACCCAGCACTGGATACCGAACCAGCCACAGGCGATCAGCGCGCGCAGCAGGGCGGGCAGCTTGTTGCCGCGCACCCCGAAGGCAGAGCGGACGATGACGGCGAAGGGCACGCCGTACTTGGCGCCGGAATGGCCCACCAGCAGCATGGGCACCAGCACGATCAGGTTGCCCAGCAGCACCGTGCCGACGGCCTGCCACGCCGACATGCCTTGTTCGATCAGGCCCGACGCCAGCATGTAGGAGGGGATGCACATGACCATGCCCACCCACAGCGCCGCGAAGTGTATCCATCGCCAGGTGCGGTGAGCCGCATCCACCGGCGCCAGATCCGCATTCCAGATTTCGGAGGTCGTATCGACCCCGTGCCCTGTGCCCATATGTGCCCCCAGCCCAACCTTATGGTTGCTTATACCTGCGGCAATCCCAATCCCGTTCTCATTTTCTTATTTTTTGAGAAAAATTAGGGCCACTCAGCCCCGGTCTACCCCCGTGGGCTTCAGGGCCTCCTTGCGCTTGGCGGCGGCGTCGAAGCCGGGGGCGAAGGCCGGGCGGTTGACGTGGCGGCCGGCGCCGCGCACAGCCCGCAGGTCGCCGTCCTGCCAGGCGACGCGGCCGGCGGTCAGGGTCACGCGCGGCAGGCCCTTCACCTCCATGCCCTCGAAAATGTTGTAGTCCACGTTCTGGTGATGGGTCTTGGCGGAGATGGTCTTGGTGGCCGCCGGGTCCCACACCACGAGGTCAGCGTCGGCACCGACGGCGACCGAACCCTTGCGCGGGTAGATGTTGAAGATCTGCGCGGCGTTGGCCGAGGTGACCTTGACGAATTCGTTCATGGTCAGCCGGCCGCTGTTCACCCCGTGATGCCACAGCACGGCCATGCGGTCCTCCACCCCGCCCGTCCCGTTGGGGATGCGGGTGAAATCATGGCGGCCGGCGGCTTTCTGCGGCGCGCAGAAGCAGCAATGGTCGGTGGCGGTGGTGTGCAGGGTGCCCGATTGCAGGCCATGCCACAGGGCCGCCTGATGCTCCTTGGGACGGAAGGGCGGGCTCATGACATAGGCGGCCGCCACCTCGAAATCGGGATGGCGGTAGACGCTGTCGTCCACCAGCAGGTGGCCGGCCAGCACCTCGCCATAGACGCGGTGGCCGTCCATGCGGCCGCGCGCGATGGCCTCCAGCGCCTCGCGGCAGCTGACATGCACGATGTACAGCGGCACACCCAGCACCTTGGCGATCTGGATGGCGCGGTTGGCCGCCTCCCCCTCCACCGCCGTGGGGCGGGACAGGGGGTGGGCCTCGGGGCCGGTCAGGCCCTGGGCCAGCAGCTGCTTCTGCAGTTGGAACACCAGCTCGCCGTTCTCGGCATGGACGGTGGGCATGGCCCCCAGTTCCAGGGCACGGGTGAAGCTGTTCACCAGCACCTCGTCATCGCACATGATGGCGTTCTTGTAGGCCATGAAGTGCTTGAAGCTGTTCACGCCGTGCTCACGCACCAGGGTGCCCATGTCGGCGTGCACGCTGTCGTCCCACCAGGTGATGGCGACGTGGAAGGAATAATCGGCCGCCGCCTTCTCCGCCCAGCCGCGCCAGGTGCGGTAGGCCTCCATCACGTTCTGCTTGGGGTTGGGGATGACGAAGTCGATGATCATGGTGGTGCCGCCGGCCAGGCCCGCCGCCGTGCCGGTATAGAAATCATCGCTGGCCACCGTGCCCATGAAGGGCAACTGCATGTGCGTGTGCGGGTCGATGCCGCCTGGCATGACGTAGCAGCCGCCAGCATCCACCACCGTCACGCCCGCCGGCGCGTCCAGGTCCGGTCCTACCGCCTTGATCACCCCATCCTCGGCGTAGACATCGGCGCGGAAGGTCTGGTCGGCGGTGACCACGGTGCCGCCCCGGATCAGGGTGCGGGCGGAGGGGGTGGTGGTCATGGGTAACTCCCTTCTCAATGGACTAAGCGGCGGGCAGCGACAGCCCGGCACCCCGCAGGATGAAGCGCACGACCTCCACCGTGATGGCGTCGAAGTCGCGACGGGTCAGCTTCTTGCGGCCCAGCACGGCCCGCACCTGGGCGTCGAAGTCGGCGTAGTGCTGGGTCACCGCCCAGATGAAGAAAAAGAAGTGCCGGGTATCCACCGGCGCCATGCGGCCCTCGGCGATCCAGCCGTCCAGCACGGCCGACTTCTCATCAACCAGTTTCTTCAGGTCGGACGTCAGGAAACCTTCGATCTCGGCGGCACCGTGGATGATCTCGCTGGCGAAGACCTTGGACACCACCGGGCGGTCGCGCGTGGCCCGCATCTTAGCGCGGATGTAACCCGCCAGCGCCTGGGCCGGGTCACTGTCCGGCGTGACGTGGGCCAGGGGGTCCAGCCATTGCTTCAGGATATCGGCCAGCACGGCGCGGTACAGGTCGTGCTTCGTGCTGAAATAATAATGCACGTTGGCCTTGGGCAGGCCGGCGCGCAGCGCGATGGCCGCCGTGGTGGCGCCACCGTAACCTTGCTCGGCGAACACCTGTTCCGCCGCCGTCAGGATGCGCCGCAGGTTCTCCCGCCGAATCCCGCCCTCGGGCGCCGCGGCCGACGCGTCCGCCCGTACCGTCTTCTGGTCCTTCTTGGACGCTCCCCCAACACCCTGCGCCATCTGTACTCCCAACCCCTCGACCCATTGCCTGGAAAGCGGGTCAGGTGGCGTCGGCCTTGGCCACCACGGCCCGCAACAGAACATTGCACCCAGCCTCACACCATTCCGGATGCGCGTGTTCAATCTCGTTATGGCTGATGCCGTCCACACAAGGAATGAAGATCATCGATGTCGGGGTTACACGGGCGAGGTAGCAGGCGTCGTGCCCCGCCCCGGACACCATGTCGCGGTTGCTGTAGCCCAATTCCGCCACGGCGCCGCGCACGGCATCGACGCAACCCGCGTCGAACTTCACCGGGGCATAGTACCAAATCTGCTCGAATTCCGTTTCCAGGCCGATTTCCTGGGCGACTCGTGTAACCGCGTTACGCAACTTGGCGTCCATCTCCGCCAGCACGGCGTCGTCGGGGTGGCGGAAGTCGACGGTGAAGAACACCCGGCCAGGGATGACATTGCGGGAATTGGGGTGGATCTGCATCAGGCCCACGGTGGCGCAGGCCAAGGGGGCGTGTTCCAGGCCGATACGGTTGACCGCGTCCACCACGCGCGCGGCGCCCAGCAGGGCATCGCGCCGGCGGCTCATGGGCGTAGGGCCGGCGTGGGCCTCTTGCCCGGTGAAGGTGACCTCATACCAGCGCTGGCCCTGGCAGTCGGTGACCACGCCGATGGTCTTGTCCTCCGCCTCCAGGATGGGCCCCTGCTCGATATGCGCCTCGAAGTAGGCGCCCAGGTCGCGGCCGCGAATGGGAGCGTCGCCGGCGTAACCGATGCGCGCCAGCTCCTCCCCCATGGTCTTGCCGTCCAGATCCTTGCGCGACAGGCCATACTCCAGATCGAAGGTGCCGGCGAAAACGCCCGATGCCACCATGGCCGGTGCGAAACGGGACCCTTCCTCATTGGTCCAGGCCACGACCTCGATGGGCGCCTCGGTCTGGTAGTTCAGGTCGTTCAGGGTGCGCACCACCTCCAGCCCGGCCAGCACGCCATAAACGCCGTCGAACTTGCCGCCCGTGGGCTGGCTGTCCAGGTGGCTGCCCATCAGGATGGGCGGCAGCGCGTTATTGCGGCCGGGGCGGCGGGCGAAGATGTTGCCGATGGCGTCCACCGTGATGGTGCAGCCGGCATCCTCACACCAGCGCACGAACAGGTCGCGGCTCTGCTTGTCCAGGTCCGTCAGGGCCAGGCGGCAGACGCCGCCCTTGGGCGTGGCGCCGATCTTGGCCATCTCCATCAGGCTGTCCCACAGCCGGCTGCCATTGATGGCGACGTTCGTTCCGAATTTTGCTTCCGTGCTCATATCGCAAACGCTCCAGCTTATTCGGCGGCTTTTGGCGGCAGGACGCGGGCGGGGTTCTGCGGATGCTCCGGCCAGGTCAGGTAGGGACGGCCCGTCTCCTGCTCATGCATGGTGATGCAGTCCGGCACGGGGCAGACATGGGCGCACAGGTTGCAGCCTACGCATTCCTCATCCACCACCTCGAACAGGCGCTTGCCGTCGCCGGGCAGGATGCGGATGGCCTGGTGCGAGGTGTCCTCGCAGGCGATGTGGCAGCGGCCGCAGTCTATGCACAAATCCTGGTCGATCTTCGCCTTGGTGACGAAGTTCATGTTCAGGTCGTTCCAGTTGACGACGTTGGGCACGGCGCGGCCCTGGAAATCGGCCAGGGTGCGATAGCCCTTCTCATCCATCCAGGCCGACAGCCCGTCGATCATGTCCTCGACAATACGGAAGCCGTAGGTCATGGCGGCGGTGCAGACCTGGACGGAACCGCAGCCCAGGGCCAGGAACTCCGCCGCGTCGCGCCAGGTGCCGATGCCGCCGATGCCGGAGATGGGCAGGCCCCGCGTGTCCGGATTTCGCGCGATCTCCGCCACCATGTTCAGCGCGATGGGCTTCACCGCCGGGCCGCAGTATCCGCCGTGGGTGCCCTTGCCGCCCACGGTGGGCGTGGGTGCCATGGCGTCCAGGTCGATGGAGGCGATGGAATTGATGGTGTTGATCAGCGACACGGCATCGGCCCCGCCGCGCTTGGCCGCTTCCGCCGACCACAGCACGTTGGTGATGTTGGGCGTCAGCTTCACGATCACCGGCAGGCGGGTGGCGTTCTTCACCCAGCGGGTCACCTGCTCCACCATTTCCGGCACCTGGCCGATGGCGGAGCCCATGCCGCGCTCACACATGCCGTGGGGACAGCCGAAGTTCAGCTCCAGCCCGTCGGCGCCCGTCGGCTCGATGCGCCGCGCCAGGCCGGCCCACGCCTCTTCCGTCATCACCGCCATGAGGGAGACGACGACGGCGCGGTCCGGCCAGGCCTTCTTCACCGCCGCGATCTCCCGCAGGTTTACCTCCAGCGGGCGGTCGGTGATCAGCTCGATGTTGTTGAAGCCGATCATGGTGCGGTTGCTGTCCAGCAGGGCGCCATAGCGGCTGCTGACGTTGACCACGGGCGGGTCCTCGCCCAGGGTCTTCCACACCACACCCCCCCAACCGGCCTTGAAGGCCCGGACGACGTTGTATTCCTTGTCCGTGGGCGGGGCGGAGGCCAGCCAGAACGGGTTGGGCGATTTGATGCCGGCGATGGTGCCGCGAAGATCGGCCATGGGTCGTCCCTCCCTGCTCAAGCCTTGAGATAAGCGTCGATGGCGAAGGCCGCCGCCTTGCCGTCCGCCACGGACTGCACGGTCAGGTCCTCGCCGCTTTTGATGCAATCGCCGCCGGCATAGACGCCGGGCAGGCTGGTGGCCAGGGTCTCGTCCACCTGGATGCGGCCCCCCGCCACGGCCAGGCCGTCCAACCCGCCGGGCGCCAGCTTCTGGCCTACGGCCTTCAGCACCACGTCGCAAGGGATGGTCACCGTCTCGCCGGTCCCGACCAGGCGGCCGGCGTCCATCGCCATGCGTTCCAGCACGATGCCGCTGACGGCGCCGCCGGCCCCCAGGATCTCGCGCGGCGCCAGCCAGGTGCGCAGGACCACCCCCTGGGTGCGGGCCAGATCCTGCTCATGCCCGGTGGCGCCCATCTCGGCCGTGCCCCGGCGGTAAGCCATGGTGACCTCCGCCGCCCCCGCGCATAGCGACTGGATGGCGGCGTCCACCGCCGTGTTGCCGCCACCAATGACCACCACCCGGCGCCCAGCCAGGGGGCCGGCCAGGGCCACCGGCGGGGCGGCCCGCTGACGCAGCGCGGCGATGACGTCCACCGCGTCGGCCACACCGGCCAAATTCTCGCCGGCCACGCCCAAGGTGTTGATGCCCGCCAAACCAAGGCCCAGGAACACGGCGTCATGGTCCTGGCGCAGTTGGGCCAGCGTGACGTCGCGGCCCAGGGCCACGCCCGTCTTCACCGTGATGCCGCCCAGGGACAGGATGAAGTCCACCTCGCGCTGGGCGAAATCATCGACCATCTTGTAGGCGGCCAGGCCATATTCGTTCAGGCCGCCGGCCTTGGCCCGGGCCTCGAACACCGTGACCTCGTGCCCCAGCAGGGCCAGCCGGTGGGCGCAGGCGAGGCCGGCCGGGCCGCCGCCCACCACCGCGACATGCTTGCCGGTCGGCGCCTGTCGCGTGAAGGGCTGCACGCCCGCCTTGAACAGCACATCGGTGGCATAGCGTTGCAGCCTGCCGATCAGCACCGGTTCCGCCTCCGCCTTGTTGCGCACGCAGGCCTGCTCGCACAGCACCTCCGTCGGGCAGGCGCGGGCGCAGGTGCCGCCCATGATGTTGGCGTCCAGGATGGTGCGGGCGGCCCCCTTCACATTGCCGGTGCCGATCTTGCGGATGAAGCCCGGAATGTCGATCGCGGTGGGGCAGGCCGTAACACAGGCCGCCTCGTAACAATAGAGACACCGGCTGCTCTCCGCCATGGCCTGCAGGGCGGTGAAGGGGGAGACCAAGTCCCGGTCCAGGCTAAGCTGGTTACTGTGGGCGGCCCCGTTTACGCCACTCATCTACTGCTCCCGTCTTTTCCCGCCCTTTACTGGGCCACCGCCGGAACGGTCGTGCGTTTCCGGCGATCCTGTTCAGAGGTACGCGTGTCGCAGGCGTATGCCTTTGTTCGTTTTATTTTTCGATCTTTATTTTCTGCCAAGCCATTCGTCGCCTTTGGGTCGTCAATCCTCACGGCAGTTCCCGCAGCACCTCGGCCAGCGTGCCGAAGATTTGGTCGATGTGGCTTTTCTCGATAATCAGCGGCGGCGACAGGGCGATGATGTCGCCGGTGGTGCGGATCAGCAGACCCTTCTCGAAGGCGCGCAGGAAGGCGTCGAAGGCGCGCGCCGTGGGCTTGCCGGCGATGGGCTCCAGCTCGATGCCGGCGATCAGGCCCAGGTTGCGCACGTCGATGACATGGGGCAGGCCGCGCAGGCTGTGCGCCGCCTCCTGCCAATAGGACGCCAGTTCCGCCCCCCGGGTCAGCAGCCCCTCTTCCTTGTAGATCTTCAGGGTCGCCAGCCCGGCGGCGGTGGCCAGCGGGTGGCCGGAATAGGTGTAGCCGTGGAACAGCTCGATGGCGTTCTCCGGCCCGGTCATGAAGGCGTCGTAGATGTGGTTCTTGAAGAATACCGCGCCCATGGGAACCGTGGCGTTGGTCAGCCCCTTGGCCGCCGTGATGATGTCCGGCACCACGCCGAAATAGTCGGTGGCGAAGGGCGCGCCCAGGCGGCCAAAGCCGGTGATGACCTCATCGAAGATCAGCAGGATGCCGTGGCGGTCGCAGATGGCCCGCAGCTTTTCCAGATAGCCCTTGGGCGGCAGCAGCACGCCGGTGGACCCCGCCACCGGCTCCACGATCACGGCGGCGATGGTGGAGGCGTCGTGCAGGGTGACGATGCGCTCCAGCTCATCCGCCAAGTGCGCGCCCCATTCCGGCTGGCCTTTGGTGAAGGCCTGGTGTGCCTTGTCATGGGTGTGCGGCAGATGGTCGACGCCGGCCAGCATGGGCCCGAAAAACTTGCGGTTGGTGACGATGCCGCCGACGGAGATACCGCCGAAGCCCACGCCGTGGTAGCCGCGCTCGCGCCCAATGAAGCGGGTGCGCGTCCCCTCCCCCCGGGCGCGATGGTAGGCGAGCGCCACCTTCAGCGCGGTGTCCACGGATTCGGAACCGGAATTGGTGAAGAACACCTTGTCCATGCCGGTGGGCAGCAGGGCCGCCAGTTGCGCCGCCAGCTCGAAGGCGCCCGGATGGCCCATCTGGAAGGCGGGGGCGTAGTCCATGGCCGCCACCTGAGCCTGTACCGCCTGAACGATCTCAGGCCGGCAATGGCCGGCGTTCACGCACCACAGGCCGGCGGTGCCGTCCAGCACCTGGCGCCCGTCGTCGGTGGTGTAGTGCATGTCCTTGGCACCCACGAACAGCCGCGGCGCCTTCTTGAACTGGCGGTTGGCCGTAAACGGCATCCAGAAGGCGTCCATGTTGTTCGGAACGCTGCCGCTCAAGCCCGGGCCGGCCCCACGGCCGTCAGGGGCCGCGTAGGGGATGGAGGGATGGATGCCGAAGCCGTCTTGACGCTGTGCCAAAGCCACTCTCCCAGCAGGCGCCCGGCCCCTGTCGGCCAGGCGGACCCGTATTCTATAGCCCGTAATTTATGGAATGGAGAGTGACATGAATTTGACCATTTGGTCAGGTTTTTTTTGACCGCGCGGCCAGAAAAATGCGCAAAACCGCGCCAGCGCCTGCCGCTGCCTAATTTAATGGCAAAATCCCACCGTTTCCAATCCCCTAAACCCATGGTTGCCGCCGCCCTGACACCCAGGAGGGGCCGGCGCGGACAAAAGAAAAGCGGCCCTGAGGCATCCCCAGGGCCGCTTTCCTTAGATCGTCATCCGTGACGCCGGCGGTCAGCCGACGATCTCGGTGCCGGCGAAGAAGTAGGCGATCTCGATCTTCGCGTTCTCCAGGCTGTCGGAGCCGTGGACGGAGTTGGCTTCGATCGATTCCGCGAATTCCTTGCGGATGGTGCCGGCGTCGGCGTTGGCCGGGTTGGTGGCGCCCATGATCTCGCGGTTGCGGGCCACGGCGTTCTCACCTTCCAGGACCTGCACGACCACCGGGCCGGAGGTCATGAAGGACACCAGGTCGCCGTAGAACGGGCGGGCGGCGTGCACCTCATAGAACTTCTCGGCCTGCTGCTTGGTCATCTGGATGCGCTTCTGCGCGACGATGCGCAGACCGGCTTCCTCGAACTTGGCGTTGATCTTGCCGGTCAGGTTGCGACGGGTGGCGTCGGGCTTAATGATCGAGAAGGTCTGTTCGACGGCCATGGCCGGATCTCCTGGGATTTGATACGAGGAATCTCGAAAGTGGCGGCGTTATATACGGGCGCACGCGGGGCTGCAACTGCCGTAACCCAAGGTTCATGTGCCACACCGGCAACGGGGGCATGTGCGCGGGGGAGAGTGTCGGGGTTCAAAAGGTCTCAATCAAGCTAATCACTTGAACGACGAACAATTTGGCACCCTCCACCGCCTGCGCGGCTCGCTGAGACCCGACCTCAGCGTCGGGTCCGGTTTCATAATCCGCGATCGCCTTGAGATTGTAGGCTTGTGACAGGAAGATACGCATTTCCGGGGCCAACCGCTGGTCATCTTTGGTCAAACGCAGGAATTCCGTCTGAACCCCGTTATGGGTCTTCGCGATCTTACCGGTGTGCTCGAAAATGCATGGTAAGCCGCAAGATACGCGTTGCGGCCGGCGGCATCGTTCAGGCCGCCGCGCAGCATGGTAGCCGTCTCATCCAGTAGATGACGCGCCTTGGCCAGAAACTGCTCAGCCTCTGGCGTCATAAGAAGACGCCATCCTGCCGGATTTCATGCATCAACGGCGTGCGTTCATTATAAGCCGACGCGAGATAGGGCTTGGCGTCAAAGAACGCGCCGGTTGCATCAATCATGCGCACCCGCAAGGCCGCCAGCCGATCCAGTTCCTTCCAGCGATCGGTGAGGGATTTCAGGAATATAGCCACATCGTAGTCGGAATCCGCCCGCGCGTCCCCCCGGGCGCGGGAACCGAAAAGCACCACACGGTCAAGCCGGTCGCCATACATCTCATCAATGGCGGAACGGAAACGGTAGAGAACGGGATCGTCTGTCAGCGCCATGAAAACGACCTTCTGTCCTGAGGGACCCGGCGGTATCGTAGCACAACGACCGGCAAGGCAGGCTGAATCTGCAACCGCCTCAGTCGCGTCGTCTTGTCCATTCGCCCCTGCCATCCATGCGCGCCTCATGCTAAGAGGGCCGCCATGCTGACCATCACCGACCTCACCTACCGCATCGCCGGCCGCACCCTTCTGGACCAGGCCTCCGTCGTCGTGCCCAAGGGCCACAAAGTGGCGCTGGTGGGGCGCAACGGCACAGGCAAGTCCACCCTGTTCAAGCTGATTGCGGGAGAGCTGCACCCCGACGGTGGGGAGATCACCCTACCCGGCGGCGTGCGCATGGGCATGGTGCGGCAGGAGGTGCCTGCCGGCGCCACCAGCCTGCTGGACACGGTCATGGCGGCGGACACCGAACGCACCGCCCTGCTGGCGGAGGCCGAGACCGCCACCGATCCCACACGCATCGCGGAGGTGCATACCCGCCTGGCCGACATCGGTGCCCATTCGGCGGAAGCACGGGCGGCGCAGATCCTGTCCGGCCTGGGTTTCGACGCGGCAGCGCAGCAACGGCCGTGCGCCGACTTCTCCGGCGGATGGCGCATGCGCGTGGCGCTGGCCGGCGTGCTGTTCACCCAGCCCGACCTGCTGCTGCTGGACGAGCCGACCAACCATCTGGACCTGGAAGCCACGGTGTGGCTGGAGAGCTATCTCAAGAACTACCCCCACACCATCCTGCTGATCAGCCATGACCGGGAGCTGCTGAACAAGGTCCCGACCACGACCATCCACCTGGATCAGCAGAAGCTGACCGCCTACAGCGGCGGCTATGACCAGTTCGTCACCGTGCGCGCCGCCAAACTGGAGAACCTGAAGGCCCAGTCGGCCAAGCAGGAAGCCCAGCGCAAACATATGCAGGACTTTGTGGACCGCTTCCGCGCCAAGGCCACCAAGGCCAAGCAGGCGCAAAGCCGCCTGAAGGCGCTGGAGAAGCTGGGCCCGGCCATCACCGTGCTGGAGGAGCACCGCACCCGGTTCGACTTCCCCTCACCCGAGGAGTTGTCGCCACCGCTGATCAACATGGACGGCGCCGTCGTCGGCTATGGCGACAAGGCCATCCTGCGCAACCTGAACCTGCGCATCGATCCCGAGGACCGCATCGCCCTGCTGGGCGCCAACGGCAACGGCAAGTCCACGCTGGTGAAGATGCTGGCCGGGCGGCTGGCCCCCATGGGCGGCGAGGTCCGACGCTCCTCCAAGCTGAAGGTCGGCTACTTCGCCCAGCACCAAGCGGAAGAGCTGAACCTGGCCTGGACGCCGGTGCAGCAGACCCAGGCCGCCATGAAGGGGACCACCGAGCAGCAGGTGCGCAACCACCTGGGCCGCTTCGGCTTCCCCCAGGTGAAGGCCGACACCCTGATCCGCGACCTGTCGGGCGGGGAAAAGGCGCGGCTGCTGTTCGCGCTGATGAGCCGCGAGGCGCCGGGCATCCTGCTGCTGGACGAGCCGACCAACCACCTGGACATCGACAGCCGCGAGGCCCTGGTGGAGGCCATCAACGGCTATCAGGGCGCCGTCATCCTCATCAGCCACGACCCCCACCTGGTGGAACTGACGGCCGACCGGCTGTGGCTGGTGGCCGACGGCACGTGCAAGCCCTATGACGGCGACCTGGACGAATACCGCGCCTGGCTGCTGGACCAGCGGCGCAGCGACAGCGCCTCACGCGACGTCACCCCCGCCGCCGGCCGTGACCGCAAGGAAGAGCGGCGGGCCGCCGCCGAGCTGCGCCAGCAATTGGCCCCCCTGCGCCGCAAGGTGGAGGACGCGGAAAAGCGCATGGGCCAGCTGGGCACCAAGAAGGCCAAGCTGGACGAGAAGCTGGCCGACCCCGCCCTGTACCAGGGTCCGAAGGAGGCTGTGACCAAGCTGCAGATCGAGCTGGGCCAGGTGCAGAAGGACCTGGACGCCGCCGAAGAAGCCTGGCTGACCCTGTCGGAACAGCTGGAGGAAGCGATGGCGGCAGGGGCATGAGCCAACACACGATGCCGCCCAGCGCCCGTGCCCTGCGCCCCACCGCCGCACCCCGCCCCTAAAGTCTAATCCGGAATTGCGTAACGGAAACGGGGGTGTAACACACCCGTCATTGCAAATCGGGGCGGTGCATGCCATCTCTGCCCCTATGTTCCGTGCACGCGACCGTTTCGGGGGCCTGGGCCCCCCGAGTACCGACCTGAACAGAGCCTTGACGCCCCGGTTTGGGCGCACCGCCGCTGGAATGCCGATGCTGAGGAACGCCTGAATCATGCCGACCGACCGCGCCGAGACGACCTTGAACGGCAAGAAGTTCGCCGCCCGGGGTTCCGCCCAGAGCTGCCATCCGCGCGGCCATTCCCCCCGGGCGCAGAGCCCGGCCAATGAGAATCCCGCCTGGCTGTTCTTCCGCCGCTGGGCCGCCAACCCCGTCTCCATCGCCTCCATCACCCCCTCGGCACCGTCGCTGGGTCGCCTGATGGCCCGCCATGTGCGGCGCGAGGCGGATGAGATCGTGGTGGAGTATGGTGGCGGCACGGGCGCCATCACCAAGGCCCTGCTGGACTCCGGCATCCCCGCCTCGCGCCTGTTCGTCATCGAGCGGGACAAGGAACTGCACGCCTACATGACGGCCAAGTTCCCCGGCGTCACCGTGCTGCTGGGCGATGTGAAGGACGTGCGCAGCCTGCTGCCGCCGCAATGGGTGGGCAAGGTCGGCACCATCGTCTGCGGCATCCCCATGATCCTGATCCCGGCGGAAGCGCAGCGCCTTATCATGGATGAGGCCTATGCCGTCATGCCTAAGGGCCGGCAATTCCTGTCCTTCACCTATTCCCTGCGCTCCCCCCTGCGCCGCCAGGCCCTGCACCTGTCGGGCAAGCGCCTGGGCTGGGCCGTCTCCAACATTCCGCCGGCGGCGGTATGGGGCTATACGCGGGACTGAGGCGCGACGCGTCAGAAGTTGGGGCGCTGCGGCGCCACCGCCTCCCCGGGAAGGGAATCGGCCGCTGGCCGCGCCCTCAGTCCCCCCACATACCGCCCAAGGGCACGCAACGCGCGCTGCATCGGCTGGTCAAACGTGAGGCTGACCAGCAGGGAAGCGGCATAGAGCAGCAAGAGGCCGGCGAGGAAAAGCCCGCGCAGGGCCCATCCGCCCGCAGTGAACGCCGGCAGGTTCAATTCCAGCGCCAGTAGCAGCGGCATGTGAAGAATATAGAGGGGATAGGACAAGGCGCCCGCCCGATCGGCGAAGCGGCCCAGTCGCAGCATGCCATGACGTTCCAGCCCCGCCAGGCCCAGCAGCGTGACGGCGAACAGGACGGACATCCGCATCATCATGGCCGGCGTCCCATAGTCCCTGCCCCAATCGATCTCCGGCAACGTCGCCAGGATGGTCACCACGCCCAGCGCCACCAGGGCCAAGCTGGCCCGGGGACCCGGGCGGCGTTTGAGGAAGATCCAGCCGGCGGCCAGCCCCGCGATGAAATAAAAATTGAAGTAACTGAAAAGCCGCTCGCCCAAATAGGTTTCCACCACGTGATTGAGCCAGGTGGGATGCGGCAGGCGCAGCATGTCCAGCGCCGGCCACGGCACCCACCGCCAAAGGGTGGCGCCGATCCAGAGGGCCAGGATGGGACGGCCAACGCGCGGCATCAGCGCCAAGCCAAAGAAGAAATAGAACACCAGCTCATGGCGCAACGACCAGGCGGCGGGAATGAAATCCTTATCGTGCCAGGGCGAGAGCAGATACATCTGCGCCAGCGACGCCGGCGCCACGGTGCTGTGCAGGTAGTAAACCGGGATCAGCAAGGCCAACCAATAAGTGGGATAGATGCGGCACAGCCGCCGCCACCAGAAGCGCGGCGCGGCGGCGGCGTCGCCCCAATCCCGGTGATGCGCCGTCATCATGACAAAGCCGGACAGCACGAAGAAATAAGTCACGCCGAACGCCCCGGGAGGCCGCCATCCGCCCAAGAGCGGATCCGTGCCCGGGGCCGCCAGCTTGTTCACCCACAGGAGGAGGTGAGTCAGGACGATGATGGTCGCGGCAAGGAAACGGCCAAGTTCCAGCGTACGCAGCTTGGCTGCACCCACGCCCGTGTCCCGATCCGGTCGACCATCTGCATGTGATGCCAAGGAGCCTGTTCCCCAACCAACCCCAAGACGCCCAGGCAGTGGACAGAGCACCCCAAGATCGTCGCAGGACCACCACGACTTATGTTTGCAGTCTAGAGACCGTTTCCCCCGACATCAAGCATGCCGCCAGAGGCGGCCAGGGCGACATCAAGCATGCCGCCGGAGGCGGCCGGGGCGGCATCAGCCACCGCCGCCACGACCCAGTCGGTGAAGGCCGTCATGGCCGGCGTCGGCGCCCGCGCCGATGCCCAGACCAGCCAGTGGGCCACCTGGGGCGTCTCCACCACCACCTCCGGGAACAACGACACCAACGTGCCGGCCCGCACGCGATCCTGGACCAACAGAGCCCGGCCCATGGCGATGCCCTGCGCCTCCACCGCCGCCTGCAGCACGATGTTGTAGTCGGTGAGCTGCACCGTGCGGGCCGCCTGCAACTCCACGCCCGCCGCCGCCGCCCACACCCGCCACTCCAGCGGGCGGATGGTGAACAGCAGCGGATGGGCAAGAAGGTCACCTGGCGCCCGGAGCGGCGGCCCACGCCGCAGAAGGGCGGGTGCGGCCACGGGTGCCAGGCGGTCCATGTGCAGCAACCGGCCCGCCAAGCCGTCACCGGGCTCCGGCCCCGCGCCATAGCGGATGCCGATGTCGGCCTCGCCATTCGGCACGTCCACCTTGCGCAGCGTGGGGTCCAGGACCAGGTCGATGTCCGGGTGGGCGGCGGCAAAGCGGTCCAGGCGCGGCACCAGCCAGTTGGCGGCGAAGGACGGGACCATGCTGACCCGCAGCGTCTGGCGCGTTGCATGGGCCCGCACGTCGCGCGTGGCCTCCGCGATCAGGCCGAAGGCCTGGCGCACCGCCGCCAGATATTGGGCGCCCGCCTCCGTCAAGGTCACGCCCCGGGCGTGGCGGAGGAACAGGGGCACGCCCAGGCTGTCCTCCAGTTGGCGGATGTGGTGGCTGACGGCGCTCTGGGTGATCAGCAGTTCCTCCCCCGCCTGGCGAAAACTGAGCAGCCGGCCGGCCGCCTCGAAGGCGCGCAGGGCCGGCAGAGGCGGCAGGATGGGGGACAGGCGCATGGACCGGACTGTAACCTGCGACCGACCCATGAGCCAGATCGATCGCTCCCCCGTGCCCCTTTGAATTGGCGGCGAGCGTTGTCCGCGGGCATCCTGGCGCCACATTATTGAATTCCGCCGTCAAGGAATGCCGCCGCCATGCCCGTCTCGATCGCCGGAAAGGTCCAGTCCCTGGGCCTGACCCTGCCGCAGCCCTCCAGCCCTGCCGCCAACTATGTCTCCACCACCCGGGTGGGCCCCTTGCTGTTCGTGGCGGGGCAGATCGATCCGGCGGGCGCCCAGGGCCGGCTGGGGGACCAGGTCGCGGTGGAGGATGGCGTGCGCGCGGCCCAGGCCGCGGCCCTGAACGTAATCGCCCATATCGCCAAGGCGGCCGGCGACGACCTGGCCAAGGTGCGCCAGGTGCTCAAGCTAACCGTCTTCGTCGCCAGCGCGCCGGACTTCACCCAGCAGCCGCTGGTGGCCAACGGCGCGTCGGACCTGATGGTGGCCGTGTTCGGCGAAGCCGGGCGCCACGCCCGATCCGCTGTCGGTGCCGCCGCCCTGCCGCGCGGCGCGGCGGTGGAGGTCGAGGCCATCATCGAATTGGCGGAGTGATCCCCATGCCCGTCCTGACCGATGCCCTGATCGAAGCGCTGCGCGCCGATACGCCCGGCTGCACGGGCCCCCGCGTGCACTTCAACCACGCCGGCGCCAGCCTGTCCTCCCGCCAGACGCTGGCGGCCATCACCGATCATCTGGCCCTGGAGGCCGAGGTCGGCCCCATGGAGGCGGCGGTGATGGCGGCGGACGGCGTGGCCCGGACGCGCGCGGCGGCGGCCACCCTGCTGAACGCCACCCCGGAGGAAATCGCCTTCGCCACCGGCGGATCCGCCGCCTGGGGCACCGCCATCGCCAGCCTGCCGCCCTTGCGCCCCGGTGACCGCGTTCTGGTTGGCCGCCAGGAATGGGGCGGCAACCTGACCACCCTGCGCGACAAAGCCGCCCGCGCCGGCGCCGGAGTGGAGGTGATTCCCAGCCTGGAGGACGGCCGGGTGGACGCCGAGGCCCTGGCCGGCCTGATCGACGACCGCGTGCGGCTGGTCAGCCTGACCTGGGGGGCGGCCAATGGCGGCCTGGTCAATGACGCGGCGGCGGTGGGCCGGGTGACCCGCGCCGCCGGCATCCCCTATGTCATCGACGCCGCCCAGGTGGTGGGGCAAATCCCCGTAGACGTGCGGGTGCTGGGCTGCGATATGCTGAAGGCACCGGGGCGCAAGCACCTGCGGGGGCCACGCGGCACCGCCCTGCTGTATGTCCGCCGCGATTTCCTGGACAAGGTCACGCCGGCCTGGCTGGACGTGCAGTCCTCGCCCTGGGCCACGCATTGGGGGGCAGACCATGGCCCGGTGTCGCCCCGCGATGACGCCCGCCGCCTGGAATCGTCGGAGGCCTCGGTGGCCCTGCTGCTGGGCCTGGGCAACGCCTTGGAGCAAGCTCTGGCTCTTGGCATCGACCACATCCGCGCCCGCATCCACCATCTGGCGCAAGGCCTGCGCGGACGACTGGACGCCATCCCCGGCGTCACTGTGCGCGACATCGGCGATCCGGAAACGCGCAGCGGCCTGGTGTCCTTCACGGTGGAAGGCCTGGCCGGCTCGGCGGTGCGCGCCCGGCTGATGGACCAGGGCCTGACCCTGGGCGCCAACGGCGTGCCCTACACGCCGCTGGACATGACAGCGCGGGGCCTGACGGAAATCGCCCGCGCGTCCCTGAGCTATCTGACGACGGAGGCTGAGTTGGACCGCCTGGCCGACGCCATCGCCAGACTGGCGCCCTAAACCTTGCGCGGGGCCTGGGCCAGCAGGGCGTCGGTTAGGCCCGGGGGCAGAACACCCAGCAGCCAGGATACAGCATAGGTGGGCCAGGGGAAGGCGATGCGCGCCCGGTTGGCGGCCAAGCCCCGCACGACGATGCGCGCGGCCTTGTCCGCGTCCATCAGGAAGGGCATGGGGAAGCTGTTCACCGCCGTCATGCGGCTGCGCACGAAGCCGGGGCAGATGACGTTGACCTGCACCCCCTTGCCCATCAGTTCCCCCCGCAGGCCCTCGCCATATGACCGCACCGCCGCCTTGGAAGCACAGTAGGCGGGCGCCCCCGGCATGCCGCGGAAGGCGGCCAGCGAGGACATCAGCGCCAGTTGCCCGCGCTTGCGCGCGACCATGCGGGGGATCAGGGGGTGGACGGTGTTCAGCACGCCCTCGATGTTCACGGCCAGGATGCGGCGCGCCTGCTCCTCCGTCTCACCCGAGGTGGCGGCGGCGCCGCCGCCGGTGCCGCCGGAGATGCCGGCGTTGGCGATGGCAAGGTCGATGGGCACGCCGTCGTCCGCCGCCTTGATCCAATCGGCCAGGGCCTGGCGATCCAGCACGTCCAGCGCCGCCGCCGTCACCCGGGCGCCCTTGGCGCGCGCGGCCTCGGCCACCGCGTCCAGCCGCGCCGAATCACGGCCGGTCAGCCACAGTTGGCGGCCTCGCGCCGCATAGGCCAGGGCCAGGGCCTCGCCAATGCCGCTGGAGGCGCCGGTGATCAGTATGCTGTTCGGCGACTGCACCGCCCTTCCCCCTTCGTTCGTCCCCGTATCGTCAATGTGGCCGCGCACTTACCGCAACCGGCCCACCCCCGGGCCTTGCTTGTTTGTCGCCGCCGCCACGGGCTATAACCCTAGCCTCAAGACGATGCAGCATGTCTCGCCGCCGGTCCAGCCGGCAGCGCGGCGGAAATTGCGTCCCTGTCGCCCTCCTCCTTCCCTTGGACCCGCCCTTTGAGCAAGACTTCCCCCCTCGCCAGCATGACCGGCTTCGCCCGCGCGGAAGGCGCCGCCGGCGGCACCTCGTGGATCGTCGAGGTGAAGAGCGTCAATGGCCGCGCGCTGGACCTGCGCACCCGCCAGCCCTCCGGCTTCGACGCCATCGAGGCCCTGGCCCGTGCGGAGGTGAACCGCCTGATCCGCCGTGGCAACGTCACCCTGAACCTGACCGTCAACCGCACCGCCGCCGCCGCGCCGCTGCGCCTGAACCGCGAGTTCCTGGCCCAGGTGCTGGAACTGGCGCGGGAGATCGAGGGGGCGGGCGCCGCCCCGCCCCGCATCGACGCCCTGCTGTCCGTACGCGGCGTCATCGACACGGGCGAGGAGACGGAACAGCCGGAAGAACGGGCGGAACTTGAGGCTGCCATCGGTAAGACCGTGACGCAGGCCATCCTGGCCCTTGCCAGCGCCCGCGCCGCCGAGGGTGCCCGCCTGCACGCCGTACTGACCGGCCACCTGGATGAGATCGCGTCGCTGACCGAGGCCGCCGCCAGCACCGCCGCGCTGCAGCCCGCGGCACTCCGCGACAAGCTGAAGGCCCAGGTGCAGGCCCTGCTGGACGCCGTGCCGGCCCTGCCGGAGGAACGACTGGCCCAGGAGGCGGCCCTGCTGATCGCCAAGGCCGACGTGCAGGAGGAACTGGACCGGCTGCGCGCCCATATCGCCCAGGCCCGCGACATGCTGGCCGAGGGGGCCGCCGTGGGCCGGCGCCTGGACTTCCTGTGCCAGGAATTCAACCGTGAGGCCAATACCCTCTGTTCCAAGTCCGCCGACGTGGAACTGACCCGCATCGGTCTGTCCTTGAAGGCCACGATCGAGCAGTTCCGCGAACAGGTTCAGAATATCGAATGAGCACGCCCCCCCTAGTGAGTACGCCCATGACCGCCGACGCCCCGTCCCCCGCCCTGCCTCCCTACATGCATCGCCGCGGCCTGATGCTGGTGCTGTCCTCGCCGTCCGGTGCGGGCAAGACCACCATCGCCCGCCGCCTGCTGGAGCAGGACGATGAGCTGACCATGTCGGTCTCCGCCACCACCCGCGCCAAGCGGCCGGGCGAGGTGGCCGGCGTGGACTACCACTTCACCAGCCTCACCGAGTTCGACCTGATGGTGAACCAGGGCAAGCTGCTGGAATACGCCAAGGTCTTCGACAACTACTACGGCACCCCGCGCGAGCCGGTGGAGCAGGCGCTGGCCGGCGGCCGCGACGTGCTGTTCGACATCGACTGGCAGGGCACGCAGCAGCTGAAGGAAAAGGCCCGCGACGATCTGGTCAGCATCTTCATCCTGCCGCCGTCGGCCCGCGAACTGGAACGCCGCCTGACTAGCCGCGCCCAGGACAGCCAGGCCGAGATCGCCAAGCGCATGAGCAAGGCGGCCAACGAGATGAGCCACTGGGCCGAGTACGACTACGTCATCATCAACAACGACGTGGACAGCTCCGTCGCCAAGGCCCACGCCATCCTGACCGCCGAACGCCTGGTGCGCCGCCGCCAGGTGGGCCTGTCGGAGTTCGTGAAGGGCCTGCAGGCGGGGGTGTGAGCCCTTACTCCGCCACGCTCGCCGCCCGCACCCCCGCCAGGAAGCGTTTGGCCTGATCGATCAGGGCGCGGCGGCGGGCGGTGTCCTCCGCGTGGCGGGCGGCCTCGGCGGCCACGTCTGAGCCGCAATGGGGGCAGGTCTCTTCATGCGGCCAGATGTACTGGTCGCAGCCCCGGCAGACGTCCAGCTTCGGCGGGGTGGTGCCGCCGCCCGCCGCGCGTTCGCGGGGGTGGATGTGTACCTGGGCCGGGTTGTGCGCCGGCAGGGGTGGGGCGTCCGTCACGCCCGGGATGGCCTCGGTGATCAGGGCGAATTCACCGATGGCGAAGCTTTCCGGCGGCGCCTCCTTCACCTTCACCACCCGCTCGCGCAGGCCATGCTTGGCCAGGTCCAGCACCCTGTGGTGGCAATAGGGGTTGTTGCCCCGTCGGCCCAGCAGCGATTCGGATGTCCAGGTGCAGCCGGCGCGGCAGGCATCGGCGTAGTAGCAGGTGCGGCAATAGCCCCACATCTCCTCCACCGAGCGCAGGCGGCCGAAGCTGATACGTTCGGTATGGCGCCAGATGTCCTCCACCGTCATGTCGCGCACATGGCCGGCGGAATAGAGCGAGGTGGCCAGCGAGGGGCAGCCCTTGATGGTGCCGTCGGCCTCGATGCCGATGGTGGTCTGGCCGGCCGCGCAGCCGGTCCAGTGCATGGTCTCGTCGCCATAGCCGCGCCACATGCGCTCATAGGGGCCGAAATAGCCGATGTTGTTGCCCACGATCATCAGCAGCCCGCGCTCCACCCCCTCCTGGTACAGGCGGGCCAGCAGCGGCATGACGTCGATCAGCTGATAGGGCTGCAACAGCAGGTCGGGGTTATCGACGGCGTTGCCCATGGCCACGGTCAGCTGGATCTGCCAGTGGGTGGCGCCCGCTTCGATGATGCGGTCCATCAGGTCCGGCAGGTGGGCCGGCGTCTCCGGCCCGATCTGGGTGTTGACCGACACGTCCAGGCCCAGCACCTTGGCCCGGCGCAGCGCGCTGATGGCCTGGTCGTAGGAGCCGGAGACACCGCGCACCCGGTCGTGCAACTCCGGCAGGCCGTCGATGGAGACGCCCAATCCCTGCAGGCCCGCCTCCACCGCCTGGTCCAGGCGGGCGTCTGTCAGGTTGCGGGCGCCGGTCTGGATGGCGGTGCGCATACCATGCGCACGGCAGCGGCGCACGATGTCGATCCAGTCGCGGCGCAGATACGCCTCCCCCCCGATCAGGGTCATCTCCCGCGTGCCCAGGGCCGCCAGCTGGTCCACCAGGTCCAGCGCCTCCGCCGTCGTCAGCTCATCGGCGCGGGGCCGGCCAGCGCGGGAGCCGCAGTGCTGGCACTTCAGATTGCAGGCCAGCGTGATCTCCCACACCACGTGCACCGGCACCAGGTTGTGGTGGTCCTCCATTCGGCGGAAGCGGACGGGCGCCTCCTGGGATGGTGGCAGGGCGGACGCGCTGATGTCCATGGGGCGGGTTCCTTGAAAAATAGGCGGGAAAGCGGCCGGCACCCGAAAGCGCCGGCCGGCCTCAAGACGACACCGGGCTCAGGGCTTGCGCGCCTCGGCCTTGGCGATCTCCAGCTTCAGGTGCGTCAGCAGGGTGGGGACGTCGCCGTACTGCTGCACATGCGCCTCGGCCTCGGCGGCCAGCTTCTTCAGCTCCGCCAGGTCGCCCTTGGCGATGGCGTCGGTGATGGCAACGCCGTAAAGGACGTGAAGGGATGACATGGTTTTCCTCCCGGGTTTGGCGCTTGGGATCAGTGCTTGCCGGCCTCGGCCTTGGCGATCTCCAGCTTCAGGTGCGTCAGCAGGGTGGGGACGTCGCCGTACTGCTGCACATGCGCCTCGGCCTCGGCGGCCAGCTTCTTCAGCTCCGCCAGGTCGCCCTTGGCGATGGCGTCGGTGATGGCAACGCCGTAAAGGACGTGAAGGGATGACATGGTTTTCCTCCCGGGTTTGGCGCTTGGGATCAGTGCTTGCCGGCCTCGGCCTTGGCGATTTCCACCTTCAGCAGCTGCAGCACGGTGGCGACGTCACCGTATTCCTGCAGGTGCTTCTCGGCCTCGGCGTGCAGGCTCTTCAGGTGCGCCAGGTCGCCCTTGGCGATGGCCTGGGTGGCGGCGACGGCGTAAAGGGGAATGTGGCTCATGATATTTCCCTCATAAGTTGTGATTTCGGATATGAAAAGGCCCCGTCCCGGCTGGCAGGATCAGGGCGTCTTGCCGGCCTCGAGCTTAGCGATGGCCGCCTTCAGGTGCGTCAGCAGCGTCGGGATATCGCCGTAGCGCTGGACATGGTCCTCGGCCAGGGCCTTGGCCCGCTTCATTTCCTCCAGGTCGCCGCTCGCGATGGCCTGGGTGATGGCAACGCCATAGGGTTGGATGATCGTCATTGTTTTCCCCACTGTTTTGAAAGGGCCACTGTTTTCGAAGGGTCGCGGAAGGCACGCGGGTGCGACCGCCCCGCCTGGGGGCGGGGACCTGACATCATCGAATGGTCAAAAACAGCACGGTCCCTGCGGACCGGGGGGCGGGTCCAGCGTCTGGGCGCCGCCTCCCGAGCGGCAGGATGGTCAGGCCACGGCTTCGTTGTATTGGCCGAACTTTTCTGGCCCGAGGCCGCCCGGGAGTCAACTTAAATGATTGCAATATGCAGTTAATACAACTTTATGGAATCACTCCCGCCCCGGCCGCCAGATGGCGCCGCTGAGGGTGGCGGCAACACACAGCGCGGCGGAGGCCAGGGATGCCGCGGCCACCAGGCTGAACAAAATGTCGAGGCCGGCGCCCAAACCCACCGCCAGCCACCCCAACCCCGCCGCGACAATCAGGCGCAGCGTACCCGCCAGGAAAGCCCACAGGGGTCGGCCACCGCCCTGAGAGGCGAAGCCAAGGATGAAGGTCAGGCCCACAGCGCCATAAACCGGCCCCACCGTGCGCAGGTAATGGGCGCCATGGGCCAACACGGCGGGGTCGTGGCTGAACAGGTCAACCCAGGCGGACGGCCACAGCGCCACGGCCAAGCCAATCATCTCCGTCACCGCGGCCCCCATCAGGGCGCCGATCCAGGCGACACGGCGCGCTCGGGCCTGGTTGCCCGCTCCCATGGCTGTGCCCACCAAGGTCAGCACCGCCGTACCCAGGCCGAACAGCAGCGGGATCAGCAGGTAGTCGAGGCGGGAGCCCATGCCGAAGCCGGCCAGCGCCTCCGTCCCGAAGCGGCCGACGGCGCCGGTCACCAGGAGGGTGATCAGGTTCAGTTGCAAGGCGCTGAGGGCCGAGACGATGCCCACGCCCAGGATGTCCCGGAACAGCCGCCCCTCCAGCGGCACCCGGCGCAGGACCAGGCCCGACCGGCCGCGCACCATATAGGCCAGCAGCACCAGCGCCGCCACGGTGTAATAGCCGCTGACCGCCATACCGGCGCCGGCGACACCGAAGCCGTGAATGGGCCCGATGCCGAAGATCAGGAAGGGCGACAGCGGGATCATGACCGCCGCCCCCACCAGGGTGACCAGCGCCGGCACCCGCACATTGCCGATGCCGCGCAGCACGGCCGACATGAGGTTGATGATCCAGACCGGAATGGCGCCGGCGAACAGCCAGCCGGAATAGGACAGCGCCGCGTCCAGCGCCCCGCCGGTGCCGCCCAGCGTTCGATACAGCGCCGGCCCGCCCAGCCGCAGGGCCAGGGTGAAGACCAGGCCGAAGGCGATGGCCAGGACCAGGGCGTGGAACACCAGGGCGTTGGCATCGCGCACCCGTCCCGCCCCCATGGCACGTGATACCGCCGCCGCCACGCCGCCGCCGATACCGCCGGCCGCCACCATGGTCATCAGCATGGACACCGGCAACACCAGGGCCGCCCCCACCAGGGCGTCCGTGCCCAGCGCGCTGACATAATACGTCTCCGCCACGCCGACGGCCGTCTGGATGACCAGCACCACGATGGTGGGCAGGGCCAGACGCAGCATGGTCGGCACGATCGGCTCGTGCAGCAGGGCGTGGCGGGCGGGGGGCACCGGCTTGGCCTCCACCCGGGCGCCTTCCCCGGCCCCGGATAAGGTCTCCGCCGGCGCCGTGCCGATGTCGGTGGTCATGATTCTCGTCCCCGTCTGGATGAAATAGGCGGATATGCTCTTAAATAGAAGCATATACTCCTATCTGGCGCGGTGCGCCAGCGCCTGATAAAACAGCGGCGGAAGGAGAGCGGAATGAGTTTCGACCAGCAGCGCGACGGCGTCGCCCATTGCAACTGCGGCGCCCTACGACGGGCGGCGCGGCGGATGACCAATTTCTATGACGCCAAGCTGGCGCCTGCCGGTCTGCGCATAACGCAGTTCTCGATGCTGGCGATGGTGTACGAGGCCGGCACGCTGTCGGTGAACGAGATGGCGGCGCGTCTGGATCTGGACCGCACCACCACCGGCAAGAATTTGCGCCCGCTGGAGCGGGAGGGCCTGATCCAGACCACCCCCTGCCCCACCGACCGGCGCAGCCATGAGATTACCCTGACCGACAAGGGCCGCGAGGCCCTGCGCGCCGGCACCCCCCTATGGCGGGAAGCCCAGCGGGAATTCGAGGCGGCCAATGGCGAGGACGAGACGGCCGCCCTGCGCCAAACACTGGGCGGCCTGAGCATCCCAATCTGACCGGCCCGCCTAGAACGAGACGCGGCCGGTGAAGACCCAGGCGTGGTCCAGGGTCGGGGTCAGCGCCGGCTCCCGCTGCAGGCTGGGCGAAACGGCGAACTGGTAACCGAAGCCGAAGTTGGCCTTGGAATGGCCGCCCAGCGGGAAGCGGCCGAAGATGATACCAGGGGTCAGCAGCACCTGGTTCTTGCCGTCGCGCAGGCCGCCGGACCAGTAGGTATCGTTCACCTCCAGCTCCGGCCAGAAATAGTCGTCCAGGTGGTACTGGAAGGTGACGTTGGTGGCCACCGCCGTGCCGATGGTGTTCTCATGCGCCATGGGGATGGCCACGCCCAGGGTGCCCTGCACGTCGAAGCGGCCGAAGCCCTTGCCGGCGGCCAGCGTCGGCGTCACCAGCCAGGCGTCGTTGGTGAAGGCCTTGATGCCGGTGGGCGCCTGGAAGCCCAGGAAGGCCGTGACGATGTAGTCGCCTTGCGCCGCATTGGCGGACAGCAGGCGCTGCTTCACCAGCAGCACGGGGTCATCCCCGAAGCCCTGCACCGGCTTGACGTTGCTGCGCACCTGATAGGGCGGGATGTTCAGCACCACCTCGGTGGTGGCGGAGGGGATCAATTCCAGACCTTTGCCGCCGCCATAGTTGCGAACCATGGCGCCGGTGCCCTGGTACTGGTTGGTCTGGTCGAAGCGGAATTCCTGCTCCAGCCGCGGGGTCACCGTGACCAGGGGTGTCACCCAGCTGGGCTGGGTCGACTGGGCTTGGTCCACGCGGGTGTACCAATTGTCGAAGTAATCGCTGATGGCATCGGTGCCTGCTGCATGCGCCGAGCCAGCCAGCGCGCCTAAGACAAGCAAACTTGACACCACAGCGCCGACGGCGGTGTGACGGATCATGATGAGGACTTCCTACGGGATTTTCGTTATATTTCCCCGTATACATCGCCCTCAGCCGATGACCGATTAAAATACTTTTTAATCAGGCGCTGAGCCGCGCCATCCTCTGGAAGGCCTGGGGCGGCTGGCCAAAGGCGCGCAGGAAAGCGCGGCGCATGCGCTCACGATCGCCAAAGCCGGTCTCGCGCACGATGATCTCGATGGGGTGGCGCCCCTCCTCCATCAGCACGCGCGCGGCCTCCAGCCGCAAGTTCTCCACCGCTTTGGCCGGCGACTGGCCGGTTTCGGCATGGAAGGCGCGGCTGAACTGCCGGGGGCTGAGGTTCGCCACCTCCGCCAGCCGCTCCACCGACAGATCCGCCGTCAGGTTCTCCCGCGCATAGCGCAGCGCCTTCTGGATGCGGTCCGACCGGGGCTCCAGTTCCAGCAGGGCGGAGAACTGGGACTGCCCGCCCGGACGGCGGTGATAGACCACCATCTTGCGCGCCACGGCCCGCGATATCTCCACGCCCAGGTCAGCCTCCACCAGGGCCAGCGACAGGTCGATCGCGGCGGTCATGCCGGCGGAGGTCCAGATGGGTCCGTCCTGGATGAAGATGCAGTCCTCATCCATACGCACCGCGGGAAAATCCCGCTGCAGCGTGCGAGCATAGACCCAGTGGGTGGTGGCCCGCCGGCCCTCCAACAGGCCGGCCTCAGCCAGGATAAAGGCGCCGGTACAAACACTGGCCGTGCGGCGGGAAACACGGGCAGCGTCCCGGACCAGGTCCACCAGCCCAGGCGACGTCGGCGTGACCTCCATCTGCCCGGCCACCATCAGCGTATCATAGGCCAACTCGTCCGGGGCGCGGCTGTCGACGGCCACCCCGGCGGAGCTGACGACCAGGCCGCCCGTCTCCGACACCAGGTGCACATCATAGATGGCGCGCCCGGCGATGACGTTCGCCACCTCGAATACGGTGACCACTACCAGGTCCAGAATCTGGAAACCGGGGAAGACAACGAGACCAACGCGCCGCATGGCGACCTCCAACACACTGCCGGCAACACCCTGCCGAATATGATGTCCTAAAAGGTGGCATCAATGACATTCAGGCCACGACCGTGCGCTCGTATTCTCCCCTTGTCAACGCCGGCGCCCCGCCGGCCCATACACAAGGGAACCGGATCATGAGCACCATTTCTTCCTCCAAGGGCACCGCCGTCGTCACCGGCGCCTCCTCCGGCATCGGCGCCATCTACGCCGACCGCCTGGCCCGCCGCGGCTATGACCTCATCCTGGTGGCGCGCAACGCCGCCCGGCTGGAGAGCCACGCCCAGCGCCTGGCGGCCGAGACCGGGCGCAAAGTGGAGGTGCTGGCGGCCGACCTGACCAAGCCGGCCGACCTGCGCGCCGTCGAAGCCCGCCTGCGGGAAGACCGCAGCATCACCGCCCTCGTCAATAATGCCGGCGTGGGGGCAACCGCCCCGCTGCTGGAGGGCAACGTGGACGCCATGGAGGCGATGATCCAGTTGAACGTCACGGCCCTGACCCGCCTGACCTACGCCGCGGTCCCCGGTCTGGTGGCGCGGGGTGGCGGCCTGGTCATCAACATCGCCTCCGTCGTTGGCATCGTGCCGGAGCTGATGAACGGCACCTACGGCGGCACCAAGGCC
Source organism: Nitrospirillum amazonense (assembly GCF_029594735.1). NCBI lineage: Bacteria > Pseudomonadati > Pseudomonadota > Alphaproteobacteria > Rhodospirillales > Azospirillaceae > Nitrospirillum > Nitrospirillum amazonense. The sequence continues at coordinate 1,301,837 of NZ_JARPAF010000004.1, forward strand.
TTCGTCGTGGCATTCACTCAATCTCTGCATCATGAGCTGGCGGGCAAGGGCCTCCGTGTCCAGGCCGTGCTGCCCGGGGCCACGCGGACGGAATTCTGGGACGTGGCCGGCGTGCCGGCCGACAACCTCCCGCAGGAATGGGTGATGTCGGCGGAGGAGATGGTGGATGCGTCCCTCGTCGGCCTGGACCAGGGCGAGCTGATCACCATCCCGGCCCTGCCTGACCCGGCCGACTGGCAGGCCTATGAAGACGCCCGCCAGAAGCTGAGGCCCAACCTGTCCCACTCCAGCGCCGCCGCCCGCCTGAAGCCGGCCGCGTAAGTTTAGCGTACGAAATGAAACGGGCCGCTCCATCGCCGGGGCGGCCCGTTTGTTCACACCTGAGGCATACTCAATAAACGGTCCCCGTTCCCGTCCCCATCTGCGTGCTCTGCTGTTGCGCCGCCGGGGTGGCCTGCACCCAGACGCTGCCGCCGTCGCCACCGTCCAGCACGCCTTCGCCGCCCTTGGGTTCCGTGCCGGGGATGAAGGCTTCCCAGATGGCCTTGCGGTCGCCGGGCTCGGCCAGGCGGCCGGTCTCGGGGTTCACGCGCACCAGGCGCACGCCGGGCGGCACGCGGAAGGGCAGCGAGGGCTTGTCGGCCAGCGCCGTCTCCATGAACTCCTTGAAGATGGGAACGGCCACCGAGGCGCCCGTCTCATGGTCGCCCAGGGAGCGCGGCTGGTCATAGCCGGTGAAAACGCCGAACACCAGATCGGGGGAGAAGCCAACGAACCAGGCGTCCTGGCTGTCGTTGGTGGTGCCGGTCTTGCCCGCCAGGGTCTTGCCCAGCACGCGCAGCGCCGCCGCCGTGCCGCGATCAACCACGCCCTGCAGGATGTTGACGATCTGGTAGACGGTGCGGGGATCCTCGATCTGCTCGCGCGTGTCGGGCACGTCCGGCACCGCGCCGACATCAGCGGTGGGGGCGATGGAGCCCGGCGTCAGCTGGCAGCCGTCGCAGGCGCGCTGGTCGTGGCGGTAGATGGTCTTGCCGGCGGCGTCCTGCACCCGGTCGACGAAGGTGGGGGTGATGCGCTTGCCGCCGTTGTCCAGCATGGCGTAGGCGGTGGTCAGCTTCAGCACCGTGGTCTCGCCAGCACCCAGGGCCATGGACAGTTCCGGCGCCAGGTGGTCGCTGATGCCGAACAGCTTGGCCTCGTTCACCACCGCCGGCATGCCGATGTTCTGCGCCAGGCGCACCGTCATGACGTTGCGCGACTTCTCGATGCCCACCCGCAGCGGCGTAGGGCCGTAGAACTGGTCGGTGTAGTTGCTGGGCCGCCACTTCTCCTGCCCCGCCCCCTGTTCCAGCGAGAAGGGCGCGTCCAGCACCAGGCTGGAGGGAGTGAAGCCCCGGTCCAGCGCCGCCAGGTAGACGAAGGGCTTGAAGGCGGAGCCCGGCTGGCGGTTGGCCTGCGTGGCACGGTTGAAGGCGCTGATGCGGGCGCTGAAGCCGCCGCTCATGGCCAGGACGCGGCCGGTGCGCGGGTCCATGGCCACCACGGCGCCTTGCAGCTCGGGAATCTGGCGCAGGGCGTAGACGCCGGGAATGGGCGCCGGCTCCTCCGCCTTCTGGCCCTTCGCCGCCGGCTTGGCCTCCGACATCGCGGCATCGACCATGATCAGGTCGCCGGGCGTCAGCGCGTTGGCCCGCTTGGCCCAGCGCACGTCGGCCGGCAGCAGCTTGCCCTGGCTGCCGTCCTTCAGGCCAATGGCGGCCTCTTCCCCATCGGCCTTCAGCACCACGGCCAGCTGCCAGCGTTCGCCACCGGCCGGAAGGGTCGCCTTGGCCAGCTGGTCCTGCCAGTTGGCCGGGCCGTCCAGATGGGCCACCGGGCCGCGCCAGCCCTTGCGGCGATCGAACGCCTCCAGCCCATGGCGCAGGGCCTCCACCGCCGCCTGCTGCAGCTTGGGATCCAGGGTGGTGCGGATGGACAGGCCGCCCTCATACAGCTTGGACTCGCCGTAGACCGACAACAGCTCGCGCCGAACCTCCTCCACGAAGTAGTCGGCATCGACCTGGCCCTCGGAATGGCGGTCGCGGAAGGTCAGGGGACGGCCTTGCGCCTCCTTGGCCTCGGCCGCGGTGATGTAGCCATCCTCCGCCATGCGGCCCAGCACGTAGTTGCGGCGGGCGATGGCGGCGTCATGGAAGCGGTCGCGGTAATAGCGATCCGGCGCCTTGGGCAGGCTGGCCAGGAAGGCCGCCTCATCCACCGTCAGCTCATCCAGCGACTTGTTGAAGTAGTTCAGGGCCGCGGCCGCCACGCCGAAGGCGCGGTTGCCCAGGAAAATCTCGTTCAGGTACAGCTCAAGGATGCGGTCCTTGGACAGGGCGTCCTCGATCCGGTAGGAGAGGATGGCCTCCTTGATCTTGCGGACATAGCTGACCTCGTTGTTCAGCAGGAACAGGCGCGTCACCTGCTGGGTGATGGTGCTGGCGCCGATGGGCCGCCGATCCTGCCCCACGCGCTCCACGTTGGTGGCCATGGCGCGGGCGATAGCCAGCCAGTCCACGCCGCCATGCTGGTAAAAGTTCTGGTCCTCGGCCGAGACGAAGGCCTGGCGCACGCGCTTGGGGATCAGGCTGATGGGCACGAACACGCGCCGCTCGGCCGCGAACTCCGCGATCAGGCGGCCGTCGCCGGCCTGCACCCGCGTGGCGGTGGGCGGCTGGTAGTCCACCAGCTGGTGATAGTCCGGCAGGTCGGCCGCGTAATGGCGATAGCCCAGGTAGAGGCCGACGCAGCCGGCGCCCGCCAGAATCAACAACACGACCAACAGCTTGACGAGAATGCGCATGGAACCGACCGACACCCGCAGGCGATAAGACCGAAAGACGGCGGCACCCTAGCAGGAAGCGCCCGCCCTGTCGCCGTCCGGGCGGCGGCGGCGCGCATGCCCCAGGCGCACGACTGGCGGCGACAGCCTGTCGCGCCGAGTGTGGCTTATTTGCGGGCCCTATTTGCGGGAGGCGGCCCGGCGCGGCCCAAAATAGCCGTCTATGGCACGCACCAGGTCGGCGGCGAAGCGGCGGCGGTGGCTGTCCGAGGCCAGCAGGCGGGCATCGGTGGGATGGGAGAGGTACCCCATCTCCACCAGAATGGCCGGTACGTCGGGCGCGGTCAGCACGGCGAAACCGGCGGAACGCAGGGGCGAGTTCAACAGCGCGATGTCGCGCCCCACCGATTCCACCACAAGATTGGCCAGGCGCCGGGACTGGTTGCGGGTGTCGCGCTGCGCCAGGTCGATCAGGATGCTGGCCACCTGCGCGCTCTGGTCCGCCAGGTCCATGCCGACGATGGCGTCGGACCGGTTTTCGCGCTGGGCCAGCATGTCGGCCTCGCGATCGGTGGCCTTGTCCGACAGAGTGTAGACCGACAGGCCACGCACCGGCCGTCCCACCACGATGTCGGCATGCAGGGAGATGAACAGGTCGGCACCCAGCGCCCGCGCCTTCCCGGGCCGCTCGCGCAGGGGGATGAAGACGTCGCTGTCCCGGGTCAGCGCCACGCGATAGCGGCCGGTGGCCTCCAGCGCGCGGGCCACCGCCCGGGCCATGGCCAGCGTGATGTCCTTCTCATAGGCGCCGGTGACGGATGTCGCCCCCGGATCATCGCCGCCGTGACCGGGATCCAGCACGATCAGGGGCGTGCGGTCGCGCAGGGTGGGCTTGGCACCCGGCGCCGGCGGCACCATCACCACCGGCCCCGCCTTGGGCAGGGGCGGCGGATCGGTCGGCAGGGCTGGCAAGGCGCCTACCCGGCTGGCGGCGGGCACCACGGCCGCCCCCACGGACGGTACGCCAGCAGGCGGCGCCTCCGGCAGGACGGCGACGGCCTTCTCCTCGGTGCGGGGCGCTGGCGGCACGGACGGGCCGGCGACGGCCGCCATCAGGCTGCCCAGGTCGCCGTGGGCCAGGTCCAGCACCAGGCGCGGCGGATGACCGTCACGCGCCGGCAGGAAATCGGCGTTGGCCACGCGCACCGGGCCGTCCGTCTCCAGCACCACCTGGGCCGACCCGGTCAGGCTGCTGGTCATGCGAACGGCCTTGACCAAGCCCCGGCCGGCCCCGGGCAGCGCCGCCTGCCAATTGACCGACGGCAGGTCGATGACCACCTGCGTCGGGCTGACCGAGGTGGCCACGCGGTAATCGGTGCGCTCGCTCATCTCCAGGACGAAGCGGGTCTCATCGCCCTGCAGACCCAGGCGCACGGCCAGCACCGCGCTGCGCTTGGGCGCGGATGGCACGCGCAGCACCTGCGCCTGCGCCACCTGGGCCTGGGCCATGTCGATGGTGCCCAGGCTGCCGGCGGAGACCGTCATGGGAATGACTGCGGATATCAGGCTGAGGGTGCCCGCCAGGGTCCCGGCCAGGGCCGCGCGCCGCGTCCCCCGGTGCCCCCAGAACAAACGGTGTCGACGCCCAAAGGCGGACAAGACACATCCCCCCGAAACAGAACGAGACGGGCTCAGCACCCGGCCTTATACCGCCCTTGAATCAACCGCTTCAAGCATGATCATGAGATCTTGTCTAAGAAACGACGGATAGGTGGCGCCGGAGGGGCGCCGGCACCGGCCCGGCGCCTGCTGCAAGCGGCACACGCGTCATGACCTGCCCCGTTTCCACCCCGAGGGGCACACTCCACGGGCTGTGATTCTTTCATTGTAGTATGGGCCACCCCGTGTTTATCTTGAATTCGCGACAACCAGTATCCTGGCCCGCCCCTCCCCGGGGCGGGGGCGTCGCCCCCGGGTTTCGTGCCGCAGCCAGCCAAGTCCGCTGTGATGCGATCCGTGGGTGTGACGCCTGGAAGGATGCTCGGTCCTGTGAAACCACGAAGCCGGCGCTGGCCCCTTTGAAAGTCTGGGCCGGCGCCAGGTCCCTGTCGCCCGCCCCCCCGCTGGCCGCTTCCTGGAAGCGCCGTTTCGGGGTGTTCTTTCCTTGGCGGCGATGGGGACCCGATGCTTCGGCACTAAACGGTGGCACACCGGTCAGCCCGTTCGTCGCGCGGGCCGGCCGTCCCTGTGCCATGAGGATAAAAAATGGCCAAGCGTATGCTTGTCGACGCCACGCATCCGGAGCAGACCCGGGTCGTCGTGGTCAATGGTAACAAGCTGGACGAGCTTGATTTCGAAATCGCCAGCCGGAAGCAGCTGAAGGGCAATATCTATCTTGCCAAGGTGATCCGGGTGGAGCCGTCGCTGCAGGCGGCTTTCGTGGAATACGGCGGCAACCGCCACGGCTTCCTCGCCTTCTCTGAAATCCATCCCGACTACTACCGCATCCCGGTCGCCGACCGCGAAGCCCTGCTGCGTGAGCAGGAGGAGCTGGAGCGCGAGCGCGAGGCGATGGAGCACGAGGAGGAGGAGGCCCTGCACGCGGCGGAGCATCCGCCCCTGCTGGAAGCCGGCGCCTCCGCCGTGAGCTATGAGGAAGGCGAGACCGCCCCCGCCGCCGCTTATGAAGCGGTGGCCGACGAGGTCGGCGCGCATGAGACCGTGGCCACCGACCTGGTGGTACCGGAGGGTCATCCGGAAGACGCCTATGTGCCCCCGGCCCAGCCCCTGACCATCGAGCAGCCCTACATCACCGAGGAGCTGCCGGCGGAGCACGCCGCCACCGGCGACGCCGATGGCGAGACGGCCGAGTTCACCGAGGGCGCCGAATTCACCGAAGGCGACACCGAGGAAGACGCTGAAGACGGTGACGAGGGTGAAGAGGGCGAGGCCGCCGACGGTGAGGCGACCGAAGGCGAGAACGCCCGCCAGGGCGGCGATCGCCGCCGTCACCGCGGCCGCCGGGGCCGTCGCGGCCGTAACGATCGCGGCGGGGATCGCGCCCCGCAGGAGAACGGCCACCATGGCGAGGCCGCGCACGCCGACGAGGAGGGCGAGGAACGCCGCCGTCCGCGCTCGCTGCGCTCCTACAAGATTCAGGAAGTCATCCGCCGCCGGCAGATCCTGCTGGTGCAGGTGACGAAGGAAGAGCGCGGCACCAAGGGTGCGGCCCTGACCACCTACCTTTCCCTGCCCGGCCGCTACTGCGTCCTGATGCCCAACACTCCCCGGGGCGGCGGCATCAGCCGCAAGATCACCAACCCCCAGGATCGCAAGCGCCTGAAGGAGTTGCTGGAGGAGCTGGACATCCCGAAAGGCATGGCCGTCATCCTGCGCACCGCAGGCATGGAACGGTCCAAGCAGGAGATCAAGCGCGACCTCGAGTACCTGATGCGCCTGTGGGACAACATCCGCGAGCAGACCATGCAAGCGGTGGCTCCGGCGCTAATCTACGAGGAAGCGAACCTCATCAAGCGGTCCATCCGCGACCTGTACGCCAGCGACATCGACGAGGTGCATGTGGAGGGCGCTGCGGGCTACCGCACCGCCAAGGACTTCATGCGCATGCTGATGCCCAGCCACGCCAAGAAGATCCAGCCGTACACGGATGACATTCCGCTGTTCCACCGCTTCCAGGTGGAAAACCAGATCGACGCCATGTTCAACCCGGTGGTGCAGCTGCGCTCCGGTGGGTACATCGTCATCAACCAGACGGAAGCCCTGGTCGCCATCGACGTCAACTCCGGCCGCGCCACCAAGGAGCGGAACATCGAGGAGACGGCGCTGCGCACCAACCTGGAGGCCGCCGAGGAGGTGGCCCGCCAGCTGCGCCTGCGTGACCTGGCCGGCCTGATCGTCATCGACTTCATCGACATGGAGGACGGCCGCAACAACGCCGCCGTCGAGAAGCGCCTGAAGGAGGCGATGAAGGCCGACCGGGCGCGCATCCAGCTGGGCCGCATCTCGCCCTTCGGCCTGATGGAGCTGTCGCGCCAGCGACTGCGCCCGTCGCTGCAGGAAATCAACTTCGAGCGCTGCCCCCACTGCGAAGGCACCGGCATGGTGCGGTCGCTGGAAAGTGCCGCCCTGGCCGTCCTGCGCGCCATTGAGGATGAGGGCATCCGCCGCCGTTCCACCGAAATCACGGTGACGGCCGCCAGCTCGGTCACGCTGTACATCCTGAACCAGAAGCGCGACGCCTTGACGGCCATCGAGCGCCGCTATGGCCTGCGCGTCTTCCTCTCGACCGACGACAGCCTGGTACCGCCGGACCATCGTCTGGAACGCATCCGCGCCCGCACGGCCGCTGACGACCAGCCCGCCGCCGCCGTGAGCGCCGAGCGCATCTACGCCGAGACCGATCGTGCGCTGGAGCACGTGGACGAGGTGGAGGACGAGGTCACTGAAGACGAGGTCGAAGAGACCACGGCCGAAGCCGCCAACGGCGAAGGCAATGGCCATGACCGCCGCCGCCGCCGCCGCCGCCGCCGTGGCGGTGGTCAGGACCGGTACGAGGGCGCGCCGCAGGCCGTGGACGCGGCCGAGGAGGGTGAGCCCGTCGCCGAGGAGGCCGACCTGGCCGTTGGCGAGGATGCCGATGGCGAAGGTGCCGAATCTGTGGAAACGGCCGAGGGCGATGACGCCAATGGCGAGCGCAAGAAGCGCCGGCGCGGCAAGCGCGGCGGCCGCCGTCGCGGCCGTCACGGTGTCGAGGGCGCCGCCGAGGGTGAGGATCAAGAGGCTGGCGCCGAGGGTGAGGACGCTGTCGATGCCGAGGGCGTGACCATATCGCCCGAAGGCGAGGCCGTGCCTATGCCCGCCAGCGAGCCGGTGGAGACGATCCCCGCGGACGCCACCCCGGTGGACGCACCGGCCGTCGAAGCTCCGGCCGAGGCCGCCCCGGTCGAAGCGGCCCCCGCCGCCGAGCCGGTCGCGGAGGAGGTCCCGGCCAAGCCCAAGCGCGCCACCCGCAGCCGCAAAAAGGCCGCACCGGTGGCGGAGGAGGCTCCCGCCGCCGAGGTTCCGGTGGCTGAGGCTGCCCCGCTCGAAGCGGTCCCGGCCGCCGAGCCGGTCGCGGAGGAGGCTCCGGCCAAGCCCAAGCGCGCCACCCGCAGCCGCAAAAAGGCCGCCCCCGTGGACGCCCCGGCGGATGCTCTGGTCGCTGAGGCAGCCCCGGTCGAAGCGCCTGTAGCTGACGCGCCCATAGCCGACACGGCGGTGGCCGAGCCGGTGGTGGTGGAGCCCGCGGCCGAGGCCACGCCCGCCGAGACCGCCACCCCGGCAATCCACCCCTCGGTGGAGCTGAACCCGGTGGTGGAACAGCCCAAGAAGGGCTGGTGGAACCGTATCCTGAAGTAAGCCCCTGCTGGACAGAGGGCCTAGTGCCATAATCCTAAAAGAATCAGCCCTCCCGAACTGCGGTTCGGGAGGGTTTTTTCATGTACGATGTGTTTCAGTGAATGGCTCTCCCGTGTGAAGGCGACGGCGCCTTTGGGCACGATGTTCACTGAACGCCATCCCGCGACACGCCCTTCTCGCGGAAATCGCCCTTTTTAACGCTAGGTCGTCCTCATGCACACTGACACCGATGCCTTGATCCTGATTGATATTCAGAATGACTTCTGTCCCGGGGGCGCCCTGGCGGTTAAGGACGGCGACGCAGTGGTGGGGCCGGCCAACGACTTGGCGGCCCATTTCAACACCGTGATCCTGACCCAGGACTGGCATCCGGCCGGCCATCGCTCCTTCGCCAGCGCCCATCCCGGGCATCGGCCCTATGACATGGTGCAAATGCCCTACGGCCCGCAGATGCTCTGGCCCGACCATTGCGTCCAGGGCTCCGCCGGTGCTGCGTTCCACCCCGGGCTGGCGCCGGCGGTGGAGAAGGCGCAGCTGGTGGTGCGCAAGGGCTTCCGCCCCCACATCGACAGCTATTCCGCCTTTTTTGAGAACGACAGGGTGACGCCGACGGGCTTGGCCGGCGCCTTGCGGGAACGCGGCATCCACCGCGTCTACCTGGCCGGGCTGGCCACGGATTATTGCGTGGCCTACTCCGCCACCGACGCCGCCCGCCTGGGCTTCGAGGCCTTGATCGTGGAGGACGCCTGCCGCGCCATCGACCTGCACGGCTCGCTCACCGCCGCCCGCCGTGACTGGATGGCGGCCGGCGTGCGCAGCGTCAGCGTCGCCGACGTCGTGGCCCTGGGTACCCCTCTGGCCCCCCCTCTGGCCTCGGTGGCCTGACCAACCCATCCCTCACACGCCGCGAGACCCCGGGGGCGGCGCCGTTCAAGGCGCCCCGCCGCAGGGCACCCCTGCCCTATGCGACCGGCGGGACAAGGCCGCCCTTGTTGACGCTGGCGGCAATCTGTAGCTTTCTGGCCCAAATGATCCGGACCGCCTTCGCCAGGCGGCGGCCCGGTCCATTTTTATGCCCTTCGTGCCCCGAGGTGATGGGTTTGCGCTACACCATCCTGATTTCCGTCCTGAACGAGCAGGGGAACATCCTGCCGCTGCTGGAAGAACTGCAAGCCGTCGCTCCCTACCCCGGGGACTATGAGGTTCTGTTCGTTGACGATGGCAGCACGGACGGCACGCCGGATGAGCTGCAGCAGGCCAAGGCCAAGTATCCTTTCGTGCGCGTCGTGCGCCACGGCAAGCGGGCGGGCAAAAGCCGCGCCATCCGCACGGGCTGCCATGCCGCCAAGACCGACTGGATCATGATGGTCGACGGCGACATGCAGAACGATCCTCGCGATATCGCGCCCATGCTGGCGGCGGTGGAACGGGACGCGGAGGTGAAGGTGGTGTGCGGCATCCGCCGCCGCCGCGACGACACCCTGGCCAAGAAGATCACCTCGCGCCTGGGCAACGGCATCCGCCGCGCCCTGCTGCGCGACGGATGCCCCGACACGGGCTGCGGCTTCAAGCTGGTCCACCGCGCGGCCATGCTGGAACTGCCGCAGTTCGACGCCGTGCACCGCTTCATCCCCACGGTCGCGACCTACAGCGGCTGGAAGATGGCCAACGTGCCCATCAATGACCGCAAGCGCCATGCCGGCCGGTCCAAGTACACCAACATCGGCCGCGCCTTCGTCGGCTTCTTCGACCTCTTGGGCATGCTGTGGATGCTGCGGCGGAACACCATGCCCGGCACGGTTCGGGAGGTCTGACCCATGGTGTGGGACCACATCGCCCAGTTCCTGATGCACTGGTGGCAGGAAGCGCTGGGCAAGAACGGCTGGATCGCGGCCTTCGGCCTGTTCGGCCAGGCCATGTTCATGTCGCGCTTCATCGTGCAGTGGATCTCCAGCGAGCGCGCCGGCCGCAGCGTCGTGCCCGTGACCTTCTGGTATTTCAGCCTGGCGGGCGGCGCCCTCGTGCTGCTGTACGGCCTGCTGAAGCCCGATCTGGTCATCATCATCGGCCAGCTGCCCGGCCTGGTGGTCTATGCCCGCAACCTGCACCTGATCCATAAGCACAAGCGCGCCGAAGCCGCCGCCGCGACCTGACGGGACGCCCGATCGATGAACGACACCTTCCGCCCCGCCGTCCTGCGGCCCGTGCACTATGTCATCCTGGCGCTGCTGGCGCTGGCGACCTTCCTGCCGGGCTTCACCACCATCCCCCCCTTCGACCGGGATGAGAGCCGCTTCGCCCAGGCGACGCGGCAGATGCTGGAAACCCGCGACTTCGTCTCCATCCGCTTCCAGGATGAGGCGCGCAACAAGAAGCCGGTGGGCATTCACTGGCTGCAGAGCGCCACGGTCACGGCGGTGCAGGCCGTCACCGGCGAGCATGACCCCGAGACCACGCCCATCTGGGCCTACCGCCTGCCCTCGCTAATCGGCGCCGTCGCCGCCGTGCTGCTGACCGCCTGGGCGGGTCAGCTGCTGTTCGGCGCCACCGCCGGCTTCGGCGCCGCCCTGCTGATGTCCGTCTGCGTCCTGCTGAGCGTCGAGGCGCGCATGGCCAAGACCGACGCCGTGCTGCTCGCCACCGTGGTGGCCGCCATGGGCGCGCTGGGCCGCATCTATCTGGACCGGCGCAAGCCCATGCCCCCCACCTGGGGCCTGACGCTGACCTTCTGGATCGCCCTGGGCGTGGGCATCCTGATCAAGGGGCCGGTCATCCTGCTGCCCGTGCTGGGCAGCATCATCACCCTGGGCTTCGCCGACCGCGACTGGTCCTGGCTGAAAAGCCTGCGCCCCTTGCCCGGCCTGGCCATCGTGCTGGCCATGGTGCTGCCCTGGGCCATCCTGATCGCCATCGCCACCAAGGGGCAGTTCTTCGCCGACGCCATCGGGCACGAGTTCCTGGGAAAGGTGAATTCGGGCCAGGAGAAGCACGCCGGCCCGCCCGGCTACTATCTCATCACCTTCTGGCTCAGTTTCTGGCCGGGCAGCCTGCTGGTGGGCCTGGGCGCCGCCTGGGCCTGGCGCCGCCGCCATGACGACGCCGTGCGCTTCTGCCTCGCCTGGATCGTGCCCACCTGGCTGATCTTCGAGGCGGTGGCGACCAAGCTGCCCCACTACGTCCTGCCCACCTTCCCCGCCCTGGCCTTGCTGGGGATGGCGGCGCTGCTGTCGCGCATCGACGCCAAGGCGGCGGCCGAGAAGGCCGCCAACCGCAACGTCCCCCGGGAAGAGCGTGTCCGGCCCCCGCTGGCCGGCCGCATCGGCCGCTGGGCGGTCGTCATCCTTTATCTGATCATCACCGCCGCCCTGGCCGTGCTGGGTGCCGGCGCGCCGCTGCGGCTGGAGGGCACCAACCTACCGGCCGGCTTCGTCGCCGGCGGCCTGGCGCTGGCCACCGGCATCGCCTTCGTGGTGCTGGAGCGCATCGGTTGCCTGAAGCGGCTGACCCTGGGCGTCGCCGCGGGCGGCGCCCTCAGCATGATCTCCATCCTGGGGCTGGTCATGCCCAGCCTGAAGGCCATGTGGCTGAGCCCCACCATCGCCCAGGCCGTGGCCGACCACCGCCTGTGTCCCACCACCACGCTTGCCGCCGCCGGCTACACCGAGCCCAGCCTGGTTTTCCTGGCTGGCACCAAGACCAAGCTGGGTGAGCCCGACATGGTGGCCAACCACCTGGCCGACGATCCCGGTTGCGCCCTGGCGCTGGTGCGCGACAAGGAAGAGCCGGCCTTCGCCGCCCAGCTGGCCGCGCGCGGCCTGTCGCCGGAGCTGGTCAAGCACTTCCGGGGCTTCAACTATTCCCGGGGCAATTGGGCCAACCTGGCCCTGTACCGCGCCGGCGCCCCCCAGAACGCGCCAGCGGCGACCGAACCTGCGCCCCAGCCGCCGGCGGCGGACCAGCCAGCACAGGCGACGCCGCAGCCGTGAACCGCAGGACGTTGATGGCTTGGGCCGGCTTCCTGGTGCTGGAGGCCGGCCTGGTACTGTGGGTCGACCGGCCCTTCACCCGGTGGGCGGCCGATCTGCCGCCCTGGACCAGGGCTCTCAGCCATCACCTGACGCGGACGGGCGACAGCCTCTACAGCCTGGTGCCCCTGGGCCTGGCGGCCATCGCCCTGGTAACGGCCCGCGCCCAGGCGGAGGGGGCGCAACGCGAGCGGCTGGGCCGCTGGCTGGGGGCCGTGGCCTTCGTCTTCCTGGCCGTCGCCCTTTCCGGCTTGGCGGTGGACGCCGTCAAGGCCGTGGTGGGCCGCCCCCGGCCGGTGGTGTTCCTGACCGAGGGCGCCATCTGGCCCCAGCCCTTCCACATGGGTTTCCGCTACTACTCCTTCCCTTCGGGCCACGCCGACACGCTGGTGGCGCTGGCCCTGTCGGTCGGCATCCTCTGGCCGCGCGGGCGCCTGGGGCTGTTGGCGCTGGCCTTGGCGCTGGCCACCACCCGGCTGTGGGTGGGCGCGCACTATCCGTCCGACGTGCTGGGGGGGGCGGCCATGGCAGTGCTGACCACCCGGCTTTTACGCGATAGCTTCACACGCCGCGGCTGGCTGCCAGCGCCGGATGGCGCTATGGTCCGGCCGCAAGAACCGTTTCAATCGTAACGACCCACTGGAGGACACCATGGCCGGCCGTATCGACGCCCGTCTGAAAGAACTCGCCATCGAACTGCCGACCCCGGCCATCCCGGTGGCGGCCTATGTGCCGGCCGTACGCACCGGCAACACCCTGTTCCTGTCCGGCCAGGTGACCTTCTGGAATGGGGAGCTGCGCTGCGTCGGCAAGCTGGGCGACAATTTCACCGTCGAGCAGGGGCAGGAAGCCGCCCGCCTGTGCGCGTTGAACCTGATCGCCCAGGCCAAGGCCGCCCTGGACGGCGACTTGGACCGCGTGGTGCGCGTGGTGAAGCTGGTGGGTTTCGTCAACTCCACCGCCGACTTCACCGACCAGCCCAAGGTCATCAACGGCGCCTCGGAAACCTTCGTGCAGGTCTTCGGCGACGCCGGCCGCCATGCCCGCTCGGCCGTCAGCGCCGCCTCGCTGCCCCTGGGCGTGGCCGTGGAAGTGGAAGCGATCCTGGAAGTGGCCTGAAGCCGCATACCTGTTCGCCCGCCCTTGTTAAATGCCCGTCGGCACCCGACTATTTACGTCGGGTGCCGGTAGAGCGGGATAGCGTGATGGCGGATGGAAGCAGCGACTGGACGACAGGTCTCAAGGTGGCCGTGGCGCCGCGTATCGGCGCGCTGGACTCGGCGGACTGGGACCGGCTCGCAGCCAGTGACGCCTATCCCGGCCATCCCTTCACCCGCCATACCTTCCTGCGCATCCTGGAGGACAGCGGCTCCGTCGGGCGCAAGACCGGCTGGCTGCCGCAGCATCTGACGGTGCGCGACGCCCAGGGCCGCCTGGTGGGCGCGGCGCCCCTGTACCTGAAGTCCCATTCCTACGGCGAATACGTGTTCGACCAGGGCTGGGCCAACGCCTATGAGCGCGCCGGCGGGGAATATTACCCCAAGCTCCAGGTCTCGGTCCCCTTCACGCCCGTGACCGGGCCCCGCCTGATGGCGGATCCCGCCTGCCCCGATCCCGACGGCGTGCGCCGCTTGATGGTGGCGGCACTGCGCGCCGCGGCGGTCGACAACAAGCTGTCGTCCGTCCACGTAACCTTCCCCACCCCGGAAGACAGGACCGCGCTGACGGGCGCCGGCTGGCTGGACCGCCACGGCATCCAGTACCATTGGGAGAACCGCGACTACCGCGACTTCGCCGACTTCCTCGGCGCCTTCAGCAGCCGCAAGCGCAAGGCAGTGCGCAAGGAACGCCAGGCCGTGGCCGACAGCGGTGTGGAGGTGCTGACCCTGACCGGCGCCGAGCTGCGGGAGGAGCACTGGGACGCCTTCTTCCGCCTGTACAACGCCACCAGCGACCGCAAGTGGGGCTGGGCCTACCTGACGGAGGACTTTTTTCACCGGCTGGGAGCGGAGATGGCGGACAGCGTCGTTCTGGTCATGGCCCGCGATCCCGCCCGACCGGATGCGAAAGGCCGCCCCAGCTGGGTGGGGGGTGCCCTGAACCTGATGGGCCATGACACCTTGTACGGCCGCAACTGGGGCTCGGCCGGGGACTACCCCTTTCTGCATTTCGAGGCCTGCTACTATCGCGCCATCGAGTTCGCCATCGCGCGCGGGCTGAAACGGGTGGAGGCCGGCGCGCAGGGGGAGCATAAGGTGCAGCGCGGCTATCTGCCCGTCACCACCCACAGCGCCCACTATATCGTCGATCCCGCCCTGCGCCGCGCCGTGGCCGATTTCGTGGAGCGGGAACGGGAGGGCGTGGCCGCCGACATCGAGACGCTGATGGCCGAAAGCCCCTACCGCCAGGGCGACGGCGGATCCGAATGAATCAGGTCCACCGGCTATCCGTGGGCGCCCACGGCCTGAGCGTGCTGGCCGCCGGGCCCGATCCGGTGGAGCAGGCCGCCAGGCCCATCATCATGGTGCACGGCACGCCGGGCAGCGCCGGCGGCTGGCGCTGGTTCCTGGGGCACGGGCCCCAGGGGGTGTCGCTGCTGGCGCCCGACCGGCCCGGCTTCGGCCGCAGCGAGCCGAAACAGGCGCTGATAGGGCTGAAGGCGCAGGCCGGGCGCCTGACGCCGCTGCTGTCGCTGAACCCGGCCAATCCGCCGGCCATCCTGGTAGGCCATTCCATGGGCGGTCCGGTCGTGGCCCGCCTGGCCCTGGAGCAGCCGCACCGCGTGGCGGCACTGGTGCTGGTCGCAACCTCCTTCGATCCGGACCTGGAACACCAGCACCCGCTGCAGCCCTGGGCGGACAGGGAGCCGTGGCGCCGCCTGCTGCCCCGCCCCCTGCGCAATGCCAACCGGGAACTGTTGACCATCGTGCCGGAACTGCGCGCCCTGGCGCGCGATCTGGGCCAGTTGCGCTGCCCCGTCGTCATCCTGCACGGCACTGCCGACCGGGAATCGCCCTATGGCAACGTCGCCTATCTGCAGCGCCACCTGACCCATGCGATGGTGGAGGTGCGCAGGCTGGAGGGGGCCGGCCACTTCCTGCCCTGGACCCGGCGCCGGGACGTGCTGGCCGCAATCGAGCGGGCACGGGCGCTGTGCGCGGCGTGATCAGAAGGGTGCCCGGTCCAGCACGCCGAAGGCCAGGCTGAACAGCACGACAGCGTTCAACAGCATGAGGGGCGGGGTGATCCAGGCGGCCAGGCCGGCGAACTGCCGCCCCACGGCGCGCCCCGCCACCGCCACAGTCACCAGGCTAGGCACAGTGCCGACGGCAAAGGCCGCCAGCACCAGGGCGCCACCTGCGGCGGAGCCGCTGCTGACCGCCACCGCCAGGGCGGCATAGACCATGCCGCACGGAATGAAGCCCAGCAGCACGCCCAGGAAATAGCCGTTGAGGCCGCGCGGGTCGGCGAAAAGGCCCCGCAGGGGCCGCGCCAGCAAGGCCGTCAGGCGGGCGGCCCCTGCCGTCCCCAGGCTGAATCGCCCCGCCGGAACCAGGCGCAACAGGCGCGGCGCCACCCGGCCCAGGCCCGCCAGTCCCTGGCGCAGGAACAGCAGCGCCGCGATGCCCAGGAACAGGGCCAGCAGCCAGCGATACTCCGTCGCCTGCACCACCAGGCCGGACAGGCCGCCCGCCACCGCGCCCAGGGCGGCGTAGGTGGTCAAGCGCCCCAGATGATATGGCAACAGCAAGGCGCCCCCGGCGCGGGCCAGCGCCGGACCGGACGCCTCACCCGCCGCCCCCACCTGGGCCAGCACGAAGGGGCCGCACATGCCCACGCAATGGCCGAAGCCACCGGTTAGGCCCGCCATGAACACGGCGGCCATCAGCGCGGGCAGGCTGAGGGGGGCGGATTGCAGCAGGGACAGATGGTCGTGCATCGGGCGATGTCCGGATCAGGATCTGCCTCCAGCCATAAACCATGCGCCGGCCGCATCACTTGATCCGGATCAGTCGTGCCGCCTTTTTATGGCGCGATCAGCCGCAGTTGCACCGCCACCGCGATGGCGTGGTACTTGCTGTGCACCCCCAGCTTGCGCATGGTGTTGGTCAGGTGGAATTCCACGGTACGGTCGGAAACACCCATGATGTCGGCCGTTTCTGCCCGTGTCTTGCCGCGGCAGGCCCACACCAGACATTCCCTCTCACGGTCCGTCAGCGAGGGCGGGACCAAGGGCGGCAACGCCGCTTCGCGGCGCAGGTTCAGCGCCCGCTCATGATAGAAGGAGCCGGCCAGGCGCAGCCAGGCGGGCCGGTGTTCCGGCCGGTCCAGCAGCTCCGGTTCCTGGCGCCAGAACAGGCTGATCAGGGCGGAAGCAGGAAAACCGTGGCTATCCACCGCATGCAGCGGCAGCACGAAACCCTGGCGGTAACCGAAGTCGCGGGCGATATCCATGACCTGCCGCGCCCGGTTGCGCGCCCCCCGGCCGCCGCCCTTGGCCGGCCGGAATTCCGGGACATCGGCCCAAGTGAAGGGTGCGTTGGTGGTGGCCGCCCGGTTCACCACCGGGTCGTACCCCAGAAGATCCTCTGCCAAATAGGTCTCTAGAAAATCCGGTCGTAACGACGTCTGGTAGAACGGAACGGGTTCCTCGGCAATCGGCAGGCGCCGCACATCAACGTAGCTGGCGGCATCGAAGCCCAAATTGGCGACCTGCCTGTCCAGGGCGGTCTTCAAAGCGTCCAAGGTTCCGGCGGACGTGAAGGCCGACAACATCTCCTCAATCTTTTGCATGGCCATCTCTTCATCGCGGGTGGATGCCTCGACACGGCCGGCGCGAGGGGAATACCCCGGCATTTGCCCAGCTTTTTCGAAGCCCCTAACGATGTCGTACTGACCCCGGAAAAACGGGCGGAGTTGGACCATGTCATCGTTGCGCGTCGTGAGTTTTTCAGGACCGGACTCGCCGGAGCTGCTGGCCCAAGCCTGGCGGCTGCGGCACCGGGTTTTTCGTGAAGGCTTAGGCTGGGACGTGGCCTCGGTCGACCTGCTGGAGTTCGACGGATTCGACCGGAAGGCCTGGCACTGCGCGGCCCTGCAGGGGGGCCGCATGGTGGGCTATTGGCGGGCGCTGCCCACCACCGAACCCTATCTGCTGGAACGCGACTTTCCCATGTTGCTGGGGGATAGACCGGCCCCCCACGCCCCGGACGTGTGGGAAATCAGCCGCTTCGTCATTTGCCCCGACGTGGCCCATCGGCGTGACGTCGGCAAGGTGCTGGTGCAGGCCATCGGCGCCTTCGGCGTGGCGCGCGCTGCCACCCGCCTGATCGCGGTGGTGGAACCAGCCTTCGGCCGCTTTGTGCGCCTGTGCGGCCTGCCGGTGACGGAGGAGACCGCCCCCATCCATGTCGGCCAAGGCCACAAGGGCGATATCCATGCCGTGATCATCGCCCTGGATGTGCCGGCCTACGCTGGCAGCCCCTCATCCAGGATCACCGCCGGCGCCGATCCGCGCGCCGCCTGACGGAGACCAATCCATGAGCTTCATCACCACCCTGCGGCGCGCCCTGCTGGGCGATCTGCCCGATTTCGCCGCCGATCCCATCGGCTTCGTCGAGCGCCACGGCATCGGTGCCGATGCCCCTGTGGCCCTGCGCCTGGGCCCCAAGCCCGCCTTCCTGATCAGCCATCCGGCGGGCTTCCAGCGCGTGCTCGTGGAAAACCGTGACGCCTATGGCAAGGGGGCGGAACAGGCGCGCCTGCGCCCCCTGTTCGGCGAGGGCATGGTGACCGCCAGCGGCCCGCGCTGGGAAGCCGCGCGCCAGGCCGCCAAGGCCGCCTTTTCGCAAAGCCGCCTGAACCACGGGCTGGAGCTGGCCCTGTGCGTGCTGGCGCGGGAGGCGGCGGGCCTGGCACGGACCAGCGGGTCCGAGATCGACTTGCATGGCCTGATGGGCCGGCTGACCATGCGCATGGTGATCGCGGCCCTGTTCCATGAACGGCTGGAGGACGCGGCGGCCGCGGATGCCATCTACCGGGCGGGCTGCGTCGCCCATCGCCATCTCAGCCTGTCCATGTGGCGGCTGGTGGATCTGGATATGTACCTGCCCACGCGGGAAGGCCGGGCCTTCCGCGGCGCCATCGCGGAAATGGAGCGCCAGATCGCCGGCTTCGCCCAGGCCCCCAAGGGCTTCTTGGCGGCCTTGCACCCCCTGGTCGCGGAGTACGGCCCGGCGGTCATGCGGGACGAGGCTATCACCGCCCTGGTGGCGGGATTCGAAACCACGGCCACCGCCGGCTGCTGGCTGGCCTACGCCCTGGCCCGGCGACCGGATCTGGCCGCCTGGCTGCGGCAGGAGGTGGAGGAGAGGCTGCCCGCCGACGGGGAGCTGCGCCCCGGCCTATTGCGCGAGCTGCCCCGCACCCGCGCCCTGGTGCAGGAGGTGCTGCGCCTCTACCCCAGTGCCTGGTGGTTCGCCCGCACGGCCCTGGCCGACGACGTGGTGTCGGGCGTGGCCATTCCCAAGGGCGCCTCGATCCTGCTGTGCCCCTGGGCCCTGCACCGCCAGCCGGACCAGTGGGCGGACCCGCTGGACCTCAAGCCCGCCCGCTTCCTGGAAGGCCCGCAGCCGGACAAGTTCGCCTATGTGCCCTTCGGCGCCGGCCCGCGCACCTGTATCGGGGCACAGCTGGCGACGGCGGAGCTGACGGCCCTGGCCGCCATGCTGGTCACCACCTTCGACATCGAAGCGCTATCCGGGCCGCTGGCCGCCCAGGTGCCGGAGGGCGGCATCACCCTGGGCGCCCCCCGCGCCGGCATGAAGGTGCGCCTGTCGGTACGCGAGCCCCTGCGCAGGGTGGCCTGATAGGCCTCAAGCACCGGACGCCGGCACCAGGCGATAGAGCCCCACATCGATCAGGCCGGCGCGGAATCCCGCCTCGCAATACGCCAGATAATAATCCCATAGCCGGCGGAAGCGGGGCGGGAAGCCCTGGGCCTGGATGTCGGCCCAGGCGGCATGGAAGCGGCGACGCCATTCCGCCAGGGTGCGGGCGTAGCTGTCGCCAAAGGTTTCCGCCCCGTCCAGTCGCAGCCCGGCCGCCGCCGCCTCCCGCGCAAGGCGGCCGGGGGGCGGCAGCATGCCGCCCGGGAAAACGTGGCGCTGGATGAAGTCGACATTGCTGCGGTAATGCTCGAAGCGGGCATCGTCGATGGTGATGACCTGCAGCACCGCCACCCCGTCATCGGACAGGCGCTGGCGCAGCGTCCGGAAATACAGTGGCCAGTAGCGTTCCCCCACCGCCTCCAGCATTTCGATGGAAACGATGCGGTCGTAGGTGCCGGTGACGTCGCGATAGTCCTGCAGGCGCAGATCCGCGCGGCAGCCCAGATCGGCCTCGATCAACCGGTCCTGCGCCGCCGCCAGCTGGGCGGGCGACAAGGTCAAGCCGGTGACATGGCAGCCTTCGCGCGCGATCCGTTCCGCCAAGCCACCCCAGCCGCAGCCGATCTCCAGCACCCGCTCCCCGCCGCTGATGCCCAGCAGCTGGACGATGCGGTCCAGCTTGACCGCCTGCGCCGCCTCCAGCGATTGATTGGGAGACGTATAGAGAGCGGAGGAATAGGCCATGCCCTGGTCCAGCCAGCGGGCATAGAAGTCATTCCCCAAATCATAATGGGCGATGATGTTGCGGCGGCTGCCGGCCCGGGTGTTGGCGCGGCCGCGATGCAGCAGCCGGTTCATCATGCGGGCCAGCGGCGTACCGGCCATGGCGCCGTCCAGCCGCGAAATGTTGCGCGCCGCCAGTTCCAGCAAGGCCGGCAGGTCGGGGCTGGACCAATCGCCATCGGCATAGGCCTCGGCGAAGGCGATGTCGCCGCCCAGCGCCAACCGCCGCACGGCGCGCCAGCGATGGAGTTCCAACACGCCCTCGGGCCCAGGCTGCGCCGCCCGCCGCGTCAGCCGAGTGCCGTCCGGCAACCGCACCGTGACCTGCCCCACCGCCAGCCGCGCCATCAGGCGCGACACCAGGGCGGCAGGCAGCCGTTGCAGGGATGGGGATGAGGCCACGGGGGTGGGAGAGACGTCCAATGACATGGGTGGTGAAGTCCTAGAGGCCAGGGTCGGCGGAGGTGACGATGGTGACGGAGCGGGGCGGCGGCGGCGGGCTGGACCGGAAGCCGACCCCCTTCAGCCACAGCTTCAGGGCCTGCCAGTGGATCGCGGCCACGACCTTCCAGGTCAGCAGCGGCTGCGCCACCCAAGCAACCAGGACGCCGACATCAGTCAGCGCCAGGCGCCGCCCGCTGAAGCAGGCCGACAGAATGGGCGCGGACCGACCGTCCCGGTCCTCGCCAGGGCGCACCTGAATGGCAACGGTCAAGCGCTCTGCGGGCGGGGACACACGGAACTCATACCGCGCGTCCATGTCCAGGAAGGGAGAGACATGAAGGTGTTTGGTGCAGTGCTGGCGCACCACGCCATCGGCGGTGGCCTGGGCATCCACCGGGATGACGTAGCTGTGCCGCAATCCAAAGGTGTTGTTCACCTCATGCACCAGGGCGCAGAGCGTGCCGTCGCGGCGATGGCAGAAATAAATGCTGATGGGGTTGAAGACGTAGCCCAGGACGCGGGGCATGCACCATAGCCGGATCGCGCCGCCGTCGTACCCCGCTCCGGCCTCGGCCAGCAGGCCCGCCACCTGGTCCGCCAGGGGCCTGCCGGAACCGTCCCCATGATCCGCGTCATGAAAGGACAGCAGATTGAAACTGTTGTGGGAGAAAAGCCGAAGCCGCAGGTGCAGGGCCGGCAGCTCATCCAGGTCCAGAAGCATGGACCAGACGCGATAACGCAAATGGTGGCGGCGCGGCCAGGCGCGGCGGTGGGCCACCCAGCCCCGGTAGAGGCCGCTGTGGCCGGACATTGGGGCGCCGGGGTTCCCTGCATCCGCCAAGTCCGCATCCATGTCCGACATCGGCCCCATGCCTCCCACGCCCGGCAGTAAAAGCTTGTGCCCCCTATACGCGCCAGGGTGAATGCTGGATCAGTCGCTAC
This sequence comes from Nitrospirillum amazonense, assembly GCF_029594735.1. Classification (NCBI taxonomy): domain Bacteria; kingdom Pseudomonadati; phylum Pseudomonadota; class Alphaproteobacteria; order Rhodospirillales; family Azospirillaceae; genus Nitrospirillum; species Nitrospirillum amazonense. The sequence goes on from NZ_JARPAF010000004.1 coordinate 1,323,163, forward strand.
AGCGGCTGATCCAAATCCGCCGTGGTTCGTATAAAGTGGCATGCATGACGCTCGCACCCTTCGAACCGCATCCCCCCGCCGCCGGCCATCGACCGGCCGGCCCAGCATGTCCTGGCCCCGGCCGGGGGACGGCCGCTTGACCGGCGGTGGAGATGGTATCCTGCCGGAAGGCCGCGCCGCGGCCGGCGCCACGGCTGGCACGGTCGTGTTGGAGGATGTGCACGCCCGCCACCTGCGGGCCATCGCCACACAGGGCGACCGCGCCGCGTTCTCGGCCCTGTTCCGGCATTATGCCCCCCGTATCAAAAGCTATCTCCTGACCACCGGCCTGCCGTCCATGGAGGCGGAGGAGCTGGCGCAGGAGGTTATGCTGACCGTCTGGCGCAAGGCGGCCATCTTCGACCCATCCCGCGCGCGGGCCGCCACCTGGATCTTCACCATCGCCCGCAACCTGCGCATCGACGCGGCGCGTCGCAGCCGCGCGGCGGAGGCCGCCGTGGCGCAGGAAAGCCTGACGCCGTCCGAGCCTGAGCCGGCGGACGACCTGTTGTCCGCGGCGGAGGCGGCGGACCGCCTGCGCGCCACCCTCGACACCCTGCCCCCGGATCAATTGGCGGTCGTGCGGCTTTCTTTTTTTGAAGACGCGCCGCACCCGGACATCGCCCGCCGCCTGGGTATTCCACTGGGGACGGTCAAGTCGCGCCTGCGCCTGGCCATGGCCCGCCTGCGCGGCGTGATCGATCCCGGGGGGACTGAACGATGATCGCTGCCATGCGCCCACCCCCCTCCCTGCCCTGCCCCACCCACCATCCCGACGCCGAGCTGCTGTCGCGCCACGCGGCCGGCACGCTGGCCGATGGCCCCGCGCTGGTTGTGGCCACCCATCTGGACTTCTGCCCCGTCTGCCGCCACCAGGTGCGGGTGTGGGAAGCGCTGGGCGGCGCCCTGCTGAACAGCCAGCGTCCCGTGGCGCTGGCCGATGACGCGCTGGAGCGTACGCTTGCCCGGCTCGATGGCGGCCGGCTGGAAGGTAAATGGCCGCCTGCGGACATGCCCGTCCTCGACGCCGATCCGGTGCTGCCCCCCGCCCTGCGTCGCCAGCGCCTGGGCCCCTGGCGCTTCGTCGCACCCGGCATCCGGGGACGCGCGGTGCGGGTCGACCCCGCCCAGGGCTACAAGGTCATGCTGTTCCGTGTGGCGGCGGGCATGGCCATACCCATGCACGGCCATCGGGGCCAGGAATACACCTGTGTCGTCGACGGCGCCTTCAGCGACGTCTTCGGCCGCTTCGCCTCCGGCGACATGGCGGCGGTGGATGCCAGCGTGGATCACCAGCCGCTGGCAGAGCCGGATGGCGATTGCCTGTGCCTGATCGCCGTGCGCGGTCGGCTGCGCATCCACAGCCTGCTGGGCCGCCTGGTCCAGCCGCTGGTCGGGCTCTGACCCTTGGCGCCGGCCATCCTGCTGGCGGCGGTGGCACTCGGGCAGTGCGCCGCCATGGCGCTGGCCTGGGCCATCCAGCGGCGGACCCGCCAGTCCGGCTGGGTGGACGCCTGCTGGTCCATGACCGTGGGCGCGGGCGCCCTGGCCGCCGTGCTGGCGCCGGTGGACGGGGCGCCTGCCAGCCCCCGGCAGATATTGGTGGCGACGCTGGTGGGACTCTGGTCGGCGCGGCTGGCCGCCCATATCGCCGTCCGCACCCGAGGTGGCGGTGACGATCCGCGATATGCCGAGTTGATGCGGGTCTGGGGTCCGAAAGCCGCCATGCGCCTGTTCTGGTTCCTGCAAAGCCAGGCGCTGGCCGCGGCGCTGTTGACGATCACCGTTTACGCCGCCGCCCGTAACCCAGCGCCCGGCCTTGGCGGCGGGGACGTTCTGGGCGCGGTGGTGCTGCTGGCGGGGATCGCCGGCGAAGGGGTGGCCGACGCCCAATTGGCCCGCTTCCGCCGGCGGCCCAATGCCCACGGGCGCGTGTGCGACGCCGGACTATGGCGCTGGTCGCGCCATCCCAACTATTTCTTCGAATGGCTGGTGTGGCTGGCCTACCCCTGCTTCGCCCTGACGCCGGGGCCGGAAGGGGTTTGGCCGTGGGGTTGGCTGGGGCTGATCGGCCCCGTCCTGATGTACGTGCTGCTGGTCCATGTCTCTGGACTGCCGCCGTTGGAGGCGCACATGGCGCGGTCGCGGGGGGCCGCGTTCGCTGATTATCGCCGGCGCACCAGCGCCTTCTTCCCTTGGCCGCCACGGCCGGACACGGAATAGATCCTTGACCATCCGCCGCGCCTCGGGCGATTAGCTGACCCTGGGGATCGACGGGGGTCGACCGCCCTGGGGACACCACATCGGGGGATGGCATGCGCGACGGGAAGAAGTTGGGGGTCGCCTTGGCCCTGGGCGCCGGTCTGGCGCTGGGCGGCTGTTCCAGCGAGGAGCCGATGGGCCCCGGCCCCGACCAGAAGATGTTGCAGGCCGCCTGCGCCTTGGAACTGCACACCACGCGCCCCACCGGCACCGACGTGCTGACCATGTACCGCATCGAATTGCCGCTGACGCCGGTGGACGTGCGCCGTGTCGAATCCACCGTCCTGGCCGATGGGCGCGACACCTATTACGTGCGCGCCAAGTTCAACGGCCAGGTCTGCATCGGCGGCGACGTCACCCTGGTGTCATTGGCGGGCGGCAAGGTGCATGTTCACTATGAGATCGCGGATCTGGCGCACCTGGACATGGTGGGAAAACCCATCTTCGTGCGCCTGACCCTGGACGATACCTTCGACTACACCCCCGGCCAAATCGTGAACCGCACAGCCGGCGGCAATCATTATGGATTCTTGCTGAAATAGAGGGCGACGGCACAGCCGGCCGCCGCCGCCACGGCGGTCAGAACCGCCCCCCATGCCATATCCAGCGCACTCAGCCGGGCGGACCACAGGCGCAAGGTGGCGTGGTTGGTAAGGTCGTACGTGCCATAGGTGAGAAGACCGAACACCGCGCCGCGCATCAGCGCCTGCATCAGCGGCGCCTCCGACCGTGTCGCCGGTTCCACACAAAAGAAGATGATGCCGCCCGCCATAAGCAGGTAGAACACGGCAGCCGGCCCCAGGCGTGGCTGGGGCGCCACCATGTCGCCCATCACCTGGCGGTAAAACCCCACCATGCGGGTCAGCCAGACGGCATCCAGGGCCAGGAAGGCGATAAGGGTTGCCGCGTAGATCGCGGCCTGGCGCAGCACTGGTCCCAAGGCCTTTTCCTCCCCGCAAAGCCAAAAAAGAAAAACGCCCCGGCCTGGGCACGGGACGTTTTTCAATACGCGTCGGCGATGCGGATGGATCAGCCCGGCGTTCACCGGACCGGCGAGCGGGTCAGCGACTTGATGCGGCCACGCGGGTTGCCGGACATGGCGGCGATTTCGCGGTCCTGCGCCTCGATGATGGCGCGGGCGGGCTCGTCACCGTCCAGGCCGCCCAGTTCGGACGAGGGGACGCGGCGGTTGGACGACCGCGAACCATCGTCATACAGGACGTCGAACAGGACGAATTCGCTGACGGACTTGGATTTCGGCTTGCTGCTGCGGCCCATGGGGACCTCCTCTTCCTAAAGAACCATCACAACTCAGGCGTGGTACGGCTCAGCGGCGGCGACGCGGGCGGTTGCGATCCTCGCGCGCCGGCTGCTGCTGGTCTTCGTTGGCGTTCAAGGCCGCCACGAAACTGGAGAACTGGGTGCCACGACCATCCTGGACGGGGCGTGGCGCGGCCGGACGGGGGGCGTTCGGACGCGGCCCCTGCGGCTGGGCCGGACGCTGGCCCTGAGGACGGGCTTGCTGCTGCTGGCGGCCACCTTCAGGCCGTGCGCCCTCGGGGCGCGGACCCTGGCCCTGCGGGCGGTTGCCCTCGGCGCGAGGACGCTGACCGTCGGCGCGGGCGGGCCGCTGGCCGTCGCTACGGGCGGGCCGCTGGCCCTGGGGCCGAGCCTCCGCCTGGCCCTCGGCGCTGCGCTGGCCGCGGGGCTGCCCGCGACCGCCATTGCCGCCGCCGTTGCGCGGCTGGCGGGCCGGCAGGGGCGGACGGCTCACCGGGGCGGCGGCGGCCTGGGGCGTGGCCTCGGGCCGCTCACCCACCGGGATGGACTTGCGGATCAGCTTCTCGATATCGCGCAGGTAGATGCGCTCATCCCCGTCGGCCGTGCACAGCGACACGGCGACGCCCGAGGCACCGGCACGGGCGGTGCGGCCGATGCGGTGGACATAGGTCTCCGGCTCGTTGGGCAGCTCAAAGTTCACCACGTGGGTGACGCCGTCCACGTCGATGCCGCGCGCCGCGATGTCGGTCGCCACCAGCACCCGGACGGTACCGGCGCGGAAACCGTCCAGCGCCTTCTGCCGGGCGTTCTGCGACTTGTTGCCGTGAATGGCGGCGGCCTCGATGCCCGCCTGCTCCAGCTGGGCCGACACGCGGTTGGCGCCATGCTTGGTGCGGGTGAAGACGATGCTGCGCTGCATGCCGGCATCGCCGCGGATCAGGTCGACCAGCACGTGGCGCTTTTCCGCCGCCGGCACGAAGATGACCTTCTGCTCGATGCGCTCCGCCGTGGTGGAAACGGGCGTGACCTCGACCCGCAGCGGGTCGCGCAGCATCTTGCCCGCCAGTTCCGACACGTCGGCCGGCATGGTGGCGGAGAAGAACAGCGTCTGCCGGTTGGCCGGCAGCTTGGCCATGATCTTCCGCAGGCTGTGGATGAAGCCCATGTCCAGCATGCGGTCGGCTTCGTCCAGCACCAGCACCTCGACCTTGTCCAGGCGCACGTGGCCCTGGGTCATCAGGTCCAGCAAGCGGCCGGGGGTGGCCACCAGGATATCGATGCCGTTGGCCAGCGCCTTCACCTGGCTGCCCTGGCCGACGCCGCCCAGGATGACGGTGTGGCTGAGCTTCAGGCCCACGCCGTAGTTGGTGATGCTCTCGCCGATCTGCACCGCCAGCTCACGCGTCGGGGTCAGGATTAGGGCGCGGGGCATGCGCAGCGGCAGGGCCGACGGGGCGGCCCCCAGGCGCTGCAGGATGGGCAGGGTGAAGGCGGCGGTCTTGCCGGTGCCCGTCTGGGCGATGCCCAGGATGTCGCGGCCCTCCAGCGCATGGGGAATGGCCCGCGCCTGGATGGGGGTGGCTGTGTGATGGCCCAACTGGGCCAGGGCGGCCTGAATCTCAGGCCGCAGGGAAAGGGTGTCGAAAGCGGTCAATGTCTTGGAATCCCAGGGCGACGCGCCGGCCGCGTTCGTTTCTCGCGGCCGCGGATCGCGGTCAAGCCCTTGCCCGGGCGCGTGCCGGCAGGCATGTGTCAGAAGGTCGAGTATGCCCTGGGTGCTACAGGGGCGATTTGGCCGCCACCGCTACGCGCCACCCGGGGGATACCGCCAGGCCCAGCGGCCCGGCATGGGAACGGATGATGCCATCCATTCCCTAAGACCGCATAAGTGGCTGTGACCGGTCCCAGGTACAAGGGAAATCGCTCGAAGCCCCCCGAATTGCTGCCATGCCCCGGCGTGGGTGGCCGTTGTCACACAACCGCCAAGCTTGTTCGCCAGGGTGCTCACCCCCCAACGCAGCGACATCGCGTTTGCATGCGCCTACAATTCCCCGTAGAAAAGCCCTGACGGTTCCCGCCCTGACCGGGCGGGATGAAAAGGGAACGCGGTGGGGAATCCCCTCCCCGACGCCGCGGCTGCCCCCGCAACTGTGAACGGCGAGCCCGACACCATCCCCGCGCATGCTATCGCGGCGGGGATCGAAGCCACTGGGAAACCGGGAAGGCGGTGCCAGGGTGATGACCCGTGAGCCAGGAGACCTGCCGTCACGCCGTGGTCACGCACGGGCACATTGGGCGGGGTGCACCAGTGGGGAAAGGGCGCCCGCCGTCCCGGCCGCTTGGGGATATCCAGGCCGGTGATGGGCGATCCGGTCTTTGGCCCGTGGTGACGTGTCACGTTGCCAGAGGCCAACAAACATGGGTCGTTTCGTTCCCGGAATAACAACCGCGCTGCTGGTCTTGACCAGCCCGGCGGCCTTCGCCGCCACCGACGATGCCGCCGACACCGCGTCCAACACCGTCGACGACGTGCTGGTTACCGCCGCCCGCCGCGATCTCATCGGCGCCGCCGCCACCTCCAGCCAAGGGGTGGTGGTGAAGGAGGAACTGGAGTTGCTGCCGGCCTACCGTGTGGGCCAGATGCTGGAGACCGTGCCGGGCCTGGTGGTCACCAGCCACAGTGGCGAGGGCAAGGCCAACCAGTATCTGCTGCGTGGCTTCAACCTGGACCACGGCACCGACATGGCCACCAGCGTGGACGGCATGCCGGTGAACATGCGCACCCATGCGCATGGCCAGGGCTACACCGACCTGAATTTCGTGATTCCCGAACTGGCCCGCGGCATCGGCTACACCAAGGGCCCCTACTTCGCGGCGCAGGGCGACTTCTCCGCCGTCGGTTCCATCCAGATGGCTTACCTGGACCAGCTTCCGGCCCAGGTGGCGCTGACGGCGGGCACGCTGGGCTATCAGCGTGCCTTCGCCGCCGGCGCTACGGCGTTGGGCGCCGGCCAGCTGATGGCGGGCGGTGAGCTGGTGCATTATGACGGGCCCTGGGACCATCCGGACAATTTGCGCAAGGGCAATGCCGTGCTGCGCTACAGCCAGGGCGCGCGGGCCGACGGCTTCAGCGTCACGGCCATGTATTACCGTGGCCTGTGGAACGCCACCACCGACCAGCCGGAACGCGCCATCGCGCAAGGCCTGATCGGCCGCTATGGCACCCTGGACCCCACGGATGGCGGCCAGGCGCGGCGCATGAGCCTGTCGGGCACCTTTGCCATGCCGGTGGATGCCGGCTGGCTGGCTGGCGGCGAGGTGACGGCCAACGCCTATGTTATCAACAACCAGCTGACGCTGTGGAACAACTTCACCCATTTCCTGGACAATCCCGTCCAGGGCGACCAGCACGCCCAGGATGAGAACCGCATGGTTGCCGGCGGCGCCATCAGCTACAGCCGTCCCTTGAACCTGCTGGGCCTGGACCATGAGGTGGTCGCCGGCCTGGACACCCGCTTCGACGATGTGCATGTCGACCTGCGGGCGACCCGAGCCCGCGTGGCCTATGCCCAGCTGAGCAACGACAACGTTCAGGAGACCGGCGGCGGCGCCTATGTCCAGGCGACCAGCCATTGGACGCCTTGGCTGCGGACCGTGGTGGGCATGCGGGAGGACTACCTGGCCGCCACCGACCACGGCAGCAACGCCGGCGTGGTGGCGGCCCGCCTGTTCCAGCCGAAGGGCAGCGCCATCGCCACCCTGTGGCAGGGAACTGAGGTCTACCTCAGCGCCGGCCGCGGCTTCCACAGCGACGACGTGCGGGGAGCGTCGCAGGGGAACGCCCCCTTGCTGGCCAAGGCCGATGGCGAGGAGGTGGGCATCCGCAGCACCATCCTGCCCAACCTGACCGCCACGCTGACGGCCTTCCAGATGGATTTCGTGTCGGAGCTGACCTACGACGCCGACGTCGGCCAGACGGAGGCGGGGCGCCCCAGCCGCCGGCGCGGGGTGGAGCTGAACACCACCTACAACCCGTTCAGCTGGCTGGAATTCTACGGCAGCGTCGCCTTCAGCCACGCCCGCTATACCGATAGCGATCCAGCCGGCAGCTTCATCCCCGACGCGCCCAAGCTGATCGGCTCGCTGGGGATCTATCTGCGCGATCTCGGCCCCTGGTCAGGTGGCGTGGAGTACCGCTATTTCGGCGCCCACCCGCTGGTCGAGGACAACAGCGTGCACTCGGCGGGCAGCCAGGAATGGAACCTGACGGCCAACTACACGCTGCAAAGCGGCCTGCGCTTCGGCATCGGCCTCTACAACGTCTTCGACAGCAAGGATGACGCCGCCGACTATTATTACACCGACCGCCTGAAGGGCGAACCGGCGGAAGGTGTCGGCGATCTGCACGCCCACCCGCTGGAGCCCCGCTCCGTCCGGTTTACCGTGGCCCAAAGTTTCTGATCACCACAGGTCGGCCAGCCCCTCCTCCATCACCAGATCGGTGGGGGGCTGGCCGTCCCCCTCCATCCGGGCCGACCCCATCCAGGCCACGGCGGCCGCGTGGCCGCTGGGCAGATCACGGGTCCACAGCCGGCAGGCTTGGCCTGACGGCAACGACCCGTCGTGACGGATCAGCGCGGGGCCTTCGGGTGCCATGGCGAAGCTGTCGGTGGGCAGCGACAGGCCCAGGCCCAGGGCCTTGATGTAGGCTTCCTTCAGGGTCCAGAAGGTCACCAGATCCCGCCCGCTGCGCCCAGCGGGGCGGGCATCCAGCCAGGCCAGTTCTTCGGGTGCGAACATGGCCGCCGCCAACTCCGCCCCGATGCGGCGTTCGCCGCGCTCCACATCCACGCCTATCCGTGTGCCAACCTCCAGGGTCACGGCACAGGCCACCAGGCCGTCGGTGTGCGACAGGTTGAAATCCAGCCCCGCAGGCGCGTCCACCAGACCAGGCTTGCCCTGCGGTGTGAGGGGGGCGAAGGCCAGCGCCGCCGGCGGCCGGCCCAGCAGGCGGCCCAGCCACAGCCGGGCCAGGCCGTGGGCCGCCACATATTCCCGCCGGTTGACCTCGAACACAAAGCGACGGGCCCGCGCCCGTTCCCCCTCATCCAGCAGGGGCCACAGGCGGTCATAGGCCGCGTCATCCAGCGTGCTCAGGGGCAGGGTCCGCAGCAGCGGCATGGTCATCCGTTCAGGCGACAGGGGATCAGAAAGCCCGGCCAGAACAGGCGCCCGGCCGCCCCCTGTCAAGGGTCCGGTCCCCCGGCCCCCAACCGACGCGGTAATCCATATATTGCCCCGCTACGGCTGGGGATATCCCCATCGCCGAAGGTATTGCCGCCCTATCCGGAAAATGATCCCCCGAATCCCCAAGGAACACGGCGTGCGGCCAGCCTGTTGAAGCGCAGCATGACCGTGACCGGAGCCCCGACGACTATGCCCAACCGCCGCAACGCCCGCCGCATCCTGGCCGCCACAGTGGCGCTGGCGACCGTGTCCGCCGCGCTCACCGCCCAGGCGCAGACGGCCGATCCGGCGGGCTGGGGTCCCTTGCTGAGCGTCGGGCCGGTGGTCAGCACCCTGGGCCTGGGGGCGGAGGTCGGTGCCCGCTTCGATGACCGTTTCGGCCTGCGCCTCAACGCCAGCGGCTTCAGCTTTTCCGCCAACCACACGGTGCGCGACGTCCGCTATGACGGCGACGCCACGCTGGAGTCCTTCGGCCTGCTGGCCGACCTGCATCCCTTCGGCGACGGCTGGCGCGTAACCGCCGGCGCGCGCCTGAACCTGAACGAGGTCGACCTGAAGGGCACGCCGCGGAACGCCACCTACACCATCCACGGCATGACCTACACCGCCAGCGAGGTCGGCAGCCTGAACGGCAAGATCGCCTTCAACCGCTTCGCCCCCTATGTCGGCGTCGGCTATGAGGGCGCGGTGGCCGACCACTGGCGCTTCGGCTTCGACCTCGGGGCCATGTACCACGGCACGCCCAAGGTCTCCCTCGACGCCAGCGGCCCCGTCACCACCACCCCCGACTTCGAAAGCCGCCTAGAAGCCGAGCGCCAGGAACTGCGCGATGATGTGAAGGACTACAGCTGGTACCCGGTGTTGAGCCTGACGGTGAAGTACGTGTTCTGAAGTGAAACGGGCTGAAACGAAGACGGGCGCCGTCGCCGGCGCCCGCTCCGCTTAAATCTGAACCCCTCGGCCACCTATTTCTGGGCGAGATCCAGCGCCCCGGTCAGGTCGCCCAGGGCCGGGCTGCCGTTGGCGGCCAGGGCGGCGTCGCGCTGCTTGATGCCTTCCAGCTTGGGCAGGTCGAAGCGGCGGGTGATGAAGCGCAGGATGGAGGTGGTGTCGTAGAAGGTGTGGTCGATATAGCCCCTCTTGGCGTAGGGCGAGATGATGATGGCAGGGATGCGGGTGCCGGGGCCCCAGCGGTCGGCCTTGGGCGGGGCCACGTGGTCCCAGTAGCCGCCGTTCTCGTCATAGGTCACCACCACCAGCATGTTCTTCCACTGCGGCGAGGCCTGCAGGTGCTTCACGATGTCGGCGATGTGGGCGTCGCCCGAGGCCACGTCGGCATAGCCGGAGTGCTGGGTCAGGTTTCCCTGGGGCTTGTAGAAGGTGACGGCGGGCAGCGTGCCGGCGTCGATGTCCTTGATGAAGGCCTTGCCCTCCAGCCCGCCGTCGCGCAGGTGCTCCTTGCGCGCCTTCGTGCCCGGGGCGGTGCTGGCGAAGTAGTTGAAGGGCTGGTGGTGGTACTGGAAGTTAGGCACGGGCTCGGCGTTGCCGTGGTCCAGCGTGGCCTGCCAGGCACCGCTGTACCAGGCCCAGCTGACCTTCTTCTGGCTCAGCAGGTCGCCGATGTTGGTCATGGTCTGCGGCGGCAGCGTCGTGGGGTTGGCCGGATCGGCCAGCGCGGGATCGCCGCCCGGCACCGGTTTGTTGGCGCTGGGTTGATAGGGCGGCTGCATGGTGTTCACGGCATAGAAGTCGGGCGTCAGGTTGCCGCTGTTCACGAATTTCGGCACACCCTCGAGGGCTGACTTGGGCGAGTTGGGCGCCAGCGTCAGGCTGACACGGTCGGGTTCCACCACCGAGATCGACCCCTTGGCCGGGCCCTGGTCGGCATGCGGATAATAGGGCGCGCACGAGCAGATCAGGACGAAGTGGTTGAAGAAGGAACCGCCGAATCCGCCCATGAAGAAGTTGTCGGCCAGCGTGTACTGCTGCGCCAGCGTCCACATCGCCTGCTTGGCACCGTCGTAATGGCCCATGACCAGGGCGCCGCTGTCGGCGTAGGCCACGAACCTGTCGTTCTTGCCGCCGTCGATCTGCATCTGGTTCTCGTAGAACCGGTGCACCAGGTCGCGGGTCACAACGCCCTGGCCCAGGTTGAAACCCTTGGGGTCGTCGATGGCGAAGGGCTGGTTGGGCAGATGCTCCGTCTGGGCCTGCGTCACCTCCGGCGTCACGCCGCGGGCGGTCAGGCCCTTCCAGATGGGGGGCAGTTCCTTGAGGACCGACCCGTCGCGGTCGCGCTGCGCCAGGCTGTCCGGCGGGGCGTTGGCGATGCCGTTGGCGCCGGGGAAGGTGCCGTACAGGTTGTCGAAGCCGCGGTTTTCCGCGTAAATCACCACCACGGTCTTTATCTTGTCCAGGCCATCGGCCGGCTTGGCCGCCATCGCCTGGTCACCGAACCCTGCCATGATGCCGGCGGCCAGCGCCACCGCGGCCACACCCTGACGCAAGCTTCCGCTCCGCCCCATGCCCACTGCCATGATGTTCCCCTTCTTCGTCGTTTCACTTTTGCTGAAGGTCTTATACGCAGACACGAAAAAACACATCCCCCGGCGCGGCCGCGTGGCGCTGGGTGCGGCGATTTTCCTGGGCCTGGGGGCCGGCTGGTTGATGGTCCCGCCCCCCGCCACGGCCCAGGGCCTGAGCCGGGAAGAGGTGCGCCGCCAGGCGGCAGCCCTGGCGGAGGTGGGGCGGCGGCTGTTCTTCGACCCCAGCCTGTCGGCCAGCGGCACCCTCGCCTGCGCCAGCTGCCACGACCCGGCGCACGCCTTCGGCCCGCCCGACGGGGCGGCCGTGCGCCTGGGCGGCGCGAACGGCAGAACGCCGGGCCTGCGCGCCGTGCCGTCCCTCATGTACTTGCAGGACGTGCCCCCCTTCGCCGAACACTACCGCACGCCGGAGGATGAAGGGGATGAGAGCATCGACAACGGCCCCACCGGCGGCCTGACCTGGGACGGCCGGGTGGACGGCCAGCGGGAACAGGCCCGCGTCCCCCTGTTCAGCCCGTTCGAGATGAGCAACACCGATCCTGCCGATCTGCGTGTCCGGCTGGAGCGGGCGGGCTATGGCGCCCAGCTGCGCGCCGCGGTGGGCGGGACAGCGGGGGAACGGGCGGACGTGGTGGACCTGGCGCTGCGGGCGCTGGATGTGTTCCAGCAAGACGGGGCCCTGTTCCATCCCTATACCAGCAAGTACGACGCCTTTCTGACGGGCAAGGCGACGCTGACGGACGAAGAACGGCGCGGGTTGGAGGCGTTCGAGGATCCGGCGCGCGGCAACTGCGCCAGCTGCCACGTCAGCCGGCGCGGCAACGACGGCACGCCGCCGCACTTCACCGACTATGGCTTGATCGCCATCGGGGTGCCGCGCAACCGCGACATCCCGGCCAACGCCGACCCCCGCTATTTCGACCAGGGCCTGTGCGGGCCGCTGCGCACGGATTTCACCGGCGTCGCCAATTACTGCGGCCGCTTCCGCACCCCCACCCTGCGCAATGTGGCGCTGCGCCAGGTGTTCATGCACAACGGCGTCTTCCACACCCTGCGGCAGGTGATGGAGTTCTATGCGGAGCGCGACAGCGACCCCGGCAAATGGTACCCGCGCCGGACCGACGGCAGCGTCATGAAGTTTGACGACCTGCCGGTGGCCGCGCATGGCACGGTGCCGGCGGCCATCAACATGGAGGCGCCCTTCGGCCGGCGGCCGGGCGATCCGCCGGCGCTGAACGATCGGGACATTCACGACATCATCGCCTTTCTGGGCACCCTGACGGATGGCTGGCCGGCCCCGAAAACCGCCGGACCATAGTCCAGGCGCATCTCAGGATGATGACAGTTGGCCGCACTTGGGCGACCGGCGGCTAACACCTAGGTAGGGATTACGAGACTGGGGTGGCGCCGCCATGATCAGCCCCGTCGATGACGGGGATGACGGGGGCAACCGGCGATGGCCATCACAGTAAAATTGCATCCTATGAGGCACCCTGCGGGGGATGCCCGCATGATCCACGAGCATGCCATGTTCCTGCCCCTGCTTTCCCCCACCCGGCACGACAGCGGGTTGCTGAACCTGCTGGCCGGCGGCGCCCTGCTGGCTGTCCTGCTGGCCGTCCTGACCTGGGACGGCCTGCGCGACGTGGTGGCGGAGGCCACGGGCCTCAGCATGGCGCGGGGAGAAATGCTGAGCCTGCTGGCACTGGCAGCCATCGCTGGCCTGGTCGTCTATCTGGCCCGCCGCATCTGGGACCTGATCCCCCACACCCGCTTCTCGCCGGAGGAGCGGCGCATCCTGCGCAGCCTGCCCCAGGCGCTGGTGCGTGGCGAGATTCAGCCGCACTTCCAGCCCGTGGTGGACGCCGACAGCGGCAAGGTGGTGGCGGTCGAGGCGCTGGCCCGCTGGGTCAAGGCCGACGGCACCATGCTGTCCCCCGGCCAATTCATCGGCCTGGCGGAGCGCGGCGGCCTGATCCGCCTGCTGACCAAGGCCATCGTGGAACACGCGGTGCGCACCGCCGCCACCTGGCGCGAGCTGCATGACCTGGACATCCCCATCTCCATCAACCTGTCGGTGGAGGATCTGGAGGCCAGTGACCTGGTGGACCACCTGATCGCCCTGTGCGACCAGTACGGCGTGCCCCATGGCGCCATTCGGGTGGAACTGACGGAAACCCAGTCGATCGTGCATTTCGATGTGGTCAACAAGGCGGTGACCACCCTGCGCCAGGCCGGCATGGCCGTGTACCTTGACGACTTCGGCACCGGCTACGCCTCGCTCAGCGTGCTGCACCGCATCCCCTTCACCGGCATCAAGCTGGACCAGAGCTTCATCCGCACCTTGCGCGACGACCCCCGCGCCGACGCCATCGTGCGGGCCAGCGTGGCCATCGCCCGCGATCTGGGGCTGTCGCTGGTGGCGGAAGGGGTGGAGGATTGGGAAACACGCGACCGCCTGGGCCAGATGGGCGTGCGCCACATCCAGGGCTACGTCTACGCCCGGCCCATGCCGGCGCCCGACTTGATCGCCTTTGCCCAGCAGGCTCAGCCGGCCCTGACCTTGTCGCTGTAAGCGGATCTTTCCAGGCCGGCCCGGCGCGGCCCAATGTCGCCACACAGACGAACAAAAGGCCGCTGCCCCGTACAATCCAAGGGCGCCGGCGACGATCATGCTGTGCACCGTTGGATCAACCGGCCGCCTGGTCCCCCCCAAGCCAACGCGTGCCCAGCCCGTAGGAGATGACGTGAATGGCCCGCTATCCCGCCCTGTTCTGCATGACCTGCGGCCGCGTCGAATCCGTACCCGGTCTGGCCGACGTCAGCCATCAACCCGCCGCCAACGACCGGGCCGACGCCAACCGGGCGGACGCGATGATGGTCCCAACGCCCAGCAGCCCAACGCTCAATGAAGGAGCACGCATCATGGCCAGCATGAACGCCCTGTTCCGGCTGTTGAGCCCAGCCCAGCGCGCCATCCTGATGGACGATGTCGCCGCCAGCATGCGGGGCATGCCCGTCGCCCTGCAACAGCGGCAACTGGCCCATTTCGGCCGTACCGACCCGGCCTACGGCGCCGGCGTCGCCGCCCGCCTGGGCATATCACTTCCCACCCTGGTGGATGCCGGTAACCAGGCCGGGTGACCGGAAGGTCTCCGGCCTGGAATTTCCCGGAACGCTCAATGCGCGTCGGCGGAGGGCCCCTTGGGCGGCCCCACCTTGCGCATGGCGGGCACCAGCAGCGTGGCGATGACGAAACACACCAGGATGACCAGGAAGGCGTCCGCATAGGCCATGGTCTGGGCCTCGCGATAGGCCAGGGTCCACAGCTGCTTCAGGGCCGCCTCCTGCCCCCGCAGCGCATCCCCGCCCAGGGTCGCGACGTCGGACGCCCCCACCTTGGCCACCAGCGCGCGCATGGGGTCGCTGGCGGGCGTCAGATGTTCGGCCAGACGTTCGAAGTGCAGGTTGGTGCGGTCGTTCAGGATGGTGCCGCAGACGGCGATGCCGATGGCGCCGCCCAGGTTGCGCATCAGGTTGAACAGGCCCGACGCCTGCTTCAGCCGGGCCGGCGGCAGGCCGCCCAGGGTCAGGGTGACGATGGGCGCCACCGCGAATTGCTGGGAGAAGCCCCGGAAAGCCTGGGGCAGCAGCAGTTCGCGCCAGCCCCAGTCATGGGTGATGGGGGTGAAGTTCCACATGCTGAGGGCGAAGCCGGTCAACCCCACCATCATCAGCCAGCGCAGGTCCACCCGCTTGGCCAGGATGGTGTAGAGGGGGATGGCGCTGACCTGGAACAGGCCGGTGGAGAACACGGTGAGACCGATGTCCAGCGCGCTGAACCCCCGCACCCGGCCCAGGAACAGCGGCGTCAGGTAGATGGTGGCGAAGATGCCAATGCCGGTGATGAAGGAGAACAGGCAACCCAGGGCGAAGTTGCGGCTTTTCAGCGCCCGCAGATCCACCACCGGGTTGGCATAGGTCAGGCTGCGGACGATGAAGGCGACACCGGCGACGGCCGAGATCCAGGCCGTCAGGCGGATGGTGTCGTCGTCCAGCCAGTCCCAGCGCGGCCCTTCCTCCAGCGTGTATTCCAGGCAGCCGAGAAAGATGGCCATCAGCAGCATGCCGGGATAGTCGGCACCCTTCAGCAACGACCAGTCGGGTTCGTCGATGCGCACCATCAGGGGCACGGCGATGGTGACGAACAGGCCGGGCACCAGGTTGATGAAGAACAGCCAGTGCCAGGAATAATGGTCTGTGATCCAACCGCCCACCGTCGGGCCCAAGGTGGGCGCCAGCGACGACAAGGCCCCCACCGTGGCAGCGGCCACCACCACGCGGGGACCGGCGAAGAAGGCGAAGGCGGAGGTGAAGACCATGGGGATCATGGACCCACCCAGAAAGCCTTGCAGCGCCCGGAAGGCGATCATGCTCTGGATGTCCCAGGCCCAGCCGCACAGCAGGCTGGTCAGGGTGAAGCCGGCGGCGGAGACGGCGAACAGCCAGCGGGTGGACATGACCCGCGCCAGCCAGCCGGACAGGGGGATGACGATGATCTCGGCGATCAGATAGCTGGTCTGGACCCAGGCCGTCTCATCCGTGCCGGCCGAGAGGCCGCCGCCGATGTCGCGCAGCGAGGCGGAGACGATCTGGATGTCCAGCAGTGCTATGAACATGCCCACGCACATGATGGCGAAGGCGACGATCTTGCCCCGGGGGGAGAGTTCCTTCCTCCGCGGGGCGGCTATCGCCACCCCTGGACCCCCGGCGGCCGTTGCGGCGGTCACGGCGCCGTCTTTCCGGCGACGGCAACCGCCTTGCCCGGGGTGGCGGCGCCCTCCTTGGTGTTGATGGCGGCGGTGACCGACAGGCCAGGGCGCAGGCTGCCCAGCAGGCTGCCTTCACCATCCAGCAGGATGCGCACGGGCACGCGCTGCACGATCTTGGTGAAGTTGCCGGTGGCGTTCTCCGGCGGCAGCACGCTGAACTGCGCGCCCGTCGCCGGCGCCATGCTGACCACCCGGCCGTGGAACCGGCGGCCCGGCAGCACGTCGGCCTCGACCGACACCGGCTGGCCGGCCTTCAGATCCGCGATCTGGCTTTCCTTGAAGTTGGCGTCCACCCACAGCCCCTGTGCCGGTACGATGGCGATCAGCTGCGCGCCGATGGTGGCATAGGCGCCCGGCCGGGCGCTGCGGTTACCGACGGTGCCGTCGATGGGCGCCCGCAGCTCGGTATAGCTGAGGTTCAGTTGCGCGGTGTCGCGGTCGGCGATGGCGCCGGCAAGTGCTGCCTCCGCCTGGCGCTTCTGGGTGTCGATGACATCGATCTGGCGCTGGGCCGCCTGCAGGGTGGCCGTGGCCTTCTCGCCATTCGCCACCGCCTGTTTGTAGGCGGCGTCCGCCTTCTCGAAAGCCTGGATCGAGGCGGCGGCCGTGGCCGACAGGGCGCGGTAGCGGTCCTGGTCGTACTTGGCGCGGTCGGTCTCGGCCTTGGCGGCGCCGACGCCGGCCGCGGCCTGGTTGATGACGGCCTGCTGCAGGCGGCGCTGCGCCTCCAGGTTGGCCAGCGTGGCCTCCTGCGCCTCCACCGCCGCCACGGCACGGGCCAGGGCGGCGCGGTAGTCGCGGTCATCCAGTTTCAGCAGCAGGTCGCCGGCGTGTACCGCCTGATTGTCGGTCACCGCCACCTGCGCGATGAAGCCGGAGACCTTGGGCGCGATCACCGTGACGTCGCCGCCGACATAGGCGTCGTCGGTGCTTTCGATGAAGCGGCCCGTGGTCCACCAATCATAGCCATAGGCCGCGGCGGCCACGCCCAGACCGAGGCCCAGGACGGAGAGGAGGAGCGTGCGGCCGAGGCGCCGCGACTTCACCGGGCTGCCGGCAAGCCGGCCGTCCTGCTGCTGTTCATAGGTCTGGCTGGACATGGGATCGCATCCTTCAAGCGGCGGCGCCGGTCGGGGCGGCGGCGGATTCGGTGGGGCTGGGCATGGGCGCGGTAGCAGGCCAGGTGGGATAGCGCGACTTGGTGCGGGCGTCGGCGGCGGGGCCGGCCACGACACGGAAGGCGGGGTAGGTCAGCGGCCGGCCGGTGTGGCGGTCGACCAGCATCGGTTCGGCGGGCGCGCCGGTGGCGCTGTCCACCAGCTGAATGGCCGGGCCTTCGGGTGCGAAATGCTGGTTGCCCCAGGCCATGATGGTCCACAGCACGGGGCGGAAGTCCTGGCCGGCGGCCGTCAGCACATATTCGTGGCGCAGCGGCCGCGTGCTGTAGGGCCGCTTTTCCAACAGGCCGTCGGCCACCAGCGTCTGCAACCGGCGGGTCAGCATGTTGGGCGCGATGCCCAGATTCTTCTGGAACTGGTCGAAACGGCTGGCGCCCAGGAACGCCTCGCGCAAAATCAACATGCTCCACCACTCCCCCACCCGTTCCAGGCTGCGGGCGATGGGGCACTGCGGATTGATCAGGCTGCTATTGTGCATGATGGCCGTCCTTGTGTTACTTTCATAATGAAAGCCACAGGACGCCATCTAGCCTCAGTGGCTTTCATTATGCAAGTGACAAAGCCGACCCACCCGGCTCGGCACCCCGCGATGGGAGCAAACCACCTATGTCTGAAACGGCGACACCCCCTTCCACCGGCCCAAAGCTGTACCTGGACGACCTTCAAGCCGGTCAGCGCCACGTGACCGGCACGCACACGCTGGACGCCCCGGGGATCAAGGCCTTCGCGGCCCAGTTCGACCCCCAGCCCTTTCATCTGGATGAGGAGGCAGCCGACCGCAGCTTCTTCGGCGGGTTGGCGGCCAGTGGCTGGCACACGGCCGCCGTCACCATGCGGCTGATGGTCGACGGCCTGCCCATCGCCGGCGGCGTCATCGGCGCGGGTGCGGACATCACTTGGCCTGCGCCCACCCGGCCCGGCGACATCCTGCAGGCGCACTGCGAGATCCTGGAGGTAAAGCCGTCCCGCTCCCGACCCGACCGGGGAATGATCACCATGCGGACCGAAACGCGGAACCAGCGGGGCGAGGTGGTGCAGCTGATGACAACCCGAGTGGTGGTGTTCCGCCGCCCTTCGGAAGGCTGAGAGGGGGAGCGGCGACGTCTTTCCGCCGCCCCTTCTTTTCGCCATAGTGGCCGCCTTCCAATTGGGCGGACGCCTGACAGCGTCCGCGCCCTCTCCAGGAGTAGCATCCCGTGCCCAAGAAAAGCGGAGTCGCCATCGTCGTCGGCTCCTTCCACAAAAATGAATGCGAGACGATGCTGGCCGCCGCCGCCGGGGCCATCAAGGAACGCGGCATGACGCTGCGCGCCGTGGTGCGCGTGCCGGGCTCCTATGAAAAGCCGCTGGCCACCAAGCGCCTGCTGCAGCGCGACGACGTCGACGCCGTGGTGGTGCTGGGCATCATCGAGCATGGCGAGACGGCGCACGGCCGCGTCATGGGCCAGTCGGTCAGCGACGCCCTGGTCAACATGCAGCTGGAATTCATGAAGCCGATCGGCATCGGCATCATCGGCCCTGAGGTCTTCCCCACCCAGATTCAGCCCCGCCTGGTGGGTCATGCCGTGGCCGCCGTGGCCGCCGTGGAGGTCATGCTGATCGGCGCCGAATCCCCCTACGAGGTCTGATCATTCAAGCCCGCCGCCCTGGCTTGGCCGGGGCGGCGGCATGGCACGCCAGCGCTTTCGGCGCGCCTGGACAGGGCCGACTTCGACTATCCCGGAAGCGGATCGATGACCGGACGCCTGGGAAAGGCCGATGACCGCAGACGTGATGGACACCCCCAAGCCGACGCAGACCGACGGCCTGCCCGACCGCCCCCGGTTCTGGGCCATGGCCGCCATCCTGACGGCGGTGGGCATGGCCACGCTGGACACGGCCATCGCCAACACCGCCCTGCCCACCATCGCCGGCGATTTCCACGCCACGGCCGCCGATTCCGTCTGGGTGGTGAACGCCTATCAGCTGGCGGTGGCCGCCGCCGTGCTGCCGCTGGCCTCGCTGGGCGACCTTCTGGGACAAAAGCGCGTCTACCTGGCGGGCCTGGCCCTGTTCGCCCTGTCGTCGCTGGCCTGCGGCATGGCGCCCACCCTGTTCCTGCTGGAAGTGGCGCGCGTGGTGCAGGGCCTGGGCGCCGCCGCCATCATGAGCGTCAACATCGCGCTGATCCGCCACATCTATCCCGCCCGCATCATGGGCCGGGGCTTCGGCCGCAACGCCCTGGCCGTCGCCATCTCCTTCGCCATTGGACCCACCGTCACCTCAACCATCCTGTCGGTGGCAACCTGGCATTGGCTGTTCCTGGTGAACGTACCGTTCTGCCTGCTGGCTTTGGGCTTGGCTACCGTCACCCTGCCCGCCATTCCGCCCCTGGGCCATCGCTTCGACGGCGTGGCCGCACTGCTGACCGCAGGCCTTTTCGCCCTGCTGGTGCTTGGGATGGGCGAGGCGGCGCACGCGGCGTCCTGGCCACAGCTAGCGGTGGAGCTGGCGGGGGCCGCCCTGTGCGGTTTCCTACTGCTGCGCCGGCAGCGCGGTCATCCCGCCCCCATGCTGGCCATCGACCTGTTCCGCAACCGGGTTTTCGCCCTGTCGGCCCTGACCTCGGTCTGCACCTTCATCGCCCAGGGCCTGGCCTTCGTCGCCCTGCCCTTCCTGTTCCAGTCGGTCATGGGCCGGACAGCGGTGGAGACGGGCCTGCTGATCACGCCCTGGTCGGTGGTGGTGGCGGTCATGGCCCCCATCGCGGGCAAGCTGTCCGATCGCTATCCCGCCGGCGTCCTGGGCGGCTTAGGTCTGGCCATGCTGTGCCTGGGCATGGCGCTGGTGGCGCTGATGCCGGCCCAGCCATCCGGCTTGGACATCGCCTGGCGCCTGGGCGTCTGCGGCGCCGGTTTCGGCTTTTTCCAGTCGCCCAACCTGAAGGCGATCATGAGCAGCGCCCCCCTGCACCGCAGCGGCGGGGCCAGTGGTATCGTCGCCACCGCGCGCTTGCTGGGCCAATCGACCGGTGCCGCGCTGACCGCCGCCTGCTTCGGCCTGCTGGCCAACCATGACCTGACCTATGGCGCCACGCTGGCCCTGTGGCTGGGCGCCTTCGCCGCCGGGGCCGCCAGCGTCGCCAGCTTCCTGCGCCTGACAGTGAAGCCTCAGGCCGCGGCCTGAACCTGCTGGACCACCGTCTCGCACAGGCGGTGGGTTTCCAATGCATCGCGGGCGCTCAAGACGCGGCCGGCGCGCAGGGCGCCCAGGAAATGGTCCACCGCCTGGCGAATGCCGCGCTGATCCGACACGGGCGTCCAGTCGCCCCGCCGGGTGCTGGTGTGGGTGCCGGCCTCGGCGATGTGGATGTCGGCCATGTCAACGACACGGTGGCGCAGGGCTTGGCCGTCACGCCCCATGCCCGACACTTCCAGCACCTCTTCATTCACGCCGGCCACCCGGTTCATGGTCCCGATGGCGGTGCAGGCCGTGGCGCCGTCGCCCCCAGCAAGGGTCAGCACCACATGGTGCAGCAGGCCGTCCCGCACGCGGGCGTCCACCCGCAGGTCACGCACCGGCGCCGGCATGAGGAAGCGCAGCGTGTCCACGACATGGATGAAATCATCGAACACCACCATGCGCGGCGTGTCGGCCAAATCGACGCGATGCTTCTGCATCAGCACCAGGTCCCGGGGGGCCGCCGCCAGGGCGGCGTAGGCCGGGGCGTGGCGGCGGTTGAACCCGACCATGAGGCTGACGCCGCGCGCCTCCGCCAAATCCACCAGCCGCTCAGCGGCGGCGGCGGTATCGGCCAGCGGTTTGTCGACATAGGTGGGGATGCCGGCCGTCAACAGCCGGGTCACCAGTTCCTCATGCGCCGCCGTCGCGGCATGGACGAAGGCGGCGTCCAGTCCATCGCGCAGCAAGGCATCCAGATCGCTGTGGGCGTGGGCCACGCGCCAGTCGGCGGCGATGGCATGCACCTTGTCCGCGTCGCGGGACATCAGCGACAGCGTGACGTCACCGCGCGCCGCCAGGACCGGCAGGTAGGCCTTGCGGGCGATATCCCCCAAACCAATCATCGCGACACGCATGCATCCCCCGGTAGTCCCTAGATATCCGGCGGGAACCTTAGCGCCAGGCGGGCGGAAAAAACCAGCCGCCGTCGGACACGATGTCGCATGCAGTTTCAAATTAGAGGGTGAATCGTACAATCGGCGGCGACGGAACAGCGGCACCCTGCGCCGTAAAACGGCCCCCGGGCGGGGACCTGACTGACGGGAGCCGCAGCGTTCATGGATAGCGATTTCCATCATGGGAATATATCCCCGTTATCCCGCCTTTACGGCCCAATCCTGAAAACAGGAACATTCCGGAAGGCCCGGCTCGCGCACCTTCCGCGACACTTCCTCAATCCCGGAAATGGCAGGCATGACGAAGAAATTGGCGGGCAAGGTGGCCCTGGTCACTGGTGGCTCGCGCGGCATCGGGGCCGCGACCGCGAAAGCCTTGGCCGGCGCAGGGGCGGACGTGGCGATCAGCTACCTGGCCTCATCCACCTTGGCCGACACCGTGGTGCGGGACATGCGGGCGGCGGGCCCCCGTGCGGCGGCGTTCAAGGTCGATCAGGCCAACCCACGCGAGGTCGAGGGCCTGGTTCGCAGTGTCGTGGCCCAGTTCGGCCGTCTGGACATCCTGGTGAACAACGCCGGCATGTTCGCCACCGGTGACGTGGATGATCTCGACTGCGACATCGAGGCGCTGACCCGGCAGTACGCCGTGAACCTGGCCGGCGTCGTCACCGCCATCCGGGCGGCGTCGCGGGTGTTGGCGGACAACGGCCGGATCATTACGGTGGGCGCCTGCGTGGCGGCCCGCGTCGGCTTCCCCAGCCTGGCCGACTATACCGCCGCCAAGGCGGCCGTGGCCGGCTATTGCAAGGGTGCCGCCCGCGACCTGGCCCCCCGCGGCATCACCGTGAACGTGGTGCAGCCCGGGTCCATCGACACCGACCTCAATCCCGCCAACGGACCCTTCGCGCCCGTGCAGGCCGCGATGAACGCCTTCGGGCGCTATGGCCGGCCGGAAGAGGTGGCGGCCGGCATCCTTTTCCTGGCGAGCCCGGATGCCTCCTTCGTCACGGGCTCGGTCCTGACCATAGATGGCGGTTACGGGGCCTGACGCCGCTTTCGCGTCCTCGGACGCCAGTAAAGTGCCCTGGCGATCCTGGATGTTCCCAACACCCCGGTTATAAAGGCCGCCCGCCTAGCAGGCCACGCCCGGGAAGGGAATGACCTCCCCATCCCGCCCCTCGCGCACTGGCCAGGGCCGTGCG
The DNA here is from genome assembly GCF_029594735.1 of Nitrospirillum amazonense. Classification (NCBI taxonomy): domain Bacteria; kingdom Pseudomonadati; phylum Pseudomonadota; class Alphaproteobacteria; order Rhodospirillales; family Azospirillaceae; genus Nitrospirillum; species Nitrospirillum amazonense. Next base: position 1,345,865 of record NZ_JARPAF010000004.1, read on the forward strand.
GGGCCGACGGCGCCATTCAACAAGCCGAACGCCAGCGGGCAGGCCATGTCCTGCACCAGGGCCACCATGAGGTCGCGGGCGGCCATCAAATCGGCGGTCAGGAATCCCTCGGTGAAGCGGCCATGGACGCCGTGCACCAGCGCATGGGCGTCGGCGGATCGGCCCTGGCTGCGCCAAAGCCGCGCCAGGCTGAGGGTCGCGCGCAACTCCCACGACAGGGCTTCCTGCTGCCGCGCCCAGGCTATCGCGTCGTGGAAAAGGGCCTCCGCCGCCTGCGCGGCACCCAGGCGCACGGCGCTGGAACTGTCCTGCCGCAAGAGCAGCTCACCCTTGATGCGCAGCAATTCGGGCATGGCCCAATGGATACCGCGCGTCTCCGACCGGCCCAGCGCCTGATCGATGACCTGCAGTCCCTCGCGCGCCTGGCCGGCCTGACCCAAGGCATCCGCCCATTCGCCCAGATAGCCGATGTAACGCAGGGCGAAGTTTATCGCTTCCAGGTCTGCCATCGCGGCGCGCATCCCGGCCAGGCCGGCCGCGCGCTCATCCCGCAGTGTCTGCAGCCGATGTTTGAAATAGCGGCCCATCACCGCCCACGGTCCCAGGCCATGACGGGTGGCCTGGTCCTGCAGCAGCCCGACATAGCGATCGGCCGCGGCCAAATCCCCTACCAGCAGGGACACCTGGCAGGCAGCGGTGGACAGGACGTACCCCAGCGTCAGGGCATGGTCCAGCTGTTGCGCCTCCTCCACCGCCATGGCCACCATGGCCGCTGCCTGGTCGGGAAAGCCCTGGATCCACAGGATGAAGGAAAGCGGCACGCACGCCGCAACCCGCTGGTCGTACTGGTAACGCACCAGGTGACCGCGATGATTGGGTCGGACATAGCGGCGCAGCCCATCCTCGATGTGCTGCCGGCCGGCGGCATGATCACCAATCAGATGCAGGGCGAAGCCCCGTATGCGATCCGCCGCAATCAGATCCACCGGATCGGCCGACCGCACCGCCACGGCGCGGAACTGCTCAGAAATCTCCAGCGCCTGGCTGTAGCGGCCCTCATTGAAAGTCTCGACGTACAGGCCCCACAGGGCGCGCAGCTGATAGTCGATGTTGTCCAGATGGCGCGCCAGGGTCAGCGCCTGGCCCAGCACCGCCCGGATTTCCGGCCCCGGCCCCTTGGTGTAGATCAGCGACAGGCCCAGGGCCGCCAGCAGGCGCAGCATCCGTTCCGCATCCGGGCCCGGCGCCAGCTCCGCCGGCGACGATGGCGGCACAATGTCCAATGCGCGACGTACTGCCTCGCGGCATTCGTTCATCAGCGACAGTTGCATCCACAGCGGCACGGCCGCGGCGGTGAGAGAAAGGCCCAGGCTGGCGTCCCCTTCCGGCCCGAAAGCCCAGATGAGGGCGGCGCGCAAATTGTCGATCTGCCGGCCGTAGACCTCCAGCCATTCCGCCGTGGGCCGGTGATCCCATTCCTGTTCCGCCCGCACCAGCAGGTCGCGGTGGCATTCGGCATGCCGACGCAACAGACGAGGCAGCTCCCCGCTTTCCATCAGCTTTTCCAGGGCATAGGCCCGAGTCATCTCCAGCAACTTATAGTGGACATAGTTACCGCTAACATCCGCAATCAAAAGCGACTTGGCCACGAGGTTCGACAACGCCACCAGAATGTCGGTCTGGCTGAGCAGCGTGTCGCCAGCCACGGTCGCGGCGGATTCCATGGTGAAACCACCGGCGAAAATCGCCAGACGATGCAGCACCGTCCGCTCCGCCACAGGCAGCAGTTCATAGCTCCAGTCCAGCATGGCGCGCAGCGTCTGGTGCCGGGGCAAGGCGGTGCGACGGCCCCGCACCAACAGGGCGAAGCGGTCGTTCAAACGGGTGGCCAAGCCACGCAGCCCGAACAAGTCCAGGCGGGCGGCCGCCAGTTCGATGGCCAGCGGGATGCCGTCCAGGCCACGGCAAATCTCGGACACCAGCGGCACGTCGGCATCAGTGAAGGTGAAGGTGTCGACACAGGCCGCGGCCCGCTCCGCGAACAGGGCCACGGCCGAGTAGCCTAGGGCCTGGGCAGCGTCGACGGAGGCGGTCACCGGCGGGGTTTCGAGCGAGGCCAGGCGCTGCACCCACTCCCCCTCCGCCCGCAGTGGCTCGCGGCTGGTGGCCAGGATATGGACGCCCGGGGCGCCCCGCAGCACGGTCTCGGCCAGCACCGCCGCCGTTCCCACCACATGCTCGCAATTATCCAGGATCAGCAGCAGTTTCTTGTCCTGCAGGATGGCGCCCAGGTCGGCGATGCGATCGACCGAGATGCCGAGAGCCCCGGCCAGCACGCTGGCCGCCAGCGTGGCGTCGCCCAGGGTCGCGTCCGTCACCGGCGCGAAATCCACAAAGCGCGCGCCATCGGCATAGCCGGCCGCAACCGCTTCGGCCAGGGCCAGCGCCACCGTCGTCTTGCCGATGCCGCCCGGCCCGACAAGGGTGACGAAGCGACGGGCGGGCAACTGTTCGGACAGGGCGCGGACAAGGGCTTCCCGCCCCACGACGCGGGTCAGCCGAACGGGCAGGTTATGCCCCGCCAAGTCCCCCCCGGTGCCGCCGGGCGGGGGCGGCGGCGCCGAGACCGGTTCCGGCATCCCGTCCAAGCGCATCACCGGCGCCACGAAGCAATAGCCCCGTCCGGGAACATTGGCGATGTAGCGGGCGCCATCGCGGCCCTCGCCCAGGGCCTTGCGCAGGGCGGCGATATTGACCCGCAGGTTGGCGTCATCGACATAGGTGTCGGGCCAGACATTGGCCACCAGGTCGTCCTTGGCCACCACCTGGCCAGCGCGTTCCGCCAGGACGATCAGGATGTCCAAGGCCCTGCTGCCAAGGCGCAGCGGCACGTCACCGTCCAACAGGATCTTGCGCCCCGGCGAAAGACGGAAAGGGCCGAACGTGAGCAGCCGTTCGGAGCCTGAACCAACCGTCGTATCGGTCATGCCACGCGCCCCACGGTCCCACCCCCTTTGCGGCGGGGACCCGTCGTCAGGTCCCCAATAAAATGGCGATATCTGCCGCAACCCGGCTTATGGCGCCTCAATGCCAATGAAACTCACCAAGAAATCCCGTCACGGGCAGGGATGCCCAGGGGAACAGGAACACCAGGCGGAACCGTTGGAACATACGGCCGTATTCCTTCAGACGCGGCGAGAGGAATGCCGGCCGCCCCGCCGCCAGCGAACGAAATGATGCTGGCGCATGAGGTCGCGGCGGGCAATCCTCCAAGAGGCAATACCCCATCGAGACAGCCAGATTTTAAAAAATCCCGCAGTTTTCGCCTATCCGCGTCGTCTCCATGTCCATTTCGTTACTAGTGGAGCGCCGGTTGACGGCAACTTACAACAAATTACAGCACTTAATTCGCCATCACGGCGGGCTGACGGCAGACTTCCCCCATCGCAAGGACAGCCTTCCGCGGGGTGCGGGGGCACCCATGACGGGGGGCAGCCATGATGGACGCAGGCCAAGGGAACATCGAAACACCGGCCGCCACTGACACACAGTGGATCGCCGCGGTGGTGGTGAAGCTGCTGGACGACGCCGGCGACATCCTGGACAGCGACCGCGACGCGGCGCGCGTCTGCATCGCCCGTGCCGCCGCCTTCCTGCGGGGAGAGGCCGCCCCCGCCGCCGGCCGGACGGATGGGGCCCGGCGAGAGGCCAAGGGTTTCCCGCCCGCCGTCCCGGCGCGACCGGCGACCACCGAGCCCTTGCGCGGCGGTTTGGCCCCCTGGCAGATACGCCGCGTGATCAGCCATATCGACGCCAATCTGGCTGGCGCCATCCGCATGGACGACTGCGCCACCGTCACGCGGCTCAGCACCCGCTATTTCTCGCGCGCGTTCAAGAGCAGCTTCGGCGTGCCACCGCATACCTATGTGGTGCAGCGCCGCATACAGCAGGCGCAGCACCTGATGCTGACCACCCAGGAACCGCTGTGTCAGATCGCGCTGGCCTGCGGCCTGTGCGACCAAGCCCATTTCTCCAAGCTGTTCCGGCGCGTCGTGGGCCTCAGCCCCAGCACCTGGCGGCGGCAGTGGCGCGACGCCCCGTTGGAACCGGTTTTCCAGACCGAAGCGGCCTGATTCCCGTCGCTACAGGGGGACGGGCTGGAAGCTGGCGCGGTACTGGCTGGGCGTCATGCCCATGTTCTTGACGAACACCAGGCGCATGCGGTTGGCACTGCCGAATCCGCTATGGAAGGCGACCGTCTTCAGGGGAAGGTCGCCGCCCTCCAGCAGGTTACGGGCAGCGTCCACCCGCGCCCGCTCCACGAATTCGGCCGGCGTCACCTTCGCCTGCTGCACGAAAACACGGGCGAAGTTGCGCGCGCTCATGCCCGCCACCTCCGCCATGCTGGCCACCGTATGCTCCTGCGCCACATGCTGCATGACATGGGTCTGCACGCGGGCGATGGGGGAACCGTCATCCGCAGGAAGCGTGAGATAGGGGCTGAACTGCGACTGGCCGCCCTGGCGCTGCGCCACGACCACCAGGCGCTTGGCCGTGGCAAGCGAAATGGCGGCCCCATGATCCTCCGCCACCAGGGCCAGGCACAAGTCGATGCCGGCGGTGACGCCGGCCGAGGTCACCAGCGGACCGTCGCGCAAGTAGATACGGTCCAGCTCAACCCGCGCGGCGGGAAAGCGCTCCGCCAACGCCGGTGCGTTCTGCCAATGGGTGGTGGCGGCGCGGCCGTCCAGCAGGCCGGCTGCCCCCACCGCGAAAGCGCCGGTGCAGATGGAGCCGTAGCGCCGGCAACGCGGCGCCGCCACGCGCAACCATTCCACCAGCCCGGGGTCCATCGGACCCCTGGGCAGGTCCGGCCCGCCCGCCACCAGCAGGGTGTCGAAACGATCGGCCACCGGGTCGATGACCCGGTCGGCCGCGAGGTACAGGCCGTTGGAGGCGCGCATCGGTCCGGCCGCCGTGCCCAGCACGGTCAGGGCGTAGCGATCCTGCGGCGGCAGGAAGCCGTTGGCCTCCGCGAAGACGTCCAGCGGACCCGCCACGTCCAGGGCCTGGACGCCGGGAAAGATGGCGATGGCGACGGTACGCACGGAACGACCCCCGACTTCTGGTTCAATGGCTGGGATCTTGGTGAAGAGACCCTAACTTTGGCAGTAAACGACGTATCGATGCAATTACTGCCAGAACCGGACAGGCATGAAACCGGCAACGCCTGGCGCAACGCCACCGCCCCGAGCACCTGCCGTCAGTGGTGGGCGAGGCCTTGATTCGCACGCCGTTTACAACATTTCACTGCACAACCGTCCCGAAACGGCGCCACCATCGTGTCACGGATAGCTTTCCCCACGGGGGGCGGGCGGCCGCGCAGCGCTTGGGATGCGCGGGTATGCGGCAGTGACGTTATCTTCCGCCGCCCCACCCAATTGACCAAAGGATTGAAAACAACTTGAGTTTTGCACGTCAAATCAGGGCATATTGCTGGGGTGAGAAAGGACCCTATGCAGATCACCAGCAACAGCTTTCGTGATGGCGGCCGCCTCCCCGATGCCTGCGCCTACGCCGTCACTTCCGGCATCGGCCGCGTCCGGCCGGGCCCCAACCGCAATCCGCATGTGGCGTGGAGCGACCCGCCGGCGGGGACGCGGTCCTTCGTGCTGACCATGCACAGCCCCGACGCCCCGCACCGCTGGAACGACGCCAATCGGGAAGGTAGGACCCTGTCACCCGACCTGCCCCGCGTGCCCTTCTATCACTGGATTCTGATCGACCTGCCCGCCCGGACGCGGGAGGTTAAGGAGGGCCGGCACAGCGCCGGTATCACCAACCGCGGCAAGCAAGGCCCCTCGGCACCGGAACCGGCGGGCGCCCGGCACGGCCTGAACGACTTCACCATCCTGTTCCTGGAGGACAGGGCGCGGACGGGCGACTATTACGGCTATGATGGTCCCTGCCCGCCGTGGAACGACAGCATCTTCCACCGGTACATCTTCACCATCCATGCCCTGGACATTCCGCGTCTGCCGGTGGTGGGTCCCATCAACGGCACCTCCACCCTGCTGGCCATGGCGGGGCATGTGTTGGACCGGGCCAGCATCGTGGGCGGCTATTCCCTGAACCCGGCCCTGCTGGGCACGAGTTGACACCGGTCACCTTGGGATGCTCCCCCTTACGGGCCCGGCGTCTCCACCGCCACGCCGGCCGTCCGGCCCCGCAGCGGATACAATGCCGCCAGGCTGATGAGGGCGGCACCAGCCAAATAGGCGCCGACATAGGGCAGCCCACCCGATTGGGCCAGCGACTGCGCCAGCACGGGCGCGATGCCGCCACCCAGGATGCCGCCCAGGTTGAAGGTCATGGACGTGCCGGTATAGCGCACCCGCGCCGGGAACAGGCTGGGCAGCCAGGCGCCCAGGGGACCGTAGACGAAGCCCATGACCAGCAAGGCCAGGCACAGGAACAAAGCCACCACCGTCAGCGAGCCGCTGGCCATCATCGGGGCCAGGGCCAGGCCCACCAGCACCGTCATGACGCAGCCGGCCATCAAGACCCGGCGGGGCGAGGTCAGATCCGCCCACCAGCCGGCCGCGATGATGCCCACGGCCAGGAACAGGATGGCGCCCAACTGCACCCCGAGGAAGGCCGTGCGGCTGTAGCCCAGGGTGGTGGTGCCGTAGCCCAGGGCGAAGGCCGTGGCGAGGTAGAACAGGGCGAAGCAGGCGATGGCGGCGAAGGTGCCGCCCAAGGTCTGGCGGGGGAAGTCACGCGCCACCTCGGCCAGCGGCACGGCGGGCGGCGGCCCCTCCTCCAGCGCCTTGGCGAAGGCCGGCGTCTCCGTCAGCTTCAGGCGCACCCACAGGCCCAGCAGCACCAGGACGGCGCTGCCCAGGAACGGCAGGCGCCAGCCCCAGTCATGGAACTGGGCCGGCGTCAGGAATTCCCCCAGCAGCAGGAACAGCCCGTTGGCGGCGATGAACCCCACCGGCGCGCCGATCTGCGGAAACATGCCATACCGGGCGCGGTGGCTGGGCGGCGCGTTCTCCACCGCCAGCAGGACGGCGCCGCCCCACTCCCCACCCAGGCCGAAGCCCTGGCCGAAGCGCAGGACGCACAGCAGGAAGGGGGCGAGCCAGCCGATGCTGTCATAGGTGGGCAGCAGGCCGATCAGCACCGTCGATCCGCCCATCAACAGCAACGAGGCCACCAGCGTGGACTTGCGCCCGATGCGGTCGCCGAAGTGGCCAAAGACGATGGAGCCCAGCGGCCGCGCCAGGAAGGCGATGCCGAAACTGCCATAGGCGGCCATCAATTGGGCGGAAGGCGACGCAACGGGGAAGAACAGCGGCCCGAAGACTAGCGAGGCGGCGGTGGCGTAGATGTAGAAGTCATAGAACTCCACCGCCGTGCCCACCAGGCTGGCGACAAGGATGCGCGCCGAAGACGGGGTACCGCCCGCTGCGTTTGACATTTTATTTCAACCCCGATTTTCAACCGTTCTTATCCGTTCCTTGGGGTATGGCGGGCGGATGCCATGAGGTCAAGGCCAAGTCCCGAGATCCTCCTGCATACGGAGCCATTGACAGAAGTTATGAAATATAACAGTGTTGGCCAAGCACGGTTCGTAGAAGACCGGCGGGGAGGATTAAAAGCATGGCTCCAGCACCACACCGCGTTCGCATCGCCGACGGGCCCGCCGCACGTTATGCCGGCCGACACCGTATCGGCCCCGCGCAGCCTTAAGCACCGCCTGTACCCAAGCACCAAACGTCGGCGCCCCGGGCAATCCGGAGGCCGCCCAATAAAATCCGAGGGAGGCATTACAAAATGGTAAAGGCTACTTTACAGGCCACTTCCGCGGCGATGGCGACGGCCATGGCTTTATGCCTGTCCGCATCGGCCCTGGCGCAATCGGCCCCTCAACCCGCAAGCGACACGCTGCAGGAGATCGTGGTGACGGCCGAACGGCGCACCGAGAACCTGCAGAACGTGGCCATCGCCGCCATGGCGATCAGTGGCGACAAGCTGGCCGACAAGGCCGTGACGCGCCTGTCGGACCTGCAGTTCGCCTCGCCCGCCCTGACGGTGACGGATGCCGGCCTGACCCAATCGGTCAACATCCGCGGCATCGGCCTGGCCAGCGGATCGCCCCAGGTGGCCAACGGCGTGGCCACCTATATCGACGGCCTGTTCCAGCCGCCCATCGTCACCACCAACAGCTTCTACGACATCGCCAATGTCGAGGTGCTGCGCGGCCCCCAGGGTACGCTGGTGGGGTCGAACTCCACCGGCGGCGCCATGTTCATCACCAGCAAAAGCCCCGAGCTGGATCGGGTGGAGGGCTATGGCGAGGTCGCCTACGGCAACTACGCCGCTGTGGCGACGCAGGGCGCCATCAACATCCCCCTGACCGATACGCTGGCGATCCGCCTGGCGGCCAACCATCGCGAGCACGACAGCTATTATGACGACGTCGGCCCCTATCACAACCAGCCCGGCGGGCTGAACGAGACGGACGGGCGGCTGGGCGTGCTGTGGCACCCCGGCGCCTTCCAGGCGCTGCTGAAGGTGGAGGCGGCGAACAAGAACACCGGGGGTTACGCCTACCGCCCCATCCCAGGCACCCAGTATGCCGATGACGCCGTGCCCGGCATCCGCAACCTGGACTACAACGCGCCCACGCAGAATTCCGAACGCGCCATCATCAACAGCCTGGAACTGCGCTATGAGTTCGAGGATGGCATCACCGTGCGGTCGTTGAGCGGCTTCCAGAACAAGCGCATCAACAACCTGTACGACAGCGACGCCACCACCGCCGCGACCCAGACCGAACAACAATATGTGCGCGAACGGGAATGGACAGAGGAGGTCAACATCCTCTCCCCCACCGACGGCGCCTTCAACTGGATCGTCGGCGGCTATTACCAGCGCAACAAGATCGATGTCGACATCCTGAACGAGAACGCGGGATTCCCCACCAACATCGGCACCAAGAACAACAAGCTGACCACCGGCGTCTTCGCCCAGGGCGGCTACAAGATCACGCCGGACCTGGAACTGCAGGTCGGTGCGCGGGAAAGCTGGTTCCATGTCACCGGCGACGGCGGCGTCTACATCGGCCGCGGGATTCCGGGCTTCCCCGGCAACGGCCTGAAGGTGGCCGACACAGCCGGCCGGCATGACGACAGCATGCCCACGGGCAAGGTGGCGCTGAACTGGAAACCCGACGCCGACACCCTGTTCTATGCCTTCGCCGCGCGCGGCTACAAACCGGGCGGCTTCAACTCCTCCACCTCCCAATTCGCCCCGGAAACGGTATGGGATTATGAGGTGGGCTGGAAGACCACGCTGCTGAACGGCCACCTGCGCACGCAGTTGGGTGCCTTCTATAACGACTACAAGGGCTTCCAGTTTGGCCGTATCGACCTGACCAATGGCCAGAACGGCGTGACCAACCTGTCGGACGCGACCATCAAAGGCATCGAGGGCCAGGTGCAGGCCAAATATGGCGGCTTTGGCGTGGATGCCGGCTTCGCCTATGTCGACAGCCAGCTGGGTTCCGTCACCGTGGTCAATTTGCGCCAGCTCCCCTCCGGCACCCTGGGGCCGCAATGCCCCGCTGGCACGGCCAGCAACCCGCCCACCTGTTTCGACTACACCAGCTATCTGCGCACGGGCGGCGGCGGGCCCAACCTGTTCTCGCCCAAATGGACCGGCAATGCCGGCGTCGACTACACCGTCGATCTGCCCGGCGGCATGACCCTGACGCCCCGTCTGAACATCGCCTATGTCGGGCCCAGCTATACCGACATCCTCTATTCCCGCGTGACCGATTACCTGGCCGGCCGCACCCTACTGTCCGCCCTGGTCACGCTGCGCGCCGGCGACTGGACGGTGGAGGCCTACGGCACCAATCTGACCGACCGGAAGTACGTCACCGGCCAGTCCGGCAACAACGAATTCTATGGCGCGCCGCGTGAATACGGCCTGCGCCTGCATGTCGAGTTCTGACCCGCCCAAGAGAGGGAAACATCCCATGCCATCCCGTTCCCGCGCAGCATTGGGCCTGGCCGCCAGCGCCAGCCTGCTGGCCCTAACCGCGACCGCGCACGCGGCGGAACCGGACCTGAAAGGTCGCTGCCTGGCGCTTGAAAAGACCATGGCCGGCCATTGGCCGGACGCCGACACCCGCATCGTCTCGTCCACGCCGCAGGCCGCCGGCCCCATCACCCTGCCACCCATGATGCCGGGCGCCCCAGGCACCCCGGTGCAGCTGCCGGAACATTGCGAAGTCTACGGCGTGATGCATGAGCGAACCGGCGTGGACGGCCAGGCCTACGCCATCCGCTTCCATGTCCGCCTGCCCACTACCTGGAACCAGGGCTTCTTCTTCCAGGGCGGCGGCGGCACCAACGGCGAGGTCGGCAACGCCATCGGCCCAACGGGGTCGGACACGCCACCGGCCCTGCTGCAGGGTTACGCCGTGGTCAGCCAGGACTCCGGCCATGACAACGCCCGCAATACTGATCCGACACACGGCGGCACCGCCGCCTTCGGCTTCGACCCGCAAGCGCGGGCCGACTACGGCAATGCCTCGCTGAAGCCGGTGGCCGACGCGGCCAAGGCCTTGGTCGCGGCCTTCTACGGCAGCACCCCCCACCGTTCCTACTTTGTCGGCTGTTCCAAGGGTGGGGAGGAAGGCATGGTCTTCGCCCAGCAACATCCGGAAGAGTTCGACGGCATCCTGGCCAGCGCCCCCGGCTTCGCCTTGCCCCGCGCCGCGCTGGCCCAGGCGTGGGACGTGCAGGCCTTTGCCGCGTTGGCCAAGGGACCGGACGGCCAACCGTCGTTCCCCCTGCTGTCCGCCGCCTTCAGCGACGCCGACCTGGGCCTTGTCCGCGACGCGGTGCTGGAAGCGTGCGACGCCGACGATGGCGCCAAGGACGGCATCGTCGGTACCTTCGCCCAGTGCACCGCCGCCAAGGTGGCGCCGGCGCTGAAGACCCGCACCTGCGCCGGCGCCAAGGTGGACGGCTGCCTCAGCCCCAACCAGGTCACCGCCATCACCCAGTCCTACGGAGGCCCCCGCACCAAGGCCGGCCAGGCGATCTACAGCGACTGGCCCTGGGATGCCGGTGTGGCCGCCCCCGGCTGGCGCATCTGGAAGCTGGGCTTGGCCGACAAGGTGCCCAGCCTGAACGTCGCCTTGGGCGGCGCCTCGCTGGCCTCGGTCTTCACCACACCGCCCACGCCCCTGCCGCCGGATCCGCAGGCGCTGCTGCGCTGGCAGATGGGCCTGGACATCGACCAGGTGGCGGCTCAGCTGACGGCGACCAGCGCCACGTTCCCCCGGTCAGCCTGGCAGGACGTGTCGGCACGCTCCCCCGACCTGTCCGGCCTCAAGGCGCGGGGCGCCAAGCTGATGGTGCCCCACGGCGCCTCCGACCCCGTGTTCTCCATCAACGACACCTTGGCCTGGTGGCGGGAGGTGGACAGCCGCCAGGGGGGCAAGGCCGCCGCCTTCGTCCGGGTCTTCCCCGTGCCGGGCATGAACCATTGCGCCGGTGGCCCCGCCACCACCCATTACGACGCCTTCGGCGCCCTGGTGCGCTGGGTGGAGCAAGGCCAGGCGCCGGACCGCATCCTGGCCAGCGCCGGGCCGGACACCCCCTGGCCCGGCCGTACCCGGCCCCTGTGCCCCTACCCCAAGGTGGCGCGCTATAAAGGCACGGGTGACCTCAACAGCGCCGACAGCTTCGACTGCGCGTTGTGAGGCCTTACGTCGCCTCCGAGGCCGCCTCCGGGCACACGGCCTCGGGGGCGGCGTCTTCCGGTCGACGTTGATGCCGGCCGACGCACAGGCCAACGCTGGCGACCAGGGCCAGGATGGCCAGGCCCTCCAGCAGGGTGGGCCACCGCGCGTCCCAAAGAAATCCGTACAGCAGGGCGAACAGCGTTTCGAACAGGATCATCTGCCCCACCAAGGTCAGGGGCAGCAAACGGCTGGCCCGGTTCCAAAGGGCGTTGCCGACCACGCTGGCGCCGATGGCCACGCCGGCGCTGACGCCCCAGAACAGCGCCCAATCGCCAACGGCATGCGGTCCAGCGGCATTCGGCGTGGTGTGCCAGAGGAAGGCGGGCAGGGCCAGCAGCAGGGCCAGGGCACCGGTGGCGACACCGGTCAGCAGCGACCAGTCGTGCGCCGACACGGCGGGCAGGCGGGCCAGCCAGCGGCTGTTCAGCACGGCGTAGAGGGTCCAGCAGGCCAGCGCCCCGCCGGCACACGCCAGGCCCAGAAATCGTTCCGCTACCGAAATTTCGCCGACACCTGGACGCCCCATCAGGTCGGCGCCGATGAGCGATACACCGGCCACCCCCAGGGACAAGGGCAGGATCAATGCCCGCAGGGGAACCGCCCCTTGCTCCCGGCTGCCCACCAGGGTGACGGCCATGGGCAGCAGGCCAATGACCAGGGAGGTGGCGGCGACGCCGGCCAAGTGCACGGCGCTGGCCAGGAAAATGTAATAGACGATGTTGCCCAGCAGGCTGAGGCGCAGCAGCGCCAGCCATTCCCCATGCCCCACCTGGGCCTTGAGCAGCCGCCAGCGCGGCAGGATCAGCCCCCCCGAGACCAGGCCGTACAGCAGATAGCGCGATGCCGCCAGCTGCAGCGGGGAAAAGGCTTGAAGCACGCGGGGGCCCAGGAACACCACGCCCCAGAACGCCCCCGCCATCACGCCACAGCCGATCCCGGCCAATATGGTCCTGTCCGTCCTCATGCCCCTTCCCCTTTCATCGCCCTGAAAATGGCGAGAGGGCGGCCGCTGCGATAGACGGATCCTCCAATTGTTTGGACCGAGGCTATCACCCCCGCCCATGCTGGCGGCGATAGGCGGCGGGGGTCAGGCCCACGGCGCGGCGCAGCGCGCGGGTCAGCGCGCTCTGGTCGGCATAGCCGGACTGATAGGCGATCTGGGCGATGGACAGGGTGGTGCCGGCCAGCTGGTCCATGACACGGGCCAGGCGCAACGACGCCACGTAGGCCTGGGGCGTCTGGTCCAATTCCTCCCGGAACAGGGCGTGCAGCCGGCTGGCGCTTAGGCCCGCCGTACGCGCCATGATCTCCACCGTCCAGGGCCGCTCGGGCGCCGCCTCCACACGGGCGAGTAGCGCATGCAGGCGTGAGACAGGGCGGGCCGGTTCCGCCATCAGCGTATCCAGCAGCAGGGGCGTCCAGTGCCGGGCGAGGCCGTCCAGGTGCATGCCGCCGGCATCGGCATTGCCGGCCGTCAGGGTAATGAAATCCAGTAGGCGACGCACGGCCGGCGTCATGGGCAGGAAAGTACGGCGGCCCAACCGTTCCAGCACGCGCCCGTCCGGCGCACCGGCTCCCTCACCGCCGGCGCAGTCCACGATCAGGAAGCGATTATCGCCCTCGGCCCGCTGGCAATGCACTTCCCCCGGCAGGACGAAGGCGGCGACGGCGGCATCCACCCGTCCCCCACGTCCGCCCACCTCCATCTCCAGGGTTCCCTGGCAAGGCAGCACGATCTGGGCATGGTCATGGGTGTGGCAAAACCCAACCGAACGATACCGGCGGAAGCTGAGGTGGCTGTCGGCGGAAGAGGCGGTCATGGGTTGCGGGCGCAGATGCGGCCAACGGGGGTTGAGAGGTCAACCCATCGTGTCACGGTTGGCGGCCCCGGGAAAGCACCACCAAGGGTGAAGCCCCCATACCAGTCGCGCCGATCGAGGGCTCCTCGGCGGGGAGATCCAGGAGAGAGAAGAAAAGGAGGCTAAAGTGACGGCGACCACGAACATTAGTCCGGCAACCATCTGTTAACCAATAATCACCCACGAAATCCCTCAGATCTTGGCGCATCGGCGGATATTAAAAATAAATTTAGACTCATAAAAGCGTATTTAATTTCTTAAAAAGCCATCACGCCCTCTAATCAAATGATTAGCGATACTGATGGAATCGGCATTGAAAAAGGCCGGCCTGACGGACGCTAGAGAAACGAGGCCAGATTCTCAAGCTTCAGTCTTTGGGAAATGTATTCCGTCGGCCCGAAATCGGCCACCGGAGGCGGCATTTCCATGCCGCGAACAAGAAAAACCATCAAATGTGGGAGGGTCTCTCGTGACCTTGACGATGAATCATGCCTTGGCACCGGCATGCCGGGCGGCCCGCGGGCGCATGGCGCCCGTGACCGGGGGTCTCTGGGCCATGACCGCCGTGTGCGCCCTGCTGGCCTTGGCGCCGGCCACGGCCCGCGCCAACGACGCCGATGAACTGCGCAAGCTGCGCCAGCAGATGCAGGAGGCCCAGGCCCAGATGGCGGCCCAGGCCAAGGCCATGCAGGCGATGCAGGATCGGCTGAACACGCTGGAGGCGCAGCAGACCCAGACGGCGGGCCAGACGGCCGCCAGCACCCAGACGGCGGCACAGGCGGCGCAACAGGCCCAGGCCGCCCAGTCCGCGGCGCAAGCGGCGCAGAAGGTGGCGGACGCGGCCGCCCATCCTCAGTTGCCCAAGGACGGCAGCCTGACCTTCTACGGCATCACCCTCTACGGCACCGTCGACATGGGCTTCTCCTACCAGTCGCACGGCGCGCCGCTCAGCCCCTATTACCCGCCAGGGCTGGACTTCCTGGTCAGCAAGAACGGCAACAAGGGCATCGCCTCATTAGCCGGCAACGGCCTCAGCCAGTCCAAGGTCGGCCTGCGCGGGTCGGAGGAGTTCGCCGACGGCTGGTCGGCCCTGTTCAAGGTGGAGACAGGCTTCAACCCGCAGTCCGGCCAGCTGGCCGACGGTCCGCATTCCATGGCGGCCAATAACGGCGTGGCCCTGACCAAGCAGACCGCCAACGGCGATTCCAGCCATGCCGGCCAGGCGTTCAACCGCGCCGCCTATGTCGGCGCCAGTTCCAAGGACTGGGGCACCGTCACCTTCGGCCGCCAGAACACCATCCTGGCCGACAACATCATCACCTACGACCCGCAGCAAAGCTCCTACGCCTTCTCCGTCATCGGCTTCTCGGGCCTGACGGGCGGCGGCGGCAGCACGGAGGACTTCCGTCTCGATAATTCCGTCAAGTACATGAACAAGTTCGGGCCGCTGCACCTGGGCGCCATGTACCAATTCGGTGAGGATAACGGCGGTATGCACGGCAACGCCCTGCAGTTGAACGCCGGTGCCGAGGTCAGCGGGCTGTCCGTGGACGCCACGTATGCGCAGAAGCAGGACATGGTGTCGGCGGGCAGTCTGACCGCGGCCCAGGTGACCCAAGCCACCGCGCTGGGATACAGCCCCAGCAACTCACTGGCGGCCACCATTTCCGACAACACGTCCTACGCGCTGATGGGGTCCTATGTCCTGGACCCGCAGTGGAAGCTTTATGCCGGTTACGAGCACATCGACTTCGCCAATCCTTCCGTCCCCCTGCGCGCCGGTTCGACCGACATCGGCGGCTATACCCTGGCCTTCGTGAACAATAGCGCCTTCGTCCACGACAAGATCATCCAGGTCACCTGGGCCGGCGCCCGCTATGCCGTCACGCCCAAGGTGGATTTGTCGGCGGGCTTCTACCACTACGACCAGAACAGCTTCGGGGCCAAGAGCTGCTCCGACGCCAGCGCCGCCACCTGCTCCGGCACGCTGAACGCCTATTCCCTGGTGGCCGACTACCGCTTCGCCCGCCGCTTCGACGCCTATCTGGGCGTCATGTACTCCGAGGTCGCGGGCGGCTTGGCGGCGGGTTACCTGCATACCGACAACATCTCTCCCGCCACGGGTGTCCGGTTCAACTTCTAGAACTTGCCCCATGGCGAAGCGGGCGGCGGCCGCCGCCGCCCGCACGCTGCATCATCAGTACCGATCCTCATCGATGCGCTTGTCCATGATGGCGTGCTCCACCGCGTGCCGCGCCTCTTCCAGGTGATGGAAGGCGGCGTTGCGCCAACCCGCGGCGCGGGGATTGTCTTCCTCGGACCGCAGGTCGCGCTCGGCGGTGGCGATCAGGTCCAGCGCCTTGGTGAGACGGCCCCGATGGTTGATGTTGGCGTCGATGGGCGGGTTCCAGTTAGGGTCCTTGCCATCGTCATAGCTGGCGTGGCGGATTTCGCCGATGGCGCCGTTCACATGGTCGATGGCGGCGAACTGGTCACGCACCACGTTGTATTCCGCCGGGCGATCCAGCAGGGCGCGGGCCATGCGCAGATCAGACAGGGCGTGCAGATAGGCGGGGTGGGCCGGCTGGGCGTGCGCCGGACCGGGCGCGGTGGCGCAGGCCGACGCGGCCATCAGAACCAGGGCGGCGCCCAAGACTTTGATATGCTTCATGATGGTTTGCTCCTTCCTTCCAGGCGGCGGTTACCCCCAACCGGGCCCGTCCGTCCTTTCGTCCGCCCACGGTCGCGGCGGATTGGAGCCGAAATGGGGCGCGGCGGCGGCGTGTCCACGGCACGCCCCGCGCCAAAACCGCGCACCCGAAAGATGCATGACCCGTGGGCCAATACGCCGAAGATCATGTTAATTCTTTGAAATATATAGATAGTTGACGAATGCTCAGGCCCTGCCTGTCGGTGCGGCCAGGCCTTCGGGCCGCGACGGGTCGCCTTTTTCCCGCCGTATCACCCAGCGAGAACCGGTCCACGACCTGATCAACGCGAGGTGCCCGGCACCATGGAAAGCACTGTAATATTGGGCAGCCTGTCCGGAATAATGAGCGCCTACAACCTGTCCCAAGGCCAACTGGGCTGGTCCATGCTGCTGGCCCTGAAGCAGACCCTGGACAGGCACCTGGCCCAGGATGAAGCCGAGGACGGAACACCCGCCGACGGCGGGCTGCCCGGCACGCCCTCTTGACCCCCTTCAGGCGGTCAGGCGACCGCCGGCGCTGGCCTTTTCCCACAACAGGGGGGCCGGCTTCCAGAACTGGCCCTGATAGCCCTCCAGGAAGCCTTCCATCAAGCGCAGCACGTTTTCCAGCCCCAGGCTGTCGGCGTGGAACATCGGCCCACCCTTGTGAGCGGGAAAGCCGTAGCCGTTGAGATAAACGACGTCGATGTCCGATGCGCGCTGGGCGATGCCCTCGCCCAGCAGGGCCGCCCCTTCGTTGGCCAACGCCAGCAGGCAGCGGGCCACGATCTCCTCATCCCCGATGACGCGGGGGCTGAGGCCGAATTCCTGGGCGATCTCCTTGGCGTGGGCTTGGGCCAGGGCATCGACCTCCGGATCCGTTTCCCGCGCCCGGGTGGCTGGGTCGTACTGGTAATAGCCCTTGCCGGTCTTCTGTCCGAACCGGCCCAGCGCGCAAATCTTGTCGGGGAAGGTGGAGTAGGGGCGTTCATCGCCCAGCGCCTTGCGCCCGGCGCGGATGGCGCGGCCGATGTCGTTGCCCGCCAGGTCCATCATGGCGAAAGGCCCCATGGCCATGCCCCAGCGTTCCAGGGCGCCGTCCACCTGCCAGGGCAGCACGCCTTCATCCACCAGGAAATAGGCCTGGCGCAGGTATTCCTCGACCATGCGGTTGCCGATGAAGCCGTTGCAGACGCCGGCGACGACGCCGACCTTGCCCAGCTTGCGCGACAGCGCCATGGCCGTGGCCAGCACCTCGGGCGCGGTCTCGGCCCCCCGCACCACCTCTAGCAGGCGCATCACCGGCGCCGGGCTGAAGAAGTGCAGGCCCACCACGCTTTGCGGACGGCTGGTGATGGCGGCGATGGCGTCCAGATCCAAGGTGGAGGTGTTGCTGGCCAGGATGGCGTCCGGCCCGCAGACCTTGTCCAGGGTGCGGAAGATATCCTGCTTCACGCCCATATCCTCGAACGCGGCCTCGATCACCAAATCGACAGCGGCGCAGGCCGCCAGATCAGTGGCGGTGTGCAGGCGGCCGAGGCGGCGGTCCCGCTCGGCCCCATCCATGCGGCCCTTGGCCACGGCGGCGTCATAGCCCTTGGTGATGCCGGCGACACCCTTCTGCACCCCGGCCTCATCCCGGTCCAGCAGGATGACCTCCAGCCCGGCGTTGACGGCCACGGTGGCGATGCCGGCCCCCATGGTGCCGGCGCCGATGACCGCCACGCGTTCGATGGCCCGGGGCTGCACGTCGGGGCTCAGCCCCTCGATCCGGGCGGCGCGGCGCTCGGCGAAGAAGGCGTATTGCAGCGCCTTGGATTCCGGCGTCACCACCAGCTCGCGGAACAGGTTGAATTCCCGCTGCAGTCCCTGGCTGAAGGGCAGCTCCACCGCCGCCCGCACCGCCTCGATGCAGGCCAGCGGCGCCGGCAGCGGTCGCTTCAGCCCATCGATCTGACGCTGGAACCAGTCGGCCCCGGCGTCGGCGGGCAGTTCCGCCCGCAGCAAGGACAGCCGCGGCTTGGCGCCGTCCCGCACCGCTTGCCTGGCCACGGCCACCGCATCCTCGATCAGGTCACCGGTCGACAGGGTGGCTAGGCCCAGCTTCGCTGCCGTGGCGGCGTTCACCGGCGCGCCGGACAGGATCATGTCCAAGGCCGCCTTGACACCGATCGCGCGGGGCAAGCGCTGGGTGCCGCCGGCACCGGGCAGGATGCCCAGCTTCACCTCCGGCAGGCCCAAGGTGGCATTGGCGGCGACCACGCGGTGGTGACAGCCCAGCGCCACCTCCAGCCCGCCGCCCAGGCAGGTGCCGGCGATGGCGGCCACCACCGGCTTGGCCGCCTGGTCCAGATCGATGATCACATCGGGCAGCGTGGGCACGGCCGTGGCCCCACCCCGGGTGCCGGCGGCGAACTCCTCGATGTCCGCCCCGGCCGAGAAGTGGCGCGTGCCGCCGGTCAGCACCACGGCCTCGACCCCCGGCTTGGTCATGACCATCGCCAGGGCGGCGCGCAGGTCGCGGCGCAGCGCCAGGTCGAAGCTGTTGACCGGCGGGCGGTCCAGAGTCAGGACGGCGACGCCGTCGCGGATATCGATGTGCACCGGCATGGGGCGGCTTCCTTCCTGGTGAGGGTTGGGCTCAAACGGCTTCGATGACGGCGGCGATACCCTGCCCGCCACCAATGCACATGGTGACCAGCGCACGCCTGCCGCTCACCCGACGCAGCTCATAGAGCGCCTTCACCAGGTTGATGGCGCCGGTGGCGCCCACCGGGTGGCCCAGGGAAATGCCGCTGCCATTAGGGTTCACCCGATCGGGGTCGAAGTCCAGCTCACGCGCCACGGCGCAGGCTTGCGCCGCGAAGGCCTCATTGGATTCGATGACGGTCAAGTCCTGCACCGTCAGGCCGGTGCGGGCCAGCAGCTTGCGCGTCGCCGGGATGGGTCCGATGCCCATGTAGGCCGGGTCCACCCCGGCGTGGGCATAGCCCACCAGGCGGGCCAGCGGCGTCAGGCCCAGGCGCTTGACCGCCTCGCCCGAGGCCAGCACCACGGCGGCAGCGCCATCGTTGATGCCCGAGGCGTTGCCGGCGGTGACGGTGCCGTCCTTCTGAAACACGGTACGCAGCTTGGCCAAATCCCCCGGCGCCAGGTCCGGGCGCACATGCTCGTCCGTGGCGAACTGCACCGTTTGGCGCTTCACCGTCACCTCCACCGGCAGGATCTGCTCGGTGAAGCGGCCCTCGGCCTGGGCGCGGGCGGCACGGCGGTGGCTTTCCAGGGCCAGCGCGTCCTGGTCATCGCGGCTGATGCCATAGCGCTGCGCGACCCTCTCCGCCGTCACCCCCATCAGGTTGCGGTCGAAGGGGTCGGACAGGGCGCCGTTGAGATAGTCTACCACGCGGGCATCGCCCATCTTGCTGCCCCAGCGGGCATCGGGCAGCAGATAGGGCGCGCGGCTCATGTTCTCCGCCCCGCCGGCCACCGCCACGTCGCAGTCGCCGAGCAGGATGCTTTGGGCCGCCGACACCACCGCCTGCAGGCCGGAACCGCACAGGCGGTTGACGGTCAGGGCCGGGACCTCCACCGGCAGCCCGGCGCCGATGCCGGCCACGCGGGCGAGATAGGCGTCGCGCGGCTCCGTCGGGATGACCTGGCCGAAGACGACATGGCCCACGGCGTCGTTGGCCACGCCGGCGCGGTCCAGCGCGGCACGGGTCACCTTGGTCGCCAGTTCGCCGGGGGCGATGTCCTTCAGCGCGCCACCGAAATCGCCGATGGCCGTGCGGACGCCGGAAACGATGAACACCTCGGTCATGGTGCTTTTTCCTATCTGGGGCCAGCGTCAGAAGCCGGCGGGATCGAAGGTCTGGGTCAGGTCGCTGCGCCGGCCGACGATGCCCAGCCAGACATCGACGCGCGGCACCTCAGTCTCAAAGAAGAAGCGGCAGGCGGCCAGCTTGCCGGCACGGAAGGCCGTCTCGTCCGGGTCATCGGTGGCGGCCAGGCTGCCCGCCACCACCGCCTGGTCCAGCCACTGCCAGGCCACCACGGCATGGCCGAAGGCCGACAGGAAGGAGGTCGCCTGGGCCAGGCTGGCGACATCGTCGCCGGCAGCCTTCAGGTGGCCCACCAGGGCGCCGATGCGGGCCCAGGTAACGTCCAGCACATGGGCGAAGTCGGCCAAGGCCGGCAGATGGCGCGCCCGCTCCACCGTCGCGGTCACCCGGTGCCGCAGCGTGGCCAGGGAGGCACCGTCATCCTTCAGGGTCTTGCGCCCCATCAAGTCCAGGCCCTGCACGCCCGTGGTGCCCTCATGGATGGGGTTCAGGCGGTTGTCGCGGTACAGCTGCTCCACATCGAAATCGCGGGTGTAGCCGTAACCGCCATGCACCTGGATGGCCAGGTCGTTGGCGGCCAAGCCCCATTCCGAGGGCCAGGTCTTGGCGATGGGGGTCAGCAGGCTCAGAAGGCCGGCCGCCTCATCCCGTCCCTCGGCCGGCCCGTGCAGTTCCTCATCCACCAGCCGGGCGCAATACAGCACCAGGGCCAGCGCGCCCTCGGCGTAGGCCTTCTGCGCCAGCAGCAGGCGGCGCACGTCGGGGTGGTCGATGATCGCGATGGGCGCGCCCCCTCTGCCGCCAATCGGCCGCCCTTGGCGGCGGTCGCGGGCGTAATCCACCGCCAGGCGGTAGCCGCGGTAGCCCAGCATGGCGGCCCCGAGGCCAACGGAAATGCGGGCGCTGTTCATCATCTGGAACATGATGGGCAGGCCCTGCCCTACCCCGCCCACGCGGTAGCCCACGGCCCCGGCGATGCCGCCCGGCCGGTGGTGCGCGCCCTCACCGAAGTTCAGCAGGCAATTGGCGGTGCCGCGATAGCCCATCTTGTGGTTCAGGCCCGCCACCACCACGTCGTTGCGCTGGCCGGCGTAGTCCGAGCCCGAGACCAGAACCTTGGGCACGACGAACAGGCTGATGCCCTGGGTGCCGGGGATCAGCTTGCCGTCCGGACCCGGCACCTTGGCCAGCACCAGGTGGATGATGTTCTCGCTGGCGTCCTGGTCGCCGCCGGAGATCCACATCTTGTTGCCGAACAGGCGATAGCGGGCACCCAGCCCGTCATCGCCATCGGGCACCGCGCGGGTGGCGATGTCGGCCAGCGAGGACCCGGCCTGGGGCTCTGACAGGCACATGGTGCCGAAGTAGCGGCCCTCGATCTCCGGCAGGGCGCAGGCTTTGACCAACGCCTCGTTGGCGTAGCGCACCAGCAGCTTGGCGTTGCCGGTGGTCAGCATGGGATAGGCCGACGTCGCCACATTCGCGGCCATGAAGTGCGCCATGGCGGCGCTGTAGGCCAGTTGCGGCAGTTGCAAACCGCCGACCTCGGCATCGAAGGGGGCGGCGAACATGCCGACCTCCGCGAAGGCGGCCAGCGCCTGATGGATGGCGGGCAGGATGCGCACCTGCCCCTCCACCAGGTGCGGCTCCTGGCTGTCGGCTGCCTTGTAATGGGTCAGGAAGGTGTCCGCCGCCACCCGTCCGGCGATATCCAGCATGGCGTCCACGGTTTCCACGCTGTGATCCTGGAAATGTGGGTAGGCCAGCAGGCCCTTCAGGTCCAGCCAGTCATGCAGCAGGAAGCCGAGGTCGCGGGCGCGCACCGGGGGCGTGGTCATGGGTGGCTCCTTCCTGCTGGCTTCAGATGACGCTGACGCCGCCGTCCACGGCCAGGATCTGGCCGGTGATGTGGCCGCCGGCGGCCGTGGCCAGCAGCAGGGCGGCACCCTTCAGATCCTGGTCGTTGCCCAGCTTGCCCAGGGGGGTGCCCGCCACCAGGTCGGCCTCATGCTTGGCCAGGGTGCCGCGCGTCATCTTGGACGGGAAGAAGCCCGGCGCCAGGGCGTTGACGGTGATGCCATAGGGGCCCCATTCCGCCGCCAGCACGCGGGTCATGTTGACCAGGGCGCCCTTGGTGGTGCCATAGGCGACGGTGCCCACCATACGCGGGTGGTGTCCTTGCAGTCCGGCGATGGAGGCGACGTTGACGATGCGCCCCCGCTTCAGGGGCAGCATGGCGGCCCGCGCCACGGCCTGGGTCAGGAAGAACACGGCGTTGAGGTTCAGGTCCACCACCTTGGCCCACTGTTCCGGCGTGTGGTCCTGCGCCGGGGCACCCCAGGTGGTGCCGGCGTTGTTCACCAGCACGTCGATGCGGCCCAGGTCCGCCATCACCTTCTCCACCAGCGGGGCCATGGCCTCTTGGCGGCTGAGGTCGGCGGGAATGGCGGTGGCGGTGATGCCCTGGCCGGCCAGGTGGGCCACGGCGGCCTCCAGCTCCTCCGCCTTGCGGGCCACCAGTACGGGATGGGCACCGAACTCACCCAGCGCCTCCGCGATCTGCAGGCCCAGCCCGCGCGATCCGCCGGTGATCAAAGCCACCTGGCCGGACAGGTCGAACAGGCGATGCAAAGCATCCGTCTTGGGGGCGGCGAGCGAAGACATGATGGGCGTTTCCTCCTGTCGTTCGGCATCCCGGATGCGTTGCCGGGGCCGGTATTTACCCGTGGCCCGGTCCCCTTCGGGGCGGTTGCCGGGCGGGGGCACTGTATGCCATTGTTCGTTTGTTGGACAATTGAAATATCGCCCTGAAAACACAAGATCAATTCCGGCACGCGGCGGCTTGTGCTAGAGGGGCTTTCATAAGGACGGGCCGCAGTGAACTGCCGCCTGGGGTTTCATCATCCGCACGGGACCAGTGTCGGGCCTATTCGGCACGGCGGGCAAAGGGGCATTCGGCGCATGGCGTTCGCACGGCTGGCCATCCTGCCCACCTATAAGGTGGTCAGCGACACCATAGAGCGGGAGATACTGGCCGGCAGGTTGAACGCCGGGGATATCCTGCCGACGGAGACGGAACTGGCTGACCAGTTCGGCGTCACCCGCCACACCGTGCGCGAGGGCATCCGCATCCTGGAGCAGAGCGGCCTGGTACGGCGGGAGGCCGGGCGGCGCCTTTATGTCGCCGAACCCCACTACGGCGACCTGGCGCCCCGCCTGTCCCGCGCCATGGTGATGCAGCGCGTCACCTTCCGCGAGTTGTGGGAGGTGTCGATGGATCTGGAGCCCAGCGCCGCCGCCCACGCCGCCGGCCGCATCGACGCCAGCCGCCTGGCGCAGCTGCGCGCCAACGTGGAGGCGACGGAGGAGGCCATCGCCGCCGGTGCCTCCATCATCCCGCTGGACGTCGCCTTCCACATCCTGGTGGCGGAGGCGGCGGGCAACCGCGCCCTGCTGCTGGCGCGCGAGCCGGTGACCCAGCTGTTCTATCCCGCCCTGGAACGGCTGTTCCGCCATCCAAAGACGTCGGCGGTGGGCCCCCGCCGCCTGGTGGAAGCCCACCGGCGCATCGTCGAGGCCCTGGCCGACGGCGACGCCGAGGTGGCGCGGGAATGGATGCGCAAGCACATGGTGGATTTCCGCCGGGGCTACGACACCGCCGGGCTGGACCTGGACGAGGCCTTGGATCCCACCGCGGCGCCGCCCGCCGCCCCCCCGCCACGGCGGTGAACCACCACCGTGGCGCGAGACATTTTCCTGTTTCGCGCACGCAGCAATTGCGGCCACAACCCTGGCTCCGGCCCTTAACAGGTCGGTAACCATAAACCGTTGGTGGTGCTGACAGATTCCGAATCGGGCGACCGTTTCGGATGGAACGGATGCGCACATGCCCTTTTAACCGTGAATGGCGGTTGAACCTCGGGCACGGCTGGCCTACGCCATACGCATGTCATAGGATGGCAATCGTGTGCCCGTCCGGACAATTTGCCGGCCGCATTGGAAATACTGCAGCGATATCAAGCCACTATATCCATTTATGCCACGACGCACCCGCGCGTACGCGGACCGGTGGGGTGCCCGCCCTTGGACCAATTGTCCAATCCCCCCTACACAATGAACTCGATAAATGACGCGGCGGAGGTCTAGTTCTTTTGCAGTGCGAAACCTCACGCGACGCGGCGGGGTGGCGTGCCTTGCGTGCGGGCCGGCAAGGGTCAGCATTGAGGGGTCAACACCACAACCCAAGCGCGCCAATGGCTAAGCGCCCAAAAATTAGAATCATGAGTTGACGATCAATCACGGCTTTACGTGGACAGAATGACTGCGACCCTTAGAATTTTGCGGAGCCTTCGCGGCCGCACAAAATCCCTGGCGGCACTCATGGCCGCTGCGCCCTTCCTCAGCGGCTGCGACATGGCCCTGCTGGATCCGGCGGGCCCCATCGGTGCCGAGGAAAAGTCGATCATCATCCTGGCCACGTGCCTGATGCTCATCGTCGTGATCCCCGTCATCGCCATGATCTTCCTGTTCGCCTGGCGCTACCGCGCCTCGAACAAGGCGGCGACCTTCAAGCCGGACTGGGACCACTCTTCCAAGATCGAGCTGGCGGTGTGGGGCATCCCCTGCGTCATCATCGCCGTGCTGGCCTATGTCACCTGGGTGTCTTCGCACACCCTGGAGCCCAGCCGTGAGCTGGTCGCCGACAAGAAGGCCGTCGAGGTCGAAGTCGTCTCGATGGACTGGAAGTGGCTGTTCATCTACCCCGAGCTGAACATCGCCTCGGTGAACGAGCTGGCCTTCCCCGCCGGCACCCCGGTCCACTTCAAGCTGACCTCGGCCACGGTGATGAACTCCTTCTTCATCCCGCGCCTGGGCAGCCAGATCTACACCATGCCCGGCATGGAGACGAAGCTGAGCCTGCTGGCCGACGCCGCCGGCGACTTCGACGGCCTGTCCGCCAACTACAGCGGCGGCGGCTTCTCCGACATGCATTTCGTGGCGCACGCCATGACCGACGACGCCTTCGCCCAGTGGGTGGAGAAGGCGCGCGCCGGCGAGGGCAAGCTGACGATGGCCAAGTACCGTGATCTCGCCAAGCCCAGCGAGAAGGACCCGGTCTCCTACTACGCCGAGGTCGAGCCCACGCTCTACCACGACATTCTCAACAAGTGCTCGGACGGTTCCACCTGCATGGACGCGGCGGTCAGCCTGGCGATGGCCAAGGAAGTGGCCGGCGGCGACCTCCAGCTGTGCAATCCCGCCAAGCCGAGGGGTTAATCCATGTTCGGTAAACTGACTCTCGAGGCCATTCCCTACCACGAGCCCATCATCATGGGCGCCGTGGCGATGATGGTCCTGGGTGGTGCGGCCCTGTTCGCGGGCATCACCTTCTTCCGCCTGTGGGGCCCCCTGTGGTCCAAGTGGTTGACCTCGGTCGACCACAAGAACATCGGCATCATGTACATTATCCTGGCGCTGGTCATGCTGCTGCGTGGCTTCGCCGACGCCGTGATGATGCGCACCCAGCAGGCGATGGCCTCCACCGGCGCCGCCGGCCCGCTGCCGCCCGAGCACTTCGACCAGATCTTCACCGCCCACGGCGTCATCATGATCTTCTTCATGGCGATGCCCTTCATGGTCGGCCTGATGAACATCGTCGTGCCGCTGCAGATCGGCGCGCGCGACGTGGCGTTCCCCTACCTGAACAACCTCAGCTTCTGGCTGACGGCCGCGGGCGCGCTGCTGATCAACATCTCGCTGGCGGTGGGTGAATTCGCCCGCACCGGCTGGCTGGCCTATCCGCCCCTGTCGGAGCTGCAGTACAGCCCCGGCGTCGGTGTCGACTATTACCTGTGGGCCCTGCAGATTTCGGGCGTCGGCACCCTGCTGGCGGGCGTGAACATGATCACGACCATCCTGAAGATGCGGGCCCCGGGCATGACGCTGATGCGCATGCCGATTTTCACCTGGACCACGCTCTGCTCCAACATGCTGATCGTGGCGGCCTTCCCCATCCTGACGGCCACGCTGGCGATGCTGTCGCTGGACCGTTACCTGGGTATGCACTTCTTCACCAACGACGGTGGCGGCAACGCCATGATGTACGTGAACCTCATCTGGGCCTGGGGCCATCCTGAGGTGTACATCCTGGTCCTGCCGGCTTTCGGCATCTTCTCCGAAGTCATCTCCACCTTCTCGTCCAAGAAGCTGTTCGGCTACACCTCGATGGTCTACGCCACGGTCTGCATCACCGTGCTGTCGTTCATCGTGTGGCTCCACCACTTCTTCACCATGGGCGCCGGCGCCAACGTGAATGCCTTCTTCGGCATTTCCACGATGATCATCTCCATCCCCACCGGCGCCAAGATCTTCAACTGGCTGTTCACCATGTATCGCGGCCGGGTGCAGTTCACCGTTCCGGTGCTGTGGACCCTGGGCTTCATGGTCACTTTCGTCATCGGCGGCATGACCGGCGTGCTGATGGCGGTGCCCGCCGCCGACTTCGTCCTGCACAACAGCCTGTTCCTGATCGCCCACTTCCACAACGTCATCATCGGCGGCGTGCTGTTCGGCTACCTGGCCGGCTTCACCTACTGGTTCCCCAAGGCCTTCGGCTTCAAGCTGAACGAGACCCTGGGCAAGGTGTCGTTCTGGTGCTGGCTGGTCGGCTTCTACCTGGCCTTCATGCCCCTGTACGCCCTGGGCCTGATGGGCATGACCCGCCGCATGAACCATGTCGACAACGTCGTCTGGCACAACTACCTGCTGGTCGCGGCCCTGGGTGCGGCGGTCATCGCCTGCGGCATCGGCGCCTTCGTCCTGCAGATCCTGGTCAGCGTGCTGAACCGCAAGGCCCTGCGCGACCTGACCGGCGACCCGTGGAACGGCCGCACGCTGGAGTGGGCGACCTCGTCCCCGCCGGCGTTCTACAACTTCGCCGTCGACCCAGTCGTCACCAGCCGCGACGCCTTCTGGGAGCAGAAGCAGACTACCGGTGCCGGCCTCCAGCCCCTGCCGGCCTACGGCAAGATCCACATGCCCCACAACACGGGCACGGGCGTCATCCTCGGCGGCTTCATCGCCGTCCTGGGCTTCGCGCTGATCTGGCACATCTGGTGGCTGGCGGTCGCCGCGTTCGCCGCCGCCGTGGCGGTGGGCATCGGCCACACCTTCAACGAGAACCGGGACTACTACGTCCCCTCCGAGACGGTGGCCGAGACCGAGGGCAAGTACTTCAAGCAACTGACGTCGCAGGTCTAAGACGATGAGCAACGCACATTCCGTCGCGGCCGCCGACGCGGCCCTGCTTAATGCCGTGGAGGCTCATGACGAGCACCACCACGACGATGGTTCCAAGACCACGCTGGGGTTTTGGATCTACCTGATGAGCGACTGCATCCTGTTCGCCGCCGTGTTCGCGGCGTTCGCGGTGCTGCGCGGACAGACGGCCGGCGGGCCGGACGCCAAGGAGCTGTTCAGCCTGCCCTACGTGGCCGGTGAAACCGCCTTCCTGCTGGTGTCCAGCTTCACCTACGGCATGGCCATGATCGCCGCCGAGAAGCAGAAGCAGTCGGCCACCCTGCGGTGGCTGGGTGTCACCCTGCTGCTGGGCCTGGGCTTCATGTTCATGGAACTGCATGAGTTCGCCGAGCTGATCGGCGAGGGTGCGGGCCCCGACCGGTCGGCCTTCCTGTCGTCGTTCTTCACCCTGGTCGGCACCCACGGCCTGCACGTCCTGTCCGGCATGGTCTGGATGGTGACGCTGATCGCCCATGTGCTGCGCCGCGGCCTGACCCACGCCAACATCGTCCGCCTGACCTGCCTCAGCCTGTTCTGGCACTTCCTGGACATCGTCTGGATCGGCGTGTTCACCATCGTCTACCTGTCGGGAGTGGCCGCGTGATGGCTACCGCACACACCACTGCTCACGGCCATGATCATGGCCACCATGGCGAGGGCGCTCACGGCAGCGTGAAGTCCTACATCGTCGGCTTCGTCCTGTCGGTCATCCTGACCGCCATCCCCTTCGGCCTGGTCATGTCCGGCGCCCTGCCGGCCGGGACCGCCATCCCGGTGTGCTTCGGCCTGGGCATCGTCCAGATCATCGTGCACCTGGTCTACTTCCTGCACATGAACAGCTCGTCGGCCCGGTCCTGGAACATGGCCGCCTTCCTGTTCACACTGCTGATCGTCGCCATCCTGGTGGTTGGTTCCTGGTGGGTCATGCTGCACCTGAACGCCAACATGATGCCGGGCGCCATGCCCATGGAGTAAGGCGTCTTCCCGGGGGCAGGGCTGGATCAGCATCCTCCCCTCCCCCCGGGCGCTTTCCCACCAAACCCGCGCTGTTGACCACCGTGCCGTTGGGCACCGTCAGGGCGACCACGAGACCACCCGGCCCCCTGCGGCGGGATGGCCCCGTGGTCGCCTTCGTCATTGCCGGCCCCCCGTTGAACCGTTAGTCCTACCGGAAAAGACATCCGTCACCGGGAGGGACTAGGGACAGGATGGAAGAGATTTCGATCCAGGACACCACCAACAAGAAGAACCTGCTTCTTCTTGTGACCCTGCGATGGCTGGCGGTCGGCGGCCAGGTGGCGACCATCGCCATGGCCCAGGCCTGGTTCGATATCGAACTGCCCCTCATTCCCATGGCCGGGGTGGTTCTGTTCCTGGTGCTGCTGAATCTGGTCAGCCTGTACCGCAGCCGCACCAGCCCGCACATCGCCAATGGCGAACTGTTCCTGGGCCTGCTGCTGGACGTGGCCGCCCTGACGGTGCAGCTGTACCTCAGTGGCGGCGCCACCAACCCCTTCGTCTCGTTGTTCCTGCTGCAGGTCATCTTAGGCGCCGTGCTGTTGCAGCCGGCCCTAACCTGGACCCTGGTGGGCCTCACCAGCGCCTGCTTCGTCGGCCTGACGGCCTATCACCGGGACATCGCCCTGTTCTCCCAGGGGCTGGCCTCGGCCGGAGGGGCCTGGCCCCGGGTGTTCGACCTGTACCTGGCCGGCACCTTCATCTGCTTCCTGCTGGCTTCCGTGCTGGCGGTCAGCTTCGTCACCCGCATCAACGGCAACCTGCGCCAGCGCGATGCCCGCCTGTCCGATCTGCGGCAGAAGTCGGTGGAGGAGGACCACATCGTGCGCATGGGGCTGCTGGCCTCGGGTGCCGCGCATGAGCTGGGAACGCCCCTGGCCACCCTGTCCGTCATCCTGAACGACTGGCAGCACATGCCGGCCAACGAGCGCGACGCCGAACTGCTGGACGACGTGGCGGAGATGCAGGCGGCATTGGCCCGCTGCAAGGAGATCGTGTCGCGCATCCTGCTGACGGCGGGCGAGGCGCGGGGCGAAGGGGCGGAGCGCACGACCCTGGTGCGGTTCCTGGACGCCGTGGTGGCGGACTGGCGCCGGGCTCACGCCGACCGCGCCATCGACTACACCAACCACATCACCGACGATGTGGCCATCGTGTCCGACACCGCCATCAAGCAGAGCCTGTTCAACGTCTTCGACAACGCGTTGGAGGCCAGCCCCGCCTGGGTCGGTATCGACGTCGCCTGCCATGACGGCCTGCTGACCGTCACGGTGCAGGACCGCGGGCCGGGCTTCGCGCCCGACATCCTGGCCCGTTTCGGCAAGCCTTACCAGTCCACCAAGAACAAACCAGGCCGTGGCCTTGGCCTCTTCCTTACGGTCAATGTGGCGCGCAAACTGGGTGGCCGGGTAACCGCCGACAACAACCCAGCCGGTGGCGCCACCGTGGAACTGCGCCTGCCCATCGAATCGCTAATAATCGCGGATGGGGTGATCGAGGATGCCGATGATGGACGATAATCCCATTGCCGACGAGGACGCCCCCGTCCTGCTGATCGTGGAAGACGACCCGTCCTTCGGCCGGGCGCTGAAACGGTCGTTCGAGCGGCGGGGATATCATGTGGTGAGCTGCGACCGGGCGGAAGCCGTGCCCGACCTGCTGACCAAAGAGGCGCCCGACTTCGCCGTGGTGGACCTGAAGCTGGCCGGGGCCTCCGGCCTGGAATGCGTGAAGATGCTGCACGCCCATGATCCGGAGATGAAGATCGTGGTGCTGACCGGCTTCGCCAGCATCGCCACGGCGGTGGAAGCCATCAAGCTGGGGGCCTGCCACTACCTGGCCAAGCCGTCCAACACCGACGACATCGAGGCCGCCTTCGGCCGCACCGAGGGCGACAGCGGCGTCGGCCTGACCACCCGCGCCACCTCCATCAAGACGCTGGAGTGGGAACGCATCCACGAGACCCTGGCCGATACCGGCTTTAACGTCTCGGAAGCCGCCCGCCGCCTGGGCATGCACCGCCGGACCCTGGCCCGCAAATTGGCCAAGCAGCGCGTCAGTTAATTCCGGTTGACGGCACAACCTTGGCTGGCTGGAAATGGGCCCCACCAGAAAACGGGAGGGGTCATGGATCTGTTCAGCCTGGAAGGAAAGCGGGCGCTCATCACCGGATCGACACGGGGCCTTGGGCACGCCATCGCCCTGGAAATGGCCCGCGCCGGCGCGACAGTCATCATCTCCAGCGAAGTGCCGGACGACTGCGCCCAGGTGTCGGCGGCGTTCGCGGCCCAGGGGTTGAGCGCCCTGGCCATTCCCTGCGACGTCAGTGATGACAACGCCCTGGACGACCTGGCGGCCGCCGCGGAAAGTCGGCTGGGCGGTATGGACATCCTGGTCTGCAACGCCGGCCTGAACCTGCACAACGGCCCCAGCGCCACCACACCGGATGAGGCCTATGACCGTGTCATGGCCATCAATCTGCGCAGCGCCTTCCGCCTATGCAACCGTATCGCTCCGTCCATGGCGGCACGGGGGGACGGTGCCATCATCCTGATGTCCAGCCTGTCCGGCTTGCGCGGCAACCGCGGGCTGGGCGTCTATTCCATGACCAAGGCGGCCCTGGCGCAGATGGCGCGCAACATGGCGGTGGAGTACGGCCCCGGCAATGTGCGGGTCAACGCCATCTCCCCCGGCCTGATCGACACCGACCTATCGGCGGTGTTCAAGGCCGACCCGGCCCGTTTCGAGAAGCGTATGGCCCAGACGCCCCTGCGGCGCATGGGCACGCCGCGCGAGATCGCGGGCACCGCCGTCTACCTGGCCTCCGCCGCCGGCGCCTTCGTCACCGGTCATAACCTTGTGGTGGACGGCGGGACGCTGATCACGGATTGATCGGCGTCGGGACCATCAAGCCGCCAGCAGGCCGCCAGCGGGTCCCGCCGGGCCGTCCAGCACGTGGTCCGGCGCTGGAACACCCTGGAAGTGACCCAGCAGCACCCGGGCGACGTCCACCTCCGCCGTTGGTCGTCCACCATTGACGCGGCCGACCGCCCGGACCAGCAGATCCGGCGCGTCGGTGACGCGCCCCTGGCGGGCCTGCGACCGGGCCAGGCTGATCGCCGCCCGCAGATGCCAGGACAATGCCCCTTGACGTTCGGCCACCGCCAACGCCTGGCGATACAGCATCTCGGCCGCCGCCTTGTCGCCCCGCTGAAACAGCAGTTCGCCATTCAGGCGCATCAGTTCCGGTTGAGCCCAGCCTTCTTCATTGGCCTCGGCGCGGGCCAATGCCGCCCCGACCATCGCCAAGCCGCCCTCCAAATCGCCCGCGCGCGCCAGGGCCAACGCTGTCTCGCGCACCAGGATGCCATAGCGCGCATGGGACAGGTCGCCGATATTCGCCATCTGGCGACGCAGTTCTTCCAACCCCTCCGCCGTCCCGCCGGCTCTCTGGCGCAGGATCAGGCCGAAGCCGCGTGCCCACGGCTGCCAAGTCAGCGAACCGTGCCGCTCCGCCAGCAGCGTCAGCAGATCATTGTGTCGCTGCGCCGCGGCCCAATCCCCCGTCATCATGGCCAGAGGACAGGCCGACTGCCCCAGCACGACGCAGGTGGTGTAGGCGTGATCCAGCGCCATTGCCTGCTCCAGGCAACGGCGCAACTGTTCCATTCCCTGGTCGATATTCCCCTGCAGCCAAAGCATGCCCGCCAGCGCGCCGCGCGCCACGATCTGCTGGTCCATTTGAAACCGGATGCGGCGCCCCGTGGCCGGCCCGCTCTCCGCCAGGCTTAACGCCATCTCCGTGTGATGGCGGGCCTCTGCCGGGTCGCCCAATATGTACAGCGCCCCGCCAACCATACGCTCAGCCAGCGCAAGAGCCGACGGATCGCCCCCCTCGGCCACATCCTTCCGCATGCCCCGGACCAGTTCCAGCGCCTGGCGCACCCGGCCCTGCTGAAGATGGCAGAAATAGAGGCCCTGTTGCGCCTGCAGCCGGCCGTCCCCATCACCCAGACGGCCGGCGGTGGCCAGGACTCCCTCCCACAACGCGGCCACCTGATCGGGCGGTGCGATGCTCATCACGGTGACGGCCATGACCCATAACATTTGCAAGTCCAGGCTCTGCCGATCATCGGCGTGGGGCAGGGGGCTGCCCAGCGCCAGCGCCGCCCAGCGGTGGCATTCCATACCAAGGGACAGACACTGCCAAAGGGGGGCCACGGCCAGCACCAGTGCCCGCCCCACGCGTACTCCCTCATCACCGGCATGGTTAAAACACCAGTCCAGCGCCTGGCGGACGTTATCGATCTCCACCGCGTAGCGGTGCGCCATCTCGCCCGCCGGGCGGGTGGCCCACTCCGGCAGGATGGACTGGAACAGGCGCAGATAGTGGGCGGCGTGGGCCACCCGGGTTTCCGCACCGCCACCACTGGCCTCCAGCCACTCCCCCGCGTAAGTCCGTACCGTGTCCAACAGGCGGTAGCGCGCCTCCGTCCCCCGCCGGTCGGCCACCACCAGGGATTTGGCCACCAGTTCGTCGACGATATGCCCGCTGGTGCCCTCGCCATCCAGGTCGGCCGGAGATACGACCGCCATCGCGGCGGCGGCATCAAAGCCGCCGACGAACACCGACAGCCGGTTCAGCACCGCCCGCTGCGCGCCGGACAACAGGGCGTAGCTCCAATCAAAAGCCGCCCGCAGCGTCTGGTGACGCGGCGGCGCGGTACGCCGCCCGCGCACCAGCAAGCCCAGGCGGTCGTCCAGCCGGCATGCCACACCGGTGATGCCGTAAGCGGCCACCTGGCCGGCCGCGAGTTCCAAACCCAGGGGAATGCCGTCCAGACGCTGGCAGATCTCCGCCGCCGCGGGTGCCTCCGCGTCCGTCAGCGCGCCGCCGCCAGCCCCCGCCGCCGCCCGCGCCATGAACAACTGCACCGCGGAATGCGCCAAGGCTTGGCTGGCGCTCAGACCTTCCGACCGCATAGGCACCACCAACGGCGCCAGGCGGTGGACGTGCTCCCGCTCCAGCCCCAGCGGCTCCCGGCTGGTCGCCAGGATGTCGAGACCGGGCGCGCCGGCCAACAAGGCGTCGGCCAGCGCCGCCGCCGCCGCGATCACCGGCTCGCAACTGTCCAGCACCAGCAGCATGCGCCGGGGTTTCAGGAAGGCCAGTAGGGCCGGCATGGGATTGGCGGCATGGATATGGGGCGCCAGGCGGGCGGCCACCGCGGTCTCTACCAGCCCGCCCTCCCCCACGGCGGAAAGGTCGATCAACGCCACGCCGTCCGGATAGCGCCCAGCCACGGCGGCCGCCACGGCGAGGGCCACCGTCGTCTTGCCCATGCCGCCAGCCCCGACGATGGTAATCAGGCGCTGCCGACCCAGGCTTGCCGCCAGCGTCGCGATGGTTTCATCCCGGCCCAGTGGCGGGGCCATCTGCCGCGACAGGGCGAAGGCGGCCATGGCGGGGGATGTCGGGGGGGCGGGCCCCGCCCCCTCTTTCAGGACCTGGGCGACAAAGCGGTAGCCTTGGCCTGGCACCGTGCCGACATAGGGGCCGTCGTCGCCATCCTGCCCCAGCGCCCGACGCAACTTGCCCATCTGGACGCGCAAGTTGTTTTCCCCGACGTGTAGCCCGGGCCAGACGCGGCTTTCCAACTCCGCCCGGTCCAGCACCTCACCCGCCCGTTCCACCAGCGCCAGCAGCAGGTCCAGGGCCCGGCCGCGCAGGTCGATGGGCTGACCCGCCGTCAGCAGCCGGCGGGCCGGATAAAGGCTGTACGGGCCAAACCGATAGACGGCTTCGGCCGATGGCTTTGTTGTTGCTTGTTCAGGCATGGGTCAGGCCCCGGGGTAGACCGCTTTCTGCATCCGAACAAAAGTGGTTAATAAAGGCAACCATTCCGCCGCCAACCTATACGCCTGCCTTATGGGGCGGCGCTATGCCAGCTCCCGTGTCCAGGGTGCCGAACCGGCGGTGAAGCGGTGCGCCAGGAAATCCAGCAGCACCGCCACCCGGGCGGCGCGCGGACCGCCCGCCGGCGTCACCAGGTTGATGGCCAGGGGTGGCGGTGCCCAGTCGCGGCACGCAACCACCAGGCGGCCATCGCGCACCGCCTCCCACGCCAGAAAATCCGGCTGCATGGCCACCCCCAGCCCAGCCAGCAGCGCGTCCTGCAGCGCGTCGGCGTTGGTCGCGCTCAATGGCCCCTTGACCCGCACCGATTCCTCCGTGCCATCCACATGGACGAAGCGCCACGTCTCCCCCGTCGCCAGATAGCTGTAGACCAGGCAGGCGTGATCCTTCAGGTCGCGTGGCCGGACGGGCATGCCGCGGCGGGCGAAATAGCTGGGCGCCCCGACCACCCATCGTCGCACGGGGCAAAGACGCCGGGTCATGAGGCTGGAGTCGGTCAGCTCGGCGATACGCAGCGCCACGTCCACCCCTCCGGCCACCAGATCGACCAGCCGATCATCCAGCTGCAAGTCTACCGTGACGTCGGGGTAGGCTGTCAGGAAATCCGGCAGGGCCGGGGCCACATGGCGCACGCCGAAGGACATGGGGGCGGCCAGGCGCACGCGGCCATGCGGCTGGCTGGACTTGGCCTGGGCCTCCGCCTCCACGGCCTCCCCCTCCGCCAGGATCTGCGCCGCGCGCACTGCCAGCACCCGCCCCGTTTCGGTCAGCGAGAACCGGCGGGAGGTGCGGTGGATCAGCCGTTCGCCCAGCCGTTCCTCCAGCCGCTTCATGACCTTGGAGACCGTGGCGTTGGAGACGCCGAAATCACTGGCGGCGGCAGCGAAGGACCCGGTTTCCGCCACCTTGGCGAAAATGGCCCAGGCCTCAAGGTCGGGGATGGGCATGGGGACTCTCCGGTGTCATGGCGTCAAAAATGGAAATGATGAAGTTCCATAGTTTCTATTTTCGCCAGCGTCAACCAGGGCCATCTTAGGTCCTGTCAGCGGCGCCCACCGACGCCGCGCCAAGGATGAAAGCAAGGAGCTTTGTCATGATTGAACGTCGTCCGTTCGCCAAGCTGGGTGGCGCCAACCATGGTTGGCTGAAGGCCAAGCACCATTTCTCGTTCGCCAGCTACTACGACCCGTCCAACATGGGCTGGGGCAGCCTGCGGGTCTGGAACGATGACGAGATCGCGCCCAAGTCCGGCTTCCCGCCGCACCCGCATGCCGACATGGAGATCATCACCTATGTCCGCGACGGCGCCATCACCCACCAGGACAGCCAGGGCAACGAAGGCCGCACCGAGGCCGGCGACGTGCAGGTGATGTCGGCCGGTTCCGGTATCCGCCATTCGGAATACAATCTGGAGAACGAAACCACCCGCATCTTCCAGATCTGGATCCAGCCGGAAACGCGGGGTGGCACGCCCTCCTGGGGGGCCAAGCCCTTTCCCAAGGCCGACCGGTCCGGCAAGTTCGTGACCCTGGCCAGCGGCTTCACCGGCGATGAGGGCGCCTTGCCCATCCGTGCCAAGGCCCGGGTCATGGGCGCCACGGTGAAGGCGGGCGAGCGGGTGACCCTGACCGTCGACCCCAGCCGCCATGTCTACCTGGTTCCGGCCAAGGGCGTGGTGGAAATCGACGGCGTCCGTATCGAGGCCCGTGATGGCGCCGCCATCACCGACCAGGCCACGGTCGAGGTGGTGGGTGTCGAAGACGCCGAGGTGGTGCTGGTCGACGCCGCCTGACGAGTACCGGGGCGCCGCCGCAACGGCGGTGCCCCGTCCTTCGGCCTTATATCGCCCGGCCGGGAACCGGCCCAGGGTCTTGGAACGGCGCGGCGAGGCCCTAAATGCTTGATGCTGGCCGCCGATACCGGCGGCTCCTGGCGATAGTCGTGCAACCGTTCAAGACGGGGGCAACCCTACAAGACAGGAGCGAAACGGGCTGTTACGCCCCACGCATCCTCACGATCCACGACGGGAGTTCCCACCCATGAGCACCAAGCCGAATTTCCAAGGCGTCCCAGGCGCGCTGACGCCGCTGCTGGCCGACATGTTCGCCCTGTACCTGAAGACCAAGAATTTCCACTGGCACATCTCCGGCCCGCACTTCCGCGAATACCATCTGCTGCTGGACGCGCAGGCGGCGGAGATTTTCGCCACCACCGACGCCATTGCCGAGCGCGTGCGCAAGGTGGGCGGCACCACCTTGAAGTCCATCGGGCAGATCGCCAAGCTGCAGCGCATCAAGGACAACGACGCCGAGAAGGTGGGCGCCCTGGACATGCTGCGCGAACTGCACGAGGACAACGTCACCCTGGCCGGCATCCTGCGCGAGGCGCATGAGGTATGCGACGAGGCGGGCGACGTCGCCTCCGCCAGCCTGCTGGAGAACTGGATCGACGAGGCGGAAGAGCGCGCCTGGTTCCTGAACCAGACCATCGCCAAGGACTGATCCCCTTGTTCCGGCCCGCTTTTCTTTCGGCCGGTTCATCATTTCAGCGCACAAACCGCCAAATCGCGTTCAACCCTGCAAGTCACCGGCCCCCGGTCGCCCCTACCTTGGGCGCCGTCGGGGGCCGGGTCCCGGTTCCGGACACACCCCGGACACACCAGGAACAGCAGGGTCATGACTCTGAACAACGACATCCACCCATCCCCAGCCGGCGACGACCAGCCGGCCGTCTCTAGCCTGGGCGTCACCGGGGGCGGGCCGGGCACGGGTCGCCGCGCCGTGTTGATGGGCGGCGGCGCCATCGCCGCCCTCGCCATGCTGCCCACTGGCGCCGCAACAGCCCTTGCCGCCCCCACCGAAACCGTTTCCCCCGCCACCGGCCCGCATATGGCCGACAAAGGAACCCATGCCATGAGCTTCATCACCACCAAGGACGGCGTCCAGATTTTCTACAAGGACTGGGGCCCCAAGACGGCGCAGCCGATCGTCTTCCATCACGGCTGGCCGCTGAGCGCCGATGACTGGGACAACCAGATGATGTTCTTCCTGGCACATGGCTACCGGGTCATCGCCCATGACCGCCGCGGCCACGGCCGGTCCACCCAGACCGACACCGGCAACGAGATGGACACCTACGCGGCCGACGTCATCGCCCTGGCCGCGGCACTGGATCTGAAGAGCGCCATCCACGTCGGCCATTCGACCGGCGGCGGCGAGGTGGCGCACTATGTCGCCCGCGCCGAAAAGGGCCGCGTGGCCAAGGCCGTGCTGGTCGGCGCGGTGCCGCCCATCATGGTGAAGTCCGACAAGAAT
Organism: Nitrospirillum amazonense; assembly: GCF_029594735.1. NCBI lineage: Bacteria > Pseudomonadati > Pseudomonadota > Alphaproteobacteria > Rhodospirillales > Azospirillaceae > Nitrospirillum > Nitrospirillum amazonense. The sequence continues at coordinate 1,383,629 of NZ_JARPAF010000004.1, forward strand.
CCGGGCGGCCTGCCGCTGGAGGTGTTCGACGGCTTCCGCACCCAGCTGGTGGCCAACCGCGCCCAGTTCTACCGCGACATCCCGGCGGGCCCCTTCTACGGCTTCAATCGCGCCGGCGCCAAGGTGTCGGAAGGCGTGATCGACAATTGGTGGCGCCAGGGCATGATGGGCGGCATCAAGGCCCATTACGACTGCATCAAGGCCTTCTCGGAAACCGACTTCACCGAGGATCTGAAGAAGATCGACGTGCCCGTGCTGATCATGCACGGTGACGACGACCAGATCGTGCCGATCGCGGACTCCGCGCACCTGGCCATCAAGCTGGTGAAGAACGGCACCCTGAAGGTCTACAAGGGCCTGCCGCACGGCATGGCCACGACCCACGCCGACACCATCAACGCCGACCTGCTGGCGTTCGTTAAGGGCTGAGCGGCTTTGTGAACGGCCTGGGAAGGGGGGTGCGCTCCATGGCGTGCTCCCCTATACCCGTGTCGCTGTCCGCCGCCGCCGGGCGCGCCAGATAGACCATCAGCGACGCCCCCGGCATGGATGGCAGCGACAGAGGCACGAAGTCGTACTCCTGCCGGCCCCGTAGCGGATGGTCTAGCCATTTGCGCCCCGCGCACAGGGCGCGCACCTCCTGCCCCGGCCACACCCGGCGGAAGGTGTCGCTGGCCGCCAGCAGATCGTCGATCAGGGTTCGGAATCGCGGATCATTGGCATGGGCGGCGCTTTGTCCCCGAAAGATGGAGGCCAGCGCGCGGGCGGTGGCGTTCCAATCCGACCGTTCCTCCGGAGAGGGGGAGCGCGTGAAGTAGCGCCACAGCATGTTGCGCGCATAGGCTGGCGCCTCGGCGTCGAAACGGAACAGGTCCGCCGCTCCCTGGTTCCAGGCCAGCACGTCCCAACGCGCATCCACGATGTAGGCCGGATCCGGTTCGAGACGGCGTAACAACACCAATGACTGCGCGTCCACCCCGTCGCCCGTGCCCTCCAGCCGCGCCGGGGGCCGGCGGCCGGCCAGGGTGAACAAATGGTCCCGTTCCACCGCCGTCAGGCGCAGGGCGCGCGCCAGGTTGGCCAATACCTGGTCGGACGGACGGACGTCTCGCCCCTGCTCCAGCGCCGTATACCAGGCGGTGCCTATGTCAGCCAGCTGCGCCACCTCCTCCCGCCGCAGGCCGGGAGTGCGCCGCCGCCGGCCCACAGGCAGGCCGACCGAGGCCGGGTCGAGATGCCGACGCCGGTCACGCAGGAACGCGGCGAACGCCCGGTTACCGCCGTCTACGGAAACACCTGCGGGTAGGGGGCTGTCCATAGCCTGATAGTCCCAATAGTAGGATAACTGGATTCTTCTTATAGGATACAGCGCTGGTCATTCTTTGGTCCAGACCGGCCACGCACAGGCGCCGTGGGCCGTTTCCTGACCGGAGAATGATCATGACAAATCCCCTCCCCATCGATTCGCGTGTGGCCCTCATTACCGGCGCCAACAAAGGCATCGGGCTGGAGATCGCGCGGGGCTTGGGGCGGCACGGAATTACCGTGTTGCTGGGCTGTCGGAACGAGGCGCTGGGCCGCGATGCCGCCGGCCAGTTGACCCAGGAAGGCCTGCACGCCCACGCCCTGACCCTGGACGTGACCGATCCGGCCTCTATCCTGGATGCAGCGGCGCGCATCCAGCAGCGCTTCGGCCGGCTGGACATCCTGGTGAACAACGCGGGCATCGCCGCGCGGGAAGAGGCTGATGCCGCGCGCGAAGGCAAGCCCCTGGTGGACGTGGAAGTGATGCGCCGCGTTTATGAAACCAACGTCTTCGGCCCCGTCGCCGTTACCCAGGCACTGCTGCCGCTGCTGCGCCAAGCGCCTGCCGGCCGCATCGTCAACGTTTCCAGCGGCCTGGGCTCGCTAACCAATATGAGCGACCCCCGGCATCCCTACGCCGGGCTGGCCGTCCCGGCCTACGCGTCGTCCAAGGCGGCGCTGAACGGCGTCACAGCGCAGCTGGCCAAGGCGCTGAAGGACACGCCCATCAAGGTGAACAGCGCCTGCCCCGGCCACTGCGCCACCGACCTCAACCGTCACAGTGGGCCGCGGACGCCCGCGCAAGGGGCGGCGACGCCCATCCGCCTGGCGCTGCTGCCGGACGACGGGCCGACCGGCGGCTTTTTCAACGACGAAGGCGCCCTGCCGTGGTGACAGGGTAACATGCTAATGGACTGGCGGGCGATGATCCCGCCGGTCCATGCGGCTTAACCGGAATCCGGCTACGTGGATCAGCCGGAGGTCATCGTGGTCTTCAAATTCAGCGCGCCGACAGGGGACGTGCCGTAGCAATTCTCCGCCGCCCAGGTGCAGCCGGCGCCGTTGACCATGTCGAAGCCGCCGCCCGACTGCCGCATCAGCACGTGGCCGGCGGCGTTGCCGTTCACCTGCGCCAGCCGCGATTTGCCGGTAGTTGCCATGGCCCCGCCGGACGACTGGTCGCAATTGTCCAGCACCGTCAGGTTGCTGAACCAGCCGCGCACCATGTAGGTGGCCCCGCCGCCCTCATTATAGCCGGTGCAGTTGCGCAACCGCATCTGCACCAAGCCGTAGACATGGGCGCCATTGGGGTCGCCCGGTGATAGCGAGCGGCAGTTGTTCTCGAAGCCCACCTGCTCGATGGCCGCACCGCTGGAGGTGCCGTTGTTGTAATAGAAGCCGTAGCTGCCGTTGTCGCGGCAATACCCGCCGAAGATGCGGACATCGGTGGTGCCGCCGTATGTCGAATCAAAATTGGTGGCCATCATCCCGCACTTGGTGTTCTGGGCGAAGAAGCAGCCCACCACGGTGATGGCGGAGCAAACGCCGCCCTTGGACTGGGCGAAGACAGCGCCGTTCTGCTTGCAGTCCTGGAAGAAGCAGCCGACCAGCAGGGATTCGAAGACGTTGCCCTCGAACAGCAGGCCGTTCAGGCCCGCGCCCTCGATGCACAAGCCATCCAAGGTGACGTTGTAGAAGAAATAGGAACTGCCGTAGGCGATGATACGCAGCCCGTTGCCGTCCTTGCCGCTGCCCAGAATCTTCATGGCGCCCAGGATGCGGAAGTAGCGGACGGTGTTGACCGCCTGCAGGCTCATGATGTCGGTGCCGTTGGTGATGGTCGACACCAGGGTGGCGCCCTGCGCCTGCAATCCCCAGGGCTTGCCCGCGTCCTGGGTGGATACGAAGGAGATGGTCTTGGCGATGGCGTAGGTGCCGGCCGGCACGATGACCATCAGCCCCTTGGTGGCCGCCGCCGCCAAGGCCTTGGAAAAGGCGGCGCTGTCGTCCGTGACGCCGTCGCCAACCGCGCCATAGTCATAAATGGTTGGGGTGGCCTTGGCCGTGGTGGTCTGCGCCACCTGGACGGCCCCCTCGGCCTCATCAGGGGCCGGTGCGCCCGCGCGCGCGGCGGCCACCGCAGACAAGCCGAAGGGCAGCGCGGCACCGGCCGCGATCAAATGTCGGCGATCCATGATTTACCTCGCTGAAGAACAATGTGTTCCGCCACTGTCCCTGTTGAAGCCTGAATTTCCTGGCCGTTTAGGAAGTTCCAGCTTAAGGAGCGCTAGACCTATGGGGGAAGAGGGTGGCAGCTCTCTTTCGGCGGTGCCGTATCAGAATTCACCGACACGTACAGTCTCGCAAGACCAAAACCGCGCAAATAGAGGTAGCATTCGGTATACCTCCGACAGCAAATTTCCCGCCATTTTATACCGACTTCATCCACCACTGGAGACATAGGCAGGTTTTCGTCATATGCCGCACTGCAATAGACATATGCCACCCGCGCCATGTGACGAAACTGTGTTCGCCGAATGCCCAATAGCAGCCACGCGCCACTGCAGGGCATTGTTCCCCTGCTTGCAAACGGCACCAATCCGTTTGATAGATTGCCTTTATGTTAAATTGTATGTAATCACCACTTGCTCAATCGGTATCGACCTAACCAAGCAGCTCTGTCCAACCAGTGCCTTTCGGTAGTGAAGCAAGCGACCGGCCCCACGCCACGGTGATGCCATGATCCCGTGCCAGTAACGGGGACGGATGACTTCTTAACCATAAAAAAGGCGGCGGCCCCACTACCGGGGACCACCCGCCTTCGAAGGCAGGCTCCCCGGGAGGGACCACCCCATAGATGCGCGTGACCGGCCCCTTGGCTTCAGCCGAAGGGCGGGCTGACGGAGGTCGTCCCTTATGGAGGTTTTTTGTGGTGTACGCAAAACTTTGGCATCGGGCAGGCCTGGTAGGGCTGATGCTGCTGTCGGGCTGCACCGCCTGGTTGCCGCCGTGGGAGCAGGCCAAGCCCGCCCCCCAGAAGATCGCGGTCACCCGACCGGCCCCAACCCGTGCCAAGGCCCCGGCGGCCCCCGCCACCGGGACGGGTGACACCGCCCGCGTGGCGGCCGCCCGCCGCACCTCCCCCTCCCCCACCCCGTCCCAGACGACACCGGCGGCGGCCAGCGCCGGCGCCATGGCACCGTCCGATATCGAGCTGGTGGGTATGGACGAATCCCAGTTACAGGCCCTGATGGGTCCCCCTTCCTCGCAGCAGGACTTGTCCCCGGGGAAGGAATGGCTTTACCGCCACGGGACCTGCACCGTCGACCTGACACTGTACCCCGACATCAAGACGCAGGCTTACCGCGTCCTAAGCTATGAGGTGACAAGTGACAATGACACCGGCGACCGCAAACGCTACTGCCTGGCCGACCTCCGGTCCGTGGCTCAAGCCAAATGACGTCCTGCCGGCCGTGCCGGCCCGCGTGGTCCTTGTCGACGATGACGAGGCGTTTCGCGAGGCGGCCACGGGCGAACTGGAGGACCTGGGCTTCACCGTCACCGGCTTCGCCGACGCGAAGTCGCTGATCAACTACCTGACCAGCCCCGACGGTTCGGGCCTGGATGACGGCGCCGCCGACATTCTGGTCATCGACTGGTGCCTGGAGCGCACGCTGGGCATTGACCTGCTGCCCGACCTGCGGCGACGCGGCTGCCGCATCCCGGTCATCTTCCTGACCGGCATGTCCATGCCCGCCAACGAGACGTTGGCCCTGGATCGCGGCGCCGTCGACTTCATCGACAAGACCCGCGGCATGTCTGTTCTGGCCCGCCGCATCCGCCTGATTTTGCAGCCGCCCGCGGCGGCCGCTCCTACCCCTACGGCTAAGTCGGGGGATGAGATCGTCTGCGGCAAGCTTACCCTTAAGCCTAAGGTCAACCGAGCCTTTTGGCAGGGTCGCGACGTGATGCTTACGGTTACCGAATTTAGTATCGTCGAGTTCATGGTGGCCAATTTGGGCGAGCACGTCACCTACCGGGCCATTTACGACCGCGTGCATTGGAGCGGGTTCGTCGCCGGCAGCGGCGAGGATGGCTTCCGGACCAACGTGCGCTCGTCGATCAAGCGGATCCGGAGCAAGTTCAATGCTATCGATCGTGGCTTTGCGGAAATTGAGAATTTCGCGGCCTTCGGCTACCGATGGCGTGATCCGGCAACCATCGATGCCGCGGCGTCTGAGGTGGGCCGCCCGCAGGATATCCGGATCACTCACGGTTAGACTGGGCTTCCTGCTCGCCATCTTCGCCGCCCTTCCCTTCATCCTTTATGGCCAATTCGAAACGGCGGACCGCAAGGAAAGGGAGATTGTCACCAAGAACCTGCGGTACAGCAGCTGGCTCATCGCCCAGGCGTTGAAGCCGCTGCTGAACCGCGAAAGCGGTCCGCCCACCGCGTCCTTGAACGAGGAGCTGGCGAAATATGGCGGCGACGGCACCAACCTGAAACTGATGTTCCAGCCCAAGGGTGGAGCCGCCGGCCAGGACGGCGGCTTCTACTTTTTGGCCTCGGCCCCCAAGGTCGGCGCGGCCGACCTGGGCGCCATCCTGGACAACCTTCAACGCCATGGCATCGTCTCGCAGGTGGCGGAAAGCTGCACCTGGGACAAGCCGGTCGACATCCGCTACACCCAGCCCACGGGGCATGAGGAAATACTGACCTCCGTCGTGCCCATCCAGAGCCGCTGGGGCTGCTGGGTCCTGGTTTCTTCCCACGTCACATCGGAACTGCTGGCGACCGCCATCGGCCGCCCCTACTGGCAGACGCCACAGGTGCGGCTGTCGTTGATGCTGTACCTGGCCGTGGCCGTCATCGCCCTGCTGACCGCCCTGTCCGTGCGCCGCCACATCCGCCATTTCCGCCACGTCGCCCGCGAAATCCGGCAGGGCCGGGTGGCGGGCAACACCTTCGCCAGCCGCAACGCCATCCCCGAGCTGGACAGCGTGGCCCGCGACTTCGACGGCTTGGTGCACGACCTGCACCATGTGGCCGGCGTTATCCGCCAGACGGCGGAGGACAACGCCCATTCCTTCAAGGGCCCGGTCGCCACCATTCAGGCCTGCCTGGAGCCGCTGAAGCGCCTGATCCCGGCGGAGCACGCCCGGGGCAAGCGCGCCGCCGAATTGATCGAGCTGTCGCTGGACCGGCTGAAGGCGCTGATCTCCGCCTCGCAATGCCTGGATAACACCATGGCGGACATGATCGAATCCCCGCGCGAGGCGGTGGACCTGACCCAGATCGTCGCCGACATCCTGAAAAGCTATCGCGAGGTGCTGGTGGCGCGGCAAATCCGCCTCAGCCGCCAGCTGCCCCCCGACGTGCTGGTCCGCGCCGGCAAGGTCGCCCTGGCCGTGGTGGTGGAGAACATCCTGGACAACGCCGTAAGTTTCACCCCCGACGCGGGCGCCATCGCCGTGCGCCTGCAGGAGGAGGACGGCGTCATCAACCTCACCATTGAGGACAGCGGCCCCGGCATCGACCCGGACAAGATCGACAACATCTTCGACCGCTATTTCTCCCTGCGCCCGCCCGACCATGCCCGCCGCGACGCCAAGGCGGGATCGCCCGGCCACGCCGGCCTGGGCCTGTGGATCGTGAAGCGCAATGTCGAGGCGCTGGGCGGCACGGTCACCGCCACTAACCGCATCGGTGGCGGCCTGAAGGTCCACATCGTCCTGCCGTCCGTGACGTGAAGCCCTTCAGCACAACTTTCAAGGGAAAAATTCTTGGGGTGGTTGCCACTCCCTATTATAGTGTCGAGCGCCGCCTTATCTCTCTTTGGTTGCATTTGCGTGACAACCACGCTCCGGGCGGCGTCCGACACGGGAGGGACGTATCGCCATGAGCACGAACCCCAACATCCTGCTGGTCACCACCGACCAGTATCGCTTTCCGCGCTTCTCTTACGGACCTGAAGGCGGCTTCGCTGAAGCGCTGAAGCAGATCCTTGGATTCCAGGGCACCGTGGATGCCCACAATCCCTATGCCCCCTTCTTCCCCGGCCTGTTGCGCCTCCGCCATAACGCCGTCGTGCTGCGCAACCACACCATCGCCGCCAGCGCCTGCACCCCCAGCCGCGCCACGATCTATACCGGCCAGTACGGCACCCGCACCGGCGTGACGCAAACCGACGGCTTGTTCAAGAACGGTGACGCCGCCAACTTCCCGTGGCTGGCGCCGGATGGTATTCCCACCCTGGGCAGCTGGATGCGGGCCGCCGGCTACAGCACCCATTATTTCGGCAAGTGGCACGTCAGCAACCCGCCGGACCACAGCCTGCAGGCCTATGGCTTCGATGATTGGGAAGAATCCTACCCCGAGCCGCACGGCGCCTCGCCCAACAACCTGGGCCTGTACCGCGACATCGGCTTCGCCGACAGTGTCTGCACCTTCCTGCGGCGCAAGGCCCTGGGGCTGAACTATGACCGCGCCGCCGCCGTCAAGAGCGACAAGGCGCCCGACGCGACGCCACCGGACCTGTCCAAGGCGCGCCCCTGGTTCGCCGTCGCGTCCTTCGCCAACCCCCATGACATCGCGACATACCCGGCGGTGATCGCCCAGGCCCTACCGTCCGACACCGGCACGCCCGTCACCCTGCCCAATGGCCTGACGGTGGGTGCCACCCAGTCTGTCTTCGGCCCCTTGACTGTGCCCCTGCAGGGCGACCGCACGCCCCCGCCCACCGGCGGCACCCTGAAGGTCGCCCTGAACCCCCTGGGCTTCCCACAAGCCTGCGCCCACAATCCGCCCACGCTGGATGAGGATTTGTCGGCCAAGCCGTCCTGCCAGTATGACTATGCTTACAAGATGGGCCTGGCCCTCTCGGCCAAGGTGGGCACGGGCGCGGGCGGCGCCGTGCCGACGGACAAGATGGACGCGGCCGTGGCGGTCACGCTGAAAAGCTGCATCCCCTTCCAGCTGGCCGACAACCCCACGACCTCGGCCCGGGATTTCATCCAGCTGTATGCCTATCTGCACGCCGTGGTGGATGCGCAGATCGACCGCGTGCTGCGCACGCTGGAGGAATCGGGCCTGGCGGAAAACACCATCGTCGTCTTCCTGGCCGACCACGGCGAATATGCCGCCGCCCACGGCATGATGATCGAGAAATGGCACACCGCCTATCAGGAGGCGTTGCACGTTCCCGTCGTGGTGCAGTTTCCGCCGTCCACATATCGCGTGCCGGGTGGCCTGCGGCAGTTGGACCAGGTGACCAGCCATATCGACATCCTGCCCACCATCCTGGGCCTGGCCGGGGCGGACCAGGATGAGGCCGCCCGGCAGCTGGCGGCGGTCCGCGGGCCTGTCCCACCCCTGCCCGGCGCCGACCTCGCCCCCTTGATCCGCGGGGAAACCGATGTGGTGACGGAACCCAACGGCCTGCCGCGCCGGGGCGTGCTGTTCATCACCGACGATGAGATCACCAAGCCGCTGCCGCCCATTGGCGATCCGCACGAGACGGCCTCCTACGCCCAGTTCGCCGTGTTCGACGCCACGGTGGCCGCCGTGCGCGAAGGGTCTCACGGCAAAGGTCCCGTGCCGGGCCTGACACCGGGGCCGGTGCGGCAGCCCAATCATGTCCGCTGCGTGCGCACCCCGGACTTCAAGCTGTCCCGCTATCACGATCCGGACGGGCGCATGCCCCAGGAATGGGAAATGTACGACCTGCGGCACGACCCGAACGAGAGCGTCAACCTGGTGCAGGTGAGGGCGTCGCCGCCCACCGCACGCCATGACCTGCCCGGCTGGACCACCCGCGCCGCCGTGCAGGCGGAGGCCGACAGCCTGGCCGAGCTGCTCGCCCGGCTGGAGGCGCGGGACCTGCCGCCCCTGGCGCCCTGATCCCCCACAACATCGCCCATAACGTGCAACGCCGCCCCCAAACGGGCGGCGTTGCCGCATCTGTGCCAGCGTGACGCACCCGCCCTTGAAAGCGAGCACCACCGTCCTACCCTTCCTAGGCGTAAAGGCGGTATCCGGATGCGCCTGGTGGTCCTGGTTCTCCTTGAGAATCCCCCGGCCACGGCTTGGTCACTGGCCCCAGTTCAGCCTGCCCCGTAGCGTCATCTGCAAAGGTTCCCACCCTGAAGCGGAGCGGTCATAAAATGCATGACGTGACGGAGCGCGTGTCCACCCGAGCCCTGCGGACCACGCAAATCCATCCGGTTCTTCTGTCCGGCGGCGCCGGCACCCGGCTGTGGCCCCTCTCCCGGGCGATCCATCCCAAGCAATTCCTGGCCCTGACCTCGGACCGGACCCTGTTGCAGGAGACGGCGGCGCGCAGCCTGGGTGACGCCGGCTTCGCCGACCCCGTTGTCATCTGCAACGAGGAACACCGGTTCATGATCCACGAGCAATTGCACGGCATGGGGATCGAACCGCAGACCATCATCCTGGAGAGCGCCGCCCGCAACACGGCGCCCGCCATCGCCGCCGTCGCCCTATGGCTGATGGACCGCGATCCCGACGCCCTGATGCTGGCTCAGCCCTGTGACCATCTGATCGGCTCGCTACCCGACTTCTACCTGGCTGTGGCCAAGGGCGTGCCGGCGGCGCAGGCCGGCCACCTGGTCACCTTCGGTGTCGTGCCCGACAAGCCGGAGACGGGCTACGGCTACATCCGCACCGGCGCCCCGCTGGCGGGCGTGGATGGCGTGCGCGCCGTCGAGCATTTCGCCGAGAAGCCCAACGCGGAGACGGCGGAGCGCTATCTCGCCAGCGGCAACTACCTGTGGAACAGCGGCATCTTCCTGATGTCGGCCCGCCAGTACATCGCCGAGCTGGAGCGCCTGCAGCCGGACATGGTGACCGCCGTGCGCGAGGCCATTGCCGCCGGCAAGGAGGACAATGGCTTCTTCCGCCTGGATGAGGCCTGCTTCACTGCCGCCGCGTCCCTGTCCATCGACCACGCGGTCATGGAGCACACCGACAAGGCCGCCGTCATCCCGGTGGAAATGGCCTGGTGCGACGTCGGGTCCTGGCGATCCCTGTGGGATGTCAGCCACAAGGACGATGCCGGCAATGTCGAGCAGGGCGACGTCATCCTGCAGGACGTGAAGAACAGCTACGTCCACTCCGACGGCCGCCTGGTGGCCGCCATCGGCGTGGAGGATCTGGTGATTGTCGCCACGGATGACGCCGTGCTGGTCGCCGACGCCGCCCACGCCAAGAACGTGGGCAAGGTGGTGGAGCAGTTGCGCCGCCGCAACCGGTCGGAGGAAACCCACCACACCACGGTCTACCGGCCGTGGGGCTACTACCGCGCCGTGGACATCGGCTACCGCTTCCAGGTCAAGCGCATCATGGTGAAACCCGGTGCGCGCCTCAGCCTGCAGAAGCACCACCACCGCGCGGAACATTGGATCGTCGTCCAGGGCACCGCGCTGGTGCAGCGCGACGGCGAAAACCGCCTGGTGCGGGAGAACGAGTCCGTTCACATCCCCATCGGCATGGAGCACCGCCTGGAGAACCCCGGCAAACTGCCCCTGCACCTGATTGAAGTGCAATCTGGCGCCTATCTGGGCGAAGACGACATCGTGCGTCTGTCCGATACCTACGGCCGCGCGTGAGCGCGGCCCCATTTTCCGGGACCCAACCCGGGAGAGGGAGCCAATTGACGCGGAAACGGGCGGGGAACGGGGGGCAACCCGTTTTTAAACCAAGACGCGGTCCCGCAAGGGCAACGCGCCAAGCCCGAGGTCAAATCCGATGCCTGAATACCATCGACGCCATGCCATCCCGTCGTTCGGGAGGGTGATGTACGATCGCCCTCTCGCCCGGCTTCACCCCGCCGCGGAGACGACGGAAGCCGGCGGCCTGAAACGGCGCTTGTTGCTGGCCGCCGCCGGGCTGGCGCTGACCGGCGGTCTGGCCGCCGTCCCGGCCAACGCCCAGACGGAGACGTCGCCGGACGACACGGTGGCCACCCGGCAGCACCCCGAATTCGATCCGCCGGGCATCCGGATGGGTGGCTTCATCCTCTATCCCAGCGTCACGCTGGACGAGGTCTTCGACAGCAACATCTATGCGACGCAGGGGCATGACACCAGCGACCTGATCACGGTGCTGCAGCCCAAGCTGGAGTTGAAGTCCAACTGGAACGTGCACCAGCTGAACCTGCATGCCAGCGGCGACATCGACTGGTACGCCCAGCACAGCCGCGAGAACTACGCCAACTATGACATCGGGGCGGACGGCCGGCTGGAGGTCTACCACGATGCATGGATCGCCGGCGGCGCCGACTACAGCCTGTGGCACCTTCCCCGTACCTCGCCCAACAACATCGTCGGCCAGGCCGACCCGACCGAATACAACCAGGCCTCGGCCAACGTGGTCGGGCACAAGGAATTCGGCAACCTGTTCGTCGAGCTGGGCGACAGCTACAACCGCTACGACTTCGCCAACGCCCAGACCTTCGACGGCCGCACCATCCTGTGGGAACGCCAGAACCATGATGAGAACGAGGTCAGCGTCCGCACCGGCTACACCATCCAAGGCCTGTATGAGCTGTATGTGAAGGGCGCCTACAATACCCGCAGCTACGACAGCACATCGGACATGAGCGGGTTCAACCGCAATTCCAACGGCTACACCGTCCTGGTCGGCGGCAAGTACAACCTGACGGGCATCACCTCCATCGACCTGTTCGCCGGATATCGGTCACAGGATTATGACGATGTCCGCCTGGGCACCTTCTCCGCCCCCACCGGCGGCGCCAAGGTCACCTGGAACGTGACGCCGCTGACGACCGTGACCGGCGAGATCACCCGCGACATCGATGAAACCATCGTCGTCGGGGCGGCCGGCTATTTCGCCACCAAGGAAACCGTGGCCGCCGATCATGAATTGCTGCGTAACCTCATCCTTCACCTGCAGCTAAGCCATGAGGCTGACGATTTTCAAAATATAGGCCGAACAGATGATGTCTATGGCGTTGGTCTTGGCGCGAAATACATGATGAACCAAATGACCGCCATCAACGTCCGCTACAATTACCAAATCCGGTCGTCTAATGGCACCGGAATCGGGTACGCCGACCACAACATTTTGGTTGGCTTAACCCTTCATCTGTAAGGAAATACTGGCTGTATCCATCGTGATCACAGCGCAGGCGGGGGCGGCCCCCGTTTGATCACAACCGCCGCCCCCCACTTTTGATAAAACTATCGTGTGAGCCCCACGAAAAACGGGCCGTCACCACCAGACCCACAAACGAGACCCCGGCGCCTAGGCGGCCGGGCCGCCTCCGATCAAGCAGAAGGTGCCGGAATGCTGCCTTCCCGCCTCCCCCGCAAATCCCCGTCCCGGCTGGCCGTCCTGGCCGTCGTGGCCGGGGCCCTAGCGCTTCCCTACGCGGCTTACGCTCAGAACGCCGGTCAGCCGCCGGCGCCCAACGCCACCGCTGGGGGTGCCGTCGCCAGCAACGACCCGGCATCCCAGCCCGGCGCGCCCGCCGGCCCCAGCGTGGGGGGTGGCGTCGCCGCCGCCGACTATCAGCTGGGCCCGGGCGACCGGGTGCGCATCACCGTGTTCGGCCAGCAGGATTTGTCCGGCGAATACGCCGTCGATGGCACCGGCACCCTGTCCTTCCCCCTGGTGGGCCAGGTGCACGCCGGCTCGCTGACGGCGGGCCAGTTGGGCAAGGCGCTGGAAGGCAGCCTGTCGCCCAACTACATCAAGAACCCCCACGTGAGCGTGGAAGTGCTGAGCTACCGGCCCTTCTACATCCTGGGCGAGGTCAAGACCCCCGGCAGCTACGCCTACGTCTCCGGCATGACGGTCCTGAACGCCGTCGCGCTGGCCGGCGGGTTCACCTACCGCGCCCGTGACGACGACTTCCGTCTGCAGCGCACCGCCAAGGACGGCAGCAAAACCCAGGTCGACGCCGAACCGACGACGCCGGTCCAACCCGGCGACGTCATCACAGTCCGGGAGCGCTATTTCTGATGACTTTGCCCGAGCAGCCCCGCGCCCTGGGTGGTGGTCCCATCCTCCCCCGGCGCCTCACCGCCGCCCCGCCGGCCCCCCGCCCCGTCTACATGCCCCCGCCGCAGCAACAGCAGCGGGACGTGCTGGACACCTACCGCAAGATCTGGGCGCACCGGCGCCTGGTGCTGGCCTGCACCGTCGGCACGGCCCTGCTGGCCGGCATCGTCGGCTGGAGCATGCCATCGCGCTACACCTCGGAATCCCGGGTGCTGGTAGGCGTGCCCCAGCCCTCGCTGGAAGGCATCGGCCCCACCATGGCGTCCATGACCTTCAACGCCGAGCGGGTGCAGAGCGAGGGGCTGGTGGCCCAGTCGCGCGAACTGGCCCAGAAGGTGGTCGACCGGCTGCACCTGAACGACGATCCGGAGTTCAATCCGGACGCCAAGACGGCGGCGCCGCAGATCCCCGCCTGGGCCCGGCTGCTGCCCACCAGCGTGGCGGAATGGTTGACCAAGCCCAAGGCCAAGCCGCCGGAAACGCCGGAACAGCAGGCGCGCACGGCCGCCATGATCAACAACCGCACGGTCGACATCCTGCTGTCCAAGCTGGACATCGCCACGGTCGGCCGTTCGGACGTCCTGAAGATATCCGCCACCACCCGCGATCCGGAAACCGCCTCGCTGGTCGCCAACGCCGTCGCCGACGCCTACCTGGCGGAACAGCGCGACGTGAAGGTCGGCACCGCCAGCCGGGTCGAGGAGTACATGGAGGGCCGCATCGCCGACCTGCGCAAACAGGTCGAGGACAGCGAGAAGGCCATCGAGGACTACCGCAAGCAGTACGGCCTGTATGATCAGCAGAACGGCACCGGCATCATGGGCCAGCGCCTGACGGAGCTGAACACCCAGCTGATCACCGCCCAGACCGCCAAGGCCGACGCCGAGGCGCACCTGAGCGACGCCCAGAACCTGATGCGCCAGGGCATCACCGGCGACAGCGTGCCGGAAGTGTTGAACAACCCGCTGATCCAGTCGCTGAAGCAGCAGCAGGCCGCCGCCGAGCAGCGGCTGGCCCAGCTGTCCGCCACCTACGGCGACAAGCATCCGCAGGTCACCGACGCCAAGGCGCAGATCGCCGACGCCCAGCGCAAGATCAAGGCGGAGATGCAGGGCATCATCAACGGCCTGCAGAACGTGGCCCGCACGGCCAACGCCCGCTACCAGGCCGTGCTGCGCGACTTCAACGAGGCCAAAGGCTCCCTGGGCTCCGACAACCAGAACGCCATCCATCTGGAGGCGATGGAGCGCGACGCCGCCGTCAACCGGCACCTGCTGGAAACCATGCTGACGGAGGAGAAGCGCCTGATCGGCCGCCAGCAGCTGGAGGCGCCCGACGCCCGCGTCATCTCCCGCGCCACCCCGCCGGTGTCCGCCAGCTATCCGCCCAAGGCCCTGATCCTGCTGCTGGGCACCCTGGTTGGCGCCGTGGCCGGCATGCTGATCGCGCTGCTGATGGAGGAGGCCGACCAGACCTTCCGCCAGAGCAGCCAGATCGAAAGCGCCACGGGCATCCCGGTCGTGGCCCTGGTGCCGGAGGTGAAGGGCAAGTCGCCCACCGCCCAGGTGCTGCGCGAGCCGGTGTCCCCCTTCGCCGAAACCCTGCGCAAAATCCACATCGCGCTGGAATTGTCGGAGATGGAGTACAGCCCCCGCACGGTGCTGCTGTCCTCCGCCGCGCCCGGCGAAGGCAAGAGCGTCATCATCGCCGCCCTGGGCCGCCTGCTGGCCAGCCACGGCCGGCGCATCCTGATCGTGGATTGCGACTGGCGCTCACCCTCGCAGCACAAGCTGTTCAACGTGTCGAACAAGCACGGCCTGGCTTCGCTGCTGACCGATGACAGTGTGGTGCTGGACGACTGCATCCATCACGACACCCTGTCGGGGCTGGAGCTGATCACCGCCGGCCACTGGACGTCCAAGGACACCCGCATGCTGACGTCCGACCGGATGCGGGTTCTGCTGCAGACCTTCGCCAAGAACTATGACCTGGTGCTGATCGACACGGCGCCGGTGCTGGTGGGGGCCGAGGTGCTGGCCATGTCGCGGATGGTGGACAAGGTGCTGTTCACCGTGCGCTGGGACCATACGCGCCGCAACGCCGCTCTGCAGGCCCTGCGCCAGCTGGTGGAGGTGCAGTGCGACCTGACCGGCGTGATCATGTCCCGGGTCGATCCGCGCCGCTACCGCCAGTACGGCTATGGCCCGCTGAACTACGATTACGCCCGCCCCCTGGCCGATCACTTCGGCTGAGCCACTCCGGTCAAGGCCATTTCGGTTAAGGATAGCCCCATGGAGCCAGAGGCCCTGCGTGACTTGCCGCCAGAGGGGGTAAAGGGGATGGATCTTCCTCCTTCCTCCGTCCCCTCCCCCCAGGCGGCCCTTTTGACCCGCGCCTATCCGCCGGAACTCATCGGCTCTGCCCCGCAGTGCGCCGACCTGGCGGAATGGCTGACGCGGCTGGGCTGCGAGACCACGGTGTTCACCGGCCTGCCCTATTACCCGGGCAACGAGGTCTTCACCCAGTACAAGGACTTCAAGGGCGGTCACGAGGTGCTGAACGGGGTGCGCGTGGAACGCCTGCGGGCCATGATCCCCCGCAAGGGGTCGGCCAAGGCGCGCATCCTGGCCGAGGCCAGCTTCCTGCTGGCGGGGCTTTGGGCCCGAGCCTCGGGCCGGCTCAAGCCCAAGCCCCTGGTCATCAGCCTCTGTCCTTCCATCCTTACCGTCGCGCTGGGCTGCCTGGTCCGCCAGCGCGACGGCCGGCACGTCGCCATCATCCACGACATCCAGTCCGGCATGGCCCAGGGACTGAACATGGTGTCCAGCGGCGGCCTGGTGAAGGCGATGCGCTGGTGCGAGCGCACCGTGCTGAACCGGGTGGACCTGATCGTCGTGTTGACGGACCACATGGCCGAGCAGCTGCGGGACTTGGGCGTGACGCAGGACATCGAGGTCGTGCCCATCTGGGTCGACACCGACCGCCTGTACCCCGACGCGCCCAAGGTGCCGGCCAACGACGCACCGGCCATCATCCCGGCGCCCAAGATCGCCGCGCGGCTGCTGTACAGCGGCAACTTCGGCCTGAAGCAGGGCCTGGGCCAGGTCCTGTCCATGGCGGAGGAGTTGCAGCGCCAGACCGACGATGTGGAGATCATCCTGCGGGGCAGCGGCGCCATGCGCGCCACCCTGGAGGAGGAGATCGCCGCCCGCGCGCTGCGCCGGGTCCGCGTCACCGGCCTGCTGCCGCCGGACCAGCTGCGCCAGGGCCTGACCGAGGGCGACATCCACCTGGTGCCGCAGGAGCCGGAGGCCGCCGCCTTCGCCATCCCGTCCAAGATCTTCAACATCATGGCGGTGGGACGTCCCTTCGTCACCACGGCCAACCCGCACAGCCCCCTGTGGCACCTGCGGGAACGCAGCGGCGCCTTCATCTGCGTGCCGCCCCATGACACCGCGGCCTTCACCGAGGCCGTGCTGCGCCTGGTGCGGGATGCGGGCCTGCGCCGGGAACTGGGGGCCCGGGGCCGGCGTTTCGTGGAACAGCACTATTCCCGGTCCCATGTCCTGGGGGGATTGGTCCGGCGATTGGATGCGCTCTATGCCAAGTAAGTCCCCAGCAGGGGCCCAGGCCAAACCCCTGGCCGACGGCCCCCGCTCCTTCGTCATCTTCGAGCCGGACGCGGAGGGCCACCCCTGCGAATGGCTGAAGCACCTGATGCACTTCGCCGCCGCGGACAAGCGGGACTACCGCGTCACCTTCGTCGTGGCGCGCGAACTGTATGACGAGCTGGCGGCCGATGGCGCCGCCAGTCGCCACGACCGCGTGCAGGTCCTGGCGCTGGAACCGTCGGAGCAGGCGCTGTGCCGCCACCCCCTGCTGCCGGTGCGCGGATTCGCCCGCTGGTGGGTCATGCGCCGCTATCTGGAGCGCACGGGGTCCGAAGCCGGGCACTTCCTGTCGCTGGACCATTTGACCCTGCCCCTGGCGTTGTCCTTGGGCGCGCGGGGCCGCCGCCTGTGCGGCATCCTGTTTCGGCCGTCCGTCCACTACCGCGCCCTGGGCAGCTATGAGCCGAACCTTAAGGAGTGGCTGCGTGACGCGCGCAAGGCCCTGCTCTACCCCCTCATGCTGCGCAATTCCGCGGTCCACCGCGTCCTGACGCTGGACCCGTACTTCCCGACATACGCCCACGACCACTACGGCCAGGGGGGGAAGGTGCGCACCGTGGTCGACCCCGTCCATCCCTTCGTGAACGAGACGGCGGAGGAACGGACGCTGGCCGACAGCATGCCCACCGATCGCGTCACCTTGCTGCTGTTCGGATTCTTAAGCGAGCGCAAGGGCGTGCTGTCCCTGCTGGACGCGCTGTGCCAGCTACCGGCGGAAGCGGCGGCCAAGGTGGGCGTCATGATCGCCGGCAAGGTGGATCCCGCCTTGCGCGACCGGGTGTACGCCGCCCTGAAAAAGGTGATCCAGGAACAGCCCGAGCTGTGGATCCACCTGGAGGACCGCCGCCTGACCAGCGGTGAGATCAACGCCCTGATCAAGGAGGCGTCGGTCGTGCTGGCCCCCTACCAGCGCTTCGTGGGATCCAGCGGCGTGTTGCTGTGGGCGGCGCAGGCGGGCAAGCCGGTGCTGACGCAGGATTTGGGCCTGCTGGGCTGCCTGGCCCGAACCCATAGGTTAGGTCTCGCGCTGGATACGACCGATAGCGAAGTTCTCTCCAAAGGAATAGAATATATATCGGAAAGCGACACCCGTAGCTATTTCGATCAAGAAGCGGCAGCCAACTATATCCGCCATCAGAGTCCACAGAACTTCGCTTCCGAAATATTTTCCAGCCTCATGGGCACTCCCTGATCGGAGTATATCCGGAATCATTTGCCGCAAGTGCGAACAGGTCCCAGCTTGGTCACAGGACTTCTTGATTCAGGCGTGGCCTGATTTAGGCGAACTCGGCTGTTGATCAGCCACCCTTGGCCAGACCGTCGCACCTGCGTGGGCGGCCGTGGCCACCGGTCGCCGCATTCAGGAACCCAACCCATGCCCCCAGCCCTGTCCGAAGCCCTTTCCACCCCCCTCGTCACGCTGCGGGAGACCCAGGCGGTAGCCGTTCCCGCGGCCGAGACCCACCGCCTGCGCAATGGCCGCCCCCTGGCGCCGCAAGTAATCACCGGCACCGTCGCCGCCATCGACGCCCTGGCCATCCTTGCCACCGGCCTGGCCGCCTCCGCCCTCGCGGACGGCACCGTCGCCCGCCCCCTGTTCGGCCTGGTGCTGATCATCGGCCTGGCGCTGGGCATGTATGCCCTGCGCTGGACCGGCGCGCGGCAGCTGAACCGCCTGTACAAGCCGGCCGATGGACTGCTGCCCCTGGCCCTGGCCTGGGCTGCCACGGCCGGCAGCTTGGTCGCGCTGCTGTACCTGCTGGGCGCCTTCGACCCACCCATGACCAGCTGGCTGGCCATCTGGTCGCTGCTGGCGCTGGGGGCCCTGGTGGCGGGGCGCCTGGCGACCTGCCTGACCGTGGGTACCTGCCAGCGCGCCGGGCGCCTGACCCAGGCCGTGGCCATCGTCGGCACGGGGCC
The DNA here is from genome assembly GCF_029594735.1 of Nitrospirillum amazonense. Classification (NCBI taxonomy): domain Bacteria; kingdom Pseudomonadati; phylum Pseudomonadota; class Alphaproteobacteria; order Rhodospirillales; family Azospirillaceae; genus Nitrospirillum; species Nitrospirillum amazonense. The sequence goes on from NZ_JARPAF010000004.1 coordinate 1,402,568, forward strand.
GGAGGGCCAGCGCCTGCTGCGCCGGTATCGCGCCAACCCGCGTGACGACCGCCACGTGGTGGGCGTCTATGACGACAACCGCGCCGGCCACGCGCGCTTCTGCGTCGGCTACCCCATCCGCGGCGGTTTGGACGACCTGCTGACTGAAATCCGCGAGGGCCGGGTGGACCGGGTGATCCTGGCCATGCCGCTGTCGGACGACAATCACGCCCTGGGCGCGGCCCTGGCCAAGCTGAGCCTGGCGCCGGTGGACGTGGGCATCAGCCTGGACCAAGTGGAAATCCACCGCCAAGCGGGCGGATGGCGCGAAGGTGCCGGCGATGAGCCGCCGGTGCTGGAGCTGCTGAGCCATCCGCTGACCGGTTGGCGGGCCATCGCCAAGACGGTCGAGGACCGGGTGCTGGCCGCCATCATCCTGGTCATGATCTCGCCCATCATGCTGGCCATCGCCGTGGCCATCAAACTGGAGAGCAAGGGCCCCATCCTCTTCAAGCAGAAGCGCCACGGCTACAACAACCAGCTGATCGAGGTGTACAAGTTCCGCTCCATGTACCACCACATGGCGGATGCGAACGCCGAGAAGCTGGCGCAGCGCAACGACCCCCGCATCACCCGCCTGGGCCGCATCCTGCGCCGCACCAGCCTGGATGAGCTGCCGCAGTTCATCAACGTGCTGCGGGGCGAGATGTCCATCGTCGGCCCCCGCCCCCACGCCCAGTCGGCCAAGGCGGGCGGCCTGCTGTACCGCGACGCCGTCGCCCATTACGACAGCCGCCACCGCATGAAGCCCGGCATCACCGGCCTGGCCCAGGTCAGCGGCTGGCGGGGCGAGACCAGCACCGTGGAACACATCGTGAAGCGGGTGGAGCACGACCTCCGCTACATCGAGACCTGGACCGTGCTGGGCGACCTGAAAATCATCGCCCGCACCATCACCAGCAGCATCTTCACCAAGAACGCCTACTGACGCCAACGGCAAGAGGCTGTGCCTCTTGCCGTTGTAGGACGCGACTGCGGCCGCCGGAAGTTTCCGGGGAACGCGGTGGACTGGAAACTGAGGACAAGCCAAGCCGCCGGATGGCGGCGCCCGGCGCCTGAGGGTGCCGGCGGCAGACCACCACAGAAGGGACCGTAGCCCATGCGCTGCCTCTGGATCACGCTGGCCGACCCCGACCCGCCCCACAACGGACAGTTCATCTATTCCGGGGGGCTGATCGGCAGCCTGGCACAAGCGGGCGCCGACATGGCGGTGCTGGGGCTGAGCCGGCCGGACGGCAAGCGCGCCGATGGCGCGCGCGAGACGCCCGGCGCCGGCGCCATCGCCTGGCACCTGGCAGAGCATAAGCCCCGCTCGCGCTGGAGCAGCCTGCGGTCCCCCCTGCCCAACATCGCCCACCGCTGCGGCACGCCGGACATGCATGCCCGGCTGCGCCGCCTGCTGGCGACGGAATCGTGGGACAGTGTGGTGCTGGACGGCGTGGGGTCGGGGTGGGCGCTGGCGGACTTCCTGCGCCGCTACCCCGACCGCCACAACCGGCCCAAGCTGGTTTACGTGTCGCACAACCACGAGGAATCGTTGCGCGCCCAGCTGGCGCAAAACCAATCCAACCTGCTGAAGCACCAGGCGATGCGCTTCGACGCCGCCAAGGTGACGCATCTGGAACGCGCCATCGTGAAAGAGGCGGACCTGATCACCGCCATCACCCCCGACGACGCCGACCTTTATCGCGAGCGCTGGCCCGACAAGGCCATGGCCGTGGTGACCCCGGGTTATCGCGCGACGGAGCGTGAGAAGAAGCCCATCAGCCGCGACCTACCCCGCCGCGCCGTCATCGTCGGCAGCTTCGACTGGATCGCCAAGCGCATGAACCTGGAAGAGTTCATCAGCGTGGCCGACGCCATCTTCGCCGCCAACGGCGTGGAGCTGGAGGTGGTGGGCAGCGGCGATGCCACCTTCCTGGCCAGCATGCGCAAGCGCGTCCTGGCCACCCGCTTCACCGGCACGGTGGACGACGTGCGCCGCCATATGGACGCGGCCCGCATCGCTCTGGTTCCGGAGCGCAACGGCGGCGGATTCAAGCTGAAGGTGCTGGACTATGTTTTCAACCGCCTGCCCATCCTGGCCCTGAAGGGCTCGGTGGCCGGCGTGCCGCTGGAGCAGGAGGAAAGCATCCTGCTGTACCCGGGGCATGAGGACCTGGCCATGGGCGTGGTCCAGTCCATCGACGATCTGGACCGCCTGAACAATCTGCAGGACGCGGCCTATCGCGCCTGCCGTGACAGCTTCCACTGGACCAGCAGGGGGCCGCAGTTGCTGACGGCCATCAACGCGGCATGACGACCTGGACAGAATGGGCGGGATATGGCGCCGTTCCCCAAGACAGCGCCGCGCAACGCCAGCCGCTGGGGGTGGTGGATTGGGTGCTGCTGGTGGGATTCCTGCTGGGCATCTACACCGGCTTCGCCATCCAGATCACCCCCAACGTCCCCTTTCCCGCCGCCATTTCCGGCATCACCGGGGTCATCCTGCTGTGGCGCCGGCGGCACCGCATCTCGCCCGCCGGCCTGGCCGCCTTCTTGGGCGTGACCTTGCTGCTGCTGGCATCCATCCTGTACGCGCCGGGGCTGGACCTCTTGTCCAAGCGCACCACCGGCCTGCTGCAGATGATCTATTCGCTGTCCATCTCCTACGCCCTGTTCCTGACGGTGGTGGAGGCGGGGCCGGGCGCCTTTTGCCGGCTGATGCTGGTCTTCATCCTGACCATCATCGTCGGCACCCTGCTGGAGACCTATGCCGGCCTGGCCGCCATCAGCGACGCCGTGCGACAGAAAATCTACACCTCCGGCGTCTATGACGCCGACATCCGGGACGAGCTGCTGTACGGCAAGGTGCGGCCCAAGCTGTTCACCTCGGAACCATCGGCCGTCACCTTCTCCTATACCTTGTTCTCGTTCTGCTGGCTGCTGACCAGCACCTGGAAATACAAGCGCTTCGGCTATCTCGCCATGATGGCGGCGGCCATGGTCGCCATGCCTGGACCCACCTTGCTGCTGATGCTGCTGCTGCTGGGCCTGCATGAGATGGTGCCCAAGGGGGAGGAGCACGCGCCCACCCTGCTGAGCGTGCGCCTCATCAAGATCGGCGCCATCGCCGCCCTGGCCCTGATCGCCTTCGCCGTCATCGCCAGCTCCGTCTATTCCGCCCGTCTGGATAATATCGCCAACGGCGATGACGAAAGCTTCTTCTACCGCGTCATCGGCCCCTTCCTGGTGACGGTGGAGGTGTTGAAGAACCACCCCATTCTGGGCATCGGCCTGACGGGCGAGCAGATGATCGCCGACAGCATCGCCACGGTCTTCCTGCGTTCGGGATCCTTCTCCCCGCTGTGGGCCATCCCGGATCCGCAGGAGGTGATGACCAATTACTTCTGGCTGCACTGGGTATACCTGGGCATCTGCGGCGGCGTGGTGCTGATACTGGCCATCACCGGCTGGCTGCGCAGCCTGGGCGTTCACGCCCTGGCCCTGTGCTGGCTGGGCTGGGCCATCCTGGGCCAGGCGTCCGGCGCCTATGTCAGCCCCAAGACCTGGACCGTGCTGATGCTGATCGCGGCCTGCAGCATCCTGCACGCCGAGGCCCACAAGCGTAAGACGGCGCCATCCGCGCCCATCCCGGCCCCGCCCCCGCCGCCCCGGCCCTATCCGCCGGGCACGCTGGTCGCCATCGGCGGCAACGGCCGGCCCCGACATCGTCCCTAGCCGGCGCATCTGGAAAAGATCGGCCCTTACACCATAGCCACCAAGCCCTGAGGCAGAGTGATGACCCTTGTGACCCAGTGGACGGCCCCTGATATCGGCGCATGGGCGCCGCAGCGATCCTGGAGCCTGGACGGGGGGGTGGACGCGCCCGGACCGGGCATGGCCCGCACCGACTGGGTCCTGCTGGTGGTGTTCCTGCTGGGCATCTACACCGGCTTTTCCATCCAGATCACGCCCAACGTGCCCTTCCCCGCCGCCATCGCCGGCATGGCCGGTGTCGTCCTGTTGTGGCGCCGGCGGCATCGCATCTCCCCCACCGGGCTGGCGGCCTTCCTGGGCGTGACCTTGCTGCTGCTGGCCTCCATCCTTTACGCGCCGGGCCTGGATTTGCTGTCCAAGCGCACCACGGGCCTGCTGCAGATGATGTATTCCCTGGTCATCTCCTACGCCCTGTTCCTGACGGTGGTCGAGGCGGGGGCGGCGGCGTTCTCGCGCCTGATGCTGGTATTCATCATCACCATCGTCATCGGCACCCTGCTGGAAAGCTATGCCGGCCTGAACCGCATCAGCGACGCGGTCCGCCTGGCGATCTATCACCAGGGCATCTACGAGTCCGACATCCGGGACGAGATGCTGTACGGCCGCGTGCGACCCAAGCTGTTCACGACAGAGCCATCGGCCGTCACCTTCGCCTACACCCTGTTCGCCTTTTCCTGGCTGCTGACCAGTGACTGGAAGTACAAGCGCCTGGGCTATCTGGCCATGACGGCCGCGGCCATGGTGGCCATGCCAGGCCCCACGCTGCTGCTGCTGGTGCTGCTGCTGGCGCTGCACGAACTGGGGCCCAGTGACGATGCCAGCCAGTCCACCACCACCCGCATCCTGAAGCTGGCGGCGGTGGGCATCCTGGCCATAGCCGCCTTCGCCATCGTGGGCAGCACGGTCTACGCCAACCGCCTGCACGAGATCGCCTCTGGCAACGACGAGAGCTTTTTCTACCGCGTCATTGGGCCCTTCCTGGTGGCGGTGGACGTGGTGAAGCACCACCCCATCCTGGGCGTTGGCCTGACGGGGGAGCAGCTGGTCAGCGACAACATCGCCGACGTCTTCCTGCGCTCCGGCGCCTTCAGCCCGCTGTGGAACATCCCAGAGCCCAACGAGGTGCTGATCAACTACTTCTTCCTGCACTGGGTCTATCTGGGCCTGTGCGGCGGCATCGTCATGATCCTGGCCATCAGCGGCTGGCTGCGCGCCCTGGGCGTGCGCGCCGTGCTGATGTGCTGGCTGTCCTGGGCGGTGCTCGGCCAGGCGTCCGGCGCCTATGTCAGCCCCAAGACCTGGACCGTGCTGTTCCTGATCGGCGCCTGCAGCGTGCTGCACGCCCGGGCCAAGCGCGCGGCGGAGGCTCCCGTCCCCGCCCCGCTGGAGCCGCCCGTGATCCTGCCGGCTGCGGCCCTGCCGCCCGCCCCGCCCACCATCCCGCCCCTGGCGGCCCTGCACTGATTCGACCCGAAAGAGGGAGCACCGACCATGGACCTCTGGCCCGACGCCCCCTCCCCCACCGACCCCGACTCTCCCAGCGAGGTGCCCACCACCGTGGCTGCCGCAACCCTGTCGCCGTTCGAGATCGCCGGCGGGGCCATCGACTTGGCCCCCAGCCCGTCGGAACGGCGGGCCGCGGCCGCCATGATGCGGGCAGCCTATGCCCTGTCGGCCCAGGTAGGCGACCGGCGCCTCGCCATGACGCAGGAAACCGGGCTGTCGCTGGTCATATAGAGCTTGGGCCCCTTACACACATCCGACCCATCCGGTGAGCACGATCCATCGGCCGAACGCGTTGAGAACCCAGAACTGGCCGCCACAGCCCGTCACGCCAGCCGAAACCAGCGCGATATGCCACAATGGCATCGCTATGAAGTCGGCATGCATCAATGGGTGTGGCGCGCAATTTGGTTCATGGCCATCGTCAATATACATCCCGAAACAAAATTCATACCCTTCGCTTTCGCTGAATTTATGAATAATTGCCCTGGGGTATTTATTTCTCATTTCATCGAAAATCTCATCACTTGGATCCGATCTATTGATGGAGAAATAATATTCCCCCGTCATTTCCCTGCCCGTTGCGAGGTAATTCATGAGAGCCGCCAGCGCGGAACGCTCCGTATCTTCTCCATAAAATGACATCGGAGCGAACTTCAACATGAGGAAAAGGCATAACAGCGCAGAACATGAAAGAACGGACAGGGTGCGGCATATCCATCCACTCTTAACCAGCCTACCGATGCCCATTTTCAGTCCCCTGATGATGGAGTGAGAAATCATCTGCGCAGATCTCCCTTTCATTAGCATCCGGAGACGTGCACCCTCCTCCTTGGCTGTGGTGCCCCCATTCATGCATAATTACAAATCTCATTGTCTGTTCGCGTGACGTCGATCCTAGTCCAGGAATTTCTGATTCCCCTGCTGCCGTCATATAGATTTCACTACGGTTCCCGTTTGTATTACCACCAACAATTCTTCTTTCTTCAGGATATTTGGCTGCATCTCTTTGCGCTTCTTTTAATGTCGCAAATTTGTGCACACTGTCATCTAGATACAAAACTGCATAGACCGGCTGAAACACAAAGTCCGGAAATAAATTACCCATAATTTTATTCTGAGTTGGTAAAATACCTTTCTCACGCAAATCCCTTATTTGCTCATTGAAGATCCTCTCCGCTTCTTTTGGGCTCGGTATCGTTGACGCCATTACAGGGATAACTCCCCCTTTTTTCTTCGCGCCTTGCGCCTGCGGCTGATAACTGACGCTTACAGCCAACCCGTCGCGAGGGGACTTCGCCTGCGTTTCCCCGCCGCCCCCACTTGCCCAGCGTCCATGCCAATCCCGAGGCTGATCCGGGCTGTACTTCACCAGGTTGTCGTTGGCCCGCGCTAGGCGGACGGCGGCGTCCCAGTCCAGGTCGGGCAGGCGCAGGCGCACAGCGCGGATCATGGCCTGGGCCAAATCGCCCCGGTTCAGCGCGTCGGCGATCCTCGTGAGGCCGGGCAGGATGGCGGCGCCCGGCTCCGCGCCGGGATAGGCGCGCTTGAGCAAAACCGCCACCTCGGCCGCCGGGCGGACCTGGTAGCCGCCGGCGCCCTTGGCCAGCAGGGGCACGCCGGCCAGGGCCAGGCCCCCGTCCGTGCAGCTGAGGCCCAGGCCGCCGGGGCCGTTGCTCAGGCGGTATCGACGCTGCCAACCATCCATGTTCGCTCTCCCTGTTGCTGGAAGAGCACTGTATGTTCTTTGTTTGTTCTTGTCAACCTACGCGCGAACGCCGGCCGGCGCGGGCCGCTACTCCTGCGCCAGCTCGGCCGCGATGTTGGCCAGGGTGCCGGGGGATTCCTGGCGGGGCAGGAACAGGAAGTTGTTCACATAGTCGGCGAACTGGCTGCGGGCCAGACCGGGGCGGTAGTCCTGGATGTCTTCCGGCCGCTGCATGGTGGCCACGTCGAAGTCGTCCAGGGGGCGCAGCTTGTTGTGGTAGAGGAAATAGCCCTGGTAATCGATGGCGTCGAAGAAGCGCGCAATGCGGTCGATGGAACCGCGGGCGTGCCGCTCCTCGATCTCCACCAGGATGCGGGGGCGGGAACGGGCGATGGTTTCCCGGCTGCCTTCCAGCACCGCCTCCTCATGCCCCTCCACGTCGATCTTGATGAAGGCGACGTCGCCGGAATAGACGGCGTCGAGGGGGGAGGAGGCCACCTTCAGCTCGCGTTGCGCCGGCTGGTCGGCCAGCGCAGTAGGCGACAGGGTGGACAAGCCGGTTTCCGGCAATCCCGCCACCACGGGGATGTGCAGCTGCGCCATGCCCGAGGTTTGCGACAAGGCCGTGGGGTAAACCACCACGTCGTCACCGAACTTGGCCGCAAGGCGCTCCGCCAGCCAGGGCACCGGCTCGAAGGCGTACACGCGCCGGGCATGGGGGCGCATGAAGTGGATGTAGCAGCCTTCGTTGGCGCCCACGTCGATGGCGTCGCGCCCGGGCTCGCAAAGATGGCGTACCAGGCGGGTTTCGGGTTCACCGAAATGCTCGAAATACTTGTGTTCAAGCCACAGCATCATCGGCGTGGGACAGACGGTGCGAACCAGTTGCTTCGCACCGCGCCTCAGCGCACCGGGGATCATTCAGCCACCTCCTCGGCGAAGGTCGTCGATACCGGCTGCGGCGGGTGCCGGGAGAATAGAGACCGGACCACGCCGGTCATGGCGTCCCGGCTTGGCCGCATCAGCAGGAAGGCGACCCCGGCGGTGAGCATGCCCACCACCGCGGCCACCGCCAGGGCCACCAGGGGCGCCGCCAGCAGGCTCTCAGGCATCACGCCGTTCCTGAGGATCCAGACGACGGCGGCCACGGCCAGCGACGCCACCACCGAGGGCGTGATGCGCAGGTATAGATCACGCTGGGTCACCGGCCCCTGCCCCGCCGCCAGGTAGAAGCAAACCGGCAGACGTATGACCAGGCCGATGGCGGCATAGGCCCCCGCCACGCCCACGGCGCCATAGGGGATGCCGGCGACGAAGGAGGCGATGGCCAGGGCCACGTCGATGGCGGTGGAGCGCAGCAGGTCGCGTGACCGCCCCTGGGGCAGATAGATCAGGCCGGCCGTCATCAGCGTCGGCTGCACCGCGGCCACCAGGGCAAAGCAGGTGATAAGGGGGGACATCGCCTCCCACTTCGGGCCGAACAACAGGTTGGTCACCCAGTCGGAGGCCACGGCGGCACCGGCGGCGGCCGGCATTGTGACCATGGCCACCCGCTCGATCAGGACACCGAACGCCCGACGAAAGCGCTGCGGTTCGCCCACCAGGCGGCTGAGGGCCGGCATGGCCACGGAATAGAGCGGCGCGTTGATGCTGTTCATGGGCACCAGCACCAGACGCGCCGCGCGTTCGTATAGCCCCAGGGTGGCGGCGCCAAACAATCGGCCCACCAGGATCTGGTCGACGCTGCGGGCCAGGGTGGCCAGGATGCCGCAGCCGGAAACCGACAGGCCGAAGCCCAGCAGTTCCGGTATGCCCGGCGTCCTGCCCGGCGGCGACGGCCGCCATCGGCACAAGGCCCAGCAGCCGGTCATGACCAGCAGCGGGGCGGCCAGGCGCTGGGCCACCAGCGCCCAGTGGCCCCAGCCCTGGAAGGCCAGGACCACAGCGACGACGAAGGCCATCAGCTCACTGCCCGTCTCGGCGATGGCGATGGCGGAGAAGCGCATCTGCCGGCGCAGCAGGGCCCAATGCTGGACGGTGGCGCCGCTCATGACGAAGCCCAGGGCCAGCCAGCGCGTGACGGCTTCCAGGTCGGGTTGCCCGTAGAAACGGGCGATGGCGGGCGCCCCCAGGGCTAGGCAGGCGGCGATGAGGCAGCCCGCGCCGGTGTTGATCCAGAACAGGGCGCTGACCTGTTCGTGGGTGATGTCCGTCTTTTGCATGGTAGCGGCGGACAGGCCCAGTTCCTTCACGATCTCGAACAGGGCGGTCATGGCGCCGACCATGGCGATGAGGCCGAATTCCGCCGGTGCCAGCACGCGCGCCAGCACGATGACGGATCCGAACTGGGCCACCAGCTTCACCACCTGGGCCCCCAGCATGACCGTGCCCCCGCGGGTCGCCCGGCGGCCGATGTCACCGATCAGGTGGGCGGTATTCAGATCGCCGTTCCGATCACGCATTAACACCTCTCACCGGCGGCCCTGAAGCACGGACCGCCGTTGTTGGGGTGGAACCAATGCCCGGCCCGGCGAGGGCAATCGCCGAACCGGGCATTGGCGGCGACGACCCAGGCGACGGGGAGAGCCCGCGCCCGGGAATCGTCGCTATCAGGCATGGACCACCGGCGCGCCCCGGACGGAGCCGATATTTTCCACATACCAGCGGTAGGTCTGGGCAAGGCCGTCGTCGATCGACGTCGGCGCGCGCCAGCCCAAGGCCTCCAGGCGGCTGTTGTCCATGATCTTTCGGGGCGTGCCATCGGGCTTGCTGCGGTCGTGGACGATCTGGCCCTGGAAACCCACCACCCGGCAGATCCGTTCCGCCAGCTCGGCGATGGAAACCTCCTGGCTGCTGCCCAGGTTCAGCGGCTCCTCCTCGGAATAGTGCTTCATGACGAAGACCATGCCGTCGGCGGCGTCATCGACGAACAGCAGTTCGCGCAAGGGCGTGCCGCTGCCCCAGATTTCCAAGGTCTTGGCGCCTTCCTGCTTGGCCTTGTGCGCCTTGACCATCAGGGCCGGCACCACATGGCTGGCCATAAGGTCGAAGTTGTCGCCGGGACCATACAGGTTGGTCGGCATGACCGAGGTGAAGTCGCAGCCGTACTGGCGGCGGTAGGCCTGGCATAGCTTGATGCCCGCGATCTTGGCGATGGCGTACCACTGGTTGGTCGGCTCCAGCGGGCCGGTCAGCAGCGCCTCTTCCGGGATGGGCTGGGGCGCCATCCGCGGATAGATGCAGGAGGACCCCAGGAACAACAGCTTCTCCACGCCCGAGCGGTGGGCGCTGTCGATGATGTTCGCCTCGATCATCAGGTTGTCGTAGATGAACTCCGCAGGCCGGGTGTCGTTGGCATGGATGCCACCGACATGGGCCGCCGCCAGGAAGACGGCATCCGGACGCAAGTCCTTCATCCACTTGTCCACCTGGCCGCTGTTGCGCAGGTCGCAGTGGTGGCGGCCGACGGTCAGGACATCACACCCCTCCCGCTCCAGCCGCCGCACCAGGGCGGAGCCCACCAGGCCGCGGTGACCCGCGACCCAGACGCGCTTATTGCGCAGCTCGTAAGGGGGCTTGTGCATCGTGCTGTCCTTCCCACTGCTTGACGGGGGTGCGATCCAGAAGGGCGCGGTCGGCGTTCACCATCTCGTAGACCAGTTCCTCGAAGGCGATCTTGTGCTCCCAGCCCAGGACCGTCTTGGCCTTGGTCGGGTTGCCCAGCAGGAAGTCCACCTCGGCCGGGCGGTAGTAGGCCGGGTCGACCGCCACCAGCACCTTACCGGTGCGGCGGCAGTAGCCGCGCTCGTTGACGCCTTCGCCACGCCACACCAGCGGGCGGCCGATGCAATGGAAGGCCAGTTCCACGAACTCGCGCACCGAATGGGCCTCACCGGTGGCCAGCACATAGTCGTCGGGCTTGTCCTGCTGCAGCATCAGCCACATGCCCTCGACATAGTCGCGGGCGTGGCCCCAGTCACGGCGGGCCTCAAGGTTGCCCAGGTACAAGCAGTTCTGCAGGCCGCGCTCGATGGCGGCCACGGCGCGGCTGATCTTGCGGGTGACGAAGGTCTCGCCCCGCTCCGGCGATTCATGGTTGAACAGGATGCCGTTGGAGGCGTGCATGTTGTACGCCTCACGGTAGTTCACCGTGATCCAGTAGCCGTACATCTTGGCCACCGCGTAGGGGCTGCGCGGATGGAAGGGCGTCGTCTCCGACAACGGCTCGCTGCTGATGCCGCCGTAGAGTTCGGAGGTGGACGCCTGGTAGAAGCGGACATCGTCCTGCATCTTCAGCGACCGCACCGCCTCCAGCAGACGCAGGGTGCCGGTGGCGTCCACATTGGCGGTGTATTCCGGCATCTCGAAGCTGACGGCCACGTGGCTCATGGCTGCCAGGTTGTAGATTTCGGTCGGCCGCGTCTCGGCAATCAGGCGGGTCAGCACCATGCTGTCCGTCATGTCGCCGTAGTGCAGCGAGAACTCGAAGCCGCCCTCATGGCGATCGCGGTAGATGTGGTCCAGCCGGTCGGTGTTGATGGACGACGAACGGCGCTTGAGGCCGTGGACCACATAACCACGGGCCAACAGGAACGAGGCCAGGTAAGACCCGTCCTGGCCGGTGATACCGGTGATCAACGCGGTTCTATTCGACATACGCTGCTCCGTTCATCAAAGGGTTGATCGCTGTTTTCAGCAAAATCTTGGGAGTCTGTTCTTTCAGGGTTGTTGTTCGCGGGGGCGCTTCTTTCCCTTGTTCTAGGCGCCCCTTGTCCTGGCGGCCGGCCGGCGTGCCCGTGCCCTCACGGGAACAGAACGGCGCGGGCGACACGGTCCCAGGTGTAGGTTTCCAGCACGTGGTTCTGGCCGCGGGCGCCCATGACGGCCAGGCGCTGCGGATCGGACACGGCGTGGATGATGAGGTCGGCCAGCACCTGGGGGTCGGCGCGCGACGCCAGGAAGCCGTAGCGGCCATCACCGGTGATCTCGGGCAGGCCGTTGCGGTGCAAGCCCAGGACCGGAGTGCGGGAGATCAGCGCCTCCAGATACACCTGGCCCCAGGGGTCGTTCAGCATGGGCTGCACCAGCAGGGAGGAACGGCGATACAGCTCCTGCAGCTCCGCCCATGGCAAGGCGGACCGGAAGTCGATGGCCGGATGCTCCGGCACCCGGTCCCGCACCGATGGGTCGGCCACGATGGTCAGGGTCAGGTCCGGCCGGCGCAGCACCGCCTGTTGGAAGGCCTCGATGACCAGTTCGCCGCCCTTTTCCCGGAACAGATGCTTGCAGACGAACAGCAGCTTGGGCTTGGCGTAATCCTTCGGCCCGATGTAGGGCTTGATGTCGCCCATGCCCGAGCCCACCGCCGTCACCCGCGCCGCCGGCACGCCGTAATGGCTGATGATGTGGTCGCGCACATAGCGGCCGAAGGTGAAGATGTGGTCGACGCAGTGCAGCGACCGCCGCTCCAGCTCCTCATAGGCTTCCAGCGCGCGGGCGCTGTAGCCGGCGATGTCGGGGCGATGCTCCGCCGCCAGCGCCCAGGTGTGATCGCAATAAAGGTAGTGGTGGACACGATGCGCCCGGTCGGCCATGGGATCGGCCGTGGCCTGCGCCTCCACAGCCGGCAGGTCGAGGGCGCCGGTGTGGATGATGTGGCGGGTGCCGCGCTCCGCCGCCTTGGCTGCCAGCTGGCGGGCCAGATGGCGCCGGGCGGGGGCCGCGCGGTACAGCTGCTCCGATGTCATCAGCCTGCCGTAGCCGCCCATAACATGGCGCGCAGCCAAGCCCATCTTGAAAGTCTTGGACAGGTGGGGGTGGAAGCCCTCCACCGTCACGCCCAACTTTTCCAGGGCCACGCCCAGGTTGCGGGGGGCACCCGACCAGGTGCGGGGATGGGTGGGATCGCCGAAGACCGAGGTGATGGCCACATGGTCGAAACGGCGCTCGCCCGCCTCACCCTCCGTAAGGATCGGACGAGCGGGCGCCTCTTCCCCGGAAAACCCACCGAAAACCGGCGGCGGCTGCACGGGGCGCCCGGACGGATGCGATTGGGACTGGGGGGTGTGCACGGCCACGGCCTTGGTCACTCCGGTCGGTTGATCGGCGGTCGGGATCGGGGCGCCTGGAACCCCCGTCCGGCGCCGCGGCGTTGTGGACAGGTGGTTCGGGCACATGAACCCGCTGATGTCGTGGTTGAAATCAAACAAGCCCGGCGTCAAACCCGCCAGTGACCAACCTGTGACCGGGGGTGCTTTATCTGCCCCATTTCAGTCACAGGGGCTACCCCAACGGAAAAAAGGCGTATGCCCTTTAATGATAAGGCAGCCCTGTTTTGTCACAGCACGGAAAATCCGCCCAGGTCCATGATGAATTACTTCGCATTGGCCGCTAATGGGGACGCTCCGTGCCGTCAAGAATTCCCAGTGCAGCATTGATGGACAATAGTCAGGCTGCCACCGCCGCCGTTTCACCCACCGACACCGCCGCCGCGCCGCAGGGCGGCATGCCCGGTGGCGACGTCCTGGGCGATTGGATGGCCCAGCGCGTCGGCCCCGGCGCCCCTCCGGCGGACAAGGCCGGCGTGGTGTTCCTGACCCAGGACGTCACCGACGTCAGCACCATCAAACGGGTGCGGGAATTCCTGGACAACGGCCTACCCGTCCTGGTCCTGGGGTTTGAGCGCGAGCGGTACAACAGCGGCTATCGGCCACCCTGGCCCCACGTGCTGCTGGGGCGGACCGTGGACGGCAAGTACGCCCATCGCCTGCAGGCGCTGGCGGGCGCCCTGCGCGTCATCTTCCGCCACCGCCCCCGCCTGACCGATGCCACCATCCTGTATGCCCGCAACATCGACCAGTTGCTGCTGGCCCTGGTCATGAAGCTGTTCATCAGCCGGCGGGCGGAAGTGGCATACGAGGTGCTGGATATCCAGCCCATGTTCGTGGCCCACGGCCTGCGCTCCTTCATGCTGCGCCTGGTGGAACGCCTGTGCCTGACCCAGGTGAAGCTGCTGGTGCTGTCCTCCCCCGGCTTCCACCGGCATTATTACGCCCCCACACAGAAGTTCCGGGGGCCCTGGCTGCTGGTGGAGAACAAGCTGCCCCGTGTCGGCCTGCCGGAGCGGCCGAAGCCCGCCGCCACGGTGGCGGCCGAAGCCCAGCCCGAAGCCCAGCCCGCTGGAACCAAGCCTCTGATGCCGCCGCACCGCCCCTGGGTCATCGGCTATTTCGGCCTGATCCGGGGGGAGCAAACGGTGGACCTGATGCACCGCCTGGCCCAGCGCCTGCCCGACCGGCTGCAGATCCGTTTTCGCGGCGTGCTGACCACGGTGGATGAGAAGCGCTTTTTCAAGACGCTGGAGTCCTGCCCCAACATCGTCTACGGCGGCCGCTACGACCACCCGGGCGAATTGGCCGACATGTATGCCGGCGTGGACTTCGCCTGGGCGCTGGACCTGGAAAACACCGAGCACAATTCACGCTGGCTGCTGCCCAACCGCTTCTATGAGGCAGGCTATTTCGGTGTGCCCTGCCTCAGCGTCCAAGGGTTCGAGGTCGACCGCCTGGTGCGCCGCCACGATGTGGGCTGGGGTTTCGGGCAGCCGCTGGAAGAGACCATGGTCCGCTTCTTTCAGGATCTGACGGTCGAGGAGTACGAACGCAAGCGGCAGCGCCTGCTGGCCCTGCCCGACGAGACCTTCGTCGCCGGTGAGGAGATCCGGGCCCTGTGCCGTTTTTTCGCCCGGCGGGCCGCGACCCCGATGGAAAAGCCGCCGGTTGAGAAAGGGATGCAACCGCACCCCGCCTCCTGATCCGACGCCCCCGATTTATCGCGGACCCATCAAAAGCCCCCCGAGTTGTCGGGGAGAAGACTGTGAAGGGAATAGGCTATGAGCGACACCGTTGTGGTGACCGGCGGCGCCGGTTTCATCGGCAGCCACGCCTGCAAGGCGCTGGCCCAGGCGGGGTTCAGCCCCGTCACTTATGACAATCTCAGCCGCGGCCCGCGGGAGGCCGTGCTGTACGGCCCGCTGGAGGTGGGGGACATCGGCGATGTGGACCGGCTGACCGCCGTGCTGCGCGACCACGATCCCTGCGCCGTCATGCATTTCGCGGCTTATGCCCATGTGGGCGAGTCCGTCAGCGACCCGCTGCTGTATTACCGCAACAACGTCTCCGGCTCCGTCGGCCTGTTGGAGGCCATGCGCGACGCCGGCGTCACCAACCTCGTGTTCTCCAGCACCTGCGCCGTCTATGGCGTGCCGCAACGGGTGCCCATCACCGAGGGCCACCCCCAGGCGCCCATCAACCCCTACGGCGCCAGCAAACAGATGATGGAGCGCATCATCGCCGACTGCGAACCCGCCTGGGGGCTGCGCGCCGTCATCCTTCGGTATTTCAATGCCGCCGGTGCCGATCCGGACGGCGATTTGGGGGAGAACCACGACCCCGAGCCGCACCTGATCCCCAACGTGCTGGATGCGGCCCTGGGGCGAAAGGATGGGCTGACGGTCAACGGCGCCGACTACCCCACGCCGGACGGCACCTGCATCCGCGACTACATCCACGTCAGCGACCTGGCCGATGCCCACATCCTGGCGCTGAAGCACCTGCTGAACGACGGGACGTCCATGGCCCTGAACCTGGGAAACGGCAACGGCTATTCCGTGCGCGAGGTCATGGAGGCGGCGGAGCGGGTGACCGGGCTGCCCATCCCCTGGCACGTCGGCCCCCGCCGGCCGGGCGATCCGCCGTCCCTGGTCGGCGACGCCACGCAAGCCCGCCGCATCCTGGGCTGGACACCGGAGCGCAGCGGGCTGGACGTGCAGATCGCCGACGCCTGGCGCCGACGCCTGCGCGAACTGCAAGCCCCCAGGGACATAGGCGTGGCCGTCGGCGAAGGCTCGCCAGCGCGCAAGACCGCCTGACGGCAGGCCACTAGGCCGTCTCGATGACCCCGTCGCGCACCGTCACCGGCCAGGGCAGCAGCCCCTGGCCGGGGCACGGGCCCGCGACACAGCGCCCGGTGTCAATGTCGAACAGGGCGCTGTGCCAGCTGCAGCGGATGACGTCGCGACCGGTCAGGTCCTGGGCGAGGTAGTCGTCCAGGGTGAAGGCCAGGGGCACGCCGGCATGGGGGCAGCGGTCGACATAGCCGGTGACCGCCTCCCCCCGCCGCACCACGAAGCCGTGGAAGCGGTCCCCCTGGATCTCCAGCACAAAGTTGCGGGCGCCGAGCGGCGCCAGCTCCGCCATCGCGCACAAGCGCACCCCGGCCGGCGTTCGGGTCAGCCGCGGGCGGATGCCGCCCGGCACGGGCGCGCCGCTCAACGGACGGCCCGCAGGGCGTCGATGAACTGCGGCACGGTGGCCAGCGTCAGGCCGGCCAGGTTGGCGCGACCGTTGCCCACCATGTAGACGGCATGGTCGCGGCGCAGCAGGCCCACCTGCTCCGGCGACAGGGGCAGCAGCGAGAACATGCCCCGCTGGCGCCCCAACGGGGCTAGCCAGGCGTCACCGGCGGCCAGGGCCTGGCGCACCTGGTTGATGCGGGTGCGCATGCCGTTCAGCTCCGCCCGCCAGTCGGCGGTCAGGCCGGCGTCATCCAGGATGACGCGCACCAGGGCACCACCGTGGTCGGGCGGCATGGACCAGTTGACGCGGGCCAGCAGCAGGATGTTGGAACGCATCAGCGCGGTGCGCGCGGGCGTGCCGCCCTTGGCATAGAGGGCGCCCACGCGTTCCCGGTAGAGCCCGAAATTCTTGTCGCAGGAATAGGCCACCAGGGCGTCCGGCGCGGCGTCGAACACCAGCCGGGCGCCGGCGGCATCCTCTTCCAGCCCGTCGCCCAGGCCCTGGTAGGCGAGGTCGATGAGGGGGATCAGGCCGCGCTCGGCCACTACCTCCGCCACCGCCCGCCACTGGGCCTGATCCAGGTCGGCACCGACGGGGTTGTGGCAGCAGCCATGCAGCAGCACCACGTCACCGGCGTCAGCGCCCTTCAGGGCCGACATCATCTCATCGAACAGGACGGTCTGCGTCGCCTGGTCGTAATAGCGGTAGGTGGCCACGGTCAGCCCGGCGGAGGTCATGATGGGCGCGTGATTGGGCCACGTTGGCGTGCCCAGCCAGACCTTGGCGCCCGGCCTCTTGGCGTTCTTCTGGGCGGCGTTCACCAGTTCCGCCGCCAGGCGGAGGGCACCGGTCCCGCCGGGCGTCTGCACCCCCACCATCGTGTCGGCCGGCATGGCCTTGCCGAAGACGATGGGCTGCAGCAGCTCGGTATAGCGGATGTCACCCTCGGGCCCCAGGTAGCTCTTGCTGCCCTGCGTCTCCAGCAACCGGCCCTCGGCCGCCTTGACGGCGCGCATCACCGGCGTGGCGCCGCTGTCATCGCGATAGACGCCCACGCCCAGGTCCAGCTTCTTGGGCCGCGGATCGTCGCGGTACAGGGCGATCAGGGACAGCAGGACATCGGCGGGCTGCGGCGTCAGCGCGTCGAAAGGCGTCGGGGCGGACATCGTGGAGACTCCCTTATGGGCGGGGCTGGATCCGCCCCCAGCGGCGGCACCCCTATCGTTGCTGAATGATTTTATGCGAAACCTGTGACAATGTCTTTTCATTGACGCGCCATGGGAACCCAATATGGGAAGCGCATTTCACCGGATTGGAAAAAATGAAAGAGATTGATCAGTTCGATGAAATCGACCACCGCATCCTGCGCGCCCTGCAACGCGATGCCAGCCTGAGCCATGCCGCCCTGGCGGAAGAGGTGGGCGCCTCCCCAGCCTCCTGCTGGCGGCGTATCAAGGCGCTGGAGGGGGCCGGCATCCTGGGCGCCACCGTTCGCCTGGTGGACGCCGCCAAGGTCGGCCGGGGCGTCAGCGTCATGTGCCAGCTGCGCATGAAAAGCCACGCCACCAAGGACAGGCAGGAATTCGAGGCCTTTATCCAGACGCGTGGCGAGATCATGGACTGCCACAGCATGTCGGGCGAGTGGGATTATCTGATGCGGGTGGTGGTGGCCGACGTCGCCAGCTACGAACGCTTCCTGATGCGCGAACTGCTGGCCCACCCGGCCGTGGCCGCCGCCGCCTCGCACTTCGCGCTCAGCCAGGTGAAATACACTACCGCCCTGCCGATCTGATCTTTTCCATTTTCGGTGAGTCCCTTTCACCGATGGTGTTTAGCCCGCGAAACCTTTTCAGGCCCACCGGGTTCCGCCAGCGCGATTGAAAGGTTTTCGCGGAGGCCGCCGGCCACCCGGGCCGGGAGCCAAAGTCCGGCGGCGTTTATCCATTTGACAAGCGGCGGACATCGCCTCTTATATCGTTTCAAATGAAACGATCTGGTGGAGGCAGCGGCCATGACCCAGGACAGCATCCGAGACAACCCGCCCTTTGACATGATGAGCGGCTTCGGTAACAGCTTCGCGACCGAGGCCGTGCCCGGCGCCCTGCCCGTGGGCCGCAACTCGCCGAAGAAGGTGCCCTTCGGCCTCTATGCCGAGCAGCTGTCGGGCAGCGCCTTCACCGCCCCGCGCACGGAGAATCGCCGCTCCTGGCTGTACCGCCTGCGCCCCACCGCCAGCCATGCGCCCTTCACGGCATACGGGCGGGCCAGCCTGCTGCGCTCCGGCCCGTTCGATGAGGTGCCGCCGACGCCCAACCGCCTGCGCTGGGATCCGCTGCCCCTGCCCGACGCGCCGACCGACTTCGTCGATGGGCTGGTGAGCTATGGCGGCAACGGCGACGTGGGCACCAACACCGGCATTGCCATCCACCTCTACGCCGCCAACCAGCCCATGACGGCAAGGGTGTTTTACAACGCGGATGGCGAGCTGCTGCTGGTGCCGCAGCTGGGCCGCCTGCGCCTGGAGACGGAGCTGGGCCGGCTGGAGGTGGCGCCGGGCGAAATCGCCGTGGTGCCGCGCGGCGTGCGTTTCCGCGTCCTGCTGCCGGACGGCACCGCCCGGGGTTATGTCTGCGAGAACTACGGCGCGCCGTTCAAGCTGCCCGACCTGGGCCCCATCGGCGCCAACGGCCTGGCCAACCCGCGCGACTTCCTGACCCCCGTCGCCTGGTTCGAAAACGTGGATGAGGCGACCGAGGTGGTGCAGAAGTTCCAGGGCCGCCTGTGGACCACCGCCCTGGACCACAGCCCCCTGGACGTGGTGGCCTGGCATGGCAACCTGGCGCCCTACAAGTACGACCTGGCGCGGTTCAACACCATCAACACCGTGTCCTACGACCATCCGGATCCGTCCATCTTTACGGTGCTGACGGCGCCATCCGAAATCGCCGGCACGGCCAACTGCGACTTCGTCATCTTTCCGCCGCGCTGGATGGTGGCGGAGGACACGTTCCGGCCGCCCTGGTTCCACCGCAACGTCATGAATGAATTCATGGGCCTGATCCATGGCCAGTATGACGCCAAGGCCGGCGGCTTTGCGCCCGGGGGCGCCTCGCTGCACAATTGCATGAGCGGCCACGGCCCCGACCGCACCAGTTACGAGCGCGCGGTGGCGGCGGACCTGAAGCCGCATAAGATCGAGAACACCATGGCCTTCATGTTCGAAAGCCGCTGGGTCATCCGACCCACCCGTTTCGCCACCGAAACCCCGCTGATGCAGTTGGACTATGATGACTGTTGGGCGGGCTTCACCAAGGCCGAGCTGCCGCGATGAACATTCCCCTGATCGATGAAACGCACAACCCGGCCCTGACCAGCTGGGTCAGCAGCGCCAACGGCCACGCCGACTTCCCCATCCAGAACCTGCCCCTGGGCGTGTTCAGCACCCGGAACGAGGCGCCGCGCGGCGGTGTCGCCATCGGCGACTGGGTGCTGGATTTGGCCAAGGCCGGCCGGTCCGGCCTGCTGACGAGCGACGCGCTGGACGCCGCCATCGCCGCCAGTGGCCCGACACTGAACCCGCTGCTGGCCCTGGGGGCAGGCCCGCGCCGAGCCCTACGCCGGCGGCTGTCGCAGCTGCTGGCCACCGGCAGCGATGATCAGGGCATTGTGGAAGGCCTGCTCTACCACGCGGTGGACTGCACCCTGCACCTGCCCACGGCCATCGGCGGCTACACCGACTTCTATGCCGGCATCCACCATGCCCTGAACGTCGGCAGGCAGTTCCGCCCGGACAACCCGCTGCTTCCCAACTACAAGCATGTGCCCATCGGCTACCACGGCCGCGCCTCCTCCGTGCGGGTCACGGGGACGGAGGTGCGCCGTCCCAACGGGCAGCGCAAGGCCCCGGATGCGGAGGCGCCGACCTTCGGCCCCAGCCAGCGCCTGGACCTGGAGCTGGAGCTGGGCATCTGGATCGGCCCGGGCAATGAACTGGGCACGCCCATCGCCATCGGTGAGGCCGACAGCCACATCGCGGGCTTAAGCCTGCTGAACGACTGGTCGGCCCGCGACCTGCAGGCCTGGGAATACCAACCGCTGGGCCCCTTCCTGGCCAAGAACTTCCTGACCACCGTGTCGCCCTGGATCATCACGGCGGAGGCGCTGGCCCCCTTCCGCACCCGCCAGCCGGCCCGGGCCGCCGACGATCCCAAGCCGCTGCCCTATCTGTGGGATGAGACGGACCAGGAGCGCGGCGCCTATGGCATCGAGCTGTCGGTGCTGATCCGCACACCCAAGATGCGCGAGGACAAGCAGCCCCCCCACCGCCTGGGTACCGGCCCCGCCACCAACCTCTATTGGACGGCGGCGCAGCTGGTGGCGCACCACACCTGCAACGGCTGCGACCTGAACCCCGGCGACCTGCTGGGTACCGGCACCATCTCCACCCCCGACGACAGCGGCATGGGCAGCCTGCTGGAGTTGACGCGGGGCGGCAAGGCGCCCATCACCTTGCCCAACGGCGAGACGCGCACCTTCCTGGCCGACGGCGATGAGCTGATCCTGGCCGGCCGCGCCGTGGCCGACGGCTATGTCTCCATCGGCTTCGGCGACTGCCGGGGCCAGGTGACGCCCGCGCTGAACGTCTGAGAAACGAAAAGGGGATTATCATGACCCAGCAGAAGGTCATCATCACCGGCGGCGCCGGGGTCCTGGGCGCCGCCGTGGCCCACGCCTTCCGGGCGGCCGGCCATCACGTCGCCGTGATCGACCATGCGCCGGCACCCGTCGCCGTGGCGGAGGGCGTGTTGCACCTGGGCGGCGTGGATCTGACGGATGAGGCCGCCGCCCGCACCGCCTTTGGCCAGGCCAAGGTCGCCATGGGCGGGGCCGACGTGCTGGTCAACGTCGCCGGCGGCTTCCGCTGGCAGACGGTGGCGGACGGCGATCCCGCCGCATGGGAGAAGCTGTTCGCCATCAACGCCCGCACCTGCCTGAACATGTGCCGGGCCGCCATCGTGCCCGAGGCGGATGGCGGCCTGTCCGACGGCGGCGCCATCGTCAACGTGGGTGCCGCGGCGGCGGAGAAGGCCGGCGCCGGCATGGGCGCCTATGCCGCCTCCAAGGCCGCCGTGGCCCGCCTGACGGAAAGCCTGGCGGCAGAGCTGGGCGGGCGCATCCGTGTCAATGCCGTGCTGCCGCTGGTCATGGACACGCCGCAGAACCGGGCGGACATGCCGAACGTCGATCCCAAGAGCTGGACGGCCACGGCGGCTGTGGCCGACGCCATCGTCTTCCTGGCCAGCCGGGCCGCCCGGGCCATCAACGGCGCCCTGGTCCCCGTCACCGCCCCCACCGCCGACTGAAGAGGTCCATCATGGTCAAGCGCCTGAACGCCGCCGACCTTCCCCCCCTGCCCGGCTGGACCGTAACGCCGGAGGGCGACGCCATCACCCGCCGCTGCGTCTTCACCGACTTCCGCGCCGCCTTCGGTTTCATGACCCAGGTGGCCCTGCTGGCGGAGAAGGCGGACCACCATCCGGAATGGTTCAACGTCTACAACCGCGTGGACATCCGGCTCACCACCCACGACGCCGGCGGCCTGTCACAGCGCGACGTGGACATGGCCCAGGCCATCGACCGTTTGTTGCCGGTCCTCTAACCTGACGGACACAATCGGCATCACCGCGCTTGCATGAAAGCCCGGTTGGCGATTAAGGGTGTTTCCCCGCCAACCAGCTTCATGGGCCGCCGGTGAAGGTTCTGATCGCCGACACAGTCCATTTGAGCGACCCCGGGCGCATCGTGGAGACCGACTTGGCCGCCGCGGGCGCCACGGAAATCGTGCGCCTGGCCGCTGGCGAGCTGCTGGCGGATGCCGTGCTGCGCACCGCCCCCGACCTGGTGATCGTGGACATGGCCCGCCCCGACCGCGACGGTCTGGAGGACATCCGCGCCATCTCGCGCCACGACCCGCGCCCCATCGTCATGTTCGTCGACCAGGACGACCCGGCCTTCATGGAGGCGGCCATTGAGGCCGGCGTCAGCTCCTACAACGTGGTCGGTGCCTCGCTGCCCGCCATAAAGCCGGTGGTGCAGGCGGCCGTGGCCATGTTCCGCCGCTACCGCCAGGTGGAAACCAGCCTGCACAAGGCCGAGACGTCCTTGCGCGAGCGTGAGGTGGTGGACCAGGCCAAGGCCCTGCTGATGCGCCAGCGCGGCATGGCGGAGCCGGAGGCCTATCGCTGGCTGCGCCGCCAGGCCATGGAGCAGAGCCGCAAGCTTGCCGCCGTGGCCGCCGACATCGTGGCCGCCGCTGAACAGAAGAAGGGAGGCGGGTCATGACCGTTTCGCGCCGCGTCCGCATCGGCCTGCTGCGCCTGACCGACAGCGCCCCGGTCATCCACGCCCAGGCCGCCGGCCTGTTCGCGGCCGAGGGGCTGGACGTCACCCTGTCGGTGGAGCCCAGCTGGGCCAACTTGGCGGACAAGCTGTCCTACGGCCTGCTGGATGCCGCCGTGATGCTGCCGCCCCTGGTGCTGGCCATGGCGCTGGGCCTGCGGCCGGCGGCGGCCCGCCTGATCATCCCCATGAGCCTCAGCCAGCACGGCGACGCCGTGACCCTGTCCAACGAGCTGGCCGGGCCCATCCTGGCAGGGGGGCGCCCCAACGCCGCCGAGGCCGGCCAGCGCTTGGCCGAGTTGTTGCGTGGCCGGCCCCGCGTCACCCTGGCGGTGGTCCATGCATGGTCCACCCACGCCCTGCTGTTCAAAAGCTGGCTTCACGCCGCCGGCATCGACCCGCAGGCGGATGTCGACTGGGCCATCGTGCCCCCGGCCGACAGCGTGGCCGCCATCGAGTCAGGCCGCATCGACGGCTTCTGCGCCGGTGCCCCCTGGGGTGCCATGGCCGCGGCCGCCGGCGTGGGCCGTACCGTCGCCCTGTCATCCGACATCATGCCCGGCCATCCAGAGAAATGCCTGGCGGTGCGCGAGGCCTGGGCCGAGGAACAGCCCGATGCCCTCCAGGCTATGCTGCGCGCCCTGCTGCGCGCCGCTGCGGATTGCGCCGACCCGGCCAACACCCCCGCCATCGCCGCCACCCTGGCCCAGCCCGCCTTCCTGAACCTGGCGCCCGAGATCATCGCCGCCTCCTTGCCCGGTGGCGCCCGTGACGGTGCTGGTCAGGACACCGACATCTGCGTCTTCGGCGCGGCCACCCGCCCCACCCTGGATCAGGCCCGCTGGTTCCTGGACCAGATGGCCCGCTGGCGCGACTTGCCGGTCAGCGCGGCCGAGACGGAAGCCGTGGCGGCGCGAATCTACCGGCCGGATTTGTATGAGGCGGCGGCGGGTATTGTCGGGGCCTTGACATGACCACCCTGGCTGACGATCTGGCCCGAGACCGGCGCACCGCTCGCCGCTTTCCAGGGTCGGTAATGTCCAACGCCAAATGG
Source organism: Nitrospirillum amazonense (assembly GCF_029594735.1). Lineage (NCBI taxonomy): Bacteria > Pseudomonadati > Pseudomonadota > Alphaproteobacteria > Rhodospirillales > Azospirillaceae > Nitrospirillum > Nitrospirillum amazonense. The sequence goes on from NZ_JARPAF010000004.1 coordinate 1,426,386, forward strand.
CGACGCCTGTTCACCGCTTTGCAGCAAAGCGGCCTCGATATCCAACAGATGCTGGTGAAATTCATTGACGTCGAGGACATGAAAGTCTTGGGGCCAGTCTGGCTGACAGGCACGCCGCACGCCTTTATCGATAGCTTTAACTACGGCCCGTTTCCCTTGGTCTCGATCGAGTGGCTGGAATTTCCTCGCCATGCGCGCTTGCCCCGGTCTGGCAGTCTTCCGCCCCAGGAATATGCACAGGACATTGTCGCCATCCGGGCTTGCCTTGAAGCTACGGGTAAGCAGTTTTCTTTTGAGCAAACCGCCCACAGCCTACGGGTGCTTGGCCATGTCAGATGAAAAGGTTCCCTGCGATTATCGCCCGACAGCGCGCACGCCCGTGAACAAAGAGCAAGCCGCTCAATGGTTGGCCGATAACAAAGACGCCATTGCCGATTGGAACGCTTTCGTCGAGAAGAACGGCCTTCCGCTGGCCGACTATCGGCAGTTCTAATCCCGCACCAGCGACAGGATCAGCAGGATCAGCAGCACCAGGGCCGCCAGCTTCCAGAAGCGCACCGGGTCGCGGTCGTAGAAGGAGCGGCGGCGGGTGGGGCGGGGCGCGGGGTGGGCGGCGCCGGCCTCCAGTTCCAGCGCGAATTCCAGCACGTCGCCACGCCGGTCGGCCGGATTGGCGGCCACGGCCTTCATGACCGACAGGTCCAGCCAGGTGGGCAGGTCCGGGCGGCGCTGCTGCAAGGGCACCGGCGTGCCGAAGCGGGGGCGCTGGAAGGGTTCGACCTCGCCGTAGGGGTAGGCGCCGGTGAACAGATGATAGATGGTGACACCCAAAGCATAGAGGTCGGTGCGCTCATCCCCCGGCTCACCGGCCAGCAGTTCCGGCGCCATGTAGCTGGGCGTGCCGGGGATCTGCTCGGCGGGGAAATCCTCCATCCCGGGCAGGCGCACCACGCCCAGGTCGATGAGGCGAAGCCCGCCGGCGCCGTCGATGATGACGTTGTCCGGCTTGATGTCGCGGTGGATGATGCCGGCGCGGTGCAGCGCCGCCACCGCCTTGGCCAGCTTCACCGCCAGGGGCACGCCCTCCGCCACGCCCACGCGCGGCGCCGCCGCCAGGCGCTGCGTCAGGGTTTGCCCCGGGTAATAGGGCATGACGGTGTATAGCCGCGTCTGCCGGCCGGGCGGCACCTCCACCACCTCCCCCAGCCAGGGGCTGCGCACCCGGGCGGCCACCCAGCCTTCGCGCACGAAGGCCAGGCGATAGACGGCATCGTCCGCCACCGCCGGCTTGGGGAACTTCAGCACCAGCGGTGCCTCCTTCCCCGCCGGCTCGGTCAGAAATAGGGCGCTGTAGCGGCCATCGGACAGTTGGCGGCCCACGCGATAGCCGTCGACCACATCGCCCGGCTTGGGCACGGGCAGGATGGGCAACTCCGCCGTCAGGTCGGCCAGTTCGCCCTGGTCGGCCGGCGGCAGGGCCACCACGTCGATGACCAGGGCGGTGGCGTTGTCGTGGCTGCCGGCGGACAGGGCGGCCGCCACCATCTCCTGGCTGGCCGCCTCCGGCGTCGGTTCACCGGAGGTGAGGCGGGCCAGGTCGCGGGATGACAAGACCCCGTGCACGCCATCGGTCAGCAACACCAGGCGGTCGCCTTCGCGCAAGGGTTCGGCCGCGTAGTCGGCGCGCAGCGCATCCTCCAGCCCGATGGCGCGGCGCAGGATGTGGCGCTGGTCCGGACCGCTGTGCACATGGTCCTCGGTCAGCTGGGTCAGCCGACCGTCGCGCAGGCGGTAAAGGCGGGTATCGCCCACGTGCAGGATATGGGCACGGCGGTCGCGCAGGATGACGGCGGTCAGGGTGGTGGCCATGCCCGCGCGCTCCGGGTCCGCCCGTCCCTGGGCGTGGATCCAGCGGTTGATGGCCTCCGCCGCGTGCGCCACCGCCCGCCGGATGCCCAGGGTCTGGCGTTCGCCCAGATAGAAATCGATGAAGCCGCGCACCGCCAGTTCCGCCGCCACGCGGCCGCCCGGCGCCCCAGAGACGCCATCGGCGATGGCGGCCACCGCCCCCTGACGGGCCCGCTGGGTGGCGGTACCCAGGCACACGCCCACGTAGTCCTCATTGCGCGGGCGGCGGCCGGTTTCACTGCACCAGCCGACGCGCAGTTCGATCTGCCGTACCCCCATTCCCACCCCAGTATTGCCTATAATTTGATCATTTGCGCGGCCAGCTTGGCGATTGCGCAATAATTAGGCATTTAGGCCGTCGGCCTTTTTCCAAAACCCCAGGTTTTCCGCGACAGCGAAATTGGCACGGCGGTTGCGAAGAACATTACACGAGCAGGGGGCCGAAAGGTTCTTTTCTGCATCGGGACGGCCCCAACGGCGGGGCGGTCCCGCCTCCGGGATGGCGCAACGGCGCGCGTCCCCTGTGGTCTGATCGGCGGGTCAACGGCGGCCTGTCAGCGTCCGGTTCCACCGGGCCCTACCCCACCCCAAGGCCCCTTGCGGCCTGATCCCGATCCACCACCCCTTCTGGTGACAGGCGGCGCCTGACCCATGGCAGCCCCCATCGCCAAAGGCCCACGGCCCTGCCCGGAGGCGCACCCGATGAACAAGAGTTTCCTGAAGGCTGGACATCTGCCGACCCTGTTCGCGGCGTTTCTCTACTTCGACATGAGCTTCATGGCCTGGGTGATCCTGGGCCCGCTGGGCGTGCTGATCGCCAAGGACCTAGGCCTGTCGCCGGCGCAGAAGGGCCTGATGGTGGCGGTTCCCGTCCTGGCCGGCGCCTTCTTCCGCGTCATCAACGGCATCCTGGTGGACCACCTGAAGCCCAAGCGCACCGGCATCCTGGCGCAGATGGTGGTGATCACCGGCCTTGTCGCCGTCTGGTACTTCGGGGTGCACAGCTTCAACGCCACGCTGCTGACCGGCGCCATCCTCGGCGTGGCCGGCGCCAGCTTCGCCGTGGCCCTGCCGCTGGCCTCGCGCTGGTATCCGCCGGAGCATCAGGGAACGGCCCTGGGCCTGGCCGGCGCCGGCAACTCCGGCACCGTGTTCGCCTCCCTCTTCGCGCCGGCCCTGGCCGTCGCCTATGGCTGGAACAACGTGCTGGGCCTGCTGGCCATCCCGCTCGCCCTGACGCTGTGCGTCTACACCGTGCTGGCCAAAGACAGCCCGGAATGCCCGCCGGCCAAGTCGCTGGCCGAATATCTGGCGGTGCTGAAGATCGGCGACGCCTGGTGGTTCATGTTCTTCTACAGCGTCACCTTCGGCGGCTTCGTCGGCCTCGCCTCCTCCCTCACCATCTACTTCAACGACCAGTACGGCCTCAGCCCCATCACCGCCGGCTATTTCACCGCGGCCTGCGTCTTCGCCGGGTCCCTGGTGCGGCCCATCGGCGGTGCGGTGGCCGACCGTATCGGCGGCGTGCGCTCGCTGACCGTCATGTACACGGTCGCCGCCGGCGCCCTGGTGGTTGTCAGCTTCGCCCTGCCGCAGGCCTGGATGGCCCTGGCCGTCTTCGTCGTCGCCATGCTGGCCCTGGGCATGGGCAACGGCGCCGTGTTCCAGCTGGTGCCGCAGCGCTTCCGCCGCGAGATCGGCGTCATGACCGGCCTGGTCGGCATGATGGGCGGCGTAGGCGGCTTCTACCTGGCCTCCAGCCTCGGCTACTCCAAGCAGCTGACCGGCGGCTACCAGGCGGGCTTCCTGCTGTTCGCCCTGCTGGCCCTGGCGGCCCTGGTCGGCCTGACCGGCGTGAAGCGCCGGTGGCGCACCACCTGGGGCGCCGCCGCTCTGGGCGCGGCCCGCGTCTGACTGACAGCACTCCAGACTTAGCGATTTCAAGGGAAAGGTTCCCCCATGGACACGCATATGCCCCCGCGCCAGAAGCTGGTGGTTGTCGGCAACGGTATGGCCGGCATGCGAACGGTGGACGAACTGCTGAAGCGCAACCCGCTGAAGTACGACATCACGGTCTTCGGCGCCGAACCACACGTGAACTACGACCGCATCATGCTGTCATCCGTGCTGGCCGGCGAAAAGGACCTGGAGCAGATCGTCATCAACCCCCGCTCCTGGTATGAGGAGAATGGGATCAATCTCGTCACCGGTGACGCGGTGACGGCCATCGACACCCAGGCCCGCACCGTGACGTCGGCCAGCGGCCGGGTGGTGGCCTATGACAAGGTTCTGCTGGCCACGGGCTCCCGCCCCATCGCGCCGCCGGTGCCGGGCCTGGACCTGCCCGGCGTCTGCGCCTTCCGCGACATCGCCGACGTCAACACCATGATCGAGGCGTCGGAAAAGCATAAGCGCGCCATCGTCATCGGCGGCGGCCTGCTGGGGCTGGAGGCCGCCAACGGCCTGCTGCGCCGGGGCATGCAGGTGGCCGTCGTCCACCTGATGGGCACGCTGATGGAACGCCAGCTGGACAAGGCGGCGGCCGAGCTGCTGCAGCGCGAGCTGGACGAGCGCGGCATGAACTTCTTCACCAACGGCCAGACCGAGGAGATCTTCGGCGAGGGCCGGGTGCAGGGCGTGCGCCTGGCCGACGGGCGGGAAATCCCGGGCGACCTGGTGGTGCTGGCCATCGGCATCCGTCCCAACATCGACCTGGCGCGGGCCGCCGGCCTGGCCATCAACCGCGGCATCGAGGTGGGCGACGACATGCGCACCTCCGTCCCCGACATCTTCGCCGTGGGCGAGTGCGTGGAGCATCGCGGCAAGACCTATGGCCTGGTGGCCCCGCTGTGGGACATGGCCAAGGTCTGCGCCGACCATCTGGCGCGCGAGGACGCCACCAGCGACTACGTCCCCGCCGCCATGGCCACCCGCCTGAAGGTCACGGGCATCGACGTCTTCTCCGCCGGCGACTTCATCGGCGACGAGACGACGGAGGAGGTGGTGTTCCGCGACGCCGCCCGCAACACCTACAAGCGCCTGGTGCTGCGCGACGACAAGCTGGTAGGCGCCGTGTTGTATGGCGATGCCCAGGACGGCGGCTGGTACTTCCAGCTGCTGCGCGAGGACAAGCCGCTGGGCGAGCTGCGCGACACCCTGATCTTCGGCCGGGCCTTCGCCAGCCTAGCGGCCGGCGCGCCCGCCGCCGACCCCACCGCCGCCGTGGCGGCCCTGCCCGATGAGGCCGAGATCTGCGGCTGCAACGGCGTGTGCAAGGGCAAGATCATGGGCGCCATCGCGGAACATGGCCTGACTACCCTGGAGGGGGTGCGGGCCCGCACCAAGGCGTCCGCCTCCTGCGGCAGCTGCACACCCCAGGTGGAACAGTTGCTGGCCCTGTCGCTGGGCGACGGCTACGCCAAACCTACGGGTGAGAAGCCGCTGTGCAAATGCACGGCCCACAGCCACGACCAGGTGCGTCGCGCCATCGTGGATCAGGGGCTGCGCACCATGCCGACGGTCATGTCCGCCCTGGGCTGGTCCACCCCCGACGGCTGCCATGTCTGCCGCCCGGCGCTGAACTTCTACCTGCTGGTGGCCTGGCCCGGTGAGTACCAGGACGACCAGCAGTCCCGCTTCGTGAACGAACGCAACCACGCCAACATCCAGAAGGACGGCACCTATTCCGTGGTGCCGCGCATGTGGGGCGGCCTGACCACGGCCGATGAGCTGCGCGCCATCGCCGACGTGGTGGACAAGTACGCCATCCCCACGGTGAAGGTGACGGGCGGCCAGCGCATCGACCTCTTGGGCGTGACGCGCGAGCAGCTGCCCCATGTGTGGAAGGACCTGAACGATGCCGGCATGGTCTCCGGCCACGCCTACGGCAAGGCGCTGCGCACGGTGAAGACCTGCGTGGGGTCGGAATGGTGCCGCTTCGGCACGCAGGACAGCACCGGCATGGGCGTGAAGCTGGAGCGCATGACCTGGGGGTCCTGGCACGCGCACAAGGTGAAGCTGGCCGTGTCCGGCTGCCCGCGCAACTGCGCCGAGGCCACCATCAAGGACTTCGGCGTCGTGGCGGTGGACAGCGGCTGGGAACTGCATGTCGGCGGCAACGGCGGCATCCACGTCCGCGCCACCGACCTGTTGTGCAAGGTCACGACGGAGGAAGAGGTGCTGGAGTACTGCGGCGCCTACCTGCAGCTCTACCGCGAGGAGTCCCGCTATCTGGAGCGCACGGCGCCCTGGATCGAGCGGGTGGGCCTGGCCCATGTGAAGCAGCGCATCGTGGACGACGCGGCAGGCCGCAAGGCGCTCTATGCCAAGTTCCTGTACGCCCAGAAATTCAGCCAGGACGACCCCTGGGCCGAGCGCACGCCGGGCAAGGCGGCGGCCGCCCCCTTCCGCACCCTGGCGACGGTGGAGTGATGACCATGGACAGCGTTGGTATCGAAAGCCGCTGGGTCGAGGTGGGTGCGGTGGACGACATCCCCCGCCAGGGTGCCCGTGTGGTCGCCACCCCCCGGGGCGACGTCGCCGTCTTCCGCACCCTGGACGACACCGTCTTCGCCGTGGATGACCGCTGCCCGCACAAGGGCGGCCCCCTGTCGCAAGGCACCGTGCACGGCCATGCCGTCACCTGCCCCCTGCACAACTGGGTGATCGACCTGGAGACGGGCGAGGCCTGCGCCCCGGACGAGGGCTGCGTCACCCGCATCCCCGTGCGGGTGCAGGACGGCCGTATCCTGCTGGCCATGGTGGCGTGATGCCGGAGGGGATGGCACGGGACGCTGAAGCCGGTGCCCTCACCGGCACCGTCCGCTCCACCTGCCCCTATTGTGGCGTGGGCTGCGGCGTCGTCGCCCAGGCCGACGGCCAGGTTGTGGGGGACACCGACCACCCGGCCAACCGGGGCCGCCTCTGCTCCAAGGGGTCCGCGCTGGCGGAAACGCTGAGGGATGGGGAGCGGCTGACCCGCCCCCTGATCGACGGGCGGGCGGCGGACTGGACCCAGGCCCTGGACCTGGTGGCGAACCGTTTCAGGGCTACGATCGCCGAGCATGGGCCAGACAGCGTCGCCTTCTACGTCAGCGGCCAATGCCTGACGGAGGATTATTACGTCGCCAACAAGCTGATGAAGGGTTTCATCGGCAGCGGCAACATCGACACCAATTCCCGGCTGTGCATGGCCTCTTCCGTCGCCGGCCACACCCGCGCCTTCGGCGCCGACGTGGTGCCCGGAACGTACGAGGATCTGGAACTGGCGGACCTGGTGGTGCTGGTGGGCAGCAATTCCGCCTGGTGCCACCCGGTGCTGCACCAGCGACTGCTGGCCGCCAAGGCCAAGCGGCCGCTGCGCATCGTGGTGATCGACCCGCGCCGCACGGCGACGTGTGAGGATGCCGACCTGCATCTGGCCGTGCGCCCCGGCGCCGACGTCGCCCTGTTCAATGGCCTGCTGGCCCATCTGGCCGACCAGGATGTGCTGGACCACACCTGGATGGCGGCGCATGTGGAGGGGTTCGAGCCCGCCCTTGCCGCCGCCCGGCAGACGGCCGACCAGACCGCGGCCCTCACCGGCCTGGACCCGGCGGACCTGGCCCGCTTCTACCACTGGTTCGCGTCCACCCCACGGGTCGTCACCGTCTATTCCCAGGGGGTGAACCAGTCCTCTGTGGGCACCGACAAGGTCAACGCCATCATCAATTGCCATTTGGCGACGGGGCGCATCGGCAAGCCCGGCTGCGGCCCCTTCTCCATCACCGGGCAGCCCAACGCCATGGGCGGGCGCGAGGTGGGCGGCCTGGCCAACCAGCTGGCCGCCCACATGCGCTTCGACCAGCCCGAGGCCATCGACCGCGTCCGCCGCTTCTGGCGGGCGCCCAACCTGGCGACCAAGCCGGGACTGAAGGCGGTGGAGATGTTCGACGCCGTGCTGGACGGCCGCATCAAGGCCCTGTGGATCATCGCCACCAACCCCGCCGACAGCCTGCCCCGGGCCGATAGGGTGCGCGAGGCGTTGGCACGCTGCCCTTTCGTCGTCGTGTCCGACTGCTGGCCCAACGACACCACGGCCCTGGCCGACGTGGTGCTGCCGGCGGCGGGATGGGGGGAGCGGGACGGCACCGTCACCAACTCCGAACGCGTCATCAGCCGCCAGCGCCCCTTCCGCCCCGCCCCGGGCGAGGCGCGGGCAGACTGGCGCGTACTGGCCGCCGTGGGGCAGCGCATGGGCTGGAAGGACGCCTTTTCCTGGACCAGCCCGGCGGCGGTGTTCCGGGAGCACGCCGCCCTGTCGGGTTTCGAGAACGCCGGCAGCCGCCCCTTCGACATCAGCGGCCTGGCCATGCTGACCGATGGGCAGTACGACGCCCTGGCGCCGGTGCGCTGGCCCGTGCGCTGGGCGGGGGATGAGGGCGGGCGGCTGTTCGGCCAGGGCGGCTTCGCCACGCCCAGCGGCCGGGGCCGCCTGGTGCCCACCCCCTGGCGCCCGCCAACCAGCCGCACCGATGACACCTACCCCCTGGTGCTGAACACCGGCCGCATCCGCGACCAGTGGCACACCATGACCCGCACCGGCCGCGTGCCCCGGCTGCTGGCCCACACGGGGGAACCACGCGCCGCCCTGTCCCCCACCGACGCCGCGCGCCTGGGCGTCACCGACGGCGACCTGGTGCGCATCGAAAGCGTCCACGCCGGCACGGTGGTGCGCGCCACCGTCGATGCCGGCCAGCGGGTGGGGGAGCTGTTCCTGCCCATGCATTGGACGGATGAGTTCTGCTCCGCCGGGCCCGCCGGCCGCCTGGTCAATGCGGCGCTGGACCCCATCTCCGGCCAGCCGGAACTGAAGCTGACGCCTGTGCGGGCGGAGGCGGTGCCCGTGGCCTGGCGCGGCCTGCTGCTGCACCGCGCCGCCGTGCGACCCCAGGGTGTGGCCTATTGGTCCCGCGTGCCGCTCAGCACCGGCCACGCCTTCGAGCTGATGGGGTCGGACCCCCTGCCGGACGGGATGGCCCTGACCCGCTTCGTCGAGGGCCTGCTGCATCCGCCAGCGGGGGCGGAGTGGCTGCAACTGACCGACGCCGGGCGCGGCCTGCTGCGCGTCGCCATCCTGGTGGACGGCCGGCTGGAGGCCTGCCTGTTCCTGGCCGCCGGCGACGGTACCCAACTGCCGCCCCGCGACGTGCTGGCGGCCCTGCTGGGTGACAAGGTGACAGACGCGGCGCGGCCCAGCCTGCTGTCCGGCCGCGCCCCCGGCGGGTCAGGGGCCACGGGCGTGAAGTCAGCCGGCCGCACCGTCTGCGCCTGCTTCTCCGTCGGCCTGGTCACTATCCGGGAGGCCATCGTCGCCAACCGCCTGACCTCGGCGGAGGAGATCGGCGCCTGCCTCAAGGCCGGCACCAACTGCGGGTCCTGCATCCCCGAACTGAAGGAGATCCTGCGCAATGTCCATGCCTCAGCCTAACGTCACCGGCCGCGCCAGCCTGGTCGGCGCCGGCCCCGGCGATCCCGAGCTGCTGACGGTGAAGGCCCTGCGCCGCATCGAGAGCGCCGACGTGCTGCTGTACGACAAGCTGGTCGACCCGCGCATCCTGGACCTGGCCCCCGCCCATGCCCGGCGCATCGACGTGGGCAAGCGCTGCGGCCGGCATACCCTGAGCCAAGCCGCCATCAACCGCCTGATCGTCGCCCATGCCCAGGCGGGCGCCCATGTCGTGCGCCTGAAGGGCGGCGACCCCATGGTCTTCGGCCGCGCAGGCGAGGAGCTGGCGGCCCTGGCCGCCGCCGGCGTGGTGGCGGAGGTGGTGCCCGGCATCACCGTGGCCTGCGCCGCGGCGGCATCCATGGCCATGCCGCTGACCCAGCGCGGCTACAGCCGCAGCCTGCACCTGATCACGGGGCACGGCGCCGACGACAGGGTACCCACCCACGACTGGAACGCGCTGGCCGCCTGCGACGGCACCATCGCCATCTATATGGGCGGCCGCACCTTGGGCCAGGTGACCCAGCGCCTGCTGGCCGCCGGCCTGGACCCCAGCACCCCAGCCATCGCCATCGAGAACGCGACCCTGGCGACCGAGCGGCGCCTGCCCGGCACGGTGGCCGACATCGCCGCCCTGGTGGCAGCGGCGGCGGTGAGCGGCCCCACCCTGGTGCTGGTGGGACGGGTGGTGGCGTTGCGGCGGCAGGACGCGGTAGAGTCCGCGATGAACGAGGTGCGGTCCCGCGCCGCCTGAAACTTGAGTTTGCCTGCGCCATGACGGATGAACATGTCTTCGCCCAGTACGTCCGCACCCTGGGGCGCGGCCCCGGCCGCTCCCGCTCCCTGACACGGGAAGAGGCGCGCACGGCCCTGGGCATGGTGCTGAAGGGGGAGGCCGACCCCCACCAGGTGGGCGCCTTCCTCATGCTGCTGCGCTATCGCGGGGAGGACCCGGATGAGGTGGCGGGCCTGGTGGAGGCCGCGCGCGACGCCGCCGGCATCAGCGACGGCACCTGCACCGGCGCCGCCGACCTGGACTGGCCATCCTACGGCGCCGGCCGCACCCGCGATGAGCCCTGGTTCCTGCTGTCCGCCCTGGCGCTGGCCCAGGCCGGGCACCGCGTCATCATGCACGGGTCCAACGCCTTCACCCAGGGCCGCGACGTGCCCGACGCCCTGGGGGAGCTGGGCCTGCGCCCGGCCACCAGCCACGAGGATGCCAAGCGCCTGGTGGCCGAGACCGGCTTCGCCTATCTGCCCCTGTCGGCGCTCAGCCCGGCGCTGGACCATCTGCTGAACCTGCGCCACCTGCTGGGCCTGCGCAGCCCCATCAACACCGTCTGCCGCCTGCTGGACCCGTTCGACACCCGCGCCGCCGTCGACGGCGTCTTCCACCCGCCCTACATCGACCTGCACTTAGGCGTGGCCCAGCGCCTGAACCGCCCCCGCCTCGTGGTGGTCAAGGGCGGCGGCGGCGAGGTCGAACGCAATCCCGCCAAGCCCACCACCGCCTATCTGCAAGTCGGCGCAGAGCGCCGGGAACTCCCCCTTCCCGCCCTAACCACCAGCAAGGGGGACGCCCAGGGCCTGCTGCCCGTGTGGCGCGGCGAACCGGGGCGGGAGGCCGAAACCGCCACCGTCATCGCCACCATCGCGCTGGGGGCGCTGGCCCTGGGCTTGGCGGATGATCCGGCCGAGGCCGACCGGGTGGCGGCGGAGATTTGGGCGGGGCGTGGTTATCGTAGTAATGGTAGCGCGAAAAATGAATAGCATCACACGATATATAATATTGTTATTGAAAACAACCTGCTAAAAAATTCAATGGTGGAATCAAATGAAGCGGAAATTATTCAATAATTATGGCAATACTCTTGAAGAGTCCAGAGCGAAAGAGAGAAGAAGATATAGATTAGCATTTCGGATCCGAGAATCTGTTCTCTCGATGCCAAAACAGTTTTCTTATATTAATGAGGGGTTATACCTGAGAGTAAGGAATCTATATTTTGCGACATTCGCCACTCTCATTGCTCTCCTGGCTTCCATATTCCCATACCTATTTGTCGCCGCGTGCGATCAGCTTCACGGAATTAATGTCATAAAGATTACAATTCTGCGTTTTGGAACCTTGTATTTTTTCGCATTCACGCTTATGATTGCAACAAAAGGCTTGAGTTTTTTTATCGGTAGCGCGATGTACATAATAATGCCCATATTCCCAACAAGGATAGCCGGGAAAATTCGAAATGATTTGGTTAAAAGTTTCAGCGGGGAAACTTTTTTAAGAATTTCCGGCATCGCTTCGATGGCCGCATTATTTTTATGGGTGTATGCAACATTCAACATTATCAAACACACCAATGAAATAACTACGGATAAAAAGCTGCTCGAATACAGCCTTTACAAAGATAAAAATTGCCATCCCAATGAACAATAAAGTGGTTTGGTTAACATAACTGAACTCTCCAATCCGGACCGGATGGCGACGGAGATTTGGGCGGGCCGGCGGGCCTCCCCCGCCTGATCCTAAAAAAAACCCAATCGCCCCTGTATCCTTCAGCCCTTGTCATTCGTCTTCCAGGCTCAAAGCCCACAGGAGAAGCGATATGGAAGAAGAGGTGAAAGCGGTTCTGGAGGCCTATCGCCAGGCGGTGTGGAACCGGGACGCGGCGGCGCTGCTGGCGCTTTATGCCGAGGACGTGGTGGTGTTCGACACCTGGGACACCTGGTCCTATCCCGACCGAGCGGCCTGGCGGCAGTCGGTGGAGGCCTGGCTGGGCGGGCTCAATGATGAGCGCGTGCAGGTCACGGCGGAGGCGGTGCGGGTGGTGGGCGGTGGTGAGGCCGCGGGCCTCAGCGCCTTCCTGACCTACACCGCCCTGACGCCGGAGGGGGCCAAGCTGCGGTCCATGCAGAACCGCTTGAGCTGGCAGTTGGTGAAGCGCGAAGGCCCCCAGGGAAAGACGGCGTGGCTCATCGCGCAGGAGCACACCTCCGTCCCCATTGCTCCCGAAAGCCTGACGGGGCATCTCAGCCGGGAATCAGATATGGATGGCCCCACCCTCCGGGAGTGAAGCCGCGTCGAGGGGACGGGCGTCGGCCATGCCGCGCGCCACCGGGCAGTGGAAGAAATCCCGGATGCGGGTGATGCGCCCGTCCCGCCAGCTGATGAAGATGAAGTTGGCGATGGTGCCGTCGCGGTAGGACAGCAGGCCGGGCTGGCCGTCGATGCTGCCAGGCACCAGATGCCAGCCCAGAAGGCGACTGTAGTTGCCAAAGTAGGGCTCTACGCCCGCGCGGCCGTGGCGCGTGAACTCCCCCATCAAATCCAGGCGTACATCGTCGGCCAGCAGGGCGCGCACGGCGTCGAAATCGCGGGCGTTGAACAGGGCGACATAGCGGGCAAGGTGCGCCCGCTCCTCCGCCGACAGCACCAGGGGTGCCGGTTCCTCCAGCGTGGCGGCCAGGGCGCGCAGCTTGGCCCGGCCCCGGTGCAGGGCGGCCTTCACCGCCGGCACGCTCATGTCCAGCATGGCCGCGATCTCCGCCAGGGTGTAGCCCAGCACGTCCATCAGGATGAGGCAGGCGCGCTGGGCCGGCGACAGCTTCATGAAGGGGCGCAGGCCGAACTCCGCCAGCTCACGCTGGCTGAGCGGGTCCGTCGTCTCCACCGCCAGATGCTCATGATCCTCCAGCGGCTCCGTCCGGCCGCCGCGCTTCAGCACGTCCAGGGCGGCGTTGCGGGCGATGCGGAACATCCAGGCCTCAGGGCTGTCCAGCCGCTCGATCCCCGGCCAGGCCTGCAATGCCTTCAACAGCGTTTCCTGCACCACGTCCTCCCCCTCCACCACCGAGCCCACCATGCGGGCGCAGAAGGTGTAGAGCCGGGGGCGCAGGTTGCGCACCAGGCGGTCGAAATCCGTCTGGGGCCGGGGGTGGATCTGAAGCATGGGAATGACGCCTTCCGCTGGGGTGCATCCCCCAAGGACGATCCAGGGCGGCGGAAGGTTACAGGGGGTGCGAAAAATATTTGCCGGTCCGGGTCCGTATCTTTTGCAGCGCCGCCAGCGTCTTAGCGGTGTTCCCCAAACCCAAGGAGCATACGCATCATGGAACTCTACACCCTTCCCGGCTCCCCCAGCGTCCGCAAGGTCCTGGCCGTCGTCCACCACCTGGGCCTGACGGTCGAGGTCCGCACCCTGGACTTCACAAAGCAGGAAACGCGGCAGCCCGGCTTCCTGGCCCTCAACCCGAACGGCATGGTGCCGGTGCTGGTGGACGGCGGCCTGACGCTGTGGGAGAGCTGCGCCATCAACCAGTACCTGGTGGCCAAGGCCGGCGGCTCATCCCTGTTTCCGGACGATCCCGCCGTGCGCGCCGACATCACGCGCTGGCAGTTCTGGGAGCAGGCGCATTTCAACAAGGCCTGGGGCACCCTGATCTTCGAAAGCATCATCAAGCCCCGCAATGGCCTGGGCGAGCCGGCGGCCGAGGTCATGGCATTTTTTCAGCAGGATCTGGCCCGCTTCGCCCCCGTGCTGGAAAGCCACCTGGCCGGCCGCACCTACCTGGTGGGCAACGGCGTCACCCTGGCCGACTACGGCCTGGTCTGCCTGGAGGGCTATCGCAGCGTAACGCCCTTTGACTGGACGCCCTTCCCCAACATCAACCGCTATCTGGACCACATGCGGGAACAGCCCGCCTGGGTGAAGGCGGCACCGAAGGTGACGGCCGTGGCAGCGTGAGGCGTCAAGCGCGGCGGGGTCACACCCGCCGCGTTCCGGTCAGCCGGCGAGTTCACGCTGCAAATCCTCCAGCGTGCCCTGGATGTGCCGGGCGGTCAGCGTCTCCACCACCGCGGCGTCGCCGGCCATCCAGGCATCGAACAGGGCGCGGTGCTCATCCCGCGCCCTGTCGTCACGGCCCTGGGGTTCCAGGTGCGCCCGGACATAGCGTTCCGACAGGATGTGCAGGCGTTCCATCAGTTGGCTGGTGATGCCGCCCGCCGGGCGGATCAGCGCCATGTGGAACGCGCGGTTGTGGGTGACGTGGCCGGTGCCGGCGGTCCCCTGCTCCCGCTCCAGCGCCAGCAGCTCGGCCCGGGCGTGCTCGCGGTCGGCCGGGGTGGCGCGCCGGGCGCCATCCGCCGTCGCCCCGGGTTCCAGCTTCAGGCGCAGGGCGAACACCTCCGTCGCCTCTTCCGCCGTCAGCGTGTTCACCACATAGCCCCGGTTGGGAAAGGAGGTGACCAGGCCATCCTGCTCCAGCCGGCCCAAGGCCTCGCGCAGGGGGATCTTGCTGATGCCCAGCTGGCTGGCCACCGCCGCCTGCTGCACGGCGGTGCCCGGCGCCATGGTGCCCAGCAGGATGTGCTCCCGCACGATTTCATAGGCCTGGTCGGGCAGGCTGCGAACGATGATGCTCATGCGGCGGATTCAGTCGGGAGAGGGTCGCGGCGAACTGCCGTGCCCCATCATAGCATTTCCCGAATGAAAATCCGCTGGCACTGTTAGCGCTAACACCTACCGGGTGGCGCGCAACAGCACCACGCCGTGCGCCGGCACCGTATGAGCGGCACCCGGCGCCACGCCGCGATGGGCCCACAGGTCGCGCACGCTGGGATGATCCCCCAGGCCCAGGGCGGGCCAATCGGCGGTCATGGCCACCGGCTTGTCCGTGCGGTTGAACAGGCCCACGGCGACCGAGCCGTCGGCCAAGGGCCGGGTCCAAACCTCCGTCCCGTCCTGCTTACGCACCGGCAAGCCTTGGCGGCCCAGCGGATCCTGGTCGATAGCGATGACCTCGGCATTGCCCAGCAGGGCCAGCGTGTCCCGGGGCATGGACCGGGCGTCATTGCCCATCAGCAAGGGGGCCGCCATCATGGCCCACAGGCTGATGTGGGTGCGATACTCTTCGGTCGTCATGCCGCCGTTGCCGACCTCCAGCATGTCCGGATCGTTCCAGCCGCCGGGGCCGGTGTGACGCGGCACGCCGTTCTTGTCGAAGCCGATGGCCGCCATGCTGGCGTAGCTGTCCTCGATGTCCCCGGTGGTGCGCCACAGGTTGCCGCCCACGTCACGGCCCCAGGCGCCCACGTCGAAGCGGCCGTATTCGCACAGGCTGTAGACGATGGGGCGGCCGGTCGCGTTCAGCGCCGCCCCCATCTGCTGATACACCGCCTGGACCGTATCGGCGGTGTGGTAGAAGCCCTCGCCCGAGCACAGGTCGTACTTCAGGTAGTCGATGCCCCATTCCGCCCAGGTGCGGGCATCCTGCTCCACATGGCCGTAGCTGCCGGCATAGCCGGCGCAGCTCTTGGGGCCGGGGGAACTGTAGATGCCCAGCTTCAGCCCCCGCGCATGGACATAGTCGGCCAGGGCCTTCATATCCGGGAACTTGGCGTTGGGATGCAGCACGCCATCGGGGCCGCGCTCCCCCTGCCAGCCGTCATCGATGTTGACATAGACATAGCCGGCGTCGCGCAGGCCGCTGCGCACCAGGGCGTCGGCGATCTCCCGCACCGTCTTGTCGTCGATGGCCTCGGCGAACTTGTTCCAGCTGCTCCACCCCATGGGCGGGGTGCGGGCCAGGCCGTTGCTGGGCACATGGGCCGGGGCGGGCAGCGGATACGTGGGAAAGTCCAGGGCCGCCATCTCCGCCGCCGTGGCGCGATGGGCGGTGGCGTCCTGCTTCTCGTACCAGACCTGGCCGGTCAACCGAATGCCCGACTCATCCGGCGCCAGGGTCAGGTCCAGGGGCTTCAGCTTGGGATTGCCGTTGTCGATATGGAAGACCAACCTTTCCCCCGCCGGGCCCTCCCCCGTCGCCTTCAGGTCCAGCATGGGCAGGTCGCCATACCATTCGGACGTGATGGTGCCGTGCAGGCCACCCGCGTCCTGGCGGATGACCATCTTGGTGAAACGGGGGAAGGACGGGGCGGCCTGGAAGACCCAGTCGCCCGTCAGATCAGCGCCCCACGCCTGGCTGGTGAGAAGAACACCGGCCAGGACGCCAAGGACACACTTGGTCATTTCAGTTCCAAAACGACCACAGACTTGGCCGGCAGGGTCACACTGACGGTGTCGCCCGACAGCTTGGCGTCACTGAAGTCTGTCGGCACCACCGTTTGCGGATGGTCGAAGGTGTTGTCGCTGTTCATGGCCGGGCCCGTCAGGATACGGCCCGTCACCTTGCCCGCCTTCAGGCCCGCCAGGCGCACCTGCACGGGGGCCGCCTTATTGGGATCGACGTTGGTCAGGGCCAGGCGGGTGACGCCGTCCGTGCCGCGACCGGCCGAGGCGCTGACGGCGGGGACGGTGCGGCCGCCCTGGCTGTAGTCCGGCCCCGTCACCGCAACGGGCAGGCTGGTGGCGCCTTGGAAGCCCTTGTACATATCGAAGACATGGTAGGTGGGCGTCAGCACCATGCGCGGCCCGTCGGTCAGGATCATGGCCTGCAGCACGTTCACCATCTGGGCGATGTTGGCCATGCGCACGCGGTCGGCATGGGCATGGAAGATGTTCAGGCTGATCGCCGCCACCACCGCGTCGCGCACGGTGTTCTGCTGCTGCAGAAAGCCGGGGTTGCTGCCCGGCGTCGGGTCGTGCCAGGTGCCCCATTCGTCCACCACCAGGGCGACCCGCTTCTCCGGGTCGTACTTGTCCATGATGGCGCTGTGGTGGCTGATGTAGGTGCCGATCTGGTAGGCGCCGAAGATGCTGGCGAACCATTCGGTCTCATTGAAGTCGGTGGCGGAGCCCTTCACCTTCCAGGTGCCCTTGGGCACGCTGTTCAGTGAGGCCACGTCGTAATAGTGCATGGACAGCGCGTCGATTTCCTTGGCCGCCCGCGCCATGATGGTCTCGGTCCAGGCGGTGTCGTCATCGCTGGGACCCACGGCGATGAACTTCGTCGGCTGGCCGGCGCCCGGCTTCAGGAAGGTGCGGGTCTGGCGCAGCAGGTCGGCATAGTAATCCGCCGTCATGTTGCCGCCGCAACCCCAGACCTCGTTGCCCACGGCGAACCAGTTCAGCGTCCAGGGCTTGTCCCGGCCGTTGGCCCGCCGCTCCTGCACCAGGCTGCCGTGGTTGTCCGCCGTCATGTAGGCGACCCAGTCGGCCATCTCGCGCACGCTGCCGCTGCCCAGGTTGCCGTTGACGTAGGTTCCGGCGCCGATCAGTTCCGAGAAGTCCATGAACTCATGGGTACCGAAGGCGTTGTTCTCTTCCACTCCGCCCCAGTTGGTGTTCACGATGACGGGGCGGCGCTCCTTGGGGCCGATGCCGTCGCGCCAATGGTATTCATCGGCGAAGCAGCCGCCGGGCCAGCGCACCACCGGCACATGCAGGGCCTTCAGCGCCTCCACCACGTCCTTGCGGTAACCGTGGATGTTAGGGATGGAGCTGTCGGGCCCCACCCAGATGCCGCCGTAGATCTGCGTGCCCAGATGCTCCGCGAACTGGCCATAGATTTCCTTGGCGATGACCGGGCCGGGATGGTCGGCCTGGACCGTCACCGTGGCCGAGGGGGCGGCGGCGAAGGCCATCGTACCGCCCAGGGCGGTGCCCGCCAGCAGAACGGCGGCGGCGAGGCGCCCGGCGGGGCGAAGAGCACGGATCATTCCTGGAGGCACTCCCTGTGGTGTTTTTAAGTCGTATAATAGTACTATCCGGCGCCAGCGAGGTTGTAAACCATTCGCGGGCCGGCGACCGCCGGAAAAGAACAAGCAGGAACAGGAGACGTCATCCGTGCCCCATCCCGTAACCCGCCGCGCCTTCCTGGCCAGCGGCGCCGGCACCGCCGCGGCGCTGGCCGCCACCGCCCCGGCGGCGGCGGCGTCCGGCGCGCCCAGCCCGGACCTGCAGCTGCTGACCTCGCGCAGCGGCGTCTACACCCCGGCCAGGGGCGAGGCGGTGCTGCAGTTCAGCTTCGATTTCCCCGAGGCGTCGGTGCAGGTGGGCCCTTTGCTGATGGGCTTCCGGGTGCAGACGTATGAGAACGCCTACGCCATCGACCCCACGGTGACGCGTGTGGTGCGCGACGGTAACCGCACCACGCTGACCTGCGACGGCCTGCTGTGGGCCGGCGGTCAGGAGAAGGCGCCGGGCACGCTGGTGGCCGAATTCATGGTGGAGGCGGACGGCACGGTGCAGTGGACGGCCAAGGCCGAGGCGCCGCACCCGGTGAAATCCATCACCACCGTGGTGCGGGGCCTGCCGCGCGGTGAAATCTCCGTCTCCGGCCAGGATTTCACCGATTTGAAGGATGATGAGAAGGTCTACGAATATCCCAACTTCTTCCATGGGGTGGCGACACCCCTGGCCGTGCTGAAGGCCGCCGATGGCCGTCACTTCGCCCTATCGGCGCGGCAGACGGCGGTACGGACCTGCCGCTTCTTCTTCCAGCCGGGGCCGGATGGCTATCGCATTGAGCTGATCCATGAGGGCGAGGGTTGGGCCAAAGCCAACAGCCTGGCGACCCCGCCGTGGCGGGTGGGACCCGCGGCGGATTACGCGGCCGCCGCCGCCCCGCACTTCGCCCATGTGGAAAAGACCTACGGCATCCCGCCGCTGGCCACCCGGCCGGACATGCCGGCGTGGATGCGGGAGGTCGACCTGGTGCTGAGCATCCACGGCGCGCACTGGACCGGCTACATCTTCAACGACTATGCCCGCATCCTGGAGATCCTGCGCTGGGCCGCCACGCAGATCGACCCGAAGCGCGTCATGGTCTTCCTGCCGGCCTGGGACGGGCGCTATTACTGGAATTACCCCCTGTACCAGCCCGACCCGCGCATGGGCGGGGCGGAAGGCTTCAAGCGCCTGGTCACCCAGGCGCAGAAGCTGGGCTTCCGCATCGTTCCCATGTTCGGCACCAACAGCGCCAACAAGGTGTGGGAGGAATTCAAGCTGTTCGCCGACGCCACGACGGAGCGCGTGGACGGCGATTCCTTCGACCTGAACTGGGTGGACTGGGACAACGACCGGTCCGGCGAGGGCTGGATGCCCTTCATGAACCTGGGGGTGGAGTCCTGGCGCCGCTGGTTGGGGGAGCGCATCTCCGCCACCATCAGGCAGTTCGGCGTCGACGGCTATTTCCTGGACATCGCCGGGGCGGCCATCAATAACACCAAGGCCGACATGCATGAGGGCACGCGCCTGCTGGTGCAGGATCTGGCCCAGCGCCACCCCGGCATCCCGCCGGTGGGGGAGATGCTGTACGACGCGCAGATGGCCTTCATCCCCATGAGCCATGTCACGCGCTACGCCCTGGCCCCGGCGGCTTATGACGGCCATGTCCGCAGCTATCAGCATCTGAGCCGCCCGGCCCCCGGCCGGGGCAGCACCGGCGTGCACGAGGCGGGCTTCGGCACCTACAAGCCCGAGATCCCGCCCCACCAGCGCGCCATCCCAACCATCACCGTGGTCGACGACACCTTCACGAAGGAACGCGCCGCCATGGCGGACTACATCAAACAGGCCAAGGCCTGGGGCGAGGCGCGGCGGAAATAAGGGCGCCAATCGACAAAAGAAAAGGCCGCCGCCCGGGGGGTTGGCGGCCTTTTCGTTTACGGGGCAGCGCCTTACACAGTCTTGTTCAGCAGGCTGGCCCGGCGGCTGTAGCCCAGGTAGATCACCAGGCCGATCACGTGCCAGATGGCGAAGTTGCGCAGCGTGGTGCCGGGCAGGGAGTACAGGAAATAGAGGCAGCCGATGACCGCCAGCGGAGCCACCACCCACACGGCGGGGCAGCGGAACAGGCGCGGCATGTCCGGCTTGGTCACGCGCAGGACCATGACGCAGACCGAGACGGAGATGAAGGCCGCCAGCGTGCCGGCGTTGGACAGCTCCGCGATGGTGGCCAGCGGCAGGAAGCCGCCGAACAGGGCCACGAACAGACCGACCAGCAGGGTCACCTTCACCGGCGAGCGGCGGTCGGCGCCCAGGTCGCTGAGGCCGCGCGGCAGCAGGCCGTCACGCGACATGACGAAGAACACGCGGGTCTGGCCGAACATCATCACCAGGATGACGCTGGGCAGGGCCACGATGGCGGCAGCCCCGATGGCCCAGGCCGCACCCGGATGGCCCAGGCTGCGCAGGATGAAGGCCAGCGGCTCGCCACTGGCGGCGAATTCGGCGAAGGGCCAGGCACCCACGGCGCAGGCGGCCACGATCATATAGATGATGGTGGAGATGACCATGGACCCCAGGATGCCGATGGTCAGGTCACGACCGGGGTTCTTCACCTCTTCCGCCGAGGTCGACACGGCGTCGAAGCCAAAGAAGGCGAAGAAGACGATGGCGGCCGCGGCCATCACGCCGCGCACATGGCCGGCGTCGTCCATGTGGGAGACGAAGCCGTAGGGCATGAACGGGGTGAAGTTCTCCGGCACCAGGCTGAACACCGTCAGGCCGACGAACACCGCCAGGGCGATGATCTTGATGGCGACCAGGGCGATGTTGACCGTGGCGCTTTCCTTCGCACCCTTGGCCAGCAGGGCCGTGACCAGCGCGGTGATGACGATGGCCGGCAGGTTGACGATACCGCCGGCATAAGGTCCCGCGATGAGTTCCTTGGGCAAATGGATGCCCATGCTTTCCAGCAGACCGACCATATAGCCGGACCAGCCCACCGCCACGGCGCTGCAGGTGACGGCATACTCCAGCACCAGGGACCAGCCGATGATCCAGGCCAGCCCCTCGCCCAATACCGAGTAGGTGTAGGTGTAGGCGCTGCCGGCCGCCGGCATCATGGTGGCCATTTCGGCGTAGGTCAGGGCCGCGAAGGCGCAGAGGATGCCGCAGGCGGCGAAGGCCAGGATGACGGCGGGGCCGGCGCGCTCGGCACCGATGCCGGTCAGGGTATAGATGCCCGTGCCGATGATGCCGCCGATGCCCAGGGCCACCAGGTGCGGCCAGCTCAAGGTCTTGCGCAACTGCCGGCTTTGGTCCACGTGCGCCAAAGCGTCCAACGCCTTACGGCGCGTCCAGAACGTCATAAAGCAGTCCCCATCTAGAACGTGTTTTAGCCCCCGCCGCCGACCTTTTCCCCTGAGGGGCCCCGCCCCCTTGCCCTGGGGCGACGCATGTCGGCTGAAAGCTGTTTGGACACCGATCAGCGCGGGCGTCAACACCTTAACTGCCCTAGCCGTTTCAAACGACATTTTGTGGCGCGGAAGGCCCGCTTTCCAACAAAAAACCCCGCCCGGGACCACCCGGGCGGGGATATCTCCGTTCCAGGCCCAGGCCTTAGAACTCCACCGTCGCACCGACGAAGATGGTGCGGCCCAGCGGGTCGTAGACACCCGGATAGGTGTTGCCGTTGCCGAAGCTGCTGAGCAGGCTGGAGGCAATGGCCGGCGGGTCGCGATCGAGGATGTTGTTCACACCCGCGCGCAGCGACAGGTAGTCGGTCATCTTGTAGGTCATCGCCAGGTCGAAGTAGCTGTACGACGGCAGCTTGGCGTTGATGCCGACAAAGTCGGAGGCCAGGAAGTCGTTGGCCGTGTTGCTGGACAGCGACGTCGGGCCGATGAAGCGCCAGTTCAGGGACACCGTGGCCGGGACCCACGGGCTGGACCAGGTGGTGCGCAACTGGTGGCGCCACCGCGGGTTGGGCTGGCCGCAGGTCGGCCCGAACAGACCGGTGCAGTCATAGGTGCCCAGGCTGGGCAGCGGCTGGGTCTCACGGGTCAGCAACACGCTGCCCGTCAGGTTGAAGTCCAGGTCGCCCCAGTTGCGGTTGACGACGTCTTCCAAGGCCAGCTTGTAGGACACGTCGATGTCGACACCCGAGGTCTGCAGGTGACCGGTGTTCTGGTTGCCGGCGATGATATAGCCGTCGGTGCCGAACAGCACGCCCGAGCCCTTGGCGCGGTGGAACAGGCCGCAGAAGTACGGATTGGCGGTCTGGACGCACTGGTTGATGACCGTCTGGGCGTCCAGCGCCGAGATGTAGCCGTCAACCTTGATGGTGTAGTAGTCCAGCGTGGCGGAGAAGTTGGGAATGAAGGTCGGGGTCAGCACCACGCCGGCGGTGAAGGTGTCCGCCGTTTCCGGCTTCAGCGCGCTGTTGCCGCCGCCCTGGGTGACGCAGACGGCCGAGGGGCAGTCGGCGATGTGGCCGTACTGGGCCGAGGTGACGCCGGTCAGGGCGCACTGGGCCGCCGAGGCCGTCGGGCTGGAGCCGGAGCAGGGATCCACCGCCGCGACGTTGCCCAGCGTGGTCGGCGCGAACAGTTCGGAGATGCTGGCGGCACGGACGGCGCGGTTGTAGCTGCCCCGGAAGCGGACGTCGCTGACCGGGGCGTACTGCAGCTCGAACTTGTAGGTGCTGACGCCGCCGTCCAGGTAGTCGTACTTGGAGTAGCGGTAGCCGGTGTTGAACAGCAGTTCCTCGACCAGGGGCTTGTCCTGGATGATGGGGAACTGCAGTTCGCCGTAGCCTTCATCCACGCTGATGCTGCCGTGGGACGGCAGGGTGCCGTTGGCCTGGGCCACCTGGTCCGCCTCGAACAGCAGCGTTTCCTCGCGGTGTTCGAAGCCCAGGGCGATGGCCGCCCCCTTCTTGGCCCACGGGCTCTTGATCCCGTACTGCTCAAGATCGCCGTTGATGGACAGGCTGCCCACCTTTTCCGTCTGGGCGCCATGGGTGTGGCTGGGGGAATAGAGGTAGTTGTAACCGGCCTGGCTGATACCGTTGTACTGGAAGACGTTGATGGGCACGCAGGTCGGATCGGTGCCGTCGATCACCGACTTGCAGGTGGGCACGCCGTTCACGTTGACGACCTCCAGGGCGCGCTGCGCCTTGGTGTTGTCGACGTTGTTCATGTAGGTCTCGTTCAGGATGGCCTTGGACCACAGGAAGTTGGCGTCGTAGCTCCAGCCGTCCCACACCTCGCCGCGGAAGCCGCCGGTGAAGCGGTAATCGATATGGCGCAGGTCGTCACGGCGCGGCTGGCTGCCGGGGCCGGTCAGACGGTAACCGATAAAGGTCTGCGCATCGGTGTTGGTGCCGGCGTCGGCGCCGCACAGCGTGGACGCCTGGGCCGACGACATCAGCGGGTTGTTGCAGTTGATGTTGAACGTCGTGCCCTGGAACAGCGCGGACGGTGCCGCCTGCGAGAAGCTGTGGTCGTTCATGTACATGAAGTTGCCGTAGGCTTCGATTTCCTTGGCAAATTCATAGTGGGCGGCCAGGCCGCCGGTCTCGCGCTTGTCGGTGCGCTGGATGTAGTTGGTAGGCGTGTAGTTGTAGGCGAAGCTGCTGTTGTACGGCACCCAGGTCTTGCTGCCGTCCTTGGCGT
The DNA here is from genome assembly GCF_029594735.1 of Nitrospirillum amazonense. NCBI lineage: Bacteria > Pseudomonadati > Pseudomonadota > Alphaproteobacteria > Rhodospirillales > Azospirillaceae > Nitrospirillum > Nitrospirillum amazonense. The sequence goes on from NZ_JARPAF010000004.1 coordinate 1,450,082, forward strand.
TCACCAGGGTGGTGTTCGCGTTGGGACCCGATAGCGGATAGAACAGGCCATAGGCGTTGTTGCTGGAGCCGCCGCAGATGAAGGTGTTGGCGTCCTTCAGGTTCAGGTCGCAGTTGGAATAGTCACGCTTATTCTGCGTCACCGGCATGGAATAGTGATAGCCGGCGAACAGCGTGACGTTGCCCTTCTTGCCGTCGAAGTTGGTGCCGGCGGCGACGCTGATGTCCTTCTTGATGCCGTCCCACACCTCGCTGGGCGCGGTGGTGAAGTTCTTGGCCTGGCTGAGGGACCGCAGGGCGGTGTTGCCGTTGTCGTGCTGCGCGATGCTGTACTGCACGTCGGCGCGCACGCCATCCAGGTTCTTGCGCAGGATGAAGTTCACGACACCCGACACGGCGTCGGAACCGTACACCGCCGAGGCGCCGCCCGAGACCACATCCACCCGGTCCACCATCGCGGTGGGGATGAAGTTGATGTCGGCGGTTTCCGGCGGCAGCATGCGCTGGCCGTCGATCAGCACCAGGTTTCGGTTGGAACCCAGGTTGCGCAGGTTGACGCGCGACGTGCCGTCGGCGCCGTTGGACACGTTATCGTTGGCGTCCGCCGTCACCTGCGGCAGACGGTTCAGGGCGTCCACCATATTGGTCGTGCCCTGATACTGCAGGTCCTGCGACCCCACCGTGGTCAGGGGGCTGGCCGTCGTCAGGTTCGCCTGCTTGATGCGCGAACCGGTGATGACGATTTCCTGCAGGTCATCGACGGACTGGGCCAGCGCCTGGCCACCCGCCATCAATGCCACCATGGCGGCCCCCGCCGCCAGGACCGACGCGCGGCCCGAGCGGAGCACCGACCCGGGGGCGGACTTCGCATGAATCTTTTGCATTCTTATCTCCCAGACCGCGCACCCCCGTTAGTGCGCGCTGAACAACCGTCCCGCAAATGCCACGGACCTGTCAAATATCTTATATCGTATATCGTATGATTTATTCGAAAGTGTGTCGCCGACGCATCAGCGGCGACCAAACTTTGCGCTACTTCAAATAGTTAAGTCGCGTCGCGACAGACAAACGCCGAAAACCGCCCTCCCCGGCGGGGAGGGCGGTTGCAGGTGTGTCGCCGTAAAAAATTACCCATCCGACTTAGGATGGGCGCCGGTGCGCGGGCGTGGCGCTTATACGTGCGGCATTTGATCGTGACCGCTCAAATGCCCCCTCAGGCGCCGGGCGGCCACATCCGTGGCCTTGGCTCGATTTCCAGTCCGCCTTCGGCTCCCCAGAAATCTCCGGCACCCGCAGTCGCGGGCTACAGCGCCGTCACGGTCACCGCTTCCGCTTCCTTCACCGTCAGCGGGTTGCGCAGCGGCAGGCCGAAGGGTGCGGCCTCCACCTCGAACCGGTCGCCCGGCCGGGTGGTGAAGCCGTCGCTGAACGACAGGGTGGCGGTGCCGAAATAATGCGCATGGGCATCGCCGGGGCGGCGGAAGCCGGCGTACTTGAAGTGATGGTGTTCCAGGTTGGCCAGGCTGTGGCACATGTTGGCCTCACCCGACAGGAAGGGCTTCTCCCACGCCACCTGGCCATCGCGGACGATGCGCGTCGTCCCCCGGATGTCGGCCGGCAGCGGCCCCACCAGCAGTTCCGGCCCGAAGGAGCAGGGGCGCAGCTTGGAATGCGCCAGGTAGAGATAGTTCTGCCGCTCCGTCACGTGGTCGGAGAACTCGTTGCCCAAGGCGTAGCCCAGGCGGAAAGGCGTGCCGTCGGGACCGATGACGTAGAGGCCCACGATCTCCGGCTCCTCCCCGCCGTCCAGGGCGAAGGCGGGAGAGGCCAGCGGCGCCTCGGGCGCCGTGACGATGCTGCCGTCCCCCTTGAAGAACCATTCCGGCTGCGCCCCCACCTGCCCTGCGGCCGGCTTGCCGCCCTCCAGCCCCAGGCGGAACATGCGCATCGAATCGGTCTGCTTGGCGGGATCGGCCAGATCCTTGTGCATCTTGTCCCGGCCCTCCGCCGACCCAAGGTGGGTCAGGCCCGTGCCGGTGACCAGCAGGTGGGCGGTATCGGGATGGTCCAGCGGCGCCAACAGGCGGCCCTCGGCCACCAAGGCAGCCAGGTCCACGGCACCGCCCACGCCCGCCGCCTCGACCACCGCCGCAAAACCCGTGCCCCCGGCGATGGCCCGCTGCGCCAGCTCATAGATGCTGGCGACGCCCGGCACCGTGTGCGCCGGGCCATCATCGTGGCGGGCGGCGACGGCACGGGCGCCCGTGGCGTCGACATATTGGAGGAGACGCAGGACCATGGGTGTTTCCCTGACGATTGTTTTGCGTGACTGTGGTCCACCCTGCCGGGATGACGGCACCAGAGGGCTGGACGTGCTCATTTAATAATACTATTTCTGTCTAGTCCAAGCCCTTTTCGGGGGCAAGCGACTTCGTCACACGGGGACGACGTTCGGGGATGCAAAGGGGCTTGAGTAGCCCCCATAAATAATATCATATGACCCATAACAAACGGCCGCCATCTCCTGGAAAGGATAGTCGGCGGACGGCCCCGACGGGGTGAACATGAGACAGGGATGGATATGAAAACGCTGCTGGGAAGCCGGAAAATCTCTCGCCAGGGTCTGGCGCGTCGGATGCTGGGTATCGGAACGGCGGTGCTGCTGGGCAGCCTGGCGGCCGGATGCGACAGCGGCGACAAGAAGGGCCTGACGGTGGGCTTTTCCCAGATCGGGTCGGAATCCGGCTGGCGCGCCGCGGAGACCAAGCTGGCCCGCCAGGGGGCGGAGCAGCGGGGCATCACCCTGAAATTCTCCGACGCGCAGCAGCGCCAGGAAAACCAGATCAAGGCCGTGCGTTCCTTCATCGCGCAGGGCGTGGACGCCATCCTGCTGGCCCCCGTGGTCTCCAGCGGTTGGGATGAGGTGCTGGGCGAGGCCAAGGCCGCCAACATCCCCGTCATCCTGCTGGACCGGCAGATCGACACACCCAACGTCGACCTCTACCTGACGGCTGTCACCTCGGACACCATCGAGGAGGGGCGCGTGGCCGGCCGCTGGCTGGCGGGCAAGGTGCAGGGCCGCGATTGCCGCATCGTGGAAATCCAGGGCACGGTGGGCGCCAGCCTGGTGGCCAACCGCAAGAAGGGCTTCGAGGAGGCCATCGCGACCGCCCCCAACCTGCACCTGGTGCGCACCCAGTCGGGCGAGTTCACCCGCGCCAAGGGCAAGGAGGTCATGGAGGGCTTCCTGAAGGCCGAGGCGCCGGGCAGCATCTGCGCCGTCTATGCCCACAACGACGACATGATGATCGGCGCCATCCAGGCCATCAAGGAGGCGGGCCTGAAGCCGGGTACCGACATCCTGACCGTGTCCATCGACGGTGTGCCCGATATCTTCAAGGCCATGGCCGATGGCGATGCCAACGCCACCGTGGAACTGGCCCCGGACATGGCGCCGCGCGCCTACGACATCCTGCTGGCCTACCGCAAGGACCACGCCCCGCCGCCCAAGTGGGTGCAGACGCCGTCCAAGCTGTATGAGCCCGACACCGCCGCCGCTGAATACGCCCGTCGCAAGGACCTGTACTGATGGCGGTCACCCCACCCCCGGTGGTGCTGGCGGCCCGGGGCCTGACCCGGCAGTATCCCGGCGTGCGCGCCCTGGACGGCGTGGACCTGACCCTGCGGGCGGGCGAAATCCACGCCCTGCTGGGGGAGAACGGCGCCGGCAAGTCAACGCTGATCAACCTGCTGACGGGCGCCCAGCCGCGTGACGGCGGCACCATCACCGTGGACGGCGTGGAGATCGATCCGGACGGCCCCGGCGGGGCGGTGAAGGCCGGCATCGCCGCCGTCTATCAGGAGATCACGCTGCTGCCCAACCTGTCGGTGGCGCAGAACCTGTATCTGGGGCGGGAGCCGACGCGCTGGGGCCTGGTGCACCGGTCGCGCATGAACCGGGAGGGTGCGGCCCTGCTGCGCCGCTTCGGCCTCACCATCGACGCCAGCCGGCCGTTGTCCGACTTTTCCACCGCCGTGCAGCAGCTGATCGCCATCGCCCGGGCGGTGGACCTGTCGGCCAAGGTGCTGATCCTGGACGAACCCACCGCCAGCCTGGACACGGCGGAGGTGCAGACCCTGTTCACCCTGCTGCGCAGCTTGCGCGACCAGGGCCTGGCCATCGTCTTCGTCACCCATTTCCTGGACCAGGTCTATGCCCTGACCGACCGCATCACCGTGCTGCGCAACGGCCGGTTGGTGGGGGAGCGGCGGACCGCCGACCTGCCCCGCCTGGACCTGGTGGCCATGATGCTGGGCAAGACACCCACGGCGGAAAGCCACCTGAGCCGCCGCCCGGCCGCGGCCATCCCCGCCGGCGCCCCGCTGGTGCGGGCGGAAGGCCTGGGCCGGCGCCGCTTGGTGGGGGCTTTCGACGCGGCGCTGCACGCCGGCGCCGTGCTGGGGGCCGCCGGGCTGCTGGGCTCCGGCCGCACGGAAACCGCCCTGTTGCTGTTCGGGGTGGAGACGGCCGACCAGGGCCAGCTGCTGGTCGACGGCAAGGCCGTCACCCTGCGCAGCCCGCGCGACGCCATCCGCCTGGGTTTCGGCTTTTGCCCGGAGGATCGCAAGCTGGATGGCATCGTCGCCGGCCTCAGCATCCGGGAAAACATCGTGCTGGCCCTGCAGGCCAAGCGCGGCTGGTGGCGACGTCTGTCCACGGCGCAGCAGCATGAGTTGGCCAACCGTTACATCAAACTGCTGGACATCCGCACACCGGATGCGGAAAAGCCCATCCAGCTGCTGTCGGGCGGCAACCAGCAGAAGGCATTGCTGGCCCGCTGGCTGGCCACCGAACCCCGCCTGCTGATCCTGGATGAGCCCACGCGCGGCATCGACGTGGGCGCCCATGCCGAAATCGTGCGCCTGCTGGAGGACCTGCGGGACCGGGGCATGGCCCTCTACGTCATCTCGTCCGAGATCGAGGAAGTGGCCGCCTACTCCGACCGGGTGCTGGTCATGCGCGATCGCGCCCCCGCCGGCCTGCTGGAAGGGGACTCCATCACCCCCGCCGCCATCGTCAACGCCATCGCGGCGGACCATCACACCCAAGGTGCGGCATGAGCGCCTTTATTCTGATCCGCCTGAAAGCCGCGCGGCCACAGCTGGCGCTGCTGGTGCTGGCGCTGCTGGTCAATGTCTTCGTGGCACCGGGCTTCCTGGACTTGCGCCTGCAGGACGGGCGGCTGTTCGGCGGCCTGATCGACATCCTGAACCGGGGGGCGCCCGTCATGCTGCTGGCCGTGGGCATGGCCCCGGTCATCGCCACGCGCGGTATCGATCTGTCGGTGGGCGTCATCATGGCGATATCCGGCGCCGTCGCGGCGGCGGGCGTGAACGCCGGCCTCGCTTGGCCACTGGCCATCCTGGCGGCGCTGGCCACCGGCCTGGTCTGCGGCCTGTGGAACGGGCTGCTGGTCGCGGTGTTCCGCCTGCAGCCCATCGTCGCCACGCTGATCCTGATGGTGGCCGGACGCGGCATCGCCCAGCTGATCACCGAGGGCCGCATCCTGACCTTCACCGAGCCGCACCTGATCGCCGTGGCCGGCGCGACGCTGGCGGCGCTGCCCCTGCCGGTGGTGCTGGCCCTGGCCGCCGCGGGCCTTACCGGCCTGCTGGTGCGGGCGACCGCGCTGGGGCTGTTCGTTGAGGCGGTGGGCACCAATCCGCGCTCAAGCCGCCTGGCCGGCGTCCATACCAGCCTGGTGCTGGGCGCCGTCTATGTCTGGTCCGGTCTGATGGCGGCGCTGGCCGGCCTGATCGCCACGGCCGACATCAAGGGGGCCGACGCCAACAACGCCGGCCTGTGGCTGGAGCTGGACGCCATCCTGGCCGTCGTCATCGGTGGCACCAGCCTGTATGGCGGGCGGTTCAGCATTGGCCGCTCCGTCCTGGGCGCCCTGGTCTTGCAGGCCATGCGTACCGCCATCCTGCGGGCGGGCCTGCCGCCGGAGTTGAACCTGGTGCTGATGGCGCTGGTGGTCGCCGCCGTGCTGACCCAGCAATCGCCCGCCTTCCGGCCGTTGGCCCAGTCCCTGCTGGCGCGCTTCAAGAATAAGGAGGCCCAGGCGTGATGGGCCGTTTCATGAACACCCGCACCCTGCCGCTGCTGGCGACGGTGGTGGTCTTCGTCCTGATCTATGCCGTCTGCGCCGCCCAATATCCGGCCATGCTGGGCCTGCGCGTCATGGGCAACCTGCTGACAGACAACGCCTTTCTGGGCATCCTGGCGGTCGGCATGACCGTGGTGGTGGTGGCCGGCGGCATCGACCTGTCGGTGGGCGCCGTCATGGGCTTGACCACGGTGGCGCTGGCCCGCCTGATCGAGGGCGCCGGCCTGCCCCCGGCGCTGGCCTTCGCCCTGGTGCTGGCGCTGGGTGGCCTGTTCGGCGCCGGCGTGGGTGCCGCCATCCATTACCTGAAGGCGCCGGCCTTCATCGTCACCCTGACGGCCATGTTCCTCGCCCGGGGCTGCGCCCTGCTGATCAGCACCGATTCCATCCCCATCCACAACGCCGCCTACGACACCCTCGCAGCCGCAGCCCTGACCCTGCCCGGGGGCGGCCGGCTGACGCTGGTGGCCGGCATCATGCTGCTGACCTTCCTGGCCGGGGGTATCCTGCTGCACGGCACACGCTTCGGCGCGCGGGTGTTCGCGCTGGGCGGCAACGGCCATTTCGCCCAGTTGATGGGCATCAACACCGGGCGCACCACGATCCTGGTGCATGCCTTCTGCAGTCTGATGGCGGCGCTGGCCGGCATCGTCTTCTCCCTCTACACCCGGTCCGGCTATGCCCTGACGGGCACCGGGGTGGAGCTGGACGCCATCGCGGCGGTGGTCATCGGCGGCACGCTGCTGACCGGCGGCGTGGGTGGCGTGGCCGGCTCTTTCATCGGCGTGCTGATCCAGGGGCTGATCCTGACCTGGATCACCTTCGACGGCACGCTGTCCAGCTGGTGGACCAAAATCGCCATCGGGGCCCTGCTCTTCCTGTTCATCGCCGTACAACGCTTGATTTTGGTGGCCTCCGCCCGGTATGGCCGGTCGGGGGCAGGTCCCGCCGCGCCCAACACGCCCAATCAGGCCACGTCGGCCCCCGCTTCCCGTCCCTCCTCCGGCGCCGCCGCGCCGTCCGCCAGCTGAGCCGCGCCCATGACCCTCTCGACCTGGTCATCGCCTGAACGCCCCCTGTCGCACCATGAACAGATCGTGCGCACCCTGGGCATGGAGATCCTGAGCGGCGCCCTGCCCGTGGGCGTGAACCTGCCGCCGGAGCCGGACCTGCTGGTCCGCTTCCAGATCTCGCGCACGGTGTTGCGGGAGGTGATGAAAACCCTGGCGGCCAAGGGCTTGGTCGTTTCCAAGACGCGGGTGGGCACCAAGGTGCAGGATCCGACGCATTGGAACTTCTTCGATGCCGACCTGCTGTCGTGGCGCGTCAGCTTGGGCCTGGACGACGCCATGCGCCGCCACCTTTATGAGATGCGCAGCGCGGTGGAGCCGCGGGCCGCCGCCCTGGCGGCCAAGCGCCGCACACCCGAACAGCTGGCCGACATGCGCCGCGCCGTCGCCCGCATGGCGGAGCCCGGACACAACCGGCGCAGCTTCGCGGAAGCGGACCTGGCCTTCCACGTCGCGGTCAGCGCCGCCTCAGGCAACCCCATGATGCGGTCGCTGGCGGCGGTGATCGAGGCGGCGCTGCTGGCCTCGTTCTCGCTCTCGTCCCCCGTGGATGAAACCGTCCTGCAGCAGGAGGTGGTCGACAGCCACGCCGCCATCGCCGACGCCATCGAGGCGGGCGACAGCGCGGCCGCCGCGCACGCCATGCTGGCCGTCATCGATTCCGGGTTCGGCCGGCTGGACCTGCCCGACCCCGACGCCGCCTGAAGTTCCCCCGCCTTCCCATTCAACGCCTTGACCGCATTCCTGAAGAAAGCCCTGCAATGACGTCGTCCGATCCTTCCAACGGCAAGCCCAAACTGCGGTCCCGCGCCTGGTTCGACAACCCCGACAACCCGGACATGACGGCGCTGTATCTCGAGCGCTACCTGAACTACGGCCTGACCCTGGATGAGCTGCAGTCGGGCATGCCCATCATCGGCATCGCCCAGACGGGGTCGGACCTCAGCCCCTGCAACCGTCACCACCTGGTGCTGGCCCAGCGCCTGCGCGAGGGCATCCGCCAAGCCGGCGGCATCGCCATCGAATTCCCCGTCCATCCCATCCAGGAAACCGGCAAGCGTCCCACGGCCGGCCTGGATCGCAACCTGGCCTACCTGGGCCTGGTGGAACTGCTGCACGGCTACCCGCTGGACGGCGTCGTGCTGACCATCGGCTGTGACAAGACCACGCCCGCCTGCCTGATGGCCGCCGCCACGGTCAACATCCCGGCCATCGCCCTGTCCGTCGGCCCCATGCTGAACGGCTGGCACAATGGCGAGCGCACCGGCTCCGGCACCATCGTGTGGAAGGCCCGCCAGATGCTGGCGGCTGGCGAGATCGACCAGCGCAAGTTCATCGAGCTGGTGGCCAGCTCCGCCCCCTCCACCGGTTATTGCAACACCATGGGCACGGCCACGACCATGAACAGCCTGGCTGAGGTGCTGGGCATGCAGCTGCCGGGCTCCGCCGCCATCCCCGCCCCCTACCGCGAGCGCCAGCAGATCGCCTATGAGACCGGCAAGCGCATTGTCGAAATGGTGAACGAGGACCTGAAGCCGTCGGACATCATGACGCGCGAGGCCTTCCTGAACGCCATCGTGGTGAACTCCGCCATCGGCGGTTCCACCAACGCCCCCATCCATCTGGCGGCCATCGCCCGGCACATCGGCGTGGACCTGGAACTTCAGGATTGGCAGACCCATGGCCACAAGGTGCCGCTGCTGGTGAACCTGCAGCCGGCGGGCGAATACCTGGGTGAGGATTATCACCACGCCGGTGGCGTGCCGGCCGTGGTGGCGGAACTGATGAAGCAGGGCCTGATCCACGAAGGCGCGCTGACCGCCAACGGCAAGACCATCGGCGACAATTGCCGCGATGCCGAGATCAAGCTGCCCGACGTCATCCGTCCCTTCGGCCAGCCCTTGAAGAAGGATGCCGGCTTCCTGGTGCTGCGCGGCAACCTGTTCGACAACGCCATCATGAAGACCAGCGTGATCTCGGATGAGTTCCGCGACCGCTACCTGTCCAACCCCGACGACCCGGACGCCTTCGAGGGCCGGGCCGTGGTGTTCGACGGGCCGGAGGATTACCACCACCGCATCGACGACCCGGCCCTGGGCATCGACGCCCATACCCTGCTGTTCATGCGCGGCGCCGGCCCGGTGGGTTACCCGGGTGCCGCCGAGGTGGTGAACATGCGGCCGCCCGCTTACCTGATCAAGCAGGGCATTACCGCCCTGCCCTGCATCGGCGACGGCCGGCAGTCCGGCACCTCCGGCTCCCCCTCCATCCTGAACGCCTCGCCGGAGGCGGCGGCCGGCGGCACCATCGCCCTGCTGCGCACGGGCGACCGGGTGCGCATCGACCTTAGGGCCGGCACCGCCAACATCCTGATCAGCGACGCCGAACTGGCGGCCCGCCGCCAGACCCTGGAGGCCGCCGGCGGCTACCAGTACCCCGCCAGCCAGACGCCGTGGCAGGAAATCCAGCGCGGCATGGTCGGCCAGCTGGGCGACGGCGCCGTGCTGGAGCCGGCGGTGAAGTATCAGCGCGTGGCCCAGACCAACGGCATCCCGCGCGACAACCACTGAGGCGCGGACAGGAACAAGGCGGCGGTGCCGGAAAGCGCCGCCGCCTTTTCCCCCATTGGGGATGGCGAAGTCCGCAGAAGCGGTTGTATTCCGCCGCGAGCCCCGGATTGAAGGACAGATCCGGCAGGAGGCTGATGGCGACGCGATTGCGCTAGCTATCTTTGAACCTCCTGCGACGACAGCCGTGCGAGACGCTTGCGCAATGTTTCCGGATTGGCACTGCCGTTCTGTTCAGCGAGCGCAATCCCTTTATCAAAAGAGGCGATCACCTTTTTTGTTAAAGCCAGGAGCCGCTCATGAAATTACAGATTCTTCGGATCGTAGACCGTGAAAGTTTGCTCTAGAATTTTCCACACAGATGCTTCGCGCCGAAAGATGAAAAGGTAATCACCACTGAAGTGCATCACCGGCCCACCTTTTATTGGCAGTAATACTTCTTCGTATTGCCCACTATCGTAAGCGAGATCACCGGAGGCTTCGCAGACAAGGCTCTTCAGATGAATGTCAGGTGCAAATTTTTCCTGTAGGGCGGCGAAGTTTTGACGAATTTCCGTAAGACCAGCCCAGCGCTCATGCGAGCTCGGCAGAAATATCGCATCTGACGAATACAACGCCAACACACTTTCCAGATTTTTATCGCTCCAATCTGATGCCCAGTCAGCGCTCAATATATTAGCACCTGCACAGTTCTCTTCAGCCATTGCGGCGGAATTTAGAGTCAATAATCCGCATATTACCACGATTCGTTTCGCGAACCCGCAAACTAGATTTGACAACTGTGCTGGCTGATTGCTCATGAGGCCCCGCTCTTCATGGCACCGCACTTGATCCTAGCGGCTAGCCGCTGGAGGGACGCCCTACCCGCCATGCATGAGGCTACGCCGTTGCTGCCGGCCTGTCACCAGTTCTGGGCAAAGTGTGGAACCCCCACATCGCCGGCGGGAGCTTATCGTCCGAAGTATGAGCGCTGGCGATCATTACGACCTTGAGCGAAGACGGCTGAAAAAGATCAGCGTCATAGGTCGGAAAGACCGTGCCATAGCTACCGACAGCACGACGGTTCTCGCATTCATCTGGATCGTAGATGTCATGGATATTCCCGACACCTTCCAGAAGTCGTGGATGGCTCCACCGTTCCCTCCAAGCGCTTTCACACCAATGAAAAGCCGGCGGGGGCGCTGCCGGCTTTCTCGGACCCTGGAACCGCAGCAGTCGGGCTTAGTCGTGGAACTCTTCCACCAGCACGCGGTGACCGCACAGGAAGGCATCGGCCACATGGCTGAGCGGGGCCAGGTCCACATCCACCTGGCGGTCGCGCACCAGGCGGCTGAACAGGGCGTAGAGGTTGGCGTATTCCGCCTCCGGTTCTTCCAGATGGGCGACGCCGTCGATGCTCATGGCGGCACCGCCACGGTTCAGCGCCAGGGTACCATCCGTGGTCTCCACCACGATGTCCCAGCTCTGGGGGCCGGTCTGGCGCCAGTCGAACTCCGCCCGCACCGGCACGCCGGACAGGTCCTGGAAGTCCAGCTGGGCCGCGATGGGGGCCTGGCGGTTGGCCGGGAATTCCAGCGTGGCGGCCTTCAGCACCAGGGCACGCGGCAGTATGTGGGTGATGATGGACAGGGCGTTGATGCCGGGATCAAACACGCCCAGGCCACCCGGCTGCCAGATCCACTCCTGGCCCGGGTGCCAATGGCGCACGTCTTCCTTCCACGACACCGACACCGATTTCAGCGTGCGGCCCGCCAGCCAGGCGCGGGCAGGTTCCACCGCCGGGGCGTACCGGGAATGCCAGGTGGCCAGCAGGGCCAGACCCTTTTCCTTGGCCAGGCCAACCAGGTCGTGCACCTCGGCCAGGGTGGCCCCCGGCGGCTTTTCCAGCAGCACATGGACGCCACGCTCCAGCGCGTGGCGGGCCAGGGCATGGCGGCCCTGCGGCGGGGTGCAGAGGGCGACGGCCTCGATCTCCGGCCGGGCGTCCAGCAGGGCGTCCAGGCTGCCGTAGCTGTCCACGCCGTCCAGCGTGGCATTGCGGCTGGCCACCGCCACCAGGTCATAATCCGAATTGGCGGCGATGACGGGCAGGTGCTGGTCGCGGGCGATCTTGCCCACGCCCACCAGGCCGATCTTGATCGGTGACATGCGCTCTTGAGCTCCCCTGATTTTTATAAAAAAGGGGCGGGCCGCGTTTCCGGCCCGCCCCCCGTGGCGACTTACTTGCCGGGCTGCACCACGCCGTCGACGCGGCGGTTCAGGCCCAGCGGATTACCATGCTTCACCGCCGCCGGCAGCAGCGCATCCGGCAGGTCCTGGTAGCAGACCGGGCGCAGGAAGCGGTCGATGGCCAGCGTGCCCACCGAGGTGGTGCGGGAGTCGGAGGTGGCCGGGTACGGGCCGCCGTGCACCATGGAATGGCAAACCTCGACACCCGTCGGCCAGGCGTTGGCCAGGATGCGGCCCACACGGCGTTCCAGCGTGGGCAGCAGGGTGGCGGCGGCGTCATAGTCCGCCTCATCCAGGTGCAGCGTGGCGGTCAGCTGGCCTTCCAGGCCTTCTAGCACCGCCTTCACCGCGTCGATGTCCGGGCAGCGGACGATGACGGAGGACGAGCCGAAGACCTCGTGCGCCAGGGCCGGGTCGGCCACGAAGTCGGCCGCCGTCACGCTGAACAGCACGCCGGAGCAGGTGTTGCCCTCGCCCTCGGCCGCCTGGGCCAGGATGGTGGTGCTGGGGCTGTCGGCCAGGGCCTTCACGCCCTGCTTGTAGGCTTTGGCGATGCCGGGGGTCAGCATGACCAAGGGCGTGGTCTTGCCGATCGCCTCGGTGGCGGCGGCGATGAAACGCTCCAGGTCGGGGCTCTCGACGGCGATGATGAGGCCGGGGTTGGTGCAGAACTGGCCGGCACCCATGGTCAGGGAACCGACGAAAGCCTGGCCCAGGGCCTCGGCACGCGCCTTCAGGGCGGCGGGCATCAGCAGCACCGGGTTGATGCTGCTCATCTCCGCATAAACGGGGATGGGCTCCGGACGGCTCTGGGCAATGCGCACCAGGGCCAGACCGCCGGCGCGGGAGCCGGTGAAACCCACGGCCTTGATGCGCGGGTCGGCGACCAGGGCGCCGCCCAACTCGTTGGTGGTGCCGCTCAGCAGGCTGAACACGCCCTCGGGCAGGCCCAGTTCCTTGACGGCGGCGGCGATGGCCTCACCCACCATCTCGCTGGCGCCGGGGTGGGCGGGATGGCCCTTCACCACCACCGGGCAGCCGGCGGCCAGGGCCGAGGCGGTGTCGCCACCGGCCACGGAGAAGGCCAAGGGGAAGTTGCTGGCGCCGAACACGGCGACCGGGCCCACCGGGATGTGGCGCAGGCGCAGGTCGGCGCGGGGCAGCGGCTTGCGCTCCGGCATGGCCGGGTCCACGCGCACGCCCAGCCAATCACCCTGGCGCACCACGCTGGCGAACAGGCGCAGCTGACCCATGGTGCGGCCCCGCTCGCCTTCCAGGCGGGCGCGCGGCAGGCCGCTTTCCTGGCCGACACGCTCCAGCAGGGCGTCGCCCAGGGCCAGGATGTTGTCGGCGATCTTTTCCAGCAGGCTGGCCCGCACTTCCAGGCTGGTTTCACGGAAGGTGTCGAAGGCCTCCCAAGCCAGCGCGCAGGCCTGGGCCACATGGTCGGGGCCACCCTGAGCGAAGGCGGTGTCCAGAGCCCCGTTGGTGGCGGGATCGATGGCGGTGAAGGTGGCGTCGGTGGCGACGCGGGCACTGCCGATCAGCAGCTTACCGTGCAAAGACATCTGGTGTTCCTATCCCTCTGGTGGCCCCCCCGACGGGTGGCCTGTTGCCGGGGCGCCGCCCCTTGTTAGCCAAATTTGTACGATAAATCCACACTTCCCCGGTGGACGTGCCTTTTAGCTGGGCCATTCGAGGGCGTGCGGCATCAACGGTCGCGATCGGGAATGTAGGCCTGATACCGGTAACATGCAATGGCGGGGCAGCCATGGCGGATGGCTCTTGCCATACCTTGTGGCGCAAGGCATTATACCTCGCGCTGCAAGGTATTGACCGGCGCCTGGGCGTGCCGTCGCTCCTCGCCCCCGGAGACGCGCATGTCCGACCTGTTCCACGCCCTGCGTGAACGCCTGCTGATGGCCGGTGTCGCCCCCCGCCATGCGCGCCGCTACGTCATGGAACTGCGGGAGCATGCGGCCGACCTGACGGCGGAGGAGATGGCCGCGGGCCTGCCCTTGCGGGAGGCGCAGGCGCTGGCGCTCAAGCGCCTGGGCGGGCAAGAGGTCTTGGCCCAGGCCCTGCTGCAGAGCGGTGAATTCCGATCCTGGGGCGCCCGCGCGCCGTGGGCGGTATATGGCGTCGCCCCGTTGCTGGGCGTCCTGGCCACCTATGGCCTAGCCTTGGGCGCCATCGTCGGCATCCTGGTGGCGCATCGCCCCGCCCCCGGCGCCCATCCGATACTACCCCCTTGGTTCGGTGCCGCGACCATGACCCTGGGCTATCTGCACAACCTGATCCTGCCGCTGCTGGTCGGCGGCGCCCTCGCCTGGATGGCCACACGCCAGCGCATGCCGGCCCTGTGGCCCAGCGTGGCGCTGCTGATCGTCGGGATCGTCGGCGGCGCTGGTGTGGCGGAGGTGCAGTTGCCCAAGGTGCCGGATGGTTATGTCGAGCTGGTGGTCGGCTGGTCCTTCATCTGCCCCTACGTGAACCTGGACATGGCACTCAGGCACATCGCCGCGATCCTGCTGCTGACCCTGGTGCCCTATCTGGCCTGGCACATCTGGCGCAAGGCCGTCCCCCAAAGCCCCGGCGGCCCGGAGCATGGTCACCTGATCGAGACCTGAGACAAGAGACGTCCCATGGCAGAGAACAATTCCAACTTCATGAGCGGCGTGCCCGAGCTGCTGATCCTGCGCCTGGTGCGGGAGAAGGAGATGTACGGCTATGAATTGGTCCAGGCCATCCGGGAGCGCAGCCGCGACGCCATCGCCCTGGGCGAGGGCGTGATCTATCCGGTGCTGCATGCGCTGGAACGCGACGGCGCCCTGTCCTCAAGCCGCAAGACGGTCAATGGCCGCAGCCGCGTCTATTACGCCCTGACCGCCGCCGGCGCCCAGCGCCTGGACGACCTGGCCGGCAACTGGTCGCGCCTGACCGGCGCCATCCAGTCCATTTTGGTCGGGGTGCAACATGCCTGAGATGTTCGGCCCCCTGCGCCACCGGCTGCTGACCGCCGGCATCGCCCCCCGCCATGCCCGCCGCTATGTCGCGGAACTGCGCGACCACGCCGCCGACCTGGCGGACGAGGAACTGGCCGCCGGCCTGGCGCCGGAGGAGGCGCACAGCCGCGCCCTGGCCCGCCTGGGCACGGCCGACGACCTAGTCCGCGCGATGGTGGCGCGCGGCGATTTCCGGTCCTGGGGCGCCCGGGCACCCTGGGCGGTCTACGGCCTGGGGTCGATGCTGGGCGTGGCGATGACATACGGGCTGGCCATCGCCGCCGTCGCCGCCATCGTGGAAACGCATCGCCCCACGCCGGACGCCCGGCCCGTGCTGCCCGACTGGTTCGACAGCGCCTTCGCCACCATCACCTATGTTCACGGCCTGGTCCTGCCCCTGGCCCTGGCGGCCGTCTTCGCCTGGATGGCCACCCGCCAGCGCATGGCGGCGCTGTGGCCCAGCGTCGCCATGCTGATCGTGGGCATCATCGGCGGCAGCGGCACCCTGGACTTCATCCGGCCCGCCGATCCGCACGGCATCATGGAACTGGAAATCCGCTTCGCCTTGGCCACGCCCTGGCCCGGCCTGAACGACTGTCTGCGCCACATCGCCATCAACCTGCTGCTGACCCTGGCGCCCTATATCGCCTGGCATTTCTGGCAGAAGGCCGTGGCGGAGTGCGGCGGGGACGACGACGCCTTGATACGAAGCTGAGATACCTAGCTGACCCAAGGGGGCTGATCATGACATTGCGATCGATCACAAGCGCGGGCTGGCTCGCGCTGATCCTGGCGGCCGCCCTGTCGCCGGGTGCGGCCCGGGCGCAGAGCGGCGCCCCGGTGGCCGCCGGGCCGGCGACGAACCCGGGCCAAGACGCGACCATGGGCGAGGATATCATCGTCACCCCCAGCTTCCTGCCCTCGCCGGAAGAAGTGAAGGCCTTCCATGATGAGGAATACGGCCGGCTGAAAGGCATCTACGCCCCTGAGCCGCCGCCGGTCAGCCGGGGCGACCGCCTGACCCGCAACAACACCGCGAACACCGGCACCGTTGCGGGCGCCCAGTCCCTGAACTGCGCCAACGTGGGCGAATGCCGAGCCGCCTATACCGGCGACAAGTGACGATCACAGGCTGAAGCAGGCCAGCGCGTAGAAGGCCAGCGCGATGGCGGGACCGAAGGGCATTTCGGTCCACTCCCGCCCCTGATGCCGCCGGGCCAGCCACCAGATCGGATAGAACGCCAGGCCTAGGCCGGCGGAAAGAAGCACCAGCCAGGGCATGCCGGCCGGGCCGACCCACCAGGCGGCGGCCGCGAACAGCTTCACATCCCCCAGGCCCAGCGCCACCCGACGCAAGCGCCGGCTGAGAGCCCAGCGCACCGCCAGCAATGGCAGGGCGACGAGGACGGCCGCCGCCAGGCCCGGCAACGGCGCCACGGTCCAACCCGCCAGGCTGCACCCCAGGCCCAACAGGGCCGCCGCCAGGGTCAGGCCATCGGGCAGGATGCGGTGGCGCAGGTCGATGACGGCGCTGGCCAACAGCAGGGTGGCCAGCAGGCACAGGGCCGCCGTCTCCGGCCCCCAATCCAGGCGCGCCACCGCCACCATGAAGGCCAGCGCGGCCAACGCCTCCCCCACCGGATAGGCCACCGGGATGGGGGCGCCGCAGCAGCGCGCCCGCCCCCCCAGCGCCAGCCAGGAGAAGACCGGCACCAGGGCCGAGGGCGCCAGCGGCGTGCCGCAGGCGGGACAGCGCGACCGTCCCGTCACCCAAGGCTCGTCGCGCGGCAGGCGCCAGGCCAGCGCCATGGCGAAGCTGCCGGCCACCAGGCCCAGCAGGGCGGCTGCCATGAGGGAGAGTGCCGTCCACAGGACGTCTTCCGCCGCGCCCATCAGGGAACCCCGCCCCGGTCGGTCCCCAGACGATCCGTCACGGCGCAGGCGTCGCGGCCGGCCAGGACGGGGCGCTGCCATTCCAGCGTAAGCCAGGGAGACTCGGCCTCCGTGCCGGAACCGGCCGACTGCCGGCCCACGCCGCGATACAGCAGCACGCTGCGCCGTACCTGCGGCCGCCCCTCCTCCGCCACCGTCACCCGCACCATGCCGCCGGCGACCAGGCCCAGCGGCCCCTCGCCCCGCCCCTCCCCCGCCGCCGGCTTCGCGCCAGGGCGGCGCACCAGCGGCGCCAAGCCACGGAACGGGCCCCGGGCATAAACCGTGCCCCAGCGGCGAAGGCAGGCGGCGACGTCCGGATCCAGGCCCGGGATGGCATCCAGGTCCTCAAGCGACCAGAGGGCGCGCACGGGATCGATGGTCAGGTCCAGGCCGCTGGCGCCCGGGGGATCCATGCCGCGCCAGGCGGCGATGGCATCGGCCGCCTTCAGCGCCTGGCCTTCCGAAAAGCCCAGGGTGTGGATGGCCTGGGCCAGCGCCTTGCGCGACAGGCCGTTGAGGTCGATGCGGCCGGTTTCCGGCGCCACGATGACGGTCAGCGCCTGGCCGTCCAGCACCAGCCGCCGGGGCGGCGGGATGTCGGCATCCCCCCGCGCCAGCAGGGCGTCCAGCGCCACCCAGGTTGCGGCCGCCGCCCGCTGGTCCTGCCCCGCCGCGATGGAGGCGACGCGCGCCAGCTTGCGCGCCGACAGGCCATTGCCCATGACGACCAGGCCCACCGCCGTGGCCATGGCCAGCAGGAACAGGACCAGCAGCAGGGCATAGCCGTCCCTGCTGGAGCCCACTCCCCTAGGCCCGCCCCCGGCCATCATCGCCCCATGGGCGCCGCCGGCTCGTAGGACGGCGGCGTGGCCGGCAAGGGCATGGTCTGTACCGGCGGCGGCACCACGGCCGGCGGCGGTACCGGCGTGCCACCGGTGGCGCCGGCGAAGATTTCCAGGCGGCTCATGCTGGCGCGCAGGGCGTCCGTCACCTCGCGCGCCCGGGTGGCGTCGCGCACGATGACCGGGCGCAGGAAGACCAGCAGCTCGGTCCGGCCCTTGGTATGGCCGTCGGTGCCGAACAGCTTGCCCAGCACCGGGATGTCGCGAAGGTAGGGGATGCCGGCGCCGTTGCGGCTGGAGGTGTCGCTGATCAGGCCGCCCAGGGCCACCGTCTCCCCATCCTGCACGTTCACCACGCTGGTGATCTTGCGCTGCTGAATGGTGGGGCTGTCGATGCCGGACGTGGTGGTGTTGGTGACGGTGCTGACCTCCTGGTTCACGTCCAGCACCACGGCGCCGCTGCGGTTGATGCGCGGCGTCACTTCCAGGATCACGCCGGTGTCGTGATATTCGACTGAGTTCACCACGGCGCTGTCGCTGGTCAGCGTGCTGGTGGCCGACTGCACCACCACCGGCACCTCGTCACCCACCTGCAGGCGCGCCGTCTCGTTGTTCAGCACCATCAGGCGGGGCGCCGACAGCACCTGCACGTCGGTGACGCTGGACAGGGCGTTCAGCACCACCCGGGTATTGGGGGTCAGGAAGGTGTAGTTGAAGTTGGGGTAGCTGGCCCCCACGGTGGCGCCGTTGGTGTTGGAAAAGCCCGCTGTGCTGCTGCCCCGGTCCAGGAACCACTGGACGCCGAAGTTCAGCTGGTCGTTCAGCGTCACCTCGGCGATCGTCGCCTCGATCAGCACCTGCTCGCGCGGCGCGTCCAGGCGGGTCAGCACCTGTTCCAGCAGGGCGTACTGCGCGCCGGAGCCGAAGATCAGCAGGGCGTTGCGCCGCTCATCCGCCACGACGCGCACGCCCTTCAGTTCCGACAGCCCGTCCTCTTCCCCCCCACCCTCGCCGCCACCGCTGGCCGGCAGGGTGGCCCCGCTGGCCACGGGGCTGGGCGGCGCGCTGGCGGCGGAACCGGAGGCGCCGGTGGCGGCACTGCCGCTGGGCGGGCTGGTGCTGGCGCCGGTGGACAGCCCGCCCCGGCTGGCGGCTATCGCCGTGGTCGTCGTCGTGGACCGGCCGCCGGCACGGCCCCGGCCCTGCTGCTCCGCCTGCTGCTGCTCGGCGCCGGCACGGCCCACCAACCGGTTCAGGGCGTTGGCCAACTCCACGGCGGATCCGTTCTGCACCTCATAGAAGTGCACCACCTTGCCACCGTCGGGGCCGGGCCGGTCCAGCCGGTCGATCCAGGTGCCCACGGTGGGCAGCAACTCTGGCCGCTTGGCCACCACCAGCAGGGCGTTCAGCCGGTTGATGGGCACGAAGTCGATCATGCCCTGCAAGGGCCCCCCGTCCAGTTGCAGCACGCGGCGCAACTCCGCCTCCAGCCGGGCCGGCTCCACCGACTGCAGGGTGTGGAGGGAGAAGGACAGGCCGGCCAGCCAGTCGACATCGAAGCTGGCCACAAGCTGGGTGAAGGACTCGATCTCATGCGCCGTGCCGTTGACGATGAAGATGTTACGGCCGGCGTCCGCCAGCTGGATGAAGCCCTGGCGGGTCAGGGGGTGGACGATCTTGTCCAGTTCCGCCACCGAGACATGGCGGATAGGCACGATGGCGGTGCTGAAGCCCGCCGTGCGCTCCGCCGCCGAGGTGGTCTGCACCGGCGCCTGGCCGGCGGCGTCGGCCGCCGGCACTACCTGGTAGAAACCGTCGCCGCCGATGATGGCGAAGCCCTGGGTGCGCAGGGCCGCGTCCACCGCCGCCAGCGCCTGCCCCCGCACCAGCGGCCGGGTGGTGCGGATGGTCACCTGGCCCTGCACCTTGGGATCGATGGTGTAATTCAAGCCCAGCATGCCGCCCAGGACGGCGTCGAGCACGGAACGGACATCGGCGTTGACGAAGTTCATCTCCACCGGCTCACCCGCGTCCGCGCCGGCCGGGGTCACGCCCGAAACCGGCCGGGTCTGGCGCACCAGCTGCCCGGTGCCGGTCACGGTCTGCGCCGGCACGCGCGGCGGCGGGGCATTGGGGCCGATGACGCTGCTGACCGGGGCGGTGGCCGCGGGCGGCGAGGACGGCAAGGGCGTGCCTGGCCCGCGCGTCACGGTGGTTTCCGAACAGCCGAACAAGGCCAGGCACGCGGCGAGCAGCAGGCGGGGCGGAGCACTGGGTCGGACTGGGTTCATGGCTGCTGCCTGGGCGTACTGTCAGAAGGGGGCCGGGAGGGCGGATGGCTGGGCTGGGCATCCAGCTGCTGGGGATCGGGCGGCGGCGGATTGGCGGCGGAGCCGGTCGCCGGCGGCGGCGCCCCGGAAGGCTTGGCCGAGGGCGCCGTCGGCCCCGGCACCACACCGGATGGCGGCGGCGTGCCGGTGGCCGAGGGTGCACCGGGGGCGGAGGGCGCAGCGGGCAGAGATGCGCTCGGCGGACGCGCTCCTCCACCGGGAGCACTCGTGACAGGAGACGGTGTGGGCGCAGGCGTCGCCGCGGGCACGATGGGGACGCCTGGCGTGGGCGGCGGTGGCAGGACCAGGGGATAGTCGCGCACGGCCGCCCCCCGGCGCAGGCGCAGGGTGGCGCGGCCGATCGCCTCCACCGTCCAGCCCTGAAGGTCATCACCCAGGCGCACGCTGAATGGCTTTTGCGTCTTGCGGTCCAGGCCGGTGGCGGCCCCGCCCGCCGCGCCGGTAACGACGCCCGTCACCTGCAGGTCCGGCCCATCCGGCGCCACCGCCCCCCCTCCCTTCAGGGGGGGGCGCCGGTCGGGCGTGAACAGGGGGCGGCGCGCCGCCTCCCCCGGCTCGGCGGAGAGGCCCATGGCGGTCGGGCCGGCCAGTGCCGGAACCGCCGGCAGCGGTGCGCGCACACGCAACGGCTGGTCCGACGCATCGACGGCCACCGCCAGTGCCAGGCCGGCACCAATCGCCAGGCCGGCCGTCGCCAGCATCACCGCGGGCCGGTCAAGAGGCGGCCAGGTCGGCATAGACGTCGATCTCCAGCTCCAGGGTCACGGGGCGGTCTTCGCCCGGCACGGGGCCCGGCGCGGGGCCATGCGCGGCCCGGCCGAAACTGGGCCCGGCTGCCGCCGGTTCCGCCGCGTCGGCATGCACATGCACGGATCGCAGCAGCAGGCGGGGGCGCACGCCGTCCAGCGCCGCCACGGCGTTGGTCACGGCCACGGCGTCCCCCTCCGCCGCCACGGACAGGTGGATGCGGCGGTAGGCGCCGCGGCCCGCGTCCGATCGCGCCGTCAGGGTGCGGACGGTGACGCCGGCCTGCCGCAGGGCGCCGCGAATGTCACCTTCGGCATCGGCCTGCACCGCCGCCACGTCCACGCCCCTGCGCAGCAGAGTGTGTGCCCCCAACGCCTGGTCGAACAGGGCCGCCCGGCGGCTGAGATCATCGCGCTGGGTCAGCAGGACGCGGGCGCTTTCCAACTGGTCCAGACGGGCAACGCGGCGGGTGGCGGCCTCCTGCACCCCATCCACCAGGGGCGCCAGGTAGAGGTAGGGGGGCAGCGCCAGCAGGCACAGGGCGATGGCCAGCACAAACACGGGGCGGGGGGCGGCGGCCATCTCAAGGCCTCCCCACGGCGAGGCTGGTCACCAGCGTGAAGTCGCGCACCGGGCCGCCGGATTGGCCGGCCACGGGCGCGGTCGGCGGCGCGGCCACGGCGTCGGCCGGGTCGGTGAAATGCGGGTTGGTGAAGGGACCGGCCGCCCGGACGCGGGCCAGCACATCGGCCAGGTCGGATGCCCGGCCCTGCAGGGTCACGGCCTGAGGCGTCAGCGTCACGTCCTTCAGCCAGACGCTGTCGGGCAAGGCCAGCGCCAGTTCGTCCAGCACCTGGCCCCGGCCCGGCTGGGCCAGCAGCACGGCGGTCGCCGGGGCGTCGGGGCTGAGGAACAGGATGCGGTCGCGCAGGTCCTGCGCGGCCCGCGCCTCCTTGGCCACCGCCGCCAGCTTCTGCTCCACGTTGACGGTCTGCTGATCCAGGATCCAGATGGCAACCGCGAAGGGAATGGGCAGGGCCAGCCAGAACAGACCGGCGACCATGGCCATCCCCAAGGCCCGCCGGCGCACACGCAGGGTGTTGAAGCGGAGGAATTCCGGCGCCCGTCCGCCCGCCACCAACGCGGTGACGCCGGCCAAGGTCAGGCCCGCCGCCACCGCCGAGCCCAGCGCCGCCGACAGCACCGTCCGCCGTACCATGTAGACGCGGGCGACATAGGCGGATGCGGTGCCGCCCCCGTCGCCCCGCGGCGCCATCACCACGTCCCAGGCCAGCAGGTCGGGACGCAGGGGCATGAAGCGATGGGCCTGCATCTCGACGAAGCCGCGCGCGTCGACGATGGCACCGCCCAGCCCGCCTTTGGGCAGGGGCACATCCACCGTGTGCACGTCCGACGGGTCCAGAACCAGGCGCACGGGCGCACGCCCCACCGGCGCGGTCACGCCGGCACCGCCGGGCGGCACCAACACGACCGGCACCTCCAGCCCCAGGGGCTGGCGCCAGCGGCGCGGCAAGGCCGCGACGACACCGTCGGCCAATCCGTCCATGGCCAGCACGGCCACGCGTGTCAGGCGGCGGGCCAGGGTGGGCATCTAGGACCCTCCCGGGCGGCAGCCGCCCTGCACGGGATCGTAGGCGCACAGCACCCCGCCCCGCACCAGGGGGGCGGCGATCATGGGCGGCCAGGGACCGTCCCCACCCGCCAGCGCCACGTCCAGCCGCACCAGGGCCGGGGCGCGGGCGGGATCCGTCCACCGGTCGGTCCAGGCGTGGGCCTGCGCATCGAAATAGGACCAGGCGATGCGCGTCGCGCCGCCGACCAGCACGCCGTCGCCCGGCGGCGGGCCGTCCGGGCGCAGGGGCGCCACCCGCAGGCGCAGGGCCAGATGGCCGGCCGGCCCCTCCACCGTCAGGGCGATGCGGTAGAGTCCGCCCCGGCCCAAGCCGGTGGGCAGGGGCGCCAGCACGTCGAAATGGCGGGCGTCGCGTTCCAACGGTGGCATATCAACCCCGGCCGCGCCCAGGTCGGCGGGCGTCAGGGCGTTGGTCACCAGGAAGCGGGTGAAGTCATGCACCCGGCCCAGGTCGGCGGCGGCGCGCTGCAGGGCGCCGCTGCGGTCGGCCATGCGGTTCATCAGGGGCAGGAGGCCCACGGCCGCCACAGCCAACATGCCCAGCAGGGCCAGGGCAACCAGCGCCTCCACCAGGGTCATGCCCTGGCGGCCATCGGAGCGGCTGTCGGAGCGGCCGTTAATGCGCCCGCTGGGGGTATTCAGGATCGCGCGGGCCATCGCCGTCATCGCGTGTCGTCCACCACGGCCCGGCTGGTGACGACCGCCAATACGGGCCCCTCCGTTCCCCGCGCCGTCCCAGGCGCGCCTGTAATTGTGCCTGTGATTGTCTGGGGCGGCGGGGCCATGTCGCGGACTTCTACCCGATAGTCCCGGTCGCCGGTCGGGGAAACGGCCACCGGCACAATTTTGACACGGTAGGGCAGGCCTCCTTCCTTTCCCTCCAGCGGCACGTCGGTGGGCCGGTCGGCCAGGGGGATGGCAACGCCCGCCTCCGCCGCCACCGACTGGGCCAGGCGCAGGGCCGCCGTCTCCCCCCACGCCTGCCGCGCCGCCCAGGCGCCGGACCAGGCGGACTGCATCAGCAGCGCCGTGCCCAGGCCGAAGATGGCCAGGGCGATCAGCATTTCCAGCAGGGTGAAGCCGGCCGCGCGGCGCATGGGTATTCCCGTCAATCTGGCCCCTTCCTATTCGCGGTGAACCGTGCCCAGCGGCCAGTCCACCCGCACAGTGGCGGCGCGGTCGCCTTCGCTGAGGCGGATTTCGGCGCCGGGGGACCAGCCGCCGGGCAGGAACACCACGGCGCCGGGCCGGCCGGCATCGGCGCTGTCGATGGCCAGGGTCACGGCAGCGATACGGCGGAGCCGCCGGCCGGCGGCACCCCCGGCGGGATGCTTCAGGTCATCCAGGGAAAAAGCCACCGGCTGGCCGGTCACCATGGCCTCCACCTGGCGGTTGCGCAGCTCATCCTCAAGCGCGGCGACGGCGGCGCTGAAGCGCAGACCGGGCAGGCGGTCCTGGATGCCCAGGGCCAGGGCCGCCCCCAGGATGCCCAGGATCACCAGCACCACCAGCACCTCGACCAGCGTGAAGCCGGCCGCATGCCGCGGTGGGACCTCGGCCATCATCATGACCTACCAGCTGGTGACGTCGCGGGCGTCACCCTCGCCACCCGGGGCGTTGTCGCTGCCGTACGTGAAGATGTCATAGGCGCCGTGGTCGCCCGGCACCTTGTAGCGGTAGGCGTTGCCCCAGGGGTCGATCAGGGCCTGGCGCTTGCGCAGGTAGGGCCCGCGCCAGCTGGCGTCGCCGGCGGGCGCGGTCACCAGCGCCTCCAGCCCCTCTTGCATCGTGGGATAGCGGCCGACATCGACGTAGAACAGGTCAACAGCCGCCACCAGGGTGTTGATCTGGGCCTGCGCCGCCTCCCCCTTCGCTTTTCCCAAGCGGGCGACCAGGTTGGGGGCGACCAGCAGGCCCAACAGGCCGATGATCACCAGCACCACCAGCACCTCGACCAGGGTGAACCCCCACTGCCTCCCGCGGTCACGACGGAAGATGGGGTTCAGGTCCAGGATGTCAGAGGGCGATGTCATTCAGGCTGAGGATCCCCGCGATGAGGGCGGCGAAGATGCCGCCGACCATGCCGCCGAGAACAAGGGTTAGGACGGGCGTCACCAAAGACAAGGCCCTATCCAGCGCTAAGCCCCTTTCGCGCTCCAACACTTTCGACAGATCCAGCAGGCCCTGGGGCAGGCTGGCGGTCTGTTCCGCCATGGCCAGCATGCGCGACAGCCGGCGGGGGAACAGCGGTTCGGCCTGCACGGCGCGGCTGAGGTCGGACCCGCCGCGCACAGCGACGCGCACCCGGTCGGCGGCGCCGGCCAACGCGCGGTTGGCGACGCAGCCGCCGGCGGTGGACAGGGCGGAGGCCAAGGGCACGCCGCCGCTGAGTAGGCTGGCCAGCGTGCGGGTGTAGAGCGCCAGCTGGGCGTCCCCGATCAGCCGGCCCAGGGGGCCCGTGGCCACCAGCAGCATGCGGTCCATGCGCAGGCGCAACTCGGGCTGGCGGTAGGCGCGCAGGGTCGCCAGCACGGCCAGGGCGCCGCCCGCCAGCAGGCCGGGGCCGAAGCGGCCCAGCAGGTCACCGATGGCCAGGACAGCGGCGGTGGCGGCGGGCAGCTTGGCCTTGCTGCCGGCGAACAGGTCCTGGAACTGCGGCAGGACATAGCCGGCCATCAGGGCCAGGGCCGCCAGGGTCAGAAGGCCGATCAGGGCGGGATAGGTCATGGCGCTGATCAGGCGCTGACGGAACTGGGCGCGATCCTCCTCCAAGCTCGCCAGGTGGCCCAGGGCGGCGGCCAGGGACCCGCCCTGCTCCCCCGCCGCAACCAGGCCGACGAACTCCGGCGGAAAGACCCCGCCCTGCGCCGCCAGGGCGGCCGCCAGGCTGTCGCCGGCGCGCACCCGGGCGCGAATCTCACCCACCAGGGCACCGGCGGCCGGACGTTGCATCTGGTCGGCGACCAGACCCAGAGCCGGTTCCAGCGCGAAGCCGGCGGAGACCAGGTTGGCCAGGTCCCGCACCAGGGACAGCCGTTCCGCCCGCTTGAGGCCCTTGGCACCACTTCCGCCGAAGGTGCTCCTGGCCCCTTCCGCCTTGATCGACAGCGGCGTCAGGCCGCGCTGCATCAGCTGATCGACGGCCGCGCGGCGGTCGGCGGCCTCGATGGTGCCCCGGCTCGCGCGGCCATTGGCATCGACGGATCGGTAGGTGAAGTTGGTCATGGCCATCGTCGTCATTTTTCTTAATCCGCCTTGGTCACGCGCAAAATTTCTTCAGGCGTGGTCACACCATCCAACACCCGCTGCAGGCCGTCCTGATACAGGGGCACCATGCCGCCGGTCGCCACCGCCGCCGCCTCGATCTCCGCGGACGACGCTCCCTGGCGGATCAGCGCGCGGACCTGGTCGTTGATGGGCAGCCACTCGGCGATGGCGCAGCGGCCGCGGTAGCCCGTGCCGTTGCAGGCGGGGCAGCCCACGGCGCGGTAGACGGTGGTCAGGCGCGCCGGCAGGCCTAGGGCCGCCGCCGCCTCGGCCGACAGGGCGTGGGGCTGGCGGCAGTGGGGGCACAGGGTGCGCACCAGGCGCTGGGCCAGCACGCCGTTCAGGGTGGAGGCCAGCAGGTAGAGGTCCACCCCCATGTCCATCAGGCGCGGCACAGCGCCGGCAGCGTCGTTGGTGTGCAGGGTGGACAGCACCAGGTGGCCGGTCAGGGCCGCCTGCACCGCCACCTTGGTGGTCTCGCCATCGCGCATTTCGCCCACCAGGATGACGTCGGGGTCCTGGCGCAGGAAGCTGCGCAGGGCATGGGCGAAGGTCAGGCCGATGCCCGGCTTCACCTGGGTCTGGTTGATGCCGTCCAGCAGATATTCCACCGGGTCCTCGACGGTCAGGATCTTGCGGCGGGCGGCGTCCATGCCGCGCAGGCCGGCGTAGAGGGTGGTGGTCTTGCCGCTGCCGGTAGGTCCCGTCACCAGCACGATGCCGTGGGGGCGGTCCAGCTCGGCCGCCAGCGGGTCCGCCACCCAGGCGGGCAGGCCCAGGCTGTCCAGCCGGCCGCCGGCGGTCTGCTGGTCCAGGATGCGCATCACCACGTCCTCGCCATGCACGGTCGGGGTGGTGGAGACGCGGAAGTCGATCTCGCGGCCCTGCAGGGTCTGGCGGATGCGGCCGTCCTGGGGCAGGCGCCGCTCGCCGATGTCCAGGCCGGCCATGACCTTGACGCGGGTGATGAAGCCGGCGGCCACGCGGCGGGGCAGCACCTCGGCCTCGCGCAGGATGCCATCGACGCGGTGGCGGACGACCAGGCGGTCAGCCATGGGCTCGACATGGATGTCGGTGGCGCCGGCGGCCAGCGCCGCCTGGATGGCGTTGCCCACCAGGCGCACCACCGGGCCCTCGCTGGCAAGGTCCCGCAGGCGCTCGGCATCGCCCTCCAGCAGGTCCGGTATCTCGTCCTGGTTGGCGGCGGCCGGTGCGGCCTCATACAGGCGGTCCAGCGCCGCGGCGATGGCGGTGCCGGTCATGACCACGGGCCGCACCGGGCGGCCGGCCAGGAAGGCCGCGGCCTTCAACGCCTGGGTATCCAGCGGGTCGGCCACGGCGAACACGGCCTGGGTGCCGTCGCCAGGGGTGCCGCCCGCGGTCAGGGGCAGCATCAGCTTGGTCTTCAGGAAGGACAGGTTGGCCGTTTCCACCATCACCGGCGCCTCGGGCAAATGGTCGGCCGGCCACAGCGCCAGGCCCAGGGCCTGGGCGTACGCCCCCGCCATATGCTCTTCCGACACCAGGCCCAGGTCCACCAGCCGACGGTCCACCCGGCCACCCGCCGCCTGCGCACGCGCCACCGCGCCGTTGGCCAGCTGGCCCTGTGCCGCCAACGCGGACAGGACGCGGGTCAAGGGGTCGTCCTGGTGGTCGTGCCGCTGCATGGTATCGGTAACAGCACGGACAGCTGAGTGTTGATGGGCGGTCACGTAGTATACCTTTTAAAACTGGATGCGGAATATACCGGGTGCTTTGCTAGGGAATAGTTCTAGGTCGTAAAGGTTAATATATCGCGAAGGGCCTAGGTCTCAACGTCTAGCTCTTAGGGGGTATGTCCGACCCATGAATCGACGGCGATTCCCTCATCATCTTGGAAATTCTATATAAATCAGGCGATAACAGCCCGTGAACAGATGGGATAAGTTGGTGTTTCGGCCCCCGCCTATGCCTTTCATCTAGGCACGGCCCAGGCCTCGGCAAGGTATCTTGCTTAACAACAAAGACAATATTCATAAAATTTTAGATTTAACGCTGGCGGCACATTTACAAAAATCCGTCGATAGGTATTTGAATCATTTCGGATTTTCTTAAGCGCCTAATTTATAGACACGTCCGTTTAGGCGCGCTGCCAGTCAAAGCCCACAATAAAACGTTGCTGATCCTTCCTATGGGAAGACCACCCTTGAAATGAACGCATTTCAGAACGAATTTTATAAGATCGTATCCTAAATACGATCTAAGCTTTCCAGCAGCTTGCGCGACCGGGCCAGCAGGTCGATGAACGCCGCATCCTGGATTTTGGCCAGCCGCACGGCGAAGGCCACGGCCTCCGGGTCGCGTTGGCCGGACAGCTCATGCAGGGCCCGCGCCCGCTCCAGCCCCGCCGCCAGGCTGGTGTACCAGGAGACGAGGTCGCGCGGCAGCGGCGTGGGCAGGTAGCCCACCGTGCTGCCCAGGGCACGGAATACAGGCATGTAGTCGCGGTCACCGCGGAAGGCGTGATGCACGACCGATGGCGCGTCGCCGCAGGCCTGCAGGTCGGCGCGCAGCATCGACAGGTAATTCTCCTCGATATGCTGCGACAGGGCGCCGATCTCGCCAATCAGGGCACAGGCGATGTTGCGCTTGGCCCGCAGGCGCACGCGCCGTTCATGAAAGGTATTGGCCACGAAGCCCGAGAAGCCACCGACCACCCCACCGGCGACGGCGCCCGATATCTGCAACCACGGAAACTCCACCATCCCATCCCCCTTTGCGCCCGCCCCACCGGACAATAATGGTTCACAAGGTCCAAGCACCGTTAGTCCGCGCCCGCTAACCGTTATACCAACCTGTGAGACGGGGCGCCCGCCTTGACCGGCGCTGGCGGTGCCCGTCATAAATTGCGCAATAGTCAAATTTTCAGCCCAATTTTCAGCCCCAATTTTCAGAAGGACAGGGCCCCCGTGGATCCCACCAAGACGCCGTCGCCCTGGGCCGTGCGCGAACAGGTCGATCGGCTGCGGGCCAGCCCCCAGTTCGCCGGGTCGGAACGGCTGCTGGCCTTCCTGCACTTCATCGTCGAGGAGACGCTGAAGGACGGCGGCGCCACCTTGAGGGAGGCGGTGATCGGCAACGCCGTCTATGGCCGCGAACCGCCCTACGACCCCCGTATCGACAGCACCGTGCGGGTAGAGGCGCGGCGCCTGCGCCGCAAGCTGGAGGATCACTACGCCGGCCCCGGCCGGGCCGATCCGGTGGTCGTCAGCCTGCCGACCGGCGGCTACGTCCCGCACTTCACCCTGAACACCACGCCGGCGGCCGTAGAGATGGACGCGCCGGCACCCCTGGCGGAAGGCCCGACCTACACCCCCGGTTTCGGCGCCGCCGTGGCCGTCATGCCGTTGCGGGCGCTGAGCCGCGCGCCCGAGGATGAAAGCTTCGCCGACGGCCTGACGGACGAACTGATCTATGCCCTGGGCCGGGCACAGGGCCTGCGCGTCACCTCGCGCGCGGTCGCCTTCCAGGCGCACGGCCAGGGCTGGACCGTGCCCGCCCTGGCGCGCGAGCTGGGGGTGGATGCCGTGCTGCAAGGCACGGTGCGCCGCCAGGACGGCATGCTGCGCGTGACGGTGGAGGTGTCGAACCCCAAGGGTTTCGTCATCTGGTCCGACCGCTTCGACGCCCCCGACCATGAGCATCTGCGCCTGCAGGAACGCATCGCCGCCACGGTGCTGAGCCGGGTGCGCCTGGACAGCAGCGCCATGCGCGCCTCGCGCATCTCTCCCGGCCCGGTGGCGCTGGAGGCGCACGCCCGCATCTATCGCGCCCGGCAGCTGCAGGACCAGCAGACGCCGACCGCCCTTTATGAGGCGCTGGAGATATTCCAGCGGGTGGCGGAGGGGGCGGCCGACTTCGCCCGGGGCCATTCGGGCGTGGCCGACTGCCAGTGCGACCTGTTCCGCCTGGGCCTGCTCAGCCATGCCGAGGCCAAGGCGACGGCCGACGCCGCCGTGCGGCGTGCCCTGGAAATTGATGCCCAGTCGGTGGAGGCGCTGACGGCGCGCGCCACCGTGGCCGCCTGGCTGGACCGCGACGCCCCGGCGGCGGAGGCGGACTTCGCCCGCGCCCTGCGCCTGGGCGATCATGCCCGCGCCGCCCGCCTCTACGGCGTCCTTCTCACCATCCTCGACCGGCAGGAGGAGGCGGAGCACTTGTTCCGCGAAGCCCGCGCCATCGAGCCTTTTTCCGTGCAACAAGACATCGCGGAGGCCATCAGCCACTATCAAGGCCGCCGCCATGCCCAACTGATCGCCGCCGGGCCCCAAGCGGACGGACAGGCGGCGGGCCTATCGGCGGAGGTGCTGGTCTGCCGCGCCCTGGCCCATGTCTTCGGCGGCGCCCCCAACGGGGCCCGGACCCTGGTCGGCCCCATTGAACGCACCACCGCCAAGCATCCCGACCTGGTTTACGCCCGCGCGGAGATCGAGGGCTGGCTGGGCGAGCCGGAGCGGGGCTGGCGCCTGCTGGCCACGTCCGACACCGTCCCCGCCACCGCCTTCGCCCGCGCCACCTTGGCCGCCGCCCTAAACGACGAGGCGCGCGGCCTGGCGGCCCTCAACCACGCCATTGACCGGCGGGAACTGTCGACCGTCTGGCTGCACACCGACAGCCGCTTCGACGCCTGGCGCGACCGTCCGGGATTCCAGGCGGTGATGAGCCGGCTGCTGCCGCCCAAAGCGGCGGTCCAGGCGGGCTAACCGTAAGCGCCTGACAGCTCACTCCATCCCCGCCGGTCCCCGCCCCTAGCATTGGCCCCCGAGAGGCAACCGGAGGACGGCTTCCGGGGAAATGGGGAGTGGTGCTGATGGGGTTGACACTTGGAATGTCACAGCGCCCGCCGCGGGCCTGACATGGCGGTACGCCGCACGCTCGACCGGATGCGCGCCCTGGACCGCGCTTGGAACGACCGGCGCTGGCACGACTATGCCGAGTTCCTGGGGGAGGATTTGGTGGCGCACGGCGATGGTGCGGCACCACCCCTGCACAAGCGCGCGCACATTGATCAGGCCATCCGCTTCTGCGCCGCCTTCCCCGATGCCCGCATCCATGTGGAGTCCTACCTGGACTTGTTCAGCAGCCACGACGGCCACCACAGCTGCGCCGTGGCGCGGCTGACCGGCACCGCCAGCGGCGGCCTGACCCTGCCGACCGACCTGCTGGACGGTCCGGACGCCGCACCGCTCAAACGGGCCTTCGACGTGCCCCGCCTGGCCATCTGCCGGTGGGAGCGGGGCTGGATCGTCGACTACCGCGTCCACCTGGACACCTCGCTGATGCTGCATCAGCTGCGCGACCCGGCGGCGGCCCCATGACGGTCACCGGCGACGACTATGCGTTCCGGCCGGAGGAGCGGCCGACCTTCGTCGGCTCGCCCGCCGCGCCAGCGCACCCGCTGGGCCGCCGGTTGGGCTATGCCGCCGTCGCCGTGCTGGTGGGGGTGGCGGCCAGCCTGGGCAACGCGCTGGTGAACGTGAACCTGGCCAGCCTGTCCGGCGCGCTGGGCATCTATATCGACCAGGCCAGCTGGCTTCCCGCCCTCTACGTCGCCTTCAACGCCGGCGCCAACCTGATGCTGGTGAAGGCGCGGGTGCAATTCGGCATTCCGGCGGTGACCGGCACACTGCTGGTGGCCTACGCCCTGGCCGGCCTATTGCAATTCGTCATTCCCGGCTTCGCCGCCGCCGCCATCATCCGCGCCGTCAGCGGCATGACGGCGGCCGGCTTGACCACCATGACCATTTACAACCTGCTGCAGGTGTTTCCTGGCCGCCTACGGCCCCTGGCCCTGGTCATCGGCATCGGCCTGACCCAGCTGGGCACGCCGCTGGCCCGCCTGGTGCCGGTGGAGATGCTGGCCCTACACCAGTGGCAGGGCCTGCATCTGATGGAGATCGGCATCGCGCTGGCGGTGCTGGCGGCGATCACCGCCCTGCCCCTGCCGCCCAGCGACCGCGCGCCCGCCTTCCAGCCGCTGGACTTCGCCGTCATCGGCCTGATGCTGCCCTGCCTGGTGCTGGTCTGCGGTGTATTGGGCCAAGGCCGCCTGCTGTGGTGGGTGGACACGCCCTGGCTGGGCTGGGCGCTGGCGGCGGCCGTGCCCCTGTTCACCCTGGCCTGGCTGATCGAGCGGCGGCGGAACCGGCCGCTGATCCGCGTCCACTGGCTGACCACGCTGGACATGGCGCGCTTCGCCGCCGCCGCGTTGCTGATGCGGGTGTCATTGGCGGAGCAGACCTATGGCGCGGTCGGCCTGTTGACGGCGGGCGGCCTGATCAACGACCAGTTGCACCCCCTGTTCGCCATCGTGGTCCTGGCCATGC
Organism: Nitrospirillum amazonense; assembly: GCF_029594735.1. Taxonomy (NCBI): domain Bacteria; kingdom Pseudomonadati; phylum Pseudomonadota; class Alphaproteobacteria; order Rhodospirillales; family Azospirillaceae; genus Nitrospirillum; species Nitrospirillum amazonense. The sequence goes on from NZ_JARPAF010000004.1 coordinate 1,482,283, forward strand.
TGGGCGGCACGCTGACGGCCGCCTTGACCCTGTCGGAACGGCGCCTGCCCTACCAGATCATCGCGGCCTCGCTGCTGATCGCAGCCGGCGCCTGGCTCGACAGCGACGCCACCAGCCTGGTGCGCCCGCCGCAGCTGTACCTCAGCCAGGCGCTGATCGCCTTCGGCACCACCCTGTTCATCGGGCCGGCCCTGGTGCTGGGCTTCCTGCGCATGGTGGCCAAGGGACCGGACTACCTGGTCACCTTCATGGTGCTGTTCAGCATCACCCAGAATGTGGGTGGGTTGGCGGGGTCGGCCCTGCTGGGCAGCCTGCAGGTGGCCTCATCCCACTGGCATGCCCAAACCCTGTCGGAACATCTGGTGGCGTCCGACCCGCAGGTGGTGGCCCGCCTGGCGATGGGGGGCGGCGGCGCGCTGGGCCAGGCCCTGGGGCGCGAGGCCGCCGTGCTGGCCTTCAACGACGTCTTCCTGTTCGTGGCCGGCCTGGCGCTGCTGAACGCGCTTTATGTCGGCTATCTCGTCCTGTTCAACACCCTGCGCCGGAGACGCGGATCATGAGCGCCCCCGATACCCACCATTATTGGCATCCGCCCCGGCGCGGCCGGCTGACCGCCCTGGCCATCCTGGTCGTCGCCGTCGGCGCCATCCTGGCCCTGCTAGCCGCCTGGCGGCTGCCGCCCTTCGCCGGCGCGGTGGAGGCGACGGAAAACGCCTACATCCGGGGGCGCACCACGGTGATCGCCCCGCAGGTCAGCGGCTATGTCGTGGCGGTGCTGGTCGGCGACTACGCCCACGTCAAGGCCGGCCAGGTGCTGGCCCGCATCGACGACCGCATCTACCGTGCCCGGGTGGACCAGGCCCAGGCCACCCTGGCGGCGCAGCGCGCGGCCCTGGCCAACAGCGCGCAGGCCCATGCCGCGCGCACCGCCAGCCTGGCGGGCCAGACCGCCAACCTGGCCAACGCCCGCGCCCAGCTGGCCCGCGCCAAGGCCGACATGGCGCGTGTGACCGACCTGGTGCGCGACGGCTCCGTCTCCATCCGGGAGCGCGACCAGACCCAGGCCGCTCTGGCCCAGGCGGAAGCGCAGGTACGCCAGGCCGAGGCGGGGGGCGAGATCGCCCGCCAGGACGTGCGCACGGTGGACGTGGGCCGCGACGGGCTGCAGGCCCAGGTGGAGGCGGCGCAGGCCCAGCTGGCCCTGGCGGAGATCGATTTGGACCATACGGTGATCTACGCCCCCGAGGACGGCCAGGTGGGCGAGGTCGGCGTACGCCTGGGCCAGTACGTCACAAATGGCACCCAGTTCCTGTCGCTGGTGCCGGACGACCGCTGGATCATCGCCAATTACAAGGAGGCGCAGACCGCGCACATGGCCGTGGGGCAGCCGGCGCGCTTCACCGTCGACGCGCTGGACGGGGCCGAACTGACCGGCACGGTGGAGATGCTGTCGCCGGCCGCCGGTTCCGAATTCGCGGTGCTGAAGCCCGACAACGCCACCGGTAACTTCATCAAGGTGCCGCAGCGCATCGGCGTGCGCATCGCCATCACCCCCGGCCAACCCCTGGCCGACCGCCTGCGCCCCGGCATGTCAGTGGAGACGCGGGTGGATACCGCCGGCGGGGCCAAGCCCGACGGGACCGCGCCGGAGGCCGCACGATGAGGCGGTTGGCCCATCCCCTGGCGCTTCTTCTCCTGTGCGCCTGCACCGGCCCCAGGCCGGAGGCCCCGCTGACCGCCGCCGTGGAGCCGCCGCCCGCCTGGCGTGGTCGCGATACCGCCGATGGCGCCGTGGAGGCCGCCTGGTGGCGGGCCTTCGGCGACCCGGTGCTGACCCGCATCGTCGACCAGGCCCTGGCCAACAACACCGACGTGATGGCGGGGGCGGCCCATGTGGCGGAGGCGCGGGCGCAATACCGCCTGGCGGAAGCCCAGCGCCTGCCCAACGTGGCCTTCGCCGCCGGCGGCGGCCGGCAGCGCGACGTCAGCCCCTTTGGTCAGCCGCGCCAGCAGACGGCCGGGCAGTGGCAGGCCACCGCCGCCTATGACCTGGACCTGTTCGGCCGCCTGGAAGATGCCCGCGAAGCCGCCCGCGCCACGCTGCTGGCGACGGAGGCGGCGCATGACAGCGTGCGCCTGGCCGTCGCTGCTTCGGCCGCCGCCGGCTATGTCGGGCTGCGGGCATTGGACGCCCGGCTGGATGTGCTGAAACGCACCCTGGCGGCGCGCGAAGCCTCCTTGCACCTGGCCCGGCGGCGGGCGGAGACGGGTTACGCCGCCCAGTTGGACCTGGCACAGGCGCAAGCCGAATACGAGACCACGGCCCAGCTCATCCCCGCCACCGAACTGGCGATCACCCGGCAGGAGGATGGCCTGAGCCTGCTGCTGGGTGAAAACCCGCGCGCCATCGAGCGCGGACTGGACCTGGCCGGCCTGACGCCACCGCCGGTGCCGGCGGGCCTGCCGGCCGACCTGCTGCGCCGCCGGCCGGACATCGCGCAGGCGGAACAGCAACTGGTGGCGGCCGACCACGGCCTGGACGCGGCACGCGCGGCCTTCCTGCCTGACGTGCAGCTGAGCGCCGCCGGCGGTACCGTGGTCAGCAGCCTGATCGACCCGGTCAACGTCTTCACCCTGGGCGGCAGCATCCTGGCACCCCTGTTCGACAGCGGCCGCCTGCGGGCCCAGGCCGACGGCGCGGCGGCCCGGCGGGACGCGGCAGCCTTCGGCTATCGCAAGGCCGCCCTGACCGCCTTCCGCGAGGTGGAGGACGGGCTGGCCGGCGTGCAGCGCAGCGGGGAGCAGGAGGCGGTGCTGTTACGCCAGCGCGACGCCCTGGCCCGCACCCTGGCCATCGCCACCAGCCGCTACCGCGCCGGCTATTCCCCCTATCTGGAGCAGCTGGACGCAGAGCGCGGCCTGCTGTCGGCGGAATTGGCCCTGGTGCAGTCACGCGCCGACCGGTTGGCCGCCGCCATTACCCTCGCCCAGGCGCTGGGCGGCGGCTGGCGCCCCACCTCACCGTGAGGTGCCACAATCCCCGGCTGTATGTGTGATCGCGGTAGCGCGCGGATATCACCGGAAGGCGACCTATATCCTCCGTGACGCATATTTTTTGGTAGGTCGCTGATATGGTTCGCAAATCCATTCCGTCCGGGGTGAAGCCGGGGAGCATGGCCCCGGCTTCAAGAATTCAGCGTTTTGCGATCAAATAATAAGCAAAGCGTTCTATATTCAATAAAGCCTCGAACTACATAAATAGACACCAGTCCGCCTTCAATTGGTTTCGTCGCCGAACTAACAGGCTTGACTGGAGAATTTCGCCTATCTTTCATATTTCTACTCTACTATTACCGCTATGCAGCATTCTTCCTGAAATGAGGAAACTTCATGGATACGGCATCGGCGGCCATCGCGACGACCCCCACGCGGACGGAATCGCCGCCCCTCGCCCCCTGGGCCACCCTGGCCCGGCAGGCCGTGGATTACTGGGTGGACGCGGGCCAGCGCTCCCTGCTGTTCCTGGATGTGCTGCGCCAGCGCGGCAACGACCATTTCCGCTATATGGACGAGGCTTGGCCCAACGTCCTGAGCTTCCCCTACGAGCTGGTGACGGACGGACGGACGCTGGCGCGGCCGGTCAACTACTGCCTGGTACGCATCCTGCCGCCAGACGGACGGCCCACCAATCCCCGCCTGCGTCCCTTCGTCGTCTTCGATCCCCGCGCCGGCCACGGCCCCGGCATCGGCGGCATGAAGCATGACAGCGAAATCGGCGTAGCCCTGGCGGAAGGGCATCCCTGCTATTTCGTGGGCTTCCTGCCCCAGCCGGTGCCGGGCCAGACGGTGGAGGATGTCTGCCGGGCGGAGGCCACTTTCGTGGAAACGGTGGCCGGCCTGCATCCGGAGGCGGACGGCAAGCCCAGCCTGATCGGCAATTGCCAGGCCGGCTGGCAGGTGATGATGATGGCCGCCACCCGGCCGGACCTGACGGGCCCCATCGTGCTGGCGGGGTCGCCGCTGTCGTACTGGGCGGGGGTGCATGCCAAGAACCCGCTGCGCTATCTGGGCGGACTGCTGGGCGGCACCTGGCTGACGACGCTGAGCGGCGATTTGGGCAACGGCATCTTCGACGGCGCCGCCCTGATCGCCAATTTCGAGAGCATGAACCCCGCCAACACCCTGTGGAAAAAGAACTACGCCGTCTATTCCAGAGTGGACACGGAAGGCCCGCGCTTCCTGGAGTTCGAACGCTGGTGGGGCAGCCCCATCCTGCTGAACGCGGGGGAGATGCAATACATCGCCGATGAGCTGTTCCTGGGCAACCGCCTGACCCGGGGCGGCATCGCCCTGTCGGATGGCACCAAGGTCGATTTGCGGGCCATCAAGTCACCCATCGTCGTCTTCTGCTCCTGGGGGGACGACATCACCCCGCCACAGCAGGCGCTGGACTGGATCCTGGATCTCTACGACAGCGACGCGGAATTGGCGGCCGGCGGCCAGACCATCGTCTACTCCCTGCACCCCAGCATCGGCCACCTGGGCATCTTCGTCTCCGCCAAGGTCGCGGCCAAGGAGCATGACGAATTCACCCGGACCATGGATCTGATCGACGTCCTGCCGCCGGGCCTGTACGAGGCGGTGTTCACGGAAAAAACGGGCGTGGCCCATGCCGAGCTGGTGTCCGGCCATTACCTGACCCGCTTCGAGCGGCGCGGCCTGGACGACATCCGCGCGCTGGGCGGCAACGACGCGCGCGACGACCGCCGCTTCGCCACCGTGGCCCGCGTCTCCGCCCTGAACCGCGACTTGTATGGCCGCACCCTGCGCCCGGTTGTTAAGCGCATGGCGACGGACCAGGGCGCGGAGTGGCTGCGGCGGATGCACCCCAACCGCCTGCGCTTCGAGATCTTCTCCGACAAGAACCCCATGATGCTGCCCGTCGCCGGCTTGGCGGACGCCGTTCGCGCCCACCGCCGGCCCGCGGCGGACGACAACCCCTTCCTGAAAGCGCAGGAGACGGTGTCGGACGGCATCGTGGAAATGCTGAACACGTGGCGCGACCTGCGCGATCTGGCGACGGAGACCTTCTTCCTGACTTTCTACGGCTCCGCCCTGCTCCAAGCCGCCGTCGGCGTGAACGCCTCGACGCGGGACCGGCCGGTGCTGGCCGACCTTGAGGATGCAGAGGTCGGCGCCAACCGGCTGCGCCAGGGCGGCATCCCCGCAGCCGTCGTCCGCGGCCTGCTGTACGTCCTGCAGGCGGATGCCCATGCCGGCGCCGACGAGCGGCGCTTCGCCGTGCTGCGAGCCCTGCGCGACCAGGCCCCGGCGCAGGCGCGCCTGACCCTGGCCCAGTTCAAGGCCCTGGTACGGGAGCAGTCGGCCCTGCTGCACCGGGACACTGCGGCGGCCATGGCGGCCCTTTCCGACTTGCTGCCGGCGGACCCGGAGGCGCGCGCCCGCGCCGCCGACGCCTTGCGCCAGGTGGTCGAGGCGGGGGAGGCGCCAGGCCCCGATGTGACGGCACGCCTGGACGAGGTGACGGCGCTGTTCCAGGCCGTACCCCCGCCGGCGGCGCCCAAGCCCCGCCGCACCTCCGCCATCGCCTGAAACCGCCCCGCTATGGAGACCGCCATGGACAGCCCGACCGCCGCGACCACCCCCACGGTGCAGGCCGACATCGCCCGGCACAAGAAGTACCAGCGCCTGATCGCCGCCGCCCACCAAGCCGGCCCGCCGCCAACGGCGGTGGCCCACCCGTGCGACCTGAGCGCGCTGGAGGGGGCGGTGGACGGCGCCCGTCTCGGCCTGATCGCCCCCATCCTGGTGGGGCCGGAGGCGCGCATCCGCGCGGTGGCGGAGCAGGCGGGCCTGGACATCGCGTCCCTGCCCATCATCGACACGCCGCACAGCGTGGCCTCCGCCCAGCGGGCGGTGGAACTGGTGCGGGAGGGCAAGGCCGAGGCCCTGATGAAAGGCAGCCTGCACACGGATGAGCTGATGGGCGCCGTGGTCAAGACGGACACCGGCCTGCGCACCGCCCGCCGCCTCAGCCATTGCTTCGTCATGGACATTCCGGGGCATGACGATCCGCTGATCATCACCGACGCCGCCGTCAATATCGCGCCCACGCTGGCGGAGAAAGTGGACATCGTTCAGAACGCCATCGACTTGGCCTTGATCCTGGGCTTCGGCGAGGTGCGCGTCGCCATCCTGTCGGCGGTGGAGACGGTGAACCCCAAGATCCCCTCAACCATCGAGGCGGCGGCCCTGTGCAAGATGGCGGAACGCGGGCAGATCACCGGCGCCATCCTGGACGGCCCCCTGGCGCTGGACAACGCCATCAGCCCCCAGGCCGCCACGATCAAGCACCTGACCTCCCCCGTCGCCGGCCATGCCAACGTCATCCTGGTGCCGGATCTGGAGGCGGGGAACATGCTGGCCAAGAGCCTGACCTTCCTGGCAGGTGCGGACGCCGCCGGCATCGTGCTGGGCGCCCGGGTCCCCATCATCCTGACCAGCCGGGCCGACAGCGTGCCGGCGCGCCTGGCCTCTTGCGCGGTGGCGGCCCTGATCGCCCGCCACCGCCGCACCCTCTCGGCCAAGGCGGTGGGGTAAGCCCATGCGCCGGAGAAAGATCAGCAACGCCATCATCGTCATCAACGCCGGCTCCTCCAGCATCAAGTTCTCGCTGTTCGCGGATGAGACGCGGCAGCTGGAACTGTTCCTGAAGGGCCAGATCGAGGGGCTGCGCACCGACAACGCCCACTTCATCGCCCGCCACCCCGCCGGCGACCTGGTGGGGGAGCGGCGCTGGACCGGTGCCGAGGCCGGCGCCTTCGACCATGACGCCGCCACGCGCTTCCTGATGGCGTTCATCAACACCCATCTGGAAGGCCACACGGTGGAGGCGGTGGGCCATCGCATCGTCCACGGCGGCGGCGACTTCACCGCCCCGGCGGCGCTGAACGCCGCCGTGCTGGACCGGCTGGCGACCTTGGTGCCCCTGGCGCCCCTGCACCAGCGGCACAACCTGGCACCAGCGCGCAGCATCCTGGCCAGCACGCCCGGCCTGTTCCAGGTCGGCTGCTTCGATACCGCCTTCCACGCCACCCAGCCGGTCCTGGCCCAGGCCTTCGCCCTGCCGGCGGACATCACCGACCGGGGCGTGCGCCGCTATGGCTTCCACGGCCTGTCCTACGAGTACATCGCTGGCCAGCTGCCGGCCCTGGGGCTTGACGACGCCAAGGTCATCGTCGCCCACCTGGGCAACGGCGCCAGCCTGTGCGCCATCGATGCCGGGCGCAGTGTCGCCAGCACCATGGGCTTCACCGCCGTGGAGGGCCTGCCCATGGGAACCCGCAGCGGCACCCTGGATCCCGGCGTGCTGTTGTACCTGATGGATGAGATGCACATGGGGCCGCGCGACCTGGAAAAGCTGCTCTACCAGCGGTCCGGCCTGCTGGGCGTCTCCGGCATTTCCAGCGACATGCGCACGCTGGAAACCTCGCCCGAACCCCGGGCCAAGCTGGCGGTGGACCTGTTCACCTATCGCATCGGGCGGGAGATCGGGTCGCTGGCGGCGGCGCTGGGCGGGCTGGACGCCCTGGTCTTCACCGCCGGCATCGGGGAACACAGCGCCGGCGTGCGCGAGGCGGTCTGCCGCCACGCCGCCTGGCTGGGGGTGGAGCTGGACAGCGGGGCCAATGCGCACCCCGGTGAGGGTGCCGCGCGCATCAGCACGCCCGGCAGCCGCACGGCCGCCTGGATCGTGCCCACGGATGAGGAACAGATGATCGCCCGCCACACGCGGCGCCTGCTGACGGGAGCGACCTGATGAGCACCGAGACATCCAATCTGCCCACCCCCCACCGTATCCTGGCCGGCAGGCGCGCCCTGGTGGTGGGCATCGCCAACGACCAGTCCATCGCCTATGGCTGCGCCAAGGCCTTCCACGAGGTGGGGGCGGAGCTGGCCCTGACCTACCTGAACGATAAGGCCCAGCCGCATGTGGAGCCCCTGGCGCGGGAGCTGAGCGCCCGCCTGTTCCTGCCCCTGGACGTGACGGCGCCGGGACAGCTGGAGGCGGTATTCGACGCGGTGCGCGAAACCTGGGGCGGGCTGGACATCCTGGTGCATTCCATCGCCTATGCCCCCAAGGAGGATCTGAAGGGCGGCCTGCTGGACTGCTCAGCCGAGGGCTTCGCCCGTGCCATGGACATCTCCTGCCATTCCTTCATCCGCATGGCCAAGCTGGCGGCTCCCCTGATGGCTGACGGCGGCGCCATGTTCGCCATGAGCTATCTGGGTGCCGACCGCGTGGTGCCCAATTACAACGTCATGGGGCCCGTCAAGGCAGCGCTGGAGGCGTCGTGCCGCTACCTGGCGCATGAGCTGGGACCACAGCGCATTCGCGTGCACGCCCTGTCGCCCGGTCCGCTGATGACCCGTGCGGCATCCGGTCTCAAGGACTTCGATCGCCTCCTGAACGACGCCATAAGCCGCGCGCCGGTTGGGGAATTGGTCGATATCATGGACGTCGGCTACACCTGCGCCTACCTGGCCAGCCCCTTCGCCCGGCGCCTGACGGGCAGCACCCTTTATATCGATGGGGGTGCCAACATCGTGGCATGACCCGCCCAGAGGGCCCATCTGCCATGTAGTAAAATTACCGCCTTTAACCGGAATTTCGCATATCCCCGTGTTGTTGTCGGCGGGCGAAGCGGTTACCATCGCCGCCAACCGGACCGGGCAACCGTTGGCCATGCCGACGATGCGCCCGGGCACCGTTTCCAACCGGCCTTCACTTCTGGGGCGGCCCGCCAGGGCCGAAAACAACAATGCGTCGCCACCGCCGTGCCAAGATCGTCGCCACCGTCGGACCCGCCAGCAACTCACCCGAGATGCTGAAGGCGCTGTTCCTGGCGGGGGTGGACACCTTCCGCCTGAACTTCAGCCATGGCACCCATGAGGACCATGCCAAGGTCCACGCCCACATCCGGGCGCTGGAAAAGGAAGTGGGCCGGCCCATCGGCATCCTGCAGGACCTGCAGGGCCCCAAGATCCGCGTCGGCACCATCAAGGACGGCAAGATCGCGGTGGCCAAGGGTGACACCATCCGTTTCGTGCTGAAGGGCCAGGACGGCGACCGCGACGCCATCCCCCTGCCGCACCCCGAGATTTTCGCCGCCGTCCTGCCGGGCCATCACCTGCTGATCGACGACGGCCGCGTGCGGGTGAAGGTGACCAGCCTGGGCGACGACAGCATGACGGCAGAGGTCGTGGTGGGCGGCATCATCTCCAACCGCAAGGGCGTGAACCTGCCCGGCACCCTGCTGAACCTGTCGCCCCTGACCGCCAAGGATCGCGCCGACCTGGAATTCGGCCTCAACCTGGGCGTGGACTGGGTGGCCCTGTCCTTCGTGCAGAAGCCCAGCGACATGATCGAGGCGCGCGGCCTGATCGGCGACCGCGCCGGCCTGATGGCCAAGATCGAGAAGCCGCAGGCCCTGGACCAGATCGACGACATCATCCGCCTGTCGGACGCCATCATGGTGGCCCGCGGCGACCTGGGCGTGGAAATCCCGCAGGAGGAGGTGCCCGGCCGCCAGAAGGAACTGGTGCGCGCCTGCCGCCTGGCGGTGAAGCCGGTCATCGTCGCCACCCAGATGCTGGACAGCATGGTGGCCGCCCCGACCCCCACCCGCGCCGAGGCATCGGACGTGGCCACCGCCATCTATGACGGCGCCGACGCCGTCATGCTGTCGGCGGAATCCGCCAGCGGCGCCTATCCGCTGGAAGCAGTGTCCATGATGGACCGCATCATCGCCACGACCGAGCGGCACAAGCTGTACCACTCCCTCATCCGCGCGTCGGAGCCGGCGGAAGAGCAGACGCCGCCGCATGCCGTGGCCGCCGCCGCCGCCGACCTGGCGGAAGCCGTGCGGGCGCCGGTCATCGTCGCCTTCACCTCCAGCGGCACCACCGCCGCCCGTATCGCCCGCAAGCGGCCGGAAGTGGCCATCCTGGCCATCACCGCCGACCAGGCCGTGTCGCGCCGCCTGTGCCTGCTGTGGGGCACGCACAGCGCCCTGTCGGAGGACATCCACTCCTACGAGCAGATGGTGGATGTCGCCACCACCATGTCGCAGAGCGCCGAGTTCGCCAAGCTGCACGACCAGATCATCGTCGTGGCCGGCATCCCCTTCGCCCAGGCCGGCACCACCAACAACCTGCGCATGCTGCAGATCGGCGGGTAAGGACACCCATGGGCACCGGGCGCAATCGCGTCCGGCTACTTGTGTTCAAAAGCAAACGGCGCCGCATCGCTGCGGCGCCGTTTTCATGAGATCGTGGAACCGGTCACTCGGGCTTGAAGCAATAGGCGGCCAGCTTGTTGCCGTCCAGGTCGCGGGCGTAGGCGGCATAGGCGTTGGGCGCCCAGCCACGGGGGCCCGGCTTGCCTTCGCACACACCGCCTTTTGCCAGGGCCTCCGCATGGAAGGCGTCGACCATGGCGCGATTGGGCGCCTCGAAACTTACCGTGACGCCGTTGCCGACGGTGGCGGGCTGGCCGTTGGCCGGCTTCAGCACGAAGAAGGACGGCTTGTCCTCACCCCAGATGGAACCGTTGTCGCCCAGGTCGGCCACCCGCTTCAGGCCCAGTTTGCCCAGCACGTCGTCATAGAAGCCCCGGGCCTTGGCCAGGTCGTTGGTGCCGACGGAAACGTGGGTGTAGATCGCCATAGTCTTCCTCCCCTCAATTCTTCGCGGAATGGGTGGGATGACTATAGACAGGCGGGAAAACTCAACAATGCTGCCATATGAGGATTGACTTTTTCCCTTGAAAAACAATTCAAGGGTTTATTGTCCCTTGTCCTTAAGAACGAGCCGCGCGCAGCGCCCGCCGGAAGGTCAGCACCCCCACCAGGCTGGCCACCGCCCCCTCCAGCGCCAGGGCCAGGGGCAGGTGCTCCTCGCCCCCCAGCGCCTGCGCCAGCAGGCTGACGATGCTGGGCGCCAGGCCCAGGCTGATGAAGACACCCAGGGCGCTCATGAGGCCCAGGCACAGGCCGCGCAGATGGTTGGGCACCAGCAGGGTGATGGCCGAGGCCACGCCCACGGCCACGATGGCGCCCGCCACCATCAGCAGCGCCAGCAGCAGGGCAAACAGCGGCACGCCGGGCGCCAGGGCGAACAGGGCGGCCGGCACCGACAGCGCCGCACCGCCCAAGGCCCCCCACAAAATGCCGCCCCCGGCATTCCGCTTGTGCCCCCAATCGGCGACCAGGCCGCCCAGGACGGTGCCGCCCGCCCCCGACAACCCCAGCAGCACGCCCATCCAGCCGCCAAAGTCCGCCGGCTGCAGGCCGAAGGATCGCGTCAGCACCGGCACCGCCCAGACGGTGGCGGCGGCGTCGCCCATGTTGACGGTGATCATGCCGGCCATCAGGGGCGCCACCAGGCGGCGCAGGCGCCACAGTTCGGCCAGGGCAGGCCCCAGCCGTAGCGATACGTCCGGCGCCGCGTCGGCCGCGCCTCCCTGCCTGGCGGGCTCGGCCAACCAGATCAGCAAAGCCGTGGCCGCCAGCATCATCAGCGCCACCAGCAGCATCGTGGCGCGCCAGGCGGTCAACCCCACAGGCAGCCCCGCCGCTGGCGTCAGCATCCCCACCAGGGCCCCACCCCCGGCAAAGGCCGCCGCCATGCCCGCCGCCTGACCGATCACCATAACCATGACGGCCCGGCCCCGGCGTTGTGGCGTGGACAGGTCGGCGGTCAGGGACAGGATGGCCGGGACGGCGCCGGCGGCCCCCAGCCCCACCAGCATGCGGCCCACGAACAGGCTGGCGAAATCCCAGGCCAGGGCCGACAGGACCGTGCCCGCGATCCACAGCGCGGACAGGGCCAGCAGCAGGGTCACCCGCCGGGTACGGTCCACCAGCCGGCCGATGGGCACCGCCAGCGCCGCCACGGGCAGGGCCAGCGCCATGCCCTGGATCAGGCCCATCTGATTGTCGGACAGGCCCATGTCGGCCTTGGCTAGTTCCTGCACCGGCGACAGCAGCGTGCGGGCCACCATCCCCGCCAGCATGGCCAGCGCCAGGACCATCAGGGCGCGGAGGCGCCCCCATGATGCCGCCGGCATGGGCACCGCCGCGTTGGTCACGACACGGGGTCCAAGGGCCAGATGGGCCGGCGCAGATGGCGGTAAGGCAGTGCCCCCAGGTTCATGTTCAGGGACCCCGGCGCGTCGCAGTAGACGGTGGCCGACGAAATGGCATCGAAGGTGGCGCGGAAATGCTGGGTGGACTTCACCACCACCAGGGCCTTGGCCGAGAGGTCGATGCCCAATTCGGTGAAACAGCCGGGGGAGAAGGTCTGCTGCCGCGTGCTGTTCAGCACGATGTCCCAGGTGCCGGCACGCAGGGCCACGGCCAGGCCGATAGGGTCGTCGCCATCCGTGGCCAGGCCGCGCTGGCGGATGTCGTCGCGCACCGCCGTCACCGTGACCTCCAGATCCACCGGGTCGCCGGACAGGGGCCCGACCTTGCCGCCGATGCGCAGCGGCAGCTTGGCGCCCACGCCGGCATCGGCCGCGATCAAGGCCGCCTGCGGGTCCCAGATCATGCCCAGCGCCACGTCCTGGACGCCCCGGTCCAGCAGCGCGCGCAGGACGAAGGTGCTGTCGCACGCCGCCCCGCCGCCGGGATTGTCGGAACTGTCGGCCAGGACCACCGGCTTGCCGGACCCCATCAGGCCCACGGCCTTGTCCATCGCCTGGTCCAGGGGCAGGCGCTCCTGCAGGGGGGCTGCCGTGACGATGGCCTGAAAGTCGGCGGCGACGGCGGCCAGCACGCGATCGACGGCGGCGAGGTCGCTGCCGTCCGATACCGCCAGGACGGCGGCGCCGGTATGTTCGGTGTCGGACCAGATGAAGCCGTGCATCATGGAAACGGACAGCACGCCATCCCGCCCCTCATAGCTGGCCAGCCGGTCGACAAAACCCCGCATCGGCTGCTCCGTCGTGCCGAACAGGCCCATGACCGGCACCTTGCGGATGTGGGTCCGGGCCTTCGGGCCACCGCGCGCCATGGCGGAGAGGATGGTGTATAGCTCCTCCATGCGGGCCAGGAAATCGATGTGGGGATATTCCTTACAGGCGATGATGACAGCGCCGCTATCCACCATGGCCCGGGTGGCGTTGCCGTGCAGATCCAGGGTTACGCCCACCGGCATGTCCGGGCTGACCAGGGCCCGCACGTGGGTCAGCAGGTCACCTTCACAGTCAGGATAGTCCTGCGCCACCATGGCGCCGTGCAGGGTCAGCACCACCATGTCCACCCGCTCCGCCGCCATGGCCGCCTTCAGGTCGGCCAGCAGGGCGTCGCGCAGGCCCTCATAGACGCCCCGCGGCGCAGGACCGGAGGGCTGGGCCCCCGCGGTCGGGCCGTCGATCACCCGGTCGCCGTGCCGTTCCGCCACCGTGAACAGATCGCCATAGGCCGGCAGCACCCGCGCCCGCGCCAGGGTGGCCGGATCACCGCCGAAGTGCCGCAGGTCGTTGGTGAAGGACCGCATGGACGTGGGAAGGGGGGAGAAGCTGTTGGTCTCATGCACCAGGCCGGCGACGAAAACCGTGAGGGGACCGGTACGCATCAGGACACCTTGCGGAAGCGCAGCCGGCGGGTGCGGCCGCTGTTGAAGGTAAAGCCCTGACTGTCGAAGGCGATCAGGCCGCCGACGATGGGCACGGGCAGATCCAGGGGCTTGGCGTCCCACAGGCCGGGCGCCAGGTTCGCCAAACGGTGGCGCAGGGCGCCATGGCGGCCGGTGAGGACCAGGCGACCCGTCCGGCCATCCCCGTCAGGCTCCACCACCGCCGTCGTGCCAGAGGCGGCGGCGACATAGCGGCCAGCCTGGGGACGCAGATCGGCCGCGGGGTCCGGTTCCAGCAGCACCAGCTCCCGCTCCACCCCGAACTCCATCGCGCGCAGGGTCTTGGGCGCCTCTTCCGTTTCCGGCACATCCAGGCCCATGTGGAAGATGGCGACGTTGGGGCGCAGCAGGCCGTCATCCGCCCGCACCAAGGGCAGGCCCATGCCGCCCATGCTGATGATGGCCTTGCCCCCCTGCCGCGCCAGGCCGAAGGTGCCGCCGTTGTGCGGGTTGTAATAGGTGCCGGTGGGAATGACGCCCTCATACGGCTCCAGCTTCAGGCCCAGGGCCGGCACGCAGGCGTCGATGACGCGGGCAGCCAGATCGATGGGGTCTAGGCCGGCGCGGTTGGCCATGACGATGATGTCCAGCCCATGGTCGGGCAGGGTGATCATCTGGCTGGACCCGCCCATGACCCCGCCGGCGTGATGCACCGTGCGCACCCCGCGATAGGGCGTGTCCATCAGGCCCAGCCCATAGCCGGTGACATAGCCGTTGGCCAGCACCGCCGGTTCCACCATGCGGCGCCAGGTCTCGGCGCTGCCCACCGTCGGCCGGCCCGCCAGGGCGGCGCGCAGGTGGACCAGCCAGCGCAGCATGTCATCGACGGTGGAGACGATGCCGCCCTCGGCCGCGATCTCCGCCCCGATGGGCTGGCGGTAATAGCCACCCTTGCCATCCGCCATGTGCAGGGACGCGCTGTTGGGCACATAGTCGGTGTCGACCAGGCGCAGCAGGGTGTCGTTCATACCCAGGGGGCGGAACAGGCGGTCGCGGAAGAAGTCGCCCAGCCTCATCCCCGACAGCCGCTCGATGGCCAGCGAGAGCAGGACGTAGCCCCCGTTGTTGTAGCACCACTCCTCCCCCGCCGGGAAATTCACGTCGTCATCATCCGCCATCAGCCGCATGCAGTCGGCGGTGGACAGATGGTGGCCGGGGCCGCTGAGCTGCAGCGCCAGTTCCAGGCTGCAGCGCAGGCCGCTGAGGTGGGTCATCAGCTGGCGCATGGTGACACCGGCCGCCGCGCGCGCCATCTCCGGCACATGCCGGGCCACCGGGTCGTCCAGCCCAGCCAACCCCGCCTCCACCAGCAGCATGTAGGCCAGGGCGCCGAAATGCTTGGTGGTGGAGCCGATGCGCATGCGGATGGTGGGCGACAGGGTGACCGGCAGCTCCAGGCTGGCCAGGCCGAAGCCCTTGCGATAGAGCGGCACGCCATCCAGCGCCACCCCCACCGCCACGCCCGGCAGATGGGTCGTGTCCAGGGCCGCGAAGATCGCGTCCAGGGCGGCCCCATCCACCGCCGCCCTCGCCTCCTCCACCGCAGCCGGGACCAAGCCCGTTCCCTTGCCCATCGCCGCCCTCCCGCCGTTGATGGGATAGTTCGCGATGGCTTCATTTCCTGTCAAGAGATTATTCTCCAAATTGAGAACAACTCCGCCTGGCTGGTGCAGGAACTGTCATATAGATCATTGTTATATAACGTATTTATTGTGTTTCATTTTATGAACATACCTGAAACGTCACCGGCAGATCGCGAGATTGCGGCTGGACAGACGAGCGCCCACGTGCCAAATATTTCTCTGATTGGAGAATATCGCCGGCTGGGAGATGGAATTGGAAAGGTATGACGTCATCGTCATCGGTGCCGGCATGGGCGGGGCCGCCCTGGCGGCAGAGCTGAGCCCCCACGCGCGGGTGCTGGTGCTGGAGGCGGAGGCGCGGCCGGGCGTGCATGCCACCGGACGGTCGGCCGCCCTCTACGCCGCCGCCTACGGCGGGCCGGACGTGCGGGCCCTGACCCGGGCCAGCCGGGCCTTTTTCGATGCGCCGCCCGAGGGCTTCGCCGACCACCCGCTGCTGTCGCCGCGCGGCCTGCTGTACGTCGCGACGGCGGCGCAGGTGCCCCGCCTGATGGATTTCCTGGAGGAAATCGGCGACAGCGTGCGGACGATACCCGTGGCCGACGCCATGGCCCAAATGCCCCTGCTGCGACCGGCGTACGTGGCCATGGCCGCCCTGGCGCAAACAGGCAGCGCCATGGACATCGACGTCGACGCCCTGCACCAGGGCTATCTGCGCCTGGCCAAGCGCCGGGGCGCCACCCTGCTGACCGACGCGCTGGCCGACCAGCCTCGCCGCGAGGACGATCTGTGGGTGTTGCGCGTGGGTGATCGCCATGTGGCGGCCCCCAAGGTGGTGAACGCCGCCGGCGCCTGGGCGGAGCAGGTGGGATTGGCCTTCGGCGCCGCCCCCCTGGGGCTGAGGCCGCTGAAGCGTACCGCCCTGCTGGTTGATCCGCCGCCGGGCCACGACACCGACCGCTGGCCCGGTGTCTTCGACACCGATGAACAATTCTATATGAAGCCCGACGCGGGCAAGCTGCTGCTGTCCCCGGCGGACGAAACCCCCACCGAGCCCTGCGACGCCCAGCCGGACGAGCTGGACGTGGCCATCGCCGTCGACCGGGTGCAGCAGGCGCTGGACCTGCCGGTGCGCCGCGTCACCCACAGCTGGGCCGGCCTGCGCACCTTCGCGTCCGACCGCCAGCCGGTGGTGGGCCCCGACGCCGCCGTGCCTGGCCTCTACTGGTGCGCCGGCCAGGGCGGCTACGGCATCCAGATGGCGCCGGCCCTGGCGCGGCTGGCCGCCAGCCTGGTGCTGGACCGCCCAGTGCCCGACGACATCCTGGCCGAGGGGCTGGTGCTGGCCAACGTGCTGCCGTCCCGCCTGGCCGGTGCCGCTTGCGAACCGGCCGTACCACTGGAATAAAGGCGGGTCACGCCCCCCATGGACAGCCGGATGAAGAAGAACGCCACCCTGGGCCAGTTGATCGGCGCGCTGCGCCAGCGCAACGGCTGGACCCTGAAACAGATGAGCGAGAAGGTGGGCATCCCCTTGTCCACCCTGGCCAAGGTGGAAGGCGACAAGCTGTCGCTGAGCTACGACAAACTGGAGCAATTCACCGGCCGGCTGGGCCTGAGCATGGCCGAATTCCTGGCCCAGGACCGGGGCCCCGGCGCCACCGCCAAGGGCGCCCCGCCCGTCATCACCGGCCGGCGCAGCCTGACCGGCGACAGCAATTCCGTGCGCATCCACACCGGCGCCTACGACTACGAATACCTGTGCACCGACCTGCGGCGGAAGCGCATGGTGCCCATCCTGACCCAGGTGCTGGCCCACACCCTGGCGGAGTTTGGCGACCTGGTCCGCCACCAGGGGGAGGAGTTCATCTATGTGGTCGAGGGCACCATCGAGGTGCACCTGGAGTTCTACGCCCCCGTCACCCTGCGCCAGGGCCAGGGCATCTACATCGACAGCATGATGGGCCATGCCTACCTGGCCAAGGATTGCGAGCGCGCCCTGGTGCTGGGCGTCTGTTCCAGCGACGACAGCAACCTGCAGGGTGACCTGATCACCCTGGCGGAAGAAACCGCCGAACGCCCCGCCTGACGGCTGCCCTTACGCCGGCGAAATGCTAGGTTGCCCCGGCTGGGGGAAGGCGGGGACCGACGTGGCGCTGTTTGAAAGCATGTTGACGCTGGTGGTGGTCGCCATCCTGCTGCTGCAGGTGTCGCGCCGCCTGGCCGTGCCCTATCCAGCCCTGCTGGCCCTGGCCGGCGGGCTGGTGGCGGCCCTGCCCTGGTCGCCCCAGATCAGCATGGACCCGCGCCTGGCGTTGACCCTGTTCATCGCCCCCACCCTGCTGGACGCCGCCTATGATCTGCCACCGCGATCCCTGCGGCCCTTATGGATTCCACTGGTGGCGCTGGCCGGCCTGGCCGTGGTGCTGACCACGGCCGCCGTCGCCTGGGCCGGCGTGGCCCTGGCGGGCATGCCCCTGGTGGCGGCCGTGGCCCTGGGTGCCATCGTCGCCCCGCCGGACGCGGCGGCGGCCACCACCATGCTGGGCCGCTTCAGCCTGCCCCGCCGCACCGTCACCGTGCTGAAGGGCGAAAGCCTGCTGAACGACGCCGTGGCCCTGCTGATCTTCGCCACGGCGGTGGGTTGGGCGCGGGACGGCAGCCTGGAGAAGCTGGCGCCGGAGGTGGCACTGGCTGTGCCCGGCGGCCTGCTGGTAGGGTACCTGACGGCGCGCGCCTACATCGTGCTGTCGCGGCCGCTGGAAGGCACGCTGGGCGGGACCATCGCCAGCTTCGCCGGCACCTTCACCGTCTGGGTCATCGCCGACCGGCTGCACCTGTCCGCCATCCTGGCCGTGGTGGCCAACGCCATGACCCTGGCCCACCACGTGCCCTATCGCCAGCGGGCCCGCGACCGCGTCAACACCTACGCCGTGTGGGGCACGGTGGTTTTCCTGCTGAACGTCCTGGCCTTCCTGCTGACCGGCTTGCAGGCGCGCAGCATTCTGAGCCACCTGGGCGACGGGCAGCTGGACCGCGCCCTGGAATTCGCCGGCACCGTGCTGGCGGTGGTGGTGGGCGTGCGGCTAGCCTGGGTCATGCTGTACAACCGCCTGGTCAACCTGATCGCCCGCTGGGGCTGGTACGACCAGCCGCCCAGCCTGGCCCAGGGGCTGGTCGTATCCTGGTGCGGCATGCGCGGGCTGGTGACGCTGGCCACGGCACTGGCCCTGCCGGAGGGCTTCCCCGAGCGCGACCTGATCGTGCTGTGCGCCCTGGCCGTGGTGCTGGGCACCCTGGTGGCGCAGGGCCTGACGCTGGGGCCGCTGATCCGCCTGCTGCGCTTTCCGGCGGACGACAGCCTGAGCCAGGACCTGACGTTCGCCCGCGGCGCCCTGCTGGATGCGGCCCTGGCCAGCCTGAAGGACAAGGACGGCGACGGCGCGCGCCTGATGCGCGAAATCTATGAGCGCGACCGCGCCGTCCTATCCAGCGGCCGGCACCCGCGCGAGGCCAGCGAAACCGCCCAGCTGCGCCGCGAAACCATCGCCGCCAAGCGCCGCGCCCTGGCCAACCTGCGGCGCAGCGGTCGTATCGACGACGACGTGTTCCACACCCTGGAGCAGGAGCTGGACTGGGCCGAGCTGGCGGCGGCCTTGCCGGATGAACTGGAACTGGCCGAAAGCTGAGCATCGGCTTATGCAAAGCTTGCATCACCGCCGGCAACCGGCTGGGGGCATGCTGGCGGCATGAACGCGACCCTCGTTGAGCGGGGCCCCAGCCCCTTCCTGGCCGGCTTCCGCCTGGCGGACGTCACCGTCGACACCGGCGTCACCCTGCGGGCGGCCGTCGGCGGTGACGGCCCGCCCCTGCTGCTGCTGCACGGCCATCCACAGACCCATGTCACCTGGCGCAAGATCGCCCCGGCCCTGGCGCGGCGCTTCACCGTGGTGGCGGCCGACCTGCGCGGCTATGGCGACAGCGCCAAGCCGGAAAGCGATGCCGACCACGCGCCCTATGCCAAGCGCGCCATGGCGCTGGACATGGTGCTGCTGATGCGGGCGCTGGGGCACGAACGCTTCGCCGTGGCCGGGCACGACCGGGGCGGCCGGGTGGCGCACCGCATGGCGCTGGACCATGCGGCCGCCGTCAGCCGCCTGGCCCTTCTGGACGTGGCACCCACCGCCACCATGTACGCCCTGACCAACCAGGAATTCGCCACCCGGTATTTCTGGTGGTTCTTCCTGATCCAGCCGGCGCCCTTGCCGGAACGCCTGATCGCCGCGGACCCGGAATTCTTCCTGCGCAGCCACATCGACCGGCAGAACAAGATCGCCGGCGCCACCGAACCGGCGGCCTTCGCCGAGTATCTGCGCTGCTACCAGGACCCCGCCACCCGCCACGCCATCTGCGAGGACTATCGCGCCGCCGCCACCATCGACCTGGCGCACGACGCGGCCGACGGGCACCAGCGGGTCACGGCGCCGCTGCTGGCCCTGTGGGGCGCCCACGGTACGGTGGGTCAGCTGTACGACGTGCTGGCCACCTGGCGGGAGAAGGCCGACGATGTGCGCGGCCGGGCGCTGGACTGCGGCCACACCCTGCAGGAGGAGCGGCCGGACGAGGTGCTGGCCGCCTTCCTGGACTTTTTGGCCTAATCCTTCCAGTCGCGGGATCAAAGGTGGGCGGACTTGTCGCCCTCGCCGGCCAACCCACGCTTCCGGTGGGCATGGCGACGGCCCGATAATGGTTGCATCCTAATAATTATTCTATACACTATCTGAGTGACGATATTGTCAATGTGTCAGTTGTCACATACATAGGGACTTTCGGACCCATCATCCGCGGGGCTTGCGGCCCGGCACGGCCATAGGGCGGCAAGCGGATCGGTTCGCGCCAGGTCCCTTTTTTTGAAGGTCGCACGCCCATGACCACCGCAGCGCGCCCCACCCCCGCCAGCCCGGCCTCCACCGGCCAGCGCGGCCCCCTCGACCATGAGCGCCGCGCCCAGATCGTCGAAGCCGCCGACCAGCATTTCCGTTATTACGGCTATCACAAGACCACGGTGGCGGACCTAGCCAAGGCCATCGGCCTGTCCACGGCCTACATCTACAAATTCTTCAGCAGCAAGCAGGCCATCGGCGAGGCCATCTGCGCCCGCTGCCTGAGCGAGATCACCGCGCAGTTGCGGGTGATCATGAGTGAGCCCGCGTCCGCGGCGGAACGCCTGCGCCGCGTCTATCCCACCCTGGCGCGGGCCGGCGCCGCCCTGTTCTTCGAGGAACGCCGGCTGCACGACATCGTCGTCACCGCCGTCACCGAGAACTGGCACGCCGGCACGACGTACGAGGAAGAACTGCGGGACATGGTGCGCACCCTGGTCGTCGCCGGACGTGAGGCGGGGGAATTCGAGCGCGAGACCCCGCTGGACGAGGTGTGCCTGGCGATCGAGGAGACGTTGTGGCCGTTCGCCCACCCCCTGATGCTGGAAGAGAAGCTGGACATGTTGGACACCACCACGGCGGCGGTGGCCGGGTTGGTGTTGCGCAGCCTGCGGCCCTGACATGTGATAAGTGACGCATGAAGCATAACGAGTGACGGATTGACGAAATCGTCACTCGTCTGTATGGTCGAGGCTCCTTCAGGGATGGAGCTTCGCCATGCGGCACCCCGTATCTTCCCGCCTGCTGACCCTGGCCATCCTGGCCCTGGCCGGCACCTCGCTTTCCGCCTGTGACAAGCCTGCCCCCGACCCGCGCACGGCCGAACGCCTGGTGCGCGTGGCCACGGCCCAGCCGGCGGCGCACGACGAGCGCGCCTATGTCGGCGTCGTCACCGCCAAGGTGCAGAGCGGCCTGGGCTTCCGCGTCGCAGGCAAGGTCATCCAGCGCCTGGTGGACCCCGGCCAGACCGTGAAGGCCGGCCAACCGCTGATGCGCATGGACAACACCGACTACGCCCACGCCATCACCACCCAGCAGGGCCAGGTGGCCATGATCAAGGCCACCCAGACCCAGGCCCGGGCGGATGAGGCGCGCTATCGCGCCCTGGTGGGCAACGGCGCCGTCTCCCCCTCCGCCTACGACCAGAAGAAGGCCGCGGCCGACGGCGCCCAGGCCCAACTGGACGCGGCGCTGGCCCAACTGAGGGTGGCGCAGGATGACGCCGCCTACACCACCCTGGTGGCGGACGCTGACGGCACGGTGATGGATACGCTGGCCGAACCGGGCCAGGTGGTCACCGCCGGCCAGATCGTGGTGCGCTTGGCCCATGCCGGCCCGCGCGAGGCGGCGGTGAACCTGCCGGAAACGGTGCGGCCGGCCGTGGGCTCCCACGCCGCCGCCACCCTGTACGGCAGCGCCGTGCGCGCCCCCGCCACCCTGCGCCAGCTGTCGGACGCCGCCGACACCCAGACCCGCACCTATGAAGCCCGCTACGTCCTGGATGGCGCCGCCGCCCAGGCCCCCCTGGGCGCCACGGTGACGGTGCACCTGTCCCTGACCGGCGACGACACCCCGCCCGTCTCCGTCCCCCTGGGCGCCCTGAACGACGAGGGCAAGGGCCCCGGCGTCTGGGTGCTGACGCCCGAAGCCGGCGGTGATCGGGCGACCATCGCCTTCCGCCCGGTGACCGTGGGTCAACTGGGCGCCGAGGAAGCCACCCTGCTGGGCGGTGTCAAGGCCGGCGAGCGGGTGGTGGCCCTGGGCGGCCACTTCCTGCATGAAGGCGAAAAGGTGCGCGTGGCCCCGACCAGCGGGGCTTCGGCCCAGGCGGTGCTCAAATGAGCGGCTTCAACCTGTCGGCCCTGGCGGTCCGCGAACGCGCCATCACCCTGTTTCTGCTGATCGCCATCACCCTGTCAGGCGTCCTCGCCTTCCTCAAGCTGGGCCGCGCCGAGGACCCCGCCTTCACCATCAAGGTGCTGACCGTCAGCGCCGTCTGGCCCGGCGCCACGGCGCAGGAGATGCAGGACCTGGTGGCCGAACCCCTGGAGAAGCGCCTGCAGGAACTGCGCTGGTACGACAAGGTGGAAACCTTCACCCGGCCGGGCATGGTGCTGATGACCCTGTCGCTGCAGGACAAGACACCGCCCTCGGCCGTGCCCGAACAATTCTACCAGGCGCGCAAGAAGTTGGGGGACGAGGCCCGCACCCTGCCGTCCGGCGCCCTGGGCCCCTTCGTCAACGACGAGTATTCCGACACCGACTTCGCCGTCTACGCGGTCAAGGCACCGGGCATGCCCGCCCGCCAGCTGACGCGCGAGGCGGAAACCCTGCGCCAGCGCCTGCTGCACGTGCCGGGCGTGAAGAAGATCGACATCCTGGGCGAACGGCCCGAGCGCATCTTCGTCGATTTCACCTACGCCCGCCTGGCCACCTTGGGCATCGGCGCCCGCGACATCTTCGACGCCCTGGCCCGCCAGAACACGGTCACGCCGGCCGGGTCCATCGACACCGACGGCCCGCAGGTCTTCATCCGCCTGGATGGCGCCTACGATGACCTGGAGAAGATCCGCAACACCCCCATCGTCGCCGGCGGCCGCACCTTCAAGCTGTCGGACGTGGCCGAGGTGAAGCGCGGCTATGAGGACCCGCCCACCTACCTGATCCGCCACGATGGCGACCCGGCCCTGGCCCTGGGCGTGGTCATGCAGGACGGCTGGAACGGTCTGGAACTGGGCAAGGCCCTGGATGCCGAAGAAAAGAAGATCGCCGCCGAACTGCCGGTGGGCCTGACGCTGAGCAAGGTCAGCGACCAGGCGGTGAACATCCACGAGGCGGTGGGTGAATTCATGCTGAAGTTCTTCGTCGCCCTGGGCGTGGTGATGTTCGTCAGCCTGGCCAGCCTGGGATGGCGCGTGGGCATCGTCGTGGCCGCCGCCGTGCCGCTGACCCTGGCCGCCGTCTTCGTCATCATGCAGATCACCGGCCGCGCCTTCGACCGCATCACCCTGGGCGCCCTGATCATCTCGCTGGGCCTGCTGGTGGACGACGCCATCATCGCCATCGAGATCATGGTGGTGAAGCTGGAGGAAGGGTACGACCGCATCAAGGCCGCCGCCTACGCCTGGAGCCACACGGCCGCCCCCATGCTGTCCGGTACCCTGGTCACCATCATCGGCTTCACGCCCGTGGGCTTCGCCAAGTCCACCGCGGGCGAGTATGCCGGCAACATCTTCTGGATCGTGGGCTTCGCCCTGATCACCTCCTGGGTGGTGGCGGTGGTGTTCACGCCCTACCTGGGCGTCCAGTTGCTGCCCAACATCCGCCCCATCCCGGGGGGGCATGCCGCCATCTACGCCACCCCGCGCTACCAGCGCCTGCGCCGCCTGATCACCTGGGCCGTGGACCATCGCGGCCGGGTGGCCCTGGCCGTGGTCGGCACCTTCCTGCTGGCCGGCGTGGGCATGGGCTTCGTCAAGCAGCAGTTCTTCCCCACCTCCGACCGGCCGGAGATCATGGCGGAGGTGCAGATGCCCGAGGGCACCAGCATCGAGGCCACGAGCGCCGCGGCCAAGAAGGTGGAGGACTGGTTGCGCCGGCAGCCGGAGGCGAAGATCGTCTCCACCTATGTCGGCCAGGGCGCCCCGCGCTTCTTCCTGTCCTACAATCCCGAGCTGCCCGACCCGTCCTTCGCCAAGATGATCGTCCTGACCCCGGACGACAAGGCGCGCGACCGGCTGAAGGACAACCTGCGCCAGGCGATATCCGATGGTTTGGCGCCGGAGGCCCGGGTGCGCGTGTCGCAGCTGGTGTTCGGTCCGCCCTCGCGCTTCCCCGTCATGTTCCGCGTCAGCGGGCCCGATGTGGCGGTGCTGCGCGGCATCGCCGATGAGGTGCAGGCCGTCATGCGGGCCAACCCCGACACCCGCCTGGTGAACCAGGACTGGGGCGAGCGGGCGCCCACCCTGCACTTCGTGCTGGACCAGGACCGCTTGCGCCTGATCGGCCTGAACCCCACCGACGCCGCACAGCAGCTGCAGTTCCTGCTGACCGGCGCCCCGGTGACCCAGGTGCGTGAGGACATCCGCGTGGTGCAGGTGACGGCGCGCAGCGCCGGCCCCGACCGGCTGGACCCCGCCCGCCTGGGCGACATGACCCTGACCAGCGCCGACGGCCGCCTGGTGCCCCTGAGCCAGATCGGCCATGTGGAAGTGCGGGCGGAGGAGCCCATCCTGCGCCGCCGCGACCGCGTGCCCACCATCACCGTCCAGGCCGACATCGACGAAGCCCTGCAGCCGCCCCAGGTGTCCATGGCCATCGAGAAGGCCCTGGCCCCCATCATCGCCAAGCTGCCCGCCGGCTACCGCATCGACATGGGCGGCAACGTCGAGGAAGCGGGCAAGGCCAACGCCGCGCTGGCCCCCATGTTCCCCATCATGGCGGCCCTGATCCTGCTGGTGCTGGTGCTGCAGACCCGGTCGCTGTCGGCCATGGCCATGGTGTTCCTGACGGGGCCCCTGGGCCTGGTGGGCGCGGTGCCCGTCCTGCTGATCTTCCACCAGCCCTTCGGCTTCAACGCCATCCTGGGCTTGATCGGCCTGTCGGGCATCCTGATGCGCAACACCCTGATCCTGATCGGCCAGATCCACACCAACCAGGAGGAAGGGCTGCCGCCCTATCACGCGGTGATCGAGGCCACGGTGCAGCGCGCCCGCCCCGTCATCCTGACAGCCCTGGCCGCCGTGCTGGCCTTCATCCCCCTGACCCAGTCGGTGTTCTGGGGGTCCATGGCCTATGTGCTGATCGGCGGCACGGCCGTGGGAACGGTGCTGATCCTGGTCTTCCTGCCCGCCCTCTACGCCCTGTGGTTCGGGGTGAAGGCGGACGGGGCGGCGGCGCACGAGGAAGCGCCCCATTATCCCCGGGCGGTGCCGGCGGAGTGAGTTGACTTCGCGCCGAGGTATGATAGGACTGGTTCCAGTTTCGAACGCCCTTCCGGTCCGCCGGAAGGGCGTTTCCTTTTTGGCTTTCCCGCAGCCTTGAAAAGGAAAGTTCGAAATGACCGGAAACATATTGGGCGTCACGCTGCACGGCACGGGGCCGGAACCCGTGCTGGTCCTGCATGACTGGCTGGGCGACGCCAGCACATACGCACCCATGTGGCCCTATCTGGACATTCACCGCTTCACCTACGCCCTGGTGGATTTGCGCGGTTACGGCCGGTCCATGCACCTGGCGGGCGACTATACCATTGAAGAGATCGCCGCCGATTGCCTGGCCGTGGCCGACCGTCTCGGCTGGTCCCGCTTCCATGTCGTGGGCCATTCCATGACCGGCATGGCGACGCAGCGCCTGGCGGCCGACGTGCCGTCGCGCATCAAGAGCGCGGTCGCTGTCTGCCCCCTCTCCGCCGCCGGCAACCCCTTGCCGGACGAGACCGCCGCCTTCTTCGCCAGCGTCTGCGAGGATGACGACGCCTTCCGCCGCTTGATCAAACACGTGACCGGCCTGTCGGACCAGTGGGCGGAGGTGAAGCTGCGCCAGAACCGGAGCCGCGTGGCGCCCCAGTGCCGTCCGCACTACCTGCACATGATGCGGACGGCCCATTTCGTGGATGAGGTGCGCGGGCTGGCGACACCCTTCTTAGTCATGGTCGGGGACAGGGATCCCGGCCTGGACGCCGCGGCGATGGAACGCACCTTCCTCGCCTGGCATCCCAACGCGACCCTGATGGTGATGCCCAACTGCGGCCATTACCCCATGCAGGAGTGCCCACCCCGGTTCGCCCAGATGATCGAAAACTTCCTCGACAGCCAGGCCGGCTGACAAAAAACCCCGGCCAGGGCAACCCGGCCGGGGCTTTTCCTTGGCACAGAGACCGCTTACTTGGCCTCGGTATCCGTGCGGTACTTCTTGAACCAGGCCAGGATGGCGTTGGTCTCGCCCACCAGCTGCGACGGGCGTTCGGCCAGGCCGCCGTGGCTGGCGCCGGGCACGCGGATCAGGGCCGTGGGGATGCTGCGCAGTTGCAGGGCGGCGTAGTACTGCTCCGCCTCGCTGGGGGGTGTGCGGTGGTCTTCCTCGCCCACCATGACGGCGGTCGGGGTCTTGACGTTGCCCACCAGGCTCAGCGGCGACCGGCGCCAGTACTGCTCCTGGTCCTCCCACGGCATCTTGCCGAACCAGTACTTGGCCATGAAGGTATAGCCGTCGACGGTCAGCACCTCGCTGGTCCAGTTGATGACCGGCTTCTGCGTCACCGCCGCCTTGAAGCGGTCGGTCTTGCCCACGATCCAGGCCGTCAGCACGCCGCCGCCGGAGCCGCCGGTGACGAACAGGTTGTTGGGATCGACCGAGCCCTTGGCGATGGCCGCGTCCACCACGCTCATCAGGTCGTCGAAATCCTGGCTGGGGTAGTTGTGGTGGATCTGGTTGGCGAAGCTTTCGCCGTAGGACGTCGACCCGCGCGGGTTGGCGTAGACGACGATGTAGCCGGCGGCGGCATACAGCTGGTCCTGCGTCGACCAAACGGGGCCGTAGCTGGCGAAGGGCCCGCCATGGATTTCCAGGACCAGCGGGTACTTCTTGGCCGGGTTGAAGTCCGGCGGCGTCACCATCCAGGCGTCGATGGGCAGGCCGCCGGCGGTGGAGGTGGTGGGCAGCGGCTGCACCTTGGCCAGCGTCTTGCCGGCGAACAGGCTGGCGTTGAGGGTGGTCAGGCGCTTCTGCTCCCCCGGGCCGGTGCTGAGGCCGACGTCGGCCGGGTGGGTGGGATCGCCCCAGGGGAAGGCCACCGCGCCATCCTTGGACACGCTGAAGCCACCGCCGGAATAGGGACGGTCCAGCTCACTGCCCGCCAGGCCCTCGGCCACGGTGGTGATCTTGCCGTCCAGCGTGACGCGGGCGACCTTGGTCACGCCGTGGTCGGTGTAGGTGGCGTAGATGGACCGGCCGTCCGCCGCCCAGCGCGGGCTGCCCAGGTCGCGGTCGAAGCCGGCCGTCAGGGCCCGCACCTCGCTGCCGTCGGCGTTCATGACCGACAGCACGCTGTTCTGGTAGCCCAGCTCCTTGTCGTCGAAGCCGACGAAGGCGATGTGCTTGCCATCCGGCGACGCCACCGGTTCCTGGTCGGGACCGTGGCGCGTGGTCAGCTGGGTCAGGCCGGCGGTGGTGGTGTCGACGGAGAAGACGTCGGAGTTCAGGGGATCGCGTTCCCAGTCCTTGCCGTGGTTGGTGCTGAAGATGATATGGCGGCCATCGGGCATCCACGACAGGGCGCCGCCGTCGTCAAACTGGCCAGTGGTCAGCTGACGCGGGGCACCGCCATCGGACGGCACCACGAAGATGTGGTTGAAGCCGGGGCGGACATAGCCCTCGCCATCCTCGCGATAGTTGATGGTGGTGATGACCTTGATGGGATCGGCCCACTTGGCACCCTCGGGCGCCGCGAGGGGAGAACCCAGGCTGCTGCCCTCCTCCGGCACGAACATGGTGAAGCCGATCTGCTTGCCGTCCGGCGACCAGGCGATGTCGGACGGGCCTTCCGGCAGGGCGGTGATGGCGGCGCTGTTCCCGCTGCCCGCACCACTCAACCAGCGCACCCAGATCTGCGGCTTGTCGCCCGGGCCTTTGGCCACATAGGCCAGGCGGGTGCCGTCCGGCGACCAGCGCGCCCGGCTGCTGCCCGGCACGCCCAGCGGGGTCTGCTGGCCGCTGGCGACGTCCACAAGCCAGACCTCGCTACGCGCGTTGTCTGTCATGATGTCTTCGCTGGAGCGGGTATAGGCGATGCGCTTGCCGTCCGGGCTGATCTGCACGTCCTTGGCCTGCGCCAGCGCGAAGGCGTCGCGCGCCGTCAGGGTGTGGGCGGGGGTGACCGCCTCGGGCGTGGTGCCGGTGGGGGCTGGGGAAGCCGCCAGCGCGCAGGGTGCGACGCCCAGCGTGAGGGCCAGCGCGAACGCCGCCCGGTGCAAACGTGAAGTCATGTGGGTCCCATCTGCATTGTTCTTCTGTCGGCCCGGGCCCCGCTCCCGGTACAGGCGCACAGCCTGTCATGTTTGCGGGGCCGCCGCCAGATGGGACCTATGTTCCCGCCTCAGCCGCCGCCAACCGGTGTCACCACCCGGCCCGTACCGCCGCAATCCGGACAGGGCGCGCCATCCACCCTGCCGGTGCCGCCACAGCGGCGGCAGATGTTCTCACCGGCACCGGGCGTGCCGGGCCGCACGGCGTCGGGGTTGGCGTCGGGGCGTCCGTTCGTGGGCTGGTCCTTGGGTTCCGGTGCCATGGCATCCTCCGTCCGGTGGGGGTTGGGTCGCGTTCGGACCACAACCCCCGACCGGCCGATTGGATGCGTTCCATCAGGCCGCCCGCACCGCGGTGACAAAGCGGCTGACCTGCTCGTCCAGGGTCTTCAGCTGCTGCGCCAATTCCCCGGCCGTGCCCAGCACGTGGCTGGCGCGGTCGGCGCTGTCCACCACCACGTCGCTGACGGCGTGGATGTTGGTGGTGACGGCACGGGTGCCGCGGGCGACGATGCTGGCGTTCTGCGAGATTTCCCGCGTCGCCGCCCCCTGCTGCTCCACGGCCGAGGCGATGTTGGCCGCCACCTCCTGCGCCCGGGCCGATACCTCGGCGATGGTGCGCACCTCCGCCACCGCCCGGCCGCTGGCCTGCTGCGTGGCCTCGATCTGGGCGGTGATGTCCTCCGTCGCCTTGGCGGTCTGGTTGGCCAAGTTCTTCACCTCCGACGCCACGACGGCGAAGCCCTTGCCCGCCTCCCCCGCCCGCGCCGCCTCGATGGTGGCGTTGAGGGCCAGCAGGTTGGTCTGGCTGGCGATCTGGGTGATCAGGTTCACGATCTCCGTGATCTTTTCCATCTGGCCGGCCAGGTGCTCGATGGTCTGGCGCGCCGTCTCCGCCCGGGAGGCGGTGTCGGTGGCGATCTCGGCGCTCTGCGTCACGCGGGTCGCGATCTCGCCGATGGAGGCGGACAGCTGTTCCGCCGCCACCGCCACCGTCTCCACGCTGCTGGACGTCTCATCCGTCGCCACGCGCACCGCGTCGCTGCTGCGCCGCGCGTCGGCCAGGCCGGCCGCCAGATGATTGCTCTGCGCGTCCACCTGGCCGCTGGCCTGGGCCACCAGCTTCAGGACGGAGGAGACGTTGGCCTCGAAGTCGTTGGCCAGCCGTTCCGCCGTGGCGCGGCGTTCCCGCTCCGCCGCCTCCTGCAGCTGGGTGCGTTCCTGGTGCAGCTTGCCCACCTCGGCCGCGTTGCGCTTGAACACCTCCAGCGCGCGGGCCATGGCGCCGATCTCATCCCGCCGGTCCAGGGCCGGCGTGGGCACGTCGACGGCGCCCTCGCTGAGCGCGATCATGGTGCCGGTGATCTCATCGATGGGCCGCGCCACCAGGCGGTAGGTCACCGCCCCCAGCAGCAGCACCAGCACCGCCACCGTGACGCCCGTGGCCACCATGATCAGCATGCCCAGGGAGCGCAGCGGCCCGAAGGCCTTGGTCGCGTCCATGGTCACGCCCACGTACCAGTGGGCCGAGGGCAGGTCCTTGATGGGGTAGAAAGAGGTCAGGGTGTCGCCCGCTTGCTCCGGCGTGCGGCCCAGATGCTGCTGGATGTCGAATCCATCGGCCAGCTTCTTCATCACCCGGTCCTTGTCGGCATGGACCAGCACCGTGCCGTCGCCGTCGATCAGGAACACCTGGCCGTTGCCGCCCAGGTCGAAGGACTTGAGGAAGGTCTTGACCATCTCCAGGTCCAGGTCTCCGGCGGCCACGCCCGCCAGCGCACCATTCTTCATGACGGGGCTGGCGATGGTCAGCACCAGGTTGCCGCCCGACGCGCTGACATACGGCTGCGTCATGATGGTCTGCCGCGCGGCATCGGCCGCCTTGTACCAGCCGCGCTGGCGCGGGTCGTAGCCGGGTGGCAAATCAAGCGCCGGGACCATGGTGAAGACGCCGGCGGTGTCGCCGTAATAGACAGGGCTGAAGGTGCCGCTCAGCGTCGGTCCCTGCAGCAGGCCCATGACATGGGTGCCGTCGCCGGCCGCCACGTCATCGGCCAGGTTCCGCACCAGCGAAACGCGGCCCATCAGCCATTTCTGGATGCCATCGGCGGCCGACTCGCCGGTCGATTTGATCTGAGTATTGATTTGAGTGGTCAGAGTATCACTTGAGACGGAATAAATGACATATCCCAAGATGCTGAAAGCCAGCGCCACAAATACTGCGGTGAAAGCCACAATCCTGTAGACAAATTTGGTTCGTTTGCCCGTCTGCTCAATCGAGCGCATGCCAGCATACGGTCTGGAGTTCATTGCCCCCTCGCACTGTCATGTCTGTTTATAGGGACGGTCAAGGCCAGCCCCGTTGAGCAACAGACTAGATCAGTTTTCAAAGAGGTTAAACGCCAAATTTTTGCATGTGCGAGAAGTTTTCCGCATCTGCACCTTTAAAGGGCAACCGCCTTCGACCAAGGCAGTGGGCGCCCATAAAATTCGCCATTGCCGCGAACCTTGCCACCCGGCGGAACCGCCCCAGATTTCCGCGCTTGCCCGGCTGAAGCGGCACTAGGCCGACCGGCGGAGGGACTGGGGCGGCGCGCCGAAGGTGCGGATAAAGGCCCGCCGCATGCGCTCGGTGTCGCCGAATCCCGTTTCGATAGCGATACGGTCCAGCGAAGCCGGACTTTCCTCCACCAAATCCCGCGCCACCTCCAGCCGCAGCTGCTCCACCGCCTTGGCCGGCGTCAGTCCCTGCTCGGCGGCGAAGGCGCGGGCGAAGTTGCGCGGGCTCATGGCCGCCTGCGCCGCCAGTTCCTCCACCGTCAGGGGACGCGCCAGATTGTCGCGCACCCAGGCCAGCAGGTCGCCGAAGCGGCTGCTGGTGCCTTGCATCTCCAGCAGGGTGGAGAATTGCGACTGTCCGCCCTGGCGGCGGTAGGGCACGACAAGTTGGCGGGCGGTGCGCCGGGCGATGGCCTCGCCCTGGTCCTCCGCCACCAGGGCCAGCGCCAGGTCGATGCCGGCGGTGATGCCGGCCGACGTCCAGAAGACGCCGTCGCGGATGAAGATGCGGTCGGCCTCCAGCCGCACCTGGGGGAAGCGCCGGGCGAAAGAGCTGGTGCGGTACCAGTGGGTCGTGACCCGTCGCCCGTCTAAAAGCCCAGCAGCGGCCAGCAGAAAGGTGCCGGAACAGACGCTGGTGACCCGCCGAGCATGCCCCGCCACGGCACGGGCATAGTCCAGCAAGGCGAGCACGGCGCTGGCGGCGTTCACCCCCTCGCCACCCGCCACCACCAGCGTGTCCACCTGTGCCGGGTCCACCAGCGGCCCCGCCATCAGCAGGGCGCCGGAAGAACTGGCGACCGGCCCCGCCGCCAGCGCCATGACGCGGATGTCATAGGGTTGGCGGGCGTAGCGGCCCGCGATCTCGAACGCCGCCAGGGGTCCCGTGACGTCCAGGATCTGGAACCCGGGATAAGCCAGGAAGGCGATGGTGCGGGCCATGGGTGTTGTACCATCATTGGCAGGAAAGGTGGGATTTATGGCATTGCTGCCAACACCTGTCGAGGGCACGGTTGGGCCATCCCATGCCGCCAGCCCGGAGCTTTCCCATGAGCCAGCCCGCCTTCACCATCGTTGAAGTCGTCTTCCCCCTGATGACCCAACTGGACTTCACCGCCCCGCACCAGGTGTTCAGCCGCCTGCCCGGCATCACCACCCGCGTGGCGTCCGCCACCGGCGGCACCATCGCCTCGCACGAGGGCCTGCGGTTTGAGGGGACGGAGCGGCTGGCCGACATCCAGGCCTGCGACCTGCTGTTCATTCCCGGCGGCATGGGCATTGCCGCCGTGCTGAACGACGCCGAGACCATGGCCCAGGTGCGCCGCCTGGCCGGGGGCGCCCGCTACCTGACCTCGGTCTGCACCGGGTCGCTGGTCCTGGCCGGGGCCGGCTTGCTGAAGGGCAAGCGGGCGGCCTGCCATTGGGCCTGGCGCGGCCAGCTGGCCCGGTTCGGCGCCATTCCCGACGCTGGCCGCGTGGTGCGCGACGGCGACATCATCACCGGCGGCGGCGTCACCGCCGGCCTGGACTTCGCCTTCACCGTGGCCGCCGAGATCGTGGGCCCCGACGCGGCGGAGGCCCTGCTGCTGATGCTGGAATATGCGCCCGAGCCACCCTTCGCCGGCGGCCGCCCGGAACTGGCGCGGCCGGAGGTAAGGCAGCGGGTGGATGAGATCTACGGCGCCATCCTGCCCAAGCGCATGGCGGAGGTGGAGGAGTTCGCCCGCCGCATGTCGCCCTAAGCCAAGCGCATCCGCGCCTTGAGCCCCGGATGATTATCCGCCAGGTCGAAGGCGCCGCCGTGCAACTTGGCGACGGCGCTGACCAGGCTGAGGCCCAGGCCGACGCCGGGGGTGCCGCGGCCGGCGTCGCCCCGGTAGAAGCGTTCCGTCACCCTTGGCTTTTCATCGTCCGGGATGCCGGGGCCATTGTCGCTGACCGACATCTCGACCTTGCCATCCGCGCCGCTGCCGACCTCCACCGTGATGGCGCCACCCTCGGGCGTGAACTTCAGGGCGTTGTCGATCAGGTTGCCCACGGCCTGGGCCAGCAGGATGGGGTCGCCCAGGATGGTCATCATACCCTCATCGCCCTGGAAGGTCAGGGAGACGCCCTTCAGTTCCGCCGCCGGCAGGTAGAATTCCACGGCGCCCGCCGCCACCTCCGCCACGTTGACCTCGGCAAAGCCGGAACGGCGGGCGCCGGTATCGATCTCCGCCAGGCGCAGAAGGGCGTTGAAGATGCCGATGACCCGGTCGACGTCGGCCACGGCCCCGTCCACCTCGGCATAGGTCTCGGCCAGGGGCGGCCGGGTGACGCTGACCTCCTCCAGCCGCGACCGCAGCTCCGCCAAGGGGGTGCGTAAATCGTGGGCGATGGCGTTGGAGACGTTGCGCACGCCGTGCACCAGCTGCTCGATCTGGTCCAGCATGCCGTTGATGGTGCGCGACAGGGTGTTGAACTCGTCCTGCCCCCGGGTGGTGGGCAGGCGGCGCGACAGGTCGCCCTGGACGATGCCGGTGGCGGTGCGGCTGAGATCGTCGATGCGGCGCAGCACCGCCCGGCGGATGAGGAAGCCGCCCAGCATGCCCAGCAGCAGCAGAACGCACATCGCCGCCAGCAGGCTGTACCAGAAGCGCTGCTCCAGCGGACGAAAGTGGGCCATGTCGCGCGCCACCACCAGGTGATAGCCGCCGGGCAGCACCACATGCACCAGGCGCGCCTGCACCGTCCGGCCGTTCAGCTTGATCGGGGCGTTGTAGACGCCCTGCCGTTCGGGAAAGTCGCCGGGCCAGGCCGGGAGGTTGCCCGCCAGCACGGTGTGCGCCGCATCCGTCAGCAGCAGGAGGCGCTCCGCCGCGATCTGCATGCTCATGCGCTCATTGAGGAAGGCTACCAGCCCATCGGGCCCGCGCTGGCGGAACACCTCGGTGAAGCGCTGCGCGTCCTCCTGCAGGATCTCGGTGCGGCCGTCGTCGATGGTGACCCGCCAGGCATAGCCCAGGGGGGCGGCGAACAGCACCAGGGTCACCAGGCCCAGCAGCACATAGCTGAAGGCCAGGGTATAGGCGGATGAGCGCAAGGGCGAGGCGGGGGCCGGCGCCATGTCAGCCGCCCGCCGTCATCATGTAGCCGGCGTTGCGCACCGTGCGCAGCAGCGGCGGCTCCCCCTCCCCCTCGATCTTCTGGCGCAGCTTGCTGATGTGCACGTCGACCACGTTGGTCTGGGGGTCGAAGTGATAGCCCCAGACGCCTTCCAGCAGCATGGTGCGGGTTACCACCTGGTCGACATGGCGCATCAGGTATTCCAGCAGCTTGAACTCCTGGTTCTGCAGGGTGATGACCCGGTCGCCCCGAGTCACCTTGCGCGACAGCAGGTTCATGCGCAGGTCCCCTACCGCCAGGTTGGTTTCCGGCACGGCGCCGGTGGGCGACCGGCGCATCAGGGCGTCCAGGCGCGCCAGCAGCTCGCCGAAGGCGAAAGGCTTGGTCAGGTAATCGTCGCCGCCGCTGCGCAGGCCCTTGATGCGCTCATCCACGCTGCTGAGCGCGCTGAGGATCAGGACCGGCGTCTGCGTGCCCATCTTGCGCAGGGTCTCGATGATGGTCAGCCCGTCGATGTCGCCCGGCAGCATGCGGTCCATGACGATGACGTCGAAGGGTTCGCCCGTCGCCAGGAACATGCCGTCCCGCCCGTTGTCGACATGCTCCACGGTGTGTCCCGCCTCGCGCAATCCCTTCACGACGAAGCGCGACACCCGTTCGTTATCCTCGACCAGTAGCACCTTCATGGCAGCACCTTCATGGCGCGTCCCCCCTCAATCGCCCGTGCCCAGGGCCGCGCGCGGCCGGGCGTGACCTTCATGCGCCGCCTTGGCCTTGCCCCGGCGGTTCAGCCAGTCGTTCACCCGGTCCAGGTAGAGATAGACCACCGGCGTGGTGAACAGGGTCAGGATCTGGCTCAGGATCAGGCCGCCCACCATGGTGATGCCCAGCGGCTTGCGCAGTTCGGAGCCCGTGCCGTTCTCCAGCATCAGCGGCAGGGCGCCCAGCAGGGCCGCCATGGTGGTCATCATGATGGGGCGGAAACGCAGCAGGCAGGCCTGGCGGATGGACTCGATGGGGGCCAGGTGCTGCTCCCGTTCCGCCTGGATGGCGAAGTCCACCATCATGATGCCGTTCTTCTTCACGATGCCGATCAGCAGGATGATGCCGATGAGCGCGATGACCGACAGGTCGTAGTGGAAGATCATGAGCATCAGCAGGGCCCCCACGCCCGCCGACGGCAGGGTGGACAGGATGGTCAGCGGGTGGATGTAGCTTTCATACAGCATGCCCAGGATGATGTAGACGGCCACCAGCGCCGCCGCGATCAGGTAGGGCTGGGTCGCCAGCGAGGCCTGGAAGGCCTGGGCCGTACCCTGGAACGTACCGTTGACCGAGGACGGCATGCCCATCTCCGCCTGGGCCTGCTGGATGACCTGCACCGCCTCGCCCAGGGACACGCCGGGCGCCAGGTTGAACGACAGGGTCACCGCCGGGAACTGACCCAGGTGGTTGATGGACAGGAAGTTCACATGGTTGGTGTCGTACTTCACGAAGGTGGACAGCGGCACCTGCTGACCGGTCACGGGTGACTTGATGTACAGCTTGTTCAGGGTGTCGGGGCTGGACTGCAGCTCCGGCGTGATTTCCAGCACCACGTGATAGCTGTTCAGCTGGGTGAAGTACTGGGTCACCTGCCGCTGGCCGAAGGCATCATAGAGGGTGCTGTCGATCAGCGAGGGCTGGATGCCGAAGCGGGCGGCCTGGTCGCGGTCAATCACCAGGTTCAGGGTGGTGCCGTTGGTCTGCTGGTCGGTGGCGACGTCGCGCAACTGGGGCAGGCCCTTAAGCTTGTCCAGCAGCTTGGGCGCCCAGTCGTTCAGTTCGCCCAGGTCGGCGTCCTGCAGGGTGTACTGGTACTGCGTGCGGGCCAGGCGGCCGCCCACGTTCAAATCCTGGCTGGCCTGCAGGAACAGGGTGGCGCCCTTGACCTTGGCCAGCTTGGGCCGCAGGCGCGCGATGATCTGGTCGGCGGTGGCGGTGCGCTGGCCGCGCGGCTTCAGGCCGATGACGATGAAGCCGTTGTTGATGGGCCGCCCGCCGCCGCCGACGGATGTCGCCCAGGCGGCCACGTCCGGATCCTGGGCGACGATGTCGGTCAGCTGGTGCTGCAACCGCACCATCTCATTGAAGGACACGTCCTGCGAGGCGTCGGCCAGGCCGGCGATGATGCCGGTGTCCTGCTGGGGGAAGAAGCCCTTGGGGATGGCGACGTACAGCACGCCGGTGGCCGCCACCGTGGCGAAGAACACCATCAGGGTCAGGCGCTGGTGCCGCAGCACGAAGTCCAGGCCGCGGCCGTACTTGGCCACCAGCCAGTCGAAGCAGCCCTCGATGAACAGGTAGGCCCTGCCGTGGCGGGCGTGCTTCTCATCCTTGAGGAAAAGCGCGCTCATCATCGGCGACAGGGTCAGCGAGACGAAGGCGGAGACGGCGATGGTCATGGTGACGGTGATGGCGAATTCGCGCATCAGCCGGCCGACGATGCCGCCCATCAGCAGCAGGGGGATGAACACGGCCACCAGCGACACGCTGATGGACATGATGGTGAAGCCGATCTCGCCGGCCCCCTTCAGCGCCGCCTCCTTGGGCGACATGCCTTCTTCGATGTGGCGGTAGATGTTCTCCACCATCACGATGGCGTCGTCGACGACGAAGCCCACGGCGATGGTCAGGCCCATGAGCGACAGGTTATCCAGGCTGAAGCCCAGCAGGTACATCAGCGCCGCGGTGCCGAACAGGGCCAGCGGCACGGTCACGCCGGGGATCAGCGTGGCCCACAGGTTGCGCAGGAACAGGAAGATGACCATGACCACCAGGAAGATGGTCAGCAGCAGGGTGAACTGGACATCCTCCACCGAGGCCTTGATGGTGGTGGTGCGGTCGATGACCTTGTCCATCTTCACGCCCGGGGGCACCGCCGCCATGACCTGGGGCAGCATATTTTCCACCTTCGACACGATGTCGATGATGTTGGCGCCGGGCTGCTTGAACACCTGCAGGATGATGCCGGGGCCGTTGTTCTGCCAGGCCAGCAGCTGGTTGTTCTCCGGCCCGTCCACCGCCACGCCGATGTCGCGGATGCGCACGGGCGCCCCGTTCTTGTAGGCGACGATGACGTCGTTCCACGGCTCCGCCTTCAACAGCTGGTCGTTGTTGTAGATGACGAAGTTGTGGGCGATGCCGTTGATGGAACCCTTGGGCGCGTTGACCGTGGCCGTGGGGATGACCGCCGCGATGTCCTCAAGCTGGATGCCCAGGGCCGCGATCTTGGCCGGGTCCACCTGCACGCGCACGGCCGGCTTCTGCTGACCGCCGACGGAGACCTGGCCCACGCCCGGGATCTGGGACAGGCGCTGGGCGATGACGTTCTCCGCGAAGTCGTCGACCGTGGTCAGGGGCAGGTTGTCGGAATGGACCGAGTACACCAGGATGGAGCTGTCGGCCGGGTTGATCTTGCGATAGGTGGGCGGCGACGGCAGGTTCTTGGGCAGCTGGCCGCCGGCAGCGTCGATGGCGGTCTGCACGTCCTGCGCCGCCGCGTCGATGTTGCGGTTGAGGTCGAACTGAAGCGTCACCTGGGTGCTGCCCAGCGTGCTGGTCGACGTCATCTGGGCAACACCAGGGATGGCGGCGAACTGGGTTTCCAGCGGCTGCGCCACGCTGGACGCCATGGTTTCCGGACTGGCGCCCGGCAGGTTGGCCGAGACCTGGATGGTGGGGAAATCCACCTGCGGCAGCGGCGCCACCGGCAGCAGCGGATAGGCCACCATGCCCACCAGCAGCACACCCAGCATGAGGAGCGAGGTGGCGATGGGCCGGGTGATGAAGGGGCTGGAGAGGCTCATGGCTGCTTGCCTTCCGTATTGGTGGAGCTGGCGTCGGCCGTCTTGGCCTCGCCGGCCACCGTCACCTTGACGCCCGGTTGCAGGCGGTAGGCGTTGCTGGTGGTGACGCGCTCACCAGCCTGCAGGCCCTTGGCCACGACGACCGTGTCGCCGGTGGTCTCCGCCGTTTCGATGGGCCGCATTTCCACCGTGGAGTCCGGCTTCACGACATAGGCGTAGAGGCCGTTGGGCCCGCGCTGCAAAGCGGCGCTGGGGATGGTCAGCGCGCCGCGGCGCGTCTGCTTCAGCAGCTTCACGTTCACGAACTGGCCCGGCCACAGATGCTCATCCGTGTTGGGGAACTGGGCCTTCAGCCGCACGGTGCCGGTGGTGGGGTCGATCTGGTTGTCCACCAGCATGACGGTGCCGGTGGCCAGATCCGTCTTGCCGTCGCGCGACACGGCGGTGACGGTCAGCGGACCCTGGGCCATAGCCTGGCTGACGGCCAGGCGGTCCTCTTCCGGCAGGGTGAAGATGACGGAGATGGGCTGCATCTGCGTCACCACCACGATGCCGGTGCCGCTGGCCGCATGCAGGTTGTTGCCAGGGTCGACCTGACGGATGCCCGTCCGCCCCTGGATGGGGGAGGTGATGCGGGTATAGTCCAGCTGGGTCTTGGCGTTGTCGATGGCGGCCTGGTCGCTTTTGATCTGGGCCTGCAACTGGTCGACCTGGGCCTTGGCCGTGTCCACCGTCTGCTTGCTGGCCAGGTTCTGCGGTGCCAGGCGGGTGTAGCGCTCCAAATCGGCGCGGGCGTTGGCCAACTGCGCCTCATCCTTGGCCTTGGTAGCCAGCGCCTGGTCGTACGCTGCCTGGTACAGGCGCGGGTCGATTTGCGCCAGCAGGTCGCCCGGCTTCACCGTCTGGCCTTCGGTGAAGGCGACCTTGTCGAGGGCGCCATCCACGCGAGTGGTGACCGTCACCGTGTTCAGCGATTGCACGGAGCCCAGCCCCGCCAGGTAGACGGGCGCGTCGGCCGGCGTGGCCACGGCCGTGTCCACAGCGACGGCGCCGCCCCCCTTGGCTGTCGGGGGGGCGGCCTTGCCAGCGGTGCTGGGCAGCAGCTCGGCACCGGCGGCGGCGAGGATGAAGACGCCGCCCAGGCCGGCCATAACGGCGCGGGTGCGGCTGATGCGGATAGGCTTCAAGATGGGGTTCTCGCTCATGATATCAGCTCTGCTTCCAGCCGCCGCCCAGGGCGTTGTACAAACTGACCAAGGCCTGCAGGCGGGCGAAGCGGGCCTGGACCAAGGCATCGTTGGCGGTGAACAAGGCGGTTTCGGTGTTCAGCACCGTCAGGACGGTGATGGTCCCGGCGGCCATTTGGGCCTGCGCCAGCTCATAGGCATGGCGCGCCGTGGTGGTCGCCTGCTCCTGCCGCGCCAGCTGCTCCGTCGTCTCGCGCACCGCGGTCAGCGCGTCCTCCACATTCCCGAAGGCGGCGCGGACGGACTTGCGGTATGTCGCCACCAGCTCGTCATACCGGGCCTGGGCGTTGGCGTACTGCCCTTCCAGCGCCCCGCCCTCGAAGATGGGCTGGGTCAGCCCGGCGGCCAGGGAGAACAGGGCGCTGCCCGGATCGAACAGATGGGACAGCGCGTTGCTGGCATAACCGCCGGAGGCCGTCAGGTCGATGCTGGGGAAGAAGGCGGCGCGGGCCACGGTGATGTTGGCGTTGGCCGCCTTCAGCAGCGCCTCCGCCTGGGCCACGTCGGGCCGGCGGGCCAGCAATTCGGAAGGCAGGCCCGGCGTCACCTGGGGCAGCGACAGCCGGGCCAGGGTATCGTCTTCCGACAGCTCCACGGCCTCCGGCATCTGGCCCAGCAGGATGGCCAGGGCGTGCACCGACTGGCGGTACTGCTGGCGTAGGGGCGGCAGCTTGGCGTTCAGGGTGGAAACGGTGGTTTCCTGCTGCGCCACGTCTAGCGCCGTGGCGATGCCCGCGTCGGCTTGGCGGCGCAGACCGTCCAGCGTGGCCTGGCCGTTGGCCAGGTTGTCCTCCGCCACCCGCACCTGCTCCCGCAGTTCCAGGGACTGGAAATAGCTGGTGGCAACGCTGCTCAGCACCGACAGGCGCACCGTTTCCAGGTCGTAGCGGCTGGCGTCCGCCGTGGCGAGGGCGGCGTTGGCCGTCGCCCGGTTCTTGCCCCAGAAGTCCAGTTCATAACTGGCGTTCAGGCCCACGCTGTGGGCGGTGGCGGTCTGGGCCGCGCCGGCGCTTTTGGTCCGCTGATGATCGACATCGGCGCTGGCGCCCACCGACGGCAGCAGGGCGGCGCCTGCCACCTGGGCCTGGGCGTCGGCCTCGCGCACCCGGGCCATGGCCGCGGCCAGATCGTCGTTGGCCGTCTGCGCCTGGGCGATGTAGGCGTCCAGCTGGGCGGAGCCGAAACCCTTCCACCAGTCGGCCGCCGGCCAAGCGGTGGCGGGAACCGCAGAGGGCTGGGACGTGCCCGCCTGTTCTTTCCACACCGCCGGGGGCGGAGTGTCGGGGCGCTGGTAATCCGGCCCCACGGAACAGCCGGCCAACGCCAGCGTGGCCACGCCGGCCAAACAGCATCCCCTGAGGGCGCTAAGCTGGAAGGCGCGAAGAGGAAAAGGGGGAAACATCGGCGGCATCGTCCAAGTCGCAGGAAGCCAAGGGTGGGGGCACCATGGGCGGGACGCTAACGCCGGCGGGGTTTAGCCAGCGTGGGCGATTTATTAACTCCGCTTAATCTGGCCCATCCTCATCCCCTACCTAGGTTTACCCATCTTCTACCTAGGTTTAACCCCGGTCCGGGCGGCGCGTCGAAGCCCCGCCCGGATCATAGACAAAACTGCCATTTTCATTTTTACGTATTTATACTGTTATTTCATATTATTTACACTTGACGTTCGTTAACGGTTCACTCCACATTTCCCAATATCGGATGTCGCCTCTGTGAAATAGCGACGCCCAACCCGGCCACCGGACTAAAGGCAGATCACCGCCATGCCCCACCCCACCCGCCGCCTGCTGATCGCCCTGGCCGTGGCCGCCTTGCTGCCGCTGGCACAGCAGGCGCGGGCGGAAACGAAAGATCTGCGCATCGCCCAGCAGTTCGGGATCGGCTACCTGCCCTTCATCGTCGCGAAGGAGCGCCGCCTGATCGAGGGCCAGGCGGTGAAGGCCGGTATCCCGGCGCCACAGGTGGAGTGGATCCAGTTGTCGGGCGCCGCCGCAATGAACGAGGCGCTGATCGCCGGCGGCCTGGATATCGCCAGCGCCGGCATCGCCCCCATGATCCTGACCTGGGACAAGACGCGGGGGACCGCCGACATCATCGGCGTGGTGGCCCTGGGCTCCATGCCCAATGTACTGACCAGCAACAACCCGGCGGTCAAAAGCCTGCGCGACTTCACCGACAAGGACCGCATCGCCCTGCCCTCGGTGAAGGTGGGCTTCCAGCCCATCGTGCTGCAGATGGCGGCCGACCAGACCTTCGGCCAGTACGACAAGCTGGACCACCTGACGGTCAGCCTGCCCCAC
This sequence comes from Nitrospirillum amazonense, assembly GCF_029594735.1. Classification (NCBI taxonomy): domain Bacteria; kingdom Pseudomonadati; phylum Pseudomonadota; class Alphaproteobacteria; order Rhodospirillales; family Azospirillaceae; genus Nitrospirillum; species Nitrospirillum amazonense. Next base: position 1,523,617 of record NZ_JARPAF010000004.1, read on the forward strand.
CCCGACGCCACCGCCCAGCTGCTGTCCGGCCAGTCGGAAATCACCGCCCATTTCACCTCACCGCCCTTCGTGCAGCAGCAGCTGGCCAGCGGCAAGGCGCACGCCGTGCTGAACAGCTACGACGTGCTGGGGGGGCCGCACACCTTCAACGCCGCCTATTCCACGAAGAAATTCGTGGAGGCCAATCCCAAGACCATTGCCGCCCTGGTGGCGGCGCTGGACGAGGCCAACGCCTGGATCGCCGCCAACCCGGCGGAGGCGGCCAAGCTGTACATCGCGGCGGAGAAGTCCAAGCTTGAGCCCGCCTTCGTCGAGGCCATCATCCGCGACCCGCAGGTGCGCTTCACCACCGCGCCGGAGCGAAGCACCGTCTTCTCCGCCTTCCTGTTCAAGATCGGCCTGATCAAGCGGAACCCGACCAGCTGGACCGAGTTGTTCCAGCCGGGTTTGGCCACCAAGGCGGGGAGCTGACACCCATGAATACTACCACCGGTGCTGTAGCACTCCGCATCACGGACACCGAACCGCTGCTGAGCCTGGAGAACGTGACGCTGCGCTACGGCCAGGGCCCCACCGCCGTGACGGCGGTGGAGGGTGTCAGCGTGCACCTCACCGCCGGCGACCGGCTGGTGCTGCTGGGTCCCTCAGGCTGCGGCAAATCCAGCCTGCTGCGCGCCGTGGGCGGCTTCCAGCCGGTGGATGCCGGCACCATCCGCCTACGCGGATCGCCAGTGGGCAAGCCTGGGCCGGACCGCATGGCCGTCTTCCAGGAATTCGACCAGCTTCTGCCCTGGCGCACCGTGCTGGGCAACGTGCGTTACGCCCTGCAGCGCGGCCGAGGGCTGGACCGGGCCACGGCGGACGCGCGGGCGCGCGACTGGATCGGTGGAGTGGGTCTCGCCCGGGTCATGGACGCCCATCCCCACACCCTGTCCGGCGGCATGAAGCAGCGCGTGGCCATCGCCCGCGCCTTCGCCCTTGAACCCGACCTGCTGCTGATGGACGAGCCGTTCGCCGCCCTGGACGCCCTGACCCGCCGGCAGATGCAGGATGAGCTGCTGTCCTTGTGCGAACAGACCGGCGCCACCGTGCTTTTCGTCACCCACGCCATAGACGAGGCCGTGCGCGTGGGCACCCATGTCCTGACCCTGTCGCCTCACCCTGGGCGCATGAAGGGCCTGGCCGCCATCCCGCCCGCCGCCCGCCAGCGCGGCACCGCCGCCTTCGCCCAGCTGGAGGCGGCCCTGCAGGCCGGCTTGCTGGGTGAGGACAATTCCGCTGCGGAGGAGCGCCGCCATGGCTGACGCGACCATCACCCTGCCCGCCACGCCGCGCCGGCTGCACCTGGCCGGCTGGCGCAAGGGGGTGCTGCTGTTGATCCTGGCGGCGGTGTGGGAAGGCTATGCCCGCCACCTGGACAATGCCCTGCTACTGCCCACCTTCAGCGCCACGGTCGCCGCCCTGGTGCAGGGCTTCGCCTCGGGAGAGCTGGTGGCCCGCACCGCCACCTCCCTGCAGTTGCTGGTCACCGGCTACGCCTGTGGCCTGGTCGCGGCCGCCGCGCTGACCGCCTTCGCCGCCCTAAGCCGCTGGGGGGCGGAGCTGCTAGAGTTGCTGACCGCCATGCTGAACCCGCTGCCGGCGGTGGCCCTGTTGCCCATCGCGCTGTTGTGGTTCGGCATCGGCGCGCCCAGTCTGGTCTTCGTCATCACCCATGCCGTGCTGTGGCCGGTGGCCCTGGCCTCCTACGCCGGCTTCCGGGCCATGCCGCGCACCCTGCGCATGGCCGGACGCAACCTGGGTCTGTCGCCGCTGCGCTTCGTCGCCGAGATTCTGATACCGGCCGCCCTGCCGCAAATCCTGGCCGGGTTGCGCCTGGGCTGGGCCTTCGCCTGGCGCACGCTGATCGCCGCCGAACTGGTGTTCGGTGTCAGCGCCCGGTCCGGCGGTATCGGCTGGTTCATCTACACCAACCGCGCCCAGCTGGAGACGGCCAACGTCTTCGCCGGGCTGCTGACCATCATCCTGGTGGGCCTGATCGTGGAAACGCTGCTGTTCCGCAGCGCCGCCCGGGCCACCGTCCAACGCTGGGGACAGGAACAATGACCGCCGCCGTGCGCACGCCTGACACGTCTTCCGATGCCTTCGAAATCCGCGAGATACCCGGGGTGCTGGGGGCGGAGGTCATCGGCCTGGATCTGAGCCAGCCCTTGCCGGAGTCCGACTTCCTGCGCATCCGCCGCACCTTGGCGGAGCGCCAAGTGCTGGTGGTACGCGGCCAGGGCGATCTGACGCCGGAACAGCACATTGCCTTCAGCCGCCGCTTCGGACCCCTGGAAATCCACATCCAGCACCATTTCCACCTGCCGGGCCACCCCGAGATCCTGGTGGTGTCGAACGTCATCGAGAACGGCAAGCCCATCGGCCTGGCCGACGCCGGGCGCTATTGGCATTCCGATCTTTCCTATATGGCCTTGCCCAGCCTGGGGTCCCTGCTGCACGCCCGCGAGATTCCGGAAGGGGCGGGCGACACCCTGTTCGCCAGCCTGGCCGCCGCCTACGAGGCCCTGCCGGAAGAGACGCAGCGCCGCCTGCAGACCCTGACGGCGGAGCATGGCTACGCCGCCCGCAACCGCGCCCAGCAGGCCGTGACTGGGCAACTGCGCCCCGGCCTGACGGCGGAGCAGGAAGCCAAAGTGCCACCCGTCATCCACCCGGTGGTGCGGGTGCATCCCGAAACCGGCCGCCCGTCCCTGTTCATCAGCGAAGGCTTCACCAGCCGCATCGTGGAATTGCCGGAGGAGGAGAGCCGGGCCCTGCTGGCGGAACTGTTCGCCCACAGCATCCAGGACCGCTTCATCTATCGTCATCGCTGGCGGCCCGATGATCTGGTCATCTGGGACAACCGCCAGGGCATACACCTCGCCACCGGCGTCCCGCCGGACGTGCGCCGCACCCTCTACCGCACCACGGTGCAGGGGGATAAACCGCAAGGGATTGCAACGGCGTAAGGGATTAGGGCGACGGTGGCGCCACCTTGTCTGGCAGGGTCATGCCCGGCGTCCACCCGCTGTCGGCCAGGAAGGCTTTGGCCGTGTCGGCGTCGATGGTCAGAATGCGGGCGATGGCCGCACGCTTGTCCTTGGCGTGGACGTAATAGGCCTTGGTGATGCGGTAGCCGACCCAGTAGGCGAGATCGCCCGGCCGTTCCTCCGTGCCGACGCCGTTGTACAGCCACGGCTTCATGTTGGTTGTGTCCATGTCGGCGGCGAACTGGGTCTCCACCTCCGTCTCCCGGCCCTTGGCCCAGGCCTTGAGGCGGACATAGCCGACGTTGCCGGAGATCAGTTCCGCCAGGAATTCCGCCCCGCCCTCGATCAGGGACGGAAACAGCAGGATCGGGTGTTCCGGTTCCGTCTGGGCCGCCGGCTGCTGCACATGGATGTATTCATGCGCCACCAGATGGACGAAGCGGTCCTCGGCGTTCGGGTCCATCCAGCTGGCGCCGCACAGCGCCTCCAGCCCCACCAGCACGCCGGACGCACTGGTGGTGCCGCCGGTGTTGCCCTGGCCCACCAGGATGGTGATGGGCGGAAATTTGGCCTGGGGATAGATCTGGCCCAGGCGGGGCAAGGCTTGCGCCAGGCGCCGCTTCACCGCCGGCAGCACGTCCAGGCAGGTCTTGGCGTCGGCGAACATCCGGGGGTGCCTTTCCATGGCCGCCGCCATGGATTCGCCCGTCAGATGGCGCAAGCTCGTAAACTGGTGCAGCCCGTCGCTGCCATGGTCGAGATAGCCCTGCAAGGCCGCCGCCGTGGGGGCGCCTTGGCCGGCGTCATACACGCGGTAGAAGTCGATGACGTCCTGGATGTGGATTTCCGGTGCGGCCGCCGACGCCGTGCCGCCCAGGGCGACCAGCCCCACCAACGCCAATCGCCAGGACCGCATTCCCACCCCCTGCTTTCACTGCGGGGAATGATGGGTGGCGGCGGCGTGGCGCGCAAGCCTCACGGCACGCCAGGTCCCACGTGGACGGTGAAGCCCGGCCGCACCGCCAGCCTGTCCAGCCAGGCATCCACCGCCGGGCAATCGGCATGATCCATGGGGGTCAGGCGCCAGCGGTTGGCGGACAGCGCCAACACGATATCCGCCAGGGTGAAGGTGGGGCCGGTGACATGGGCGCCGGTGGTTTGCAGCTGCCGGTCCAGCAAGCCCATGGCCTGGTTCCAGGCGGCCACGCCGGCTGCGATCTCTTCGGCATTGGTGTAGCCCGGCGCCCGCCTTACCCGGGCCATGAAGACGTAGCGCCAGGCGGGGTTGAGGTCGCCCAGCTGCCAGTCCATCCACTGCTCCACCAATGCCCGGGCACGCGGCGCCGTGGGCAGCAGATCGTCGCGGCCCGCCATCACGGCCAAGTGGCGGCAAATGGTGTTGGACTGCCACAGCGGTCCGGCTTGGTCCAGCAGCACCGGGAATTGGCCGTTGGGGTTGAGGGCCAGCAGCTCATCCCGCCGGCGCACGGCGGCGTCCCCCACCCAGTCGCCGTCGAAGGTATGGTCCAGGCCGATTTCGGCGCAGGTCCACAGCACCTTGCGCACGCTGATGGACGTGGCGCGGCCGATGATCGTGGGCTTATGGGGCATAAGCTTATCGGACATGGCGGCGTTCTCCGGGAAAGCGGGCGTGCCACCCAGTCTTGCCCGGAAGGCCGCATCACGCGATGGTCAGCGCCGGCAGGCCGTCAGGACGCCGGCCGATACTTCAGGAAGCATAGGGCCATCAGGCTTATGTCGCCCTTCAGCGCCGTCCAGTCACCCTCCCCCGCCGCATCCATGGCGGAGCCCAAGCCCAGGTAACGGGCGTAGGAGGCGTAGGCCATGGCGAAGCAGGCGTGCACCGCCCGCTCCGGCTCGGGATGGCTGATCTCGTTCCGGCGGGACAGCAGCAGGGTTTCGAAGCGCACCGCCATGGCCTCGTGCGAGCGCTTGCCCGTCTGGGCGATCACCGGGTCGATGGGCGCACGCACCATGAAGGCGCGCAGCAGGGCACTGTTCTCCTTGAGGAATTCCCCAAGCTCCGACAGGACGCCCGGCACCAGCCGGTCCAACCCGTAACCCTGCCAACGGGCGGAATCGGTCACCCGGCGCTCCTTATCCTCGATATCCACCAGGGCCCGGGTCTGCACCGTGCGGATCAGTGCATCCTTGCTGTCCACCCGGCCGTAGATGGACCCTATGGAAACACCGGAGCGGCGGCTGACCTCATTCAGGGTGAAATCTTCATATCCCCGCTCCTGCAGCAGCGCCATGGCCGCCTCCAGCACGCGTTCGAACGACGCATGGCTGCGGTTCTGCTTGGGCATGCGCGCCAACGTTTCCATCACTCTTCCCCCGACAAACGCACCTGGATGCAACCACCCGGATCCATCATCCCGTTTCCGCTCGCAAGCCGACGCTTTCTTCCACTGACGGCCTTGGTTGCTGCGACCAGATCCAGGCAACAATAGAACGATCCTTCTGGTTCTGGATGTTCATGGTATCACAGGCATGCCTGTGCAGGGGCATGTCAAAATCCGGCTGTCCTCTGCGAGGGCCGGCACGCCAGTCTGGAGCGCGTCCTGGTACTGGATCTCATCCGCCCAGCCCAGGGCCGTGTCGTGGGAACAATAGAGTCTAAACCGGACCCGGCCAAAGATGGCCGACGCCGCCTTGGCGGAGCTATACCGCCAGCTTGCCCAGGTAGTCGGCGCTGAGGCGCGCCGCCTCCAGCCGGGGCCGGGCGAAGGGCGGTTCCTGCTCGACATAGAAATGGTTGATGCCGGCGGCGTGGGCGGCGGGCAGAATGCGGTGCCAGTCCAAGGTCCCGCCGCCGACCTCCGTCGGGTCCATCTTCAGCCCGGTGTTGGGGACCGTGCCGGCCTTCAGATCCTTCACATGCATCAGGCGGAAGCGGCCGGGATGGGTCTGCAACAGCGCCACGGGATCCAGCCCGGCGGCGGCCACCCAGCCGGCATCCATCTCCATCTTCACCAGATCTGGATCGGTCTCGGCCAGCAGGATGTCGTAGCCGGTGGCGGTGCCGCCGGCCCCCGGGCCGCCCGCAACGGCGAATTCCGGATTGTGGTTGTGGTAGGCCAGCTGCAGCCCAGCCTTCTTCAGGGCCGCCCCCTTTTCGTTGAGGAAGGCGGCCTGGGACTTCCAGTCGTCGGCGGTGAACTGCGACGCGACCCGGGCCAGGAAATCACCGAAGCCTTCGCCCGCTTGCAGCCCGCCCAGGCGCGCCGGGACGGTGAACATGGGCATGACGATGAACTTCAGCCCGATGGTGTGGGCATCGCGCACCAGCGCGTCCAGGTCGCCGGACAAGCTGGGCGCCGGGCCCCTGCCCTGCGCATTGATATGGGCGCTTTCGCACACCAGGCCGGCGGCCTTCAGCGCCGCCGCCAAGTCGCCCGCGGTATGGCCGTAAAAGCCCGGCAGCTCCACCGCGCGATAGCCCATGTCCGCCACCGCCTTCAGCGTGCCGGGCAAATCCTTCTCCACCAGGTCGCCCAGGGTGTAGAGCTGCAGGCCGATGGGCAGGCCGTTGCCCTTGAAGAAGGGCGTGGAGGCGGCGGTAGACAGCCGCGCCAGGCTCAGGCCGGCCAGGGCGGCGGCACCGCCGAGGAAGGCACGGCGGCTGGTTCGTGTCGTGATCATTGGGGTGATCATGGGTGTTCCTCGGCTTGTTTTATTATAGGCCCAGCAGGGCGCGGTTGCGGGCCGTGTCCACGCCGCTGGCGGCGAAGTCGTCGAAGGCGCGTTCCGTCACCCGGATGATGTGGTCGCGGATGAAGGGCGCCCCTTCCCGGGCCCCATCCTCCGCATGCTTCAGCGCGCATTCCCATTCCAGCACGGCCCAGCCGGGGTAGTCGTACTGCGCCAGCTTGGCGAAGATGGCGCCGAAATCCACCTGGCCGTCGCCCAGGGAACGGAAGCGGCCCGGCCGCTCCACCCAGGGCAGATAGCCGCCATACACCCCGGCGCGGCCATCGGGCCGGAACTCCGCATCCTTCACATGGAAGGCGCGAATGCGGGCATGATAGCGGTCGATGAAGGCCAGGTAGTCCAGCTGCTGCAGGACGAAATGGCTGGGGTCGTACAGGATGGTGGCGCGAGGATGGTGATCCACCTCCTCCAGGAAGCGTTCGAAGGTGGCGCCGTCGAACAGATCCTCCCCGGGATGCAGCTCGAAGCAGAGGTCGACGTCAGCGGCGTCGAAAGCGTCCAGGATGGGGCGCCAGCGGCGGCCCAACTCGGCGAACGCCTCTTCCACCAGGCCGGCTGGCCGCTGCGGCCACGGGTACATGTAGGGCCAGGCCAGCGCGCCGGAGAAGGTGGCGTGGGCCGTCAGGCCCAGGTTGCGACTGACACGCGCCGCCAGCATCAGCTGGTTCACCGCCCATTCCTGACGGGCCTTCGGATTCCCCCGCACCTGCGGCGGGGCGAAGCCATCGAACAGGGCGTCATAGGCCGGGTGTACCGCCACCAACTGGCCTTGCAGGTGGGTCGACAGCTCCGTCACCGCCACACCGTTTTCCGCCAGCGTGCCGGTGAATTCCTGCGCGTAGTCGACGCTGTCCGCCGCCTTCTCCAAATCCAGCAGGCTGGTCGGCCCGGTGGGCACCTGCACCCCCTGATACCCGTGGGCGGCCGCCCACCCCGCCAAGCCGGCCAAGGTGTCGAAGGGCGGGGTGTCGCCCGCGAACTGCGCCAGGAATATGCCGGGGCCTTTGATCGTTCTCATGGTGGGTATCCCTGCTCGGGTCCGTTTACAGATCAACCCAGCCGGCGCCGTTGGCGGCCACGGCGCGGGCGACGAAGGCCATGCCGCGCAGGCCGTCCTGGATGGTGGGCACCGGTGTGCCGCCAAGGCCGCCGCCCGAGGCGATGGCGGTGGCGAAGTCGCGATAGATGTTGGCGAAGGCCTCGATGAAGCCTTCGGGATGGCCGGTGGGCAGACGGGCCGGTCCCCGCCCCGCCGGACCCAGATAGGGCGCCGCCGCGTGCAGCGTCTGGGTGGGGCGGTCCAGCCAGTTGATGGTCAGCACGTCCGGCCGTTCATGGCACCAGTCCAGCCCGCCCTGGGCGCCATAGACGCGCAGGCGCAAGCTGTTGCGGTCCCCCGCCGCCACCTGGCTGGCAACCAGCACACCCGGCACGTCTTCGCCGAACCTCAGAAGGATGTTGCAGTCGTCGTCCAGCCGGCGGCCGGGCACCACGCTGTTGAGGTCGGCGTTCAGGCGGGTGACGGCTAGGCCGCTGACGAATTCCGCGAGGTTGAAGGCGTGCACGCCGATGTCGCCGATACAGCCGCCCAGGCCGGAACGCGCCGGGTCCGCCCGCCAGGCGGCTTGGGCGTTGTCCGTCTTCTCAACCGCCTCCGCCAGCCAGCCTTGGGAATATTCCACCACCACCTTGCGGATGGCGCCCAGGTCACCCCGCTGCACGATGGCCCGCGCCTCGCGCACTAGGGGATAGCCGGTGTAGGTGTAGGTCAGGCCATAGAGGCGGCGGGTATCCGCCACCACGCGGGCCAAATCCTCTGCCTCGTCCAGGGTCGCGGTCGCCGGCTTGTCGCTCAGCACGGAAAAGCCCGCCTCCAGCGCCGCCTTGGCGACCGGGAAATGCACATGGTTGGGGGTGACGATGGCCACGAATTGCGCACCGTCGGGCCGCGCCGCCTCGGCCGCCAGCATCTGGCGATAGTCGCCATAGGCACGGGCCGGGTCTATGCCGTAGCCCCTGGCGGCGGCCTTGGACTTGCCCTCATCCCGGCTGAAGGCGCCGGCCACCAGGCGGATGCGGCCGTCCAGTTCGGCCGCCATGCGGTGCACCGGCCCGATGAAGGAACCGGGACCACCGCCCACCATCGCCATGCGGATCACACCGTCAGACATCACCCAACCCCCCGACCGCCCCATCCAAGCATGGCGAAAATGATGAAATCGATTACATGATCCTAGCAGTGAAGCCATGCCCTCGCAACTCTTGCAGGCAGGGCGGATCGAAAGCACCCTCCACCCCATGCCGACCATCCAAGACGTGGCCCGCCGGGCCCGGGTTTCCACCGCCACCGTTTCCCGTGTCCTGAGCACCCCTGGGGTGGTCAGCGAGGCGACGCGCGAACGGGTCATGGCCGCCGTCGACGCCCTGGGCTATGAGCCCAATCACGCGGCCAAAAGCCTGCGCACCCTGCGCACGGCCAAAATCGTCGTGACCGTGCCCGACATCTCCAACCCCTTCTTCTCCAGCGTCATCCGCGGCGCGGAGGAGGCGGCACAGGCGGCGGGATATTCCGTGCTGCTGGGCGACACCCGCCATAGCACGGAGCGGGAGGAGCAGTACGCCGGCATGCTGCGCCGGAAAGAGGCCGACGGCCTGATCTTCCTGGGCCACCGCCTGCCCGACACCTTGGCCGAACTGATCGGCCGCCAGGGCGCCAAGGCGCCGGTGGTCAACGGCTGCGAGTTCAGCCCCGACCTGGGCGTGTCCAGCGCCCATATCGACAACGCGGCCGCCGCGGCGGAGGCCATGGACCTGTTGTACGGCCTGGGCCATCGCGCCATCGGCGTCATCACCGGGCCCCTGGCCAGCCCCATCAGCCGCGATCGCCTGGACGGCGTGCGGGCATCTGCCGCCCGCCATCGCGCCGAGACGGCCCTGCGCATCGCCACCGGCGACTTCTCCGTGGAATCGGGGGAGCGGGAGGCGCAGGGCCTGCTGACAGGCGGCGACACCCCGACCGCCCTGTTCTGCTTCAGCGATGAGATGGCCATGGGCGCCCTGGCCGCCGCGCGCCGGGCGGGACGTCGCTGCCCGGACGACCTTTCGCTGGTCGGCTTCGACGACATCCGCTTCGCCCGCTACCTGGACCCGGCGCTGACCACCGTCAGCCAGCCCATGGAAGATCTGGGCCGGACGGCGGTGGCCCTGCTGCTGGATATCCTTGCCGGCCGGCAGACCACGCCCCGCTCCGTCACCCTTCCTCATCACCTGGCGGTGCGCGGCAGCACCGGGCCGGCGCGGTATTAGGGCGCGCGGCTTTTCCGGCCGGAGCGCAAATGGATGAGGCAAGCGGCCACGGCCGCCGCCGCCAGCACCTGGTGGCCCCAGCTGGCATAGTCGTGCCAGTCCTCATCCCCCAGGTAGTAGAGGCCGTAGCCGGTCAGTACCAAGGTCAGCACGGCGGCGATGAGGCTGCCTCCCGACAGGCGATGACGCCGCGCCCGCCAGGCCAGGCGCACGTGGTGCGGCAGGACGGAGCCGAAGGCGACCAGGGCCGCCATGACGGCGGCGCCATGCAGCTTCATGCACCACGCCTCCACCAACCGCGCGGCGTGACCGTCCACCCCGATCAGGCCATGGCCATAGTGCAGGACCATCCACACCACGCCGGTCAGGGCCACGGCCAGCATGGCGCGGTGCAGCCACCGCCGATGCCCCCGGCTGAGGCCGAAGGCGGCCCCCCGCACGGTGTGGGCCGGCGCGGGCGAAGTCGCCGCCCCCAATTGCACACTCATGCCGCCATCCTTCCCTCCAGGCGCACAGCCTGGGCACCGAAATCCCTGAGCCAGGCGGGCGGCGCGTCCGTGCCGGACAGCATCACGGCCTTGGTCAGCGCGTCCGCCGTCGCGCATTCATCGGCCAGCACGGTGACGCTGGGACCCACCGCCACGGCGCGATCACTGCGCGGGTCGATGATGGGCATGACCAGCCCGTCCGCCGTCGATCGCGCGGCGTAATAACCGGCGCTTGTGGCGATGGCGATGTCGCGAAACTCCCCCAGGGACCAGTGCCGGCAGGGATCGGCCGGGTCGCGCACCACCACCGGCTGGGGCGTGTCGCCGAACAGGCGCAGGTCGCCGCCGGCGTTCACCGCCCCGGCGCGCACGCCCCGCATCCGCAAGGCGTCCACCGCCCGATCGACGGCATAGCCCTTGGCGATTCCCCCCAGATCCAGCCACAGCGGCCGGACGCCGCAGGCCACGCCGTCGCCCACCACCAGGTCGGCGATGCTGCCGCCCCGGGGGGCCGCCGCCAGGGGGGCCGGCAGGAAATCCAGGGCCGCCAGCGCGGGCGCCACCGCCGGATCGAACAGGCCGCCCGTCGCCCGGTGCAGGGCCTGGGCCCGGCGCAGCACGTCCACCGTCCAGGGATGCAGGCTGACGGGCAGGCGATGGCCCAGCCGGTTCAGGCGCGACAGTTCGCTGTCCAGGTCATGGAAGCTCATCAGCGCCTGCACCTGGGCGACCGCGGCGAAGGCGGCCGCCACCGCCGCCTCGGCGTCCCCCTCACAGGCGTCGATGCGCACTTCGACCAGGGTGCCCAGCAGGGGGCGGGCGCGGCGCGCCTCAGGGCTTGAGGGCGACATTCCAGGTGGCCAGGAGGCGGCGGACGCCATCCGTCACATGCTTGGACGACAGGGTGGCGCCGGAGATGTTGGTGATGTCCCGGTCCAGCTTCAGCGGGCTGGCGGCCGTCTTGCCGGTGAACTGCGCCCGCCAGTCCTCGCCGCGCACCTCATGGCCATAACTTTCCTTGTATTCCAGGATCTCCAGCCCCTGCACCGCGCCCGCCTTGGTGATGGCCAGCGCGATGGTGATGTACTCGTGCTTGCCCAGCACCTCATCGACGATGAAGGTGCCGCCGTCGGCGGCCCGCCAGGCCTGCACCGTCTTGTTGCGCACATCCACGCCGCTCTGGCTTTCGATGGCGTCGGCCTGGGCGCTGGTCAGCGTAACGGGCAGCGGCGTCAGCGCCTGGCCGGGGAACAGGGCCGCCTGTGCCTGTTCGGTGGTGAGGTAGACGGTGGCGGCCGCCGGCTGGGTCAGCACCAGGGCTGGCGCCGCCAGGACCAGGAAGGGGGCACGCATGGGCAAGGACACTCCCGCAAGGAAACAAGGCCGGCCCCGGGGATGCCGCCATCCCCAGGGCCGGTGGATAATGGAACGCCGCCGTCAGAAGGTCACGCCGACCTTCAGCCGCAGGCGGCGCTTTTCAAAGTCATCGGCATAGGTCCGGCCGCTCTTCACAAAGCCCGGCGACGGGTTGGCCAAGTCTTGCGCGAAGGGCAGCTGTTCCAGATACGTCAGGTTCACGAAGAAGCGCTCGCCGCCATAATGGATGGTGGGGCCGGCGTAATAGGCGACGTTGGTGGCCGAACCCGATGTCCAGAAATGGAAGTTGGAGAACTCGCGCTCATTCTGAAACTCGACGCCGGCGTACCAGTTCGGCGCGAAGCGGTAGGAGGCGGCGAGGCCGAAATTGACGTCGGTCTCGTGGTCCCAGTGTTCCGACGCGTCGTTGGACAGCGGATCGGCGTCCGGATCGCCGTTCAGGCGGCGCAATTCCTGTTCAACCGTCACGTTGGCCGCCACAACCAGCTGATCGTCCAGGAAGTTCTTCTGCACGATCAGGCGGGATTCCAGTTCGCGCGTCTTGGGGCCCACCAGGGGCTCCACATACAGCGCCAGGCCGATGGGATCGGTGTAGGGGCTGAGCAGGCGCCAGATCAGCTCAACCGAGGTGCCCTCGTACTTCGTCCCATGGAAGCTGGCGGTGTCGCTGGCGGGGGTATATTCGGCGAAGGTCTCGGGCACGGCGGTGTTGCCGTCCACGCCGTCCTGGCGGGCATGGGTCCAGGCGTAGTTGGCGTAGGCCGCGATCTGCAGATTGTCGGTCAGGCCGTACTCAACCTCCGTACGGCCCTGCCACAGGCTGAAGTCGCCCCCGGCCTTGCCCAGGCGGCCGGTCAGCCACTGCTCCGCCTCCACCTTGCCGGCGGGCAACAGGTCGGTGGTGTAGATGTAGCCGAACAGCGGCTCCCCCGCCGTCGCCCGCGGCGCCGTGCCCAGGACTGCACCGGCAAGGGCGCAGGCCAGCGTAACACCGCACAGGCGGGGGTGGGACAGGGGGCGGGTCGTCTTGCGCGACATTCGGCCGAGGCTCCTTAAAAGTGCGAATAAGTCGCAGGAGCAATGAGCCGGACCGGATAGCCCTGTCAATTCATAGTTTGGGCGCGCGACATATTGTCGCCGCAACAAATCGTGGTCGGTCCCGTGATACCCCACTGAGCGACAAAAGGGCGACGAAAGCGCCAAGACGGGACGACGCGCCTCCCGTCATCTTCCGCCGATCCCTCCAGTCCGATGAGTTCAGATCATGGCCGGCCATCCCGCGCACCCGCTGGCGCCCCTGCTTTCCCTGGCGCTCACCGCCGTCCTGGCGCTGACGGTTCCGGCCCCGGCGGCGCGGGCGGCAGCGGCCCAGGCCCGCACCCAGGCGCCGGGCTTCTACCGTATGATGCTGGGCGATATCGAGGTGACGGCCCTGTTGGACGGCACCCATCCCTTCCCGGTGCATGAGGTCATGGCCGGCATCACCACGGCCGAGACCGACAAACTACTGGTGGCCGCCGACCTGGCGGCGCCGGTGGAAGGGTCGATCAACGCCTTCCTGGTCAACACCGGAACCAGGCTGATCCTGATCGATGCCGGTGCCGGCGTGCTGTACGGCGCCGACGGCGGCCACCTGATGGCCAACCTGCGCGCCTCGGGCTACACGCCGGACGAGGTGGATGAGATCTACCTGACGCACCTGCACCGCGACCATGTCGGCGGGGTAGACCAGGGCGGGCGCATGGCCTTCCCCAACGCCATTGTGCGGGTCAACCGGCGCGATGCCGACTTCTGGCTGAACCCGGCCAACAAGGCCAAGACGCCCCCCTTCCTGGGGCCCATGTTCGACGGCGCCATCGACAGCCTGCGAGCCTATGTCGATGCCGGCCGGGTGCGGCCCTTCGACGGCGAGGCCCAGCTGGACCCTGCCATCCAGGCCCTGCCCAGTCCCGGCCATACACCGGGCCATACCGCCTATCGCGTGCGCAGCCGGGATGGCCAGACGCTGTTGGCGTGGGGCGACATCATCCATGTCGCCGCCGTGCAGGTCGCCGACCCCGCCGCCACCGTGAAATATGACAGCGACCAGGCGGCCGCAGCCCAAGCCCGCGACCGGCTGATGGCGCAGGCGGCGCGGGACGGCAGCTGGGTCGCCGCCGCCCATATCGCCTTCCCTGGCCTGGGCCACATCACCCGGCAGGACGGCACCTACCGCTGGCTGCCGGCCAATTATACGACCGTAGGATTGACGCAGGCGCACTGACCCGCGACGGCGCCAGCCGCGCCCGGCATACCTTCATCGCCATCCGAGGCATGTTCAAATCCGGCGTGGGGCGTCCAAGCCGCACGGGCGTAGTTCAGGCATCGTACTGCCATCCGCCCCTTCCCGTTCAAGAGCCTCCCGATGACCCAAACCCCCACCCCGGACCTGTCGCCGGCGGCCCCGCCGCCAGTCGCCGCGGCACCCGCCCCGACCGGCGCGCCGGCCTTCACCATCCAGGCCATGCTGACCCTGCGCCGCCGCGCCGGCCGTAAGGGGGACTAAGTCATGGCTTCCTTGCGCATCCGCATCGTCGGCGGCTCCATCGGCGGACTGGCGGCGGCCGCTCTGTTGCGGCAGGACGGGCACGACATCCGCATTTACGAGCGGTCGGCCGGCGGCCTGGCCGGCCGGGGCGCCGGCCTGGTCAGCCAGCGGGAGCTGTTCGCCCTGCTGCGCGCCGTGGGGTGCGAGCATGTGGCCCGCATCGGCGTGGTCGCGTTCGAGCGCATCTACTTCGACCGCGACGGCGGCATCGCCGAGCGCCACGCCACCCCCCAAACTCAGATCTCCTGGGACCATCTGTACCGTACCCTGCGGGCCAAGGTGCCCGACGACGGCTACGTCCTGGGCCGGGCTGTGCGCACCGTGACGCAAGGCCCCCAGGGCGCCCGCCTGCTGTTCAGCGACGGTGGGGAGGAAGAGGCCGACCTGGTCATCGGCGCCGACGGCCTGGGGTCGGTCGTGCGCCCGGTCGTGACCGGTGGCCCCGCGCCCAACAGCTATGCCGGCTATGTCGCCTGGCGCGGCCTGGTCCCGGAAGACCGGCTGCCGGCGGAGGCCGCCATGCTGCGCGACCGGTTCGCCTTCTACACGATGCCCCGGTCCCATGCCCTGGGGTACCTGGTGCCGGGACCGGGCGGCGAGACGACGCCGGGCCAGCGGCGGTACAACTGGGTCTGGTACCGGCCGGTGCCGGCGGCGGCCCTGGAGGCGACGCTGACCGATACGGAGGGCCGGCCCCATCCCCATTCCCTGGCCCCGGGCCAAGTGCGGGCGCAGGCGGCGGCGGCCCTGAGGGCGGACGCTGCACGGCTGTTGCCGCCGCCCTTCGCCGCCGTGGTGATGGCGGAGCCGGAACCCTTCATCCAGGCCATTTTCGACTACGAGGCGCCGGTGATGGCCACGGGCCAGGTCGCCCTGCTGGGCGACGCCGCCTTCGTGGCGCGTCCGCACACCGCCATGGGCGTCGCCAAGGCCGCCGGCGACGCCCTGGCGCTGCGCCGCCATCTGGCCGAGGCGCCCAGCGTCACCGACGCCCTGGCGCTGTACAGTCATGAGCGCTGCGCCGCCGGTTCCGCCATCACCGCCTATGGTCGCCGCCTGGGCGCGGCATTGGAGTGACCCCCATGGATACCACCGTGATGCCCCCTGGAGACGCCTCCGCCGGCCACCGCTGGATGCCTTCCGTTCTGCGCACCCTGGTCCTGGCCGGCGCCGCCGTGCTGGTGTGGGTGGTGGCCGGACACTGGGACCGCTGGCTGGGCGCCGCCCGCCACCAGTCCTCATCCGACGCTTACGTCACCGGCGACCTGACGCCCCTGTCGGCCAAGATTTCCGGATATGTTCAAACGGTGGCGGTGGACGATTTCCAGACAGTACGCAAGGGGGATCTGATCGCCCAGATCGAACCGTCGGACTACCAGGCCCAGCTGGATCTGGCACAGGCCAGCCTGGCCGCGGCCCAAGCGGCGCTGGCCAACCTGGCCAACCAGAAGGACGTGCAGCGCGCCCTGGTCCGCCAGGCGGAAGCCGGCATCGCCAGCGCCGCCGCCGACATGACCCGCACCCGGCTGGAAGCGGAACGCCAGCGCGACCTGCTGCGCACCAAGATCGCAGGGACGGAGCAGAAGGTGGAGCAGGCTGACGCCGACGCGGCCAAGGCCGTGGCCCAGTCGCAACTGGCCACCGCCCAGCTGGCCCAGCAGAAGGCCCAGCTGGCCAGCCTGGACGTGCAGGAACAGCAGCTGACGGCACAGGTGCGGGAGGGCGAGGCGCAACTGGCCCTGGCGCGGAACAACCTGGCCTATACCCGCATCACCGCCCCTGCAGACGGCATGGTGGGCCAGCGCCAGGTGCGCCCGGGGCAGTTCCTGAACGTCGGCACGCAGATCATCGGGGTCATGGCCCTGCCCAAGGTGTGGGTGGTGGCCAACTACAAGGAAACCCAGATGACCCACGTGCGGGTGGGCGACCCCGCCACGGTGACGGTGGATGCCTTCCCCGACCTGAAGCTGCACGGCCATGTTGATAGCTGGTCCCCCGGCACCGGCAGCGTCTTCACCCTGCTGCCGCCGGACAACGCCACCGGCAACTTCACCAAGGTGGTGCAGCGCGTGCCGGTGAAGATCGTCCTCGACCCGGTGCCCGCCCTGGGCACCCTGGTGCGGCCCGGCATGTCGGTCGTCTCCACCATCGATGTGGACGACCGTAAATGACCGCCGCCGCGCCCGCCGAACCGCAACTCCGGCCGACGCTGGACGGCATGCGGGCCTATATCGGCATCCTGGGGGTCCTGCTGGGCGCGCTGCTCTCCACCCTGGGCTCCCGCGTCACCACCTTCGGCCTGACCGATTTGCGCGGCGGCCTGCACGCCGGCTTCGACGAGGGCGCCTGGATCACCACCGCCTATGGCGTGGGGCAGATGGTGGTGGGGGTGGCCTGCCCCTATCTGGGCATTGTCTTCGGCGCCCGCCGGGTGCTGTTCGCGGGCATCGGCCTGTTCTTCGTGTCCAGCCTGCTGGCGCCGCTGTCGCCCAACCTGGCGGCCTACCTGGCCATGCAGTTCCTGTCGGGCCTGGGGGCCGGCACCTTCATCCCCCTGACCATCCGCTTCATCGTCCTGAACCTGCCGGCGCGGCTGACGCTGTACGGCCTGGCCGCCTACGCCATGAATTCGGAGTTTTCCCAGAACATCGGCGCGGCGCTGGAGGGCTGGTACGCCGAGAACTGGTCCATCGCCTGGCTGAACTGGCAGTACTGCCTGGTCCTGCCCCTCATGTTCCTGTGCGTGTGGATCGGCGTCCCGCGGGAACCGCTGAACACCGACCTGCTGAAACAGCACGACTGGCCCGGTGTCGCCTACGCCGCCGTGGGCTTCGGCCTGCTGTACGCGGGATTGGACCAAGGCAACCGGCTGGACTGGACGGGTAATGGCCTGGTGGTGGGCCTGCTGGTGGCGGGCGGCCTGATCACCGCCCTGTTTGCGATGCGCGAACTGGTCATCAGCCGCCGCCCCTTCCTGAACCTGCGCCTGATGCTGCGCGGCAACCTGTTCCTGCTCATGCTGCTGCTGGCCGGTTTCCGCTTCATCATCCTGTCCACCGCCTACATCATCCCCGTCTATCTGCAGGTGGTGCAGAACTTCCGCGAGCTGCAGGTGGGTCCGGTGCTGCTGTTCATCGCCCTGCCCCAGTTCGCCCTGATCTTGCCGCTGGGCTGGCTGCTGGCGTGGGTGGATGGTCGCTGGGTGCTGGCCATCGGCGCCCTGCTGATCGCCATCGCCTGCCTGCAGGCCACCAGCCTGACCAGCCATTGGGCCACCCTGGACTTCCTGCCGTCCCAGGCCTTGCAGGCGGTGGGGCAGTGCCTGGCGCTGACGGCCCTGGTGGTGCTGGTGGTGCGGAACCTCACGCCGGCCGATGCCATCTCCATCGGCGCCCTGTTGCAGGCCGCCCGCCTGTTCGGCGGCGAGATTGGCGTCGCCTTCATGCAGACTTTCGTGCGCATGCGGGAACAGCTGCATTCCAACCTGCTGGGCCTGCATATCGACCCGCTGGCCGGCGCCACCGCCGACCGCCTGGCCCGGTCCCAGGCCGTGCTGTCCGCCCACGGCGTGGACCCCGTTTCCGGAGCCACCCGGCTGCTGGCCAGCGCGGTGGCGCAGCAGGCCTCGGTCCTCGCTTATATCGACGGCTTCGCGGCGGCCGCGGCTGGCGCCTTTGCCTGCATCGCGCTGGCCGCCTGGCTGCGCCCACCGCCGGCCAAGGCTTGAAGGCAGAACGGGCTTGCGCGTAAAACGCGGAAATAAAAGGATGATTGCGACATGCCGTTTGGGGGTTGGCGGTTCGGATGATGAACGAGCAGGGCGTACGCTACACCTTCGGCAGCTTCACCTTCGACGTGCCGCAGATGACGCTGGCCAAGGCGGGGCAGCCGGTGAAGCTGGGCGGCCGCGCCGCCAACCTGCTGGCTGTGCTGGCCGCCGCCGGAGGCGGGCTGGTGACCCGCGACCGCCTGCTGGCCGAGGTCTGGCCCGGCCAGGCCATCGACGACAGCGCGGTCCGCGTGCACTTGTCCGGCCTGCGCAAGGCCCTGGGCGATGACGGCCTGGTGGTGAACGAGGCGGGGCGCGGCTATCGCCTCACCCTGCCTGTCACCCGCAACACCCAGACCCAGACACCAGCGGTGGAGGTCGCCACCCGCCCGGCCGCTGAGCCCGCTGCCCCCCGGCCCCTGGTGCGCCTGCTGGGAAGGTCGGAGGTGGTGGCCACGCTGGCGACGGAACTGCCGGAGCGGCGCTTCCTGACGCTGGCCGGCCCGGGTGGCATCGGCAAGACCTCCGTCGCCCTGGCCACGGCGGCAGCGCTGGCCCAGACGGCCACCGTGCGCTTCGTCGACTTGGCGCCCGTGTCCGACGCGGCGTGGGTGGAGGGCACCCTGGCCACCGCGCTGGGCTTGCCCGCCTCAGGCACGGATTGCTTCGCCGCCATTGTGGCCGCCCTATCCGCCAGCCCCAGCCTGCTGCTGCTGGACAATTGCGAGCATTTGGTGGATGCCGTGGCCGGCCTGGCCGAACGGCTGTTGCTCGCCGTGCCCGGCCTGCTGATCCTGGCCACCAGCCGAGAGCCGCTGCGCGCCGCCGGCGAATGGGTGCACCGCCTGCCCGCCCTGCCCATCCCCGACGGCCAGGCCCAGGATGCGGCCACCGTGCTGTCCTATCCCGCCGCCGCCCTGTTCTTCGAGCGGGCGCGGGCTGTGCGGTCCGACTTCACCGTGGACGACGCGACCGCCCCCGCGCTGGCCGAGATCTGCCGCCGCCTGGATGGCATCCCCCTGGCCATCGAGCTGGCCGCCGCCCGGGTCGACCTGATGGCGCTGCCGGAACTGGCCAGCCGCCTGCATGACCGGCTGAACCTGCTGACCCGCGGCCGGCGCACCGCCCTGCCCCGCCACCGCACCCTGCGCGCCGCCCTGGACTGGAGTTATGAGCTGCTGGCGCCGGAGGAAAAGGTGCTGCTGATCAGCCTGTCGGTGTTCCGCGCCGGCTTCGACGCGGCGGATGCCCGGGGGCTGACCAGCGGCGGGGAGATGGAGGTGCTGGACGGCCTGGCCGACCTGGTTGCCAAGTCCCTGGTGGTCAGCAGCCGCGACGGCGCCACCACCCGCTACCGCCTGCTGGACACCACCCGTTATTACGGGCATGAGCGCCTGGTCGACACCGGCCTGGATGGCCGCGTCCGCGCCGCCCACGCCCGCCACATGATCTCGCTGTTCAGCGACGCCCAGGCCTCGTGGGAGGGCAAGGCACCGCGCGACTGGCTGGCCACCCACAGCCGCCGTATCGATGACGTGCGCGGCGCCCTGGACTGGGCGGTGGGCGAGGACGGAGACATCGGCCTGGGCCTCACACTGATCGTCGCCAGCGCCTCGCTGTGGTTCCATCTGTCGCTGCCGCATGAGTTCCTGGGGCGGGCGGAGCGCATCCTGGCCATCCTGGATGAACAGGGCGCCGCCGACCCGGCACGGCGGGTGGAACTGCTGGCCGCCTATGGCCACGCCCTGTGGCACACCCGGGGGCCTGTGCCGGCCATGGGCCAAGCCTTCCGCCAGGCGCTGGAGATCGCGGAAGGCATTGGCAACGAGGGACTGGCGCGCCGCGCCCAATGGGGCATCTGGGCCCACCACACCCTGGCCGGCGCCTACGCGGACAGTCTGGCGGCGGCCGAGGCGTTCGCCGCCCGCGTGGGGCCCGAGGGTGGCCTGACAGAGCGGCTGACGGGCATGCGCATGCGCGCCATGTCCCACCATTTCCGGGGGGAACATGCGGCAGGCCTGGCATTGCTGGAAACGGTCATGGCGGCCGATGCCGATCCGGTGCGTGTCAACCTGGCCAACCATGCCCAGGTGGACGCCAAGCTGGCCGCCCTGACCCTGCTGATGCGCCTGCGCTGGGCCATGGGGGATGTCCGCGACGCCCTGGACTTGGCGCGCGCGGCGGCGGAGGACGCCACATCCATCGATCACGCCCTGTCATTGTGCTACTGCCTGGCCATCGGCGCCATCCCGGTGGCCATTGCCGCCGGGGAGAGGGATCTCGCCACCGGCTGGATCGACCGGTTGGCCCAACGCACCACCCGCCACGCCCTGGACCACTGGAACATCTTCGTCCATGGCTATGGCGCCGCCCTGGGCCGGTTGGGGGGCCACACCATCGCCGCCGCCAGCGCCATGCAGGTTGAGATGTTCGCCGTGGCCGGCAATGCCGAGGCGCGGGCCATGGTCCTGGCACGGCCGGAGCCTCACGCCGGCTGGCACGGCCCCCTGCTTTAACACCCCCGGCTTAACGGCATAGGAACCGGTACACAACGCTTCACATCGCTTAACTCCCAGCCTGGTGGTCGCCTGACCGACACTGCCTTCATCACGGTCCCCCGCCCGACACGCCGCGGAAGGGGACGCCCACCGGATGGAGGAAGACATGACCGCCCCTGTCGCCGCCCTGGACGCCTTTCACACCCTGGCCGGCCTGCCCCCCGCCGGCTTGCCGGCCGCCGGCCACCTGGCCACCATCGCCCGCCTGCTGGAGGAGGCCATGCATGCCGTGGAGCATGACGTGGCCCAGGCGCGCGACCGCATCGTCAAGGTGCGCGACTTGCTGCTGCACCGCCCGCAGGAAGAGGCGGCGCGTGGCGGCCTGGCGCCCTGGCAGGCCCGCCGTGTGGCGGCCCTGGTGGAGCGGCGGTTGGGCGGCGCCCTGTGCAACGAGGACTTGGCCGCCGAGGCCAAGCTCAGCACCAGCCATTTCTGCACCGCCTTCCGCCAGACCTTCGGCATGTCGCCGCACGCCTTCATCGTCAGCCGACGGGTGGAACGGGCCAAGGCCCTGATGCTGGACACCGATGACGCCCTGGCGGAGATCGCCGACGCCTGCGGCTTCGCCGACCAGGCGCACCTGAGCCGCCTGTTCCGTCAGGCCACGGGCAGCAGCCCCGCCAGCTGGCGCCGCGCCAACGCCGTCGACGTTTCCCTGATCGCCTGACCCGTGCCGGACCATAGCCCCATGATCCACGACCTGACCGCCAAGGGCCCCCGGCTGGACCCTGCCGCGCACTGCCTGACCCTGGATGCGGGCGTGCAAGGCTTTCTTGACCGCGTGGTTGAGGCGGAATTGCTGCCCTACGCCCCCGGCCTGGACCCGGCCGCGCGGCGGGCCATCGCCACGCGCCTGCAGGCGGACGCGCCACCGGTGGAAGAACCCGTCGTCCACCTCACCGTGCCGGGCACCGAAGCGATATCACTGTACCTTTGCCGTCCCAACCATGGGACGGCGCGCCCGGTACCGGTGGTGTTCTACCTGCACGGCGGCCTGTGGGCGCTGGGCGGCTGGGACACCCATGGCGGCGCGGCCGCCGCGCTGGCCCGGTCCTGCGGCGCCGCCCTGGTCTTCGTCGACCATGGCGGGATGCCAGCCGCCCAGTCCCTGAGGCAGGCGCGCGCCGCCCTGGACTGGACGCGCGCTCAAGGACGGGACCACGGGCTGGACACCGCGCGGATGGCCGCGGCCGGCGACGGCAGCGGCGGGGCCATGGCGGCGTTGCTGGCCGCAAGCCTGCCGCCCAGCGAGGGCTTTCGCCTGCTGCTGCTGTTCCATCCCCTGCTGGGGCCGGCGGCGCCGGACACCCTGTCCTCCCCCTGGCTGGACCATTGCGACCTGCCGGCGGTGATGGCCCAGGCTTTCCCCGGCCAACCGGCCTGGACGGGGCTGTCGCCCCTGGACCTTGCCCCCAATCGCCTGCGCCGCATGCCGCCCACGCTGATCCTGACGGCGGAGGCGGACCTGGCCCGGGAGGGCGGCGAAGCGCTGGCCCGCCGCCTGATGCGGGCGGAGGTGGACGCCAGCGCCCTGCGCCTGATGGGCACCATCCACGACTTCTTCTGGCTGGATGGGCTGGCGGACACCGCCCCCACCCTGTCGGCCCTGGCCGTGGCGCAACGCGCGCTGACCGACGCCTTCGGCCGCTAAGCCACCCAAACCACTTTCGACGGAGCGCCCCATGGCACCCAACGCCCCCGCCTTGCGTGTTCTGCTGGCCCTGGCCGGCACTTGCTGCACCGGTCCCGGCGGCGGTGCCCTGCTGCTGGCCCAGGTCGACTGGCTGATGCCCCGCCTGCGGACCTGGGCGTCGGGCAATGGACAGGGCGGGCGGAAGAAAGACGGGATGCCGCTGATAACGGGCGGAGATTTCGGACAGACGCCCGCCTTTCCTTCAAGCCCGCCCCGCTGATGGCCGGTACCGTCCGCCCTTCCCCCATGAAACCGAGGTAGTCCCATGAGCACCCTGACCCTGCGCGACGGCACCGATCTCTATTTCAAGGACTGGGGCCGCGGCCAACCCGTCCTGTTCAGCCACGGCTGGCCGCTGAGCGCGGACATGTGGGAATACCAGATGCTGCACCTGGCGCGAAACGGCTACCGCGCTGTGGCCTTCGACCGCCGGGGTTTCGGCCGCTCCAGCCAGCCCTGGGACGGCTATGACTACGACACCCTGGCCGACGACGTCGCGCAACTGATCGAGCATCTGGACCTGAGGGATGTGGTGCTGGTGGGCTTTTCCATGGGCGGGGGCGACATGGTGCGCTATCTCACCCGCCACGGTGCCGGCCGCGTCGCCAAGCTGGCGCTGGTCAGCGCGGTGACACCCTTCTTCCTGAAGACCGACGATAATCCCGAGGGCATGCCGGCCGAAGGCTTCGCGGGCATCCGCGCCGCCATCGCCCAGGACCGGCCCCAGTTCGTCGCGGATTTCAGCGTCCTCTATTTCGGCACCAACCGGCCGGAGGCCGCAGTGTCCAAGGGGATCCTGGACCAGACGCTGCAGATGGCGGCACAGGCATCCATCAAGGCCACCATCGACTGCGTCACCGCCTTCTCCGAAACCGACTTCCGGCGGGAGATGGCGGAGATCCGCCTACCCACCTTGATCATCCATGGCGATGACGACCAGACGGCGCCCATGGGGCCGACCGCGATGGCCACGGCGCGCCTGGTCCCCGGGGCGGAGCTGAAGATCTATCCCGGCGCGCCCCATGCCACCTGCACCACCCACAAGGACCAGGTGAACGCCGACCTGCTGGCCTTCCTGCGAAGCTGAGGCCCAAGCGGATGCCGGGGCACGGGGCGGGGCAGGATTGTCTCCCGCCCCGTTTCTGTCAGAAGCCCCACAAACCAGCGTAGGGGGGTAGCAAACCTAGGTATGGGATGTTCCGGGGCGGGCGAAAGGGCACCGTGGCGACGTCAACACGCCCTGCCCAGGAGCCTGTCCCATGCAAGCGCACCTCCAGACCCCGACGCGGCCCGTTTCCTTCCTCTCGCCCCCACCGGCTCCGCTGCCTCATGCGGCGCCGTGGGACGACCGGCGCATCGTCACGCTCGTCACCGCCGCCCAGGCGGCGCTGGACCACGACCTGGAACGGGCGCGCGGTTGCCTGGACCAGCTGGCGGCCCTGCTGGACGGCACGGAAAAGGCACCGGTGGATGAGGCCATCCTGCTGTCCGCGGCGCCCGCGGCCGAGACCGGGGCCAACAAGGGCGGCCTGGCCCCCTGGCAGTTGCGCTGCGTCATGGGCCATATCCAGGCCAACCTGGCCCGGCCGCTGCCGGTGGATCAGCTGGCCGCCCTGGCCAACCTCAGCACCAACCACTTCACCCGCGCCTTTCGCGCCAGTGTCGGCGAAACGCCGCATACCTATGTGGTGAAGCGCCGCGTGCGCCAGGCCCAGATCCTGATGCTGACCACCGACCAGCCGTTGAGCGAGATCGCCTATGGCTGCGGCATGGCCGACCAGGCGCACCTGACCCGGCTGTTCCGCCAGTTCGTGGGGGAAACGCCGTTGCGCTGGCGGCGCACCTGGGGGCGGCCCACACACAGCCGGGACAATTGAAGGCGTCCGTTCCGGTTTTCGGCGCCGGTCGCAGCGTTGCGGGCAACGGCCCGCCCTTGCCCGCCTAACCTTCAAAGTACCGCCACCTCCAACAAGACCGGCACCCATCCGCGAGGGAAAGATGGGGGGCATCCGCACCACCGACGGCGATGGGGCCAGGCGCCGTCGCACGTCGTGACCCGCAAGGTCCCGGGGGAACTCCCCGTCCCGGGGCCGGCTTTATCCACACCCCCAATGCCGCGAGGTGACCGCCCATGTCCATGACCGTTGCCGACCAATTCGCCGCCACGCTGGCCGCCGCCGGCGTCAAACGCATCTATGGGGTCGTGGGCGACAGCCTGAACGGCCTGACCGACGCCCTGCGCCGGCGGGGCGACATCACATGGATCCCCGTACGGCATGAGGAGGTGGCGGCCTTCGCCGCCAGCGCCGACGCCCACCTGACGGGCACCATCGCCGTCTGCGCCGGTAGCTGCGGGCCGGGCAACCTGCACCTGATCAATGGGCTGTTCGACTGCCACCGGTCCCGCGTGCCTGTGCTGGCCATCGCCGCCCACATCCCCTCGCCCGAGATCGGATCCGGCTATTTCCAGGAAACCCATCCCCAGGACCTGTTCCGGGAATGCAGCCATTATTGCGAGCTGGTGTCCGATCCCGCCCAGATGCCGCGCAGCCTGGAAATCGCCATCCGCACCGCCATCGGCGAGCAGGGTGTTTCCGTCGTCGTCATCCCCGGCGACGTCGCCTTGCAGGAAGCGGTGACGGAGGTGCGGCCCAAACCCGCCGGCCTGGTGCCCAAGCCGCCCGTGGTGGTGCCGGCGGACGCGGAGCTGGACGCCCTGGCCGACCTGCTGAACCGCAGCGGCCGCGTCACCCTGCTGTGCGGCTCGGGCTGCGCCGGCGCCCATGACGCGGTGGTGGCGCTGGCGGAAGCGCTGAAGGCCCCGATCGTCCATGCCCTGAAAGGCAAGGAGCATGTGGAATACGATAATCCCTATGACGTGGGCATGACCGGCCTGATCGGTTTTTCCTCCGGCTATTACGCCATGCTGGATACCGACATGCTGCTGATGCTGGGCACGGACTTCCCCTACCGCCAGTTCTATCCCAAGGGGGCCGGCGTCGCGGTGGCGCAGGTCGATATCCGCCCCAGGCAATTGGGCCGACGGGCGTCGCTGGACCTGGGCTTGGTGGGCGATGTCGGCGCCACCGTGCGCGCCCTGCTGCCTCGCCTGGCCCCGAAGACGGACGCCGCCCATCTGGAAAAGGCGGTAAAACACTATCAGCGCGCACGGGCGGACCTGGACGCCCTGGCCACCCCTGGCGCCGGCCACGGCGTCATCCATCCGCAGCAGGTGGCCAAGGCCGTCAGCGACCTGGCGGCCGAGGACGCCGTCTTCACCTTCGACGTCGGCCTGCCCACGGTGTGGGCCGCGCGCTACCTGGCCATGAACGGCCGGCGACGCCTGATCGGTTCCCTTTGGCATGGGTCCATGGCCAACGCCATGCCCATGGCGCTGGGCGCCCAGGCGGCTTTCCCCGGTCGGCAGGTGGTGTCCCTGTCCGGCGACGGCGGCTTCACCATGCTGATGGGTGATTTGCTGACCTTCAAGCAGCGGGGCCTGCCGGCCAAGATCATCGTCTTCAACAACGGCGCCCTGGGCTTCATCGAGGTGGAGCAGAAGTCCACCGGCTTCCTGCCTTTCGGCACCGGCCTGGACAACCCCAACTTCGCCGCGCTGGCGGAGGCGGTGGGCATCAAGGGCATTCGCCTTGAGCGCCCGTATGAGGTGGAACCCGGCCTGCGCGAGGCCTTCGCCCATGACGGCCCCGTGCTGGTGGACGCCGTGGTGGCGCGTACGGAGCTGCCCATTCCGCCGGCCATCAACGCCGAGATGGCCAAGGGCTTCACCCTGTACATGCTGAAGGCGGTGATGAGCGGCCGGGGCGACGAGTTGGTGGACCTGGCCAGGACCAACCTCTGGCGGTAAGGCCTTTGCCCGCCTTTCCCCGGGCGTTTACAGTGCGCCCGGGGGGATCGGGAAATGGATCGGAACGAGAGGCGCCCGCGGGTCGTCGTCGTGGGCGCCGGACCGGTGGGCTTGGCGACCGCCATCGACCTGGCGCTGCGCGGCGTGGCGACCGTGGTGCTGGACGACAATGACCGGCTGCCCGCGGGCTCCCGCGCCATCTGCTGGGCCAAGCGCACGCTGGAGATCTTCGACCGGCTGGGCGTCGCCAGGCCCATGGTGGACCGGGGTGTCACCTGGAAGGTGGGACGCCTGTTCCATGGTCCCCGCCAGGTCTACGCCTTCGACCTGCTGCCGGAGGACGGGCACCGCATGCCGGCCTTCATCAACCTGCCCCAGCATGAGGTGGAGCGCCTGCTGGTGGCGCGCTGCGCCGACTTTCCCGACCTGATCGACCTGCGCTGGCGCCACCGGGTGGTGGGCGTCACGCCGGAGGACGCGGGTGTGGCCGTGCGGGTGGAAGCGCCCGACGGCGCCCATGACCTGACGGTGGACTATTTGGTTGCCTGCGATGGCGGCAGGTCGCCGGTGCGCGGCCTGCTGGGCCTGGATTTCGCCGGCCAGGCCTTCGAGGAGCGCTTCCTCATCGCCGATGTGGAGATGAAGGCCGATTTCCCGGCGGAGCGCTGGTTCTGGTTCGAGCCGCCCTTCCACAACGGCCCGTCCGCCCTGCTGCACAAGCAGCCCGACGACATCTACCGCATCGACCTGCAACTGGGCCCCGATGCCGATCCGGCGGAGGAAATGCGGCCGGAACGAATCGTCCCCCGCGTCCGCGCCATGGTGGGTGACCGTCCCTTCCGCTTGGTCTGGACCTCCGTCTACACCTTCCAGTGCCGGCGGCTGCGGCACTTCGTCCACGGCCGGGTGATCTTCGCCGGCGACAGTGCCCACGTCGTCTCCCCCTTCGGCGCCCGGGGCGGCAATGGCGGCATCCAGGACGCGGACAACCTGGCCTGGAAGCTGGCCCTGGTGGTCCAAGGCCGGGCGCCGGCCGCCCTGCTGGACAGTTACGATGAGGAGCGCGGCCGGGGGGCGGACGAGAACATCCTGAACTCCGCCCGCGCCACCACCTTCATGACGCCCAAGAGCGCCATGGAGCGCCTGTTCCGCCAGGCGGTGCTGGACCTGGCGGCCAACCACGCCTTCGCCCGCCGCATGGTCAATTCCGGCCGCCTGTCCCTGCCCTGTTCCCTGGCCGGCCTGTCGCTGCAGACCCCAGCCGAGCCCGGCGCCCCCGGTCTGCTGGCACCCGGCACGCCCTGCCCCGACGCGCCACTGGATGATGGTTTCCTGCTGGACCATCTGGGGCGGGGGTTCATCCTGCTGGCGGTGGGCGACATCGTGGTCCCGGCGGAAACAGGCCTGCCCTTGCTGCGGCTGCCGGCCGGCGGCCTGGCCGCCCAGCGCTACGGCGCCGGCGCGCTTTATCTCATCAGGCCCGACCAGCATGTCGCCGCCCGCTTCCCCGTCGGGGTCGACGCCACCACCATCCGCCGCGCCCATCAGCGCGCCCTGGGAGGACCCGCCCATGACTGACATCGATCCCCTGGCCGAGGACCGCTTGGCCCAAGACCATTTAGGGGGGCAGGGTGACGACATCTACGCCGCCCTGCTGGCCGCGCATGAGGGCTTGGCGTTCGAGGCCAGCGCCGCCCTGAACGCCCGCCTGGTCCTGCTGCTGGCCAACGCCGTGGGTGACGTGCCCCTAGTGCTGGCCGCCATCGAGCGGGCACGAACGGCAGCGCCCGACCAAGGTTGAATGCCACGGGCCGGCCGGCTATGGCACCTTGACCCTGGCCCGGGACCTTGCCCGGCGCGAGGAGGCATGGATGCACGACCGTCATGATCCCGAAGACGCCGCCGATACAGACACGGCCAAGGCCGGCTTCGTCCGGGTACGGGGCGCGCGGGAGCATAATCTGAAGAATGTCGACGTGGACATTCCGCGCGATGCCTTGGTGGTGTTCACCGGCGTCTCCGGCTCCGGCAAATCCTCCCTGGCCTTCAGCACCCTCTACGCCGAGGCGCAGCGCCGTTACCTGGAATCGGTGTCGCCTTACGCCCGCCGGCTGTTCCACCAGATGAGCGTGCCGGATGTGGACACCATCGAGGGGTTGCCGCCGGCCGTGGCCCTGCAGCAGCAGCGCGGATCGCCCACCGCGCGCTCCTCCGTCGGCAGCGTTACCACCCTGTCCAACCTCCTGCGCATGTTGTACTCCCGCGCCGGCGACTATCCGCCGGGCCAGCCCCTGCTGGAGGCGGAGGCCTTTTCCGCCAACACGCCGGAGGGGGCCTGCCCCACCTGCCATGGCCTGGGCCGGGTGCATGAGGTGACGGAGGCCAGCATGGTGCCGGACCCGTCGCTGACCATCCGGGAACGGGCGGTGGCGGCCTGGCCCACGGCCTGGGGCGGGCAGAACCTGCGCGACATCCTGATCACCCTGGGCATCGACGTCGACACGCCCTGGCGCGACCTGCCCCGGGAGACGCGCGACTGGATCCTGTTCACCGAGGAACAGCCGGAGGTGCCGGTCTACCCGGGTTTCACCGCCGCCGAGGTGAAGGAGGCCATCCGCCGCAAGCTGCCCCCCAACTACATGGGCACCTTCTCCAGCGCGCGCCGCCACGTCATGCACAGCTTCGCCACCACCCACAGCGCCATGATGAAAAAGCGCGCGGCCAGCTTCATGGTCAGCAGCCCTTGCCCCACCTGCGCCGGCCGCCGCCTGCGGCCGGAATCGCTCGCGGTGACCTTCGAAGGCCTGGATATCGCGGTCATGGGCCAGCTGCCGCTGAAGCGCGTAGCGTCCCTGTTCGCCGCCTATGCCGGCGAAGGCTCGGAGCGGCTGGGGGAATTGCGCCGGACGCGGCCGGAAACGGCCATCGTCATCGCCCGCATCGCCGCCGACCTATGCCGGCGCCTGGCCGTGCTGCTGGACCTGGGCCTGGGCTACCTGACGCTGGAGCGCAGCACGCCCACCCTGTCACCCGGGGAGCTGCAGCGCCTGCGCCTGGCGACCCAGGTCGTCTCCACCCTGTTCGGCGTGGTCTATGTGATGGACGAGCCGTCGGCGGGCCTGCACCCGGCCGACACCCAGGCGCTGCTGCGGGCACTGGACGGGCTGAAGGCCATGGGCAATTCCCTGTTCGTGGTGGAGCACGACCTGGACGTGGTGCGCCATGCCGACTGGATCGTCGATGTCGGTCCCGCGGCCGGTGAGGGCGGCGGGCGCATCCTGTACAGCGGGCCGCCCAGAGGGCTGCGGCGCGTGGCGGCCTCCGAGACCGCCCGCCATCTGTTCGCGGCGGAGGGCGGACCGCGGCGGACGCCGCGCGCGCCCCAGAGTTGGCTGCGCCTGGCCGGCGTCACCCGCAACAACCTGAACAACCTGGACTGCGCCTTCCCGCTGGGCGTCATGACCACCGTCACCGGCATCTCCGGCTCCGGCAAGTCCAGTCTGGTCAGCCAGGCGCTGGTCGACCTGGTGGGCAAGGCCCTGGGCGCGCCGGTGGCGGTGGAAGAGCCGCCGGCCGATGCCGAGGCCATGCTGGAACAGGAACCAGTGGCCGAGACCGAGGGCCGCATCGAGGGCGGGCCCAAGGATGCGCTGGGCGGCATCAAGCGCCTGATCCGGGTGGACCAGAAGCCCATCGGCCGCACACCCCGGTCCAACCTGGCGACATACACCGGCCTGCTGGACCATGTGCGCACCCTGTTCGCTGAGACGCCCGAGGCCAAGCGGCGCCGTTACGATGCCGGCCGCTTCTCCTTCAACGTGGCCAAGGGGCGCTGCCCCCGCTGCGAGGGCGAGGGCTCCGTCATGGTGGAGCTGCTGTTCCTGCCCAGCGTCTACGCCCCCTGCCCCGTCTGCCACGGCACCCGCTACAACGCCCAGACGCTGGAGATCACCTATCGCGGCAAGACCATCGCCGACGTCCTGGGCCTGACGGTGGCGGCGGCATCCGACTTCTTCCATGACGTGCCGGCCATCCAACGGTCGCTGACGGTGCTGCGTGACGTAGGGCTGGATTATCTGCGGCTGGGGCAGCCAGCCACCGAGTTCTCCGGCGGGGAGGCGCAGCGTATCAAGCTGGCGACGGAACTGCAGCGGGCCCAGCGGGGCGGCGCCCTTTATGTGCTGGATGAGCCTACTACGGGCCTCCATCCCACGGATGTGGAGCGGCTGGTGGCCCAGTTGGATGCCCTGGTCGCGGCCGGCAACACGGTGGTGGTGGTGGACCACGACATGGGCGTGGCGGCGGCCAGCGACTGGGTGATCGACATCGGCCCCGGCGCCGGCGACGAGGGCGGGCGCGTGGTGGCGGCCGGAGTGCCGGCGGTGGTGGCGGCATCGCCCGACAGCCGCACGGCGCCCCACTTGCGGCCCTTCCTGCGCTTGGGTTAGGGAAGGCCGAGCCGCCCCCACCCCAAACCGGACGCCGATGACCACCCTTCCCTGGATCGCCCTGGTGCTGGCCACGGCCGCCGCCTGGACGGATCGTTTCCGTCTCTGGGCCTTGGGGGCCCTGGCCGTGGGCTACGCGGCGGCGGCCGTGAATGGACAGCTGGGCTGGCCGGCGGGCGGGGCCTTGGCCTTGCTGGGCCTCGCGGCCTGGGCGGTGGGATCGCGCCGCCAACCCCTGGTCCGGTCCCTGGGTAACGGCCTGTTCCTGGCGCTGGCCGCCGCCTTGTCCGCCCATCTATGGCCGGGTTTTCACAACCCGCGCGCCCTGGGGCCGGTGCGCATCACGCCGGATGCCGTGCCCTTCAGCCTCTACCTGAACCTGGACAAGCCGCTGGTGGGCCTGTGGCTGCTGATGGTGATGCCGGCGATCCGCGATCTGCGGCCGCCGCGCGCCACGCTGACTGCGGCCGCGGCAGGCTGGCTGGGCGCCTCAGCCGCCTGCCTGACGGCAGCCCTGGCGCTGGGGGCCGTCACCTGGGCACCGAAATGCCCGGCCGATGCCGGCCTCTGGCTGGTCGACAACCTGGCCTTCGTGACCGTGGCGGAGGAGGCGCTGTTCCGCGGCTACATCCAGGGCGGACTGACGCGCCTATTGGAGCGCTGGCGAGGGGGACGGACGGCCGCCCTGCTGGTAGCCTCGGCCCTCTTCGGGCTGGCCCACTTGGGCGGCGGCCCGCGCTGGGTGGTGCTGGGCACCGTCGCCGGCGTCGGCTATGGCCTGGTCTACCGCCGGGGCGGGTTGCCGGCGGCCATCCTGGCCCACGTGGGCCTGAACGCCACCCACTTCTTCCTGTTCACCTATCCCATGCTGCAAGCGGCGGGATGACCGCCGCCCGCCGGCCGCGCCATCCGAATGCCTGGGGCCGAGAGGAAACCTATTTCTGATGTCGTGTAAAACATCGATCAAGTCCGCAGCCGTCAGCGATGAGGGCGGCCAGCACGGCCTGGCCCAGCGCCAAGCCACCATCGTTGGCCGGTACTTGGCCGTGTATCACAGGCCGCCAGCCCGCGGCCCGCAGGCGGGCTTGGAGTTCGTGCAGGATGATGCGGTTCTGCAGGACACCGCCCGACAGCGCGACCAGGGCGCCGGGCCCCGCCCCCGCCCGCCCCGTCGCCTGCACCAGCGCCTCGGACAGGCCAAGGTGGAAGCGGGCTGCGATCAGCCCCGGCGCCTCTCCGGCGGTCAAGTCGCCCAACAGCGCCTGCCACATCGGGGCCCAGTCGATCACCACGGGATGGTCGGCCCCAAATGCCGCCGGATAAGGACGCGCGGTGGCGATATGAGGACGCGCCAGCGCCTCAAGCGCCATCGCGGCCTGCGCCTCATGCCCAATGCGCGCGGGATGGATACCCAGCGCCGCCGCGACCGCGTCGAACAGCCGACCCGCCGAGGAGCAGGGTGGCGCGTTGGTGCCGGTTTCCAGCATGCGCTCCAGCACGGCCACATGCGCCTCAGGCGGCAGGTGCTTCAGCACGGGCGCGGCCTGGTTCCGCCACGTTTCACCGAAGGCTTGGCGTAGCTGGGTTACCAAGTTGCGCCACGGCTGACGCATCGCGGCGGCCCCGCCGGCGAGGGCCACGGGGGCGATATGGGCGGCGCGGGTCACGCCACGGTATCCCCCGCGCAGGATCTCGCCGCCCCATAGCGTTCCATCCGCGCCCAGGCCCAGACCGTCCAGGATAATGCCGAAGGTGGCGTCCCCCCCCTCCGTCAATCCGATACCGGCATCCGCCAGGCAGGCGGCCATATGGGCATGATGATGCCCCACGGACACCAGCCGGGCGCCGCATTCCCGCGCCATCGCGGCGCCCAGCGTGGTCGAGAGATAATCCGGATGGGCGTCAACGGCGATCACCGCCGGCGTGAAATCGAACAGGTCGCGGTAGAGACGCAGCAGGACCCGGTAGTCATCGAGGGCGGCCGCGTTTTCCAGGTCGCCGACATGCTGGGACAGGATGGCTTGCCCCTCCCGCAGCAGGCAGAAGGTCGCCTTCAGCTCGCCGCCCATGGCCAGGGTGGACGGCAGATCGCCGAAGCCCGGTGGTAGAGGCAACGGCGCCGGAGCGTAACCCCGGGCCCGGCGCAGGATGGCGGGCGCACCGCCGGTGGCAGCGACCACGCTGTCGTCCAGGCGGTTGAGGATGGCGCGGTCGTGCATCAACCAGGCATCGGCCAATCCGGCCAGGCGGGCCCGCGCGTCCTCGTTGGTGATGACTTGCGGTTCATCCGACCGGTTGCCCGACGTCATCACCAGGGGGCCGTCCACCCGGGCCATCAGCAGGTGATGCAGCGGCGTGTAGGGCAGCATGAAACCCAGATGGTCCTGGTCCGGCGCCAGCCCGTCCGGCAGCGGCGCGCCATCGGGCCGCCTGGGCAGCAGCACGATGGGCGCCGCAGGCGATTGCAACAGGGCGCAGGCCGCGTCGTCCAGCCGGCAATACCGGCCGACCTCATCCACCGATCGGGCCATCACCGCGAAGGGCTTGGCATCGCGCGCCTTGCGCCGCCGCAATTCCGCGACTGCCTTGGTGTTGGCGGCATCACAGGCCAGGTGGAAGCCACCGATACCCTTCACGGCGATGATGCCGCCGGCGCACAGCAGCGCGGCCGCCGCGTCCAGCGGGTCCGCCCCCTCCTCCGGGGCGGGCTCCAGCCACAGCCGGGGACCGCAGGCGGGGCAGGCCGTCGGCTGGGCATGGAAGCGGCGGTCGGCGGGGTCGGCGTATTCGGCGGCACAGTCCGGGCACATGGTGAAGGCTGCCATGGCCGTGTTGGCGCGGTCATAGGGGATGGCGCTGACGATGGACAGCCGGGGACCGCAATGGGTGCAGTTGCCGAAGGCATAGCCCTGGCGCCGGTCGGCGGAGTCGAACAGTTCCGCCCGGCAGGCGGGGCAGGTGGCCGCGTCGGGCACGATGCCTGTCCGCGTTAATCCGGCGGCACTGGCGGCGATGGTGAAGCCATGGGGCGCCGGACCACGGTGGGGGACGACCTCGATGGCGTCGATGCGCGCCAGGGGCGGTGCCTCGCGGCGTAGCCGGTCCTGAAAGCCGTCCAGCGCCGCAGGATCACCCCAGGCGTGGATGATCACGCCTTCCCCGTCATTGGCGACATCACCGGCAATATCCAGCACGCGGGCCAGGCGCCATACGTGGGGCCGGAAGCCTACCCCCTGGACCAGGCCCCGCACCCGGATGCAACGGCCCGCCATGGCGCCGGCGGCCTCCATCAATGCACCGTGCAGACCATGCAGGGGTCGAAGGAACGGACGATGTGCTGCACGGCCACCGGATCGCCCTCCCCCTCGCGGACGGGGGCGCCGCGCAACGCCTGCTCCAGCGGGCCGGGCGTGCCGGCGGCGTCGCGGGGGGAGAAGTTCCAGGTGGTGGGGGCGATGATCTGGTAATTGGCGATGCGCCCACCCTGGATGGTCACCCAATGACCCAGGGAGCCCCGGGCGGCCTCCGTCAGGCCAGCCCCCTCGCCCACCATCGGCAGGGGTGTATGGTCGATGAAGGGAGCCGCCGGGTCGACGGCGCGCACCCAGCGTTCCATGGCCATGGTGACCAGGGCGACCTCCAGCAGCCGCGCCACCACCCGCGCCTCGACCGTCGCGCCGTCCCGTGCCACGAGGTCGCGCGGCAGCGGGTGCCCCGCGACCAGCTGCCGCGACAGGGCGCCCACCTCCGCCACCTCCCCGTCCAGGCGCGGCGCCTTGCACCAGGAGTAAGCGTCGTCCCGCGCGGCATCCGGCGGCATCCCCGGCTCGCGCGGGGGGCGCGGTGCCGCGTCCGGGTCGGACCGGTACCAGGCGTGGCTGACATCCTCCGTGATGCGGTCGACCGGCAGGATGCTGCCGACGCCCTGCCTGAACATACCGCGCGGGAACAGCGGCCCTTCCGCGGAGGGATAGGCGCCGAAGCTCATATGCCGCAGGTCGGTACGGCCCAGGCGGTTCAGGCCAACCGCCTGGGACACGGCGACGAAGCGGGCGAAGTCACCCCGATCCACCCGCGCCTCCATCCAGGCCAGCAAAGCGTCGCGGGTCGACAGGGCCGCCACCGCCTCAAGCGCATCGGCGAACAGGGTGCGCTCCAGGAAGCGGCGGAAGGCGGCCAGCAGGGCGCCCAGCCGCGCCAGTTCGGCCCGCGATACGGCGCGCGTCGATCCGCCGGGCTGAACCGCCAGGGTATGGGGCCATTTGCCGGCCAGGATGCCCAGCAGGTTCATCAGCTCCGCCCGGGCGGGCAGGAACTCCTGCGCAGCGCCGCCCTTCACCGCGGTGAACCGCGCGGCCGTGCCCGCATACCAAGGCTCCCCCGCGTAAACGGCGCGGGCGAAGTCGGGCATGAAGAACAGATAGAAGTGCGTCAGGTGGTCGGCGACGTTCTCCACCGCGTGGATCAGATTCATGGCCAGGCCGCCATTGGCCGGCAAGGGCCCGGAACCCGTCGCCGCCAGCGCGCGCGCCGCGGCCACGGATTGCGACACGGAACAGATGCCGCAGATGCGCGGCGCGTAGACCAGCGCGTCCAGCGCCGGCTTGCCCACCAGCATGGCCTCGAACCCGCGATAGAGCGGGGAGACGACGCGGGCATCGGCCACCATGCCGGCGCTGATGTCGAGGCGCACCTCAAGATCGCCCTCGACACGGTTGAAAGGACCGACGATCAGGCGGCTCATGCGCTGTCCTTGCGCTTGTCATGGGGAAGAAGGACCGGTGCTGGCCGTGCGGCGTTGTCGCGCAACCGCTTGGGCGTCGCCGCCTTGGACAGGGATGCCAGCGCCACGAACCACGCCTTGGGCATGTCCGTCGGCAGGCCGATGGGTATGCCGGCCACCTTGGGTGTGACAGCGAAGGCGTGGCCCGGCTCCTCAAACCCCGGGGCCGTGCAATTGATGCACGCGTAGTTGCCGTCCAGGCAGGAGCCGCCGCCGTTCCACGGCCGGATGTTGCAGTCGGCCCGTGCCTGTGTGCCCTTGCAGCCCAGATTCTCCATCATGCAGCCCAGGTCGCCCGGCTGTTCCGCACTGGCCTTGAACTCATAGAATTCGTTGCGGGCGCAGCCGTGGTGGACCAGGTGGGCGGTATAGGCCAGGGGGCGCTCCCACTCATCCAGGTCAGCCGCGCTCAAGGTGCCGGCGCCGATCTGCAGCAACGTGTCGGTGAACCAGCCGGGGTGGATGGGGCAGCCGGCGATATTGATGACGGGCAGACCCTTGGCGGAGCGGAATCCCGCCCCCAGCAGGCCGCCGACGCGGGTGCCGTCATAGGCCAGGCCGCACGCCTCCACCTCGTTGCCGCCGGCGGCGGTGATACCGCCGAAGGCGGCGCAGCTGCCCACGGCCACGACATAGCCGGCCCGGCGGGCGATGGCGGCGATCCAGTCGCGCATGGGCTTGCCCGTCCCGGCCATCAGGTGGAAGCGGCCGGTGCCGCCGGGCCCGTTGATGACCGATCCCTCCAGGCACAGGATGTCCACCGGCTGGTCGCCCGCGGCTGCGGCCTCCAGGATGGCCCGCGCTTCCCCGCCCGTCGCCTCGCTGAGGGACGGGTGCCACAGCAGTTCGACGTTGGCCGCCGCCAGGGCCGTCAGCAGATCCGGCTTCTCCGCCCCCAGCAGGGACAGGGTGCAGCCGCCGCAGCCGCCGGATTGCAGCCATAAGAGCCGCAGCGGGCGGGGCGGTTCAGATACTGCGGTCATCGACCGGCACCTTCAGGGTAAAGGCGGCGCCACCGCCTTCCGCTTCGGCGTGGCTCAGGCTGCCGCCCAGTTTTTCTGCCATGTTGTAGCTGACGTACAGCCCCAGGCCGGTACCGCTGCCGATGGGCTTGGTGGTGAAGAAGGGCTCGAAAATCTTGCCCTGGTTCTCCGGCGGGATGCCAGGGCCGTTGTCGGCGACCGTCAGGACGATCCACCCGTCCTGTTCCCCCGCTGTGATGCGGATAAGGGCGCCGTCGCGGCCGTTCACGGCGTCCACCGCGTTCTGCACCAGATTGACCAGGATCTGGTGCAGCTGGCCCTTGAGGCCCACCACATCCAACGCGGCCGGCAACTCCAGCCGCACCTCCGGCTTGGTGCGCTGCGTCTTGATCACCCAGTCGGTGGCCGTGTGGATCAGGCGGACCAGATTGAACGCCTCGGGCTCCTCACGCTGGTTGGAGGAGAAGCGCCGCAGATCCTGCACGATGTCACGCACCCGCTCCGCCCCTTCCAGCGTGCCGTCGACCAGGGGGCCTATGTCGGCCAGCACCTTGTCGATGCGCAGGCTGTCGCGCAGGGCCGCCAGCTCTGCCCGCGGCTTGCCGGCATCGATGGCCGCGAGATAGCTGGTGATGGCGGCGCCATACCGCTTCAGCGCGTACATGTTGCCGAACACGAAGCTGATGGGGTTGTTGAGTTCGTGTGCCACCCCCGCCACCAGCCGGCCCAGCGCCGCCATCTTTTCCGACGTCAGCAGCTGCTGCTGGGTCTGCCGCAGGCGCTGGTGCGCCTTGTCCAGATCCCGGTAAGCGCGCAGCAGTTCGCCCACGGGCCGGCCGGCCAGGACCATGCCCGCGAACCGGCCGCGCGCATCGCGACGGGGCGCCCCATTCACGGATACCGCCGCCCGCTGGCCGTCCGCCGCCAGCAGGTGCCAGCCCTTGTCCTCGATGGCGCGCCCCTCGGCCAGGCAGGCCCGGATGTCGGCATGGTCGGCGGGATCGAACAGATCCAGCAAGGGGACCGCCAGTAAATCACCCTCCTCCCGCCCCAGCGCCGCCGTCAGCGCGGCGTTGACCCGCAACACGGCGCCGGCCGCGTCGCAAACGATCAGCACGTCATTCATGGCCCCGAGGACGGAGTGCATGAAGTCGCGCGCCTGCTGCAGGCGCTGGTTCTGTTCCTCCAGCGCCACCTGCGAGGCCACGAGGTCGCTGTAGACCACGTCCATGCGGCGGATGACGTCGATCCACAGCTGTTCACCCTCGCCTTCCGCCTCTGGCGGCCGGTCCCCGAAGGGCAGCGCCGGCTCGTGGCTGCCCATGGC
>NZ_JARPAF010000004.1:1561670-1621375 GCF_029594735.1 Nitrospirillum amazonense
ATGGCTCAGCCCCCCGTCACGCGCTTGGGCGCCCCAGGGGGCGCCGCAGGGGGTGCCAGAGGGTGGACGTTCTCCAGCCCGTAGCGTTCCAGCTTGGCCCGTAACCCAACGCGGGACAGCCCCAGTTCCCGCGCCGCTTGGCTTTTGTTCCAGCGGTGGCGGATCAGGGTTTCCCGGATGATGCGCGCCTCCATGGCGCTGACCCGCTCGCGCAGGTCGCCGGCCAGGCCGGCGATGTCGGCGAAATCGTCCTCGCGCGCGCCGACCCCGTGCGGTTCCGCCCGCAGGATGTGGGGGGACAGCAGATCCGCCTCCAGCCGCCGGCCTTCCGTGGCCCGCACCATCAGGCGCTGCACCTCATTCTGCAGCTCGCGGACATTGCCCGGCCAGTCATAGCGGGCCAGGCACTCCAGCGCTTCCGGCGAAATTCCGGGCACGCGCTTGCCCATCTGCGCCATGGCGCGGTCCAGCAGCACCTCCACCAGCAGGGGCAGGTCGCCCTTGCGGTCCTTCAGGTCGGGCAGGCGGATGATCATGCCGGCCAGGCGATAGAACAGGTCGGCGCGGAAGCGCTTGGCCCGAACCTCCTCCTCCAGATCCTTGTTGGTGGCGGCGATCACCCGCACCTCCACCTTGCGCGTGCGGGTTCCCCCCAGGGGCCGTATCTCCCCCTCCTGCAGCACACGCAGCAGCTTGACCTGGAAGGCGGGGGAAACCTCGCCGATTTCATCCAAGAAGACGGTGCCGCCGTCCGCCCGCTCGAACAGGCCGACATGGTCCTCGATGGCGCCGGTGAAGGCGCCCTTCTTGTGCCCGAACAGCTCGCTCTCCAGCAGTTCGTCGGGCAGGGCGCCGCAATTCTCCACCACGAAGGGCTGGTTCCAGCGCAGCGAGCCATAGTGCAGGG
Source organism: Nitrospirillum amazonense (assembly GCF_029594735.1). Classification (NCBI taxonomy): domain Bacteria; kingdom Pseudomonadati; phylum Pseudomonadota; class Alphaproteobacteria; order Rhodospirillales; family Azospirillaceae; genus Nitrospirillum; species Nitrospirillum amazonense. The sequence goes on from NZ_JARPAF010000004.1 coordinate 1,562,578, forward strand.
CGCGCGCCGCCAACTCCTTGCCCGTGCCGGAGGAACCGAACAGCAGGACCGGCACGTCGAAGGGCGCCACTTGGGCCAGGCTGCCGCACACGGCCTCCATGGGGCTGCCCTTCGCGCGCACGATGCCGTCGTCGAAATTGTAGGCGCGGCGCAGCTTCTCCTTCCGCTCCCCCACCACGCGGGACGCGGCGGCCGGCAGCATCTTCATCTCCACCGCCAGCAGTTCGTTCTGCCGCTGCAAGGCATAGAGGCGGCAGGCGCCCTTTAATGTCAGCAGCAGGTTTTCCGGGTGCCAGGGCTTCGTGACGTACTGAAAGATGCCGGCCTGGTTGATGCCGTCAATGATGTCATGGGCGTCGGTATAGCCGGAGATGATCATGCGCACGACCTCCGGCCAGCGCTCCTTGACCTCCGTCAGGAATTCCACGCCGCTGCGTTCCGGCATGCGCTGGTCGCACAGCACCACCTGCACCGGATTGTCGGCCAGCCGCCGCTCGGCCTCGATGGTGCTGGCGGCTGTCAGCACGTCGAAGTCCTCCTCCAGGATACGCCGCAGCGATTCCAGGGAGCGCAGTTCGTCATCGACGATCAGGACGGTGGGAAGGTCGGCCATCGCTCCTCTCCGCTAGCAGATGCGCGGAAGCTGTTCGCCCGACAGCCAGTCAACCACGCGCTGGCCGCCGATGGCCGTCGTCATGCGGACGAAGCCGGGCTGGCCCACGGTAACATGACCGATCAGCGCCGCGTCACGGCCTTCCGCATGGTCCCGCATCACTGCCAGCAGCGTCTCCGCGTCCTCCGGCTCGCAAACACAGACCAGCTTGCCTTCATTGGCGATGTTGAGTGGATCCAGGCCCAACAGCTCGCAGGCCGCCGCTACCTCCGGCCGGACCGGGATGGCCCGCTCATCCAGCAGCATGCCCACGCCGGCGGCGTTGGTCAGTTCGTTCAGCGTGGCGGACAGGCCGCCCCTGGTAGGGTCGCGCAGGACCGCGATGCCCGGGACGACAGCGACCATGTCGGCCACCATGCGGTGCAGGGCGGCACTGTCGGACCGGATTTCCGTGCCGAATTCCAGGCCCTGGCGCTTGGACAGGATGGCGATGCCATGGTCGCCGATGGGGCCGGATAGCAAGACGGCCTGCCCAGGGCGCAGCCGGCGTGGGCCGATGTCCACGCCCGCCGGCACCACGCCGATGCCGCTGGTGGTGATGAAAACGCCGTCGCCCTTGCCGCGCTCCACCACCTTGGTGTCACCCGTCGCCACCGGCACGCCGGCCGCCCGGCAAGCTTGCCCCATGCTGGCGGCGATGCGGTCCAGGTCCGCCAGGGGAAAGCCTTCCTCGATGATGAAGGCGGCGGTCAGCGCCACCGGGCGGGCACCGGCCATGGCCAAGTCGTTGAGCGTGCCATGCGCGGCCAGGGAACCGATGTCGCCACCGGGAAAGAACAAGGGCGAGATGACATGGGCATCCGTCGTCACGGCGATGCGGCCAGAACCGGCGTCGATGCGCGTCGCGTCGTGCCCCTGGTCCAGCAACGGGTTCGCCAGGTGGCGCAGGAAGATGTCGCGGATCAGCCGAGCCATGGCCCGGCCGCCGCCACCGTGGCTCATGTCCACGGCACCGGAAAGATCGGGGGGCGGGGTGGTCATTCGGCCGCCATCTCCGCCAGGGTTTCCATTCGCCGGTAGGTCCAATAGGCGGCGCACGCCCCTTCGGAGGAAACCATGCAGGCGCCCATGGGCGTTTCCGGCGTGCAGGCCTTGCCGAACAGCTTGCAGTCCTTCGGCTTCTTCACGCCGCGCAGGATGGCGGGACATTCGCAGGACTTAGTCTCGCGGCTCCGCTTCTCGCTGAGGGTGAAGCGTTTCTCTGCGTCGAAGGCAGCATACTCCGCCCGGATGGCCAGTGCGCTGTCCGGCACGCTGCCCAGCCCACGCCATTCGAAGCTGGGCCGCAGCTCAAAGATGCCATCCACCAGTTCCTGCGCCTTGGCGTTGCCGTCCCGCGTCACCACCCGGGTGTATTGGTTCTCGACCTCCACTCGCCCCTCGTTCACCTGATGTATCAGCATGAGGACCGACTGCATCACGTCCAGCGGCTCGAACCCGGCGATGACCACCGGCTTGGCATAGCGGGCGGCCAGGAACTCATAGGGCCGGGAACCGATAATGGTGCTGACGTGCGAGGGGCCGAGGAAGCCGTCCAGGCGGGCGGCCTGACTGGGATCGATCTCCGGCGCCTCCAGGATGTGGCGGATGGCGGGCGGGGTCAGCACATGGTTGCAGAAGACGGAGAAATTGCTGATGCCCTCCGCCTGGGCCCGGGCGATGGCGACCGCACTGGGCGGGGTCGTCGTCTCGAACCCGATGCCCAGGAAAACCACCTCGCGCCCCGGATTGGCGCGGGCGATGTCTAGCGCGTCCAGCGTCGAATAGACCATGCGGACGTCGGCGCCGTCTGCCTTGGCCTTCAGCAGCGACCGCCGTCCCGTGCCCGGCACGCGCAGCATGTCGCCATAGCTGCACAGGATGACGCCGTGCCGTTCCGCCAATTCGATGGCGTCGTCCAGGCGGCGGGCGGGCAGGATGCAGACGGGGCAGCCGGGGCCGTGCACGAAGCGCACATTGGCCGGTACCAAGTCCTGCACGCCATAGCGGAAGATGGCGTGGGTGTGCCCGCCGCAGAACTCCATGAAATTATAGTCGCGCGCCGGGTCCGCCGCCGCGGCGATGGCGGCGGCCAGGGTGCGCGCCAAATCCCGGTCGCGGAATTCATCAACGTATTTCATGCACCACCCCCGCGCTCTTCGCTGTCCCGCCCATATCCGCCACCTCGGCCTGCAGCAGTCCCGCCTCGGCCATCATGGCCAAGGTGCGCTGCGCCTCCTCCTCACTGACGCGGTGCAGGGCGTAGCCGACGTGCAGCAGCACATAGTCGCCCACCGCGACCTGCTCCAGCAGGGCCACGGAGACCTGCTTGGCGATGCCGCCGACCGAGACGCTCGCCATCGCGCCGTCATGCAGCGCCGTCACCAGCGCGGGTATGGCCAGGCACATGGTTCCCCCTATTCCGCTGCCTGGGAGGGCCGGCCGGACAGCGCCATGAGGCGGGCGCCGCGGACCCAATCCAGCCAGGCCTGCATGCCTTCGCCCGTGCGGGCCGAAACCTTCAGCAGGCGCACCCGGTGATTGACCTTGCGCGCATTGGCCATGGCCAGGTCGACGTCGAAGTCGAGATGGGGCAGCAGGTCGGTCTTGTTAATCAGCACCAGGTCGGCGGCGGCGAACATGTCCGGGTATTTCAGGGGCTTGTCCTCCCCCTCCGTCACCGACAGGATCGCCACCTTGTGCGCCTCCCCCAAATCGAAAGCCGCCGGGCACACAAGGTTGCCGACATTCTCGATGAACAGGACGGAACCGTCGGCAGGATTCAGGTGGTCGACGGCGTGGCCCACCATGTGGCCGTCCAGGTGGCAGCCCTTGCCGGTGTTGATCTGGATGGCCGGGGCGCCCGTGGCGCGGATGCGGTCGGCGTCGGCGCTGGTCTGCTGGTCGCCCTCGATGACCGCGCAGGGGAACTCACCCGCCAACATGCCCAGCGTGCGGCACAGCAGCGTCGTCTTGCCGGACCCCGGGCTGGACACCAGGTTCAGCGCCAGGATGCCCGCCTCGGCGAACCGCGCGCGGTTGGCGGCGGCATAGCCGTTGTTCTTGCCCAGGATGTCGGCCTCGATCTGAATCAGGCGCGCCTGGCTCATGCCCGGGACGGCAGTGCCCGCAGGCCCGCCGCCGTAATCCAGCGTCCCGTCCGCGCCGTGGTGGTGATGATCATGGTCATGATGGTGATGGTGGTAATCGTGGTCATGATCATGGTGGTGATCATGTCCATGGGTGTCGGCCTCGATCTTGACCTGGCCCTCGCCGCATCCGCAGACCGTACACATCACGTCACCTCCAGTTCGCGTATCTTCATCTCTTCCCCGCCCGTCACTTGGATCTGGTGCGAGCCGCAGCGGGGGCATGGGTCATAGCGCCGGCCGATTGTCACGGTCACGGCACAGGGCAGGCACCAGGCGGTGCCGGCCGTTTCGACGATCTCCAGCCGGGCGGCGGCGGCCACGCTGCCGCGCATGACGACGTCGAAGCCGAAGCGCAGCGCCTCCACCTCCACGCCGGACAGGGCGCCGATTTCCAGGCACACCCGTTCCACCCGGTTGAAATGCTGGGTCCGGGCCTGTTCCTCGATCAGGACGCGGATGTTCTCGCAGATGGCCATCTCATGCATCAGGCCACCTCCACCGCGTAGTCCACACACGGGTCCAGCGCCAGCATCATCACCTCGGCCCATCGTGCGCGATCGGCGGACGGCCACGCGCATAGCCCCTGGATCTGCCGCTCCGCCCACCCACCCGGCGCGAAAGCGCGATCCGTGGGTGACAGGATACGATAGCGCTCCACCCGCCCGGCCACCACGCCCACCTCATGGACCAGGGTGCCCCGGGCGCAGGGCACCGACGCCATCCCCCAGCCCGGCCCGGCCGTCGTGCCACGCAAGGGGGCGGCATCACCGGCGCGCAACACGTTCAGGCGTGCCGGCACGCGGCAAAGATCGATCAGCCGGGCGACATGGCAGGCGATGAGCGAGCCGGCAGGCAGGGCGCGGGACAGGAGGGGGTGGTCGGCATGACGCGCCGCCAGCGACCCCGGATCCACCTCGCCCGTCGGCGTCAGCATCGACGCGTCGAACAGGGTGGCGATGAAGCGCGCGGCCACCGTACGGCCAGCCCCGGCCCAGCGGGCCAATTCGACCGTCGAGGTCATCGCCAGCCACCGTTCGGGCGACAGGCCGGCCACCGCCTCCCCGATCAGGACTGCGGGGTCATCGGCGGCGGAGAGCGCCATAAAGGCGCGCGCGGCGGCCAGATCCGGCGCCTCCCCCAGCAGGCGGGCCCAGTCCAGGCTGATGCGCAGGGCGTGCTCCCGCACCACCTCCGTCCATGTCCGCATTTCACGCGCCATCAGTTCACCGGTGGTGGCTTCCAGGCCCAGCGCCGCTTCCATCGCCAGCTCCGCCGCATGCCCCTGCGCATTGGCGCAGATGGCGAACAGCGCCCGGACCAGGGATGGCACCCGTTCCACCGGCGCGGCCGCCAGCAGGCCCGTGACATCACCACGTGGCGCGTAGCTTAGCGCGGCCGTGCCCCCGGCATCGGCCGGAAGCCGCAGGATGATGGCCGGGCGGGTCATGATCCCGCCTGCGATGGTCCCGTCTGGCCCAGGCCGAACAGCGCACGCCGGCTGGGCGGCGCCGTTGGTTCCGGCTTGGCGGGCGCAGGGACAGCAGGATTCCCCGCCCAGATCGTGGCCATGCCATCGTCATCGGCGTCCGGCTCAGGCGCCGCCATGATTTCCGCAAGGGCGGCGTCCGCCGTCGCCACTGCCGTCTCCTGATCCGCGAAGTCGAACATGGGGGAGAACAAGGAGCAGCTCCAATACCCGCCCAACTCGTCCTCATGCCCCCAGATGCCTTCGTACCTGCCGGACGGCAACGCCAGGGCCGCCTTCGCCCCCACCTGCCGGGGCCCTTCCTCCGCCACGGGCAGCAACAGCAGGTTCATGAACCACGGGGTCACCAGCACGCCCACCCAATGCCCGCCATGGCGGTGCAGCCCCCGCATCGCCACCGACAGCGCCGGGTTCATCACCGGAACGCCGGCCATGCGCGTCGCCGCGATACGGGCGAAGACGGTCTCGATGCGGGTGGAAAGGGCGGGCGCGTCGGTCATTCGTCAGCAATCACCATAAAGCCGGCCTTGGCGCTGTCGCACTCGGGGCAGGTCCAATGCTCCGGCAGGTCCGCGAAGGCCGTGCCGGGCGGCACCTGCCAGTAGGTGTCGCCCACCGCCGGGTCGTAGACATGCCAGCAGATCTTGCACTCCAGCTTCGTCCCGGGGCTGATCTTGCTGACATCGCCCCCGAACGATCCGGCGAAGAAATGATCCGTCACCGGTAAATCTCCATGATCTCGCGCAGTCGTTCGGCGGAATCCGCCAAGTCCTCCTCCGCCGCCAGGGCGACCTGCGGGATGGGGCAAATCTCGATGCTGTTGAGAATCAGCGTGTCCTGGGAATTGAAGTACTGCGTCCACCAGCAGCCTCGCGTCCCCGTCGACCGGATGCGGCAGTTGCCGTAGCCGCGCGACAGGATGACAAGGCCGCCGCGCCCCAGCGCCTCATCCAGGAAGGCCAGGTCCTCCTCGGTATGGGGCAGCAGGGACAGGTTGATGACATGGCCCGCGCCGCCGGCCTCCCCGACGCGGGGAATATGCTCATTGATTTCGGCGATCAGCGGCGGCGCGTTGAAGATGTTGGGGCGTGCCGTTTCCGGCAGGACGGCCGCGCCCCTCGCGCCGTTGAAGGCGCGCTCGACCAGCCCTGTCGGGAAAGGGGCACAATCGACATAGTCGCGCAGGCGCCGGCCGGCGGCGTCGCTTTCGCGCACCCGCCATACCCCGGCGAAGACGGATTCCTGGGCCTGGACGTCGGTCCCGAACACCACCGATACCTCGCCCTCGCCCAGCAACTGGTCCACGAACGCCAGGTTGGCGGCATCCAGTCGCGTCAGGTCCACCCGCTGCGGTCCCGCGCCGTCCACCGCGCGGATCAAGGCCGCCAGGATGGCGTGACCCGCCGCCACACCCTGCGGCACCGCCTGGGCGGCATCCGCCTCCGGCACGTTGGCGGCGGAGAAGATGGCCATGCCGTCGGGCATCACCATGTAGTCCAGCCGGCCGCCGTCGAAATCTTCGGGCTGGCTGCCGGGCCCGACCAGGGCACCGCCATGGGCGTCGTTCATCAGTCTCTCCTCAATGCACAGCGTCGGTGCCGCAGCCGGCGGGCAGGCGGAAGGCAGGGGGAACGCTGGGTTCGCGCCCGAGGATTTCGGGAATCTCACGCATATAGTCCGCCCAGTCGCGGATGCCTTCGATGGCGCCCAGATAGCCGCCCAGGCGCAGGAAGACCAGGGCGGGATAGCGAGCGAAGCGGAAGCGCCGCTGTAGCGCGCGCTCATCCGCCCGTGCGGCGATCAGGGGCACGACATGGCCGCCCATGGCACCGTCCAGCTCCGGCAGGATGGCGGCGACATCGTCGCTCTCCGCCACCCGCCAGTGGTCGCCGGACAGGAACAGCATCGCCAGCGGCTCCCCGGCGCAGATATCCGCCAGCTCCGCCTCCCCCACCACCCGGTAGTCGCACCGGGCCATGACGGACTGCAGCAGGGGGGAAAAGTCGTCGCGCGCATCGCTCATGCTTCAGGCTCCGGAGTGGGACGCAAATGGCTGGGTAGTTGAGGTTCACGGCCGATCAGGTCGGCGAAGGCGGCGTCCAGGTCGGCCGGTTGCCCCCGCATGACCGCCTCTAGGGCGCTCAGCGCCGCCAGGGACCGCTGGGCGGCCTCAGGGCTCATCACCTCCCGCGCGGCGCCCAGAAAGGTCATGAGCCAAACGCCCGGGGCGACGTCGCCCACCAGGCTGGTGTCGATGGATAGTATCTCCGCGCCGGACCGGCAGCGGGCATGGCCGGCGCCGATCTCCACCACCTGCATGGGAATGCCGATGCACATCAGGCGTCCATCCCGGGCGCGCCCGCCATGGGGTGGGCTACAAGGGGGTGGGCCACCAGGGCCTGCATCTCCACCTCGAAATCCGCGGGCCCCGTCCAGCCGCCGGCGCCCAGTACCCGCGCGTCGCCGCCGCGGAAGGCCGTCGCCTCGTCCGGACGTTCCGCCTCATAACGGTCCAGCATCATTTCCAGCGACCCAATCCCCTGCTCCGCCGGCAGCGGCACCGGGCGCGGGGTGGCGGCGACGCCAAAGCCCGCCAGATACTCCAGCGCCAGCGCGATGGCCGGCTCCACCTGGGCTTTGACCTCCGGCCGCAGGCTGCCACCAAAATCCTCCAGCTCAACCGGTTGCACGCCGATCAGCAGCTGGTGGGCGGGGCTGTCGCCCATCATCTCCGCCATGGCCAGTACCTCCTGGAAGCCGGTCTGGTGCAGGGAAATCTTCTTGGCACCCAGAAACTTCGGCACCTCCGCCCCCTCCACCCGCTTCAGGGTGCCGGGCGGCAGGGCGTAATCGACAGCATCGAAGACGACAAGGATGTCGGCCTCGCGGATTTCCTGAACCAGGTAGATGCCCTGCGTGCCGCCGTCGATCAGGCGGACGTTGGCAGGAAAGGCATAATGGCGGTGCATGTGCTCCACAGCCCGCACGCCGAACCCTTCGTCGGCCCACAGCAGGTTGCCGATGCCCAGCACCAGCACGCGGGGTCCGCTTGCCGTCATCACTTCCACGCCTTTCACTCCCCTGTCATCCGACGGGCCGGATGTTGGGGGTGGTTCAGCAAGGGACATGCCAGCGCACCGTTCAGCGCCGAAACGGCTGAAGCTTTGGGGGATGGCGGGCCATCCTCAGCGCCTTACCGGATAGAATCCTTCCAGTTGGAAGGGGAACTGGAAGTTCATTTTCCAAATGAAAAAGGGGGCCGCGAAGCCCCCCTTTCCGATTGGAAACTTGCCTGGACCTCAGGGTTCGTCGGTGGGCCCGCCATCGCGGAAGGTGCGCCAGCCCGAGAACATCGAGGAGATGATGGACTGCCGGGACATGATGTCCTCCCGCACGGCGGCATAGATGTGGACGATGGCGAAGATCACGATCACCCACATGGCCATGTGGTGCCAGGTGTGAACCGTCTGGCTCTGCCCGAACAGGGGAATGACCCAGCTGGTGAACAGCCGGTGGATCCAGCCCGGCCCCTGGCCCTCGCCATACAGGGCCAAGCCGGTGACGATCATGAATAGCGTGCCCCACACGAACAGGACGTGCATGGACAAGATGGCCAGCGGGTTGTGCCCGCTGTACTTCTTGGGCTCGCGCTCCAGCATGGCATACCAGCGGATCTCATGGATCACGCCCAGCCAGAAGCTTTTGCGCCACACCGGCGGCCGGAAGATTTCGCGGGCGTGGTCGTTGCCCACGAAGGACCAGTAGAAGCGGAAGACGAAGCCGACGACCAGGATCTGCCCCGCCGAGAAATGCAGGAAGCGGATCCAGCCGAACAGGAAATGGGCGCTGGGCTCACCATGGATGGACGGCGGGGGTGAGCCGATCAGATAGCCCGTAACGCACAGTACCAGGATGGCGGCGGCATTGGCCCAGTGCCACAAGCGCACCGGCGCCTCATAGACGTAAACCGCCTCTTCCTTATGTGTTCCCGCCTTATGAGTTCCCAGGGAGGCCTCGCTCATGGCGCGTCCCCCCTTACAGCGCGGCGAGCGCGAGGCCCGCGACGCCCAGGGTCAGGCCGGAAGCCCAACGCCCCCAGCGGGTGGCCAGCAGGCCGCTGCCCAGGCGCCAGCCGGCGGCGTGCAGCAGGGCCGACGCCACCATGAAGCCGGCAAAATAGCCCGGCAGGTGGCCTCCCGCCTCCATGCCATGGGCATAGCCATGCACCGTGGCGAACAGGGCGATAAGGCCCAGGCCCGCGGCGTCGGGCAGTAGGGGGGCCACGATCAGCATCAGGCCCAGCAAGGTCACCGACAGCGCCGCCAGCGTGTCCACCGGGGCGAAGGCGCCGCCGGCCAGGCCGGCCAGCGCGCCGACCGCCAGCATGGCCACGAACAGCGCCGGCGCCTGCCAGGCGCGTGCCGCCGGCCGGGTGGCCGCCCACAGGCCAACCGCCAGCATGGCCGCCAGATGGTCCAGGCCTGTCAGCGGGTGGATGATGCCGGCGGCGAAGCCCCCGTCATGCCCCGGATGGGCCACGGCCGGGGTGGCGGTGAAACCCGCCGCCAGGACAGCCGCCGAGACGCGGGGGACCGATTTCGTGATGAAGCTCTTCATGGGATCAGTCTCCTTGGTTCAGCGGACTTTGACTTCGGCCAATTCCTGCCCGTCCGGCCCCATGACATGGGTGGAGCAGGCCAGGCAGGGATCGAAGCTGTGCAGCGTGCGCAGGATTTCCACCGGCTCTTCCGCACGGGCCACCTTGGTGTTCATGAGCGACGCTTCGAAGGCGCCGATATTGCCCTTGTTGTCGCGCGGGCTGCCGTTCCAGGTGGTGGGTACCACGCACTGGTAATTGTCGATCTTGCCGTCCTTGATGCGGATCCAGTGGGCCAGCGCGCCGCGCGGCGCCTCGGTGAAGCCCACGCCCTTGACCTCGGACGGCCAAGTCTTGGGATCGAACTTCGCCGTGTTGGCGGTGGAGGTGTCGCCCGCCTTGATGGTGGCGATCAGCTTGTCCAGGAAATAGCGTTGCTTGCGCGCCGCCCACTGGGCCTCCAGCGCGCGCGCCGCTGTCCGCCCCAGAGTGGAGAACAGCGCGTCCAGCGGCACGTTCAGCGCCGCCAGGGTGCGGTCGACCTGGTCCTTGATCTCGGCATTGCCCTGCATGTAGCCGACCAGGTAGCGGGCCAGCGGCCCCACCTCCATGGCATGGCCGCGCCAGCGCGGCGCCTTGATCCAGCTGTACTTCGCCCCTTCGTCCAGCTGGACGATGTTGGTGCTGGTGCCCTTGGCGTTGGGGCCCAGCTGGTAATGGGGTTCGGTCACGCCGTCCCAGGGATGCAGGCCCTTGCTTTCATCCGGGTACTTGTACCAGCTGTGGGGCACGAACTCCTGCACCTGCTCGGGATCGGTCAGGTCGACGGGGTGCACCTCCGACAGCTTGCCGTCGATGATGGCGCCGTGGGGCATCAGCAGGTTGCGGGGGCTGTAGTCGTTGGCCCGGTCGGGGATGTCGCCGTAGGCCAGCACCGACTTGTTCGACAAACCGCCGCCGTACAGCCAGTCCTTGTAGAACCCGCCGATGGCGATGATGTCGGGAATGTAGACGTTCTCCACGAACTCGATGCAGCGATCGGTGATGGAAGAGACGTAGTTCAGCGACGCCATGTTCACCGGCGCGCCCGCTGCCATGTCGCCGTCCAGGTTGATGGCGCAGGGAACCCCGCCCACCAGCCAGTTGGGGTGGATGTCCTTGCCGCCGAAAATGGTGCGGACGCGCATGATCTCCTTCTGGAAATCCAGCGCCTCCAGATAATGGGTCACCGCCATCAGGTCGGCCTCGGGCGGCAGCTTGTAGGCCGGGTTGGTCCAGTAGCCGTTCTTGAAGGGCCCCAGCTGCCCGGATTCCACGAACTTGCGCAGGCGGGTCTGGATGTCCCGGAAATAGCCCGGGGAACTGTTGGGATGGTGGGGCGAGACGGCCTGCTGCAACTCCGACGTGGCCTTGGGGTCCGCCTTCAGGGCGTTGACCGGGTTCACCCAGTCCAGGGCGTGCAGATGGTAGAAATGGACCAGATGGTCATGTACCTGCAGCGACAGCTGCATGATGTTGCGGATGCTGTTGGCGTTTTCCGGAATTTGGATGTTCAGGGCATTTTCCACCGCGCGGACGGAGGTGAGCGCGTGGGTGCCGGTGCAGACGCCGCAGATGCGCTGGGTGAAGGCCCAGGCGTCGCGCGGGTCGCGCCCCTTCAGGATCACCTCCAGCCCGCGCCACATGGTGCCGGTGGAGACGGCGTTGCGGATGACGTTGTCGCCGTCGAGGTTGACCTCACAGCGCATGTGGCCCTCGATGCGGGTGACCGGATCGACCACGACGCGCTTGCCGCTGGTGTCGAGCTGGTAGCCGTTGGGTGTCGCAAGCGTGGGCATCAGTCCCGTCCCTCTCTCTTATCGTTGGCACCGCTGTTGGAGCGGGCGCGCTTGACCGCGCTGGCCGCGGCATGCACCGCGGCGGCGGCGCCGACGATGCCGGCCGCCGTGCCGCCGATCTTGTCGGCGTTGGCCTCGATGCCGAAGCCATGGACATCGCTCAGGCGTTCATAGAAGCCGCCCTTGTCCCAGAAGCCGTCCTCGGAACAGCCGATGCAGGGATGGCCAGCCTGGATGGGGAAGCTGAGGCCCCCGTTCCAGCGCACGGTGGAGCAGGCGTTGTAGGTGGTCGGGCCCTTGCAGCCGACCTTGTAAAGGCAGTAGCCGCGGCGCGCGCCCTCATCATCGAAGCTTTCCACGAACTGGCCGGCATCGAAGTGCGGGCGGCGGTAGCATTTGTCGTGGATGCGCTGGGAATAGAACATCTTCGGCCGGCCCTGCATGTCCAGTTCCGGAAAGCGGTCGAAGGTCAGGATATAGGCGATGACCGCCGTCATGACCTCGGCGATGGGCGGGCAGCCCGGCACCTTGATGATGGGCTTCGCCGGCAAGCCGGGCACCTTGTGGATGGGTGTCGCCTGGGTGGGGTTGGGCCGGGCGGCCTGAACGCAGCCCCAGCTGGCGCAGCTGCCCCAGCTGATGATGGCCTTGCAGTGGTCGGCCGCCTTCTTCAACTGTTCCAGGTACGGCTTGCCGCCGATGATGCAGCTCATGCCCTCCTGGTTCAGCGGGGGGTTGCCCTCGCACGCCAGGATGAAGTTGCCTTTATACTTCTCGATGGTCTCGTCGATGATGGATTCGGCCTGGAAGCCCGCCGCCGCCATGATGGTATCGTCATAGTCGAGGCTGATCATCGACAGGATGACGTCCTTGGCCAGGGGATGGGCCGACCGGATGAAGCTTTCGGAACAGCAGGTGCACTCCAGGCCGTGCAGCCACAGCACCGGGATGCGCGGCTTGGTCTCCATGGCGGTTTCGATGGCTCGGGCGTAGGAGGGACCCAGGCCCAGCGCCGCGGCCGTCAGGCTGCAAAATTTGGTGAAGCTTCGCCGGGTGATGCCCTGCCGGCGCATCACCTCGTAAAACGTCTCGCTCGCCATTCCGGCATTTCCTCCAACGTCCCCGGCGGGGCTGTCTCGCTCCGCATCGGTGACATTTGGGCAAAAAGCGTGCCAGGCAAAAAATTGAGGGCGCGAAAGGCTTAATGGTATCGGCGCTTCCCCTCAGGGGTGGAAAGCACCTTTCCAATTGTAAGGTAACCGCGCATGCGGAAGCCACGGCGCCTGACCAGCGGATGGATGAGCCCAAGATCGCGGAGGCGCCGTTCCCGCAGCCGCCCTTTGCCTCATCGGCACCCGCGGCCGCGGCGAGCCGTCCCGGCTCTTCCGAGGGTGATCGTCGCTATGGGAATGTACTTCCGCTGGCGTCCCGCGGATCCCTCTGTCCCAGATTGTCCCGCAAAATCCAGCCGAAACGCTGGAAGCGTGGCGTCCCCTACGGGATTCGAACCCGTGTCGCCGCCGTGAAAGGGCGGTGTCCTAGGCCTCTAGACGAAGGGGACATGAGGCGGATGGAGGGTGATCCATCCTATGTGCGGCCACCCGGGGGATGACCTCCCTACGCCAGACTTAGCCGCAGGGGTACAAGATACTGTATTCGCTTGCGGAGGATACACCACCCCTTGAAAATCAGGGCGCCGCAAGCGGGGTGAACATATGGCACATGGCATTGGCCTGACGCAACTGGGTTTCGCAGGTATCAGACATCTTTCTGATGCCATGCCGGCTCCCACGCGGAAGTGGGGGCGAACAGCCTGCGAGGCTTGGACTCTCCGCGCCCAGGGGTTCTTTGAAGACGGACCTATGGCTTTGCTGGCCGCCAACTTCTGAAGGCCAGGTGGCCTTTGGAAGTCCGCCCCCGCTACCCCGCACTAAAGCGATAGCAACTTACCGGCGTATTGATGCCTTGCTCTTTACCGTGTATCCGGGACCGGACACTGGTGGGGGATGATGTCATGTCGCAGTCGGAACTGGAAAAGCTGAAGGCCCTGATCGCCTCGGACGCGGAAATACTGAAGGGCATAGCCGGCGGGGGTGATGTGAAGGCGGCGGCCAAGGCGCTGGCGGACTTCGCGGCCACGCGCGGCATCCAGCTGACCGCCGATGAGATCGAGGGCGTCTTCGCCGCCCGGGCCGGCAGCGCGCCCACGCAGATGGAACCGCTGGACGACGATGCGCTGGATCACGTTTCCGGCGGCGGCTCCCCCTACTGCATATACACCAAAGGCTGCTACTGCATCTTCACCAAGTAAGACCGGGCAAGTCGCCCGCGGTGACGGCGTCGCCCGTGGACACCCCGTTCCTGGACATCCTGGCGCCGCTGGTCGACCAGGCGGCGGAGCGTCTTGACCGGTCCCTGGCCGGCGGCATCGTGTTGCCGCTGCCGGCCAGGCGGGGCGCGACACGGGCGCTGGCGGCCCGCCTGGGCGAGATTGCCGGCCCGGCCCTGACGGCGGCGTTCCAGGCGGCGGAAGCAGTGCCTGCCATCGCCCGCCTTTATGATGAGCCACCGGCCTGGGTGCCCCGCGACCGCTATCGCGCCTTCGCCGAGGCCGCGCAGGGACCGCAAGCCGCTGCTCTGCTGGCCGACTGGCCCGTGCTGCGCCACCGCCTGGACCGGATGTGCACCGATTGGGTGGACGCCATCACGGCCTTCGCCCGCCATTTCCACCAGGACGCCCCCGCCCTGGCCGTCCGACATCCCGCGTGGCGGGGCGCCGTGCCGGCGGTGATCGACCTCACCCCCGGCCTGTCCGACCCCCATGGCGGCGGCTGCACGGTCATTCGCGTCACCTTGGCCGACGGCACGCGCATCGCCTACAAGCCCCGCGCCCTGGCGGCGGAGGTGGCGTTCGGGCACCTGCTGGACTGGCTGAACGTCGCCGGCACCGCCCCGGCCCACCGCGTCCCGTGGGTGATGGACGGCGGCGACCATGGGTGGATGGAATGGGTGAACCCTGCCCCCCTGCCCGATGCGGCCGGGGCGCACGCCTATATGGAACGGTGCGGCGGCCTTCTGGCCCTCATGTTCCTGCTGCGCGGCAGCGACATCCATCCCGACAACTTGATCCCGGCGGGCCTCTTTCCCGTCATTGTCGACCTGGAATGCCTGTTTCAGCCCGGCCCGGCGGATCTGGGCGTGGCCGATCCCTTTGACGACCCACACCTGTTCACCAACGGCATCCTGCCGGTCTACACCTCCTTCGACGGTGGGGCGACATTGGCGCCCCTGGCCGCCGCCGGCTCCGGCCCCCTGGCACTTAGGCCGCAAACCGTGGTGCGTCACGCCGGCACGGATTGGCTACACCTGGGCGAACAGCCGGTGCCCAGCTTCACCCCCGGTCCCAGCTTGGGCGGCGTCCCCCTGGACGTACGGGATTTCAGCGCGGCGGTCCTGAACGGTTTCCAGGCCACCCTGCGCACCCTGGTCGCACACAAGACGGCGCTGATGGCGCCGGAGGGCGCGCTGGCTCGGTTTCGTAATAGCCGCTGCCGCCTGCTGCTGGCCGCCACCAACCTCTATGGGCTGGTCCTGGCACCCGCGCTGATCGGCGAGGGGGCCAAGGATGAGGCCGCCTTTACCCGACATTTGGCGCGGGCCGCAGGCCGCGCGCCACTGCTGGGCGATCCGGCCGCCTGGCGGCGGGCGCTGGCGGCGGAAGCGCGGGCCCTGGACCGTCTGGACATCCCGGCCTTCACCTTCCGTCCCGGCGACCGCGTGGCCTGGAGCGTTGAACCCGCCGGCACGGCCGCCAGCCCCTTGGGCCCGGTATTCGCCATCCCCCCGTACGACCAGGTGACGGCGGCCTTCGCCGCATTGGATGACGGTGCGATCAACCGGACAACGGCCCTGCTGCGCGCCGCCCTGCGCCCCCCCGCCCTGCCTCCCCAGGGCGTGGGCTTCGTGGCGGAAGCCATCCCAAGCCCCGACGTCCGCACCACCCTGCGCGCGCTGGCCGACCGGGTGGCCGGTCTGGCCGTGGCTCAGGAACCCGGAACGCAGTGCTGGGTGCGGCTATGGGAGCAGATGCCGGCCCTGACCGCCCCGGCGGGGCCCGGCCTATGCTACGGCGCCGGTGGCATTGCCGTCTTCCTGGCGGAGACCGGGCGCGCCTTGGACGACCAGCGCCTGCTGGACCTGGCGCGGCAGGCGCAGCAGCCCTTGCGGGCCGCCATCCACCGGGGGGAAGCACCACGCCTGGCCCGCCGCTTCGGGCCCGGCTATGGGCGCGGTCTGGGGGGGATGATCGCCGGCTTGGCCTGGTGCGCGAGGCTGCTGGACGACCCGGCCCTGGCCCACGACGCCCTGGCGCTGGCGGTCGCGACGCCCCAGGCCCTGGCGATCGAGAATGGGCCGGTGGGCGATGCGTCCGATGTGATGGACGGTGCCGCCGGCCTGGCCTGGGGCTTGGCCGTCCTGAATCCCGGGCCGATCGTTGCCCAGGCCATGACCGCCTGCGGAGCGGCGCTGCTGGCCGCCTCCCAAACCGATGGCGTGGGCGGGCGGCATTGGCCCGGGCGCCGGCGGGCGGGATTGGCCGGTCTGTCCCACGGCGCCGCCGGTATCGCCACCGCCCTGGCCCACATCCATGCGGCCACCGGCGATGCCCGGTGCCACGCCGCCGCATGGGAGGCCGTGGCCTATGAGAACACGCTGTTCAATCCGGCCGCCGGCGATTGGCGGGCAGGCCGTCAGCAGAGCTCGTCCACATGGTGCCATGGTGGGCCCGGCATTGCCCTGGCCCGCGCGCTCTTGATGGACCTGATGGGGGACAAGGACGGCTGGCTGGCCGGCGACCTGCACACCGCACTGGCGACCTTGCGGGCATCCCCCTTGGACCGGGTGGATGACCTGTGCTGTGGCGAGGCCGGACGGCTGGAGATCCTGGCCACGCTGGCCGCCCGGTTGCCGGGCGTGGAGGATGAAATCGACACCGCCCTGAACACCCGGCTGGCCGACTGGGCGGCCGGACGGGGCCGACTGATGGCGGCGGACGTGGCGGGCGCACCCGACGATGCCGCCCTGTTCCGGGGCCATGCCGGCCTGGGCCACCTGCTGGTCCGACGTCTGGCACCGGACTTCGCCTGCGACGTGCTGCTGCCCCGTCAGGTGTCTCGCGTCAGTTGACGCCGGGCGAAGGCGGCGAAGAAGCCGTCGCGGGCCATGAGGGTATCGAAGGCGCCCTCTTCCTCCACCCGGCCCTGGTTCAGCACAATGATACGATCGGCCCGCCGCACGGTGCTGAGGCGGTGGGCGATGACCAGGCGGGTGCCGGCGATCTTGTCCAGGCTGGCGGTCACCGCTGCCTGGGTATGGTTGTCCAGCGCACTGGTCGCCTCATCCAGCATCATGATCCGTGGCCGGGCCACCAGGGCACGGGCCAGCAGCAGGCGCTGGACCTGCCCGCCCGACAGGCCCGTGCCGCCGTCGGTGATCAGGGTGTGAAGGCCCATCGGCATGCGCCGCACCTCGTCGGCCAGCGCCACCTGGGCCAGCGCGTCCCAGGCGGCCTCCTGCCCCAGGTGAGTGGCGGCACCCAGCACATTGTCCATCAAGGTCCCGGGCATCAGGCGGCCGTGCTGCAGGACCACGCCGCACTGTCGGCGCACGGCCCGCAGATCCAGGCCCGCCAGATCGACGCCATCATAGAGCACCAGGCCGGCATCCGGCCGCTCGAAGCCCAACAGCAGGCGGAACAGCGTCGACTTGCCCGTTCCGGACGGGCCGACGAAGGCCACGAACTCCCCTGGCCGGACGCTGACCGACAGGGTGTCCAGGATGCGGGGAGTGTCCGGCTGATACTGAAAGGTGACGCGCGACAGCTCGATGGCGCCGGTCAGCGTGCCCGGGTCGGCCTTGTCCGCCGCCTCCGGCAGGGCCTGGAGGATGGGGCGGGCGTGCTGCACGATGGGCGCCAGGCCCACCATTTCCACGGCGGCCGCCGCCAGGCCCCGCAGGCCCTCCAGGGCGGCGGTGAAGGCGGTGACGAAGGCGGCCAGCAGGCCCAGGGCGACGGTGTCGGTCCAGCCGCCCATGACGCAGGCCGCCAGCAGCGCCGCCGTGGCGAAGGCCTGGTAGCCCACGCCCACCGTGTCCAGCAGGCCGGCCGCCCGGTCGGCGCCGAACTGGGCGCGGCTGGCCTCGGCGTACAGGCGCGCCCAGCGCAGGAAGGCCCGGTCCTCCGCCGCCGCCAGGCGCAGTTTGGCGATGCCGCTGGCCAGTTCCAGCGTCAAGCCGGACATGCGGGCGTCGCCCCGGATGGCCGCCGCCTCGTGCCGGACGCGGCGCAGGCCCAGCACCACGGTCACGACGGCCAACATCAGGGTCAGCGCGATAGCCACCAGGCCCAGGCGCCAGGAATAGCCCAGCATGACGGCATAGGAAACCAAGGCCACCATCCCCGTCATCACGGCATTGATGGTGGAGGCGGTCAGCGCCTTTTCCAGGCGGGCCACGGCCATGACCCGGGTTGCCATGTCACCGGTGGAGTAGCCCCGGAAAAAGCCCGTGGGCAGGCGCAGCAGGCGGTCCATCACCGCCGCCTGCACCCGGCTGCCCTCCAGTCCCTCAATGCGCAGCATGGTCAGTTGGGTGGCCAGGCGCAGCAGCAGGGTCATGACCGCCAGCAAGGCCAGGGCGACGGCCACCTGCACCACCCGGCCCAGATTGCTGTCGGGGATGGCGCCTTCCAGCAGATAGCCCATGGCCAGCGGCACACCCATGGTGAACACGCCGGCCAGCAGGGTGCCGCCGGCCAGGGTGGCGATGTCGCCCATCCGGGCGCGCAGCAACCCCTTGGCCAGGCTGCCCGGCGTCAGTGCCTGGTCCGGCAGCGGCGGGTACAGGGCGTAGGCCTGGCCGGCCAGCAGTACCGCCTCGGCCGCCGGCAGCGGCCGCGCCACGCGTGTGTCGGGGTCATAAACGGTGTAGCGGCCCCGCCCGCCGGGGCTGAGCGCCAGGGGCGACAGCGGCGCCGGCCGTAGCAGCAGGAAGGCGCCGCTGTCCTGCCGCCACCAGCCGGGATCCAGTTGGACGCCCCGAAGGCGCACGCGGCTGGCCCGGGCCAGCGCCTCCAGCGCCGGCATCGGCGCCCCCTCCTGCTGGCGGGGCGGCAGGCGCACCTCAAAGCCCAGCACCGCGCCCAGATGCGCGAAGGCCAATACCAGGGGCTGTTCCGACAGGGGAGCGTAGGTGGCGCCGCGGTCCGGTCCCAATACCCCGCCCCCCAATACCCCGCTCAGCGCCTGCAGGGCCAGCAGGCCGGCATGGCGATCGCGGGCTGCCCGCTCCTCCCCCTCCAGCCGGTCGGCATCCTCCATGCTCACGACTCCACCAACTGGCGATAGGCGCCGCCCGCCGCCATCAGCGCCTCATGGCCGCCGCGTTCCAGCACCCGGCCGTCCTTCAGGACGATGATCTCGTCACAGTCGCGAATGGCGCTGAGGCGGTGGGCGATGATCAGGCAGGCGCAGCCGCGACGGCGGACATTGTCCATCAACGCTTGTTCAATGGTCGGGTCCAGGGCGCTGGTGGCCTCGTCCAGGATCAGCAAGCTGGGCTCCATCACCAGGGCGCGGGCGATCTCCAGCCGCTGGCGCTGGCCGCCGCTCCAGTTGCGGCCGGCCTCCTCCACCCGGCCACCGTAGCCGCCGACGCGGGCGACGATGTCGTCGTGGATCATGGCGTCCTTGGCCGCGCGGATGATCCGGGCTTCGGGCACGGCCTCGTCCCACAGGGTCAGGTTGTCGCGCACCGTGCCCTCGAACAGCAGGATATCCTGGTCCACCATGGCCAGCGACGCGCGCAGCCGGTCGCGCGGCACGGCGCGCAAGGGATGGCCATCCAACCGGATGTCGCCGCCCAGCGGATCGAACAGCCCGGCCACCAGGCGGCCGACGGTGGACTTGCCGCTGCCCGACGCCCCGACCAGGGCCACCCGGGCGCCGGGAGCGATGTCCAGATCCACGCCGTTGACCACCATCGCCCCCTGAGGGGTGTAGCCGAAGGTGAGGTCGCGGACGGCCAGGGCGCCGCTCAGCTTGGCGCCATCGCGGATGGCGGGTGCCGCCGGCGCGTCCGGCCGGTCGCCCGCGAATTCCCAGGCCAGGGGCGTGGTGGCGACGTCGGCCAGCTGATCCAGCGGGCCGCGCACCTGCTTCAGGCTGGTGACCTGACGCATCAGGGTGGACAAGGCAGCGGCGAAGGCGGTGATCAGGGTCTGGAAAGCGGCCAGTTCGCCCACCGTCATGTTGCCCGCGATGACGAAGCCGGCGGACAGGGCCAGCACCAGGCCCCGGTTCAGCAGCATGACACCGTCGGGCACGGCGCCCAGCAGCGCCTCGATACGGCCGGCCGCCTGACGGTCGCGCACCAGGGCGGCCAGCAGGCCGGCCCACTGGCCGAAGAACACGTCGTCGGTACCGCTGGCCTTCAGGGTTTCCACCATGCCGATGCCCTGGATGGCCCGGCCATGCACCTTGATGGCCGCCATGCCGGCCTTGCGGACCCGCTCCTCCAGCCGGCGTTGCGTCAGCGCCAGGGCGGCGATGGGAATGGCGGCGGCCAGCAGGGTGACCAGGGTCAGGATGGGGCTGTAGAGCAGCATGGCCAGGGTGAAGAAGACGCTGGACGCCAGGGCCAGCGCCGCCTTCACCGGCTGTTCCGCCGCCTGCAGGCCCAGGGGACGGGCCAAGTCCACGCGGCCAGCCAGGGCGCCGGCGTGGCGCTGGCCGAAGAAGCGCACGGGCAGGCGCAGCATGCGCCAGACCATGCGGCCGGCCGCCAGGATGGCGATGCGGGTGTGCAGGCGCACCAGCAGGCCATTCTGCAGGCCCGTCAGTCCCCACTGCACCACCGCCGTGGCCAGCAACACCCCCAACAGGGGCATGCCCCAGTCCGCCTGGCCCTGCACAAGGTAATAATCGACGAACACCTGCGTCGCCGCCGGCACCACCAGCCCAGGCAGGATCAGGGCGACGCCCGCCAGCACCGCCAGCGCCAGGGGGGCGTTCGTTCCCGCCACCAGGGCCGCGATGTCGCGCCAGGTGCTGGGCACGGCGCCGGATCGACGGAAATCCGCCCCCGTCTGGAAGGTCAGCACGATGCCGGAAAACAGGGCGTCGAACTCCGCCGCTGTCAGGACGCGGCGCCCGGCAGCGGGGTCGTTCAGCTGCACCCTGCCGCCCGCCATGCCCTCCAGCACCACATAATGGCTGAGGTCGACGAAGACGATGCAGGGCATGGCGATGTCGGCCAAGTGGTGCGGCTCACAGCGGAAGCCCTTGGCCTCCAGCCCATAGGCCCGGGCCGCCCGCACGATGTTGGAGGCGCGGCTGCCGTCGCGGGAAACGCCGCAGGCCTCGCGCAACTCCGGCAGGGGCACCCATTTGCCGTGGTGGGCCAGCACCATGGCAAGGCAGGCGGCGCCGCACTCCGCCGCCTCCATCTGGAAAACCGTTGGAATGGGGCGTGGACGTGCCGCCATCACCTTCCGGATCGCGCCCGATACCGCCGCCGCTGCCGTCACGGATCAAGCCCCAGGGCGTCCAGCACCGGTTCGATGGCGGGGAAGGCCAGGGCGATGATGCGCGTGCGCTCCACCACCACCCCGCCCTTGATGACGGTACCGCTTTCCACCGGCCGCGCGGCGCCCCGGGATGATGACCAGGCGAAACCGCTGACGGTCGCCGGATCGCGCCGCAGGGCCACCCGCACCTCGAACGGCGGACCGTTGGCCATCAGACTGGTGACGAAAGCGTCGTTCTTCAGCGTCTGCTGCACCGCCTCCCGCGTCGCCGCCGTCTCGGACACGCGGATGACCTCGCCATGGATGAAGCCGTCACGCTCCACCTTCACGGTGGAGGGAATGATCTGCACCGCCATGCCGGGGCGTATCTTCTTACCATCGGCTGGGGCGACGTAGAGGATACCCACCAGCCCGTCGCCCGCCACCACCCGACCTTCGGGCACCAGGCGCATCAGGGCCGAACCCGCGGCTACCCGGTCGCCGGTGGCGGCCGACAGCTCGATCACCCGGCCGGTGATGGGCGCGCGAACCTCGGTCCGCGCCGCGCGTTCGGCCAAAGCCTCAGCCAGATCCTGCCGACCTTGGCCGATCTTGCTCTCCAGCTCCAGCAGCTCGCGCTCATCCTCGATGGCGCGCTCGTCCGCCTCCACGCCCAGGGTGTTCAGCGCGTTCAGGGCGGCGGTGATGTCGCGCTGGGCCTGGGCGCGGTCGTTCTCCGTCATCAGGATGCGCTCACGCGTGGCATAACCGCGGCCCATCAGCTCATGCTGGCTGGCCAACACCTGGCCCAGCGCCGCCTCCCGCTGGCGGGCCTGCTGCAAGGCCTGCTCCCACCCCTGGCGCCGCTGCTCGTCATCGCGGGTGCGGGCCGCCCGGGCGCGGGCCTGGAAGTCCTTCAGCCGCCCCTCCTCCGCCTCCAGCCGGGCCAGGCGGGCCTGGACCGTCTCCAGCCGGGCGTCCAGTACCGGGTCCGCCAGCACGGCGACGATCTCCCCCTCATGAACGGCGCCGCCGACACTGGCCTTCAGCGCCGTGATGGCAGCACTGCTGGGCGCCGTCACCAGGGCCACGCCGCCGCTGCCCTGCAGCACGCCGTTGCCCGCCACCTTGACCGGCGCGGTGGCGACCAGGGACCAGGCCAGTCCGCCCAGCACGGCCGCCAGGAAGATGCCGAACACCAACCAGCCCAGCGGGAACGACACCCGCACCATGCGGTCGAGCTGGTCCGGGTTCGCAGGCCGGAAGGCGGGGGCGGAAGAACTCATAAAGGCGACCGCTATGACGGGAAACAAACGTCATTGGTGCGGAAGTTCATCCGAAAAGGCAAGGTGCGCGAGGATGACCGGAAGTAATGCCAACGGCATGAGACCAACGACCGCCTTCGCAAAATGCGATTGCAACCCCCGGTGCGGTCGCGACTCTTCCGTCCAGGCCGGCACCACGCCGCGTCATCGATCTGACAGGCGGCCTGGATTAAACAGGCTCCACCCCGTGGCCTCGGCCAGGCGCTCCAGGGCGAGGCTGCCCAGCTGGGAGTTGCCGTTGGCGTTCAGGCCGGGGGACCAGACGGCGATGGAGGCCCGGCCGGGAACGATGGCCAATATGCCGCCGCCGACGCCGGACTTGGCCGGGATCCCGACGCGGAACGCGATGTCGCCGCTGGCGTCATAATGGCCACAGGTCAGCATCAGGGACAGGATGCGGCGGGCCCGTATGGATGAAATGGTGCGTCCGCCCCCGGGATGGCGGCCATCCAGCATCAGGTAGCGTCCGGCGGCGGCAAGCTGGCGGCAGGTCATCTCGATGGCGCAGGCATGAAAATAGGTGCCCAATACGAGGTCGGGCGCATGCCGCAGCACGCCATAGGATTTCATGAAATGGGCCAGGGCCCGGTTGCGTTCGCCCGTACGCTCCTCCGACCGGGCGACCTCCTCATTGATGGCGATGGATTCATCCTCCGCCAGATAGCGGACGAACTGGACCAGTTCGCCGATGGCCTCACGGGGCGGATGCCCCGCCAGATTCACATCCGTCACGACGATGGCGCCGGCATTGATGAAGGGGTTCCGCGGAATGCCCCGCTCCGCCTCAAGCTGGACGATGGAATTGAATGCCGTGCCGGAGGGCTCGCGCCCCACCCGCTCCCACAGCTGGTCCCCCGCCTTGCCCAGGGCCAGCGTCAGGGAAAAGACCTTGGATATCGACTGGATGGAAAAGCCGACCTCATCATCCCCGCCGGCATGGCATTCCCCATCGACGGTATAGACCGCCATGCCGAACCTGGCGGGGTCGACCTTGGCCAGGCTGGGGATGTAGGTCGCGACCTTGCCACGATCGGGCGCGGCCCGCATCTCGTCGACGATGTCCTGGATGATACCTTGGAGAGTCACGGGCGCTGCCATATCAGACGGGCGGGAAAGGGGCGGGTGCCCCGGCGGTTGGGCAGGGTAGCAGTCGCGTCCCACAGCGTCACGCCGCCACCGGCCGGTCCCGTGGGGTCAACCGGGCCATTTGGGGATTAGCGGGCCGCCTGTGGCAGATGGAGCGAGACGCTGAGCCCACCGGTCGGCGATGTGTCCAGGCTGAGGCTTCCGCCATGAAGGCGCGCCAACTCCTCCGTTATCGTCAGCCCCAGGCCGGTACCCGGCACCGCCTCGTCCAGGCGGGCGCCCCGGGCCAGAACGTCCGACCGCCTGCCCACCGGAATGCCGGGTCCATCATCCTGGACGGTAATGACAATCCCGCCGCCGGCCGCTACGGCCGTCACCCGGACCACCGCCGTGCACCATTTGGCGGCGTTGTCGATGAGGTTGCCGGCCATTTCCTGCAGGTCCACCGGGTCGGCGCGCACCCGGGCCCGCGCATCGCCGTCGATCTGGATGTCCACCCCGCGCTCGGTATGCAGGTGAGCCACGGTGCGGGCGATCTGCCGCAGCACCGGCAGGACAACCGTTCCGCCTGAGGAATGAAGCAGCGCCGGCGCGGCCCGCGCCCGGGCCAGGTGCCGTTCGATCTGACCCCGCATGCGATCCGCCTCAGCCGCCACCACCGCCGGGTCCATGCCGCCCGGCGCGGCGGCGGCGTTGGCGATGACGGCCAGTGGGGTTTTCAGCGCATGCGCCAGATCAGCCGCCTGCGCCCGCGCCCGCTCCACCATCGTCCGGTTCTCCTCTATCAGCAGATTGAGGTCGTCCACGACGGGCTGGACCTCGCCAGGGAAGGCGCCCTCCAGACGGTTCGACCGCCCGGCGCGCAGATCGGCCAGGGCCGCCCGCATCCGCCGCAGCGGGCCCAGCCCCAGGCGCACCTGGACCGCCGCCGCCGCCAGCAGACCGGCGGCCAGCACCGCCAGCGACAGGCCCAACGCTCGGGAAAAGCCGGCCGTCGCGGCCTGCACGTCGCTGGCGTCGACGATCACGGCCGCACGCACCGGTGTTGCCGCTCCCGGCAGGCGCAAGCTGCGCTCCCAAGCCACCAGCGGGGCCCGGTTCGGTCCCGTCAGAGTGTGGCGATGGACCTCACCATCCTTGGGAGTGTCCGCCGGCAGGTCCAGGGCCTGGTCCCAGAGCGACCGCGACCGCAGCACCCGGTCCCCAGGGCCATCCACCCGCCAATACAACCCTGACAGCGGACGGCGGAAACGGGGGTCGCTCAGGTCCCGGGCCAGCGCCACCGCGCCGTCCGGCGTCACTTCCAGCACTGCCGCCAACTCATCCAGGTGCTGGGCCATGCGCCGGCTCAACTCGGCCTCGGCATGGGTGTGGAACAGGTCGGTCAGGATGATGCCGGTGATGACCAGCGCCGGAGCGATCCAGAGGACCGACAGCAGGAAAAGGCGCCGGGTCAGTGACGAGGTCGTCAGCGAAGAAGGTGTCACCGCGCCGCCTCCAGGCGGTACCCTAGGCCCCGTTCCGTCCGGATGAGGTCGCCGCCCAGCTTGCGGCGCAGCCGGCCGATGAACACCTCGATGGTGTTGCTGTCGCGGTCGAAATCCTGCGCATAGACATGCTCGGTCAACTCGGTGCGGGACACGACCTTGCCGGGATGGTGCATGAGATAGGACAGCACCTTGAACTCATGCGCCGTCAGTGCGATGGGCCGACCGTCCAACGTCACCCGGCCGGTGCGGGTGTCCAGCGCCACGGGGCCGCAGCGCAGTTCCGCCGCCGCCAGCCCGCCGGCCCGGCGGATCAGGGCGCGCACACGGGCCAGCAGTTCTTCCATCCGGAACGGCTTGGCCAGGTAGTCGTCGGCGCCGGCGTCGATGCCCGCCACCTTCTCCTGCCAGGTTCCACGGGCCGTGAGGATCAGCACCGGCACCGTGATGCCCGCCGCCCGCCATGCGCGCAGGACGGACAGGCCGTCGCGCATGGGCAATCCCAGATCCAGCACCACGGCGTCATAGGGCTCGCTCTCCCCGAGGAAGGCGGTCTCCTCGCCGTCGGGTGCCATGTCAACGGCGTAGCCGGCATCTGCCAGCGCCTCTGCAAGTTGACGGCGCAGCGCCGCATCATCCTCGGCAAGCAGTATCCTCATGGCCTGCGGTCCTTCTCCGCCCCCCGTTCCTTGACCGCGAGAAGGTCGCCGGTTCGGGCGTCGTAATGCAGCTTCACGACACGCCCGCCGTCCATCAGCAGTTTGATCTCATAGACCAATCGGCCGTGCTCCTCCTCCAATTCCGCTTCCAGAAGCTGGCCGGGGAAGCGGGCCGCCGCGCGGTCCAGAATGGTGCGCAGGGGTAGCGCGCGCCCCTGTTCCACGGCGGCGCGCGCGCGGTCCTGGTCCTGGTCCGCGTCCGCCCGGGCGGCGGGCACGGCCAGCAGGGCCAGCAGAAGGGCAACGATCCATCTCATCGGCACAGTTGACCGTTCCTTTCCTGAACGCAGCCTGAACGCGCCGTTCAGGTCCCGTTCAACGGAACCCCGCCAGGATGATGCCACCATCCAATCCCAATACGGAGGACACCATGATGTATGGCAAAATTGCTGCGGCGGCGCTGCTGGCGGGTTCCCTGGCCATCGGTGGCTACGCGCTGGCCGTCGAGACCGCGCCCGCCGGTCAGGCTCAGCCAGGGAAAGCGGGGGACGCAAGCGCCCTGACCGTCCCGCAGTTGGTCGAGCGCCTGGCCGCCCAGGGCTATTCCGACATCACCGAAATCAAGCGGCACCGCGACAAGAATTACAAGGTCGAAGCCCGTGATCCGCAGGGCAAGCGCGTCGAACTGGCCATCGACGCCCGCACGGGCGATATCCTGAAAACGGAAAAGGATGAGGACTGATGACCATGCCCATCACCTCCGATGGCGCCTCTACCCACAGCGTACCCAAGGGCGCCGTTTCCCCCGACGCTGCGGTTCCCACCGGCACGGTGAGAGTGTGGGATCCGGCCATCCGCATTCTGCACTGGACCATCGCCGCCTCCTTCGCCATCGCCTGGCTGTCGGCCGAGGAGATCATGCCGGTGCATGAGGCCGCCGGCTTCGTGATCCTGGTGGCGGTTGGGGTGCGGTCCCTGTGGGGCCTCGTCGGCACCCCACATGCCCGGTTCGCCGAGTTCGTACCCAGCCCAAAGGGCTTCCTCTCCTACATGGGAGCCCTGGTGAAGGGGCGGGCGGGCCGGTATGTGGGCCATAACCCGGCGGGCGGCGCCATGATCGTGGCGCTTCTGGCCAGCCTGCTCCTGACCGTGGCCACCGGCATCGTTCTGGATACGGGTGGCGGCGTTCTGGGAGAGGACGCGATGGAGGACATCCACGGCGCTGCGGCCACGGTGACCCTCATCCTGGTGGCCCTGCACATCGGCGGAGTGATCCTGTCCAGCATGCTGCACCGGGAAAACCTGGTCCGCGCCATGGTCACGGGGCGCAAGCGGGCCTGAGGCCCCACGGCCTGCGTGAAGCCCCTGCCTTAAGTGAATCAGATGCGGTTCGGGGGCCGATCAGCACATCAACTGTCTGATTATTTTAAAATCTGCGGAGTCATGTGAATACGCCGATTTTATACTTTAACAGGCGGGGTGGGCGCCGCTGCGTGGTATAGGGCATTCGGGGCAAAGCAGTCCTCGATTGAGGGTGCCACATTGATTTGGATGCCCGCTCCTTTTTCAGCAAGTATAACGGCTTGTATGCGATCGGGCGCAGGCGCGCGACCAGGTGCGGGCCTGCGGCCTCCATCACGTGCGCGGCAGGGCAGCCGTCGAGCCCCGGGCAACGCAACGGCCGGACAGCACCACTTTGCGCGTCGGAGCGTCGGGGGTCCTCAGGCGCTGGAACAACAGGGCCATAGCCTCGCGGCCTATGGTTTCGACCGGCTGCTCAATGACGGTCAGGCCCGGTTCAACCAATTCCGTCCAAGGTTCGTTGTCGAAGCCCGCGACGGCGATGTCGTGGGGGATGCGCAGCCCCATGGTGCGGGCCGCCTTCACCACGCCGGTTAGGAACAGCCCATTGCTGACCAGCAGGGCCTGAGGCCGGTCGGGCTGGCGCAGCCAGGCGGCAGCGGCGTTCTCGGCGGCCTCCGCCGACGGCGGCACGAAGCGCGCCTCCCCCGTCAAGCCCCGGGCCGCCATGGCAGCCAGATAGCCGTCGCGCCGTTCGACGCCGGTGGTGCTGGTGGCACCGAACAGGCCGCCGATGCGGGTGTATCCCCGGGACACCAGATGATCGACCAGGGTGGCGCTGGCCTCACGATTGTCCAGCAACACGGTGTCAAATTGACCGCCCGGACCGGCGCGGTCGATCAGCACCATGGGAAAATCCAGGGCATCGGCCTGCAACCGGTCTAGGGTGGCGCGGGTCGGGGCGAAAATCAGCCCCGTCACCCGTTCCTCCTGCATCAGGGTCAGGTAAAGCGCCTCGCGCGCGGGGTCCTCATCGGTGTTGCACAGGATAACCCGCATGCCGGCGCGGTAGGCCGCGTCCTCCACCGCCCGGCCGACGGCGGTGAAGAAGGGGTTGCGGATGTCGGCGACGATCAAGCCGATGGTCTGGGTGCGTTGCGAGCGCAGCCGCCGCGCCGACAGGTTGGGCTTGTAACCGGTCGCGCGTACCGCCGCCTGCACCTGTTCCCGCACCTCAGCGCTGACCGGTCCCTCCCCCAGGGCGCGGGATACGGTGGAAACCGATACACCGGCAACCCGGGCGACGTCCTTGATGTTGACCGTCATGTTCGCAATCGTTTCCAGTTATTTTGCCCCAGTCTAAAGCCTTCCAGCGTGCGTTCAAAGGGAATATGGCGCATACGCCCAGACACCGCCTGGGGATTCCCTTTGACAATTTTTGTGGAAACGTTACCACTAAGCACAAGAATGAAATCGGGAGGTTCCGAGAATGCCCTTCGCCGTTGAGAGCGACCTGCTGCCCCGCGAGCTGATCCGCCTCGGCGCGCGTCCGGCTGGAAAGCGTGACGCCATTGGCGAGGCGGCACAGCTGCTGGTCGCCGCCGGGTGCGTCGACCCCGCCTACGAACAAAGCATGGTCCGACGGGAAGAGGTGGCCAACACCTTCCTGGGCCAGGGCGTCGCCATCCCCCACGGCCTGGGGGAGGATCGCCACCTGGTCCGCCGCAACGGCCTGGCCATCCTGCAGGTCCCTGACGGCGTGGAGTGGAACGCCGGGCAACGCGCGCGCCTCGTGGTCGCCATTGCCGCCCAGTCCGACGCGCACATCACCATCCTGCGCCGCCTGACCCGCCTGATCCAGGACGGCGACCGGTTGGATCGTCTGTTGGTGACCACCGACGCCGGCGAGATCGCGGCCGCCCTGGGCCGCGAAACGCCCCCGGGCGAGCGGGCGGACCAAAACGCGGCCGGCGCGACGGTGGGTGACCTCGCGCCCGGTTTCGACTGGACGGTGGATTATCCCAGCGGCCTGCACGCCCGGCCGGCCGCCCACTGGGTGGACACCGCCCGCCGCTTCGCCGCCCAGGTCCGGGTCCGCCACGGCGACCAAGCGGCGGACGCCAAGAACCTGATCGCCCTGCTGCAACTGGGCCTGCGTGCCGGTGACACGGTGGTGGTGTCGGCCGCCGGCGGTGACGCCGCGGGGGCGCTGGCGGCCATGCGCCAAGCCATGACCGGCCTGAGCGCCCAGGAAAAGATGGACGCGGCCCTGGCGGCCAGCCGCGCCCGCCAAGCGCCCCGCACCGGCTGGACGCCCCCGGCGCCGCTGACCGCCATCGGCGGCGTGCCGGCGGCGCCGGGACTGGCCATCGGCCCGCTGCATGTGCTGAAGGCGGCGGACCCGGTGGTGCCGGACAATCCCGCCGCCCTGGCGGAGGGGGGCAGCCTGCTGCAGGAGGCGTTGAGCCGCACGCGCCAACAACTCAAGGCGCTGGCCGACGACACCGCCCGCCGGCTGGGTGCGGCCGATGCCGGCATCTTCAAGGCCCAGGCGGAGTTGTTGAACGACACCGACCTGATCACCCTGGCCTGCCAGTTGATGGTGGACGGTCATGGCGTGGCCTGGGCCTGGAATCAGACGGTGGATCGCATGGCCAGCCGGTTGGCCGCGCTGGGCAATCCCGTCCTGGCCGCCCGCGCCGCCGATCTGCGCGATGTGGGCCGCCGGGTCCTGGGCCATATCGACCCTTCCCTGCGCGCCAACTCGCTGCTCGACCTGCCCGACACACCCTGCATCCTGGTGGCACCGGACCTGTCCCCATCGGACACTGCCGGCCTGGACCCGGCCCGCGTGGTGGGCTTGGCCACGGCGTCGGGCGGCCCCACCTCACACACCGCCATCCTGGCCCGCACATTGGGCCTGCCGGCCCTGGTGGGGGGTGGCGCCGCCCTGCTGGAACTGGCGGATGGCACCAGCGCCATCCTGGATGGCCAGTCGGGACAATTGTACCTGGAACCGGGCGGCGCCGACCTGGCATCCGCCCGGCAATGGCTGGCGGTCAAGGCGGAGGCCCGCGCCCGCGAAGCGGAGGCCCGCGCCCTGCCCGCGCGCACCCGCGACGGCCACACCGTGTCCATCGGGGCGAACATCAACCTGCCCGACCAGGCGGCCTTCGCCCTGTCGCAGGGGGCAGAGGGCGTCGGCCTGATGCGCACCGAGTTCCTGTTCCTGGAAAGGGGCGAAAGCCCCAGCGAGGACGAACAGTTCGACATCTATCGCGCCATGGCCGTGGCCCTGGGCAACCGGCCGCTGATCGTCCGCGCCCTGGATATCGGCGGCGACAAGCAGGTGGTCCATCTGAACCTGCCGCATGAAGAAAACCCCTTCCTGGGGGTGCGCGGGGCCCGGCTGCTGCTGCGCCGGCCCGACCTGCTGGAGCCGCAGTTGCGCGCCCTGTATCGCGCGGCGCGCGCGGGCGCCAGCCTGTCCATCATGTTCCCCATGATCACCACGGCGGCCGAGATCATCGCCCTGCGCACGGTCAGCGAGCGCATCCAGGCCGAGGTCGAGGCGCCGGCGGTGCCGCTGGGCATCATGATCGAGGTACCCGCCGCGGCCCTGCAGGCCGAAAGCCTGGCCCGCCATGCCGACTTCTTCTCCATCGGCACCAACGATCTGACCCAGTACACCCTGGCCATCGATCGCCAAAACCCGCAGTTGGCCGCGCAGGCGGACAGCCTGCATCCCGCCGTGCTGCGTCTGATTCAGGCCACCGTGGCGGGCGCGGCCAAGCATGACCGCTGGGTTGGCGTCTGCGGCGGCATCGCCGGCGACCCCTTCGGCGCCGCCCTGCTGACCGGCCTGGGCGTGCAGGAACTGTCGATGACCCCGCGGGAGGTGCCGGCGGTGAAGGCGCGCCTGCGCGATAGCGATTTGACGGCGCTGCGCGCGCTGGCGGCCCAGGCCTTGGCTTGCGAGGCGGCCGAGGACGTGCGGGCGCTGGAAGGAGGCATGGCATGAGCATTGATCTGCACACCGTCACCCTGAACCCGGCCATCGACGAGACCGTCACCCTGGACGACTTGCGGCCAGGCCAGGTGCACCGGGCCGTGGCCGTGCGCCACAATGCCGGGGGCAAGGGCGTGAACGTGGCCTCCTGCCTGGCCGACTGGGGCCTGCATGTGGCTGCCACCGGGCTGCTGGGCATCGACAACACCGCCCCGTTCGAGGCGCTGTTCGCCGCCAAGGGCATCCTCGACCGCTTCTTGCGCGTGCCCGGCGAAACCCGCACCAACATCAAGCTGCTGGATCGCCACGACGGCCGCACCACGGACATCAACCTGCCAGGCTTGGCGGTAGCCCCGGAAACGGTGGAGCGGATCCAGACCTATCTCGAGGAATCCGTCGGCCCCGGCACCGTGGTGGTGCTGGCCGGCAGCCTGCCTGACGGGTTGCCCCCCGACACCTATGCCAGCATGGTGGCCGGCCTGGCCCATACCGGCGCCCGCGTTGTCTTGGACAGCAGCGGGGAGCCGCTGGCGCGGGCCTTGGCCGCCGACGTCCTGCCCTATTGCGTGAAGCCCAACCGACATGAGTTGGAGGGCTGGACCGGCCGGCCCTTGGCTCCGCCTGACTTGCTGGCAGCGGCGCGGCACCTGCAAGGGCATGGCATCCCCCTGGTGGTCGTGTCCTTGGGCACCGGCGGCGCCCTGTTCGTGGACGGCGACACCGCCCTGCACGCCCAAGCCCCCGAGGTGCGGGGCAGCAGCACCGTGGGCGCTGGCGACGCGATGGTGGCCGGGCTGGCGGCCGGGCTGCATGCCGGCTTGGGATTGGAGGCGATCGCCCGCCTGGCGACCGGGTTCGCCGTGGCCAAGTTGGGCCGCGCCGGCCCCAACCTCCCCGGGGTGGAGATCGTCCAGGCCCTGGCCGACCAGGTCACGATGACACCCGCCGATGATTGGGCATCAACCACCGCGACGCATGCGCCGCACTGAAGGATGAAGGGCGGGCCGAAGACCCGGCCCGGGGAGGAACCATGTCCACACTGTTGGCTGTAATCGGCGCCGGCGAAATGACCATTCACGCCCTGCTGGCGGCGGAGGCCCTGCGCAAGGCCGCCAGCAACGGGGGCCATACCATCGCCGTGGAGGTGCGTACCGGGCAGGGCGTCCTTGGCGCCTTGGAACCGGCGCAGATTCAGGACGCGCACGCCGTCCTGCTGGTGGGATCGGGCATCCTGGACGCTGACCGCTTTGGGGCACTGCCCCATCACAGCACCAGCATCGAGGCCGTCCTGGCCGACCCCGCCGCGGCCTTGGACGCGCTGGTCCTGGCTGAACCGGAATCAGCCAAGCCGCATCGGGACAGGCGGGCCCAGGCCGCCGCACTGTCGAAAGCCGAGGGTCCACGACACATCGTGGCCATCACCTCCTGCCCGACGGGCATCGCCCACACCTTCATGGCGGCCGAGGGCCTGCAGCAGGGTGCCAAGACACTGGGGCACATCATCCGCGTGGAGACGCAAGGATCGGTCGGAGCCCGCGACGGTCTGACGGACGACGAGATCGCCGCCGCCGACATCGTCATCATCGCCGCAGACCGCCAAGTGGATCTGGGCCGCTTCGCCGGCAAGCGGGTGTTCCAGTCGGCGACCAAACCCGCGATCTCCGATGGCGCCGGCCTTATCCAGCGGGCTCTCGCCGAGGCGACGCCCTTGGCCGGGGCGGAAGACGGCGCGCCGGACGAGGGGCGGGGCGCAGGCGCTTCGCCGCCGGCCGTCGCCGGAGCGAAGGCCGGGCGCGGCGGGCGCACGGGACCCTATAAGCATCTCATGACCGGTGTTTCCTTCATGCTGCCGTTCGTGGTGGCGGGGGGCCTGTTGATCGCGCTGGCCTTCGCGCTGGGCGGCATCTACGCCTATGACGACGCCCACAAGGGCACGCTGGCCTACGCCCTGTTCCAGGTTGGGGCCAAGGGGGCGTTCGTGCTGATCGTGCCCGTGCTGGCGGGCTACATCGCCCATTCCATCGCCGACCGGCCGGGCATCGCGCCCGGCATGATCGGCGGCATGATGGCGGCCAATCTTCAGGCGGGCTTTCTGGGGGGCATCCTGGCCGGGTTCATCGCCGGCTACGGCACCGCCTTCCTGAACCGCCATATCCGCTTGCCCCGGACCCTGGAGGGCCTGAAGCCGGTGCTGATCCTGCCCTTGCTGGGCACCTTGCTGACGGGCCTGCTGATGATCTACGTCGTGGGCGGGCCGACGGCCGGCGCGCTGGCCGCCCTGACCACCTGGCTGAAGGGCATGCAGGGCAGCAGCGCCATCCTGCTGGGCGTCCTGATCGGCGGCATGATGGCCTTCGACATGGGCGGCCCTATCAATAAGGCGGCCTACGCCTTTTCCACGGGCCTGATCGCCAGCCAGGTCTACACCCCGATGGCGGCGGCCATGGTCGCCGGCATGACCCCGCCCTTGGGCCTGGCCTTGGCCGCCCAAGTGTTCGCCAACCACTTCACGGCGGAGGAGCGGGAGACGCGCGGCGCCGCGGCGGTGCTGGGCCTGGCCTTTGTGACCGAGGGGGCCATCCCCTTCGCCGCCCGCGATCCGCTGCGGGTCATCCCGGCCCTGGTGGCGGGGTCCGCCGTGGCGGGCGCCATTTCCATGGCCATCGGCGCGGAACTGCGGGTGCCCCACGGTGGCGTGTTCGTGCTGCCTATCCCCAACGCCGTCAGTCATGTCGGCGGCTATGTCGCGGCGCTGGCCATCGGCGCCGGGATCACGGCCGTCGCCCTGCGCGTCCTGAAGCGCCCGGTCTGAAGGCCGGGACCACCCAATCAACACGGCCGCCTCAAGGCCGTGCCCAGAAGAACCCAGGGAGGGATGATCCATGCGTCACATCGCACCTTCGGTGCCGACCCCATTTTTGCGCCCTGTTGTGGAAACGTTTCCAGTCGCCGTCCTGGCCATGATGCTGTCCGGTACCGCCCTGGCCGCCGAACCAGGCACGGGCGAGACCATTGACTGGCTGGCCAGCTACACGGGCGAGGCGGCAGCCAATCCCAGCGGCGGCATGCGCCAGGGGGCGGCCTATGCCGGCCAAATCCTGCTGGGCGCGGACGTGAACCTGAACAACGCCATGGACTGGGGCGGGGGCACCTTGCATGTCGCCGCGGTGAACCGCCACGGCAGCAACCTGGCGGCCCAGTATCTGGGCAGCACGACCTCGCTGCAGGAGATTTATGGCGCGCAGAACACGCGCCTGGCCCGCTTCACGGTGGAACAGTCCCTGCTGGACGGTCGTCTGGTGGTGGAGGGTGGGCGCACGGTGGCCAACATCAGCTTCCTCGGGTCAGCGCTGTGCGCCAATTTCCAGATCAACTCCGCCTGCGGCAACCCCACCTTCGTCTTCAAAACCAGCAGCTTCACCTGGTGGCCGGTATCCAGCTGGGGTGCCCACGCCACCGCCTGGCTGACGCCGACGGTCTATCTGCATGTCGGCGCCTACGAAGTGAACCCCAGCCACCAGTCCAGCACCGAGCATGGCTTCGATTGGGGCACGGCCACCGCCACAGGCGCCATCGCGCCGATGGCGCTGGGGTATCAGACGACGTTTGACAACGACCGCTTGCCCCGCAAGTACGAAGTCGGCGGCTGGTACGATGGCGCCGATTATACCGACCCGCTCCGCGACGCGAGCGGACGCGCCGCCGTGGTCAGCGGCCAGCCCAACGCCACCCTGAACGGCCGATCAGGCGTGTTCTTCCGTTTCGAACAGATGGTGCTGCGCCCCGACGACACGTCGCAGCGGGGCTTGACCTTGTTCGGCGTGGCAATGACGGGCGTGAGTGGCCGGCTGATCGAAGACCATTTCCTGGAATTGGGCTTGGTCCAACGCGGCACCTTCGCGGGGCGCGACGACGATACCATCGGCTTCGTCGTCAACCAGCAGAAGTACAGCCACGACGCCCTGGAAGCGTTGCGCCTGGCCCGCGCGGCGGCTGGCGGCCGCGGCACACCGGCGGATGACCAGATCATGATGGAGTTGAGCTATGGCGTGCAACTGGCCCGCGCCGTTCGCGTCCAGCCCAACCTGCAATATGTCATCCATCCAGACCAGTTCAGCGACCCCGCCCGCCTGCACAACGCCCCGGACGCTTTCGTCATCGGCTTACGGTTCGACCTGGACCTCGCGGCGCTGCTCCGGGGACGCTAGCGCCCCGGTGGTGAATCGGCGCCGAAAGGCAGCCCCGAGCTTCCTCGCGTTCAACAGCCTGACAAATCGGCAGAATTGTATTGGGGCAGGGTCCCGACCGGCGCTGGTCAGGAGCATGCTCTTTTGCCCCTTCCTTTAGCGGCCAGGGGCCGGCCGCGGGTGGGCTGGACCGCCGCCACCGAGGTCATACCGCCCAATGCCGCTTGACTTCCCCGGGCCAAAGCCGACATCGTCAGGGTTAATCCCTGTGGGGGCGGCGGCGACCCCGGGGGCCGGCTTGACGCCTGAATCCACAGGGAAAAATATAGAACAGGTGCACGTGTGTTTCCCAGCTGGACGCGCGGGTGCCCTGGTGAAGGCAGGTGCGGCAAGGCTGGGCGGCGACATGCGTTTGAAGGCGCTGGAGGTTTTTGTCGAGTTGGGTGAGGCGGAATCCTTCCGCCAGCTGGCCCGTGCACACGGGGTGAAGGCCAGCGCCATCAGCCGCCAGATCGAGGCGCTCGAATACTATTTCCGCACGGAGCTTTTCGACCGCAACGCTGAAGGGATCACGCTGACCGAGTCCGGTCGGCTGCTGCTGGGGTATGCGCGCACCATCTTGGCCAACGTGCGCGAGGCGCGCGCGGCAACGGACGAACTGCGGGGGCTGGAGCGCGGCAGCGTGACCATCTATGCCGCCGGGGCCCCGGCGGCCGGCATCCTGGCCCGCGTGGTGGCGGATCTGCACGTCCAGTACCCCGGCCTGCTTTTCCACATCGAGACGGCGAGCGCCAGCAACGTGTTCGACGCGGTGGAAAGCGGCAAGGCCGACCTGGGCCTGACCATGTTCTCGCCCGAGACCAGCAAGGTCGAAATCCGCCTGAGCAGCTATGTCGAGCACAAGATCATCGTAGCGCCCGGCCACCCGCTGGCCGGGGAGGAACGGGTGTCGCTGCGCCAGCTGGCCAGCGTGCCGCTGGTGCTAGCGGGGGCCAGCCATGGGTCGCGCATGCGGTTGAACCAGATGGCGCGCGAAGCCCACGTGATGCTGGAACCGGTTTTCGAGAGCAGCTCCGTCGAGGTCCACAAGGAACTGGCTTTGCGCAAGGTGGCGGCCCTGGTGCTGCCCGTGATGTGCTGCCAGCGCGAAATTGAGACGGGACAATTGATCGCGCTGCCCTTTGAGGAGCGCGACGCGATGATCACCACGGTGGACCTTTGCTGTGCCCGCGGCCGGCGCCTGTCCTTCGCCGCGCGCAAGCTGTCGGCCGCCATCGGTCACGCGCTGGAGGGCGCCTGACGCGGGCAGCCCGGAGACGAAGGACGGGGGGGTGGAAACGCCGGCCCCCGTTCTTCGTCCCCCGGCCCCGGTCAGTAGGTGACCGAGAAGCGCACGCCCCAGGTGGCGGGCTTGCCGGCCAGCGCGATGTTGTTGCCCGCGACGAAGAAGTTGCGGGTCACGTCATAACGCTTGTCGAAGATGTTCTTCCCGAAAAGCTTCAGGCTCCAGCGGTCGTCCTTGGGCGCCAGGGTCACGCTGGCATCGACCAGCGTGTAGCCGGCCACGTTGTAGAGCGAACCGAAGATGGAGTTGTAGGTGCTGCGGCTTGAATAGGACATGTCCGTCGTCAGCCCGTAATCCCCCAGGTTCCAGAGATAGGAAACCGACCCGTTCGAGGTGAACTTGGGCGCGAACTCGGTCTCGCCGACCCGGTTGGTCGGCACGCCGACATAGATCCCGCCCACCTTCACCGCGGTGCCGATGGTGGAGAACTCGTCGAACGAACCCTTGGCCAGGGCCAGCGATTCATTGATGCGCAGATTCTTGATCGGCTCCCAGATGAAGTCGGCCTCGCCACCGTACAGGTGGGATTTCGGCGCGTTGATGATGGAACCGACCAGGCCCGTCAGCGGGTTGACCACCGCCGACTGCACCTGCTGGTCGCGGTAATCATAATAGAAGGCCGAAATATTGAAGCGCAGGTGATATTCCGGCACCGCCAGCTTGTTGCCGATCTCATAGGCAAAGATCGTTTCCGGCTTGAAGGGCGTGGTGGAGGTCTGGGCGACGTTCGAGTTGTAGGCGGTGAAGCCGCCCGATTTGATGCCCCGGCTGAACGAGACGTAGGCCATGTCGTCGTCGGTGAAGCGGTACTGGAGTTCCGCCTTGCCCGACGGTTCCAGGAAATCGGTATCGCGATAGGGCACGACGTTGCCGGGGTTGGTGACGACGCCGTTGTTGACGTAAAAGGCACCGAAGTCGCGCAGTTCGCGCTTCTCGTATTCCAGGCGCAGGCCGCCGGTCAGGCTGAGCTTGTCGGTCAGGTCGTAGGTCACCTGGCCGAAGGCGCTGCCCGTGTTCACCGTCTGCCCGTAGGTGACGTTGCGGTCGAAGCCGTTCAGTTCGTAATAGCCGGTGGCGTAGCGGTCGTGCAGGACCTGGTTGGCGTAATACAGGCCCGTCACCCAGTGCCAGTCCTGGTCCCCGGTGGAGGTGAGGCGCAGCTCATTGGCGGCCACGTTTGCGCGGGTATCGAAATAGACGTCGCCCGTGCTGCGGGGCGAGCCGTCGAAATTGTCGTACTCCTGCCGCGTGGCGTGATCGAAGCTGGCCAGGTCGGTCAGGGTGGCGAACTCGAAATCCCAGTCGGCCCGCACGCTGGTGCCGACCGTATCGATGTGGGAGAAGGGCTTGGTGGTGGGCGAGATGCCGATTTCCGAGGCGAACTGCGGCGTCGTGCCCCATCCCGTGGCGTCCCGCGCGGTATCGGCAGGATAGACCGGATACTGGCTGGGATATTTGGCGTTGAGCGCTGTCAGCGGGCTGAGGAGATAGGTGCCCGCCGCGTCGGAGCGATCGCGGCTCCAGTGGAAGTTCAGGCCCACACGCAGGTTGGAACCGCTGTCGTAATCCAGCAACGCGCGCAACGCCTGCCTGTCCGCGTCGCCCAGCGCCTCGCCGGTGTCGCGGTTATGCTGCCAGGCGCCCCCTTCCTGCACCTGCCCCGCCACGCGGAAGGCGAGCTTGTTGTTCAACGGGCCGGAGACGAAGGCATCCGACGTGACGGCGTCGAAGCTGCCGTACTGGACCGCAACGCCGGCCGTCATCTCCTTGGTCGGCTTGTTCATGATGTAGTTGATGGCGCCGCCCGTGGTGTTGCGGCCGTAGAGCGTGCCCTGGGGCCCACGCAACACCTCGACGCGCGACACGTCGAACATGGCGCCGCTGCTGGCGAAGGGGACGGGGTAGGCCACCTCGTCGATATAGATGCCCACGGCCGGCGCATTGTTGCTGGCGTAGTCGTTGAAGCCCACGCCGCGGATCTGGTAGGCGGGCTGGCCGCTGCCGAACTGGGGCGTCACCTGCAGCGACGGCGTCAGGTATTGCAGGTCGTAAACGTTCTGGACGTTGCGGTCGACCAGGTCGCTGCCCGTCACGACGTCGATCGAGGTGCCCACCCGCTGGGCGTTCTCCAGACGGCGGTTGGCCGTCACCAGGATGGTCTGGACATCGATTTCCTCCAGCCCGGCCCCCTTGTCGGCGGCCTGCTCCGCCGCCGGCGCCTGGTCGGCCGCCCGGGCGGCATTGCCCGCCAGGGCCAGCAGCAGCGCCAGCGCCGTGCCGGTGCGTAGCGCCGCCCGGTTCAATCCCGCGCTTCTTCCTTTGCCGGGCACGCCGCCACCGAAGTCATCGCGCCCCGGATGGGCGCCCTTATCAAGGACAAGGCTGTTCATCTGTCATCCCCAAACATGAATGGTCATAGGGGGGGCTCCCCCTCTCTCAACCCGGGCGCTCCGCTGTTTTCTGGCGGTTTATGCGCCGTACCTGCCTGTTCGCATTCATGCTGCTGCAACGCACAATCGGGCGAAAGCACTTTGAGGCGGTCACCCTGTCGCATTTTCCGGGGCACGTCCTCTGCCGGTAACCCCCTGCAATGACGGCCGATTTGCGCGACACCCTGTCCCGCAGGTGGTGCTAGGCGGCAGCGGGCGGGCACGGCATCCTTCGAGCATGGGCCGGCCCCCTTTCGCGGGTGCCCGCGTGGAGGTCGCCCCCAAACCAAGCCGGAAGGAGCCCCGCATGGCAGAAAAACGGACAGAGGACGGGCTGGGCAGTGACATGCCGCGGTCGGGTTTGGCGTTGTTGGCGCTGGGCCTGCCGGTCACCCTGCTCTTTGGGTTGACGCTTTGGGCGCCCTTCGCCTCGGTCACGTTCCTGGGCATCCGGGGTTCGATCTGGTGCCTGTTCGCCTGCGCGCCGGCCACCAGCCTGTGCCTTCTGGCCTGCAACCGTCTTTTCGGCACCCAGGGGAAGGGCCGGGGAAAGTGAACACCATGATCCCGGCCTTCGTCACGATCATCGCCGCCTCCCTGCTGCTGGCGCTGTTTTCCAAGCGCGGGCACGCCCATCAGGGTGCGAAGGAGTTCTTCACCGCCTCCGGCCAGTTCGGCGCCGTCCTGTTCTTTTTCCTGTCGGTGGGGGAAACGTACAGCGTGACCAGCATGCTGGGCTTCCCCGGCGGGGTCTATGCCAAGGGCGGCGACTTCATCACCTGGTTCTTCGGCTACATCCTGCTGGCGGCCCCGGTGCTGTATTGCGTGGGGCCGGTCATCTGGCGGGCCGGTGTGCTCTACGGCGCCGCCACCATCCCCGATTTCTTCCGCAGCCATTTCGACAGCCGCGCCCTGGAACTGGTGATGGCCGGCTCCGCCATCCTGCTGCTGGTGCCGGTGGGAACCACGCAGTTCATGGGGCTGAAGATCGTGCTGGCCTCGCTGGACCTGCCGGTGGCGCCGGTGGTGCTGCTGGCGCTGGCGGGGGGCATGGCCTTCCTCTACGTGGTCATCGCCGGGCTGCGCGCCTCCGCCTTCGTCGCCATCCTGAAGGACGTGCTGATGCTGTCGGCGATCCTGCTGGTCAGCGGCGTGGCCATCGCCCACTGGCACATCGATGGCGGGCAGGCCGGTGGTGGGCAGGTCGGCGGCGCGGCGGCATTGGCAGCATCCGCCCCGGCCGGCAGCGACCATAAGGGCCTCGTCTTCGCCCTGTCGACCATGGTGCTGCAGGCGGCGGGCTTTGCCATGATCCCGCAGACCTGGGCCTTCCTTTTCTCCGCCCGCGACCCTGGTGCCATCCGCAGGGCGCAGGTGGTGTCGCCGCTGTACCTGCTGCTTTTTCCCCTGCTGATGTGCGTGGCCTACTTCGCCCGGTTCCACGGCCTGCAGCCGCCGCAGCCAGACTTCGTGTTCATCACCACCGCCCAGGCGCTGCTGCCGGAATGGATGGTGGGCGTGGTGCTGGCCACGATCACGCTTTCGGGCCTGGTGCTGCTCAGCAGCGTGTGCCTGGCCATCAGCCCCCTGGTTACCCGCAACATCGTCTCGGGCCTGAACGAGGCCGGGCAGCGGCGCTGGGCTAAGGTCGTCACCGCGCTCTACATCCTGCTGTCCATCATCGGCACGGAGGTGTCGGGCAAGTTCATCGTGACCCTCAACAACATCTTCTATTTCGGCATCGCCCAGTCGCTGCCCGCCTTCTTCGCCGCGCTGTTCCTGCCGCGCGTCGGCGCCAGGGCGGTGATCCTGGGCATGGGGGCGGGCTACGCCACCGCCTTCTGGGTTTACCTGGCCGCCATCGATGTGGGCGGCCTCAACGCCGGACTGGTGGGGCTGGTGCTCAATAGCGCCGTCATGCTCACCGCCGCGGCCCTGCACCCGCGTCGGGAGGCCGCCACCCTGCTGACGCGCCTGCGCGCGGCCCCTTACCTTCCTTCACATGGCTAGGATCTTGAAAATGTTTGAAGATGTCGCCGGCAGCCCGCCGCTGCGGAGCAACGAGGCCGACCTGTCCTCCTTCTGGATGCCGTTCACCAACAATCGCTTTTTCAAGAAGAACCCGCGCCTGCTGGCCAGCGCCAGCGGCATGACCTACCGCACGCCCGATGGGGCGGAGATCCTGGACGGCACGGCGGGCCTGTGGTGCGTCAACGCCGGCCACGCCCGGGCGGAAATCGTGGACGCCATCGCCCGGCAGGCCGCCACGCTCGACTTCGCCCCCACGTTCCAGCTGGCCCACCCGCAGGCCTTCGAGCTGGCCAGCCGGCTGTCGGCCATCATGCCGGCCGGGCTGGACCGTATCTTCTTTACCAATTCCGGTTCGGAGTCCGCCGACACCTCGCTCAAGATCGCACTGGCCTATCACCTGGCCCGGGGCCAAGGCGGCCGCAACCGGCTTATCGGCCGGGCGCGCGGGTACCACGGCACCAATTTCGGCGGCATGGCGGTGGGCGGCATCGGTGGCAACCGCAAGGGGTTCCAGACGCAGCTGCCGGGGGTGGACCATCTTTCCCACACGTATCGGCCGGCGGACGCCTTCACCCGCGGCCA
Organism: Nitrospirillum amazonense; assembly: GCF_029594735.1. Classification (NCBI taxonomy): domain Bacteria; kingdom Pseudomonadati; phylum Pseudomonadota; class Alphaproteobacteria; order Rhodospirillales; family Azospirillaceae; genus Nitrospirillum; species Nitrospirillum amazonense. The sequence continues at coordinate 1,604,310 of NZ_JARPAF010000004.1, forward strand.
GCCGGCCGGCGGCGCCGCGATGGCCGATGAGCTGGAGGCGCTGATCGCCCTGCACGGGGCGCACACCATCGCGGCGGTCATCGTGGAGCCGGTGGCCGGTTCCACCGGCGTGCTGGTGCCGCCGGCCGGCTATCTGGAACGCCTGCGCGAGATCACGCGCGCCCACGGCATCCTGCTGATCTTCGACGAGGTCATCACCGGCTTCGGCCGGGTGGGCGCAGCCACGGCGTCCGAGCGGTTCGGGGTCACACCGGATCTGCTCAACATGGCCAAGGGCATCACCAACGGCACCGTGCCGATGGGCGCGGTCGCCGTCTCGCGCGACGTCCACGACACCATCGTGAACAGTGCCGAGCCGGGCATCGAGCTTTTCCACGGCTATACCTACTCGGCCCATCCCGTGGCCACGGCCGCGGCGCTGGCCACGCTGGAGATCTATGAGCGTGACGGGCTGTTCGCTCACGCCCGGGCGCTGGAGGACCATTGGGAAACGGCCGCCCATTCCCTGCGGGGGGCGCCCCATGTGATCGACGTGCGCAATTTCGGCCTCATGGCCGGCATCGAACTGGCCCCCCGCCCCGGTGCCCCCGGCGCGCGGGCGATGGAGGTGTTCCACCGCTGCTTCGATGAGGGGGTACTGGTGCGTGTGACGGGCGACATCATCGCGCTGTCGCCGCCGCTGATCGTCACACCGGCGCAGATCGCCCGCATTTTCGAACAGATCGGCAAGGTCCTGGCCGACCTCGCCTGACATCGTAGAGCCCCGCTGGTCCCGACGGCAGAGCGCCGCCGGGACCATTGATTCAGAACCACGGGCGATTCAGAACCACGGGCGTTTCAGAACTGCGGGCGATAGCGTTCGATCAGCTCGTCCAGGAACTCCACCACCGCACGCACCCGCGGCTGGTGCTGGTGGTCGACGTGGAACACCAGCCAGTAGCTGCGCTTCACCTCCACCTCCGGCAGCACCCGCACCAGGCGCGCATCGGCCTCGGCCGCGAAGGCGTGCAGCAGCCCCAGCCCCAGCCCCGCGGCCACCGCCCCCTGCTGCGCGGAAATGGACGTGGACCGGAACACCGGCCGGGCATCGGGAATCACCTCGTTGAGGTAGAGCAACTCGGGGTCGTCGATCTTCTCGTCCATGTACCAGACGAAGGGATGCCGGCGCAGCTCCGCCCGGCTGGCGACGGGGCCGTGCTCCGCCAAGTAATCCGCCGACGAATAGAGGCACAGGCGGAAATCCACCAGCCGCCGCGCAAAAACGCGCCCCTTGGGCGGGCGGTTGAGCACGATGGCGATGTCGGCCTCATGATTGGCCAGGCTGACCTGCCGCGGCTCGGGCGTAAGGTCCAGCCGCAGGTCCGGATAACGCCGGTGGAACTCCGCAACATGCGGGGCCACGATGGCCATGCCGAACGCCTCTGGGGTGGCAATGCGCACCACGCCTGACGGTGCCGCCCCCCGGGGCCCCAGACGCGCCACCGCCGCCTCCATCTCGCTTTCCATGCGCTCGGCATGAGGCAGCAGCAGGCGCCCCGCCTCCGTCAATGTCACGCCGCGGGGCGAACGGTCGAACAGCCGCACGTCCAGCGCCGCCTCCAGCGCGCCGAGCCGGCGGGCGATGGTCGTATGGTCCACGCCGACCGCCTTGCCGGCCGCGACCAGGCGCCCGCTGCGGGCAACAGCCAGAAATAAGTGCACGTCGTCCCAGTCCGGCATAGGCATATTCGCCCAACAGTTTCTCGATAATGCGCATTTTTCCACATATGCCCGGTCTTTATCCTATCCTCAAGTCGAAAGCCGCCGCTGGCCCTCGGGCGCAGCGGTGATCCACCAGAGCTTCGTCATCCCCACCTTGGCGTTGAGGCCCCTTCCCCGTCCCCACCTTCTCCCGGCCAACTGAAAGAGACAGCCTGATGACCAACCTCGCCGACCTGACCGCGACCGCCCTGTCCGACGCCTTCGCCGCGGGCGCGCTTTCCCCGGTGGAGGTGATGGAGGCCGTTCTCGATCGGGTGGACAGGCTGGAGCCGCTGCTGCACGCGACCTACGCGCTGGACGGCGACGGTGCGCTGGCGGCCGCGCGGCTTTCGGAGGAGCGGTGGCGAAAGGGGGCGGCGCTGGGCCCGCTGGACGGGCTGCCGGTGACACTCAAGGAGTTGATCGCCACGCGCGGGATGCCCAAGCCCATGGGGACGGCGGCTGTGGAGCTCACCCCCCAACCGGAGGACGCGCCCATCACGGCCCGCCTGCGTGAGGCCGGGGCGATCGCCTTCACCAAGACCACCGTGCCCGATTACGGCATGCTTTCCTCCGGGCTTTCCAGCTTTCACCCGCTGACCCTCAACCCCTGGGACCTGTCGCGCAACCCCGGCGGGTCCAGCGCCGGGGCGGGGGCCGCAGCGGCGGCGGGTTATGGCCCGCTGCATGTCGGCACGGACATCGGCGGCTCGGTCCGGCTGCCGGCGGGCTGGTGTGGCGTCTTCGGATTCAAGCCCAACAACGGCCGCATTCCCATCGATCCGCCCTACATGGGCCGTTCCGCCGGCCCCATGACGCGCACGGTGGACGACGCAGCACTGCTGATGACGGTGATCTCCCGCCCCGACGCGCGCGACTTCATGAGCCTGCCACCCGCCGATCTGCCATGGCGGAACCTGGCGGGCGACGTCCGGGGCCTGCGCTTCGGCCTGATGCTGGACGCGGGGTGCGGTTCCCCCACCGAGCCGGAAGTGGCCGAAGCCGTGACGGCGGCGGCCCGCCTGTTCGAGCAGGCAGGGGCGGTGGTGGAGCCGATGGCGCCCTTCGTCACGCCGGAGATGTTCGACGGCTTCGACCATTTCTTCCGCATGCGCTTCTGGGCCGAAACCAAGGATCTGCCCCAGGACCGCTACCGGAAGATCCTGCCTTATATCCGGGCCTGGGTGGAACCGGCCGCGGCCTATGACGCGATGACCGTCTACAGCGGCTTCAGCGGCCTGATGGCCATCCGCGAACAGGGCGTACGGGCCAGCCAAGCCTATGACTACATCCTCTCGCCCGTGGCGCCCATGCCGGCCTTCGCGGCCGAGCTGCCCAGCCCCAACAACGACCCCGCGCGGCCCTTCGACCACATCGGCTTCACCATGCCCTTCAACATGACCGAGCAACCCGCCAGCTCGATCAACTGCGGCTACACGGCGACGGGCCTGCCCATCGGCCTGCAGATCGTGGGGCGGCGCTTCGATGACCTGGGGGTACTGCGCGTTTCCCGCTGGTTCGAGGACGCACGAGGACCCCAGCGCCCCTGGAGTGAATTGGCGGAATTATTGGAGGGTTCTTTGCAGGGGCGTGGGTCGTGAAGATGGCGGCCATCGCCTGAATGCCGTATCGGCCGTGGATCCCCCCGGCTGATACGGTCACCACCTTCCATTCAGGGGCTTTCAAGGCAGGCGATGTCCACCCCTGGTCGACGACTTCACGCGCACCGCCCCGACAGTCGAAGGCCGTGCGGCCCAGTTAGCCAGATGCCCATCGCGTCAATGTTGCCCGCCCTCCTCCGAGCGGTTGGGCGTGGATGAGCAAACGAAACTTTCCGCGGCGCTGGTCGAACCGCGTCCGTCATACGACGCCTTTTGCGGATAGGCGCACAGCGGCCGTTGAAGCTGGATCGTCTTCGGGTCCCCCATCGCGAACTTCGTGGCGATCACGCGGTCGGGCGCGCGTCCCCCGCTGGCCCAGTCGACCAACGAGGCGAAGAGGTCGTCCCCCGGACCGCCGATGGGAGGTTGCGGCGTGCCGCCAAGCGCCGAGTTGAACGCATCGGGGCCGGGGCCGCCACCGCAGTGCATCAGCCCAGGCGCCAAAAAGAGCCTGGCAACATCCCGGGCCTGGTCCATGCCCCCCAGTTCCCGCACCTGGCGGTCATAGAACGCGACCGACTGGCCCGGCGGCACCAGCGTGTCAGCCAGGCCATGATAGATGATCAGCTTGCCGCCGCGCGCCTTGAACGCACGCAGGCTTCCCCGGGTGGCATCGTTGACGTCGCCGCCCAAGGCGCGGTCGACCGCGGGCATGTCACGATCAAGGTCGAAGCCCCGCCAATCCCAGTCGGCGCCGAACACCCATTTGAACAGGCTGCCGAATTGCGGCTGGCCGTTGGCGGCGCTCTGCAGGAACGCCCAGCCGAACCGGCCCTGAACCTCGCTGCCCGGCGGCCAGCCGAAAAAGACAGCGCGCCCGTCGGTGGTGGTAGGGCCATCATAGAACGCGCGGGCGGTCGCGACCTCGGCCGGCGTCAGGCATTGGTCGGTCTCCGCCCCCTGGCAGCCCAGTTCCGCAGGATCGAAGCGGCAGCTGAGGGGATCGGTGATGAAGGCATCCCCCTGCAGGCCGTAGCCGCGACGGTTGCAGCTTGCGACCGCGGCGTCGTTCAGCACCCGAAGCTTGGCATCCGACAGGCGGCTGCCGGGTGTGCGATTGGCGGCGATGAAGTCCCACAGGACAGCGGCGTGGCCCCAGGTCCGATTGATGACGGGCGCGCCGACCAGGATGCCATCATAGTCCGCCGGGTAATAGAGCGCCTCGATCAGCCCCTGCTGTCCCCCGGTCGAACAGCCGGTGTAGTAGGAGCGCGTGGCACCCCGGCCGTAATAGGCCTGGGTGATGGCCTTGCCGGTCACCGTCATGACGTGGGTGGACAGACGGCCCCAGTCCTTCCACTTGCGGGGATGACCGATAAGCGCATCGCCGTCCAGCGGCGTCGCGGGTGCCGTTCCCGTATCGGTCGTCGCCACGGCGTACCCGCGCCGCAACCCGCCGACCATGCTGCCGTACCCGCCCTGAAGCACGCCGGCGAACCCCCCGTTGCCGTTGCCGTGAAAGACGCCGGCCCAGGTGCCGGCCGGCAGCCAGACCTCGACCCCGATATCGGAATCGGGGGCCGATCGCACATGGGCGACAACACGGCAGAAGGCCGGCAGGGGCGACGCGTCGCGGAGCCCCGGAGTGGCCCCCGCACCTTTTTCAACCATCACCGCGCTGTCGATGGTGGTGTCCTTGAGGCGCAATTGGGTAAGCGCCTCGCAGCGGGCGGCATCGGCCGCTGGCGCCGTCTCGGCCGCCGGTGACGGCGTGGCGAGCGCGACAGCCGCCATGGCCATGGCGAGCGGGGCGAAGAATCTTGAAAAGTTAAGGGTCGAAACCTTCATGGTCATGAACCTCGCCTGGCGGAAGATGACTTGGCGTCCCGGGTCAAGAAATAGGTGCATGTCAGCGATATGAAGCACACGCCGAACAGGAAGATGGAGATCGGCAGGGTCGACGCGTACTTCGCGAACAAGGCCGTCGCGATGATCGGGGCGAACCCGCCACCGATGACGGCGCCCAATTGGTAACCAAGCGAGGCGCCGGAATAGCGCACCTCCACGGGGAACAATTCGGCAAAAAGCGCCGCCTGCGGGCCATACATCACGCTCAGGCACAGCAGTTCCACGATGAGCGCCACCAGGACGGCCGGATAGGACAGCGTCTCCAGCAACGGGAAGAAGGCGAAGGACCACAGCCCGGTCAGTGCCGCCCCGGCCATGAAAAGGGTTGATCGTCCCCACCGGTCCGACAGCGCCCCGAAAAACAGCAGGCCGGGTACCATGACGACGCTCGCCGCCACCACGGACGCAAGCATCGCGCTTCGCGACAGGTGCAGGACCGAGTCACCATAAGAAACGGCATAGGTGATCGCCGCGTAGAAGCATGTGTTCGAGGCTATGAAGGCCCCACCCGCCAGCACGATCTTCTTGGGGTGGCGCGCCAGAACCTGAAGGACCGGCGACTTGCGCTTTTCCTTCTGGGTCAAATCCTGCGTTCGGGCGGTCTGTTCGAATGCCACCGACTCCTCCAGCCTCGTCTGGATATAGAGGCCGACGAAAACCAGCGCGATGCTCAGGATGAACGGCACGCGCCAAGCCCAGGTTTCGAACGCGTTTTGCGGAAAGGCCGCCACCATGAAGAAGAAAACGATGTTGGACAGGACCACGCCCAACGGAACGCCGATCTGGACGAAGCTGCCGTAAAAGCCGCCCCGGCCCGGGGGAGCGCTTTCTATCGCCATGAGCGCGGCACCGCCCCATTGCCCGCCGACGGCGATGCCCTGGACGAAGCGCAAGGCCAGGAGCAGCAGCGGGCTGAGGGCGCCGACACCCGCATAGGTCGGCAGGAATCCGATCGCGGTGGTGGCGAGGCCCATGGTCAGCAGCGCGACCAGCAGCGCCTTCTTGCGGCCGAACAGGTCCCCGAAATGGCCGAATACGATGCCGCCGAACGGCCGGGCGATGAAGCCCACGGCAAAGGTGCTGAACGCCGCCAGCTGGGCCACCAGCGGAGGCAAGTCCGCCGCGAAGAAGATCTTCGGAAAGACCAGGGCGGCCGCCGTCCCGTAGACGAAGAAATCGTACCATTCGATGGTGGCGCCGGCACCGGCCGTCAACGCGACCTTGAAGAGCGAGGACCCTTTGTTCACCGCTGATGAACCCATCATTTTTTCTTTCCGGGCCGGCGCCCGCCCGTCAGCCACGGGCTGCGCGGCAGACGGTTGACGCAACGCTTTATCCACCTGCCGCGCGTTCATCCAATATCCCCCCCGGCTTTCGTTTCCGCAGCGCCCGATCGTTCCCGCCAAGCCTCAGCCTTCGCGATGTACCAGGGAATGACGCCGGGATTCTCGGTCAGATTGGGATCAATGACCTTTGCCACGGGCCAACCCTGGAACAGGCGCTTGATCGGCAGTTCCTGCTTCTTGCCGGACAGGGTACGCGGAATCGCCGGTGCCGGAATGAACGCGTCGGGGATGAACCGGGGTGAGAGCGTGTCCCGGATGGCCGCGACCACGGCCGCCTCCAGCTCCGGACCCCAGGCGCGCCCATCACCAGGGACGACAAACATGAGCAGCTTGCTGTCGCCGGCGCCATCCTCGAGGTCGATCACCAGGCTGTCCGCAATGGACCCCAGGCGTTCCACGGCGGCATAGATGTCGGCGGTGCCCATCCGCAAGCCGTGCCGGTTGATCGTGGCGTCGCTCCGTCCGGCGATGACGCAGCTTCCATCAGCCTCCACCGTCAGCCAATCGCCATGCCGCCAGATGCCGTCCCACGCGTCGAAGTAGGTCGAGCGATAGCGGCTGCCGTCCTGGTCACCCCAGAAGAACAGCGGCATGCTGGGGAAGGGCCGCGTACAGACAAGTTCGCCGACGCGGCCCCGCAGCGCATGTCCATCCTCATCCCAGGCCTCGATCGAGGCGCCCAGGTGGCGGCATTGAAGACGGCCGGGCGTCGGAGGCAATTCCCGGTTCCCCGACAGGAACGCGGCGGCGATGTCGGTCCCGCCGGAGATGTTGCACCACCAGATGTCGGGGGTGCCTACGGCGTCAAACTGCGCCGTGCCCCAGTCCTGGACATCGGCCGTCAATGGGGAGCCGGTGCTGCCCAACGCGCGGATGGCCTTCAGGTCACCGATCCCGTTCAAGGCCAGGCCCGCTTTGCGGCAACTGGAGAAAAACGCCGCCCCGGCACCGAACCAGGTCACGCGATGGCGCGCGGCGAACGCCCATAAAGGCTGCCATTCCGATTGCCCCGCGGCACCTTTCGGCGAACCGTCATAGAGACAGATCGTCGTTCCGGTGAGAAGTCCACCGACCTGGATGTTCCACATCACCCAGCCCGTGGCGCTGTACCAGTGGAACCTTTCGCCGACCGTGTTGAGCGAATAACTGGGCCCCAGGTCCAGATGCATGTTGCCGACGCAGGCCGAAACGACGATGCCGCCATGCCCGTGCACGATCGCCTTGGGCAGGCCTGTGGTTCCGCTGGAATAGAGGATCCACAGCGGATGATCGAAAGGCAGCCATTCGGGCTCGAATGCCGCGACTTCCGCGTCATCCGCGCACTGGGCACCGTCGAAGTCGATCGAGTCCTGTATGCGCGCCGCGCCATACCCCGTCCGGATCGCGAACAGGGCCGCGACGGCGGGCAGCCCGCGCCGGATCGCCTCGACGGTGGCGGAGCGATCCATCCGCCGGCCGCCATAAAAGACCCCGTCGACGGCGATGAGCGCCTTGGGTGCCGCCTGCCGCAACCGATCCAGCACCGCCGGCGTGCCCATATCGGGCGAGCACATCGTCCACACCGCGCCCAGGCTGGCACAGGCGAGCATGGAAACGACCGCCTCAGGGATATTGGGCAGGTAGGCCGCGACCACGTCGCCGCGCCCTATGCCCCGGCGGCGCAAGGCCAGGGCCAGCGACGCCGTGCGCCGCCGCAACTGGCCCCAGGTCCATTCGATGGCCTGTCCGCTTTCCCCTTCCGCGATGATCGCCGGCTGCCCGGCGGCATCGGCCAAGTCGGCGTGGCGAAACACCTGGCGCGCATAATTCACCTGCGCGCCCGCGAACCAGCGGGCGCCGGGCATCGCCCCGTCCACGATGGCGGTCGGCGGCGTCGGGGATTCCAGCGCGTGATAATCCCAGACGCTCAGCCAGAACGCGGCGAGATCGGATCGCGACCATTCCCACATCGCCGCGTAATCAGGAAATGTCAGGCCGCGTTCCCGATGCAGCCATTCCCGATACAGTCTTATCTGGGGGACGCTGTCGCCCGCCCCGCGATTTATCATGTCGGACTTTCCTCGTGAATCGATGGCCAGCGCCGCTCCGGATCGCGGCGCCAGGCCCGGTATGGGGCCGCGATCGAGACCCGGATGCCGGGCGTCGTCAGCCCATCCGGACCGCGCGGTAACCCAGGCCTCGCCGCTCGCTCAAAACCGGTGATAAAGCGTCGCCCCGTACATGCGCGGCATGCCGATGGACCCGGCGGTGTACGCCGTCGCACCGGGGCTGGTGTTCGCCTGGCTGATATAACGGACGTCGAAGGCGTTGCGGACCCAGCCGGTCAGCGACCAGGCCTTGTCGAAGGTGCCCAGGCCGATCGACGCGTTGAACAGCCCGTACCCGTCCTGGGAGACGAGCGGGTTGTTGTAGATGTCGAAATAGACCCTGCTTTGCCATTTGTAATCGGCGCGCGCGGTGACCTCCAGCGCGCTGGAAACCGGGAAGACGTACTCGCCGGACACATTGAACTGCCATTTCGGCGCCTGGGTAAGCGTATTGCCTTCCAAGTTCTTGGCACCGGGCGGCAAAGCCTGGCCATCGCTGGTCACCCCCACGCACGCGGCGGCGGTCGGCAGGGCCGGATACAGCGGGTCGTTGTTGCAGAACTTCCCAAATGCCGTATCGAGGCGCGTGGCCGCCCCGGCCACCTTCAGCCCTTCGGCCAGAATGGCCTCGACTTCGAACTCGACGCCCTTGATCGTGGCGGCGGACGAGTTCTCGACCTTCGGGAACTGCACCCCCGTCTGCACGTTCGTGCGGAAGACGGTCTGCTGCAGGTTGGTGTAGTCGGCATAGAACGCGGTAAGGCCCATGCGCAATTTGTTGTCGAACAACTTGGCCTTGGTGCCGATTTCGTAGTTCCAGACATATTCCGGATTGAAGAAATTAACCGGCTGCGTGATGTCGCCCAGGGTGTTGAAGCCACCCGACTTGAAGCCACGGGACACGCTGGCATAGACCAACGTGTTGTCCTGGGGTGCGTAGTCAAGCACGAAGCGGGGCGTGAAAGCCTTCCAGATATCCTTGTCGGCCAGAAGATAGTGTAGCTTACCCGACGTAGCATCCATCGCGTAAGACTTGGAGTCGAGGGTATAGCGCCCGCCGGCCGTCGCACGAAGATTGTCGGTCAGGTTGTAGCGGAACTGCGCATAGGCCGCATACGAGTCCAGCGTCTCGGCGGGAAGATAGACAAGCAGATTCTTGACCGCCGCGGTGCTGAGGTACAGCGGCTCACTCGAATCCCCGTGCATGTAGAACAGGCCGGCGACCAGATCCGCCCGGCTGCCCACGTCCGTGGTCGCGGTAAGTTCCTGCGTCACCTGCTTCGCGTACAGGCCGATGAGATCGAACCGCGCGCTGGCCACCGGCGTCAGGTCGACATCAAGGTTGGTCAGGTCGATATCGTGCTTGATGAAGCCTGTGGTCGAGGTAATCGACGTGTCCGGCCCCAGGTCCAGGTGCGCGGTCAGGGTGGCCCTGACGTCCTCCACGTCCCGTTGATTGGGTTCGTTGAAATAGAAGGTCAGGTCGTCAATGTTGTTGCGGGGATACGCATAACCCGGCACTTCGGCCGGCGTGGGCCTGGCCGGATCGGCGCGGCCCAGCAGAAGATTGAATGATGGGTCGCTGCGGTCGCGCGTGTAATCGACCAGCGCGCTGATGCTGAAGATTTCGGATGGCTTCACCAACAGCTGGCCGCGCACCTCGGTGAGGTCGGCGTTGTCGTTGTGTCGGCCGAGATACGCGTTGTCCGTCCAGCCGTCCGCACGGTCCCGCTGAAAGGAGACGCGGGTCAGAACCTTGTCGGACAGCGGCACGTTCACGAACCCCTTAGCCCCGAAACGCGCGTAGTTGCCACCGGTAAGCGCCAGTTCGGCATCGGTCTGATCGGTCGGGGCCTTGCTGTTGACATTGATGGCGCCACCCGTCGCATTGCGGCCCTGGATGGTGCCTTGCGGCCCGCGGAGGACCTCCACCCGTTCGACATCGAGGAAGGACGGGTTCATCATGAAATGGTTGAGCAAGGGAACGCCGTCGAGCGACACGGTCACGCCCGACTGGCTGCCGATGTCCTGCCCGGCCTGGCCGATGCCGCGCATGGCGATGAACACGTTGGTGGAGCGCGTGCCGAACTGGAGGCTGGGCGCGAGTTGGACAAGGTCGCCCACCTCCTTCACGCCGGCCTTCTCCAGCGTTTCGCCCGAGACGGCGGTGATCGCTATCGGGATGTTCTGCAGCCCTTCGGCGCGCTTTTCGGCCGTCACGAGAATTTCCTCCAAGCCGAGGTCGCGCGAGGTGTCGGCCGGGGCGGCGGAAGCGCCATTCTGCGGCTGAACGGCGGCCCCTTGGGTGGCGCCCTGGGTCTGGGCCTGCGCCCACACCTGGCCAGTGGCCAGGCATCCACCGACCAGCGCCGTCGCCCCCAACCCCAGCGCGCGCGCGCGACGGATCAGCCTCAAGCTGCTCATGTCCTCCCCCTCCCTTTTGATGCGATTGACGCCGGGGATCTCACGCCCCCGGTCGAGGCGGATCTTCGCATTTGCCGGACGAGAGGCAATGACACGGCTGACGCCATGATTTGGCGGAAGTGACATGGGGGGGCCGCGCGGCCCCATCCCGCCCTATGCGATCCGCCGATCCTTGAGAAGGACGGTCGCGGCGCCGACCTTTGCCGCGTCGGCCATGTATTCGGTGCGATAGGCCGATGGCGTCATTCCGGCCCAGGCGCAGAAATGGCGCGAAAAGCTGCCGGGTTCGCTGAACCCCACGGTAAGGCCGATCTCCGTGATCGGCAGGTCGCTCGCGAGCAGGTAGGCGGCGGCCAGTTCCCCGCGCAGGCGCGTCCTCATGTCCTGGAAGCATTCCCCTTCCAGCGACAGATCCTGGCGAAGCCGCCTGGGTCGAGTCCGCAGGCGCGCGGCGACGACCTCGACCGGCGCCGACCAGAGGCCGGCGCGCTGGAAATCGATCAGCACCTGCTGCGTCCGCTCCCGCCAGGTCGGGCCACGGTCGGGAATGTCGAACCAGTCGGGCTCACTCGCGTAGTAATCGTCATATTCCTTGATGGAACTGTGCACCAGGCGCACCGCCAGATCGTCCCAGTCATAAGACAAGGCATCCACCGGCGCGTCGAATTGCACGGGACAGCGGAACAGCGCGAACCGGTCGAAGCCGTTTTCCTGGATGGGGCGCGGCCCCCGGATGGAAAGACCGCGAAGCACCAGCGGACGGCCGATCAGCCAACTGAAGAACTGGTAGATCCAGACGAACCTGATCCAGACCAGGATGTCCCGGTTTACACCCGGGATAGTCTGGTACTTGCAGATGTGCTGAAGGCCGGATCCGTGCTCCTCGGTGATGCCCGGCCCCACATCGGCGGACATCGCGTCGGTGAAGCGGATGCTGACCCGCAGCGCCTCGCCCAGGGTGGCGCAATGCAGGAAGGACAGGAGACGCTCGGCCTCAAGCGCGAGGCGACAGCCTTGGGCGAAGAAGCCGAGATAGACGTCATCAAGTGCGAACTGAATCCGACGGATCAGTCGGACCAGGGCTTGGCCATCGATCGCGGCGCGCGCGTTCCCGTAAACCGCCGGATCGATCGCCGCGTCCCGTAAAAGCGCATGGGGGTCGAACCCTTTGAGCACGGCGCCTTGCAGCAGTTGCCGGACCGCCTCGCCATCCAACCCCGTTTTTCCCGTGGGTTCTTCTTCCATCCCGTATTCGTTCTTATGGCGACGTGGCCGGGCCGATGTCGCATACCGCAAGGCATCCATTATTTGCAGCGCCCCATCCCCGCCGCAAGGGCCGGGTGACTGTGCGTGCCTTGCGATAGCTTCTCCCCACGACAGCATGCGCACCACGGCAAGCGACCGCTTGGATGTTTAGAGGGTGCGGCGATACTGCCGGTCAGCCGTACAGTCGGCCCGACGGCTTGGGGCCGTCTCCGGCCGGCGCCTCCATCACACGGCGCCGCGCTCGTACCAGGGCCGGCTGGCTTTCACCAGGTGCACCACCGACAGCATGACCGGCACCTCCACCAGCACGCCCACGACCGTGGCCAGGGCGGCGCCGGAGTTCAGGCCGAACAGGCTGATGGCGGCGGCCACGGCCAGCTCGAAGAAGTTGCTGGCGCCGATCAGGGCCGCCGGGGCCGCCACGCACCAGGCCACGCCGAACTGGCGGCTCAGCAGATAGGCCAAGCCGGCGTTCAGATAGACCTGGATCAGAATGGGCACCGCCAGCAGGGCGATCACCAGGGGCTGGGCCAGGATCTGCGGCCCCTGGAAGCCGAACAGCAGCACCAGGGTGGTCAGCAGCGCCACCAGGGACAGGGGCTGCAGCATGGACAGGACCCGCTTCAGCCGCGCCTCCCCACCCGCCAGCAGGGCTCGGCGCCAAGCCTGCGCCACCACCACCGGCACGACGATGTAGAGCGCGACGGACAGCGCCAGGGTGGCCCAGGGCACGGTGATGGAGGCCACGCCCAGCAGCAGGCCCACCAGGGGCGCGAAGGCGAACACCATGATCAGGTCGTTCAGCGCCACCTGGCTGAGGGTGAAATGCGGCTCGCCCTCGCAGAGGTTGGACCAGACGAACACCATGGCGGTGCAGGGCGCCGCCGCCAACAGGATCAGGCCGGCGATGTAGGACGGGCCCTGGCCCGCCGGCAGCAGGTCGGCGAACAGGGTGCCGATGAACAGGCTGCCTAACAGCGCCATGGAAAACGGCTTGACCGCCCAGTTGATGGCCAGGGTGACGGCCACGCCCCGCCAATGCTCCTTCACCTGCGCCAGGGCGCCGAAGTCGATCTTCAGCAACATGGGGATGATCATCAGCCAGATCAGCGCCGCCACCGGCAGGTTGACCTTGGCCACTTCGGCCGCCGCCACGGTGCTGAACAGGCCCGGCAGCAAATGGCCCAGGGCGATGCCGGCCACGATGCACAGCGCCACCCACAGGCTGAGGTAGCGTTCGAAGCGGGACATGGCGCCGGACATGAGGGCGGTCCTCAGACGGTGATGGTGCGCGACAGCAGCGTCGCGGTGGACAGGCACAGGCCCTGGGCCTGGGGGGTGGCCAGGACGGCGGCGGGGGCCTGGTCGCGGGTCACGGGCTTGAAGCCGGCCTTTTCGAAGAAACCGCCGGCGGAGGTGGTCAACAGCCAGGCCCGCTGGTGGCCCTCCTCCCAGGCGCGGCGCAGCAGCAGGGCCACCAGGTTGCGGCCGATGCCTTTGCCTTGCACCGCCTCCGGCACCATCACGGAGCGAACCAGGATGTCGGCGCCCAGCGGCAGGTAGCCGCCATAGCCCGCCCGTGTGCCGCCAAGGGTTCGGTAGGCGAAGAACCGCCCCTCGCCATCGGCCAGGTCCGCCACCGGCAGGCTGGCGGCCGTGAGCGCGGCCACCAGGCTTGGATCGGTGGCCGGGATCGGCTCATCCTTCAGGAAGGGCGCCCCCTCTTCCTTGTCGAAATCCGCGTCTGGCAGGTCGGGCAGCAGGTCCAGGACGACGTCGGATGGCCGGCACAGCGTCACGCCCCGGGGCGTGACCACGATGGGCCGGTTGATCAGGATGGGGTGGGCCATCATGAAATCCAGCAACTCGGCGTCGGTCCACTTGGGATCGTCCAGGCCAAGCTCCGCATAGGGCGTGCCCTTGCGGCGCAGCACCTGGCGCACCGTCAGGCCCGCGCGCCGGATGAGGTCGGCCAACACCTCCCGGCTGGGCGGGTCCTTCAGGTACTCGATCACCTCCGGCTCGGCACCGGCGTGGCGGATCATGGCCAGGACGTTGCGCGACGTGCCGCAGGCGGGGTTGTGATAGAGGGTGACCGTGCTCATGCCGCCGACTCCCGATGGGTGGCCAAGTCATCCAGGTGGCGCTTGATGGCCATGCGGTCCAGCGAGGCCAGGGGCAGGCTGGTGAAGGCCTGCAGGCGCCGCTCGATCTGGCCGTAGATGCCCGCGGTGAAGGCCGCCTTCTCTGCGTCGGAGCCCTCGAACGACGACGGGTCGGCGAAGCCCCAATGGGCGCTCACCGGGTGGCCGGGCCACACCGGGCAGACCTCGCCGGCGGCGTTGTCGCAGACGGTGAACACGAAATCCATCTCCGGCGCGCCCGGGCCAGCGAATTCGTCCCAAGTCTTGGAGCGCAGGCCGGCGACGTCATAGCCCAGCCGCTCCAGCAGCGCCTTCACCACCGGGTTGATGCGGCCCGACGGCTGGCTGCCGGCGCTGAACGCGCGGAAGCGGCCGCCGCCGATACGGCTCAGGATGCTCTCCGCCATCATGCTGCGGGCGCTGTTGTGGGTGCAGAGGAACAGGACGTTGAAAACGCGGTCGGTCATGGAAACCCCGGGCTGAATGGCGGCCGTCAGGCGTCGATGGTGGGTTTCGGGCAGCAGTCGATCATCTCGGGGATCCCGGTGCCGCACAGTTCGGGCAGGCCCTGGCAGCAATCTTCCATGAGGAAGGCCAGCAGGCGGCGGGTGCCCTCGTAGTCGGTGGCGTAGAAGATCTGCCGCTGCACCCGCCAGGAGCGCAGCAGGCCCGCCCGTTCCAATAGGCCCAGGTGGTGCGACAGGGTCGAGGACGGCACTGCCACGCGGGCGGCGACGTCCCCGGCGGTCAGGCCGTTGGGCCCCGCCTGCACCAACAGGCGGAAGACGCTCAGGCGGGTTTCCTGGGCAAGGGCGGCAAAGGCGTCGATGGCGGCTTTCGGTTCCATATCGCGACAATCGTAGAAATTACACGGTCAAGCCGGAGATGGTTCACGGGCGGTGCGACGGTACCAACCGCGGCGTCATTCCGAGGCGGGCACCGGCTTCTCATGGCTCATGGCAATCGCCCCCAAGTCGGGGGCACCCAGGTCCGGCTTCGGCAGCTTGGCGGCGGCCTCCTTCCGCTCGCTGTAGCGGTCGACCATGTAGTCGGAGCGGTCGCGCACCAGCAGGGTGAACTTCACCAGTTCCTCCATCACGTCCACCACGCGGTCGTAGTAGGCGGACGGCTTCATGCGGCCGTCGTCGTCGAACTCCTGATAGGCCTTCGCCACCGACGACTGGTTGGGGATGGTCACCATCCGCATCCAGCGGCCCAGCACCCGCATGGCGTTCACGGCGTTGAAGGACTGGCTGCCGCCCGACACCTGCATAACCGCCAGGGTGCGGCCCTGGGTGGGCCGGACGCTGCCCGTCTCCAGCGGCAGCCAGTCTATCTGGCTCTTGAACACGCCGGTCAAGGTGCCGTGGCGCTCGGGCGAGCACCACACCTGGCCCTCGGACCAGATGGACAGCTCGCGCAGCTCCGCGACCTTGGGATGGGTGGGCGGCACACTGTCGGGCAGCGGCAGGCCAGCGGGGTCGAAGATGCGGGTCTCGCATCCAAACCGCTCCAGCAGGCGGGCGGCCTCCTGCGTCAGGAAGCGGCTGTAGGACCGCTCCCGCAGCGAACCGTAGAGCAGCAGGATGCGCGGCGGATGGGTGGAAATCCGCTTGGGCGTAAGCTTGTCCAGGTCGGGGGCGTCGAACCGGAGAGCGTCAATGTTGGGTAGGTCGATCATGGCTATACCATATTTCGACAATTATAGAATAGTCAACTCTCCCGCAGGATAGAGGGTGAACACGCCGCCATGTTGACTGTTGTTCGTTGCCCGGCCTGGGCGCCGATGGGCACGATACCAATTTGATTTTACTGACTTTAATGGAGTCGTCGGGTCACCCCGGTTAACAGTCCAGATGGCTCAAAGCCTTTGGCGTGTCATCTTCCAGGCGCTCCAGACCCAAAACAGAATGGCCCTGATCAGCGCCAACTGAGCCGGCCAGGACCATTCTCCACGGGGGACGCTACAGCGGTTCTTGCTCAACCCAGCCCGGCTGCAGCAGGCGAACCGAGGCGAGGGCCGGCCCGCCCTTATCAGAACGGCCCGCAATCCGTGCCGTTAACGGCCCTGCCCCAGAACCTCGATCATCGCCCAACTGATCTCTGTCAGCGGAATCTTGACCCGACCCGCCCACGGAGAATCGGCCTGGCCGGCGTATTGGCCTACCGACAGGTAAATGAATCGCGTATTGGGCGAGCCCTGGACGAAAGGTCCCAGCAATCGCGGCCTCCCGTCTGCCAAGCAGCCTGCCACTGTCACCTCCAAATCGAAAACGGCTTCTTCGGTTGATCAACGGGTCGGCGAAGTGAGCCTGAGTTTCTCCGCTTTGCCTTGCTGCAACGCCATCGCGAGACCCGGTAAGGGGTCTTCCACTACGATGCGAAGCGGCAGTTTAAAAGGATCAATTCCCATCGCGTCGCCCCGCCATCAGTTCAGTCCAAAGTCCGTGCCACCATCCCAACCCTATCTGGTTGATGGCCGATGACGGAGGGGGATGGCGACCGCCGCTCGCCTCCACTCAGAAGTCGAAGGTGGCGTGCAACACACCA
>NZ_JARPAF010000004.1:1621475-1842224 GCF_029594735.1 Nitrospirillum amazonense
ACGCAGGCGCAAGAGACGCTGCGCACGGCTTTGGCCATGGGCGCCGATCGCGCCATCCTGGTGCAGACGGATGTGGAGACGCAGTCGCTGGGCGTGGCCAAGGCGCTGAAGGCGTTGGTGGAAAAGGAACAGCCGGGCCTGGTCATCCTGGGCAAGCAGGCCATCGACGACGACGCCAACCAGACCGGCCAGATGCTGGCGGCGCTGCTGGGCTGGGCCCAGGGCACCTTCGCCAGCAAGGTCACAGCAAGCCACACATGGCTGGCTGCCGCTCTATCAGGCTAAGCGCAGGGTGGTGGAATGGCCGCAGGCAATTTTCGCCTGAACCAATACCGGCGTGATGGAAAATGGCCGTGAGGGGTAGCGGCGCCTACCAGGGAACACAATCAAACCGAGGTTTACCGCAACCGGTAAACATGGCTTGCTAAGCTTAGCCAACGGGCACCATTGGCGACAACGAAATCGGCAAGGCAGACTAGGCTAGACTATTCCACGGCTATCCGCGGGAACGCTCAAAACGGCGCCTCGAAGATCCCCGCGCCATCTGTCCGAACCGTATCCACCAGCAGGGCGCGATCGAGGTGCAGGTTCCGGGCTTCGCAGCTCGTCTCTGCGATCAGCAGGCAACCGTGGCAGGCGGCGCCATGTAGAGCGCGGTCCTCGTCCGCCTTGCCGGGCTCATGGTCGGCGCAGACCGGGTCCCCTGAGCAGAGCCGCAAGCGCTCCAGCGCGTTGGCCAGGATGTGGTGGAACCGGCGGGTCACCTCAACCAGACCGCCCAAGGTTCCTTGCATGCCGGCACTGGCGGTATAAATCAAAATCCCGGCATGCGGCTCGCCGGATGCCGGGACGGGCGGGACATAGATGCGCTCCTTCAGCGAGCTGGCCGGATAGCCGCAATCCAAGGCCACCTGGGTCATCAGCGCATGCGACAAGCTATGGGCCATGACATACTCCGGCCGGATGCGTTCCCCCAACGACCGGCGATCAAGGCTCAAGCCGCCGTCTCGCCGGATGCGCTCCCAAGTGGCGATGCCGGCCTCAAGCTCATACGCCCTGCTGAGCAAACCATCACCCAAGAGCCAATCCCGCAGAGCCTCGGGCTTGAACGTCAGAAAGAATCCTTCCCCGAACTGTTCGATGGCCGGTAGCCATGTTGGCCTGGCGGCCAACGGCGCGCCCTCCACCGCCAAGCCGACGTCTTCCAATTCATCATTGGCCATCGCCGCAGGCTCCAGGCGGGTAAAGCCATAGAGGCAGGAAACCTCACGCAGGCGGTGGACGGCCACCAGGGAGCCGATACTTTCCAATTCGAGCGCATCCGCTGGGTCCCAGATGGCCCGGTCCAGAGTTTCGGCATGCAACAGCGCGCTAGGCGCATTCTCACCAATCAGCGCCCGTCCACAGGAAAACAATTCGAATTCCGCGAGGCGTGGGTCCTTGGCATCGTCGCCACTGGCGGAGCTGGCCAATATGGTCTGAAGGCGCGCGAACACATCCTCATCATCATAGCCCTCCAGCGCGGCGCCGATGGCGGGGTTCGCGACACGGGCGATGCTGATCCAAGCGGCGTTCTGGGCCGTCCGCAGGCTAGAAAGGTGCTGTTCAATACGACGGGTCAGCTCATCCACCGCTTGCGGCAGCGAGATGACCGTGGCCACCTGGGGGAAATAGGTGTTGGTGGCGCTGCGGGTCAGAAGCCGCAAGCCTTTCGGCGCATCACACGTCACGGGATCCCGATCACCAATCCAGGGACGTTCCCCCGTGCAGTTTCCCAGACGATGGGGTTGAAACAGCTCGGCCAAGGTCAGCGACTTTTCGCAGTCGCAGACGATCTGGGTATCACGCGGGTCGGCGCTGGCGCTGGAGTCCACAAGCCACATGGCCTCGCGGCACGGCTGGCCCCGGTGCAAAATCCACCGCCAGTCGATATCCTGAAGATGCCCCTTGGTGCAGCCGGCAACGAAGCGCACCGGCGACACCTTACGCTTCTTACGATCCTCGCCGATGTATTCCTTGCGCTTCTGCGGTTCCAGGTCGCTAAACCGCACCAGCCGGCGGCGGCCTAGCTTATCGCCATCGATGGTCTCGCACACGAACCACTCTGGAAACAGCGGCGCGTCAATGGATGGCGGACGGGACGCCCTGACGTCGTTGGGGTCTATCGGCGGGGTGCGGAACGTCGGGGGCGCATCCCCCGCCAGGCGAGGGTCACCAGCCAATCGCTGTTGCAGAAGTCGGGCCAGGCGAGGCTCATCAATGGGGCGAAAGGCGTCGACGCCCGCCATGTTCCACCGGTCCAGGCTGCCCACGATGACGGAACGCTCCGGCAGGTCGATCATGGCCCCGGGGCCATAGACACCAACGACCTGGCTCATGCGGATGGTTGTGTTACCCATGTCTCTCCCCGTCAGCGCAGTTCGTTGCCGTAGCGGTCCATGACCTTCAACGGCGAAGCATGCTCCACATCACGCATGGAGCGCCCCGCCACGAAGCGTCGGGCCGCTGGCGACAATCGCGACACAAGTGGATCCAGTGGTTCATGCAACAGGGCCTTGTCACGAGGGTAACCATAGAAAAGGTCGCCGCCGTTGCCGGTCTGGTTATCCGCCGTGGCGGCCCAATCGCGAACCAAGCCGGCCACAAGGTCGCGCAGGGCGTCGCGGCCGCCGACCACCGCGTCATTGGGTGCGCGGTTGAGGATGACTTCGACGATCTGGTCATGCAGAGCGGGATTATTCAGCACCCGCGCGGCGGCCTTTTCCGGTGTGAGGTTGGGGTCGAGATGTCGCGCCGCCGCCACGACAACGGCGGCCAAGGCCCGGTCCAGGGCCCGCGCCGCCCATGGGGTCACGCTGGTTGCTTCCACCGCGCGATAGAAGCAAGCATGGAAATGCCGGAACTGCTCATGGTGCATCCGGTCCCGCGGCTTGTGGACGTTCAGCAGAACGAGTACCAGCCCGGGCCGCTCCTCCTTACGTCCAACACGGCTGGTCGCCTGGATATATTCCGACGCCGTCTTGGGTTGTCCCTGCACCAGCATCAACCCCAAGCGGCCAATATCCAGACCGACGGAGATCATATTGGTCGCCATCGAGACGTCCACGCCCTTGGGATCGGCACAGGGCAGCGCCAGCGTGTCCTTGGCGGACGCAACGTCGTCGGTGGTGACGCGGGACGTGAGTTCCAGCGGCGCTCTCAAATGGCGATCCGCAAAGGGTGCGTCCGCTGGTGACACGCGCCGGCGTTCCGTGCCGTAACTGCGCAATCGGGCCGTCACTTCGTCCTCGACGATGCGTCGGGCCCCGCCCAGTTCGCGGAGAGCGTTGAAGTAGCAAATCGCCGTTTCATAGGCGTCCGCCTCACCACCCGCTTCCGCAGCCGCGCGGGCCGCAGCCAGCAGCGTGGTCAAGGCGCGCAGGAAAATCAGCTTCGGCCCGCGCCCCGGCGATGCCAGCCCGACATAGAGACGCGCCGGCTTTTGATCCGGCCGCGCCGTGACGGCGAAAAAGCTATTCCGACGATCAGGGCCGGGCGGCGGGAACACCGCCGTACGGTGGCGATCAAACAGAAGCCGCACCTGGTCGGCGGCCCGCCGCACCGTGGCGGTGCTCGCGACGATTTTGGGACGGATGCGGCGTCCACCATGCTGCCGGGACGCCAGGTGGTCCAGCGCCACCTCATACAAGGCTGCGACGGTCCCCAGCGGGCCGCTGATCAGATGAAGCTCGTCCTGAATGATCAGGTTGGGGGGCTCCAGCTGATTGCCATTCCAGAGCCGTTTGCCCTGGCCCGGGTCCGCGGCGCCGTAGAAGCCCCAATCATCCGCCCGGTCGACATGCCCGAAGAACGCCCCGACCTGTCCCACCCAGGGCAATGCCGCGAACTTGTCGACGGTGGCGATCAGGAAGGCGGGCAGCCGGCGGTAGATGGCCTCGTCCACCGTCAGGATGGGCAGCGGCCTATCTCGTGAGAAATCGCAGGTCGTGTTGGCGCACCCGATAACCATGTTCTGGGGCGCCACATCACTGGGGACGCATCGGAAACTTCTTCTCTCAAAGGGTGCGCCACACCAAGGGCACTCTTTGATCGGCGCCGGCGCCTCCCGCCCATCCCTAATAAAGCGGCGCACCCGCGCCACCGCCGTGTCGGTCCTGCCGTCGCCGGTCTTACCCAGGCGGTTGGGTGAGGCGGCGGAGCCAACCCAAAGCCCGATCTCGATGGGCCAATCCCCCAGCAAGCGGCGGCGGCCGCCCTGCCACCCTGGTTCCCCGCGCATCAGCTCCAGCGCGCAAACCACCCCGGCGGCGCGCGTCAGCTGATCCAGCGTCAGCAGGCGCAAGGTGTAGCGCATCAGCACCGACACGCCCGCCCCGAGTACACCATCGGCTGATAGCCGGCGCCATGCGATGGTCCAGGCCGCGAGGCCCAGATAGGCCTCCGTCTTGCCACCGCCGGTAGGGAAGAACAGCAGATCCGCGATTTCCCGGTCGGCATGATCCGGCTCGGCCAAGCCACGCAGATTCAGCAGGATGAAAGCCAGTTGGAAGGGCCGCCATTTCGGCGCCCGCTGCGCCAGGGGATCGCCATGACGTCCGGCATTGCGGCGGCGGGACGCGCGCGACACCGCCTCGTTCATGGCCACGAAGGCCAGCCGCGCCCTGTCGTTGTCTTCCAATAACTGGATGCCGTCGGCGACCCGGGCCTGGGCGTCCCGCGCCGCCGTCAACAAGGCCCTGGCGGTCGCCTGGCGCCTGTCACCGACGATGGAGCGCGCAGCATCCTCCTGTTCGCCCAGCCACGCGCCATAGGCGGCCGGCAACCCGCGCAGCGCGGCCGTCAACGCCTCGGCCCCGCGCTTCGCCGCTTCGGCCATCGCCTCCATCCCAAACTCGACATCGGCGATGGCCTCGTTGGGTTCCACCCGTTCCACCTCCGCCTGGGGAAGATGGTCGGTGAACACGGCCCGGACCTTGCCATCCGCGTCCGTCCGCCAGCCGGCGGACACGCCGCGCCCAACGGCATATTCCGCCACGTCGCGGAACTGCAGATCAGCGATAGCGGCGTCGACGTCGGACGACCCGTAACCCGACAAGTCACAGCGCGGATAGAAGCCGGTCGCGCATCGCACCTCCAACCGCACCTGGAAGGCGTAGGCGACATCGGCATAGCGGCGGCGCACGGATGACCGGCGGTTGACCACCATCACCGTCAAGGCCCTCACCGGGGTCGATGACCCATCCGGCTGCTTGATCAGATAGGGGCGGGCATGCGCCTCAAGGAAGAGCCCACCGACGGGACGTTGGGCGCCGCCCGTGCCTGGCAGTGGAATGCTGGCCCCCCGTCCTTCGGGCACCGCGATGCGCAGGACCTGTTCATTAGGCACCCGGCACCACTGTACATCTGGACTGGCGCGGTCGCCGCCCGTCGCCTCGGGGGCCAGGACCTCGGGCGGTAATGGTGGTTCCGTGCGGTAATCGCCCCAGTTGAGCACCACCTCCACCTCTGTCACGCCGTCGGGGATCAGGGTGGTGAGGCCCAGCGAGGCCGGCAGGCGCCGTGGCCGGGCGGATGTCTCGTCCGGCGGGGCGTCGTCGGCGGCGCGGGCCATCCCCGTTTCAGGATCCGCCCCAAGATCATCGCCGAACAGGGGATCGCCCTCGTCCTCCTGGGCCTCCGCTTTGTCGTCATCACGGGGATCCACCGCCAAATCGGCCCGATCGTCCAGCGATGGCGCCAAAAATCCGCTGAGATACCAGCGTGATGGATTGACCTGCAAAATCTCCCGCGCCAGGTCGGGATCGGTGGGGTCAGGCCCGATCAGGTCACGCCGCAGCACCTCCACCAGGTCGTGGCGGACCGCCGCCGCATTCTTTTGCGGACCGGGGGGCGGGGCGGATGGTTGAGTGGGGGTCGCGGCGTCGGTCATGTCACACCCGCTTCGTTTCGGTCGAAAGGCTGGCCAGGGTTTCCCGGTGCCAGGCGATGGTGTAGTTGCGCCGCAGGGCGATGACCGGCCGATGGCCGACCTCATCCAACAGCGTCTCAAGCGCGATGAGCCGGCCGCCCAGGCCCAGCGCCAGGCCCAGCCGCAGGCTGGCCTTGTCCGGCCCGCACAGCACCCAAACATCCGTCCGGGTCAAGGCGTGGCACCACAGCGCCTGTTCCCCCGCGTCCAGGAAGGCGATGGACGGATGTGACAACACGGCATTAGCACGGTCGACGGCGCCAACCGCGTGGATCGCCCGGAAATCCCCGCGCAAGGCGGCTTCCTCTATGCGCTGCTCCGGCCGGCGGTTCTGCGCGCCAGTCTGGGTTTCGATGACGCAATCCTCCACCGTCTCCAAGCGGTGGCCACCCCGCAGGGCCCGCCAGCTGCCGGTCCGGTGCGCCTCCAGGATGACGTTGGTGTCCACCAGAACCAGCCGCGCCCCCATGCCCGATCCTCACAAGCCGGGATCGAAGGCGACGCCCTGCGCCGCGAACGCGTCCGCCACGTCATCCAGTGGCATGTCGAGCAGGCCGGCGACCTTTCGGGCGGAAATCAGCCCCTCATCCACCGCCTGGGTCACAAGTTCCGCGAACGGGCGGGAGAACAGCGGGGGCGCCTCCACCGCCACGGGCTTGCGGCCGTTGTTCCGCAACGCGTTCTCATCGACCGTCTTGGCCCGGCCCTTGGTCAGCATTCCAGCTGCGACCAATCGCCAACGCAGCGCTGACGCGCTCACGCCCAGCGCCTCCGCCGTGTCGTTCAGCCGGCTGACCAAGGCATCATCCGCCAAATCGGCCCAAGGGCCAAAGGGCGCGATCACGCTGCTGGGCATCAGGACGGCCGCCGCGAAGTTGTCGGCCAGTTGCTCCACCCGCCCCTTGGGCGCGGCGACGGTGTCCTCCAGGTGATCCGGCGGCATGGCGTCCCAGGTCAGGATGTGGAACAGCTCATGCGCCAGGTCATAATGGCGCCGGCCTGCCACCTCCTGCCGGTTGATCAGCACGGCATCCAATTCCGGCAGGTGGCAGGCGGCGCCCGAGACTCCCCGGATGGCGTCAACCATCAGGACCAGGATGCCCAGCCTTTCCTGCATCACCTCTGCCAGGCGGCGCGAGGGAACCGGGCCCAGGCCGAATTCCTCGGCGAACCGCTCTCCCGCGACCATGGCCTCCTCATAGGAACTGGCTTTGGTCAGGCCCAAGGCTTGGCGCAGCAGGGGCGGCCGGCGCCCCAGTTCCGTGCCCAGGGCGCGGTACAGCGCGATCAGCCGGCCGGCATGTTCCTCGTAATCGGCCAGCTTCTGGGGCGGCACGCCCGCCTGCCGCCAGGAGAAGCGACCGACACCGGCCAGCAGGAACGGGTCGGTGAAATAGGTCAGCGGCGCGGCCAGCACCTCGGCAAAGCGCACCAATTCCGACGCGGAGACGCGGCGGTCGCCATTCTCGATGGCGGACAGCGTCTGACGGTCGCTGAACCCCAATAGCTTGGTGACGCCATCTTGCGTGAAGCCCAGCGCCTCGCGCCTCACCTTGATCCGCGCCGCGATCAATCCGTCCGACATCACCCGCTCCTTTAACCGAGCCTTGCTATGGCAGAGCAAGTTGGATCACGCAAGATTTTCTTGCGAATTTTGATTTGCAAGAAAAGAGCCCGCTACTTATTCCCCATCCTCCTCCGGCGCGGGGGCCACCCCTGGGGACAAGCCGAGGGCTCGCTCCTCCGCCGCCCGGGATTGGTTCAGATCAAGCAAGCGCGCCAGAACCTCATCCCGGAAATCCGAGGGCCAAAAAAGGCGATTCTGATAACGGTCGTCTCTTTCATTTTCTTCAGACAGGAAAACTGGCTTCGCTTGTGCTGCAAGGTCGTCCCAGCCATATGAGCGCAAAACTTCCGTGTCGATGACATGATGTAAGTTCCGCATTTGGTGAATATTTGAAGTTTTCATAGCTGGGTCATGGAAATAATTATATATCTTTGTTAGACCGACGCAATATTCACTCATCAATTTAGCGCGAATATCAAAATAATTTACATCGGCATTTATAAGATTTTTTTGAAAAGTTTCAGGAAATGGAAATGTTTCAAAGCAATCCGAGGGGCCATAACGGAGGTCGCTCTTTAATGAAGACGCGAAGAATCGAGCCCACACCTCGTGAATTCGCGACTGCACGACCGCCTTAACGATATCGTTATCTATAACAATTACAGTCGTTTCTGCGCAAACATGTTCATTAGAAATAGTTGATATGGCCAAATGAGAAGACACCCGGGATAACACATGGACCTCTTCAGCACTGAGCGCCGCTGTACGTAAAGCTGGTGCCCGCTCAGCGAATTGCCACCACCGATCACGCCGCGCCGGCCGCTTGTCTTTTGCCCGTTCGGGCCTCACCAACCGTTCAACAATGTCCAACAGGTCCGGCCAATCGGCGGCAACCGGTTCGGGATAATCCAGGGGCACGATGCCCCGGCGGCGGCAGGCCGCGCGCTCGTCCCCGTTCATGGCCTCCCATTGCTTCTTCAGAACATCCCGGCGCAACGGAAAGTCGTTGAAGTCGATAGCGTAACGGCGGTGGGCATGGGTGGGACTGGTGTTCACCTCCTCCCCGCCCAGATAGGGGAAGATTCTCTCGGCGTTTCGAGGGTCTTTCTCGATCAGCCGGTGCATTTCGGCGATGGACGTCGCCTTCCCCTTGGCGGCGGCCTCGTCATCGAAGGTGAAGCCCAACCCTAAAAGATACATACCGACGAAGGCCTTGCCGCTATTCGCAGCCAAGCGCGCCGGGCTCGCGTCCAGGTCCCCCTCCACCAGATAGGCGCTGATGCGGCGCACCGGGCGACCGTCAAGATGGGGTTGGCCTTGCCTGGCCTCCCCGCCGTTTTCTCCCTTCGACACATGGACGACGGAAACGACGACGGCCGCGTCCCCCGGCCAGGGCAGGCGCCGCGTCGCGCGGGCTATGATGCCACCCTGTTTCAGGATCACGCGCAGACCCGCATCCCGGGTGTCACCTTGGCCGATGGTGTTGGTGGCGATCAGTCCGAACCGGCCGCCGGGGCGCAGCAGCGCGAAGGCACGGCGGAAAAAGTGCGCGACGATGTCGGCATTCCCATGGGCCCCCGGATGCAGGGTCTGGAGCCAATCCAGGTAATGGTCGCGGTTGCCGTTGATCAGCGTGTTCTTGCCGGCGAAGGGCGGGTTGCCGACGATGGCGTCAAAACCGCCCTGTGGCCCGGTGAAGACCTCGGGAAACTCGATCTCCCAATGAAACGGCTTTAGCGGATGGGGGCCAGACGCCAGGGCGATGCGGGCCGCCGAGGTGCGTTCCCACAGCTTGTCGGTGTTGCCACCGCCGGCCTCCATCTCCAACCCAACGCGCGCCCACTCCCGCTCCTTGGCCTTCCCGCTGGTGAAGAAGGCGGCGACGACGGCGTCCCCCAACGCCCGCGCATGGTCCAGGCGCGCCTCGATCCGCTGGTGCCGCCTCTCCTGCACCGCGCGACTGACGTCGTCGGGCGCCTGGCGAATTTCCTCGCGCCCCTCCAAAACGGCGGTCACACGTTCGGTGACCAAGCCGACCAGCAGGGCCAGGGGTGGCTGGCTGGTGTCCCAGTTCAGGGCGCTGATCTGCGCGCGGGTCAGGCCCACCAGGCTGTCGCCACTCTTCAACGCGTGATCCAGGAAGGTGAATTCATGGTCACGGGCCAGCGTCGCCAGCCACAGCGACAGGCGGGCCAGATCGGCCGCCAGCGGGTTGCGGTCCACCCCATACAAGCATCGTTGGGCGACCAGGCGCCGGGCCAGCAAATCCTCATCCTCATCCGGCGCGATGGGGGGACGGGTTCCCGGGTGCAGGGCCCATGCCGCCACCAGCCGCGCCGCCAGTTGCCGGCAGGCCTCCACCAGGAAGGCGCCTGAACCCATGGCCGGATCGCAGACCTTGAGGGCCAGAACCTCCTCCGGCGTGGCGTTGTCACCGATGCGGGCGAAGGCGGGCTCCAGCGCGTGACGGACGATGGGTCCCGTCAGGTCGCGCGGGGTGTAGTGGCTGCCGGTGCGGCGACGCTCATCCGTCGGCTGCAACAGCGGGGTGCCGGCGGGCGCGATGCCGTGGGGGCTGGCGCGGTCATCGACAATGGGGCGCAGGGCCTCCGCCAATTGGGCGGCATCGGCCGCGGCGGTCAGGGGGGTGGTGACGCGGGCGGTGAGGCCGCCACGGTCAGCCTGTTCCTTGAGATACTTTTCCCGCTCCTTCCCCTTGGTCGCGGCCAGCGCGGCCAGGTCAACGAACACCGGCGTGCGGTTGTTCTTGCCAGCCTTGATGGCCAGGGCGGGCCCAGCCATGGTCAGGACGGTGAAGCCCATCACGGTTTCATAGACGCTGCCGATCTGTTCCACGTCCAGCGTCCGATAGGACAGCTTCTCCCCATCCAGCACCAACAGCGCATCCAGCACGCGCAGGACGCAGCCATCGGTGACGGCCGGCGGGGCGGCGTGATCGCTTGCTTGCCGTCGCCCTTCCAGGAAGGGGAATGTATCGGGGTCGAACAGCTTGCCGCCCCGGCCCCGGATCCAGCCCCCGGTGGTGTCGCCGCCATGAACTAGGCGGAACAGGGCCAACAGCCGCCCCCAGGCGCCACGCCGCTCGTCCATCGTGTCAGGATGGCGCGCCTTGTCGCCCAGCAGGCGGGCGTGCAGGGTCCGCACCCCATAACCCTCATCATAAAGGGCGCGGGCGGCGGTGTCGGCGCGTGACGGGATCAAGGCCCGATCCTCCGCATAAAGCAGGAAGATCAGACGCAGAAGAACCGTCAGCAGCCCCTCATAAACATGGGCCGGCCGTTCCGCCGCCAGCCGCTCGACGCCAGCGCGGTCGGCCGCGTGCAGGCCACGCAGCAGCTCATGCAGGGCGCCCAGGACCTGCGTCGCCAGCTTGGCGGAAACCTCCGCCTGGGTGTCGCGGCTGGCCCGCAGCAACGCCGGCAGCCGCCGCTCCGTCGCGTCGGCGAACAGGCGGAAACTCTCCAGCAGAAGCTTGAGGGCGCCCAGCATGGGGCGCCCTCCGACGGTCGGCAGGGCGCGCAGGGGGAAAACCAGCCAGCCGCTGGTCTCCCCCCTGGGGGCATGGACCAGGCGCAACTCATCATCGGTGATCAACAGGCCGGTGGGCACGCCGGTCGTCCGCAAAAGACGTTCCAGGCGCTGGTGTGGTGTCGCCTCCCACCCATCCAGGGCGCCCCGGCCATCAGGGTCCACGCCCGGGCCTTCGATCCGGACCAGCATTTGCCAACCGCCGCTGGGCTCCGCCACGGCCCAGGTGGGCATCAGTGTCGTATCAGCCTCGGGCACGACGGCCGCCAGATCGTCCGGCAGCGCCGGTCCCCCCGGCGCGCCGGCAATGAAGGTGGCGCTCCACCCCAGGATATCAGCGAAGAAGGGCCAAGGGGAGGGCAGCGCGGGGCCATCCTCCGAAACCCCGATGTGTTCCGCCACAGCGTCGCTATCCGCGCGCAGCTGCTCTTCCGGGATAAGGCCATAACGCGTCAGGACGGAGGGCGCGACGACCAGGCCGGTCGGCTGCACATGGCCCAGCCACTCAAGATTGGGATCGGGGGCAGCCATTTAGTTACTCGCAGGCCAAAGGTAGAGAAGACCAACTATTTCCAGGCGGTCGGCCCGAATATCGTAGCTGGCGCGGACACGGTCTGGCTCAGTGACCAACTGCCCGTCAAGCTCCACCAGCTTGCGCCGCCAATGTTCCCGGTCCCGCCGCCGCTGGGCCGCTTCCTGATCCCCAAAAAGAGTCAACTGCGTGTCTTCCGGCGCATCCACCGCTGTCGCCACCCGACTCCGCTGTCCCGCGATCAGGGCGCGGAGGTCCTCCGCCTCCTTGATGCCGCGCTCGGTCAGGGCGGCGGCGGCCTCGCGGCGGGCGGCCTCGGCTCGTGTCCGCAATACGGGTTCAAGGTCGGCCGCGTCCTTCTCCGCCCAGGAACGGACGCGGTCAATGGCGACGGCCGGGGGCCGGCGCGGGTCGCGTAGTGCCTTTTCCACCTGGACCATCGTCGCTTCCTCGCCGCGGGTGGCGAACGGCTTCAGGGGGGTGGTTCCCCGTCCCGCCTCCGTCCACGGCGCGGTGACGGTGATCATCTCCTCGTGCAGGCGGGCAGCACCAGGTCCGTAAAGGGCCAGGCGGCCGATCAGGACCACGCGCGGCTGGGCACCGGGGCCAACCACCACGCAGGCACGCGACAATCCCGACTGAAACCCTTGGGACAGGAATCGCCCCAGCAGGCGGCGGACCAGCCGATGTTCCAGATGCAGTTGGACGACACCCTCGGCGTCCGCCCCCTCCGCCGTGATGGCGGGGCGGAAGGACAGGGCCCGCAACGGTGTGGCAGCCCGCCAATCCTTGGTTGATTTGTCCGCCCGTGTACGACGACGGGCCCGCAGCGTGTCCAACGCTTCCGGCCACCCGGCGGTCGAAAAGGCCGGGTTGCTGGCGTCCAGCTGGAACACCGGCGTCCCCCCGACGCTGCCCGTCGGCTGGCCCAATGGAACGCCTGCGCGTGACAGGGCTGTTGCGACGACGGCGCTCAGTTGCTCCGGGTCCACACCGACGCGTTCGCGCGATTGTTCCAGATGCTTGCGCAGTTCATCTATCTCGCGCGCCTGCCGGGCACGGCGACGCTGCGTGTCATCGTCCATCTCCTCATTGGCTTGATGGACCAGCGGATCATCGCCCGCCGTCTCCACCTCCTGGGCCAGGGATGGCGCCGCGACGATGCCGTTGCGGGCCAGCTTATCCGCCAGCCGGGCGGCGATGACCTGGCCGGCGGAGCCCAGTTGATCGCGGATCAACTCAGTTTTCCTGACCAGCGCCTGTAGCACCACATCCTCAGGTCGCTGGGCGTAGACGAAGTAGCGGCAGAAGACCTCCTCCGCCGGCTGCAATTTGCGATCGATACGCCCGTTGCGCTGCTCCAGCCGGGCCGGGTTCCAGGGCAGATCGAAGTGGATGAGATCGTGGCAGCGGGTTTGTAGGTTGATGCCTTCCCGCGCGGCATCGGTGCAGAGCAGGATGCGCAGGGGGTCGGTGGCGGGATCGGCGTTGAAGCGGCGCTTCAGTTCCTCACGCTCGTCCAAAGGCGTGGCGCCGGTGAAATGGGCCAGCCGATCCTCCGGCGCCAGATCATCCAGCGCCTCCATGAGCCGACGCTCCAACCACCGCCGGGTGGCCTCATACTCGGTGAAAATGACCAGGCGTCGGGTATTCCACCGGCCATTGGGCACCATCTGCGCGCGGATCCAGTTGGCCAACCAGGTGACCCGGGCATCGGGTCGTCGGGCGGCCTTCAGCGCCAAGTCCAACATCGCCTGGGCGGCGGCGAGGTCCGCCACGGGTGCAGCGAAGCTGGCGGCGGCTTCCGCCCGCCGCATCTCTTCCTTTTCCAGCACGTCATTCATGCCGGCGCCGTCCTCGGTCTCGGCTTCTTCGACTTCGGCAGCCCCGTGGACGAAAGCTGCCGCCACAGCGGCGGATGCGGTCCGGCGCTTCAGGCCATTGATATGAATGGCCAACGTGTCAGCGAAGGCCTGGGCTGACGATAGCAAGCGCTGCTGAAGTCCCACGAAAGCCAAGCGTGCCAGCCCCGCTTCCCGGGCCGGCAATGTCTCCGCCCGGGTCCTCAGCCCCTCGCCGTAAGCGGCCAGCATCCGCGGAAGCAGAAGATCGGGGGCGTCCTCCGGCAGGTCACGAAGAATGACGGGCTCCACCGTACGCTTGGGGAAGCGTTCGCCAAAATGCCGAAGGTCGGACTTGAGGCGGCGGACCATGACGGCGTCAAGCTCACGCGGGCGGACAGGGACCGCCCGCGTGAAGCGCTGTGGATCAAGGATTTCCAACAGCGACGAAAATGAGTTGCTGTGCCCGTTATGGGGGGTGGCCGACAGGAAAAGGCGATGTTCGAAACAGGCGGCCAGCCCCCGCACGGCCTTGGTGAATTGGCTGTCGACGGCATAGCGGGCCCCCGAAGCTGGCGCCGCATGATGTGCCTCATCCAGGATCAGAATCGCTTTTGACCGGAAACTGCCCAGTGCGTCCCGCAAACCGCCAGCGTAGGTATCATCGGTCAACAGCGAATGAGAGATGATGAAGAACGACCCCGCCGTCCACGGATTGGCCGCGAATCCGCGCTCCCGGCGCAGTTGGGCAAGGTGCTCGCGGTCGACAATGGTGAAGGTCAGGCCGAACTTCGCCTCAAGTTCATCCTGCCATTGCCGCACCATGCCGGCGGGTGCCGCCACCACAGCGAAATCGACCCGGCGGCGCAGCAGCATCTCCCGCAGGACCAAGCCCGCCTCAACGGTTTTGCCGGCGCCAACGTCGTCAGCGATCAGCAGGTTCACCCGAGGAAGGCGCAGGGCCTTCCACAGGGGAAGAAGCTGATAGGCGTCGAGCCGGATGCCAGCGCGGAAGGGGGCCTGAAAGAGACGCAGATCCGTCGCGGTCGCCGTGCCCCATTGCAGTGTCCGGAGGTAGGCGGAAAAGACCGCTGGATCGTCGGTGCCGGTGCGCGCCAGCGCCTCCCAGCCTTCATCACCAAGCCGTTCGGCATCTAATTCGGCCGACCAGACAATATCCGCGCGTTCGCCCTGGGCGTCGTCATCGACGCAGGCAAGGTTGAGCGTTGTTAGGCCTTCGCCCAAATCACGCTCACCTTCAACCAGCCAACGCCGCCCCCGCAACCGCACAAAGTCACCAGTCTGAACGGCCGTCATGCTTTCTTCCCAAATACCAAGGCACGCGCCGAGCGTGCCCTGGTCAGGACGTTAGCAACTTGGAGGGGGCAGCTGTCAATCAACCGTAACGGATTTGAGCTTCGGGGCTCCGATTCAGTGGGATAGCCGACAGGAACCGAGACAACAGGAAAACGGAAGCCGGATGATCATAGAACAAGGTGTATGATACCGGGCCGTACTTCCCCGCTTCGGCAGGCATCAGAAACCCTGAGTACCGCAGGCTCTGTGATAAAGGCTAGAAGCTTCGGAACGAATAGCTTGCCATGGTTTAGTATGGCTCACTACCAGAACAGCCACTTCATTGACGGCCCTGACCAGATCAACTCCATCGGATTCTCGAGCAAGCCATTTGATATGTCCGGTGGCTGCACGCGTTCCAACATATTGCAGGGCCAACGCACAAGCATCCATAACCACCTTAACGGCGGCAAAATCCAATGGAGAGCCCTCATGTGTAGCCAAAACTTCTGGAATCCAGCCACCATTGTCAGCGATCACCGTCGCCGTTACCTGATATCCTCGGTGACGCAGAACAGCTGCCGCCATCGCCGAGATTAGACTAGCGGCAGCTCGCGCCTCCATTTCTGGACCCTCTGGCTTGGCCAAACCGTGGCGCCCGATGCTGTCGTCAGCATAAAAGACGATTTGAATGGCAGTACGCTTTCCCGCAAGACGCCCGTCATTCTTTTTTTTGCTAACAGCATTATTTGACATAACCGACTCCCATTCCGCACAATTTAATGCATAAATTTATCGAAGCGAGACGAATAATTCATTTAAATATCATATATTTATGATGTATGATGTTTTTATTTTATTCCATTCGCTATTTCAAAAATGCCAAATAACTCTCGCCACGTAGATCGCTATCTATATTTTATGATAAAATTCTATCGGAAATTTACTACCGAATCTGAACCGCCATCGATTTAAATACAAGGCTAACAATCACTCAGCAGCCTGACAAATCGGCAGGAATTGCATATAGGGTAGGGACATGATTGGCGCCGGAAGTTCCACCCTTTTTCAGTCATTTCAGGATGTTGCTCCACTTGCTTCAAGGGGTTCCACTCCAGTGCCGAATCACACCCATTCATTGTATATACCTTATCAATGAGCGAATAAATGGTCTAGCGGCACCGGAAACTTCACGCGCTCCACCACCAGCTTGGCCTCCACCGGCGCAAGGTCCCGCCCATAGCCCGCGCCGACGGACTTGCCCTCGTGGCCGAAGACCTTGTCGGCGAGTTCTTCATGAAGATCTGCGGCGCGCAGCGCCTGGCGGAAACTATGGCGGAGCGAGTAGGTCACCAGCCCCGGTGCCTTCAGGCCAATATTGACCAAGTAGCGATTAGACCATTTGCTCCAATCATCAGAGGCTTCCGGCCCTTGGACCATGCCCCGCCCGCGCCGTTGCTGTTCGGCCGCCCATTGCCGCAGTCCCATTCGCCAGAGGTCTGGCAGCACGGGAATGAGCCGCGGCCCGGCGGCGGTCTTTGACGCGTGCCGCAGGTCGAAGCACTCCACGTCCCCCAACTTCACGAATTGGGCGGGTAGTTCGGCAATCTCCTCCGTCCTGGCACCGGTCAACGCGGCGAGGGCGAAGAACCAGAAGGGCTCGTCGCGATAATGGAGGGTGCCGGGTTGAGCCCGCTTGCTGGTGGAAAGGAAGCCCGTGAACAGCGGACTGTCGAAAAGCTTTGTCAGTTCCGTGGCTGAGAAAGCCCGCCGCTTGTCGCGGTCCATACGTTCCTGCCGGTTCTCCGCTCGGGGTTGAACGCCATCCGCGGGGTTGCCTGTCGGCAGATGGCCCGCCGATACGGTCCACGCCAGGTAACCGCGCAGGTGGCCCAGCAGCTTGACGATGCTGTCCCGCGCCATCGTTTCCCGTCCCGCCCGTTTGATGGGCCGGTCTCGCAGGTGATCGCAGAACTGCTTGACGTCGGCTTTGGTGATCTCGCTCAGCAGCTTGTCCGGGAACAATCCTCCGAAGGCACGGAACGCCTGCCCGTAGCTGGCCCGCGTCGCGTCCCCCAAGTCCGGCTTATCCCGATAGAAAGCCTCGAGATAGGCATCCCAGGGAACGTTGGCGGCAGCGGAAGCGACGCCCGCCTCGGGCTGAAGCACCGCTTGCTGCGTGGCAGACGTGCTGATGGATATTGCGGCCTTCAGCTCGCGCATCTCGGCCATCCCCTCCCGGAACATGGCCATGAATTCAGCGCGCGTAGCGGCCTCCGCGTCAGCAACCGAGGCGGCATGGCTTCGGTCGGTGGCGACGTCCTGCATCTGACTCAGCATGGTGTGCTGCCGCCGTGCGAGTTGGGTGGCCCTCCGAACGGTCTCCAAGCCCCACATCGCATTGGCGAGTCGCTGGGTTTGCACAGCCTGCTCTTGCGCCTCCACCTCCAGACGGCGGGCCTCCAGGACGGTCCGCTGGCCGGCGAGATCCAAAGCGTCGAGGAACCGGGCTTGGTCCTGCGTCGGCAGGCCCTGAATTTGTTCAGGCGTGACCTGGAAGATTTCTTCGTCGGTCAGTTCGCTGATCGGCTTGCCCAGCACCGTCGCCGCGATCATTCGTCGTGCCTCGCCCCATTGACGATGTACGACCGCCAGAAGCTGGGCCGCTTCCGCCCTGGCCTTCCGGGGGTCCGCCGTCCGCAATGTCCGCGTGATGTGCGTTCGGCCGCTCAAGGCAGCGATATCGGCAGGCGCGCGGACCCGCAAGTAGAGTCTGCGACGACGTTGGATGATGTATGGAATGAGGGTCACAGCCAGCGCCTCCGCGTGTATCACATACGTGTGTCACACGGCTTTGGCGAAAGGCGAAATCTAGAGCCAAATCAAGCCCTTAGGCTAAATTTGGCGTCCCCTACGGGATTCGAACCCGTGTCGCCGCCGTGAAAGGGCGGTGTCCTAGGCCTCTAGACGAAGGGGACAGCGGGGTGGATACATAATGATCCGGCCCCGATAAGGCAAGCGGATAAAAAGCCCCGCCCACCGGTTTTCGCGCATAGGGGGTCTGCCTGTTAGCGCGGCCGGATCGGGCGGGAAAACGGTGATGGTTCCTGGTCAGCGGAAGCGTTCGATGGCGCGTTCCGCCTTCAGGATCAGGTCCAGCATGGGTTCGGTCTTGGGCATGGAGCGCAAGACCTTCTCCAGCGCCTGCAGCTGGGCGGAGACGGCCTTGTTCTTGCCGCGCGCCCGCAGATATTCGAAACGGAAGTTGATGGCTGTCTGGAAGGTGGCCTCCAAATCCGCTTCCTTGGCACGGATGGATCGGTCGAAGCCTTCCTTTTCCGCCACTTTCCGGCAGGCGGTGAACAGGGTCGCGGCGGCCTGGGCCACCGACACCTCGTCATCCGAGGGGCTGTGGGCCATGTCGGGCACCAGCCGCACCTCCAGCTTCTCGCGCACCTCCCTCTGGGGCAGCACCAGGGCCGCGTCGCGAACCGCCACGCTGGCGAACTGGTCGGCCGCCTGGGTCACCTTCTGCCGGGCCTCGACCATCATGGTCTCCCATCCGGCGTTGCCGAACTCCTTCACCTCTTCAGCCATGCCCTGCACCATGGCCCCGGCGTCGGAAATGAGGCGGGCGCAGGTCATCAGCCAGACCCGCCGGGTCATGCCCCGGTCGCCTGCCGCCGTGCGCCCGATTTCCGCCAGGGTACGGGTAAGGTCGCCGAACAGCTTGGCCGGAATCATCTGCAGGCCGGCACTGTCGCCACCGGCACGCAGCAGATCGGCCGACAAGAGGCGCACCAGGCGCAGCGACTGCCACGGCTGGGCCAGCAGGCGCAGCAGGCCATGGAAGTAATAGTCGACCACCTCACGGTCGGCAGCATGCAGGTGCATGTAGCCGTTCTTGGCGATGACCGTGCCCTGGGGATTGAAGTCATGCACCCTGCCGTCCGCCGTACGCGGACACACCGCACGGATCTGGTCGAACCAGGGGGTCAGCAGCGGATCCAGGCCCAGGATGCGTGCGATTTCGGCCGCGTCTTCAAATGCGCGCGCGCTGCCCAGCAACACCTCCAGCTCGCGCTTGCGCACGGCGGACTGCGCCGCCTCCGCCAACAGGGTGGTGGTGGCCTCAGCCGCGATGCTGCGGCCGAACTGGACGACGGCATCGATTTCGTCCTGCCGTTCCGACGCCACGGCGTTGCGATATTCCGCCGTCGCCGCCGCCAGGCGCGGCCGGTAGGATGACCCCATGAGCAGACGCCACCAGGGCGCCAGGCTGGACCGGGCCACCACCGCCCGCCGCACGCCGCCCACGGAGTCGGCGTCGATCAGGTAGGGTTCGAGGCAAACGCACAGCGCCCGCTGGAAGGTAGGCACGCGCACGGGCCGCAGGCTGCGCAGCATGGGCCGCAAACAGGTCAGGATCTGTTCGTCGGAGGCGGCGCCCGTCTCGGTCGCGCGCGCCTTCTCAACGGCGGCGGCGACACGGACCAGCGACCCCTCGTCCAGGGTGCGGAAGTGGGATTCCAAGCGGCTGAGGCTCGATTCCGGCGCGGCGTCAGCCGGGGCTTCCGGCGCGGCCGCAACCACCCGTTTCGTTCCAGGCTGTCCCGACATCAATACCCCCTCATCCCCCCCGGATGTCCTCGTCGGCTGCCCGGGCGGAGCCTTGGAACCTTCCCGCGTTGTAATGACCAGCCCTTTGATTTTTATGGTCGACGGCCATTCAACGTCCCGCCGAGAGTAACGGCGGGACAGAATGAGACCTTACCCGTAAGGATCGTTTAATGCAGCGTCGCTGTCAATCCAGTCCCGCCCACAATTGGAAAATGATCAACCCGTGACAGCCCGGTTACCGCCAAGCATAAAGAGACGCTGGCGGGCATTGGTACTTCGCACACGATAGAATAATCAGATCAATAATTTGAATAATCCCGGCAGTGAAGATAGGATCATAGGATGGCGATTCCGGGCGGACGGAAAGATAGTTTTGGTTAAACTGCCATGCACGGCGGCATTAAGCCGACGGCGCGCGGGCATAAGCGCGGCTGACACCTGGTATCAACACCGTAACGTCAGCGAACATACATCCGATGGAGGCGGGAAATAGGGAAATCATCGCCCCCGCAGCCCTGGTAGGGACCCGTGACGGTTTTCTTACTTTCGTACAGTGGCCACCCAGCGCAAATGCGCCGCGCCACCCTATTCAACCGGGATAAATGTCGCCAGCTTCACGATGCACCCGGCAAAGCGGCGTCATCAATGGTCAGCTGCACGCCCTCCGCCCCGTTCCACCGGTCGGCGCGCAGGGTGCCGGCCAGATGCATGGGCCGACCGCCATGGTTCAGCAGGGCGGGGCCCAGATCCTCATCCATGGCCCGGAAGGCGATGGCCTTCAGGCGGGCGCCATCGACGGAGGACAGGATGCAGCGCACATGGTTACCGCCCACCACGTCGGCCCGCACGATGCGCGCGTCGGCCACGGCCAGGCGCGGTTCGGAGTTGCCGGTGCCGAAGGGGCCCAGGCGGGTGATGTGGCCCAACAGGTCGACGGAAGCGCCGCGCACCGATACCACGCCGTCCAGGTGCAAGGTGGGCACGAGCGGGCCCTGCCCCGCTGTCTGCTGCGCGATGCGCTCCGCCAGGAAGGCGCGCAGGTCGGCCAGCCTGTCCTCCGCCACGGTGAATCCCGCCGCCATGGCGTGGCCGCCGCCGGCCATCAGCAGGCCGGCCTGACGGGCGGCGATGACGGCCGAGCCCAAGTCGATGCCCCGGACCGAGCGGCCCGAGGCCTTGCCGATGCCGCCCTCCAGCGCCACCACGCAGGCCGGCACGCCATAGCGCTCCTTGAGGCGGGAGGCGACGATGCCGATGACGCCGGGATGCCAGCCGGCCCCGGCGATCACCAGCGCCCCGGCAGCAAGCGGATCGGTGGCGGCCGGCGCCTCCACCAAGGCGATGGCCTCCTCCAGCACCAGGGCCTCGATGGCCCGGCGCTCGGCGTTCAGGGTGTGCAATTGGGCCGCCAGGTCCCGCGCCTCCACCGGGTCCTCGGTGGACAGCAGACGGGTGCCGAGGTCGGCGCGGCCCACCCGGCCGCCGGCATTGACGCGCGGCCCCAGGATGTAGCCGGCGTGGTAGGCGTCCATGCGTTCATTGATGCCGGCGACATCGGCCAGGGCGGCCAGACCCACGTTGTTGCGACGGCTCATCACCTTCAGGCCCTGCGCCACCAGCGCGCGGTTCAGCCCTACCAGGGGCACCACGTCGCAGACGGTGCCCAGCGCCACCAGGTCCAGCCAGCCCATCAGGTCCGGCTCCGCCTGGTTGGCGTACCAGCCGGTGGCGCGCAGGACCCGGTTGACCGCCACCACCAGCAGGAAGCTGACGCCCACTGCCGCCAGGGTGCCCAGGCGGTCGGTCATGGTCTCGTCGAGACGGTTGGGGTTCACCACCGCCCGGGCGGTGGGCAGGGCCGGTTCCGCCTTGTGATGGTCGACGACGATGACCTCCAGCCCCGCCTGCGCGGCGGCGGCCAGGGGCTCGAACGAAGTCACGCCGCAATCGACCGTGATGACCAAGTCCACCCCCGCCTCGCGCAGGCGCAGCAGCGCCGGGGCGTTGGGGCCGTAACCTTCGTTGATGCGGTCGGGAATATAGGCCTGGATGTCGGCGCCCACGGCGCGGAAGAAGCGCACCAGCAGGGCGGAGGAGGTGGCGCCGTCGACGTCGTAATCGCCAAAGACGGCCAAGCGCCGGCCGCGCCGCACGGCGTCGGCCAGATGCTCCGCCGCCGCCTGCATGTCCAGCAGGGCGTGTGGATCAGGCAGGAAGCGTTTCAGCGTGGGGCCCAGGAAATCCTCGGCCTGGTCCAGGTCGACACCACGCGCCGCCAGGACTCGTCCCACCAGTTCCGGCAGGCCGCCGCGCTGGGCGTGAGCTAGGGCCAGCCGCTCGTCATGCGGCCGGGCCAGCCAGCGCCGGCCAGTGGCGGACCGCGAGACCCCTAGCAGGGGACGAGGCTCGCCGCCGGAAACATCCCCCGACGGCGAGCCCACAAACGTTAAGTTATTTTGCATCCGGAACGAAACTGGTCTTGGTGCGGAGATTGTGGTGCGCCTCAACATAGCGCACCGTGCCGCTCTTCGACCGCATAATCACCGAGTGGGTGTAGGCACCGCCCGGATAACGGCGCACGCCGCGCAACATGGTGCCGGTGGTGACGCCCGTGGCGGCGAACATGACGTTGCCGCTGGCCAGATCCGTCAGGCCGTACTTGCGGTCCAGGTCGGTGACGCCCCAGCGCTTGGCACGGGCACGTTCATCGTCGTTGCGGAACAACAGGCGGCCCTGCATCTGGCCGCCGATGCAGCGCAGGGCGGCCGCGGCCAGCACGCCTTCGGGCGCACCACCGGAACCGACATACAAATCGATGCCGCTGTCGGGCTGCGCGGTGGAGATGACCCCGGACACGTCGCCGTCGCCGATCAGCATGATGCGGGCGCCGGCGGCGCGCACGCGGGCGATCAGCTCACGGTGACGGGGGCGGTCCAGGATGCAGACCACCAGCTCCTCCACCGTGGCATGCTTGGCCAGGGCCAGGTTCTTCAGGTTGGTCTCGATCTTCTCATCGATATCGACCACGCCCTCGGGCAGGCCCGCACCCACGGCGATCTTGTCCATGTAAACGTCGGGCGCGTTCAGGAAGCCGCCCGATTCCGCCATGGCGATGACCGCCAGGGCGTTGGGGCCGCCGGTGGCGGTGATGGTGGTGCCCTCCAGCGGGTCCAGCGCGATGTCGATCTTGGGGCCATGGCCGCTGCCCACCTTCTCACCGATGTACAGCATCGGCGCCTCGTCGCGTTCACCCTCGCCGATCACCACGGTGCCGTCGATGGCCAGGCTGTTCAGGGCCTTGCGCATGGCGTCCACCGCGGCCTGGTCGGCGGCCTTCTCATCACCGCGGCCCATCAGCAGCGACGCGGACAAGGCGGCCGCCTCGGTCACGCGCACCGCTTCCAGGGCCAGGTTGCGGTCCATAACCAGGCTGATGTCGCCCTTCGGATCGACGGGCGCCTCAATAGCCTTGCTCATAGTCATCTTCCCCCGAGTCTGTGTTCCGTCGGCCCCCTTATTATAAGGCGGGGGTCCGTGACGGTGGTGTGTCAATAATCCTCGATACGGATCATCCGCGGGGTTTCCTGAACCGCGTCCAGTCCGCCTATGACGGTCAGGGCGCGCAACATGGCCACTTCTTCCGTATCGTGGGTGGTCAGCACCACCGGAACAGCCTCACCCGGCGCCCGCCCCCGCTGCAGGAACGACTCCATGGAGACGTTCTGGTCGCGCAGGGCCGCGGCGACGTCGGCGATGACGCCCGGACGGTCGACCACCATGAGGCGCACATAATACCGTCCGCGCCGCGCCGACAAGGGGGCAGGAGTCAGGGGTGCCAGTTGGCCGGCGGGTACGGCGAAGGTGGGGGTGCGGCGGCCGATGGCGATATCCACCAGATCGGCGACCACGGCGGAAGCGGTAGGTCCGGCCCCGGCCCCCCGGCCCACCAGCGCCACCTTGTCGGCGAAGTCGCTGTCGGCGACCACGGCGTTGAATACGCCATCGGTGGCGGCGATGAGGGACCCCACCGGCACCATGCAGGGGTTCACCCGCTGTTCGATGCCATTCTCCGTGCGGCGGGCGATGCCCAGCAGCTTGATGCGATAGCCCAGCTGCCCGGCGTAGTCGATGTCCAGCGCGGAGATGTGCCGGATGCCCTCGACATGCACGTTGGCGAAGTCCACCCGCGTGCCGAAGGCGACGGAGGTCAGGATGGCCAGCTTGTGCGCCGCGTCCACGCCATCGATGTCGAAGCTGGGATCGGCCTCGGCATACCCCTTGGCCTGGGCCTCGGCCAGGACGTCGCCGAAGTCGCGGCCCGTGGTCCGCATCTCGGTCAGGATGTAGTTGCAGGTACCGTTCAGGATGCCGTGCACCTCGCGCACCTGGTTGGCGGCCAGGCCTTCGCGCAGGCCCTTGATGACGGGGATGCCGCCGGCCACCGCCGCCTCGAACGCCAGGGTCAGCCCCTGGGCCTCGGCTTGGGTGGCCAGCGCCGTGCCGTGGTGGGCCAGCAGCGCCTTGTTGGCGGTGACCACATGCTTGCCATGGGCCAGCGCCGTCTCGACGGTGCGGGCGGCGATACCGTCCGACCCGCCGATCAATTCCACCACCACGTCGACCTGATCGTCCGACGCCAGATCGACGGCGTTGTCGTACCAGCGCACGGACGACAGATCGACGCCCCGGTCACGGGTGCGGTCGCGGGCGCTGACGGCGGTGACCACCATCGGCCGGCCAACGCGCCGGGCCAGCAGGTCGCCTTGGGTGGCGAGCAGCTTCAGGACCCCGGCGCCGACAGTGCCAAGACCCGCGATGCCCACGCGCAGCGGTGCCGTACCCATGCCTTCCCCCTTATCGACCGCAACCATTAGACTTAGACCACTTTTTTGGAGGCAGCGTCGCCACCGTTGCCGGTCCGGTGCAGGAAGCCCCGGATGTTGCGGCAGGCCTGGCGGATCCGCTGAACGTTTTCCACCAGACCAAAGCGCACATGCTCGTCGCCATACTCGCCGAAGCCGATGCCGGGGGAGACGGCGACCTGCGCCTCCTGCAGCAGCAGCTTGGAGAATTCCAGCGAGCCCATGGCGCGGAAGGGCTCGGGGATGCGGGCCCAGACGAACATGGTGGCGGCCGGCGGCGGCACGTCCCAGCCGGCAGCCGCCAGGCCGTCGATCAGCGCGTCGCGGCGCGCCTTGTACATCTGGCGGATTTCCTCCACACAGTCCTGCGGCCCGTTCAGCGCGGCGGTGGCCGCCACCTGGATGGGGGTGAAGGCGCCATAATCGACGTAGGACTTGAACTTGGCCAGTGCGCCGATGAGCTTCTTGGAACCCACGCCGAAGCCCACGCGCCAGCCCGGCATGTTGTAGGTCTTGCTGAGGCTGTTGAATTCCACCGTGATGTCGCGCGCCTCGGGGATCTGCAGGATGGACGGCGGCGGGTTGTCGTCGAAATAGATCTCCGCGTACGCGATGTCCGACAGGATATAGATGCCGTGCTTCAGGCACAGCTCCACGATCGGGCGGTAGAAGTCCAGCGTAACCGTCTGCGTCGTCGGGTTGGCCGGGAAGCTGACGATGACGGCGATGGGCTTGGGCACCGAGTGGCGGATGGCGCGTTCCAGCGTCTCCACGAAATTGTCCACGCCCTCCACCACCGGGATGTGCCGCAGGGCGGCACCCGCCAGCATGAAACCGAAGGGGTGGATGGGGTATGAGGGGTTCGGCACCAGGATGACGTCGCCCGGGCTGGTGATGGCCTGGGCCAGGTTGGCCAGCCCTTCCTTGGAGCCGATGGTGACGCAGGCCTCCGTCTCCGGGTCGATGTCGACGTCGAATCGGCGCTTGTAGTAGGCGGAAATCGCCTTGCGCAGGCCGGGGATGCCGCGGGACATGGAATAGCGGTGCGTCTTGGGATTGCGCACGGCCTCCACCAGCTTTTCCACGATGTGGGGCGGGGTGGGCTGGTCGGGGTTGCCCATGCCGAGGTCGATGATGTCCTCACCGGCCGCGCGAGCTCGCGCCTTCATCGCGTTCACTTCGGCGAACACATAGGGCGGCAGGCGCTTAATGCGGTGGAACTCTTCGTTCATGGGACGGTCTGCACCGATTTCAGGGTGGATGGGAGGCATGGTGGCCGATGGGTTTGTATCGTCCCGGCCGAAGCCGGGCGACAGCAATTTCCACAGGGCGGGCATCCCGTTTCAAGACATTTGCTTACAAGAACGCCCGCACCCAGCTAATTTTCCGCCCCAATCCTGCCCACGGACCACATGGGCCCGGGATATGCCGGATTAGTTCTGGGGGGTCTGGCTGGTGCCGTTGGCGGCGGGGGCACCAGCCTGACTAGCCGCGGCGCCGGTGGCGGCACGGGCGGGGGCGGTGGCGGGGGCGGCAACGGGGGCGGCGGGGATGGCATCGGGCACGCGGCCCGGCACGGCGGGCGGCGCGCTGGGCACCACCGGCATCTTGCTTTGGCTGGGCGCGGCCTGGCCGCCGGCGGACGATCCGCCGAACAGCGCGTTTGACGAGGTGGCGCGCTGCACGGACTGCTGGTCGGGGGAGGCCTGGTACTTGTTCAGGTCCGTGGCGATGGAGCCCGCCGCCGTCCGGTCCGCCAGCAGGGCGTCCATGTCCTTTTGCCGGGTGGCGGGATCGGGCACGTCCTTGGGTCGTTCCGGCACGGAGGCCAGGTTGGGCCACACATCGGGCGGCGGCCCCACGCGGCGCACGGGCCGCTCACCCAGCAGCAGGGCCTTGCTGCTGGCGTCATTGGCCATGGGCTCCGGATCCTCGGGGCCATCATGGAACAAGGCCTGGGGCACCAGCTGGCCAGCGCATCCCGCTAGGCTCAACCCGGCGCCCGCCAGGACCAACGCCAGCAGGCCGCGACCGACCAGCACCCGCACGCCAGAGGCACCCGCGGCAGCATCCATGGACGCGCCAAGGGCGGGGCGGGAACGGTTTGGGTGACCTTCCTGGGTGCTTGCACCCGTGGGCCGTGCGTCAGCGTCGGTGAAAATCATGGCCGGATCGTGTATGAAATCCCCACGGGCCGCAAGCGCCGTGACCTGCCGTAACCCAGCCTTCTTACGGCGGCGGAACGGCCGGGCAGCGGGCGGGCGCCCCCGCCGGACCCGCGCGGAACACCTCGCGCGGGTGCCGCTTCATCAGAATAGCCCCTTGGTAAGCTCCCCTGGTAATCGAGGCGAAGGAACAAGAAAGCATGGCCGATACCCCGCCCAAGCGTACCCGGTCCCCGCGTGTTTCCAAAACTGCCCCCGAAACCGTCCCCCCCGCCCCGACTCAGCCGAAGGCCGCCGCGAAAGCCGCCGTGAAGACGGCGCCCGCCGCGAAGACCGCAGCGCCCAAGGCCCAGGCACGTGGGACCTCGCCCCAGCCCGCCCCCAAGGCCGCGCCGGTGAAGGCTGCCCCTGCGAAGGCTACGGCGGGGAAATCCGCCACAGCCAAAGCCGCCCCGGCGCCCAAGGCGCCCGCGAAGACCGCCGCCGCGCCAAGGCCGAAAGTGGTGCGCGCCACCCCCATCGCTCCGCCGGTGCCGGGCGCACCGCACCTGAAGGCACATAAGAACCTGACGCGGGAACCGTTGGCGCCCGTGCCCGTTGCCGGTGTGACGGCGGAGAAGGCCAAGGCCGCCCCAGGAGCGGCCCGGGGGGCCGGGAAGCCGGCCAAGGCCGCTGCCGCCCCGGCCGTGGCCGCCAAGGCCCCGCGCCGCAAGGCCGCCCCCTTGCCACCCAGCGTGGTGATGCCGGCCGCCGCCGCGCTGGACGCGCCGAAGCCGCCCCCCTTCATGCCGGCCCCGGCGCCGAAGGCCGAGGTACCCAAGACCGAAGCATCTGCTGCCGAGGCCCCCAAGGCGGCGGCCAAGCCGGTGGCCAAGGATACCGCCAAGGATGGGTCCAATGGCGAGGTCCGTCTGCCCGACCCGGTGGAAATGACGCTGGCCATGAACCGCATCGCGGAGCAGGCGCAGCGGCTGGTGGCCGA
This sequence comes from Nitrospirillum amazonense, assembly GCF_029594735.1. NCBI lineage: Bacteria > Pseudomonadati > Pseudomonadota > Alphaproteobacteria > Rhodospirillales > Azospirillaceae > Nitrospirillum > Nitrospirillum amazonense. The sequence goes on from NZ_JARPAF010000004.1 coordinate 1,648,858, forward strand.
TTTCGTGGCCCGCCAGGCGCAGACGCCGGCCGACGGCACCGCCGCCGCCGACCCCATGTCCATCGCCGCACCCTTCAGCAGCCTGCCGGCCAACCTGTCCAACCTGGATCCGTTCAACCTGGGCGGCGCCTTCATGGAGATGACGGCCCGGCTGATGGCCGACCCCAACCGCCTGATCGAGGCGCAACTGGGCCTGTGGCAGGACTATCTGGCCCTTTGGCAGCGCACGGCCCAACGCCTGATGGGGGAGGAGGCGGAGCCCGTCATCAGCCCGGCCAAGGAGGACAAGCGCTTCAAGGACAAGTCCTGGGAGGAGAGCGCCGTCTTCGACTTCATCAAGCAGTCCTACCTGCTGACCGCCAAGTACGTGCAGACCGCCGTGCGCGGGGTAGAGGGGCTGGAGGGCAAGACCGCCAAGAAGGTGGATTTCTTCACCCGCCAGTTCGTGGACGCGCTGTCGCCCAGCAACTTCCCCCTGACCAATCCCGAGGTGCTGCGCGTCACGCTGGAGACGGGCGGCGACAACCTTCTGAAGGGCCTGGAGAACCTGCTGAGCGATCTGGAACGCGGACGGGGCCAGCTGGCCATCTCCATGACCGACTACGCGGCGTTCGAGGTGGGGCGCAACATCGCCGTCACCCCGGGCAAGGTGGTCTTCCAGAACGAGCTGATGCAGCTGATCCAGTACGCGCCGCTGACGGAGACGGTGCACAAGACGCCGCTGCTGATCATCCCGCCCTGGATCAACAAATTCTACATCCTGGACCTGAAGCCGGCCAATTCGCTCATCCGCTGGCTGACGGAGCAGGGCCACACCGTCTTCGTCATCTCCTGGGTCAATCCCAATGAGAAGCTGGCCGCCAAGGATTTCGAGGACTACATGGTCGAGGGGCCGCTGGCCGCCCTGGACGCCATCAAGGACGCCACCGGCGAGGAGGGCGTGAACGCCATCGGCTATTGCATCGGCGGCACCCTGCTGTCGGGCACGCTGGCCTATATGGCGGCCAAGAAGGACGCGCGCATCAAGAGCGCCATGTACCTGGTGACCCTGACCGATTTCACCGACGTGGGCGAACTGTCGGTGTTCATCGACGAGGAGCAGCTGGGCGCGCTGGAGTCCCGCATGAAAAGCCGGGGCTACCTGGATGGCCAGTCCATGGCCACCACCTTCAACATGCTGCGCTCGAACGACCTGATCTGGTCCTTCGTGGTCAACAACTACCTGCTGGGCAAGGACCCCTTCCCCTTCGACCTGCTGTATTGGAATTCCGACAGCACCCGCATGCCGCCGGCCATGCACAGCTTCTACCTGCGCAACATGTACCAGAAGAACCTGCTGGTCCGGCCGGGCGGCATCACCCTGAAGGGCGTGCCCATCGACCTGCGCACCATCAAGACGCCCACCTTCATGCTGTCCACCCGCGAGGACCACATCGCGCCGTGGAAAAGCACCTACGCCGCCACCCAGCTTTATGGCGGGCCGGTGAAGTTCGTGCTGGCGGCCTCCGGCCATATCGCCGGCGTGGTCAACCCGCCGGCGGCCAACAAGTACAGCCACTTCCTGAACGACGCGCTGCCGGCCTCGCCCGACGACTGGCTGGCAGGCACCACCCAGGTACCAGGCAGCTGGTGGCCCGTCTACGCCGACTGGCTGAAGCAATACGCCGGCCCGCAGGTGCCGGCCCGCACGCCGGGCGACGGCAAGCTGAAGCCCATCGAGGACGCCCCCGGCAGTTATGTGAAGGTGCGGGTGGTGGAGTAAGCGTGAGCGGGCCGGGGGCGACCAGTCCCCGGCCCGATTGCCTTTATCAAGCCCCCTCGCGCTTGCGCCGGCGGAACTCCGCCACCTTGGCCTTGGTGCCGCAGCCTTTCATGGAGCACCAGCGGCGGTCGCCGGCACGGGAGGTGTCGACGAAGAACAGGGTACAGGCAGGCGATTGGCATTGCCGGATGGGTGCCCCGCTGCCGAACAGGTGCACCGCGTCGCGCGCCACCGTGGCGATGAAGGCCGTCATGGGGCCCGAGAGGCGCACGTTCCCAGACTGGGAGAGGGCAGGTGTCGCCGCCGGCAGGGCGGCCACCTGATTCAGGACATCCAGCGCCGAATCGACGCTGCCGTTGGGTGGGCCGCTGCCGCCATGCCGATGGACGGCCAGATCGTAAATGGCCTCGCGCAGGCGCCGGGCCAGCGCCAAATCCCCCTCGTCCGCCGGCGGTGCCGTGTCGGTCAGGCCAGCCGCCACCATCCAGCGCCGCACGTCCTCCGGCACCGCCAGCAGTTCGCGCGGTGCGGGCTTCAGCCGCGCCTGCAAGGTGGCCGGCAGATCGATGGCGGGGCAGCCGCCCCGGAAGCGGAAGCCGTCACGCTCCTCTGCCATAAGGTCGTTCTGTCTCATGTAACCGTATTGACAGGTTTCAAGATTGGGGGCAACCATCACGTCATTGAAACCCGATGAACCGGTTACACGAGAGGGAGGGAAAGCGATGACGCGTTTCAACAAGGGGCTGTCCGCCCTGGCCATGCTGGCCGTCCTCGGCGCATCCACCGCCGCCCGCGCCACCGACCTGATTTCGCTGGAGGGCACCTGGGTGATGGACGCGGCGTATGAGATCCATGCCGACGGCAGCCGGACGACCAACTATGGCGAGCACCCGCTGGGCCTGCTGACCGTCGACTCGGCCGGCCGCTACAACATGCAGATCTTCCGGGTGGGCCGGCCCGCCTTCGCCAGCGGCGTGAAGACCCAGGGCACGGCGGAGGAGTATCGGCAGGCCGTCCTGGGCTCCAGCACCCACTTCGGCACCGTCCAGATCGACCGGGCGCATCACCAGCTGGTGTTCGACGTGCAGGCGGCGTCATTCCCCAATTGGGAGGGCAAGCGGCAGGTGCGCGACTACACCTACGACGGCGGGCTGCTGAGCTATGGCGTGCCGGCCAGCGCCTCGGGCGACGGCACCGTGGCCTATTCAGTGTGGCGCAAGGCGCCGTGACCCCTGGCCGCATCACGGGACGTCGACCGCGCCCGGCCTTGTGAAGCCACCCCGAGTCGCTTACAAGAGGGGCCCATGTCCATCCTGACCCCCTTCCTCTGCCTGTTCCTGCCCTTCCTGCTGGCGCTTGGCCTGGTGGGGGCGGCCACCTGGTGGCTGAAACGGCGCCAAGTCATGGATCAGCCCAACGAGCGCTCCAGCCACACCCTGCCCACGCCGCGCGGCGGCGGGCTGGGGGTCGTGCCGGCCCTGCTGGGCGCCTGGGCCGTCACCGGCCTGGTGGCGGGGGATATGGACACGCTGTGGCCCACCATTGCCGCCGCGCTGGCCCTGGCTGTCATTTCCTGGGCTGACGATCTGGGCGACGTGCCGCCCGGCTGGCGCCTGCTGGCCCAGGTGCTGGCCGTGGCCGTGGGCCTGTCGGCCCTGCCGTCGGAGGCCCTGGTGTTCCAGGGCTGGCTGCCGCATTGGCTGGACCGCTTCGTGGCCGGCCTGGCCTGGGTGTGGTTCGTCAACCTGTTCAATTTCATGGACGGCATCGACGGCATCAGCGCGGTGGAAACCCTGTGCCTGGGCTTAGGCCTGGCCGCCGCCTACTTCGCCGCCGGACTGATGGGGTTCATGAGTTCCTACGCCCTGGCCCTGGCCGGCGTGGCGCTGGGCTTCATCGCCTGGAACTGGCACCCTGCCCGCGTCTTCCTGGGTGACGTCGGCAGCGTGCCCCTGGGCTTCCTGTCCGGCTGGCTGCTGCTGCGCGCGGCAGGCGACGGCCTGTGGCTGCCGGCCCTGATCCTGCCGCTATACTATCTCAGCGACGCCACCCTGACCCTGGCCAAGCGCCTGTGGCGGCGGGAACCGGTGTGGCGGGCCCACCGCCAGCACTTCTACCAGCAGGCCGTGCGCCGCCTGGGCCGGCACGACCTGGTGGCCCTGGCGATCCTGGCCGCCAATGCCGCCCTGGCCGCCAGCGCGATCCTGTCGTTCACCGACCCCAGCTGGGTGGTGATGGCGCCCATCACCGTCGTGGCCCTGCTGGCCTGGATGGCCCAGGCCAAGACGGCGTCCAAAGGCCAGGCGGACGGCGGCGCCACCTGAGTCCGGCCCTGCGGAACAGGTTCCTTATCCAGCCTTGCGATGAGCGGGAAGCGCACCTTCAAAAATTTAAGTTTGCTTGGGGCGACAAATCGCCTAAATACAGAGTTCGCGACGCACCCGCACGTGCCACTGGCCCCTGGGTTCCGGTCATCGAACATGGCCCGAACCCTTGGATGGTTAAGCAACGACGTTAGGCGTCCTTTTTAAGCAGATCCGGCCGAAGTGACTGGGCCGGGCCTTGAGAGGGAACCAACATCATGCTTTCCACCACAAAACGGGCGGTGAAGCGGTAAGCCCCTTCTGGTCCTGACGCGTCTGTTGACGCTTTGAGGTCTTAAGGTCGACGGATCGACCCGATGGCCCGGCAATCACGGCGCTAGACCAGATCATTCCCCTTCCCACCGATCGCTGACGTTGAACGGCCCCTGGCGCCACCGCCATGCCCGTTTCCCCGCGCGGTCCCTGGTTCAGCCGAATGAAGCCGGCTCCCCGTACGCCTGAGGGCGACGACCGAGCCGGACAGGGGTATTGCTATGGCCTATCGTTTCCGTTCCGCCGTTTCCCCCCTGCGCCGCGTGCGCGCGCAGTCCCGTCCCTCCGCCGTTACGGCGCCCGCCCCCACCGTGGACAGCCTGGTCGCCAGCCTGGCGCCGGCGGAGCCGATGCACTGCCTGCGTCCGCGTCAGGTGGCCGCCAACGCGCGCGAGTTCATCGCCGCCTTCCATGACGCGGTGGAGCAGGCGCTGGGCGACGGCGAGCGCGGCACCGTCATGTACGCGGTGAAGTGCAACCCCGACCCCACCATGCTGCGCGCCCTGACCGAAGGCGGCCTGCGCCATTTCGACTGCGCCTCCCCCGCCGAGATCCGCCTGGCCCGCCAGATGTATCCGTCGGCCGCCGTGCACTACATGCACCCGGTGAAGAACCGCGCCGCCATCCGGTCCGCCTATTTCGAGCAGTCGGTGCGCGACTTCTCGCTCGATTCGGCCGATGAACTGGCCAAGATCGTCGACGTGGTCGCCGAGGGTGTGCCCGGTGCCGATGGCGTGGACGCCCGCCTCGACCCCGTGGCGGCGGACCTGGGCCTGATGATTCGGCTGGGCATGCCCAAGGGCCAGGCCGCCTACGACCTGTCGGCCAAGTTCGGCGCCGCCTTCGACGAGGCGGTGGCCCTGCTGCGCGCCGCCCGGCCGCTGGCCATGCGCGTGGGCGTCTGCTTCCACGTCGGTTCCCAGTGCATGGACCCGCAGGCCTACACCCGCGCGCTGGCCATTGCCGACGCCGTGGTGAAGGCCGCCGGCGTCGCCATCGACGTGGTGGACGTGGGGGGCGGGTTCCCCGCCCGCTACCCCGACATGAACCCGCCCCCGCTGGCCGACTATATGGCCGCCATCCGCGACGGCCTGGTGGCCATGGATCTGGCGCCGAACGTGCAGGTGTGGTGCGAGCCGGGCCGCGCCCTGGTCGCCACCGGCGCCTCGGTCGTCGTCCAGGTGGAACGCCGCCGTGGTTCGGAGCTTTTCATCAATGACGGCGCGTACGGCAGCCTGGCCGACGCCGGCGCCTTGGGCATGCGGTTTCCCGTGCGCCTGATTCGCCCGACGCAGGCCGAGGCGCTGCAGGAGTTCAGCTTCTGGGGTCCCACCTGCGACAGCGCCGACTATATGCGCGGTCCCTTCCTGCTGCCCGCGGACATCCGCGAGGGCGACTGGATCGAGATCGGTCAGCTGGGCGCCTACGGCGCCGCCTTGCGCACGGCCTTCAACGGCTTCGACCAGGCCCGCCTGGTGGAGGTCCGCGACGCCCCGCTGGTGGCGACCGCAGGCCTGGTCTCCGCCCCGGTTCGGCGGAATTCGCGATACGGCATATTGCGTCGCCGCATCGCTTGAGGCAAACACGGCGCTCTTAATTCAACAGAGGGGCCGGCGCCCGTGAAGGAACGCCGGCGAATTCGCGACAGCAACAGACGGTCGGTCAACCGTTGGTAAAGCCCGGAGAGTTTATGATGTCCCATTCCGTGAAACATGCCGCCATCCCCGGGCGACTTTATATCATCGGTTTCGGCAGTATCGGCCAAGGCGTGCTTCCCCTGGTGCTGCGGCACCTGGACATCACCGCCGACCGCATCACCATCATCACGGCCGACGCGCGCGGCCGGGACGAGGCGGCCCACTACCAGGTGGATTTCCAGATCCGCCCCCTGACCCGCGACAACCACCGCGACATCCTGGTGCCGCTGCTGCGCAAGGGCGACTTCGTCCTGAACCTGTCGGTCGACGTCTCCTCCCTGGCGCTGGTGGAACTGTGCCAGGAGGCCGGCGCCTTCTACCTCGACACCTGCATCGAACCCTGGGTGGGCGGCTATACCGACCCCAGCCTGTCGCCGTCGCTGCGCAGCAACTACGCCCTGCGCGAAGCGGCGCTGGAGCTGAAGACCCGCTACCCCGGCGGCCCCACCGCCGTGCTGACCCACGGCGCCAACCCGGGGCTGGTGTCGCACTTCATGAAGCAGGCGCTGCTGAACATCGCCGAGGACAACGGCCTGGACGTGGCCGTGCCCACCACACGCGACGGCTGGGCCCGCCTTGCCCAGCGCCTGGGCATCAAGACCGTGCACGTGGCCGAGCGCGACACCCAGGTGGCCGACCGCCCGCGCGAGCGGGGCGAGTTCGTCAACACCTGGTCTATCGACGGCTTCGTCAGCGAAGGCTGCCAGCCGGCGGAGCTGGGCTGGGGCACGCATGAGCGCCACTTCCCCGCCGACGGCCAGCGCCACGACTTCGGCAGCCAGGCGGCCATCTTCCTGAACCGCCCGGGCATCAGCACCAAGGTGCGCACCTGGACGCCGATGGAAGGCCCCTTCCACGGCTTCCTGGTCACCCATAACGAGGCCATTTCCATCGCCGACTATTTCACGGCGCGGAACGAGGACGGCAGCGTGGCCTATCGCCCGACCTGCCACTACGCCTATCACCCCTGCGACGACGCCATCACCTCGATCCACGAGTTCGTGGGCAAGGGCTATGTGCAGCAGGAGCGGCAGCGCCTGCTGATGACCGAGATCGTCGACGGCATCGATGAGCTTGGCGTGCTGCTGTGCGGCCACGAGAAAGGTGCCTACTGGTACGGCTCGCAGCTGACCGTGGCGGAGGCGCGCGAGCTGGTGCCCTACAACAACGCCACCAGCCTGCAGGTCTGCGCCACCGTCCTGGGCGGCATGGTCTGGGCCCTGGAGAACCCCACCCAGGGCCCCGTCGAGGCCGACGAGGTCTCGTTTGAGCGGGTCATGGAGATCGCCACGCCCTACCTGGGGCCCGTGGTCGGCGTCTACACCGACTGGACCCCCCTGGACGGCCGCGAAGCCCTGTTCCCCGAGGATCTGGACCGCGAGGACGCCTGGCAGTTCAAGAATGTGCGGGTGGTTTGAAGGGGCAAAGCCCCCGCCCTTCTTGGCCTTAAGTTGGCGGCATCAATCCGAATAAGGTCAGAAAGTCACGAACAGTCAGAATTTTAGTGCCCTCGAACCGCCGCAGGCTCAGCAAATCCTGTTTATCGCCGGTAATCAGGAAATCCGCGTCACCTGCCAATGCGGTGGCCAGCAGGTAATTGTCAAAGGGATCGGGTGAGGCGGAGACTGTCGGCAAAGGCTCCACAATCTCCGCAATCTCACGCATGTCATTGATCAACTGACCCGCTATGGCCGGCGGCAGACGCGCCCGTATCTTCGGGTAGCGGGTGACACGCATCAACTCGTCCAACTGGGGCGTCGAGACAAGCAGGCTGAAGCTCCCCTCTCGCCAAAGGGTCACCAAGCGGGCCGGCAGTGAGGCTTTTGCCAGCAGCGCGCTGATCAGGACGTTGGTATCAACGACGACGCGCACCGGTCAGTCAGGCTTTGGGCGTGCGATCTTGCCGCGTCGCGGCGACGGCTTCGTTCAGGAGATCATCCAGATCGTCTGGCGACATGTCATCGAACCCGCCACGTGCCTCCGCCATGGTCTGCTCGAACACCCGCCACTTGACCGCCTCCTCAATGAACTTGGAGAGATCGCCTTTCTTCATGCCACGTTGGGCCAGGAAAGTGCGAACGGCGATATCGGTCTTTTTAGAAACCGAAACGCTCCAGCGCGTTGTTTCAGAAGAGGTGTCGGACATGGCGCAGCCTATAGGCGGATAAGCATATAAGAGTATAAGCGCTTACCCGCAGAATACGAGAGGCTTCGCCTCAGTTTCTTGTGCTCCCTAAAGGCCAGGCACACGGTGAGGTTGGCCCCGCATGCCCCCTCCCCAGCGGGCGCGGGGCTTAAACAATTGCGTGCCGGGCGGCCAGCGATTAAAGACCCGTAACGGGCACTGTCGCCCTTACGACGCCCGGGACCCTTCTGCATTATGACTGACAGCGCCGACGAGGCCATTGCGGCCAAGGCCCTGCTGCCGGCCGGCTTGCGCGATCTTCTGCCGCCCGCCGCCCAGCACGAGGCCCGCATCGTGGAACAGCTGATGGCGGACTTCGGCCGCCATGGGTACGACCGGGTCAAGCCGCCGCTGATCGAGTTCGAGGAGGGCCTGCTGGCCGGGCCCGGCGCCAAGCTGGCGCACCAGACCTTCCGCCTGATGGACCCGGTGTCCCAGCGCATGATGGGCCTGCGCGCCGACATGACGCTGCAGGTGGCCCGCATCGCCCAGACCCGTCTGGCCAACGCCCCCCGCCCCCTGCGCCTGTCCTATGCCGGCCAGGTGCTGCGCGTGAAGGGGTCGCAGCTGCGCCATGAGCGCCAGTTCGGCCAGGTGGGCGTGGAGCTGATCGGCAGCCTGCGCGCCGAGGCTGATGCCGAGATCGTGCTGCTGGCCACGGAAGCCCTGACCAACCTGGGCGCCGAGGGCCTGACCGTGGACCTGACGGTGCCCACCCTGGTGCCGGCGCTGTTCCGCTCCCTGGACCTGGATGAGGCCACCCAGCGCGCCGCGCGCGAGGCCCTGGACCACCGCGACGCCGCCGGCTTGGCCGCCATCGGCGGAGCCGCCGCCGAGCTGCTGGGCCGCGTGATGGCCTGCTGCGGCAACGCCCCCGCCGCCGTGGAAGCGCTGGCCGCCGTCGAACTGCCGGCGGAGGCGGAGCCGGAACGCCAGCGCCTGGCCACCGTGGTGAACCTGATCGTCAGCGCCGCCCCGCACGTCCAGATCACGATCGACCCCGTGGAACAGCGCGGGTTCGAATACCAGACCGGCGTCAGCTTCACCATTTTCGCCCGTGGCGTGCGCGGAGAGATTGGGCGCGGCGGCCGCTATCGCACCCTGGCGGGGGAACCGGCCACCGGCTTCACCCTGTTCACCGACACGGTCATTGAGTCCGTGCCCGGGCCGGCGCCGGCCCGCCGCCTGTTGCTGCCCCATGGCACCCCGGCGGCCCAGGCCCAGCGCCTGCGTGAGAAGGGCTGGGACACGGTGGCGGCGCTGGAGCCGCTGGACGATGAGCCGGCCGAGGCCAAGCGCCTGGGCTGCAGCCACCTGTTGCGGGACGGCTGGACCGTCGAGGTCTGAGCGTCCACCTGTTTGGAAATCCTGCGGGTGCCGCATCGCCGCCCCGCGCCTGCTATTGAGCGCCGTTTTAGAGGGAGAAGCATCATGGCCAATGTCGCGGTCGTCGGCTCGCAGTGGGGTGACGAAGGCAAGGGCAAGATCGTCGACTGGCTGTCCAGCCGCGCCGACGTCATCGTCCGTTTCCAGGGCGGCCACAACGCCGGCCACACGCTGGTCATCAACGGCGTCACCTACAAGCTGTCGCTGCTGCCCTCCGGCGTCGTTCGCCCGGGCAAGCTGTCGGTCATCGGCAACGGCGTGGTGGTCGATCCCTGGGCCCTGCTGCGCGAGATCGAGAACATCGCAGCCCAAGGCGTGCAGATCACCCCGGAAAGCCTGATCGTGGCCGAGAACGCCACCCTGATTCTGCCGCTGCACAGCGCGGTGGACAAGGCCCGCGAGGAGGCGCGCGGCGCCGGCAAGATCGGCACCACCGGCCGCGGCATCGGCCCGGCCTATGAGGACAAGGTGGCCCGCCGCGCCATCCGCCTGTGCGACCTGGCCGACGAGGCCGTGCTGGAGCACAAGGTCGACCAGCTGCTGTTCCACCACAACGCCCTGCTGCGCGGCCTGAACGCGCCCGAGATCGACCGGGCCGAGCTGCTGGCCCAGCTGCGCGAGATCGCCCCGCGCATCCTGCCCTACAGCGCCGTCGTCTGGCAGCGCCTGGAGGAGGCCCGCGCCCAGGGCAAGCGCATCCTGTTCGAGGGCGCCCAGGGCGCCATGCTGGACGTGGACCACGGCACCTATCCCTTCGTGACCTCATCCAACACCGTGTCGGGCAACGCCGCCGCCGGCAGCGGCATGGGCCCCGGCGCCGTCGGCCACGTGCTGGGCATCACCAAGGCCTACACCACCCGCGTCGGTTCCGGCCCCTTCCCCACCGAGCTGTTCGACGACATCGGTGAGCTGATCGGCGCCAAGGGCAAGGAATTTGGCGTGGTCACCGGCCGCAAGCGCCGCTGCGGCTGGTTCGATGCCGTGCTGGTGCGCCAGGCGGTGAAGGTCGGCGGCATCGACGGCATCGCCCTGACCAAGCTGGACGTGCTGGACGGCATCGAGGAACTGAAGGTCTGCACCGGCTATCGCTACAAGGGTGAGGTCATCCACCACCTGCCCGCCGGCCAGTCGGCCCAGGCCGAGGTGGAGCCCATCTACGAGACCTTCCAGGGCTGGACCGAAAGCACCTACGGCGCCCGGTCCTGGGCCGAGCTGCCGGCCACGGCCATCAAGTACATCCGCCGCATCGAGGAGCTGATCGAGGCCCCGGTGACCCTGCTGTCCACCAGCCCCGAGCGCGACGACACCATCCTGATGCGGGATCCGTTCCAGGGGTGAGGATAAGCCCGGCGGCGTGGCGGTCACGCCGCCGGTAGCCCGCGACGGCGGGCGCCGGAGCTTTCCGGGGAGCGTAGCGGACTGGAAAGCGAGGATAGCCAAGCGGCCGGATGGCCGCGCCGGCGCTTGAGGAACAAGGAAAAAATGGGTACGGGCGCGACAACCATCATCCCGCCGCAGGGTCCGCTGAAGGGCCGGGTGGCGCCGCCGGGGTCCAAGTCCATCACCAACCGCGCCCTGCTGCTGGCCGGCCTGGCGGTTGGCACCAGCCGGCTGACGGGCGCCCTGAAAAGCGACGACACCCGCTACATGGCCCAGGCCCTGCGCGACATGGGCGTGGGTGTTGATGAGCCCGATGACACCACCTTCGTCGTCCATGGCACCGGCGCGTTGAAGGCCCCAGCCCAGCCGCTGTTCCTGGGCAACGCCGGCACCGCCACCCGTTTCCTGACGGCCGCCGTGGCGGCGGCGGTGGACGGCACCGTGGTGGTGGACGGCGACGCGCACATGCGCAAGCGCCCCATCGCCCCGCTGGTGGCAGCCCTCAAGACCCTGGGCGTGGATATTGACGCCCCCACGGGCTGCCCGCCCGTAACTGTGCGCGGCCATGCTGGCGGATTCGCTGGCGGCCGGGTGGAGATCGATGGCGGGCTGTCCAGCCAATATGTTTCTGCCCTGCTCATGATGGGTGCCTTGGGGTCCCAGCCCACCGACGTGGTGCTGACCGGTGCCGACATCGGCGCCAAGGGCTATGTCGATCTCACCACCGCCGCCATGGCCGCCTTCGGCGCCCGGGTCACCCACCCCAGCGACACCGTCTGGACCGTCGCCGCCACCGGCTACCAGGCCGCCGACTTCGCGGTGGAGCCGGACGCCTCCGCCGCGACCTATCTGTGGGCGGCCGAGGCCCTGACCAGTGGCGCCATCGACCTGGGCACCCCGGCCGACGCCTTCACCCAGCCGGACGCTCGCGCCTACGATTTCATTCGCCTGTTTCCGCACCTGCCGGCCGTCATCGACGGGTCGCAGATGCAGGACGCCATCCCCACCCTGGCCGTGCTGGCGGCCTTCAACACCACGCCCGTGCGCTTCACCGGCATCGCCAACCTGCGGGTGAAGGAATGCGACCGCGTGGCGGCATTGGCGACGGAACTGTCGCGCATCCGCCCTGGCCTGGCGGTCGAGGAGGGCGACGACTTGGCTGTGGCCAGCGACCCCGGCCTGGCGGGCCAGAGCCTGCCCACCCGCGTCGAGACCTACGCCGACCACCGCATCGCCATGAGCTTCGCCCTGGCGGGCCTGAAGATCCGCGACATCACCATCCTGGACCCCGGCTGCGTCGCCAAGACCTATCCGGGTTACTGGAAGGCGTTGGCCAGCCTGGGCGTGGAGCTTCGGGACGAGGCCTGAGTCAGACCAGCAAGGGCAGCGCCTCGGCGAAGGATTGCACCCAGGCACGCTGCCCTTCCGTGTCCGGGACGGGCACGCCCCGCGCCTGGGCGATGCGGGCGAACGCCGCCGATGCATCCAGGCCGGTACTGGCCATCACGCAAGCCGCCAGCAGTGACGACCGGCCGATACCCGCCCGACAATGCACGGCGACCGATAGGCCTGCCGCCACGTCCCGGGAAAGGCGCCGCGCCAGGGAGGCCACCTGGCGCCGCGAATCCGGCACCCCCCGGTCTGGAATGGGAAGGCTGGTGAAAGCCATCCCCAGCCCCCGGCACAGAGCTTCCTCGCTCATAAGGCCCAGTTCGCTGACCTCCGCCGGTTCCAGCAGGCTGATCACTTCGTTGACCCCGGCGGCGTGCCATGCAGCGACCTCATCCTCCAGCCAGTCGCCCGCCCGGGGCCTGGCCATAATGGCCAGCCGGCCTATCCAAGGCGGGTCACCGGAGGCGATCCAATAGAGCGCTGGTTGCATTCGATCCCCTCTCGTCAGACGATGCGCGGTCATAACGGCCCTAATCGGCCTGCTCTTGATATAAATTTGGTGAGCGCCGCCGGATTGGGCGGAAAGTCCATAATGGACTGGCTGGGCCTTCCACCTGCCAATGGGCGGTCCATCAGCATACTCTCGATAATGGCCTGCGCCGGATTGATACTCCACGGCGCCGCCATTTGGCTCCCGAAGTTCTTTCGCCTGGAATAGGCGTCGACCAACCTGGGCGTGGCCCTCGGGGACGAAGCCTGACCCATCGCATAGCCCCTCTTCTTCCGGTTGCAATGACACCGTGGTCATCAGAGACTGCGGCCTTCGCGCGACCGCCGGCCAAACGGTGGCGCGCGGTCTCCGGACCGGGCCATCTCCTATGCACGATGCCGCGTTGTCATCCGGCGCCATGGCGCGCGTGAGGAAAGGACGGGCCTTCATCGTCCTGCTCATGCCCGTTGTCGGCATCCTTCTGGTCCTGAACCTGGCGGAGTTCTGGGGGCTGGCCCCTCGGATGGCGGACCGTGGCGTTCTGGCTTGGCTGGGCCTGCCGCCGGCATCGTGGGAAAGCATCCGCCTTCTGCTGCTGATCGCCTTTTTCGGGGGCGTGCTGCACCGCTATTTCCGCTTCATCGAAAAGTCGTTCGCCGTTTCCTCCGGTGGCGGAGACGTATAATCAGTCCTGGGGCGCGTATTGCCACCCTGGGGAGGGATGCCTTGAAGAAGCGCAGCAGTCCGGTCATGGAAGACATGGGTGACGAGGCCGGCGGGGACCGGCAGTTCGTCACGGCGCTGTCGCGCGGCCTGGACATCCTGCGCTGTTTCGAGCCCACCGACGGCCCCCTGGGCAATGCCGACCTGGCGCAGCGCTGCGGCCTGCCCAAGGCCACGGTGTCGCGCCTGACCTACACCCTGGCCAAGCTGGGCTATCTGGATTACCTGCCCGACAGCGGCAAATACCGCATGGGTGTGGCCGTGCTGGGCCTGGGCTATGCCTGCCTGGGCGGGCTGAAGATTCGGGAAACGGCGCAGCCCTACCTGCAGGCCTTGGCCGACCACGCCGGCGACGGCGTGCTGACCGCCCTGGCCGGCCGCGACGACCTCAGCATGGTCTACATCGCCTGCGCCCGGGCGCCCGGCATGGTCAGCCTGCAGCAGGATGTCGGGTCGCGCCTGTCCTTGGGCCGATCCAGCATCGGCCGCGCCTATCTGGCGGCCCTGGACCAGCCCACCCGGGCCCAGCTGATGGAACGCCTGCGCCAACGGGCGGGCGAGGAGTTCTGGCCCATGGTGGAGCGGGGCATCCTGCGCTCCGCCGACGAAATCCGGGCACGCGGCTTTTGCCTGAACGTCGGCGAATGGGTGCAGGGCGTGAATTCCGTCGCCGTGCCCCTGCGTCCCACCCAACCGGGCCAGCCGCCCCTGGCGTTCAACTGCGGCGGCCCATCCTACATTCTGACGCCCGAGCGGCTGGAAAAGGAACTGGGTCCCCGCCTGGTAGAACTGGCCAACCGCGTGGCCCTGGTCGGCCGGGCGGTTTGAGTCCCCTCCTGCCCTGGCCAGTCCCATTGACGCCCTGCGCCTGTCGAATATACATTGTAGAAGAAATTGAAAGCCGGGCGGGGCGTGATGGGCAGGAACACATTAGGCACACTGGAACAGGCGGTGATGATGGTCATCCTGGCGCTGGGCGACGGCGCCTACGGCGTGGCCATCCGTGATGAGCTGAGCCGCCGCACCCGGCGGGAGCATACGCTGGGCGCCGTCTATACCACCCTGGACCGCCTATCGGCCAAGGAGTTGCTGGAATCCTACCTGGGTGAGCCGACGCCGACGCGCGGCGGCCGGGCCAAGCGCTATTTCAAGCTGACCGGCGAGGGGCGTCAGGCGCTGGATCACGCCGTCAACACCCGCCACGAGTTGGAATTCGGACTGGATCTGGCGGGCAAGGGGGTCTGAACCATGACGACGCCGTCCGAAAACAGCATCGCCGTCGTCACCCCAACCGTCCTGCCCCTGTTCCCCCGCCTTTGCCTGATGCTGGTGGCCACCCCCGAGGAGGTGGAGGATCGCATGGGCGACCTGGAGGAATCCTACGTCAACGCCTTGGCGGCCCTGGGGCCGGATGCCGCCCTGAACCGTTATCGCCGCGACATCGCCTCAAGCATCCTGGCCATCGCCAGCCGGCGGCTGGAAAACTTGGTGCTGCTGCGCTTCCTGGACCGGGGCCGGCTGCTGCAATCGCTTGCCACGATCGCCGTGGCCTTCACCGTCTGCTGCGCCATGATGTCGGTGCTGGTGCCCGTCCCCTGGTGGATACGCGCCGGCATGCCCAGCTATCCCGGCCAGTTCCGGGGCTTCAACCAGCCCGATTATCCCGTCTGCCAGGCCTGGACCGACTATCAGGGCCGAAGCCGCCTGGCGCGTGACCTGCACGGCCCCGGCGTCCACGTGACCGAGGTCACCACCCGGGGCGCGGTGCGCCAGGGCGCGGAACAGGATCTGGCCGTCCTGTTGCCCCAGGCGGCCAAGGTGACCGCCATCTACTGCGGCATCACCCGACCGGGTGCGGTGAAAACCACTGTCGAAGAGTGTTCCCGCGGCGGCTGCGGTACCGGTGTCTCGGCTTTCGTCGAGGATAGCGCCTACGTGAAAGGCCGTGTCCTGACCTTGGCCATGTCCACCCGCTCCGCCGGCCCCGAAGACAGCGTCACCGGCCATTTCTGGATAGCCTGGCGCGACGATGGCACCAGCGTCCCCTGAATTCCCGCCCTCCCCCCGTCGCCCTCCTGAAGGGTCGCGCTAATTTCTTCTACATTGTGCAATAAATTAAGGAAGCAGCAGCCATGCACGCGAATTTGTCGCTTGAGGCCCAGATGCCGTTCCCCGTCGCACTCATGAGCCGGCTGCTGGTATCCCTGATTTCGGCCGCACTGTCCGTCAGCTTGGTCTATGGCCTGATGACGGCCTCGATACCGGACCCCTGGTGGCGGCAGGCGGGGTTACCCACCAACCCCGGTTATTTCCGGGGCGCCAACGTCGTGGACTATCCCTTCTGCCAGGCCTGGAACGATTACCAGGGCGGGAACCGCATGGCGCGGGACCTGGGCGCCCCCGGGGTGCGGGTGACGGAGGCGCAGACACGGGCCACCATCCGCCCGGGAGGGGAAGAGAACCTGTTCGTGGAGCTGCCCGGGACAGCCCAGGTCGTCGCCGTTTATTGCGGCATCTCACAGGATGGGGCGCCCATGGGCGAATGCGCCCGCTATGTCTGCGGCGACGGGGTCGCCACCTTCATCGCCGACAGCATGTACACGGGCAGCGAGTACAGCGGCACGCTGGAGAGCGGCACCCGAATCCTGACCTTGACCCTCATGAACAAGCGGGCTGAAACGCGGCGGCGGAGCACGGTCCGCTTCTGGGTGGCCTGGCAGGACGACACTCCACCACCCGAGGCCACGGCCCCGCAAACGGTCCCTCCGGCCGTCCCCCCAAAAGCCACGGCGAAGCCCTTTTCCAATCCGACCTGATCCGACCGACAGGGACCGGCGCCCTGGGCAGATTGAGAGGGCCAAGGCGTCATAATCCCGCGCGGCGCACCATAAATTCCGTTATGCAGAATTATATTCCGCAGACATTGCAATGCGTCGGCGCTTTGATACTGTCCTGCCGGATGGCGCCGACCCAACCAGGCGCCTTGAGGGAGGGAGAGCACCATGGACGCCAGCGGCATCGCCACCGACTGCACCCCCGTACGCTATCAGCGCCAGGGCCGCACCGGCATCATCACCGTCAACCAGCCGCCCGTGAACGCGCTGGGCCAGGCTGTGCGGGCCGGGCTGCTGCGTGCCCTGGGACTGGGTCAGGCGGACGGGGAGGCGGACCTGCTGGTGCTGCTGGCGGCCGGCCGCACCTTCATGGCCGGCGCCGACATCCGCGAATTCGGCCAGACGCCGCTGGTGCCCATCCTGCCGGACGTGGTGGCGGCGCTGGAGGCCAGTCCCAAGCCCGTCATCGCCGTGCTGCACGGCACGGCCTTGGGCGGCGGGCTGGAGGTGGCGCTGGGCTGCCATTTCCGGGTGGCGCTTCCAGGAACCAGGCTGGGCCTGCCGGAGGTGAAGCTGGGCCTGCTGCCGGGCGCCGGCGGCACCCAGCGCCTGCCCCGCCTGGTGGGCCCGGCCAAGGCGCTGGAGATGATCGTCAGCGGCGAGCCCGTCACGGCGGCCATGGCGCTGGACATCGGCCTGGTCGATTGGGTGGCGGCAGAGCCTGACCCCCTGGCCGCCGGCCTGGCCTTCGCCAAACGCGTGCGGGCCAAGGGCCTGATGCCCCGCCGCACCGGAGCCCGGGGGGATCGTATCGCCGACATCAGCCCGTCGCTGTTCGGCGCCGCCCGCGCCGATCTGGCCCGGAAATCTCCGCACCTGTTCGCCCCGCACCGCTGCGTCGATGCGGTGGAGGCGGCCTGCACCCTGCCCCTGGCCGAGGGGCTGAAGCGGGAGCGGGATCTGTTCCTGGCTTGCATGGACAGCCCCCAGCGCGCGGGCCTGATCCATTCCTTCTTCGCCGAGCGGGCGGTGGCCAAGGTGCCGGGGCTGGCGCCCGACGTGACGCCCCGCCCCGTGCACCGTGTGGGCGTCATCGGCGCCGGCACCATGGGCGGCGGCATCGCCATGTGCTTCGCCAACGCGCATATCCCCGTCGTGCTGCTGGACACGACCCAGGAGGCGCTGGACCGGGGTTTGGCCACGATCCGCCGCAACTACCAGGCCAGCGTGGCCAGGGGCAAGCTGAGCCAGGAGGAAGCAGACGCCCGCCTTGGCCTGATCCGTCCCCGTCTGGACTACGGCGACCTGGCGGACGCCGACCTGGTGATCGAGGCGGTGTTCGAGTCCATGGACCTGAAGAAACAGATCTTCATCCGGCTGGACCAGGTGTGCCGGCCGGGCGCCATCCTGGCCACCAACACCAGCACCCTGGACGTGGACGCCATCGCCGCCGTGACCAGCCGGCCGCAGGACGTGGCAGGCCTGCACTTCTTCAGCCCGGCCAACGTCATGCGCCTGCTGGAGGTGGTACGGGGCCGGGAGACGGCGCCCGACGTGCTGGCGACGGCCATGGACGTGGCGCGGCGCATCGGCAAGGTGGGCGTGGCCGTGGGCGTCTGCTATGGCTTCGTCGGCAACCGCATGCTGCACCAGCGGGCGCGCGAGGCCACGGCCTTGGTGGACGAGGGGGCGGCGCCGGAACAGGTGGACCGCGTGCTGACGGGTTTCGGCTTCCCCATGGGCCCCTTCGCCATGGGCGACCTGGCCGGGCTGGACGTGGGCTGGCGCATCCGGGAGGAGCGGCGCAAGGCCGGCGACCCCGACACCCCGCCCCCCGGCTGGCTGGACCGCCTGGCGGAGCAAGGCCGCCATGGCCAGAAGACCGGCGCCGGCATCTACCGCTATGAAGCCGGCGGCCGCACACCCCTGCCCGACCCGGTCACGGCCGAGCTGATCGCCCGGGACCGCGCCGCCAAAGGCATCACCCCGCGGGGTGTCCCCGACCAGGAAATCCTGGAGCGTTGCCTGTACGTCATGGTGAACGAGGCCGCGAAGATCCTGGAGGAAGGGGTAGCCGCCCGCGCCCTGGATATCGACATGATCTGGGTCCACGGCTACGGCTTCCCCGCCTGGCGCGGCGGCCCCCTGTTCTGGGCCGACCAGGTGGGCTTGGGCCTCATCCTGGACGCCATCACCCGGTTCCATCGGGCGACGGGCGCCAAGCAGTGGCGACCCGCGCCGTTGCTGGAGCGCCTGGTACGCGACGGCCACGGCTTCGCCAGCCTGAACTAAGGGGCGACCGTATGGCCTTGGATCAAGAGACGCTGAACCAGCTGCTGGACACCGTGGCCCGCTTCGTGCGCGACCGGCTGGTGCCGCTGGAACACCAGGTGGCGGAAGATGACGCCATTCCACCGCACATCGTGGATGAAATGCGGAATCTGGGCCTGTTCGGCCTGTCCATACCCGAGGAGTATGGCGGCCTGGGCCTGACCATGGCGGAAGAGGTGCAGGTAGCCTTCGAACTGGGCCAGACCTCGCCAGCCTTCCGCTCCCTCATCGGCACCAACAACGGCATCGGCTCGCAAGGGCTGGTCATCGACGGGACGGAGGCGCAGAAGCGGCACTACCTGCCCAAGCTGGCCACCGGCGAGATCATCAGCGCCTTCGCCCTGACGGAGCCGGAGGCGGGATCGGATGCCGGCAGCTTGCGCACCAGCGCCCGGCGCGACGGCGACCACTATGTACTGAACGGCACCAAGCGCTTCATCACCAACGCGCCGCATGCCGGCCTGTTCACCGTGTTCGCCCGCACCGACCCCGCCAGCCGCGACGCCAAGGGCGTCACCGCCTTCCTAGTGGAGGCGGGCACGCCCGGCGTCAGCGTCGGCCCGGCGGACCGCAAGATGGGGCAGAAGGGCAGCCACACCGCCGACGTGGTGTTCCAGGACGCGCGGGTGCCGGCGGCCAACATCATCGGCGGGCGCGAGGGCCAGGGCTTCCGCACCGCCATGAAGGTGCTGGACCGGGGGCGCCTGCACATCGGCGCCGTCTGCGTGGGCGTGGCGGAACGCCTGATTCGCGACAGCCTGGCCTACGCCCTGGACCGCCAGCAGTTCGGCCAGCCCATCGCCGAGTTCCAGCTGGTGCAGGCCATGCTGGCCGACAGCCGGACGGAAGCCTACGCCGCCCGCTGCATGGTGCTGGAGACCGCCCGCCAGCGCGACGCCGGCCGCGATGTGGGCACGGAGGCCGCCTGCACCAAGCTGTTCTGTTCGGAGATGGTGGGGCGCGTGGCCGACCGCGCCGTGCAGATCCACGGCGGCGCCGGTTATATGGCCGAATACGGGGTGGAACGCTTCTACCGCGACGTCCGCCTGTTCCGCATCTATGAGGGCACCAGCCAGATCCAGCAGCTGGTCATTGCCCGCAACATGATCCGGGACGCCAAGGGCGGCCGCTGAGGCTCAGTCGTCGAACAGCCAGACTTGGCCGGCGCGGGCCAGGCCGGCGACCGCATCGGCCACGGTGGGACCTTCCATGTCCGGCAGGTCCCGCTTCAGCGCGCCCAGACGGGCACCGTCCGTGGCCAGCAGCTGCGTCAGCACCCGCCGCTGATCCGGCGGCAACCTGGATGGAACCGGCCCCGGGCCGCGCGCGGCGGGATGGATTTCCGTGGTGCCCGACAAGGTGCGGTCCAGGCCCAGGTTCATGGGCTGGAACGCCTCGCGCTCCCCATCCAGCTGGGTGAACAGGGCGTCCAGGTCCGGCTGCTCCAGCGCACCGTGCAGCAGATCGGCCTGAACCGCCATTTGCCGGCGCGTCGCCGCCTCATCGGCCAGGGCCATGACCTCTTCCCGGAAGGCGTCTTCGCCCCCCTCCAGCCGGCCGGCCAGGGCGCGCAGCATGTCGCGGGCGCGCAGGCCCCCCAGGTTGATGGTCAGGTGGACGGAGTGTCCACCCTCCGCCACCGCGGCCCAGTGGATGTCGCCGCGCGGGATGTACAGCACGTCGCCGGGGCGCAAGGTGTCCTCCCACTCTACCGGCCCCGCCTCCGCCACGGTGGGATAGCTGCGGCTGACCAGGGGATGGACGGCGCGGACGCCATGGCAGTGCCAGCGCTTCTCCCCCGATATCTGCAGGATGATGACGTCGTGGTTGTCCCAGTGGGGACCCAAAGCCCCCTCGCGCTGGAAGCTGACATAGGCGTTGGCGCCGCCGCGCACGCGATAGCGCCGCTCCACCGCCGCGACCAGGGCGGCGATGCGGGGGGAGACATGGTGCAGGTGGTTCAGGGCCAGGCTGAGACCCTGGCCGATCTGGTCGTGCAGGGCGGCGGTTTTCAGGAACATCTGGCCCGCCTTGTTGCGGCCTACCACCGTCTCATAGGGCAGATCCTGGCCGGAGCGGACCAGGCGCAGGCGGCCGTTGTGCAGGCCGGCCAGCGTCACCTGGGCGTTGATCAGCGACCAGGGCAGCAGCCGGGCGAAAACATCCGCCTGGCCGGTGCACAGGTGCAGGCGCCGCTTTTCAAGGAAGGCCCGGTCCAGATCTGCCGGGTCATGAGGACGGACCAGCGCCGACACGCCACCAAGCATAAGCCCACCCCAAAACCATGAACCCGCGCCAGGATAGCACCCCGCCGGAAAGTCCTGCTACTTCGGCGTGTCGGGTGTTACCTGGGCGGGCGTTGCCGGGTCGCCCGCCGGCTTGGCCGGTTTCTTCCGGGGGGCGGGCTTCGCCTCCGGCTTGCCGTCCTCATCCGTGGGCGACAGGAAGAACAGGTTGCGCAGGAAGCCGGGGGCCAGCACGGCCAGCGGGTTGACCGACACGTCCAGGTCGTCCAGCGGGCCCTTCACCCGGTACGTGGCCGACAGCAGCCCCTGCCCCTCGCCGCCCGTCAGCAGGTCGCCGACTATGGGGATGGCGCCCAGCAACTTGTTGAAGGTGCTGAAGGGCACGATGGTGCCCTGAAGGTCGGCCATGCCGCGGTTGAGGTTGATCTCCCCCTCCATGGTCAGGCCTATGGCGGCGCCCGAGGTGCGGACATCGTGGAAGCTGACGCCGGTGTCGGTCCAGTGGAAGCCGCCTTCCAGCTTGGCAAAGGTGATGGGGGCGCCGCTCATGAAGTCGGAGAAGCCCTGGAAGCTGGCCGCCGACAGCAGGCGCGCCATGACCGGCGCCTCCACCACCTGGTAGTCGGTGACATCCAGGGTGCCGTCCACCACCTCATGCGGGTCGCCGGGCGTGCTGTGGCCCTTCACCACCAGCTTGCCGCCGCGCAGATGATCCAGCACGTCCAGCTGCTGCAGGGCCGCACCCGCGTCGTCGGAGGTGATGGTCAGCGCCATGGCGTTGCCGTCCGGCACATAGCGCAGGGCCAGGTGTCCGGCGTTGTCCTTGCCGATGCGGCTGTCCAGCACGACGGAACGCCAGCTGCGGCCCCGGCGGGCGAACTGGCCCTTGCTGGCACCGATCTCGCGCCCGCCGTTGGCCGTCACCACCTTGTCGAAGTTGAAATCGATATCCAGCGGCGGCCGCGCGTCCAGCGCCTTCAGTTCCGCCTCGGTCAGCGTGTGGGATGGGCCCCCACCGCCACTCGCCGACCGGCGGAAGGGCCGCGCGTCCATGGACGGGCCCGCTGCCTTGATCCGCATGCCGCCCGCGTCGTCCACGTCCACCGTCATGGCGGCGTCGGTGCGCCCCTGGCGGTAACGGTCGAGCGCGATATGGCCGATGGAGAAGTCGTGCTTCAGGTCCATGCTGCCCGACGCCTCCATCCCGTCCGCCTTCAGCTGAAAGCGGGTGACGTGCAGCGGCCGGCCCTGGTCGAAGCCCACCTCGACATGGCCGGAGGCGGGTACGCCCGTCACCTTGCGCCAGTCCATCAGGGACACGGCCAGGGCCGACTTGGTCAGGTCCAGGTCGGCCAGGATGGTCTCCTGATGTTGGGCGTCCCTGGTGTAGACCATGCTGACGCCCACGGGGCCGCGCACCCAGTCGGGGAAATCCAGGTGGAATAGCTGGCGGTCGCGGTCGTTGGCCGTGGCCTGCAGGGCGACACGGGTGCCAATGGGCGCCTCCGCCGGGAAATTCTCGCGCCACAGGATGCGGGCCGGCATGCCGTTCAGGCGGGCGGTGCCGTTGGTGTCCATGCCCTTGTTGTCCAGCACCAGGTTCAGATCGCCGTCCGACGCCTTGATGTCGGCGACGATGCCGTCGGCGGCCACGTTCTTCAGGTGCGCCTGCACGCCCAGCTTCACCTGGTCCATCTTCAGGGTGGCGACCAGCGGGAAGTCGAAGCGCAGGGTCATATCAGCGGTGCCGGCCACGGTCGCCGGCACCAGCCCCACCTTCCTGGCATAGCCCAGGGGCGGGGTGTCGATAACGGTGAGCGCGGAGGAGATGGGGCCGCTGACCGGCAGCGTCATTTCCATCTTCTGCGCCGTCTTGTCCAAGCCGGTGATGTCCAGGCGGGAGGTGCCCAGCGCCAGGTCCAGCAGGCGGCCCTGCGTCAGCTCGATGCCCAGGTGCCCGCCGTCGAAGGTGGCGGTGCCGCCCACATCCTTCACCTTGGGCAGGCCGTCCATGTAGTTCACGGTGGCGCCGGAGAAGGCGAAGTTGGCCATCATGCGGCTGGGCACCATATCCGACAGGTCGGCCGGGGCGTTGCCCTCTAAATTGAAGGTGACCTTGTCGAAGGCGCCATCCGACAGGTTCTGCATGATCCAGGCGCGCGGCTTCGGCAGGGCGTCCAGGGGCCACAGCGCGTCCAGCGCGTTCAACGGCACGGACTTGACCTCGGTGGCCAGGGTCACGCGATAGCTGCCGTCGTCCCGCTTCACCCCCTTGCCCGTCAGCATGACGGTGGATGCGGGCGCGGGCCCGCCGGACCCGGGCAGGGTCAGGTTCAGGTGGTTCAGGATCAGGCCCCCCGGCTCCAGCCTGGCCTGCAGATCCAGGTTGGCCACCGCCAGCGGCGCCTTCAGCCGCCCCGGCAGGGTGACGGTGCCGGCCGTGCCGCTGAGCGCCACGTCGAAGATGCGGGGCGAGAAGTCGGAGGCGAGGTCCAGCGTCACCGTGCCGGCCAGGGGCATGTCGATGCCGCCCACGGCCGCCAGCACACCGTCGGACGCACGGGTGACGCGCGCCAGGTCCGCCGGGCTGACGCCGGAGAAATGGGCCACGGCGCTGACGGTGCCGTCGGCCAGGCGATAGCCGAGATCGGCCGCCACCTGCGTCATGTGCCCGCCCAGGTCCACCACCAGCTGAGCGTTGCCAGTGATGCCCCGTCGGTCGCGGGTCAGGGAGATGTCGGCCCGGGGGGCGGACCACACAAGGCCCAGCTGGCGGTTATCCACCGACAGCCGCGCCTCGGACACCACCAGCTTGGTGAGCGCGCCCAGGGGTTCCAGCGGATCCGGCGGCCGCTTCAGCGCCGTGATCAGGTCCGCCATGAAGTCGTTGCCGTCGTCGGTGTCGTCGTCCGACATGAGCGCCAGGCGGAAACGGCCGTCGACCTCGCGGATGGCGTTCAGCCGGGGGCGCACCAGCACGATACGGGTGGGCGCCAGGCGGCCGTGCAGCAGCGCCGGCACCGACAGGGCAACGCGGAATTCCGGCAGCGTCGCCACGGTGGCGCCGCCCGTGCCCGTCAGCACCACGTCGTCGGCCAGGATTTCCACCGTGGCGCCCTTGGGCGCCCTGGCGAGCAGCACCTTGTGGACGGAGATGTGGACGGTGCCGCCGGAATTCACCGCCTGCTCAAGATAGGGCGCGAACCAGGAGATGGGCATGGGCCCTCGGCTGAGGCGCCAGGTCAAAAGGCCAGCCGTGACCAGGACCACCAGCAGCAGGCCCGCCGCCAGTTCCAGGATGACCAGGGCCGTGTGGCCGATCATGCCCCGGCGCTTGCGCGGCGGCTTGGCCGGTGGGGGTTCTGTGGGCTCGGGCGGACGCCGGCCCGGCACGCGCAGGCCCACATCCCCGGACGCCTGCGTCCCGGTCGGCACCTCGGAAGGCGCCTCGGCGGGGGGAATGGGCGGGATCGGACGGGGCAAAGGCTCAGACTTCCGGCATGGCTTGACCGGGTTGCGGGCCCTTGGGCACTCTGCCCCGGGAACCCACAACCGCGAAACGGCGAACAGCGAACGGGGCCCCGTCCCACCCCTTGTCCAGTCCCAGCAACATAGGGTCACGATGGACAGGTTTACACGGGGGCAAGACCCGTTTCCTGGCATAGCCCGGTCAGACATCCATGTTCAATGCGAAATCCCTACCCCAAGCGGCAGATACCGAACTTCTGGCCCGCGG
Organism: Nitrospirillum amazonense; assembly: GCF_029594735.1. NCBI lineage: Bacteria > Pseudomonadati > Pseudomonadota > Alphaproteobacteria > Rhodospirillales > Azospirillaceae > Nitrospirillum > Nitrospirillum amazonense. The sequence goes on from NZ_JARPAF010000004.1 coordinate 1,673,656, forward strand.
GCTGGAGTCCTGGCAGCGCCGGGCGGAGGACTCCGGCGACAGGGAACTGGCGGAATTCGCCCGAACCTACGCGGCGGATGAGGCGGGCGGGGCCTTGCTGCGGGCCATCCTGGGCAACAGCCCCTTCCTGGGCCAGGCCCTGCTGAAGGAACAGGCCTTTTTCCGCCAGATGGCCACCCTGGGTTTCGACGCCGCCTTCATGGACCTGTTGGAGGGGCTGTGGGCTGAGGTGGGCGGGGCCACCACCGACCGCCTGATGAAGGCCCTGCGCGTGGCCAAGCGCCGCGCCGCCCTGCTGATCGCCGCCGCCGACATCGCGGAATCCTGGACGCTGGAGCAGGTGACCGGCGCCCTGAGCCAGCTGGCGGAGGCGGCCCTGCGCCTGACCGCCCGCCACCTGCTGCGCCAACTGGCGGCCAAGGGCGACATCCGCCTGCCCGATGCCGAGAACGACCCCGAGGCAGGCAGCGGCCTGATCGTGCTGGCCATGGGCAAGTTCGGAGCGCTGGAGCTGAACTACTCCAGCGACATCGACCTGATCGTCCTGTACGACGACGGCGTGGTGCAGGCCCGGGACCCGGATGAGATGACCCGCACCTTCGTGCGCCTGGCGCGCGACCTGGTGCGCATCATGGAGGAGCGGACGGTGGACGGTTACGTCTTCCGCACCGACCTGCGCCTGCGCCCCGACCCCGGCGCCACCCCCCTGGCCGTCTCCGTCTCCGCCGCGGAAGCCTATTACGGCAGCCTGGGTCAGAACTGGGAGCGGGCGGCCATGATCAAGGCGCGGCCGGTGGCGGGCGACCGCAAGGCCGGCCAGGACTTCATGGGCCTGATCCGCCATTTCATCTGGCGCCGCAGCCTGGATTTCGCCGCCATCCAGGACATCCATTCCATCAAGCGCCAGATCGGCGCGCATAAGGGCCACCGCGACAAGGCGGTGAACGGCCATGACATCAAGCTGGGCCGGGGCGGCATCCGCGAGATCGAGTTCTTCGCCCAGACCCAGCAGCTGATCTATGGCGGGCGCGACCCCCACCTGCGCACGCCCGCCACCATGATGGCACTGGACGCCCTGGTGGCCGCCGGCCGCGTGGGCGAGGACGCCGCCGAGGATCTGAAGGCGGCCTACCGCTTCTTGCGCCGGGTGGAACACCGGGTGCAGATGGTGGACGACCAGCAGACCCACAAGCTGCCGGTGGACGACAAGGGCGTGGCCAGCATCGCCACCTTCCTGGGCTATGCCGACGCCGATACCTTCCGCACCGAGCTGCTGGCCACCCTGGGGCGGGTGGAGGACCGCTACGCCGCCCTGTTCGAGGAGGCGCCGCCCCTGTCCGGCCCCGGCAACCTGGTCTTCACCGGGACGGAGGACGATCCCGACACCATCACCACCCTGCGGGGCCTGGGCTTCCAGAACCCCTCGGCCGTCGCCGCCCAAATCCGCGCCTGGCACCACGGCCGCTACCGCGCCACCCGCAGCACCCGGGCGCGCGAGCTGCTGACGGAGCTGGTGCCCAGCCTGCTGGCGGCCCTGGGCGGCACGGCCCAGCCCGACCAGGCCTTCCTGAAGTTCGATGAGTTCCTGAGCCGCCTGCCCGCCGGGGTTCAGCTGTTCAGCCTGTTCTACGCCAACCCAAAGCTGCTGGAGCTGGTGGCCCTGATCATGGGCACGGCCCCGCGCCTGGCCGACAGCCTGTCGCGGCGTCCGTCGCAGCTGGACGCCGTGCTGACCCCTGGCTTCTTCGACCATCTGCCGGACGCCCAGGAATTACGCGAGGGGCTGTTCCGCCAGCTGGCCGATGCCCACCACTTCGAAGAGGTGCTGGACCTGACGCGGCGCTGGACCAGCGACCAGCGCCTGCGTGCCGGCATCCAGATCCTGCGGCACCTGGCCGACGGCGACCAGTGCGGCCCCTTCCTGACCGAGGTGGCGGACACGGCGCTGGCCGTCCTGCATGAGCGGGTGGAGATCGAGTACAGGCCCCGCCATGGCTGTTTCGAAACCGGAACGGATGGGGGTGCCGGCATGGCCATCCTGGGCATGGGCCGCCTGGGCGCCGGCTCGCTGTCGCTGGGGTCGGACCTGGACCTGATCACGGTCTATCAGGTGCCGGATGGGGCCGACCAATCCAATGGGCCCAAGCCGCTGTCGCCCAGCGAGTATTACATCCGCCTGACCCAGCGCCTGATCAACGCCATCACCGCCCCCACGGCGGAGGGCGCGCTGTATGAGGTCGACATGCGGCTGCGGCCCTCGGGCAACAAGGGGCCGCTGGCCGTCAGCCTGGACGCCTTCATCCGGTATCAGCGGGAAAGCGCCTGGACCTGGGAACACATGGCGCTGACCCGCGCCCGGGTGCTGACCGGCCCGCCGGCCCTGCGGGCGCAGCTGACCGAGGCCATCCGCGCCGTGCTGGTGCAGCGCCGGGATCCGGACAAGCTGCTGGCCGACGTGGCCGACATGCGCGCCCGTGTGGACCGGGAGCACCACACCAAGGACCCCTGGTCGGTGAAGCATGTGCGCGGCGGCATGGTCGACATCCAGTTCCTGGTGCAGTATCTGACCCTGCGGCATGCCGCCGACCATCCGGGCATCCTGGACCCCAACACCACCGGCGCCCTGACCCGCCTGCGCGACGCCGGGCTGCTGGACGCGGCGGACGCCGACGCCCTGATCGACATCCACCGCCTGTGGCGCCGGGTGCAGGCCTTCCTGCGCCTGACGGTGGCGGGCGAGGTCAAGGTGGCGGAGGCGCCGCCGGCCCTGCGCCTGGCCCTGGCTGAAGCGGTGGGCCATGGCCTTGACTTCGACGCGGCGGAGGCAAAGATCCGCGCCGCGGCGGCCCAGGCCCACGCCCTGTTCCGGAAGGTGGTGGAGGAACCCGCCGCCCGCCTGCCGGCGCCGGCCCCTTGATCCAACCGGCGGGCTGGACCGTATCTGCCCCCGTCATCAGTCCACCGTCGCAAACCTCGGCACGAACCCAGGCACGAACCCAGGCCCAAACCCAGGAAGGAAAAGCACCATGGCCGTTGAGGTCGGAACCCCCGCCCCGGATTTCACCATGCCCACCGATGGTGGCGGCAGCGTCACCCTGTCGTCGCTGAAAGGCCGCCCGGTGGTGCTGTACTTCTACCCCAAGGACGACACCAGCGGCTGCACGGCCGAGGCCTGTGGCTTCGGCGAATCCCTGCCGCACTTCGAGAAGGTGGACGCCACCATCATCGGCGTGTCCAAGGACAGCGTGGCCAGCCACGACAAGTTCAAGAAAAAGTACAACCTGCCCTTCACCCTGGCGTCCGACGCCGACAGCGACGTGTGCGAGCGCTATGGCGTGTGGGTGGAAAAGAACATGTACGGCCGCACCTATTTCGGCATCGAGCGCGCCACCTTCCTGATCGACAAGGACGGCCAGGTGGCCAAGGTCTGGCGCAAGGTCAAGGTGCCCGGCCATGTCGACGCCGTGCTGGAAGCGGTGAAGGCGCTGTAAGCGGGCTAAGGCGGCGGACCGGATACGCCCGCCGCTGGTCATCGAAGCGCCGTCCTCAAAGCGGCGCCCAGGGATCGTAGGTGCCGAAGCTCCAGCTGTTTCCTTCCGGGTCGCGGGCGTGGTAGTCGCGACCAGGGTAGCCTTCATTGTCGTGCGGCGGGGTCACGATCTCCGCCCCGGCGGCGCGGGCGCGGTCGTGGTGGGCGTCCAGGTCGTCGACGATGATGTAGACGCACGCCGTGACGCCCCCCGCCTCCGCCGCCGTTTTCCAGCGGTAAGCGTCGGTGGACGGCCCGGGCCTGGCGGACCCCAGCATGACCATGCCATCGCCCAGCGTCAGTTGGGCGTGGTGGATGAGGCTGGGGTCCTGGTCGTCGGCGTAGACGGCGTGGCGTTGGAAGCCGAAGGCGGCGCACAGGAAGTCGATGGCGGCCGGCGCATCCTGATAGCGCAGGCAGGGGATAAGGGAACGGGTGGGCATGGGGCTCAGTCTCCTGTCAGGCGGCGACGATGCCGCTGGCCCGACCATAGGGCCGAACGGCGCGGCCTGGATTGGATCTAAATAACCTCCCCTATCCCCGCCTCCACCAGGCCGCCGCCGTCCGGAAGGGACTGGGCCAGGTACTGCCCCGGCGTCAGCCCGGCGAACTCCCGGAATTCCCGGATCATGTGCGACTGGTCGCAATAGCCGGCATCGATGGCGATGCCGGCCCAGCCGCCGCTGCCCTCGTCCGGCGGCCCGGTCCCCAGCCGCTTGGTCAGTGCCTCGAACCGCATCAGGCGGCGGTAGGTACGCGGCCCCACGCCAAGCGCGTCCTTCACACGATTGGCAAAGTGCTTGGCGCTCCACCCGATGTCCCGCGCGATGTCCGCGATGTCCAGGTCGGGCCGGTCGCGCAGCAGGGCCAGCGCGTGCGCCTGGGCCCCCGGCAGGGCGGGCATGGCGGCGAAGCGGCGGGTCAGCGCGTCGTCCAGCGCGGCCATGCGGCCGGTCCCGTCCGGCGCCTCCGCCAGCGCCTGGCCCAGCCGCGTCCCCGCCGGCCCCAGGACGGCATCCAGGGGCACCACGCGGTCGACCAGATCCGTCAGCGGGCAGCCCAGCAGGCGCCGCAGGCTGGAGAGCGACAGGAAGACATGCATCCCCGCCTGGGTGCCGCCCGACCGGGACAGCGCCGGCGCCAGGTGGGCACCGGCCATGAAGCCCTCGCCGGCCCGCAGGGTGATCGGTCGCCCGTCGCCGCCCACGATGCCGATCGGTTCCGCCAGGTTGACGATCAGCACGGCCTGGGCGTGGGGCAGTTCCCGGCGGGTGGTGAAACTGGTCCGCTCGCGATAGTCGGCATAGCCGTCCACCAGGCCCGACAGCGCCGGTGGGGGCGCCAGGCTGGCCACATGCCAGGCGTCCCGCAGGCCGTCATGGCGGCGGATGGACAGCAGACGGGAGGACGGAACGGTCATGGACGGGCCCCGGCAGCGCGGCTGCCGGCCAGCTTGGCACAGATCATCCCGGCTGGGGAGGCCCGGCGCCCGGCGCGTGGGCGTCCCGGTCCGCCAGCACCTACTTCAGCGGATAGTCGAACACGGCATAGTGCCCGCCATGGTCGAACCGCCGGTTGGGCATGTCCGGGCGATGGTTGACGCCGGTGTAGTGGCCGATCAGCGACCGCCGCTCCACACCCGGGCGGTTCGGCGCCGAGCCGCGGTGCATCAGCCGGCCGTGCCAAATCAGCACGTCGCCCTTTTCCCCCAGGAAACGCCGCGTTTCCACCCCCTGGGCCGCGATCTCCGCCTCGATGGCGGGGGTGACGAAGCGTTCCGTCAAATGGGGCCAGGAGGCGCTGCCGGTGGTGCCGGTGACGCGGTCGCGCTCCGCCGCGGACATGAACTGCCGCACCTTCTCCCCCTGCAGCAAGGGCCAGCGATGGGAACCAGGCACGTATTCGAACGGCCCGGAGTCCGGGTCGATATGGTCCAGGGCGATCCATACCGCGGCGTACCAGCCATTGACGAAGGGCGGGCTGAGATATTCGTCCTGGTGCCAGTTGCGCTCGGTGGAGGCCCAGCCGGTGAGGTTAAGATGCAGCATCATCTCCTCCCCGATCAGACTGTTCATGATGGCCATCAGCGGCGGGTGCAGGCAGATGCGCCGCAACTCCTCCACCTGCATATAGGGGGTGGGGGTGATCCAGCCCAGCGCCCGATCCACCTGTTCGCGCCGCTTGATATAGGGATCCAGCAGGTCGTCGCCGAGGAAGCCCTTGAGCAGGACCACGCCCTCGCGCCGCCACTGCCGCTGTTCGGGGGTCAGGGTGGCCTCGTCCACCACCGGCTGGTCCAGGGGCGGCAGTCCTTGGGGATCGGGATGGTCGCTCAACATGGAAAAGCGGATGCCGCCGCTGCTGTCCGGCGGCGTGCCGTAGCAGAGGGCGCCCAGGGGCGGCCGGTCCCCCAGCGTGCGCGCCAGGGCCAGCAGCGCGGGCGCCAGTGCCTGGGCGTCCGGCGCCTCTTCCGCCTCGGCCACGAACAGCCAATAGACGGGACCGCAGCCTGCGGGGAAGGGTGGCACGGTGACTCGGTCACAGCGCAGATCGCCGTCGAACAGGCCATCCGGCGTGCGCGACACCAGCGGTCCCTGGCGCGCCAAGCCGGTGGCCTCATCGACCAGCAGGGCGTGCAGCTTACGCTCCGCCCGGCCGGCCCGGACGTCGCCTGCCACCTCGACGATTTCCAGGTTGGCCACCCGCGTCACCACCCGCTCCACGATCAGCAGCGGCGGAAGTGCGGCCGCCGGCGTGGCGACGGCGGCGGGTTCCGGCCGGCGGCCGAGGAGGCGGGACAGGAGGTTCATGGGGAAGGCCGGCTGATGGAGTGGGGAGAGGTCATATCAGGGGGGTGTGGAACACGGCGTACTGCCCGCTACCCTCGACCCGGCGGTCCGGCATGTCGGGACGGTGGTTCACGCCGGTGTAGTGGGCGATCAGCGACCGCCGCTCCAATCCCGGCTGCCGCGCGGGGGAACCGCGGTGCATCAGGCGGCCGTGCCAGACGAGCACATCGCCTTTTTCCGCCAGGAAGGCGCGCTTTTCGACACCGCGCCGGGCGATTTCCGCCTCCACGATGGGCGCGACATAGGCCTGGGTGACGCTGGGCCAGGCGTCATAGCCGCTGTCGGTCACGGCGGCCAGGCGCCGTTCCTCATCCGTCATGAACTGGCGCACGCGCGCGCCGCGCAGCAGGGGCCAGCGGTGGGAACCGGGAATGTATTCGAAAGGTCCGGCGTCGGGGTGGATGCGGTCCAACGCGATCCACACGGCCGCGTACCAGCTGTTCACGAAGGGCGGACTGAGATACTCGTCCTGATGCCAGTCACGCTCGGTGGACACCCAGCCGGTGAGATTGAGGTGCAGCAGCATCTCCTCCCCCACCAGGCTGTTCAGCACCCGCATCAGGGGCGGGTGCAGGCAAATGCGCCGCAACTCCTCCACATGCATGTAGGGCGTGGGGGAGCGCCAGCCCCCCGGCCGGCCCACCTGCTCGCGCCGGGCGATATAGGGATCCAGCAGATCGTCGGACAGGAAGCCCTTGAGGATGGCCACCCCCTCTTCCCGCCATTGCCGCTGTTCCGGCGACAGCGTGCTTCCGTCCACCACCGGCTGGTCCAGGGGCGGCAGGGTGGCGGCCGGCGGCTCGTCGCTGATCATGGCGAAGCTGAGCTGGGCGCGGTCCAGGCGGGGGCCTTCGCAGCCCACCGCCAGCAGCGGCCGCTGGCCCAAGCCGGCCGCCAAGGCGCGCAGCGCCGGCACCAGGGGGGCAGGATCGGCCTCGCCCAACGTTTCGACCACGAACAGCCAGAAGGCGGGGCCCGTCCCGTCCGGGAATTCCGGGAAGGCGATGCGATCGACGCCAGGAGCGGACTGGGTGATCTGCCCCACCCGGACCTGGGCCCCCGCCTCGTCCATGACGATGGCCTGCAGCGCCCGCCCGGTGCGGATGGCGCGCAGGTCACCGGGCACGGTGATGGCGTTCAGCCGATGGATGAAGGCATGGAACGGTTCGGCGATGACCACGTCCGGCAGAACAGGCGCCACCACCTCCACGGTTGCGGGCGAACGGCGCGAAAGCAGGCGCGACAAGATTTGCATGGCAACCCCAACCCAACGCCGCCCAAGCCCCCCAGGCGGCTGGTCGGGTATACACCGCCGCGCGCGTCCCGTGCAATGAAGGCACCCGCGCGGATAGGGCCCGGCCTCAGGCGCTGGCGCTGCGATTTCCGGCCGTGAGGGTGCCGCCCAGCCGGGCCAGGATTTCGCCGGCCAGGGCGGCGATTTCCTCCGACCCCTTGGCGCGGCGGTCGGTTTCCTGCAGCGACAGGCCGTCCATCATGGCGCCGGCGAAGCCGACGCGGTTGCCGATGGCGGCCTCGGCCATGGGCACGCCCAGGCCCGCCACCGCCTCCGTCAGCCGGTCCGCCAGCTTGGCGCGGGGCGGCACGCGATTCAGCGCCACCAGCACCGCCCGCTTTTCCGCCTTGGCCATCTCCAGCGTGGGGCGGGTGGCCCACAGGTCCATGGGGCTGGGCTGCACCGGCACCACCACCAGGTCGGCCACGCGCACGGCGATGCGCGCCTCCGTCTCGGCATGCGGGGGGCTGTCGATCACCACCACGTCATGTTCCCGCGCCAGGCGTTCCACCTCTTTCTGGGTGCGCCAGCCGTTGATCTGCATATGGGTCAGACCGGGGTCGTCCAGGGCCTGGGCGCGCAGGCCGAACCAGGCGGTCAGGCTACCCTGGGGGTCGATATCCACCACCGCCACACGCAGCCCGGCCAGCGACCAGGCCACGGCCAGCTGGATGGCCAGCGTGGTCTTGCCCGCCCCGCCCTTCTGCTGCGCGATGGTGACGACGTGCCCCGCCATGATGGCTCCCCCTTCAGGAATGACCGTGGCCGGCAGTGTGGACCCGGCGACGGTGGCGGGCAAGTGTGCAGTGCACAATGGGTGATGCCCCAAAAGGGGAGGCCGGCCCTGCGGCCAGTGCCCTTGGACCGGGCGGACGGGTGGGCTAGATAAGGTGACCCCTTTTGCCAGGTGCCGCCCCGTGACCGAGTCCCATACAGCCCCCGACATGTCCCCGCCCACCAAAGAGGCGCTGGAGCGCGCGTCGCAGGCGCTGGCCGCGGGCAAGCTGGTGGCCTTCCCGACGGAGACGGTCTATGGCCTGGGCGGCGACGCCGGCAACGACCAGGCGGTGGCCGACATCTTCGCCGCCAAGGGCCGCCCCAGCTTCAACCCCCTGATCGTCCACCTGCCGGACGTGGAGGCGGTGGAGCGCTACGCCGTGATGGATGAGCGGGCGCACCAGATGGCCGACCTGTATTGGCCCGGCCCGCTGACCCTGGTCCTGCCCCGGCGGGCGGATGCCGCCCTGTCGCTGCTGGTCAGCGCGGGGCTGGACACGGTGGCGGTGCGGGTGCCGCGCCATCCCACCGCCCGCGCCCTGCTGCAAGCCAGCGGCCGACCCATCGCCGCCCCCAGCGCCAACCGGTCCGGCCACGTCAGCCCCACCGCGCCCGTTCATGTGCGCGAGGAATTCCCCGATGGCGGCGGCGGCCGCCTGGCCCTGATCCTGGCCGACGGCCGCTGCCCGGTGGGGTTGGAGTCCACCGTGCTGGACCTGTCGGGCGCGCACCCGGTGCTGCTGCGCCCCGGTTCCATCACGCCGGAGGAAATCGAGGCCGTGCTGGGCCCCATTAAGCGCGCAGCGACCCCGGGCACGGGCATAAAAGCGCCCGGCATGCTGGAAAGCCACTACGCCCCGGGCCTGCCGGTGCGGCTGAACGCGCTGAACGCCGCCAAGGATGAAGCGCTGCTGGGCTTCGGCCCCGACCGCTTCGTCCTGGGCGGGGCGGAGCGGCTGAACCTGTCGCCCTCCGGCGATTTGAACGAGGCCGCCGCCAACCTGTTCGCCATGCTGCGCAAGCTGGACAAGCCCGGTCTCAGCGGCATCGCCGTCATGGCCATCCCCGAGGTGGGCCTGGGCCTGGCCATCAATGACCGCCTGCGCCGGGCGGCGGCGCCCCGGCCCTGAAACGGAACCGGTTAACGAACCACACCGTTAGCACTTGATCACAGCGGGCGGGAGCGGACACTCTGGCGCCAAACGCCCCTGGCTTCCCCGAGGTCCCGCCCATGGCCGATCCCCGGCACATCGTCCTGCTGGCCCAGTACAACGCCTGGATGAACGCCAAGGTGCTGGAGGCGGCGGCGCGCCTGCCGGCCGAGGCCCTGACCGCCGACCGGGGGGCCTTCTTCCGCTCCATCCTGGGCACGCTGAACCATCTGATGGTGGCCGACCTGCTGTGGCTGCGCCGTTTCCGCACCCACCCCGCCGGTTATACCACCCTGGACCCGGTGATGGCCCTGCCGCCACCCACCCGCCTGGATGAGGCGCTGTATGCCGACCTGGCCAGCCTGGCGGCAGATCGCCAGGTGATGGACACGGCCATCGGCCAGTGGGCGGCCTGCATCCGCCCCTGCGACCTGAACCACGTGCTGGCCTACACCAGCAGCACCGGCACAGCCTGCGCCCGCCGCTTCGGCGACCTGATCGTACATTTCTTCAACCACCAGACCCATCACCGCGGCCAGGTCACCACCCTGCTGACCCAGGCCGGCCAGGACGTGGGCATCACCGACCTGGTGGCCCTGATTCCGGATGAAGCCCCATGAGCGTCCGCCTTTCCGAATCCGCCCTGGCCTGCCTGAAATCCCTGTCCGACTTGCTGGGGCCCGGCGGCTACATCACCGATACGGACGCGCAGGCCCCCTACCTGACGGAGGCACGCGGCAACGCCGTCAGCACGCCGCTGGCCCTGCTGCGCCCCTCCAGCACGCAAGAAGTGGCGGCCGTGGTGCGCCTGACGGCGGAGGCGGGCATCGCCCTGGTGCCCCAGGGCGGCAACACCGGCCTGGTGGGGGGTGCCCTGGCGGCCGAGGGCAGCCTGCTGCTGAACCTGGGGCGCCTGAACCGCGTTCGCGAGGTCGATCCCCTGGACCACACCATGACGGTGGAGGCGGGCGTGATCCTGGCCACGGTGCAGCAGGCCGCCAACGACGTGGACCTGATGTTCCCCCTGAGCCTGGGCGCCGAGGGCAGTTGCACCATTGGCGGCAACCTGTCGACCAATGCCGGCGGCATCCTGACCCTGCGCTACGGCAACGCCCGCGCCCAGGTGCTGGGGCTGGAGGTGGTGCTGCCCGACGGGCGGGTGTGGAACGGCCTGCGCCGCCTGCGCAAGGACAACACCGGCTATGACCTGAAGCACCTGTTCCTGGGTGCGGAGGGCACGCTGGGCATCATCACCGCCGCCACCCTGTCGCTGGTGCCCCGGCCGCGCCAGATGGAAACGGCGCTAGTGGCGGTACCCGACGTGACCGCCGCCCTGCGCCTGCTGAAACGCCTGCGCCAAGCCAGCGGCGATGCCGTCTCGGCCTTCGAGATCATGCCGCGCTTTGCCATCGACGGCGCCGCCCGCTACCTGGGTGAACAGAACGACCCGCTGTCGGAGCCGTCCCCCTGGTACATCCTGACGGAACTGACGGCCGGCACTCCCGGCGACGCCCTGCGCGACACGGTGGAGGCGGCCCTGGCCGAGGCCATCGACGCGGGTGAGGCCACCGACGCCACCCTGGCCGCCAGCGGCGACCAGCGGCAGAAGCTGTGGCGCCTGCGCGAGGGCCTGCCGGAGATCGGGCGCAAGGTGGGTGGCGCCCTGCACCATGACGTCGCCGTGCCGGTCAGCCGCGTTCCCCAGTTCATCGAGCGGGCCGACCGGGCGGTGGCGGCCTTGTGCCCCGGCGCCCGGCCCTACCCCTTCGGCCACCTGGGGGACGGCAACATCCACTACAATATTGCCCGGCCGGACAGCGACGATCCGGCCGACCGCGACGCCTTCCTGGCCCTGGGCGAGCGGATCATGCGGGCGGTGCACGACGTGGTGCTGGAGCAGGACGGGTCGATCAGCGCCGAGCACGGCATTGGCAACAAGAAACGCAACGAACTGGCACGCGCGCGGTCACCCCTGGAAATCGATCTTATGGCAAGCTTGAAACGCCTGCTGGATCCGCGCGACCTCATGAACCCAGGGAAAATCTTACCCCAATAGGCAGGATTTTTCGGGGAGACGGGGCCCAGGCATAGGCCAGTACTGACCTTTGGCGTCAATTGACGGCGACTCGGGGGCCATGAGACCCTTGGTTGTAGAGATAAAGGAGCCCGTGGTGTTGCCGCGCGTCAGTCGCCGGCCCACCTCAAGAGAGGGAGAGAGCCTATGCCTGGCAAGACCTCGACCCCCATTGGCCCTCACCCCTCCCCCGTGCCCCTTTACCTTAGGCTGCTGCGGGGTGGCACCCTGGCGGGGCAGGCCCCGCTGGCCGATGACAGCGATGCCGCCGTATCCGTCCCGCGCCAGATGGCGGGTGGCACGTGCGGCGGTCAGATGATGGCCGGCCGGTCGGAAGATCCGGCCCTGGTCCATTTCTAACGGCTGTACCCCCAACGATCCTAGCCAACCGCAGTAGTGCGTTCGGCCGAGGCGGCTGTATGATCGGCCGCCATGAAGCCGTTCATCACCACCTTCCTGTCCCTGCGACGGCGATCAGCGCCTGTGCGCTATGCCGGGGCCGCCCTGCTGGTGTGCCTGGCGTTCGGCGTGCGTCTCGCGCTGGACGACGTACTGGACGGCTATCCCGTCGTGCATTTCTTCCCGGCCCTGGTCCTGGGCACCCTGTGGTTCGGGGTCGGGCCCGGCCTGGTGGCCGTGGTCCTGAGCACGACGCTGGCCCTGCCCTTCTTCGCACCGGCCGACGACGGCATGCCTTGGCCGCACCAGCTGGCCACCCTGCCCGACCGGCTGGCGGCCCTGCCGCCCAAGGGCTGGGCGGGCCCCGCCCTGTTCGTCGTGACCAGCCTGGTGGTGGTTTCCATCATCGCAGCATTGCACGACGCCCTGGACACCCTGGCGGCGGGGGAACAGCAGCAGGCCATGCTGTTGCGTGAAATCTATCACCGCATCCGCAATGACCTGCAGTCCGTCGCCAGCCTGCTGATGGTGGCGGAAAGCCGGGCGGGTGCCAAGGAGGCGGGGGAACTGGCCAAGGCGGGGGAACGGGTGCGGGTGCTGGGCCTGGTCTATTCCAGCCTGCAGCGGCTGCAGCGCGAGCCCTTCGTGCCGGCCCGCGCCTTCCTGGGCCAACTGGTGGAAAACCTGGCCGCCGCCCATGTCGCCGGCCGTCCCATCACCTTCACCGTCGAGGTGGAGGACCTGAAGCTGCCGCAGCGGGCCGCCGTGACCCTGGGTTTGGCGGCCAATGAGCTGCTGACCAACGCGCTGAAATACGCCTTCCCCGCCGGGCGGCCCGGCACCGTGGCCGTGCGCCTGGGCACGGAGGGACAGCGATGGGTGCTGCGGGTGGAGGATGACGGCGTCGGCCTGCCGCCGCCCGCCCCCAACGGCGAAAGCCCGGCAACAACGGCCGGGCCGGCAGAAGATTCCGGCACTGAAGGCATCCATCATCTCCGCCCGGCCCCCACCGGCCTGGGCCACCTGCTGCTGGAACAGCTGGCGCGACAGTGTGGCGGCCAGCTGGGGCAGGTCAGCGACGGCGGCGTGAAGGCCTGGCTGGCCGTGCCGGCGACGCCGGAGGCCGCCGCCCTTTAGGCGCTGGCCATGTAGGCGGCGGCCATGTTGGGCGCGCGGTTGGCGGTCATGCGCTGTTCCTGCTGGCTGTAGCCGTCCTTGTTGTCCTGGTCCTCATCCTCGGTGGGCGCGGCCAGGGCGTTCAGCATCATGATGGTATAGGTGGACAGCGGCATCTTGGACGAGCTGGCGCCCCGCACCATGTCCCACGGCTGGGACGTGGTGTCGGCCGTCTGCACGGTGCCCAGTGTCGTGGACCCGGCATATTTGTCCGCGCTGGTACCACCCGTGCCGTCGAACTTCTTGGCGAAGCGGTCGTAGACCTGGCCCAGGGACAGGGCCTTGCCGTTGGCGTCATAAAAGACGGCGTCGTTGGCGTCGGCCGCATCCGGCACCACCGTGTCAGCCGCCTGGTTGGGGTTTTTCTTCAGCGCATTCAGGAATTTGGAGGCGCCGCCGGCGCCCAGGAAATGGGCCAGGTACAACTCGGTCCCGCCGATGGTGCCGCCCACCTGCTGCTGCAGGGTGGTCTTGTTGTCCTGGGCCAGCGCCGCCGCCATCATGGCGGAGGTGTCGGCATCCTTGCGCAGGTCGAGAATCTTTTGCCGGGTGACGGGATCGGCGACGTAGGCGCTGCCGTCGCCGCGGGTCTTGATGGCGCTGGCGTACTGCCCCAGGCCGACCTCCGCGCCGTGCTGCTGCACCATGTTCAGCCACGTGGAGTCGGTGAACTGGTAGAGGCCGGTAGCGCTGCTGGTGCTGGCCTTGGCGTTGGTGTTGTAGCCGCTTTCCACCGATGCCTGCTTCAGCAGATAGGAAAAATCTACCCCGGCCCTGGTGCTGGCCTGCTGCACCGCCGCCACGATCTTGGCGGGGGCGGAAGACGTCAAACCCTGTGCTGCAGTCAACTGCGTGGTGGACAGTGCGCTGTTCACGACCGGACCTCACTTACCTGGAAAACGACCGGCCGATGGGGGCCGATCCGATGCTGGCCTACAGGGAAAGCAAAGGGCGTGCCAGTCCGTTGCGGCGGCGGGATCCGGGCCGGACTTTCGGCGACGCTTGCCCGTCCGCCGCCGTCCCGGCAGGATGGGCCCCGCGTCGACGGGACGTGGCCCTTCCGCTCAATGATCGGGCCCGCCCGCCCAATAACATTGAGCACCCCCGCCGGCCGTGCGGGTCCCGCCCCAGTCCTGAAGCGACGGGCACCGGGCCCCACCGGCGGGTCCCCCGGGAGGACCCGAGAGACCATGAGCTATCAAGCGCCCCTGAAGGAAATCCGCTTCGTCCTGAATTCCGTCGTCGGCCTGGATAAAGTTGCCGCCTACCCCGCCTTCGAGGCCGCCACCCCCGACCTGGTGGACGCCGTGCTGGAGGAAGGCGCCAAGCTGGCCGACAACGTGCTGGCGCCCCTGAACGTGGTGGGCGACCGCCAGGGCGCGAGGCTGACGGACACGGGCGTACGCACCCCCGACGGCTTCAAGGACGCCTACCGCCAGTTTGTCGAGGGTGGCTGGAACAGCGTGCCCTTCGACCCCGACCATGGCGGCCAGGGCCTGCCCTGGACCCTGTTCATCGCGCTGCTGGAAACCTGGACCAGCGCCAACATGTCCTTCGCGCTCGGGCCGCTGCTGACCCAGGGGGCGGTGGAACTGCTGACCGCCCACGGGTCGGATGAGCAGAAGACGCTGTACCTGGAAAAGCTGATTTCCGGCGAATGGGCCGGCACCATGAACCTGACGGAGCCGCAGGCGGGTTCCGATGTGGGCGCTGTGCGCACCCGCGCCGTGCGCCAGGACGACGGCACCTATCGCATCAGCGGGCAGAAGATCTTCATCACCTATGGCGACCATGACTGGACGGACAACATCGTCCACCTGGTGCTGGCCCGCACGCCGGACGCGCCCTCTGGCACCAAGGGCATCTCGCTGTTCATCGTGCCGAAGTTCCTGCTGAACGCCGACGGCACCCCGGGTGAGCGCAACGACGCCTATTGCGTCAGCCTGGAGCACAAGCTGGGCATCCACGCCAGCCCCACCGCCGTCATGAGCTATGGCGACAAGGGTGCCTGCGTGGGCTACCTGGTGGGCGAGGAGAATCGCGGCATCGAGTACATGTTCACCATGATGAACAACGCTCGCCTGGGCGTGGGGCTGCAGGGCGTCTCCATCGGTGACCGCGCCTACCAGCAGGCGCTGGCCTACGCCAAGACCCGGGTGCAGAGCCGCGACGTGGCGGGCGGGCCGCAGCCGGTGACCATCATCCACCACCCCGACGTGCGGCGCATGCTGCTGACCATGCGGTCCAAGGTGGAGGCCGCGCGCGCCATCGTCTATTTCACCGCCGCCTCCCTGGACGGCCGCCATCATCATCCGGACGCGGAGGCCGCCAAACAGGCCGGCCTGCTGAACGACCTGATGACCCCGGTGGCCAAGGCCTGGAGCACCGACATCGGCGTCGAGGTGGCCAGCCTGGGCGTGCAGGTGCACGGCGGCATGGGCTTCATCGAGGAGACGGGGGCCGCCCAGTATTACCGCGACGCCCGTATTGCCCCGATTTACGAGGGCACCAACGGCATCCAGGCCAACGATCTGGTGTTCCGCAAGCTGGGCCGCGACGGCGGAGCCACCGCCCGCGCCCTGTTCGCCCTGATGGCGGAAACGGCCGACGCGGCCGCCGCCCAGCCGGGCGACGACCTGGCCGCCATCGCCCAGGGCCTGAAGCGGGGCATCGCGGCGCTGGAGGGCGCGACGTCCTTCCTGGTGGACAATGTAAAAGCCGACGCCCGCGCGGCGGCGGCCGGGGCCGTGCCCTACCTGACCCTGTTCGGCAACGTCACCGGCGCCTTCCTGCTGGCCCGCGGTGCCGTCGCCGCCAACCAGGCGCTGGCCCAGGGCCAGGACGTGGCCTTCCACGAGGGCAAGCTGGTCACCGCCCGCTTCTTCGTGGAACAGGTGGTGGGCCCGTCGCTGGGCCTGGCCGAGCTGATTCGCACCGGCCACCGCACCCTGATGGCCCTGTCGGAAGACCAGTTCTGAGCTGAACCGAACTGTTGTTATGGGAAGGCCGGGGTCATCGCCCCGGCCTGTTCACGCTCAACGGGTCCGGACCGTGAAGATGGTCATGGGGGCCCGCACCTGGCTCTTGCCGTGGTGGAACAGGGCCACGCGGTCCATCTGCGCCGCCGGCAGCCAGAGGGTACCATCCGCCGCCAGATAGGGCGCGTCCACCCAGTGCAGGCGCGCGTCATGGGCCACGCTGGTCACGCTGCCGTCGGGGGCGCGGCGGCGTACGGCGTTGGCCGCCAGGTCGGTGTAGTACAGGCTGCCGTCCGGCCCCATGGCGGTGCCGCCCACCGGCGGCAGGTCGATCCAGGGTCGCACAGCGTCGGCCAGGGTGGCGGCGGGGACGGCGGGATCATCCAGCAGGCGTGTGGGCACCCGCGACCAGGGCCCTTCCAGGGGCGCGTAGTACAGCCATTCGCCGTCGGGGCTGACCTCCAGCGGATCGGAATGCACGGCCAGGGGCCGGCCGTCCGGCGCCAGCACCGTTTCCCCATCCACGACTATCGGCCGGTCGGCGGGCGCCACGGTGGACGGGTGACGGTCCAGCACCCGGCGGGCGACACCGGTGGCCAGGTCCAGGACGATCAGGCCGGGCTGCCCGGCATCGGTCAGATAGGCGTGCGATCCGTGAAAACGGATGTCGTCGACATAGCTGCCGGGGCGGGCGACGTCGGCCCCCAAGGGGATGACACGATCGACGCGCCCCGTGTTGAGGTCGATGCGCACCAGCTTGGCGCCACCCGGCAGCGGATCGCCGCCGAAGTCGGGGGCGCCGGTATCCACCACCCACAGGCCGCCGGCGTCATCACGGTGGATGGCGTTGATGTTCACGAAGGCGTGGGCCGGATCGGCCCCGGGCACCCAGGCGTTCCAAGCGGCGTCAGGGAAGGGCCTGGGCGCGCCGCCGCCCTCCACCATCACCAAGGGCGGCAACTTGGTCCCGGTCCAGCGCGGTCCGGCCAGGAAGACACGGGCGCCCTCCACCGCCACCGCGTTCCACATGGCATCAGGGTTTTGCACGGCGACGGTCAGCGGGGGCGCCGGCGGGGCGGCGACGGCGGGCTGCCCCAGGATCAGCTGCGCCGCCACGGCGGCGATGATGCGCAGCGAGGGATGCCGGCGGGGGAAGGCGGGAATGGGCATGGCGTCAGATCCGTGACAAGGGACGAGCGGATGCCCAACCCTCACCTATTCAGCCATGCGGGGAAATTCCCCAAGTTCGTAGACAAACTATTCATCCATGAATGGCAACGCCCCGCCCCTGTCAAATCCCCCCGCCGTCCATCAGGTCGGACAGGCGGTCGCGGATGCGGGTGGCCAGGGCGCGGGCGGCGTTGTCGTCGCGGGCGCGGGGCCGGGCGGTGACTATCCTGTCCTCCGACCGCACGGTGGCGGGCGATCCGGCCAGCAGGATGACGCGGTCGGCCAGGTAGACGGCCTCATCAATGTCGTGGGTGACGAACAGGATGGTCTTGGACGTGCGCCGCCACAGGTCCAGCAGTTCGTCCTGCAGGGACTGGCGGGTGATGGCGTCCAGGGCGCCGAAGGGTTCGTCCATCATCAGCAGGTCGGGATCGACCGCCAGCGCTCGGGCGATGGCCACGCGCTGGCGCTGCCCGCCCGACAGCTGGTGCGGCCAGCGGCCGGCCTTGTCCGCCAAGCCCACCAGGGCCAGCGCCTCCTCCGCCCGGCGGCGGCGTTCGGCGCGGGGCAAGCCCAGCCCCTCCAGCCCGAAGGCGACGTTGGCGCGCACGCTGCGCCAGGGCAGCAGGCGGGCGTCCTGGAACACCAGGCCGTAGGGCCGGCGGCCGTTCGACGCGCCATTGCGCGCATGGATCACGGTGCCGCTGTTGGGCGGGACCAGGCCGGCCACCACGCGCAGCAGGGTGGACTTGCCCACCCCCGACGCGCCGACGATGGCGATGAACTCGCCCGGCGCCACCGACAGGTTGAAGTCGCGCAGCACCACGGTGCGTCCGTCAGACGACGCGGGGTTCGGAAAGGCCAGGCTGAGATCGCGGATCTCGATCATGGGGGCAGTCTGCGTCATCTTAAACCTTCCACCGCATCATGCGGTCGCGCACCGCGACGAAGCCCATGTCGACCAGGCCGTAGAACAAGGCCATGGTGGCCATGTAGACGATGACGATGTCGGTCGCCAGCAAGGAGCTGGCCTGCATCATGCGCTGGCCCAGGCCCGGCACGCCGAACAGCTCGGCCGCCACCACCGACATCCAGGCCTGGCCCAGGCCGGTGCGCAGGCCCGCCAGGATGGCGCCGGACGCGGCCGGCAGCACGATCTTGACCAGTTTGGCCGGGGTGGAACGGTGGCCGAAGGCGTCGGCCAGTTCCAGAAGGTCACGGTCCACGGCCTGCACCGCGCCCAGGGCGGCGAAGTAATTGATCCAGAAAACGCCCAACACGATGATGAAGATGGCGGCCGTGGGCGTGACACCGAACCAGATGATGGCGAAGGGCACCCAGGCCAGGCCCGGAATGGGGCGCAGCAGGCGCACCACCCAGCTGGTGAAATCCTCAAGCCGCCGGGACATGCCGGTCAGCACGCCGGCGGCGATGCCGCCGACCGAGCCGATGACCAGGCCCCAGAGATAATGCCCCAGGCTTTGCAGGATGGCGGCCGTCCAGGCCCCGCTGCGCACCTCCGCCGCAAAGGCCTGGGGGATGGCGCTGGGCGGCGGCAGCAGGACGGGTCGCACCAGCCCCAGCCGCGGCACAGCTTCCCATACCGCCAGGAAGGCGATGACGCCCAGCAACGCCCACAGGCCGCGATACCGCCGGGACGGCTTGGCCAGGAAAGCGGAAGGCGGTATGCGCTTGCCCGGGGCCGGCAGGGCGGCCCCGGACTGATCCGGCGGTGTCGGGAAGGTCAAACGACGACGCTCACTTATGGAGTTTTTCGTAATAGCTGGCGTCGAACAGCGTATCCAGCGGCTCCGCCTTCTTCAAGACGCCGGTCTTCACCTGGAAGTCCTGCAGGGTCTTGGTCTTTTCCACGATGCGGCGGGGATCGACCACGAATTGCGAGGCGGGAGAGGTCAGGGCGCGCTGCATGGTCTTCACGTCCAAGATGCCGCGGCCCAGCACCTTTTCCACGTCCGCCGCCGCGCGCGCCGGATCCTGGGCGATCAGGGTGACGGCCTTGTCCACCAGTTCCACCAGCTTCTGCACCAGTTCCGGATGGTCCTTGGCCAGGGCGCCGGTAACGCCCAGCACGGTGCCCGGCTGGTCCTTGATCATGTCCTTGCCATAGGCCAGCACCTTCACCGTGGGCAGGCGGTCCTGGATGATGGTCAGGGCCGGCTCTCGCACGGTGGCAGCATCCACCGCCCCCGCCAGCAGCGCCTGCTGGGTGGCGTCGATGCCCATGGGCACAATCTGCACCTTGGCCGCGTCGACATGCTCGTCCTCCTGCAGCCAGTACTTCAGCACCGTGTCGGGAATGGAGCCCACGGGCTGGGTCGCGATCTTGACCGGGCGGCCCAGCTTGGCGGCGAGGCGGGCGATGGCTTCGGCCTTGCTGCCGCCCTTGGCCGCCTCGGCCGACAGTTCCGGCCCGCCGGCCACCACCAGCTCCTCCACCGCGGTGGAGGCCACGACCTTGACCGTGATGCCCTGCGATCCCGCCACCATCAGGGGGCCGATGCCGCCCATGTAGGCCTCCAGCGTGCCCGAGGCCAGGCCCAGGATCATGTTGGGCCCGCTGTCGAACTGCGTCAGCTTCAGCTCGAAGCCCGCCTGCTTGTCCCAGCCTTCCTGGCTGATGATGTAGGCCGGTGCCGCACCCAGCACCGGAATGTAGCCGATGTGGACCACCGGGTCGGCGGCCTGGGAGGCGGGGGCCGCCAGCAGCGCGCCGATCAGCGGCAGGGCCGTCAGCAGGGACGAGTACGCACGACGCATGGGGCAATTCCCTTCAAGGATGGGCAGGCGAATGACGGGGATTAAGCCGGCCGGCATAGGATCAACGAGCCGGGGCAACTGTCAATGCCCGTGCCCGCGTGCGTGATCTACCGTAAATTCAACACGGCAATATGTTGAATTGCCGCACATCCGAATGAGGTAAGGGCTGCGTGACGACCGTCACCGACAGCGGCTGGCCCCATCGGCATTCTCCGCCACGCCATCGCGGGGGGAGAGATCCCAGGAAATCTGCCGATAGTGACGCCATCCTCAATTCAACATTAAAGATTCGTCATTATTATCTTTATTGACAGCATGAACTGCGGATGACAGCCTTGGCGCCAAGGAAGGGGCGCTCCCAGCCCTCCTTCCCGGCCAGTGCCGGGCCCTTCGCCGTTCAGGAACAACCGCCCGTTCGTTCCCTTTTCCGGTGTTGGGCCCGGCCAACCGGCCCGCGGCCATTTGACGGAGCAGCTTGCGCCGCGTCACCAACCGCTAAAGCGCCACGAAGCCCCTTCGTGGTTCCTCCGGAACGTGAAGGACCAGCCATGACCCGCACTTTCCCGACCCGACGCCCATTCCACCGCCAGGCTTCCGCCCTGGCCGGACGCTGTCCCCACATGCGCATGGGCTGCCGCTGTTGACGATCCGCCGGGCGCGCGCATGCACGCCCCGCCCTTGTCCAGCCGCAGCGCTCCTCCCCCACAGGGTCCGAGCCACAAAACCATCGTGTTGTTTTCACACCCCCGTCATGGCCGGGGTGTAGAGGGAGCTCATCATGAGCCAGCGAATTCAAAATCAAGACATCGCCCGGGCGCCCGCGCCCGCCGCGGTCATCATCGAAACCGCCCGCCATACGGCGGGGCTGGCCGTCCAGGACGGCAGGGACGTCCAGTTCTTCGCCTCGCACAGCCTGTTTCAGGCCCTGGACGGGCAGCGTTTCCGCAGCGTGCGGGCGCTGGAGCGGGCCGTGAGCAGCCTGGAGGCGGCCATCGCCGACCAGCGCCGCACCCGCGACAGCCGCGGCCAGATCTGGCGCAGCTGGGAAGGCCCCCAGTTGGACGGCAACGGGGCGGGTCAGCCGGAAGCGGCCTGATCCTTAGCGGCCCTGTCCTCGAAGTACGTGTCCCCGAACTCGGCGATCATCGCCTGGGCCTCGTCCACCAGGGCGCGGACCAGGCGGCGGTCGGGATGGGTGCATAGCGTCTCGTTCATCGCCTTGCCCAGCAGGGCTTGAGCCTGGGCCAGCAGCTTCACCGCCAACCGGTCTTCGAGTTCCATGCCGCTCATCCCTTTCCCGTAACCCCTTTCCCATGACCAGGTGCGCAGACGCGCCGGGGTCATTTCCCTTACCGCAAGCTTGCCTCAGGCGGCCTCAGCCAAGATCTCGGCATAAAAGGCCGGGTCGACATTGCCGCCGGACAGTACCACGGCGATGGTGCGGCCGGCCGTTTCCACCTTGCCGGCCAGCAGCGCCGCCAGAGCGGCGGCCCCGCCGGGCTCCACCACCAGTTTTAGGTTCGCGGCCGCGAAGCGCATGGCGGCGCGCACCTCCGCCTCCGTTACCACCAGGCCGGGCCCCAGCAGCGCCTGGGCCAAGGGGAAGGTGATGGTGCCCGGGATGGGCGCCAGCAGGGCGTCACAGGAGGATTTACCGCCCGGCGTGTTGGCCAGCCGCTGCCCGGCGGCCAGCGACCGCGCCATGTCGTCGAAGCCCTCGGGCTCCGCCGTGTGCACGCTGGCCTGGGGACAAGTCTGCTTCAGGCCCAGGGCGGTGCCGGTGGCCAGGCCCCCGCCGCTGCAGTTCACCAGGCAGGCGTCGACCGTCAGGCCCAGGGCCGCCGCCTGGCGCCCGATCTCCAGCCCGACGGTGCCCTGGCCGGCGATGATGTGGGCGTCGTCGTAGGAAGGCACCAGCACCGCGCCGGTGCGGGCGCACAGGTCGCGCCCGATGACCTCACGATCCTCGGTGTAACGGTCATAGAAGACGATTTCCGCGCCCAGGGCGCGCGTGCCGGCCACCTTGATGGCCGGGGCGTCGGCCGGCATGACGATGGTGGCCTTGGTGCCCACCAGGCGGGCGGCCTCCGCCACGCCCTGGGCATGGTTGCCGGACGACCAGGCGACCACGCCCCGCGCCCGTTCCTCAGCCGTCAGGCGGCCCAGGCGGTTGTAGGCGCCGCGGAACTTGAAGGAACCGGTGCGCTGCAGCACCTCGGGCTTCAGCAGCACGCGGGCCCCCACCGCCGCGTCCAGCGCCGCGTTGGTGACCAGCGGTGTGGCCACCGCCTTGCCCGCCAGAAGCTGCGCCGCCGCCTCGACATCCGCGCCCGTCACCGCCATCGCCGCCATGATGCGTTTCCCCTCGTTGAAACCGAGGCGTCAGGCTGGACCGCCGCCCTGTGGAAGGCAAGCCGCCGACGGGCATGGCGCCTATTCGGTCATCTTATTCGTACCGCAGCGCCGTGACCGGCTTCGCCGCCGCCACCCGGGCGGCATGGCCCGCCACCGTGGCCCAGGCGACCAGCAGGGCGGCCAGGCTGGCCAAAGCGAAGACCAGCGGATTGAGGTCGATGCGATAGACATAGCCGCCCAGCCACCAGCCCATCAGCATCCACGCCACGGGCCAGGCGATCAGGTTGGCCACCAGCACCGGCTTGCTGAATTGCCAGACCAGCAGTCGCACGACATCGGTCACGGTGGCGCCCAGCACCTTGCGGATGCCGATCTCCTTGGTCCGCCGCTCCGCCGTGAAGGCCGTCAGGCCGAACAGGCCCAGACAGGCGATCAGGATGGCGAGGCCGCAGAACAGGGCCAGAAGATCCCCCTGCCGCGCCTCGTCCGCATAGACTTGGCGGATATGATCATCCAGGAATTCACGTGTCAGCGGCAGGTCGGGGAACAGCCGGCGCCACGTGTCGTCGATGGCGGCCAGGGTGGCGGCGTCAGCGTTGGGCGCAAGACGTGCCAGCATAATGGACCGGTCGTCATGCATGGCCAGGTAAATCGTGGGCTCGAAGCCGGAGCGGGCGCTGTCGAACTGCACGTCGTCCACCACGCCGATGATGGTCAGCGCGGTGCCGCCGCCATACATCACCGTGTGTCCCACGGCCTGTTCCGCCGTGGCCAGGCCCAGGCGCCGCACCGCCGTGGTCGACAGTATGGCGGGAATGGTGACGCCGCCACCACCCGCCCGCAGGGCGGCATGGCTGGTGATGTCGCCAGGACGCGCCGGATCGAACAGGCGTCCCGCCCGCAAGGGCACGCCCAGGGCCTGCAGATAGTCTGCGTCCACCGGCTCGGTGCGGATCAGCAGGTCGGGCAATCCCTCCGGCGCATCCGGCAGGCGGTAATTGTTGGTCCATTCGCTGCGGTCACTGGGCACATTGGCGGCCGCACCGACAGCGGCGATGCCCGGGATGCGCAGCAGCGCCTGGCGCAGGACGTCGATGCCGGCCAATCCCGCCGGCCGGTCAAATCCACGCAACACCACCGCCCCCTCCGCCCGAAAGCCAAGGTTCTGCGTGCTGGCATAGCGGGTCTGCTGGCCGATGACGATCGTGGCGATGCCCAGCACGATGGCCACCGTGAACTGCAGCATCACCAGGGCGGCGCGCAACCGGCCGCCGCCGGTGGCCCGGCTTTCCCGCAACAGGTCGGTGGGCCGGGGCCGCGATAGGGCGTAGGCGGGATAGAGGCCACCCACGAGACCCACGATCAGCACCAGCGGCGAGATGGCCGTCAGCAGCCAGGCGCCGGACAGGAAGCCCGCGTCCAACCGCACGTTCAGAAGGTTGAGGAACCGGGGCATGGCCAGTTCTACCAACGCCAGCCCCAACAGGCCGGCCACCAGGGCCAGCAGCATCGATTCCAACAGAAACTGCGCCACCAGCTGACCGCGCCGCCCGCCCAGGGTCTTGCGGATGGCGACCTCACGCGCCCGCAGCGAGGACCGGGCGGTCGACAGGTTCACGAAATTGACGATGGCGATGGCCAGCACCAGGCCGGCGACGCCCACGAACCCCGCAAGCGTGACGGGAGATGTGCCCCTGCCCTCGATCGGCTCGGTGTGCATGGCGGTCAGCGGCTGCAGCTCCAGGGTTTCCACCAGGCCCGGCGCCACGGCCTGCATTCCTTCGCGGTGGGCTGCCAGCAGGGCCGGGAAGCGCGGCGCCAGGGCCGCCGGAGCCACACCCGGCCGCAGCATCACGAAAGTTTGAAGGAACTCGTCCCGCCACCGGGTGTCCTTTTCGGCGAACAAGGGGTCCCAGCCGTCCTGGAACTTGGTGGCGATGTTGGTCCAAATCTGGGTGGGCATGTCGCGGCTGAACAGGGTGTTGGATGGCAGATCCCGCACCACGCCCGTCACCATCAGTCCAGCGCCCGACGTCAGGGTCAGGGTGCGGCCCAAGACCTCCGTCGTCCCGAAATAGCGGCGTGCCTGCCCCTCCGTCAGGACCACAGTGCCAGGTCCGGCCAGCGCCGTGGCCGGGTCGCCCGCCAGGAAGGGAAAGTCGAAAAGGCGGAAGAAAGGCGCATCCACCAGCGCGATGCGGTCCTCCACAGGCGCGCCCTTGTCGCGCAGCACCACGGCATGGCGCACCACCCGCACCATGGCCTCCACCTCGGGCAGGTCCGCCGCCAGGACGGGCCCCAGGGGCTTCGCCGTCACCGTCATGCGGCTGGGCTCATGGCCGGGCAGGTATTGCGCCGGAAGCACGCGGAAAATGCGGCCGGCATCGCGATAAAAGCCGTCGAAGTGCGTCTCATGCCAGACGAACAGCGCCATCATGGCCGCCGTGGCGATGCCCAGCGCCAGGCCCGCCACGTTCAGGGCGGCGTAAAGCCGCTGGCGCACGAGCACACGAAACGCGACACGCAGATAGTTCAGCAGCATGGGGCGGGCATCCTATTCGTAACGCAGGGCGCGCACCGGTTTGGCGGCGGCCACCCGGGCGGCGTGGCCGGCCACCGTCACCCAGGCGATCAACAGCGCCACCAGGCCGGCGATGACGAAGACCAGGGGATCGCGATCGACACGGTAGACGAATTCGCCCAGCCAGCGGCCGGCCAGCACCCAGGCCACCGGCCAGGCAACCAGCGTCGCCACGACCACCGGCTTGCTGAACTGCCACACGAGCAGGCGCACGATGTCGGGCACGGTGGCGCCCAGCACCTTGCGCAGTCCGATCTCCTTCGTCCGCCGCTCTGCGGTGAAGGCCGCCAGCCCGAACAAGCCTAAGCAGGCGATGAGAATGGCGAGGCCGGAGAACAGGCCCAGCAGCTGGCCCTGGTGCGCTGTGGCGGCGTAGGTGTCGCGGATGTGGTCGTCCAGGAATTCCCGCTTCAGCGGCAGGTCGGGGTAGAGGCGGCGCCAGGTGTCGTCGATGGCGGCCCAGGTGCCAACCCCGCCGCCGGCGGCCACCCGCACCGCCATGACGTCCATGAACCGAGGTTCGATCAGGTAGAGGGTCGGCTCCAGCACCGACTTGGCGCTGTCGAACTGCACGTCGTCCACCACGCCGATGACGGTCAAGGCCGTGTGGTCGCCATAGATCACCGTGCGGCCCAGGGCCTGTTCCGGAGTGCCCAGACCCAGGCGTGTCACGGCCAGGGTGGACAGCACAACGCTGTCACCCTGGGGTGCCTCCTCATCCTCCGGCGCGTCGGGTCGGGTGACTTGGCCGTCCATGGGGTGGGCCTGGTCGAACAGCCGGCCGGCCAGAACCTTCATGCCCACGGCTTCCATGTAGCCGAAGTCCACCCCCTCGGTGCGCAGCTGCAGTTCCTTCTCCTTGGGCGTATCGGGCAGGCGGTAGGAGGAGAAGCGATCGGCGCCGTCGCCCGGCATCCACAGGCTGCCGCCCGCCGCGATCACGCCCGGGATGCGCAGCAGCGCCTCACGCAAGGCCTGCTGGTGGGCATGGCCGGCCGGCGTGTCCAATCCGCGCAGCAGCACCACGTTTTCCGGCATGAAGCCCAGGCGCTGGGTGCTGGCGTAGCGCGTCTGCTGCAGCATGACGACGGTGGAGATGCCCAGCACGATGGCGGCGGCGAACTGGGCCACCACCAGGATGGCGCGCAACCGCCCGCCGCCGGCCGCCATGGGCCCGCCCTTCAGCAGATCGCCCGGCCGGGGCCGCGACAGGACCAGCGCCGGGTAAAGGCCGCCGGCCAAGCCCACCACAGCCACCAGGGGCAGCGACACCGCCGCGATCCACAGGCCGGATATGAAGTGCGCATCCATGCGCAGGTCCAGCAGCGCCAGGAAGCGGGGCATGGCCAGTTCCACCAGCACCAGGGCCAGGGCGCCGGAGATGAGGGCCAGCAGCACCGATTCCGTCAGGAACTGCATCACCAGCATGCCGCGCCGCCCGCCCAGCGTCTTGCGGATGGCCACCTCTCGCGCGCGCAAGGAGGAGCGGGCGGTGGACAGGTTGATGAAGTTGATGACCGCGATCCCCAGCACCAGCGCCCCCACGCCCAGGAAGGTGACCAGCAGGCTGAGAGGCACGCCATCGTCACTGATGCCCTCGACATGCACCCGGGTCAGCGGCTGCAGGTCCAGGGTCGCGCTGGGCTTGCCCGTGGCCGTGTCCAGGTACTCCGTCATGCGGGCCGCCAGGAAGCCGGGGAAGCGTGCCACCAGGGACGCCGGCTCCACCCCCGGCTTCAGCAGCAGGTAGGTGCGCAGGAAGCTGTGGTGCCACTGGGTGTCGGCCGCGGCGAAGGGCTCATCCCAGCCGTCGTTGAGACGGGTGGCGATGTTGGCCAGCATTTCCATATGGAAGACGGTGTTGGACGGCAGGTCACGGATGACGCCCGCCACTGTCAGCGTCACGCCCGAGGTCAGGGTGACGGCGCGGCCCAGGATGTCGACGCTGGAAAACAGCTTGCGCGCCGTCGTTTCCGTCAGGACCACGGTACCGGGTTGGCTGATGGCCGTGGCGGGATCGCCCGCCAGGAAGGGCCAATCGAACAGGCGGAAATAGTCCGCGTCGGCCAGGGTAAGGTGCACCTCGAACACGGCGCTGTCGCGACGCACGGCCACGGCATGGTTCACCACCCGCACCACGGCCTCCGCCTCCGGGAAATCGCGCGCCAGGGCCGGGCCCATGGGCTTGGCCTGTGCCGCCACGGTCACGGCGGCGCCGCTGGGCGTGTGGAAGGTGCGGATCAGGCGATGGATGTGGTCCGCGTGGGAAAAGAAGCCGTCATAGTGCATCTCATGCCAGACGAAGAGGCTGATCATGGCCGCCGTGGCCATGCCCAGCGCCAGGCCGGCGATGTTCAGGGCGGTGTAGAGGCGCTGGCGCACCAGGACCCGCACGGCGACCTTCAGGAAATTGCCGAACATTGCCCCCTCCTTTCCTTTTCTTCCCTCCGTCAGCGGTCGCCCCTTTATTCGTACCGCAGCGCATCCACCGGCTTGGCCGCCGCCACGCGGGCGGCATGGCCTGCCACCGTCACCCAGGCGATGACCAGCGCCGCCAGCCCGGCCACGGCGAAGACCAGCGGGTTCAGCGCGATGCGGTAGGCGTAGCCCTGCAGCCAGCGGCTGAGCCCCAGCCAGGCCAGCGGCCAGGCGATCAGGTTGGCCACCATGACCGGCTTGCTGAACTGCCAGACCAGCAGGCGCACGATGTCGGTGACGCCGGCGCCCAGCACCTTGCGCAACCCGATCTCCTTCGTCCGGCGCTGCGCGGTGAAGGCGGCGAGGCCGAACAGGCCCAGGCAGGCGATCAGGATGGCCAGGCCGGTGAAGCCCGCCAACAGGGTCCCCTGGCGCATTTCGCCCGTGTAGGCGTCGCGGATATGGTCGTCCAGGAACTCCCGGTTCGCGGGGATGGTGGGGAAGGTGTCCTTCCACAGCTGGTCGATGGCGGCCAGCGTGGCGGCCCCGGCGGCGGGTGTCAGGCGGACGGCCATGACGTCCAGGCCGCGTTCGTCCAGCAGGAAGGCGGTGGGCTGCAGTTCCGTCCGGGCGCTGTTGAACTGCAAGTCGTCCACCACGCCGATGATGGTCAGCGGGTAGTCGACGTCATAGACCACCTGGCGGCCCACCGCCTCCTCCGCCGTGTGAAAGCCCAGGCGCTGGGCGGCGCGCCACGACAGCACCACCGTGCGGCCCAGGGGGTCGGTGGGGCGCACATTGTTGATGCCCTCACCCGGGGCCGCCGCCGGATCGCGCAGCGCGTCCGCCGTGGCGGCACGGTCGAACAGGCGGCCGGCCAGCAGCCGCACGCCCATGGCCTGCAGATAATCGTGCCCGATGAATTCACTGCGGAAGACGATGGTGCCGTCGTCCACCGTGCCGGGCACATGGTAGTTGTCGGTGCTGTCTGACCCGTCGGCGGGGGCATGGAAGCTGGCGCCCGCCTGGGCCACGCCCGGGATGCGCAGCAGCGCCTGGCGGAAGCTTTCAATGTGGGCGCGCGCCTCAGGCTGGTGCAACTCGCGCACCAGCAGCACGCCTTCGGCGTTGAAGCCCAGCTGCTGGCTGCTGACGTAGCGCGTCTGCTGGAAGATGACGATGGTGGAGATGGCCAGCAGGATGGCGGCGCTGAACTGCGCCACCACCAGCAGGGTGCGCACCGCCGATCCGCCCGACGACACCGTCCCGCCTTTCAACAGGACCGACGCCGTGGGCCGCGACAGGACCAGCGCCGGATAGAGGCCGGCCAGGCCGCCCACCGCGAGCACACCCACCAGTTCCGCCACCAGCAGCCAGGGGCTGTAGAGATAGCCCCGGTCGAACCGGATACCCAGCGCGGACACGAAGGTGGGCATGAGCATTTCCAGCAGGACGTACCCCAGCACCGCCGCCACCAGGGTCAGCAGCACCGATTCCACGATGAATTGCCCGATCAGCATGCCGCGCGGCGCGCCCAGCGCCTTGCGCACCGCCACCTCACGCACCCTGAGGGAGGACCGCGCGGTCGACAGATTGACGAAGTTGACGATGGCGATGCCCAACACCACGGCGGCCACGGCCAGCAGGCCGCGCAGCACGCCCAGCAGGTTGGCGCTGACCCCGGTGGGATCGGTGTGGATGTGGGTGAGGCCGGTCAGCACCAGGGCCTTGGCCGGCTTGTTGGTGCCGGTCGACAGATAGTTGGGGTCGCGCGCCGCCAGGAAGGCGGGGAAGCGCGCCGTCAGCGCCGCCGGGTCGGTGCCGGGCTTCACCAGGATGTAGGTCCGGATGAAGTTGGTGTTCCAGGTCGTGTCCATGCGGGTGAACCAGCCGTCGAAATTCTCGCCCAGCCGGGTTCCGATGTTGGTCAGCATGGCATCACGCCGCAGGTGGGTATTGGTCGGCAGGTCGCGGATGACGCCGCTGACCGTCAGGCTGATGCCGTTGGTCAGCGTCAGCGTGCGGCCCAGGATGTCCACGCCATTGAAATACTTCCGCGCCAGGCTTTCCGGCAGCACGACGGTGCCGGGGGCGGCCAGCGCCGTGCCGGGGTCGCCGGCGATGAAGGGCAGGTCGAACAGCCGGAAGAAGTCGCCGTCCACCACCTGCATCCGCTCGCGAAAGGCGTTGCCGTCGCGCGAAACCACCACCGACTCGCTGTGGACACGCACCATGGCCTCGACTTCGGGGAAATCCTGCTTCAGCATCGGACCCAGGGGCTTGGCCGTGGAATCGTAGGTGATGGGCATGCGGCCGGGCACGAATTCCGTCTTGTCGACGCGGTAGATCTGGCCAGCCTTGCTGAAGAAGCCGTCGTAGTGCGTCTCATGCCAGACATAGAGGCCCAGCATGCTGGCGGCGGCGATGCCGATGGCGAGGCCCGCCACGTTCAGCAGGGTGTACAGCCGATCACGCACCAGGATGCGCACCGCCACCCGCAGGAAATTACCCAGCATCTTCATGGCGAGGACTCCTTATTCATAGCGCAAGGCGACGACGGGTTTGGTGGCCGCCACCCGGGCGGCGTGCAGCCCCACCGTGGCCCAGGCGACCACCAGGGCCGACAGGCCGGACGCCACGAACAGTAGAGGGTTGAGGGAAACGCGATCGGCGAAGCCGTCCAGCCAGTGGCGCATGGCGACCCATGCGATCGGCCAGGCGATGACGTTGGCCACCAGCACGGGCTTGGAGAACTGCCAGACCAGCAGGCGCACGATGTCGGTGACGCCGGCGCCCAGCACCTTGCGCAGCCCGATCTCCTTGGTCCGCCGCTCGGCGGTGAAGGAGGCGAGGCCGAACAGGCCCAGGGCGGCGATGACGATGGCCAGGCCGGAGAAGGCGGCGAACAGCTGGCCGGTCTTGGTCTCGCGCTCATAGACGCTTTGCAGCTGGGCATCCAGGAAGACGCGCGGAACGGGCCGGTCCGGCACCAGCTGGCGCCAGCTGCGGTCGATCAGCTCCAGCGCGCCCGCCATCTCCCCCGCCTTCACCCGGATCAGCAGCTGGCTGTAGTTCTTGGGCGTCATGATGAAAATCTGGGGCGCCACGGCGGTGTGAACGCTGCCCTGATGGAAGTCCTCCACCACGCCCACCACCGTGATCTCGACCCCCGCCTCACCCTCCTTGCCGGGCAGCATCAGCGGCTGGCCCAGCGCCGCCTCGGGCGAGGCGTAGCCCAGGCGCCGCACCGCCGACTGGTTCAGGACCACACCGCCATGGCGCAGCTTCTGCGGATTGGCAGGGTCGGCCGGAGGAATGGTGTCGGCCGGGTGTTCGCGGTCGAAGGCGCGGCCAGCCACCAGCCGAACGTTGAGGGTGACGAAATAGTCCGGATCCACGGCATCGCGGCGCAGCACCACGGCCCCGTCATCGGCCGGCGCGCCGGGATGGTTCACGCCGGTGTTGTTCTCGGTGCCGCTGCCGGGATAGGAGTCGGCCAGCGCCGCCGAGGCGATGCGCGGGTCCTGCCGCAGGGCGTCGCGCAGCGTCTCCGCCTTCCGCTGCAGGTCCGGGC
The DNA here is from genome assembly GCF_029594735.1 of Nitrospirillum amazonense. Taxonomy (NCBI): domain Bacteria; kingdom Pseudomonadati; phylum Pseudomonadota; class Alphaproteobacteria; order Rhodospirillales; family Azospirillaceae; genus Nitrospirillum; species Nitrospirillum amazonense. The sequence goes on from NZ_JARPAF010000004.1 coordinate 1,704,759, forward strand.
CATACAGGTCGGTCAGGACGACGACGTTTTCCTTGTTGAAACCCAGCGCCCGGCCCTGGGCGTAGGCCAGTTGGCCGTAGACCACGCCCGTCGCCACCATCAGGCCGATGGAAATGGCGAACTGCGCCACCACCAGGACCACGCGCAGGCGGCCACCGGCGCCGGTGCCGCCGCTGTTGCCCTTTAGCACCGGTCCCGGCTGGAAGGCGGATAGGAAGACGGCCGGATAAAGTCCGCCGACGCCGCCCACCGCCAGCACCAGGGCCGCCAGGCAGCCCAGTACCCGCGCGTCGCGCAGATAGTTGAAGGCGAGCGACGGCTTGCCCAGGAAGGCAGCGAAGGATGGCAGCAGCACCTCCACCAGCGCCACCGCCAGGATCAGCGCCAGGCCGGTCAGCAGGATGGATTCGCCCAGGAACTGCGCCATGATCTGGCCGCGGCTGGCACCCACCACCTTGCGCAACGCCACCTCGCGCGCCCGCAAGGAGGCCCGCGCCGTCGCCAGGTTCATGAAGTTGATGCAGGCGATGGCCAACACCAGCACGGCGACGGCGGTGAAGATGCCGACCTCCAGCGGGCTGGTCCCCTCCACCATGGCGTTGCGCACCGGATGCAGATGGGCCTGCGTCAGCGGCACCAGGAAGAATTTGAACACCTCGCCCAGGTGAACCTCACCCGTGCTGGTGCGGATGGGCGGGATGGCGGCGCCAAAGGCGGGAAGGCCGGCCCGGATGGCGTCGGCGCCGGCCTGCGGGTCGACCTCCGGCTTCAGCTTCACAAAGGTCAGGGTCATCAGCCCTCCCCAGTGGTCCCGCAGGTAGTCCGGGGTCTGGTTGGCCTGGCTGTCCATGGGCAGCAGCAGGGCGAAGGCGAACTGGGTGTTGGCCGGCAGGTCGCGCATGACGCCCGTCACCCGCAGCGGATGCCCGTCCACCATCAGCGTCCGGCCCAGCGCGTCGGCGTCGCCGAAATACTTGGCGGCGGTCTTGCGCGTCAGCACCACCGAATTGGGGTCGTCCAGCGCCGTGGCGCGGTCGCCGGCCAGGAAGGGCCAGTCGAACAGTCGGAAGAAGCTGGTGTCGGCCACGGCCACCTGTTCGCTGAACAGCGTTTCATCCCGCTTGAGGCTGGATGTCTGGGGCAGGATGCGGGCCATTTCGGCCACCTGCCGGGGAAAAGCCTGCTTCAGCGCAGGCCCCACAGGCATGGGCAGCGCCGCCCCATCCTCCGGCGCGCGGCCGGGCAGGGTGGCGGTGACCAGCACCTGCTGGATGCGGTCGGCATCGGTGACGTCGCGGTCATAGGTCAGTTCGTTATGGACGAACAGGCCGATCAGGATGGCCGCCGCCAGGCCCAGCGCCAACCCCGCCACTGTGATGGCGGAATAGAGCCTGTGCTTGATCAGCGTGCGCAGCGCCACGGTCAGGTAGTTGGCGAACATGGGGCAGCATTCCCCCTTTGCGGCGAAGGGCGGCGGCAGGAACGGGCGGGACGGAAGCGGAGCGTCAGGCGGCGCGCAGGTTTTCCGCCACCACCTGGCCGTCGAACAGGTTGATGATGCGCCGGGCGTACTGGGCGTGGGGCATGGAGTGGGTGACCATGACGATGGTCGTGCCCTCGCCGTTCAGTTCGGTCAGCATGTTCATGACCTCTTCGCCATTGGCGCTGTCCAGGTTGCCCGTGGGCTCGTCCGCCAGCAGCATGCGGGGGCGCGAGACGACGGCGCGGGCGATGGCCACGCGCTGCTGCTGGCCGCCCGACAGCTGCTGCGGCAAGTGGCTTTCACGGTGGGCGATGTTGACCTTGGCCAGCGCCTCCTTCACCCGCTCCTTCCGCTCGCGCGCCGGGATGTCGTGGTAGAGCAGCGCCAGCTCCACGTTCTCGAACACCGTCAGCTCATCGATCAGGTTGAAGCTCTGGAAGATGAAGCCGATGTTCTTCTTGCGGATGTCGGCCAGCTTACGCTCGCCATAGCCGGCCACATCCTCATCCCCGAACCAGTATTGGCCGCTGCTGGGGTTGTCCAGCATGCCCACGATGTTCAGCAACGAGGACTTGCCGCAGCCCGACGGACCCATGATGGCCACGAACTCGCCCTGCTTGATGTGGATGTTCACCTGGTTCAGGGCCGTGGTCTCCACCTCTTCCGTGCGGTAGACCTTGGTCAGATCGACTAGCTTCAGCATCCTTGCCATCCCCGTCTTATGACAACAAATTCAAAGATCGTTTCGCGAACGGATCAATTCAGTTCGATGCGGTCCATGCGGGCCAGGTCGCCATAGGAGGAGACGATGACCCGGTCGCCCGCCGCCAGCCCGTCGCGCACTTCGATCATCTGGGCGTTGCGCCGGCCCAGATGCACGCGCCGCTTTTCGGCATAGGCGCCACCCGGCTGTACCACGAAGATCCAGTCGCCGCCCGTGTCCTGGTAGAAGCCGCCGTTAGGGATCAGCAGCGCGGTGGTGGCCGCGCCCAGCTTCAGGCGCATCTGCAGGGTCTGGCCGCTGCGGATATCCTGCGGTGCCGCTCCCAAGAATTCCAGATCCACCTGGAACTGGCCGTCGCGAACCTGCGGATAAATCTTGGCGACCTTCAGCTTGTACTCCCCGGCACCGATGGCGGCCTCCGCCGTCTGGCCCAATTCCAGGCGCGACAGGTAGAACTCGTCCATCTGGGCCTGGACCTTGAAGCCGTCGTCGCGGTCGATGCGGCCCAGGCGCTCACCCTTCTGCTTGGTCTGGCCGATCTCCACGTCCAGCACGGTGATCTGGCCGTCCACCGGCGCCCGCACCACCAGGCTGTCCAGGTTCTTGCGCGCCATGGCCAGGTTCTCCTCCAGCCGGCGGGTGCTGTCCTGCATCTCGGTGTACTGGCTGGCGCGCATCTTGTCGGTGGTGCGCATGGTCTCCAGCGTCAGGTCGCGCCGGCGCTCATACCATTTGATCTGATCGCGGATGATGTCGATGTCGCGTTGCGAAGACGCACCCGTCTTGATCAGCGCCGTCTTGCGCTCCAGGTCCTTGGACAGCCAGGACACATTGTAGTCGCACTCCGCCAACTCACGCTGGTTGCTGATGCGGTTGGTTTCCAGCTGCAGTTCGGTGTCGTGCAGGCGGTTGATCTGTTCCATCACCTGCGCCTCACGCGAGATGATGTCCAGCTGCAGCTGGGTGTTCGACAGCTCCACCAGTGGCTGGCCGGCCTTCACCTTCTGGCCCACCTCCACCAGCTTCTTCTCCACCCGGCCGCCTTCGATGCTGTCGAGGTAGACGCTGTTCAGCGGTTCCACCGCGCCGCGCACGGGGATGAAATCCTCGAACGTGCCCTGGGACACGGTGGCCACGGTCAGGCGGGACTCCGCCACACGAACGGTCTGGCCTCCCTGGGTCTGGGTCAGGACGACCGCCCCGCCGGTCAGCGCCAGCAGCGCCACGCCCGCCGCCCAGGCGCGCCTGTCGGTGCGGGCGCGGTGCACCCAACCCTTCCAGCCCTTGGGCTTCTCCACCCGGCGGTCCATGCCAATGCCCATGCCGCCGGTGCCACCCACGCCCGTCCCCTTGACGATGTGGACACCACCAACGGAACCTTCCGCGCTGGAGGAACCCGGCGCGCCCATCACAGCGCCCCCAGGCAGCGGATGGCCACCACCAGCAGGGCGCTCACCAGCCACAGGTCCGGATTGACCGATAGCAGCGCATCCTCGACCCGCTCGATCAGCGACCGGGTGTCAGCGACCTCTTGCATATCCATCAGGATGTCGTTCCGGACCATCATAACCCCACTTCCTTTTCAGTCGGACAGGGCGGGCCGGGAAGGGCCACCCCGCCAGCATCCCATCACAAGGCGGACGCTGCGGGCTTCCAATGGCAAAGGGTATGCCAGATCCAGACTCGTTTATTTATCAATGGATTGAACGTGAATTCCCCGCGTCCGTTTGCGAACAGTGTCCGGATGCGGACACCCCTTGCCGCTTGAATCCGGACTCTCCACCGAAACGGACAGGCCAAATGGGCGGGCCAGACGGGCGGGCCAGACGGGCGGGATGGAACCACCCATCGACAGTCCTGCCCCGCTTCAGGCCCGATTGAACGTCACGCCGCGCGGATGCCGGTGAGGAAGGCCTCGATCTCGCGCTTCAGGGTGGCGGCTTGGCCGGAGAGGGAGCCGGCGGCGGACAGCACCTCGCCGGCCGCAGCGCCCGCCTGGCCGGCGGCACGGGTGACATGCACCACGCTGCTGGTCACCTCCTGCGTGCCCACCGCCGCCTGGGCGACGCTACGGCTGATCTCGGTGGTGGTGGCGTTCTGCTGTTCCACGGCCGAGGCGATGGTGGTGGTGATTTCCGAAATGTCGCCGATGGTGGCGGCGATGGCCTGGATGGCGTCCACCGCCCCGCCCGTGGCCGTCTGGATGGCGGCGATCTGGCCGGAAATCTCCTCCGTGGCCTTGGCGGTCTGGTTGGCCAGGCTCTTCACCTCGCCCGCCACGACGGCGAAGCCCTTGCCGGCCTCACCCGCCCGGGCCGCCTCGATGGTGGCGTTCAGCGCCAGCAGGTTGGTCTGCCCGGCGATGTCCTGGATCATCTGCACCACGGCGCCGATGCGGGTGGCAGCCTCGGCCAAGCCCTGCATGGTCTGGTTGGTGATGCGGGCGTCATCCACGGCGCGCGACGCCACCTGGGACGAGCGCACCACCTGCCGCCCGATCTCGGCGATGGAGCTGGTCATCTCCTCCGTCGCCGCCGCCACGGTCTGCACATTGGCCGAGGTCTGCTCCGCCGCGGCGGACGACACGGTCGCCTGCTCCCGCGTCTCGTTGGCCATGCTGTTCATGGTGCCGGCGGCGCCGTGCAGACGGTCGGCGGAGGTCGAGACATTGTCCAGCACGACGGCGACGGCATGGTCGAAGTCCATGATCAGCCGCTCCACCACCTGGGTGCGGCGCATGCGCTGTTCCTGCGCCGCCATCTGTTCCAGGGCCAGCATCTCCGCCCGCTGGGCGTTCTGTTTGAACACCTCCAGCGAGCGGGCCAGCGAGCCCACCTCGTCCTTGCGGTCCGTGCCCTCCACGATGATGTCCTGGTCGCCGCCGGCCAGGCGTTCCATGGTGTGCGCCATGCGCACCAGCGGACGCGCCACCAGGCGCTGCACGATCAGCCACAGCACGGTGACGGCAGCACCCAGGCCGATGGCGCTGGCCACAACCAGCAGCATGACGGCACGGCGGCCCTGTTCCGCCGCCGCCGCCTTGCCGGCCACCAGCTCGCCATCCGTCATCTTGACCTGCAGGGCGATGGCGGCGGCGGCGGCCTTGCGGGCGGTACGGCCTTCCTTGGCCGAGAAGTCGTAAGCCTGGTCCAGTTCCTGGCGCAGGCCCATGGGCGCCACGATGTCCGACACCTCGGCCCGGCGCTTCACCGCCTTGACCATATCCTCCGTCAGCTGGCGGTCGGCGGCGGTGTCCACCTGGGCCAAGCGCAGGTTGGCGAGGTCCACGGCCTGGGCGAAGTAGTCGTGCCGCTGCTTGTCGAAGCCGGCGCGGGCCTCGGCGTTGCGCTCCAGCAGCAGGTTCTTCTCGGCGATCGTGCCCTCATTCATGGCGTTGGCCAGCTGCATCACCGTCTGCCGGCGCAGGGCCAGCACGTCGACCAACTGGTCCGCCTGGCGGTTCAGCGTGGTCATCGCCGCCCCGGCATAGAGAATGAGGCCGCAGACCACGATCAACAGCATGCCCAGCGGTATGGCCATCTTGCGGGTCAAGGCCAGATCGGAAATCCAACGCATCGCCACCACTCCCGAAATCGCAAAGGGCGAACCCCGTACGGGGCGTCCCCTCGCTGCCGGCATTCTCCATGATGAGTCTGGTGGATTCCGTTAACGTGGGCGACATATGCGGAGGGATATGGCCTTGACCTGGATCAACGCCCCGCCGGCGGGACAGGTGGAAAAGGGGGCATCGCCAGGGGGTCCGTCCCGGCTGGCTCCTCTCAAGGTTTCCAATCCATGCCCGCCCTTTCCTCCCCCGCCCCGTCCGTGGCCCCAGTGCCGCCGGCCAATCGGACGGACGGTGTCCTGAACCTGGATGGTCTGCGCGCCCTGCGCCCGGCCATGGAGCCGTTTCCCCACCTGGTGATGACCGGCTTCATCGCTCCCGTCGTGGCCGTCACCGCCCGCCATGACTTTCCCGACAGCCCCCATGGCGGCCTGGTGCCGGCCCCATCGCGCGCGGAGCTGGAGCGGGGCGACCTGGACGGCTTCACCCGCCTGCTGGCCGCCTTGACAGCGCCGGAGACGACGCAGGCCTTCGCCGAGACCTTCGGCCTGGACCTGGACCCCGATGCCCTGATGGTGACGGTGCGCAGCCGCTGCGTGCCCAAGGACGGGCGCATCCACACCGACAGCGTCACCAAGCGCCTGACGGCGCTGCTGTACCTGAACGACACCTGGACGGCGCCGGGCGGCCGCCTGCGCCTGCTGCGCAGCGCCGACGATATGGAGGACATGCTGGCCGAGGTGCTGCCCTTGGACGGCACGCTGGTGGCGTTCCGTCGCACCGACAATTCCTTCCACGGCCACAAGCCGCACGACGGCGTGAGACGCTACATCATGTTGAATTGGATGGTGGATGCCGGCACCGCCCGGCGCGAGACCCTGCGCCACGGCGTCACCGCCGGCCTGAAGCGCCTGGGCAGCGCCTTCTCCGGCAAGGGGGAGATGTGATGAGCTTTCCAGCACCCCACCTTGGCGCCCCGCATCCTCGCGCCGACACGCCTGCCTTCGACCCGCAGGCCTTCGATGCCGCCACCGGCCGCCATGTGCGCGCCTGCCTGGACGCGGCGGACCGGGACGATCGTCCATACCGCCACTGGTATCTCAACAGCGTCTTCCCGTCCGCCGTGGCGGAGGCGCTGGCCACCCTGCCCTTCGCGGCGCCGGAGATCGACGATACCCGGGGCCGGCGGGAGACGCACAACTCCACCCGCACCTTCCTGTCGACCGACAACCAGCTGCTATATCCGGTATGCGGCGCCGTGGCGGCCGCCTTCCAGGCGCCTGAGACGGTGGCCACCCTGGCGCGCCAGTTCGGCGTGGATCTCGGCGGATCATCGCTGCGCATCGAATATTGCCTGGACCGCGAGGGGTTCTGGCTGGAGCCGCATACCGACATCGGCGCCAAGCTGTTCACCATGCTGGTCTACCTCAGCACCGGGCCGGACGCGGAAAACCTCGGCACCGACATCATGGACGGGCCCGAGGGCGGCCATGCCGGCCGGGCGTCGGGCCGCTTCAACACCGGGCTGGTGTTCATTCCCGGCAGCGACACCTGGCACGGCTTCGCCCGACGCCCCTTCCAGGGCATCCGCCGCACCATCATCATCAACTATGTGAAGCCGGAGTGGCGGGCGCGGCACGAACTGGCCTTTCCCACCGAGCCTGTCGGCCTACCCTGAGTTCAACTAAAAGGATAGGCTGCAACGCCATTGGAGATTGCGTAAACCGGACCATATGATCGGGCCTGGCGTGGACTGAGGGACGCAAGGGCGGTCGTGACGGTCAATTCCGACATCGGGGCGCCGCGGGTGGCGGAGGCGGAGCTGCCGCGGGCGCCCTCCACCATCGCGGCCCTGCGCCTGCAGATGCTGGCCGCCGTGCTGATCCCCCTGGCCCTGCTGGCCGCGGCGGGGTTGGAAAGCCGCAGGGACATCGTCGCACAAGCCGGCGACCGGGTGGAGCGCATCGCCGCCGCGGTGGACGAACACGCCCAAAAGGTGATCGAGAGCGACCGGCTGATCCTGGACCGGGTGCGCGACCTCGACCCCGCCCATCTCGTCCTCGCCCGCCCCCGGGACGCGAATCAGGTGGGTGCCGCCCTGGCCGGCATGGTGGCCGGCATTCCCCAAATCCAGGCGCTGTGGCTGTGGGATGCACAGGGCCGCCCCCTGGCCGTCAGCCGCCACACCGCCGCCGCCGGCAGGCCCGACATCACCGACAGCCCCGCCTACGGTCAGTTGCGCGCCGGCCAGACGGAGATGCTGATTCCCCCGTCCGACAGCCTGGCAGCCACCAGCGGAACATCGGGCGATCAGCGCGTCTTCAGCCTGGCCCGCCGCCTAAGCCACCCCGACGGCAGCCTGGCCGGCATCGCCGCCGTTTCCATGTCGCTGGCCTATTTCGACGATTTCTACCGGCGGGTGACGCAAGACGACCCGGCGACGACCGTCCTGCTGGTCAACCGCGAGGGCATGATCATGGCGGGCCGCCCAGTCGCGATGGACGGGGCGCAGGTCGATCCCATCTGTCCCGGCCTTCACGCGGCCTGGCGCGCCGGCTGGCCCGCCGCTGGGCCCGCCACTGGGCCCGCCGCTGGCGCCGAGGGCGCCCCGGATGCCGGTTCCCGGGACGCCAGTCCGCCGGATGCCGGCGCCGCGAGTGAGGGGCAACAGCGGCTGACGGCCTGCCGGCTTATCGCCAACGCGCCGCTGACAGTGATGGTGGGCGTGGACCGGGCCCAGCTGGACCGCCAATGGCACCGGCGCCTGGGATGGCTGGCGCTGCTGGCCCTGCCGGTCATGGGTGCGCTGTGCGCCACCACGCTGCTGGCCATGCGCCGCGCCCGGCGGGAACGGCTGGCGGCCCAGGCCCTGCGCGCGGCGGAGACCCGACGGGAGCAGGCGGAGGGCGCGCTGCTGCGCACCCAGCGGCTGCAGGCGCTGGACCAGATCACGGGAGGCATCATCCACGACTTCGCCAACCTGCTGATGACCGTGCGCAGCGGGGCGGAGGTGCTGTGCCGCCGCCCGCACACCGAACCCCAGCGCGAGGTGTTGGACGCCATGCTGCAGGCGATCGCCTGGGGGGAGCGGCTGACCCACAATCTGCGCACCTTCAGCCGCCGGCCCCGCCTGCACCTGGATCTGGTGCGGCTGTCGGACATGGCCGGCGACATCGCCGATCTGCTGCGCCCGGCGCTGCGCGGCGACATCCGCCTGGAAACGGCGCTGCCGCCCAGCCTGTGGCCCCTGCGCGTGGACAGGACGGAGTTCGACCTGGCGCTGCTGAACATGGCGGTCAACGCCCGCGACGCCATGCCCCGGGGCGGCGTGCTGCGCCTGGCGGCCGCCAATGTCCACATCGATCCCGCCAGCCACGAAAGCGACCGTACCGGCGGCCTGATGGGCGACTTCGTACGCCTGACGGTCTGCGACACGGGGTCGGGCATTCCGCCGGACATCCTGGACCGGGTCTTCGACCCCTTCTTCACCACCAAGCGGGACGGCAAGTCCACGGGCCTGGGGCTGGCTCAGGTGCACGGCCTGGCCCGCCAGTCCGGCGGCGCGGCGCTGGCCGACAGCCTGAACGCGGCCGTCCCGAACAGCGCCGCGGCCGGCACCACCATCACCCTCTACCTTCCCCGGGCCGAAGAGGACGCCGCCACCGCCACGGGTACCGGCACCGTCCCGGCCAAAGGCGTTGCGGCCAACGGCGTTCCAGAGGTCGCCGGCAACGGACGTCAGATTCTGTTGGTGGAGGACAATCCGACGGTGGCCAAGGTCATGCGGGACATGGTGGAGGCATTGGGCTTCCGCGTGCTGGCGGCCACGACGGCCGACGCCGCCCAGTCGCTGCTGGCCGACCGGCCGGACATCTCGCTGATGGTGAGTGACATTGTGCTGCCCGGGGGGCGCAACGGCCTGGAACTGGCCCAGGCCGTGCGCCACCTGCACCCCGGCCTGCCCGTCCTGCTGGTCAGCGGCTATGGCGACCGCGTGGCGGAGGCGGAGAGCCTGGGCTTCGCCATCGTGCCCAAACCCCTGGACAGCACCCAGCTGCGGCAGGCGATATCCCGCTGTCTGGGCGCCCGGTAGCGTACGCCGCCCCGGAAGCAGGACTACCCCGATAAGAACGGCGTCACCCCTCCCCCATCGCGCCGGGTTTCATGAAACGCCCGTCGCTGCTATATCTGGGGGGCAGACCAGCCGCCGACAGTTGATGCCGGCGCGAATGGAGGACGGGTGTGACCAGACACGAGGAACGGGTTTTCCGCTCCGCCAAGCCGAAAACGGACCTGGCGACCTTGCGCAATCAGTTGCAGCGCCTGAAGGGCGACCTGGAACAATATCTGGCCCGCAATCGCAGCAGCCCGATGATCGCCCCCCTGAAGGAGCGTATCCGCGAACTGGAAGGCACCATCGCCGCCGCCGAGGAGCGCAGCGCGCGTCCGCGGTCGTCCGGCTGGACCGGTTCCATCGACGGCGCCGCCGCCCAGCGGGCCGAGGCGCCGCCACGCAGCCATGGCGGCCCCGCCGGGGGCGACCGCTTCCCCCCGCGCCGCCGCGCCGCACCGGGTTCGGCCGCCGACAGCGACAGCGAAGAGTAAACGTCAGGGATCGTGGGGCCGGGCCTTATGCCCGTGCCCCGCTGTCTTCGGCCTCAGGCGCCGGTCGCTCCTGGCTTCGGAGCATCCTGGGGCGCCGCATCCTTGGCCGCACCATCCCCATCCCTGTCATGGTCCCCGCCCTTGCCCTTCGGGTCCGGCGGCACGGCGATGATCTCCCGCACCGGCACGCGCAGGTGCAGGGGCTCGCCGATGATCTCGATATCCATGGGGGAGCAGACCCAATCCGACCCGCCGGGTTTGGTCACGATGGCCAACTGCAGACGGGTGGACAGGTCGGGCTGCGGCATGAACAGCTTCAAGTCATAACGCTTGTTGACGCCCACGCGGATACGCACCGTGTAGGGGTCGATGCTGTTCCAGCCATCGATGTCACGGGTGAAGAAGCAGGCCGGCTGCGCCGCCATGGGCTGAGCGCCGGGCGCCTCATTCGCCTGGGCTACGGCTCCCCCGGCGGGGCCGTTCTTGGTGGCCGCGTCCGGCGGAGCGGACTGGCAACCCGCCAAGGCCAAAGCCATCACCGCCCATATCTGCACGTACCGCTTGGTCATCGTCCTACTCCCGAATTGCCGTGGAAACGGCCCTGGAAGGCCCCGGTTCCACACCCCTTATACGGGGGAGTCCCGGCCGGACCCGCTTGCGACAAAAATTCTATCCTGCCGCCGGGGCCGGGTGTACTTTCCCTAGTGGTTCAGGGACCGTGGCATGACTAAAGCCCGGCCCTTACGGAACAATCCGGCGGCATCATCCGCCGGACAGGAGACGACGATACATGGCGATCCGGGTACGTGAAGATTACCGGGGTCTGACGGGGCCGGAAAAGGCCGCCGTGCTGATGCTGGCGCTGGGCGAGGAGCATGCCAGCCGCCTGTTCGCCCTGATGGCGGAAGACGAGATCAAGGAACTGTCCCAGACCATGGCCAACCTGGGCTCGGTCAGTTCCAACATCGTGGAGCGCCTGTTCGTCGAGTTCGCGGAGCAGATCAGTTCCACCGGCTCCCTGGTCGGTACCTTCGACAGCACCGAACGCCTGCTGATGAAGGTTCTGCCTAAGGAGAAGGTCGATACCATCATGGAAGAGATCCGCGGTCCCGCGGGTCGTACCATGTGGGACAAGCTGGCCAACGTGAACGAGCAGGTGCTGGCCAACTACCTGAAGAACGAATACCCGCAGACCGTCGCCGTCATCCTGACCAAGATCAAGGCCGACCATGCCGGCCGCGTGCTGCAGCTGCTGCCCGAAAGCTTCGCCATGGAAGTCATCATGCGCATGCTGCGCATGGAATCGGTGCAGAAGGAAGTGGTGGACGACATCGAGCGCACGCTGCGCACCGAGTTCATGTCCAACCTGGCGCGCACCAACCGCCGCGACGCGCATGAGATGATGGCGGAAATTTTCAACAGCCTGGACCGCAGCACGGAAAGCCGCTTCATCGCAGCACTGGAGGAGCGCAACCGCGACAGTGCGGAGCGCATCCGGGCCCTGATGTTCACCTTCGAGGATCTGGGCAAGCTGGACCCGTCCGGCGTGCAGTCGCTGCTGCGCTCCGTCGACAAGGCCAAGCTGGCGACCGCGCTGAAGGGCGCCTCGGAAACCCTGAAGGACCTGTTCTTCACCAACATGTCCGAGCGCGCCGCCAAGATCATGCGCGAGGACATGGCCGCCATGGGCCCGGTGCGCCTGCGCGATGTGGACGAGGCACAGATGTACATGGTGCAGCTGGCCAAGGACATGGCCGCCCGCGGCGAAATCGTCATCGCCTCCGGCAAGGGTGACGACGAGCTGGTGTATTAGGGTTGTCGCTTGGGCCTGAACGGCGGAAGTCTCTGCTTCATACCGTTGCTGTGATGGGGACCACGGCATAGCGACCCTGACTGATGCAGGGTGCCCGCCTCAGCCCCCGTCTGCCGGAAAGCCTGTCCCCCATGTCCAAGCATCTCAGCATCGACTTCGTTTCCGACGTTTCCTGCCCCTGGTGCGTCATCGGGCTGAAGGGTCTGCAGGCGGCGCTGGCGCGGCTGGAGGGGGAGGTTGAGGCCGACATCCACTTCCAGCCGTTCGAGCTGAACCCCCAGATGGGGGCGGCGGGCCAGGACCTGGATGAGCACATCAGCCAGAAGTACGGCTCCACCCTCGACCAGATGGCCCAGACGCGGGAGATGATCCGCGCCCGCGCGGCGGCCGTCGGCTTCACCATGTCGGCCACTGGCGCCAATGGCGGCAAGCGCCGCATCTACAACACCTTCGACGCCCACCGCCTGCTGCACTGGGCCGAAACCCAGGGGTCCGAGCACCAGTTGGCCCTGAAGCTGGCCCTGTTTGAGGCCTACTTCACCCGGGGGGAGGATCCGTCCGACACCGGCGTGCTGCTGGCAGCCGTAGCCCAGGCCGGCCTGGATGTAGAGGAGGCCCGCGTTCTCCTGGCCGGAGACCGCTATGCCGCCGAGGTGCGCGAGGCGGAACAGCTGTGGCTGTCACGCGGCATCCAGTCGGTGCCCGCCGTGATCGTCAACGGCCGCTACCTCATCTCCGGCGGCCAGCCGCCCGACGCCTATGAGAATGCCCTGAAGAAGATCGCCGCGTCCTGACCAGCCGGGTCAGCGGGCGGACTGCAGTCCCCGCTTCTCGAACCAGTGCTGGGCATAGGGATTGTCGTTGTACGGCGGAATCTCGCCATAGCCATTGCGGGCGTAGAGCTTGCGCGCCTCGGTAAGGCTGCCGTTCGTGTCCAGCCGCAGCACGTCCACGCCGGCGGCGGCCGCGCGCTCCTCCAGCGCTCGCAGAAGGCGCTGGGCGACACCCAGGCCACGGACGGGGGGCGCCACCCACATGCGCTTGATCTCGCCGTAGCCATCCCCCTGGATTTTCAGGGCCCCGCACCCCACGGCCGCCCCGTCCAGCCGCGCGACCAGGAACCAGCCCGACGGCGGCACCAGGTCCCCAGGCTCCGCTGGGGCGCTGCGCGCCGGATCGAAGCCGGTGTCGAAACGCGCCGCCAACTCCTGGAAATACGCCTGGAGGCAAGCCTGAGCCTCGTCGCTGAAAGGGTCGGCCGGCTGGATGGCCACGGCCGACGCCCGCAGGAACCGCTCCACCTCTGCCATGGCGTCCAGCAAACGCTGGCGCTGCGAGGGGCCCAGCGGTTCCAGCAGTGCTGCCGCCCGGTCCCGTGACCGCTGGTCCAGCATGTCCCACTCCCGCTCGCCCTTGGGCGTCAGGGTGACCCGCCGCACCCGCGCGTCCCGCGCGTCGGGTTCCAATCTCGTCAGCCCTTCTGCCTCGAAGGTCCGCAGCAGCCGGCTGATATAGCCCGAGTCCAGGCCCAGGCGGGCGCGCAGCTCGCGCACCGTCGTCCCTTCCCGGCCAATCTCGAACAGCAGGCGGGCCTCTCCCAGCGGGCGGCCGCTGCCCAGGTAGTTGCCGTCCAGCACACCGATGCGGTGGGTGACTGCCCGGTTGAAACGGCGCACGCGGGAGAGTTGGTCGTCGTCCATATCTCTGACTTTAGTCAGACAATATTCCGACGTCAATCATCCCCGCCGGATAACAAACGGCCCGGCAGTTTTCCCACCGGGCCGATGCCTCAGCCGCCTCATTAGTCCGCCGCCTTCGGCCCTCTTATTCACCCGCCGCCTTCGGCCCTCTTATTCACCCGCCGCCTTCGGCGGCTGGGCAAACTGGATCAGGTAATTGGCGTAGTCGGCGACCTTCAGCTTGAAGTCCAGGCTTTCGTTGCCGGCCATGGCGCGGGCCACGATCAGGTGGTTGCCCACCGTGGTGGGCGTCAGCTTGTAGACGCCGGCAGCCCCCCTCAGGCGGGGGTAGTAGTTGGGGTCAACGGGCTTTTCCTTGGCGGACAGGCGTTCCAGCGCCTCTTCCTCCGTCCAGTCGCCGACCTCGACCTTCTTCACCAGGGTCCAGTCCTTTTCCGCCGCCCAGCCGGCGGCCAGCGCCGCGGCCACGGCATCGGCGCCGCCCTCGACCACGCCCACCTTGAAGATGTTCTTGGGCAGGCCGACATCGGACGCCCATTTCGACAGGTTGGCACTGCGCGCGACGAACAGGGTGGCCATGATGGAAACCGGTCTGTTGTTGAAAGGCGATCCCCTGGTCTACCCCAGGGCGCCTGCGGAGACCAGATTTAGCCGCCCCCAATCGCGACACTTTCGGAATTCGCGCAAACGGGTCACGGAAGCGGATGCAACGCCGCCCGCATGTGGGTATGGTGAGGCCGCAAACGCCGGGGGGCGGCGTTCAAGTAGACCCATACACCGTTATTTAACACCTGCGGCCGCATTCACACGCGCTGTACTAAAACGCTACAAGAGTCGGGCGATCATCCATGTCGGCACTTCACCGGTTCCGTTTCTTCCGCTTCACGCGGGTCCTGGCCACGACCCTGGCGGGCGCCCTGATGCTGTTCACCGGGCTGCTGTCCACCGGCGCGCTGGCCTCGTTCCGCCTGATCCCCATAGAGATGGACATGGAGCCCAGCGGGCGCGGCGCCACCCAGATCTTCCGGGTGGAGAATGACGGCAAGGACCCCGTGGCCATCGACGTCAAGGTCATGGCGCGCGGCATGGACCAAGATGGCCAGGATGTCCTGACCGACGCGGAAGACAGCTTCGCCATCGTGCCCGAGCAGATCATCCTGCAGCCCGGCGAAAACCAGTCCATCCGCGTGCAATGGTCGGGCGATCCCAAGCCGGCCAAGGAACTGCCTTTTCGCCTGGTGGCCGAACAGCTGCCCATCGACCTGGGCGGCACGCCCGTGCAGGGCGGGCAGGTGAAGCTGCTGGTGAAGTACGTCGCCTCGCTCTACGTCGTGCCGGAAGGGGCCAAGCCCAAGCTGACCGTGGTATCGGCCGGGCCCAAGCCAGCCGCGGCACCGGCCACCGGTACCGTCATGGAAGTGGTGGTGCGCAACGACGGCACCTCGCGCCAGGTCATGCGCGACCTGGAGGTGACCGCCCAGGTGAACGGCAAGACCGTCACCCTGCGCAAGGAGCAGCTGACGGGCATGGTCGGTGAAAACGTCCTTGCCGGGGTCACCCGCCGTTTCCATATCCCCTGGCCGGCGGATCTGCCCCAGGGCCCCGCCACAGTGACCCTGTCGGTGCCCTGATACGAGGACGGCGTTGCGCCTGTCGCGCCTGAATACCGGTAACCGCTTGACTGGCGGCGCCTTTCCCCTTGACCGCCCCGGCCGACTGCGCCGGGGCGCCCTTGTTTGCACCCTCATGGCGCTGCTGGCCGCTGTGCCGGCGCTGGTCGTGTGTGGGGGGGCGCGGGCCCAGACGGCCCCGCCGGCCAACCAGAACACGGAGGCTCTGTTCGAGAAGGCCTTCGGTAAGAAGAAGAAGGCGGAGAAACCCACCACCCTGGACCTGCCGGTGAAAGTGGAGGGGCGTGAGGTCGGGCAGGTGCCGGCCAAGGTGGCGCCCGACGCCGCCGAAACCCAGGTGGACCTGAACCGCCTGGCCCTGCTGCTGCGCGATTTCGTCCAGGCCAAGGTGCTGAGCGACCTGGTGGCCCAGGCCGGGCCCGACGGTTATGCCAAGCTGGGCGCGCTGAGTCTGGGCGGGCCGGCCGGCGGCCCCAGGAGCGGTCCGGGTGCGGCCGCCATTTCCATCACGGTGGACCCCAAGGAGCTGACCCTGTCGGTCAAGGTGCCGCCGCAGCTGCGCGCCGTGCGCAACCTGACGGTGGTGAACCGCGCCAACGCCGCCAGCGGCTATCAGGTGCTGGAGCCGGCGGACGCCGCCGCCTACATCAACCTGCGCACCGCCCAGGTCTTCCTGGCCCAACCCGCCACCGACAGCGGCAACTACCGCCAGCCGCTGAACGTGGGGCTGGATGGCGGCGGCAACATCGACGGCTGGTCCTTCGAATGGGAGGGGCAGTACCAGGAACAGTACAGCCACCATTTCATGCGCGGCACCGCCCGGCTGATCCGCGACTTTCCCGAGGATGCGGTGCGCCTGCAGGCCGGCGACCTGGACTATTCCATCACCGGCATCCAGACCAACCGCCCCCTGACCGGCCTGTCCATCGCTCGCAACTACACCCTGCAGCCTTATCGCGCCATCCAGCCCACGGGCAGCCGGGACTTCATCCTGGATACGCCGTCGCAGGTGGAGGTGCTGGTGAACGGCCGCCCCACCCGCGTCTTCCGTGAGGACGCGGGCCCCGTGAACCTGTCCGACTTTCCCGGCACGTCCGGCACCAACGACGTGCAGGTACGCATCACCGACGCCTATGGCCAGACGCGGACCATCGACTTTCCCTTCTTCTTCGATTCCGAGCTGCTGGCCGAAGGCGTGTCGGAGTTCAACTACACGGTGGGCATTCCCTACACCACCGGCAGCGATCGCCTGATCTACGACCGCAGCCGCCCCACCTTTTCCGCCTATCACCGCCAGGGCATCACCGATGACCTGACCCTGGGCGCCAGCCTGCAGGCGGACAAAAGCCAGCAGGTCATAGGCACTGAGGTGCTGTTCGTCACCGGCCTGGGCACCATCGGCATCAACCCCGGCGCCAGCCTGGGCGCGTCGCGCGGGGCGTCGGTGGACCTGACCTACCGCAACTATACGAATGACGAGCAGTTCTATCAGCAGCGCACCCTGACGGCGCAGGGCAGCTGGCGGTCCGGCGGTTATGCCAGCCTGGGCACCCTGGACCCGCGCAACACCGTGTCCTACGACCTGGCCGCCCGCTATGGCCAGCCGCTGGACGAGGATCTGACCGCGACGCTCAGCGGCCGCTACCAATTGGTGCGCGATGACAGCCAGATCGACGGCTATTCGGTCGATCTGGGCTTCCGCCGCCGTTTCGGGCGTCATGCCACGCTGGAGCTGACCTTCAGCCGGGCGCGCAACACCGTGACGCGCGAGGCCGACAACAGCGCCTACCTCGCCTTCCGCTACACGTTCGGCGACGGCGTCCAGTCCGCCGGCTTCACCATGGACACGCTGAGCCGCCAGCGCGAGCTGGACTGGCGCTACCAGGATCCCTGGCCCACGAATTCCTGGAACCTGGGCGTGGACGCGACCAACACCACCGGCACCTACCAGGCCAGCGGCTCCGTCGGGTACACCATGGACCGGTTCGAAGCCTCCGTCCGCCATGACTACAGCCAGCGCCTGTCCACCCTGGACGGGCCGCTGCAGAATGATGAGCGCACCACCCTGAACTTCGCCACCGGCCTGGTCTTCGCCGATGGCCATGTCGGCGTCACCCGGCCCGTGACCAACAGCTTCGCCCTGGTCGTGCCCCATCCCCGCATCGCGGATGAGGAGATCGGCGTCGATCCCGTCACCGGCCACTACCTGTCGTCCAGCGACTGGCTGGGCCCGCCGGTGGTGCCCAACATCTCCGCATACCTGGTGCGGCCGCTGCTGCTGGACGTGCCGGACGCGCCCATGGGCTATGACATCGGCAACGACCGCCCGGCCATCGTCCCCGGCAACCACACCGGCACCCTGGTGCCCATCGGCACCGACGCCACCGTGTCGCTGGATGGGGTGCTGCTGGACCCGGAGGGCAAGCCCGTGCCGCTGGCGGCCGGCGTCCTGCACCGCACCGACGGCAAGGGCGTGAAGGCCGCCAACGCCAAGGACCCCAAGGCCGGGCAAGAGGTGCAGTTCTTCACCAACCGCAAGGGCCGCTTCCGGGTGGAGGGCGTGCGCCCCGGCGAGTGGCAGATGCAGCTGATGGGCGTGCCGCACAAGCCCATCCCAGTGACGGTGCCGGCCGAGGCCGAAGGCATGTTCCCGCTGGGCACGCTGAAGCTGGAGGCGCTGCCCGGCCAGACCATCAACCTGTCGCCCACCAAGCCGGCATCGACGACGGGAGGCGGACCCTCATGAGAAACCAGACCTTGGGGATCATGGGGATAGGGTTGGGCCGCCAAGCCGCGAAGCATGCCCGGCCGGAACGTTTCTTGCTTGATGACGCGGCATCGCCCGACGGCCTCCGCCGCCGGGCCCATCCCCTTGACCGGGTGCGCCCGGTCGGGGACGCCGCTATTTTGGATGCCATGGACCAGCCGACCCGCCTTCGCCCTCCCTTTGCCGCCCGGTTCCAGGGCGTCCATTTATGGGCCCTGCTGGCGCTGACCCTGCTGATGGCCCTGCCTGCCACCCCGGCCCGCGCGCTGCAAACGTGCTTCGCCCAGCTGAGCGGCCTGTCGCAGGTGACGCCGGTTACCAGCTACGACCCGTTCGCGGCCCTGCAACCCCCGACCTACAACACGGTGACGGTGCAGTATATCGCCGGCAGCAACTGCACCTTCGGCATCGGCATCGACAGCGGCCTGTGGGGCAGCACGCGGCGCATGCTGGGCCTCAGCGGCAATTGGCTGAGCTATGACCTGTACAAGGACGCGGCGCTGACCCAGCGGGTGGGCGACTATGGCACCGGCAACGTCAGCAACCTGATCACCGGTTCGGTCAACAACGGCCGAGGCACCCAGACGGTCACCACCGGCTTCTATGCCTCCGTCCCCGCCGGCCAGTTGGTGGGATCCAACTACTACTTCGATCAGGTGACGGTGACGCTGTACCAGCTGAACAGCTCGGGCAACATCGTCGCCGTCATGGACAGCGCCATCGTCCAGGTGCGGGCGACCGTGCGCACCTCCGTCTCCGCCACCGTCAATGTCGGCGGCGTGCGCACCAACCTGGGCGCGTCGGCCGCCAACGTGGATTTCGGGGAGCTGACCACCGGCGCCAGCCGCAGCTTCGACCTGGAGGTGTCGGGCAACACCGGCTACAGCGTCTCCATCCAGTCGCAGAACGGCGGCCGATTGGTGAATGACAGCGCCGGCACCTCGATTCCCTACAGCATGACCGTGGACGGCCGGGGCGTGCCGTCCAGCGGCACCACCCTGACCTATTACAGCTATTCCAGCCTGGACCGGCACACCTTCATCGTCGTCATCGGCGACGTCACCAAGGTCATCGCCGGCACCTACACCGACTATCTGTTGATGACGGTTACGGCGAACTGACGTAAGCTCTGGATCAGCGTCCAGGATCGCCCATGTGATCCGACGCGGGGGCCGCAGAAGGCGGTGACCCCACATGAACGACAGATGGCCCCGGCCCCGCCGGTGTCCTTGGAGACTAAAATGTCCCAGCATCTGCCCGATACGCCCCATGCCCCCGCGCATGGTGTTTGTTTGGCCCTGACCGTCGCCGCCACCCTGGCCCTGGCCTCCGCCGCCTGGGCGGCCGGCACCAGCGGCACCATCCACATAGGCGCCACCGTGCCCACCGTGTGCACCGTCGCGGTCACCGACAGCAACGCCACGCTGGACCTGGTCAACGGCCAGAACGCCGTGACCGTGGGATCGGTGACGGAGCAGTGCAACGCCGGCAGCGGCTATACCGTCTCGGTCGCATCGGCCAACAGCGGCACGCTGAAGAGCAGTGCCACCGGATCCGGCGCCGTAGCCTACAACCTGACCTACGACAACACGGCCGCCGCCAAGAACGGGTCGCTGACCACGGACCGGTCCGGTTCCGGGCAGGCCCGCCAGGGCACCCTGGCCGTCAGCCTGCCGGGCAACAACCAAGCCGTGGCCGGGCAGTATCAGGACACGGTCACCATTTCGATCGCCGCGAAATAGCCCTTCAAATCACTTGCCCTTGGCCAGGCCCAGGACCGATCCTGCGGCCTGGAAGGTGGCCCCCCTTTTCCGGGTGAGATGGCCGCCACGATGAATGAAGGGGAAGCGATGCGTCGTTCGATGGTAGCCGCCCACCTGGCGGCAGCCCTGGTTTGCCTGTCCGCCACCGTCAACGCCGCGGACGCGGCCAAGCCAGCAAAGACCGGCCCCATCGCGGCCGACGTGCTGGCCGCTTCCAGCCCCTCGGATTGGCGCTCCCCCGACCCGGAAAACCTGCTGTACATGGATCTGGCCCAGGGCCGGGTCATCATCGAGCTGGCGCCCGCCTTCGCCCCGGCGCATATCGACAACATCCGCAAGCTGGTGCGCGAGGGCTGGTTCGACGGCCTGGCCGTTGACCGGGTGCAGGACAACTACGTCACCCAGTGGGGCGACGCCGACAACACCCGCACGCCCAGGACGGCGCAGACCAAGCTGGCGCCCGAATTCGTGGTGCGTGGTGCCGCCGTGGCCAAGCTGGCCTTCACCCCCTTGCCCGACCGCGACACCTACGCCCCCGAGGCGGGCTACAGCGACGGCTTCCCCGCAGCACGCGACGCCAAGGGGCAGCAGGCTTGGCTGGTCCATTGCTACGGCATGGTGGGCGTGGGCCGCGACATGGCGCTGGACACGGGCAGCGGGGCGGAACTGTACGCCGTCATCGGCCAGGCGCCGCGCCACCTGGACCGCAACATCACCGTCGTGGGCCGGGTCCTGCGCGGCATGGACATCCTGAGCAGTCTACCGCGCGGCACCGCCGCCCTGGGCTTCTATGACAAGCCGGAACAGCGCGTTCCCATCACCAAGGTGCGGTTGGCGGCCGACCTGCCGGCCGACCAACGCGAGAAGCTGACGGTGCTGCGCACCGACACCCCCACCTGGGCCGCCTATGTCGAGGCACGGCGCAACCGGCGGGAGGACTTCTTCCCCGTGCCGGCGGGCCACGTGGACGTTTGTAATATTCCCCTACCCATCCGTATGGCGGACGCGCCCAAATAAGCCCCATAGGGTAGAAGCGGGGGCATCAACGGCCGCCCGACCCTAACCCAAAGAACACGTCGGCGTCGTTGCATCCTGCAAGGTCCGGCGTTGACAGCGCTGGGCGATTGCTTGAGAAACTGCAAGCTGCAATGCCTGACGCATTTCCGGTATGGATAGGCGCTGGCTTCAAGTCCCGGTGAAAGCGTCCGCCCTATGGAAACCCGTCCGCGCCGTGTCCTGATCGTCGAACCCACGCCGTCCCTGGCCGCCGCCTACAGCCAGGCGCTGCGCAAGGATGGGCATGCCCTGCAGGTGGTGGACACGGCGCCGGCCGCCCGCCGCGCCCTGGCGGAGGCGCCGGCCGACGTGGTGCTGCTGAACCTGCAGCTGCCGGGCGGCAACGGCCTGGATCTGCTGAAGGAGCTGAAGGCCGACGCCAAGGCGCCGCAGGTGGTGGCGCTGACGGCCCAGGGCTCGGTGCAGATGGCGGTGGACGTCATGCGCGCGGGTGCTGTCGACGTGCTGCTGCTGCCGGCGGGTACGGAGCGCCTGCGCCAGGCCATGGCCGCCGCCTTGGCCGAACGGGCGAAGGTGCTGGAAGCCGCCCCGCCCGCCGCCCCGGTGGAGGATCCGCTGGGCTATCTGGGCTTCGTCGGCACCTCGCCCGCCATGCGCGGCGTCTACCGCATGATCGAGGCGGCGGCGCCATCCAAGGCCACGGTGTTCATCACCGGCGAGAGCGGCACGGGCAAGGAGGTCTGCGCGGAGGCCATTCACCGCCGCAGCCCGCGCGCCGGGCGCCCCTTCATCCCGGTGAACTGCGCCGCCATTCCCAAAGACCTGATGGAAAGCGAGATCTTCGGCCACGTGAAGGGCGCCTTCACCGGGGCAACGACGGATCACGCAGGCGCGGCGTTGCAGGCCGACGGCGGCACGCTGTTCCTGGACGAAATCGGCGAGATGGACCTGTCGCTGCAGGCCAAGCTGCTGCGTTTCCTGCAGACCGGCATGGTCAAGAAGGTGGGCAGCGAAAAGGCGGAGGCCGTGGACGTGCGCATCGTCTGCGCCACCAACCGCGACCCCTTCGCCGAGGTGCAGGCCGGCCGCTTCCGCGAGGACCTGTTCTACCGCCTGCAGGTCATTTCCATCGAGCTGCCGCCCTTGCGCGACCGCGGCGACGACATCCTGATGATCGCGCGGGAATTCCTGGCCAAGTACACGCAGGAGGAACGCAAGTCCTTCACCGGCTTCAGCGATGAGGCGGAGGAGATCATGCGCACCTACAACTGGCCGGGCAACGTCCGCCAGCTGCTGAACGTGGTGCGCAACGTCGTGGTGCTGAACGATGGCGCCGTCATCCAGCCCTTCATGCTGCCGCCGCCGCTGAACAAGCCCACCATGATCGTCCCGCCCATGCTGAACGACCCGCGTTGGGCGGCCATGGCGGGGCCCATGCCCTTCCCCTTCACGCCGCCGCCGGCCGCGAATCTGGCCGGCCCCGCCTCTGGGGGAACGCTGGGCGGCGTGGCGCCAACCGGATTCGGCCTGCCGCCGATGGCGCCGTCGGCACCGGCGCCGGGGGGGGTGTCGGTGGGCGGTGCGCGCATTCCCGGCGTTCCCGCCGGCGCAACCAGCTGGGCCGCCCCCATTCCGCTGGACGATGCGCCCGCCGCCCTCGAGACCGATCCCAATCCTGAGCGCCGCATCCGGCCGCTGTGGATGGTGGAGGAGGAGACGATCGAGGAAGCCATCCGCCTCTGCCAGGGCAACATCACCCGCGCTGCCGCGCTGCTGGAGATCAACCCCTGCACCATTTACCGCCGCCGCCAGAAGAAGCGCGCCACGGCCTGACGTCTAAGGAAACGGTCATGATCACGGAAATCCGGCACATCATCTTCTCCAATGACGAGCTGAAGCTCATCTTCCAGACCGTGCCGCCGGAGGAATTCGACGCCGGCCGCCGCATCCTGAGCATTCAGGTGGTCGAAGGTCCCCCCCCGACGGTGAAGCTGACCAGCGAGCTGCCCACCGGCGGCGGGCGTGAGGTGATGCAGCTGGAATCCTACCAGCTGGCTCGGCTGATCGTGGCCTACTGCCAGAAGAAGCGCATCCCCCTGCCCAAGGACGCGCTGAAAACCCTACACGCCCAGGGTGACCAGCTGTGCTTCAGCATCATGAGCTCGCTCAGCTAGCCAAACCTTCACGACTCTATCTCTTGAGCGGCCGGCCGATCGGCGCGATAGTGCGAATGATGGGCCGGCCCCGAAGGGCACACCCCCGGAGTAGTTGAGATGCAGATCGACAGCCAGGCCGCCGCGGCCACCGCCGCCAACGTGCTTCAGGCCAGCCTGAAGTTCCAGGTGCAGGCCCTGAAGCAGACCACGGACGCCCAATCCGCCGTCGCCACCGAACTGCTGACCGGGCAGAGCGCCGGCCCCGCCCCCACCGACGGTCGCGGCCAGCTGGTCGACATCAGCGCCTGACCCCCCTTGGCGTCCCTGTCCGAAGTACTGTCCACCGCAGTCGCCCATCATGGCGCCGGCCGCTTGGATGAAGCGGAGGCCATTTACGCAGCCATCCTCGAGCAGGTGCCGGACCAGATCGACGCCCTGCACCTGACGGGAGTCCTGAGACTGCAGCGGGCGGTTAGCATGACGCCAGCCGACCCCGCCCGAATCGCGGCCGGCGTGAACCTGATCCGCCGCGCCCATGCCCAGCCGGGCGCCACCGCCATCCCCGACATCGCCACCAACCTGGGGCGCGGATTGAGCGCCCTGGCCCGCGCATATGCCAGAACGGACGCCCGGACCCGGGCGCTGGAAACCCTGCTGGAGGTGGAGGAGCTGGGCCTGCCCCTGACGCCGGCCGACCGTTTGACCCTAGCCGATAACTTGTCGCTGGTGCAGGCGGGAACGGAGGCGGAGGGGCATTACCGCGCCCTGCTGTCGGCTGGCCCGGTCGCAAGCGCTCAGAATCTGCCGGCCCGGGTGGGTCTCGCCCAATTGTTGATCGCCCGGCAACGTCGGGCCGAGGCCTTGTCCCTGCTGGACGGCTTGCCGCCACCGGATTCGCCCCAGGCCACACCCAATCCCAGCGCCCAAGCCGTGGCCCAGGGCCTACGCGCGCAGTTGTTGATGACTTCAAGGCCGGAGGACGCCGCTGCCGCCCTGGTCCATATGGAAAGCATCGGGGGTGCCAGCGCCGAATTGCGCCACCTGTCGGGCAAGCTCCTTCAGACCCAAGGAGATATCACGGGCGCCCGTGCCCTGTACGCCCAGGCCCTGGCGCTGGAGCCAGGTCACGCCGAGGCCCGGCTGGCGCATGCCGAGGCCTGCCTGCGCCTGGGGGCGTGGCGGGACGGCTTCGCCGATCTTTCCTGGCGCTGGATGC
Organism: Nitrospirillum amazonense; assembly: GCF_029594735.1. NCBI lineage: Bacteria > Pseudomonadati > Pseudomonadota > Alphaproteobacteria > Rhodospirillales > Azospirillaceae > Nitrospirillum > Nitrospirillum amazonense. Next base: position 1,729,199 of record NZ_JARPAF010000004.1, read on the forward strand.
GTCCGACCGCCGCCCGCCTCTATGGCTCCATCCCCCTGTGGGAACGGGCCGACCAGGACGTTTCCGGACGACGTCTGCTGGTCTGGGACGAGGCGGAGCTGGATGTCCTGCCCCACCTGGCCCGCTTTCTGCCCCGCCTGCGGGATCGGGGCGCGGAGGTGATCGTGGAGGTGTCGCCCGGCTGGGCCGCCCTGCTGCCCACGGGGCCGGGCCAGCCGTTGGCCGGCATCACCGTCGCCACGCGGGGAACGGATGCGGTGCGCGCCGATTTGCAGGTGCCCCTGCAGGAACTGCCCGACCGTTTGTCGCTGTGGGATGCCGGTGACTTCTGGACCGGCCCTTACCTGGCGGCGCCGGCCGGCATACCGCCGCAGCCCTTCACCGGGCGGGGGGTGGGGGTGGCCGCCAACGTGCCGCCACACCTGGCGCCGCCCTTGCCGCCGGGCGTGACGGCCGTGCCCTTGGCCGTGCCCGACACAAACCAGCCCGAAGCCTGGGGCCGATTGGCGGCAACCCTGGCCGCGCTGGACGCCGTGGCGCTGCCGGCCGGCCCGCTGGCCCACCTGGCCGGCGCCATGGGCCGCCCAGGCGTGGTGCTGGTGCCGTTGGATGCCGACTGGCGCTGGCCGGCGGCGGCCGAGCGCACCCCGTGGTACCCGTCGCTGCGCCTGGTCCATGCCGCCAGCTGGCCCGCCAGCCTGGGCCCGAACCTGGAATCGCCGTCATGAGCGGCATCCTCTATGTCACCGGCGCCGATGAGCGCTATTTCGCCACCACCCTGCTGCTGCTGGAAAGCTTCGCCCGGCAGTTGCCGGACGCGCGGCTGATGGTCTGCGACTATGGCCTGGGTCCCGGGCAGCGCGCCTATCTGGCGGAACGCGGACAGCTTCTGCCCCGGCCCCCCGGTTTGCCGGAAACCCTGCATCCCTATGCCAAGAAGGCCGCCATCCTGGACTATGTCGGCGACCTGCCCTGGCGGGCGCTCTGCTGGATCGATGCCGACATGCTGGCGGTCGGTCTGAATGACGCCGTCATGGCCCAGCTCCTCCAGCGCCTGGAGGCGGGCGGCGCCGACATCGCGCTGACCACCGACATCAACAGCCTGACCCTGTCCGACGTGGCGGCCATGGACAAGGGGGGCACCGGCATGGCGCCCTTCCGCGCCCTGCTGGCCGAGAGCGCCGCCACCCCCGCCGCGCCCTATATCAGCGTGGGCTTTTGGCTGTGCCGGTCACGGGATCTGCTGGTCGAATGGGACCGGCGCAGCCGGGGGATGCGGCCGCATTCCCTGTTTGAGCAGAACGTCATGGCCCTGCTGATCCACGGGCCACGCTGGGGCCATGCCGGCCGGGCGCTGCTGCTGGATCCGGTGGAATGGCAACCGCAAAACCATCTGCTGCCGCTGATCCGCCCGTCCGGCGACGGCTATGGGGTGCGGGGCCGCACCGTGCGGCTGGTGCACTGCACCTCCTGCGGCTACTGGTTCATGGATGTCTATAAAAGCCATGTCGAAGTCAACGGACGGGCCTTGGCCGGGTATTTCCGCATCCTGCATAATCCGGCGTTGCGCGCCCTGCAGACGGACCTTTTGCATGATCATGTGACGCGCCATGGTGACGCACTGGCCCGCCACGGTCTGCTGGGGGATGCGCCGGCCGGGCGAAATCCCTGAAATAACCGGTGAATCGGCGCCCAGTGGGCATATCTTGCCTCTGTTCACCAGCGGCGGCGCCCCCTATCCTCTCGCGATGAGAGAAGCAAGGCGGGCCCCAGGGGCAATCCCGGGACGGGGCCGGCCGGCGGAGGAAGCATGACCGACACGACCGACAGCACGCCCGCCACCCCGGAAGACGCGGCCGCCCTGACCCTGCAGGCGGAAGGCCTGGCGGCACTGGAAAGCGGCGACAACGCCCAGGCGGTATCCCTGCTGACCCAGGCCGTGGGCCTGCGCCCCGACGATGCCGTCCTGCGGGCCGACCTGGGCATGGCCCTGGAACGCCAGCAGGATAACGAGGGCGCCAAGGGCGCCTACGCCATGGCCGTGGCGCTGGATCCAGACAACCCCATTTATCGCTTCAACCTGGGCGCCGCCTGCCAGCGCCTGGGCCAGGGCCATGAGGCCGCCACCCATTACCTGGACGCGCTGGAGCGCGAACCCATGCTGGCGGAGGCCTATTTCAACCTGGCCACCCTGTTCCAGGACGCCGGCCATCTGGACATCGCCGAGCAGCACTATCGCAACGCCCTGGAGGCGCGACCGGCCTATGTCGAGGCCGCCGCCAACCTGGGCCTAGTCCTGCGCCGCCTGGGCCGCCTGGGCGAGGCGCTGGATTACCTGCGCGCCACGGCCCAAGCCCAGCCCGACGTGGCGCAGACCTTCTCCAACCTGGGACTGGTCCTGAACGAGGCCGGCCAGTACCAGGAGGCACTGGCCGCCTTCGATCGGCTGGCGGCGCTGCGCCCCTTCGAGGCCGCCCCGCATGTGGGCCGCGCCCACGCCCTGCGCGGCCTGGGACACCTGACCGAGGCGGCCACCGCCATCCGCCAGGCGCTGAGCCGGCCGGAACCGACCATTTCAGCGGAGCTGGAAGCGGCGCAGATCGCGGCCGCCCTGCAGGCCGGCGGCAACGGAGCCGCCGCCCAGGCCCTGGTGGGCGCGTGGCGGGCCTGCGGCGTCACCCCCATCCTGCGCCATACCGAGGCCGCCCTGGGCGTGGCCCCCACGCCCCCGAGGGCCGACCCCGCCTATCTGCAGCAGATGTACGACGCCCAGGTCGCGATGTTGACGGAGCAGACGGTGGCCAGCGCCGCCGCCACGCTGTCGCCGACCCTGGCCAGCACCTTGGCGCGTCACCTGGGACCGGCGGCCGGCACCCTGCAGGTGCTGGAGATCGATTGCGGCGTGGGCGCCCTGGCGCCGCTGCTGAAGCCGTACGCCAGCCATCTGGTGGGCGTGCACCCGTCCGACCCCGCCCTGCGAATGGCGGCCCGCAGCGGACTGTATGACCAGCTGGTGCATGGCGACCACGCCCAGGTGCTGGAACAGTCGGCCGACAGCGCCAACCTGATCGTATCGACCGACATCGCCAACCATCTGGGCGACCTGGCGCCCCTGGCCGCCGCGGCCGCCGACGCGCTGCTGCCCGGCGGCGTCCTGGCCCTGGTGATGGACGCGGCGGAGCCCTGGGCCCCCGCCGTGACGCTGAAGGAAAACGGCCGCTATCTGCATCGCCGCGACGCCGTGGAGACGGCCCTGCGCCAGGCGGGCCTGGCGGTCGTTGAAGCGGTACCCCTGCCGCCCGCCACCGCCGCCGGGGTGGAGCGTCTGCTGGTCGTGGCCCGCAAGGGCTGATCACGACCCCCTTGCGTCCGCCCGCCATGTCGCCACTTCCGCCCCCCGCCCCCAACCCTACGGGGCGGGTATTGGCCTTGCCCCGCTATGACCGGCTGGGCGCGAGCAGCCGGCTGCGCTTCTTCGATCCGCTGCCCCACCTGGTGGCGGCGGGCCTCGACGTGAGCACGGCGCCCTTTTTCGACGACGACTACCTGCGGCGGCTGTACGCCGGCCAGCCGGCGAAGGGCTGGCCCCTGGCCGGCCGCTACCGTCGGCGCATAGCCGCTCTGAGGGCGGCTGGGCGAACGGATCTGCTGTGGATCGAGAAGGAGGCGCTGCCCTGGCTGCCGGCGGGGGCGGAGCGCTTGCTGTTCGGGGGCCGGCCCTACGTGCTGGACTTCGACGACGCCTGGCACCTGCGCTATGCCGGCCATCGCCTGGCGCCGGTGCGCGGGCTGCTGGGCGACAAGCTGGAACGGCTGGTGGCGGGGGCCGCCTTGACGGTGGTGGCCAACGAGGCCCTGGCCGCGTGGGCGGAAGGGGCGGGCGCCCGGCGCCTGTTGCGCCTGCCGACACCGGTGGACTTGGCCCGGTATCAGGCGGCACCGGCGCCGGAGCGGACGGCGGCCGGGTTCCGTGTCGGCTGGATCGGCACACCCTCCTCCGCCCGCTACCTGGCGGCACTGGCCGAGCCGCTGGCGGCGCTCGCGGCCAGCGGCCCCCTGACCCTGGTGACCGTCGCCAGCCGCCCCATCGCCCTGCCCGGCGTGCCGGAGGAGTTCATCCCCTGGAGCGAGACGGGCGAGGCGGAGGCCCTGGCCGGTATCGACGTCGGCATCATGCCCCTGCCCCACACGCCGTTCGCGCAGGGCAAGTCGGGCTTCAAGCTGCTGCAGTACATGGCCGCCGGCAAGGCGGTGGTGGCCAGCCCGGTGGGAGAGAACCGCCGCATCGTGGCCGATGGCGTCACCGGCCTCTGGGCCGACAGCCCGGAAGGCTGGGTACAGGCGCTGGAAGCGTTACGCACCGACCTGGATTTGCGCAACCGCCTCGCCGCAGCCGGCCGCGACCTTGTGGCGCGGGAATATGACTTGGCCGTCCTGGGCCCCCGCCTGGCGGCGGCGCTGGCCCAGGTGGCCAGGGTCTGAAACATTCAAGCCGGGAACGGCGTGCCGATGTCCGCCAGGGTGGGCTGCTTGCCGTCCTTGTCCGACAGCACGGCGCCGGCGAACTCCGGCCACGGGATGCCCAGCGCCGGATCATTCCACAGCAGGCCACGGTCATGGGCGGGGCTGTAAAGCGCCGTCACCTTGTAGGCGATCTCGGTATCGGGGACGAGGGTGCAGAAGCCGTGGGCGAAGCCCACCGGTACCCACAACTGCCAGCCTTCCTCGGCGTCCAGTTCCACGGCGACGTGGCGGCCATAGGTGGGGGAGCCTTGGCGCAAATCCACCGCCACGTCCAGGATGCGGCCGCGGATGACGCGGATCAGCTTGCCCTGGGCCGCCGGCGCCAACTGGAAGTGCAACCCGCGCACCGTGCCCTGGATCCGCGACAGCGACTGGTTGTCCTGGACGAAGGGACCCGTGATGCCGGCTGCCGTATGCTTCTCGTCGTTCCAGGTCTCCACGAACCAGCCCCGCTCGTCGCCGAAGCGACGGGGCTTCACCATGACCAGGCCATCGATGTCCAGGCGCTTCACGTCCATGCTGGGTTCCCACTTTATCTGCCGGTTGTGCCGTGCCGCCCGGGATACGCCGGAGGCCATCAGAAGTCCAGGGCCGCGCCGTGCCGCAGCACGGCGTCGGCCGCCGGCGTGTAGCGCCCGCCCTCGTCATGCAACACCAGGCCCGACAGCAGGCGGGCCGGGGTGCGGGCCCCCAGGCGGGCGCGAACGATGACGCGCTTGGCCTCCGTCCCGGCGCGGGGCCACAGGGGATATAGCACCACGGCACCAAAACGGCCGGCCAGGCGGGCCAGGATCTCATCCACCCGGTCGGCACGATGGATCATGGTCAATGTGCCGCGCGGCGCCAGCAGGCGGGCCGCCGCCGCGACCCAGGTGGCGAGATCGGCCGTGCCCTCGCCATGCGATACCGCCTTGCCCGCCCGTGGGGAACGGGTATGGCGGCCACCGGGATAAAAGGGCGGGTTGGTCATGACATGGTCGAAGCGGCCACCCACCAGGTCGGGATCCGATCCCGGCGGCAAGTGAGCCGGCGCCAGGGCGGCGTCGCCCAAGGTGATGCGTACGCGCGGCGCGACACCATTGAGCTCGGCATTGCGCCGGGCGAGGTCCGCCGCCTCAGGCTGCAGCTCCAGTCCCGCGATGCGCACACCGGGCAGCCGGGCGGCGAGACAGAAGGAGGCGGCACCGGTGCCGCAGCCCAGGTCCAATACCCGCTCAGCCCCCTCGGCCGGCGTGGCGGCGGCCAGCAGCACGGGGTCGATGGCGGCTCTATATCCTTGCGCCGACTGCAACAGACGCACCCGCCCGTTCAGCAGACGATCCTCGGTGATGCCGCCGTCCGCGCAATCCTCCCTCCGGGGTTCCGCGGCGGCGGGCGCGGGAATCACGGCGCGGCCTCCAGCTGCGCCCGTGCCACGGCCAGCGCGGCGGTGGCGGCCGTGACGGCGCCATCGGCCACCATCAGGCGGCGCGGAATGGCGCTGATGCTGCCTTCCACCGCGGCGGTGTAGTCGTCCAGCAGCACGGCCTCGATGCCGGCGTCAGCCAGCACGGCCCGCGCCCAGGATATCTCCACCGCGTTGTTGCTGGTCAGGATGGGTTGCATGAAGGCCTCATAAGAAGTGCGCCGGTTGGCGATGCATCGGGTGCTGATTGACGCACGCGGCATAGATGGGGGGCGGCGATGTGGTCTGCCAGCTTGACCACGGGGGTTGCGCCGGTATGCTCGCTGTCCTATCCAGGGCCGTCAACAGGTCTGCGTTCCGCCACCGTTGGCCCCTACTGGCAGGAGTTCGTTTCGTGGCCGTCGTCACCCCCCTCGATCCCAAGCGCCGGAAGGCTGGCACCGATGCCCTGGAGGCGCTGGTGGAGCTGGTGGCGACCGACCTGGCGGCGGTCAACGACCTCATCATCCGCCGCATGCATTCCGACGTGGAGATGATCCCCCAGCTGGCGGGCTACATCGTGGCCAGCGGCGGCAAGCGCCTGCGCCCGGTGCTGACCCTGGCCGCCGCCCGACTGTGCGGCTATCAGGGCGAACGCCACCAGCCGCTGGCGGCCTGCGTCGAGTTCATCCACACCGCCACCCTGTTGCACGACGACGTGGTCGACGAAAGCGACCTGCGCCGCGGCCAGCCCTCGGCCAACGCCGTCTTCGGCAACAAGGCCAGCGTGCTGGTGGGCGATTTCCTGTTCTCCCGCGCCTTCCAGGTGATGACGGAGGACGGGTCGCTGGACGTGCTGCGCATCCTGTCCAGCGCCTCCGCTGTCATTTCCGAGGGCGAGGTGTTGCAGCTGATCACGGCCAACGACACCACCACCAGCGAGGAGGCCTATCTGGAGGTCATCCGCGCCAAGACGGCGGAGCTGTTCGCCGCCGCCTGCCGCATCGGCGCCGTGGTGGCCGGCCGCCCCGCGGCGGAGGAGGAGGCGCTGCGCAGCTACGGCCTGAACCTGGGCATCGCGTTCCAGGTGGTGGACGACGTGCTGGACTATTCCGCCGTGCAGGCCCGCTTGGGCAAGTCCATCGGCGACGACTTCCGCGAGGGCAAGATCACCCTGCCCGTCGTCCTGGCCTTCCGCCGGGGCGATGACGAGGAACGCGCCTTCTGGCGCCGCACGCTGGAGGACATCGACCAGCGGGATGGCGACCTGGAGCACGCGCTGAGCCTCATGCAGCGTCACAACACCCTGCGCGACAGCGTTGAGCGCGCCCGCCATTACGGTGCCATGGCCCGCGACGCCCTGGGCCTGTTCCCCGCCAGCCCCATCAAGCGCGCCCTGCTGGACGTGATCGACTTCGTCGTCGACCGGGATTTCTGACAGCCCGCTTCAGCCAGATTCTCGAAAAGGCGCGCCCTCGATCGGCGCGCCTTTTTGTTTGGCTGTGGATGCCATCGCCCCAAAAGCGAAACGGCCGGCTTCGGGAGAAGCCGGCCGCTTGTGCGTCCCTGAGATGGTCGGAGAGAGAGGATTCGAACCTCCGGCCCCTGCCTCCCGAAAGCAGTGCTCTACCAGGCTGAGCTACTCTCCGTCTCGGGGTGGGCGGGTATATATCGACATCCGCCGGCCGCCGCAAGCCCTCTCTTTCATCCAATCGCACATCGCCGCCGCATGGGTGTCCCGCAGGGGGTACGGGGGCGACCTGTTGCCCATCGGCCACAGGGCACCAAGAGTCTGCGCCTGCCCCGCGAAGTTCCGGTTCTCGCCATGGTTCCGCCACGGTTGGCCGTGAATTTCAATTCCACGCCCATCAGTCGTTCGGCCTAGCAACAGACGCCGCTCAGGGCCGATCGTTTTATGGAGGTGGTATTATGACGACCGTTCGCAGCCTGCTCACCGGCCTGTTCCTGGGCCTGCCCTTCCTGGTCGCCCCCGCCATCCTGGTCGCTGCACCGCGCCCCGACGTCGCCGCCGTGGCACAGGGGACGCCCGCGCCGGCCGCGACGCTGGCGGCCACACCCTCCGGCAAGCTGACGGTCATCCCTGCCCACCTGCCCACCCACATGGACGGCGGCGGCAAGGCGGGCGGGCTCGCCGTGCCCTGCAAGGCCACGACCACCACCATCATCAAGGCCCATGCCGGACGTAGCGTCCCGCATCAGCTGATCGCCTTGAACTGATCAGCGCCTATTGGGATAGGTGCCGGCACCCCAACGACCGGCCCGCCCACCCGAGCATTCCTCATGAAGGTTGAAGTGCCGAAGGGCCGGTCAGCACCGCTGCTGACCGGCCTTTTGTGTTATGCCCGCCAGGCCTTGAGGAGGCGCGCGGCCTCCACCATCTCGGACTCGGCGCCGGCGAAGCTGATGCGTACGGTGTGATGGCCGCGCAGGGGGTCGAAATCCACCCCCGGGGTCAGGGCGACCCCCGTCTCATTCAGCAGACGGGTGCAGAAGGCCTGGGAATCATCCGTGCGGTCGGAAATGTCGGCATAGATGAAAAAGGCGCCGTCGGCCGGTGCCAGCTTGCCGAATCCGGCGGCGGGCAGCAGGTCCAGCAGGATGTCGCGGTTGCGGCGGTAGCGCGCGACATGGCCCTCCAGCTCTTCCACGCAGTCGAAGGCCGCCGCCGCCGCGTGCTGCGACAAGGTGGGCGGGGAGATGTAGAGGTTCTGCGCCAGGCATTCCACCGACCGCACCAGCCGCTCCGGCACCACCGCCCAGCCCAGGCGCCAGCCGGTCATGGAAAAGTATTTGGAGAAGCTGTTGATGGTGATGGCGCCTTCCCCCCCGTCCACCGCCAGCGCCGTGGCCGCCGGCACCGTGCCGTACTCGATGCCGTGATAGATTTCATCGGAAATGAGCCAGACGCCATGGCGGCGGCACCAGTCGCCCAGGGCGGCCATGGCGGCGGGGGCCAGCATGGTGCCGGTGGGGTTGGAGGGGCTGGCCACGATCAGCCCCCGGATGGGTCCCCCGCCCTGCGCCAGCAGGCCGTCCAGCAAGGCGGGCGTGGGCTGGAAGCGCGTCTCGGGCCCGGTGGGCAGCTCCACCGGCACCAGGCCGGCCGTCTTCAGGATGTTGCGGTAGGCGGGATATCCCGGGGCCGCCAGGGCCACGCGGTCGCCCGGGTCGAAGGCCGCCAGGAAGGCCAGGAGGAAGGCGCCGGACGACCCCGTGGTCACCACCACCCGGTCTGGGGAAATCACCATCCCATGGCGATCTTGGTACCAACGTGCTATGCCCTCTCTCAAGGCTGGCAGGCCCAGGGCATCGGTGTAGGCTAGGCGATCGGCGGCCAGGGCGTGGGCGGCCGCGGCGATCACCCCCTTCGGTGCCGGGGTGGACGGCTGGCCTATTTCCAGATGCAGGACGTCGCCGCCGGCGGCCTGCCGTGCGTTGGCGGCGCGCAGCACCTCCATCACCATGAAGGGAGAGATGGTGCTGGCGCGTATAGCGACAGCCGGGCGCCTCGCCGCGCGTGGAAATTCATCCTTGGAGTATGTAGGGATCATACCTTACCGCTCGCCTGTTCGGGTATCGACGGCACCGCCGATGGAATTGACAATGTTCTTGCGACCGCGCCGCCTTGCCCGCCTGATCCTGGTCAGCCTGCTGTCCTCGGCCCTGGCCGTGGAGCCGGTGCTGGCCCAGGACCGCGGCATCAACCTGGTGCGTGACGCGGAAATCGAGCACACGCTGCGCGTCTTCGCCACCCCCATCTTCCGCGCGGCCGGTATCGTTCCCGACGCGGTCACCCTGGTCCTGGTCAATGATGACGAGCTGAACGCCTTCGTAGCGGGCGGCCAGAACATGTTCGTCAACACCGGCCTGATCATGGCGGCCGACACGCCGGAACAGCTGATTGGCGTCATGGCCCACGAAACCGGCCACATGGCCGGCGGCCACCAGGTGCGCTCACGCGACGCCATCGAGAACGCCGTCATCCTGTCCACCCTGGCCACGCTGCTGAGCGTGGCGGCGGCCATCGGCGGCACGCGTCGGGGCGATGGTGGTGGTGCCGCCATGGGCGGCATCGCCGGCGCGCAGGAACTGGGCGCCCGGTCCTTCTTCGCCTTCAGCCGCGCGCAGGAGGCGTCGGCGGACGAGGCCGGCCTGTCCTACATGGAGGCCAACGGCTATTCGTCCAAGGGCATGCTGGAGTTCATGGAGAAGCTGCGCCGCCAGGACGCCGGCCTGCCGCAGACCAAGCAGGTGGAGTTCCTGATGACCCACCCGCTGACCAAGAACCGCGTCGAATACATCGAGAACTTCGTCGACCACATCTCGAAATTCACCAACGCCAAGATGCCCTCGGCCTATTACGACATGCACCAGCGCATGCGGGCCAAGCTGTACGGCTTCATCCATCCCGACCTGGCCCTGCGCAAGTATCCTGAGAGTGATACCAGCGTCCCGGCGCGCTACGCCCGGTCCATCGCCTATTACCAGGTGGGCGACATCAACAAGGGCCTGAAGATCGTCGACGGCCTGATCGAGCAGGAACCGAAGAATCCTTACTTCTATGAGCTGAAGGGCCAGATCCTGTTCGAGAACGGCCGCGCCAAGGAAGCGGTCGACCCCTACCGCAACGCCGTCAAGTATGCCCCCGACAGCGCCCAGCTGCGCATGGCCCTGGGCCACGCCCTGCTGGAGGCCGGCGATGATAAGCTGGTGCGCGAGGCCATCGATGTCCTGCGCTCCTCCGCCCGGGATGAGCCGTTGGTGGAGCTGACATGGCTGTTGCTGGCCAGCGCCTACGCCCGCGCCGACATGGCGCCGCAGCTGGCCTATGCCCGCGCGGAAGAGGCTTTGGCCCGGGGCGATATCCGCGCCGCCCGCTATCACGCCGACCGGGCTGAGCAGATGCTGCCGGCCGGGTCGCCCGACTGGGTGCGGGCCCAGGACATCCGCGTGCTGGTGGAAAGTCGCCTGCCGCACAACATGCGTCCGCAACTAGCGCCCAGCAGCGGCCTGGCCTCGCCCGACACGCCCATCATCTCCACCGGGCGCATGCCGGAAGACGCGCTGTCCACCGGCGGAATCTCCGCCATCGGGGCGGGCTTTCCCAGTGTCGCCGACCTGCCCAACGCCACCACCATCGGCAGCGGCCCCACGGGCCTGGGCACGTTGGGGACGGGAACCCCGCTGGGGGGCCCGATGGTGGGACCGCCCTTGGGCGGCGCGGGCCGTGGCGGTCCACAACCCGGCGGGCGCTGATCCTTATCCGCCGCTTTCTTTTTCAGTCACCGCAGCGGGCTTGCCGCGCCGCCAAAGCCCAACTGCCCAGTTCACTGGGGCCTGTCAGGCGGGGTCGCGCGCCTGTTCCAGGGCCCAGGCGGTGACCAGCGCATCGGCGATGCGCATCATCATCAGCAGGGCCAGCCGGCGCGCGATCTCATCCAGGGGGCGCGCCAGATGCAGATGCAGCATGGCGACCGCCCCGGCATGGGCGCCACCGCCGCTGGAGGCCTGGGGAGTCAGCGGCCAGGCCAGCGTCATGGCGTCGTCGGTGAACTCGTGCCGCAGGTCGCCGGGGCTGCGCAAGGCCGTGGCCAGGGCGCCGGTATCGGCCACGGTGGCCAGGGGATGGCCGGCCGCGTCCTGATAGCGCCCGCGCCCCGCCAGGATGCGCGCCGACAGCCGGTCGGCGCCATAGATGACGCAGAACAGGCCATCCGCCGGCTGCTCCAGCACCTCGGCCATCTGGTCCAGCGCGGCGGCCGCCGCCGAGGACGGGCCGGACAGGGCCATCTGGCACAGCCCCAGGCCCGCCACCCGTTCCATGCCCAGGCAGGAGCGTTCCAGCGTGCGGATATGGTGGTAGGCCCGCAGCGCCGTGATGGTGGCGGTGACCAGCTTGCGCGCGGTCAGTTCCGTCTTGGCCTTGTAGTCGTTCACGTCATAGCCGGCGATCACCGCATCTTCCGGCGCCTGGCCCGGCTGGCCCGTGCGCAGGATGATGCGCACCGCCCGGTTGCCCAGCTCGTCACGGATGCGGGGCACCAGCTTCAGGCCCGCGTCGTCGCTTTCCATCACCACGTCCAGCAGGATCATGGCGATGTCGTGTTCCCCCTTCATGACCTCCAGCGCCTCGGCGGCGGAATAGGCGGAGATGAAGGCCAGGCCGCGGCCCTGGAACGCGAACTTGCGCATGACCAGTCGGGTCATGGCATGGACCTCGGGATCATCGTCGACGATCAGCACCTGCCAGGGCGGCATGCCCGGAACCAGTTCCGAGACCTCGTCGGCCTCGTCCTCTTCCTCGTCCTGGAACAGGAAATCGTCGTCATCATCCGCCATGGTCATGGCCAACCCCACCGTCGTGCCCGGGCGCGGAAGCGCATCCCCGCCGGCGCGGTCCCTCGTGACCCGGGCCTGTCCATGACCGCACAGCGCCGCGGCCCTGGCAAGCGCGACGATAGGTAGCCTACAAACGTAGGCGGCGGCCGGTTCGCGCACGACGCCGCACCCGGGTCCCGCCAAGGCTTGCGGCATTGCGCCCCGCCGCCGGCTGGTCCATGCTGCCGGCCTTCACCGTTCCCCGAAGGTTCGGGCCGCAAACCGGAGTTCGTCTCGATGTCGCGTACCATCGCCGCCACCCTCTACGCCACCGTGGCGCTCGCCGGCCTGGCGGTCGTCAGCCCCGTCTTCGCCGCTGACAAACCGATGGGCGACAAACCGATGAGTGACAGGCCGGTGGCCGACAAGGGCCCCTACGACAAGGCGCAGGTGGAACAGATCGTCCACGACTACCTTCTGGCCCATCCCGAGGTGATCGCCGAGGCGGTGCAGGCCCTGCAGGACAAGAGCGAGGCGGAAGAGGCCAAGGCCGCCGCCGACGCGCTGGTGAAGCACAAGGATGAGCTGTTCGCCTCCAAGACCTCTCCCGCGGGCGGCAACTTGAAGGGCGACGTGACGATGGTGGAGTTCTTCGACTACCAGTGCGGCTACTGCAAGCACACCCAGCCGGAGATGGACGCCGCCATCAAGAAGGACGGCAAGGTCCGCATCGTCTACAAGGAATTCCCCATCCTGGGCCCGGCGTCGGTCATCGCCGCCAAGGCCGCCCTGGCCGCCAACATGCAGGGCAAGTACGACACCGTGCACGCGGCGCTGATGGCCGCCACCGGCAAGCTGGACAAGGACCGCATCCTGTCCATCGCCAAGGACGCCGGCGCCGACACCGACCGCCTGGCCAAGGACATGGAGTCCCCAGCGGTGCAGAAGGAGATCGACGCCAACCTGGCGCTGGCCGACGCGCTGAACATCCACGGCACGCCGGGCTTCGTCATCGGCAACACCCTGGTGCCGGGCGCCATCGGCGCCGACGCCTTCAAGGATCTGTTCGCCAAGGCCCGCAGCGCCAAGAGCTGATCCCCGATCGGTCACGCCAGCAGGCGTCAGGCCGGTTTTCTGGGCGATAGGCGGACAGCGGGGCGCATGGGCGGTCCCCGCCGCATGTGTGCGTGGATTCTTGCCCCCGCTGCTGCCCGTGTTATAAAGCGCCCTTCGACGAACGGCGCGCGGGGGACGCATACCCCCCCACGTTCGGTTTTTGAGACGTACGTACGCAAAGGCGATACATCCTTGGCCATCGCGCCCTCCGTCCTGATCCTGAACGGTCCGAACCTCAACATGCTGGGGATTCGCGAGCCGCACATCTATGGCGCGGAGACGCTGGAGGATATCGAGAACGCCTGCCAGGAGACGGCCGCGCGCCTGGGCCTGGAGGTCGATTTCCGCCAGTCCAACCATGAGGGCGAACTGGTCACCTGGATTCAGGAGTCCCGTGGCGAACACGACGCCATCATCCTGAACGCCGGCGCGTACACACATACATCCATCGCCATCCACGACGCGCTGAGCGCCGTGGGCCTGCCGGTGGTCGAGGTGCATTTGAGCAATATCTTCCGGCGCGAGCCGTTCCGGCATCATTCCTATGTGTCGCCGGTCGCGAAGGGCGTCATCTGCGGCTTCGGCTCGCAGGGTTACCTGCTGGCGCTGCAGGCGGCGGCCCGCCTGATCGACAGCCCACCACCCGCGTGACCCGTGACAGGGCAACCGTAACGCCGGCACCGGCGCAGCACCTACGGGCAACCGGCCTAACCCAACAAATCGATCGACCCATCGGCGGCTTAACCGCAGCCCAGTACCCAGGATCATGACAATGGCGACCTTCGAACTCGACAGCGAATTCGTCCGCAAGTTGGCCGAGCTTCTCGGCGAGACCGGTCTCACCGAAATCGAATACGCGGAAGGCGAAAAGCGCATCCGCCTGTCCCGCGCGGCACCAGCCGCCGCCGTGGCCCCGGTCGCCGTGGCCGCCGCCCCGGTGGCGGCTGCCGCCCCCGCCGCGGCCCCGGTGGCCGCCGTGCCCCCGGCCCAGCACCCGGGTGCGGTGAAGTCCCCCATGGTCGGCACCGCCTACCTGGCACCGGAGCCGGGCGCCGGCACCTTCGTGAAGGTCGGTGACGCGGTGAAGGTGGGCCAGACCCTGCTGATCATCGAGGCCATGAAGGTCATGAACCCGATCAAGGCGACCAAGGCCGGCACCGTGACCCAGATCCAGGTTGGCGACGCCCAGCCGGTCGAATACGGCGAAGTCCTGCTGATCATCGAGTGAGGGTTTGACCATGGGCGGCCTGTTCGAAAAGGTCCTGATCGCCAATCGCGGCGAGATCGCGCTTCGCATCCACCGCGCCTGCCGCGAGATGGGCATTAAAACCGTGGCGGTGCATTCCACCGCCGACGCCGACGCCATGCACGTCCGCCTGGCGGACGAGAGCGTGTGCATCGGCCCGCCCTCGGCCAAGGAAAGCTACCTGAACATTCCGGCCATCCTGTCGGCGGCGGCCATCACCGGGGCGGACGCCATCCACCCCGGCATCGGCTTCATGTCCGAGAACGCGCAGTTCGCGCAGATGGTGGAGGAGCACGGCTTCGCCTGGATCGGCCCGTCCCCGGAACACATCCGCATCATGGGCGACAAGGTCACGGCCAAGCGCACGGTGCTGGACCTGGGCCTGCCGGTCGTCCCCGGTTCCGACGGCCCGGTGGAGACGGTGGAAGCGGCCCTAGTGAACGCCAGCCGCATCGGGTACCCCGTCCTGATCAAGGCGGCGGCCGGCGGTGGCGGCAAGGGCATGAAGGTGGCCTGGAGCGAGTCCGAGCTGCGGGAGGCCTATCAGCTGGCCCGGGGCGAGGCGCGCGCCGCCTTCGGCAACGACCAAGTCTACATGGAAAAGTACCTGGCTAAGCCGCGCCACATCGAAATCCAGCTGCTGGGCGACCACCACGGTACCGTGGTGCATTTCGGCGAGCGTGATTGCTCCATCCAGCGCCGCCACCAGAAGGTGGTGGAAGAGGCGCCGTCGCCGGCGCTGAACGCGGAAGAGCGCGCCTTCATCGGCAACCTGGCAGCCAAGACGGCGGCGGCCTTCGGCTATCGCGGCGTCGGCACGATGGAGTTCCTGTACGAGAACGGGCAGTTCTACTTCATCGAGATGAACACCCGCCTGCAGATTGAGCACACCATCAGCGAGATGGTCACCGGCGTCGACCTGGTGCGTGAGCAGATCCGTGTGGCCACCGGCGCACCGTTGGGCTACGGCCAGGACGACATCAAGTTCAACGGCCATTCCATCGAATGCCGCGTGAACGCTGAGAACCCGGTGACCTTCGCCCCCAGCCCGGGCAAGATCGACGGCTACCACGCCCCGGGCGGCCTGGGCGTGCGCGTTGACAGCGCCCTCTACGATGGCTATCGCGTGCCGCCGCACTATGACAGCATGATCGCCAAGCTGATCGTCCACGGGAACAGCCGTAACGAGTGTCTAATGCGCCTGCGCCGCGCCATCGAGGAATTCGTCATCGGCGGCATCGACACCACCCTGCCCCTGCACCAGCGCATCATCGCCCAGCCGGACTTCATCAACGGCGACTATGACATCCGCTGGCTGGAGGAATGGATGAAGAACCAGCCCGCCGGCTGATTTTCATCCTTCGGCATCGCTTCAGCGCGGGCCCGGGAGCGACCGTGACGGTCGGTCCCGGGCCCGTCGCGTTTCCGGGCCTGCACGGACCGGGGAAATGCACTACCCTTCCTGTCACTGAGCGCGACCCTGGGACCGGCATGGCCTTTCTTGTCTTCATCGCCCTGATGGTAGCCCTGTGGGCCCTGATCCGTAGTGAAAAGTCGGAGCGCCGTCTGGCGGAGGTGAACGCCCGGCTGGAGTCGCTGACCCGCCGGTTGAGCCACCTGGAGGGGGGTGACCCATCCGTCCAGCCTGCGGTGGCGCCGCCGCCCGCCCCCACCCTCCCGGCCTCCGTCCCGCCGCCCAGCCCAGTCGCCCCACCGCCGCCGACGCCCATTCCCAAAGCCGTTCTCCAGCCCGCTTCCCGGCCCGCCGCCCCGTCGCTGGAACAGGCGCTGGGCACGCGCTGGCTGGTGTGGCTGGGTGCGCTGGCCGTGGCGCTGGCCGGCGTGTTCCTGGCCAAATATGCCGTGGACCAGGGCCTGCTGGGCCCCGCCGTGCGCCTGACCCTGGGCGGCCTGTTCGGCGCGGCCCTCGTTATCGCCGGTGACGTGATGCGCGGCCGCGCCGGGGACACGACCACGACCGAGGCGCCCCTGTCCGCCGCCTCCATCCCCGCGGCCCTGACGGCGGCGGGCCTTGCCATCGCCTTCGCCTGCGTCTACGCCGCGCACGCCCTGCACGGGCTGATCGGCCCCGGCGCCGCCTTCGCCGGCCTGGGCGCCCTGTCGGCCGTGGCTTTCCTGCTGGCCCTGCGCCATGGCGGGGGCGACGGGCTGTCCCCCGGCGCCTTCATCGCCCTGCTGGGCCTGGGCGGCGGCCTGGCCGTGCCCGCCCTGGTGCCCAGCGACCACCCCTCCGCCTGGGCCCTGTTCGGCTATCTGGCCCTGCTGAATACCGCCACCCTGGCCGTAAGCTGGCGCCTGCCGGCCGCCTGGCTGGGCCTGCCCGTGCTGGCCGGGGCGGCGTTATGGGTGGTCACCGCCGCCGCGCATACCGTGGAAGCCACGCCCATCGTCCTGTTCCTGGTGGCCTTGTCCGCCGCCGGGCTGGGCTTCGGCCTGCTGGACCTGCGGCGGGAGCGGCCGGTTGTCACCGATGCCTGGGTTGTCGCCGCCCTAGGCGGCCTGCCCATGGTGCTGGATTGGTTGTTGCTGGTGGCCACGGACTATGACGCCGCTGGCGTGGCCGGGCTGGCGGCCCTGGCCCTGCTGGCCGTCGCCGCCGCGCGCGCGCCGTCCCACAGGCCGGAGGTGACGGAGGCGCTGGCGCCCATCGCCGCCCTGCTGGCCACGCTGGCATTGGCCCAGGGCTATACCGTGCGCACCGCCGGCCTGTCCTACCCCGTCCAGCTGGGCGTGGCCGCCGCCTTCGGCCTGGGCTTCGCGGCGGCAGGGCTGCGGGCCCTGACCGGCACGCACCGCCTGCCCCGGGCCTGGGCTTGGGGTGCCGCCCTGCCCCTGGTGGGGCTGGCCTGGGCCGGCTGGACCTTCGATCATACTGGCGTCCTGCCCGACCTCGCCTGGGCGGGGGTGGCCATGGCGCTGAGCGCCAGCATGGCCTGGGCCGCCGCCTGGGCGGGGCAGGCGGACCGGCCGCAGCCCGTGCCCGGCGCCTTCGTGCTGGCGGCCTTGGCCCTGGCTGGGTTGGCGCTGGCCGCCCTGCTGCGTACCTCGTGGCTGACGGCGGCGGTGTCGCTGCTGGTGCCGGCAGCGGCGCTGATCGAAAGCCGCACGACGGCCGCCCCCCTGGCCGCCCCGCTGGCCAATGCCTTGCGGCGCGGGGCGGTGGCCGTGGCTGTCGTGGTGGTGGCACGCCTCACCCTGAACCCCTGGCTGCTGGACTATCCGCTGAACGGCACCTCGCCCCTCAACTGGCTGCTGTGGGGCTATGGCGTGCCGGCGCTGGCCTGCGCTGCCGGCGCCTGGCTGTTGCGGCAGCGGCGGGACGACCGGCCGGCGCAGGGGCTGGCGGCGGCGGCCCTGGTGCTGGGCCTGCTGTTCGCCTGCCTGGAAATCCAGGTCATGCAGACCGGTAGCCTGGCCAGCGATCCCTTCGCCCTGTTGCCCACCAGCCTCCGCAGCGTGCTGTTCCTGGCGGTGGCGCTGGTGCTGACCGGGCGGGCCGGCAGCGCCGCAGGGCCCGTGGCACACCCCGTCGCCCATTGGGGTGCCCGCATCCTGGTACGGGTGGCGGCGGCCCAGGTGGTGCTGGTGCAGCTGGGCGTGCTGAACCCCCTGTGGGCGGTGGAGCCGGTGGGGCCCTGGCCGGTGTTCAACCTGCTGCTGCTGGTCTACGCCCTGCCCGCCCTGCTGTTTGGCCTGGCGGCTTGGCGGCGGGAAGCCGGACTGGCCCGCCGCGCCCTGGTCATCCTGGTGCTGGTCCTGGCGTTCACCTGGGTGTCGCTGGAGGTGCGCCAGGCCTTCCACGGCAGCACCCTGACCCTGTGGGCCCATGGCGGCGAGCGCACGGACGCGGAGTGGTACAGCTATTCCGCCGCCTGGCTGGCCTTCGCCCTGGTCCTGCTGGCGCTGGGGGTGCGCACACGCCGGGCGGACCTGCGCTATGCCTCGCTGGCCGTGCTGCTGGTGACGGTGCTGAAGGTCTTCCTGTCCGATATGGCCGACCTGACCGGCCTCTTGCGCATCCTGTCCTTCCTTGGCCTGGGCCTGTGCCTCATGGGCATCGGCTACGTCTACCAGCGGGTGGTGTTCGCACCGGCACGGGCGCCGGCCAATCCAACGCCAGGTGAGACACCGTGATGCGCCTGACACCGGAACTGCTGCTGCGCGCCTACGCCATGGGCGTCTTTCCCATGGCGGAATCCGCCGATGACGACGAAATCTTCTGGTTCGACCCGCCGGAGCGGGGGATCCTGCCCTTGGACGGCTTCCACGCACCGCGCCGCCTGCTGCGCACCGTGCGCCAGGGGCGCTTCCAGGTCAGCGTCGACACCGACTTCGAAGGGGTGATGCGGGCCTGCGGCGAATCCACCACCGATCGGCCGGACACCTGGATCAACGCCCAGATCCTGGAGGCCTACGTCGCCCTGCATCGCCAGGGCCATGCCCATTCCGTGGAATGCCGGCGCGAAGGCCGGCTGGTGGGCGGCCTCTACGGCGTGTCCATTGGCGGGGCATTCTTCGGGGAGAGCATGTTCTCGCGCGAGACGGACGCCAGCAAGGTGGCCCTGGTCCACCTGGTGGCCCGCCTGCGCGCCGGCGGCTACAGCCTGCTGGACACGCAGTTCGTCACCACCCACCTGTCGCAGTTCGGCGCGGTGGAAATTCCCCGCGCAGAGTATCAGGCGCGGCTGGCCCGGGCGCTGCCCCGGCCAGCCCGGTTTCACTGCGGCTTAGACGAGGGCGCCTTGGTCGCCGGGTTTTTGCAGTCCACCACCCAGACGTCATAGACGGGGTCTTCCATTGCCGACAGGGCCGGGCTGGAGGCAAACATCCAGCCGGTGAAGACCTTGGCCGCCGGATCGTCCGGCTTGGCCTCCACGATGTCCAGGAAGGCGGCCGATTCCGGTTCCTCGATGGGCGTGGTCTTGCGACAGGCGCGGGCGGCCACCGTCAGCTGCCCGAAGCGGCCGCTCTGGCCCACCGCGATCTCCACGGTGGAGACGCGGCCCGTCACCTTGTCCAGGCCACCCAGCACGGCGATCTTCATGTCCTCGAAGGTGCGCGCCACGGCCGGCTGCGGCGGCAGGGGCGGCAGCGGTGTCACCGGCGAGGCAGCGCCCTCGGCCGGGACTGCGGCGGCCCCCTCCGCCGGCGCCTGCTGCGGCGGCTGGCCGGCGGCGCCGGGGCCGGTCACCGGCTGGCTGGTGGGCGGCTGCTCCTCCGGAGCCTGGTCGCCGGACTTTTTCTGATCCGGAATCACCGCCGGTGGGGCCGGCGGCGTGCCTGGAATGGTGGGGGCGTTACCCGCAGGCGGGTTCTGGGACGCGTTCTGGGCCCAGGCGCCGGCCGCGGCGGCCAGCACCAGGCACGAGGCCGCCGCCATCAGCAGGCGGCGCTGGCTCATTTGCCGCCGCCGTTCAGCAGCCCCTTGGACGGGTCGGCCTTGGGTTGCTGGGTCTGGGCGGGCTGCTGCCCCTGCGGGGCCGGCTGTGCGGGCTGGCCCTGATTCTGCTGACCTTGGCCGTCGCCGCCCTTGTTGGCGTTGTTGCCGCCAGCGCTGAAGATGAAGCGGCCCAGCAGATCTTCCAGGTTCACCGCCGACTGGGTGTACTGGATGCGCCCGCCAGGCTTCAGCATCTCTTCCTCGCCACCGGGCTGCAGGTTCAGGAACTTGCCGCCCAGCAGGCTTTCGGACGCGATGCCGGCGCTGGTGTCCTCGGGCAGCTTCACCTGGTTGTCGATCTGCATCTCGATCACGGCCTGGTAGGTCTTGGGATCAAGATAAGCTTTGGTGACCGAGCCCACCTTGACGCCGCTGATGCGCACGTCGCTGCCGGCTGTCAAGCCGCCGGTGCTGGCGAAGCGTGCCTGCAGGGCATAGCCCGACACGGCACGGATATTGGCCGTCGTGTAGGCGAAATAGAGGAAGAACGCCGCCACCACCAGGACGACGGCCCCCAGCACGGTCTCGATCACATTGCTGCGCATTCGCTTCCTCTGGAAAACTCTAGAAATAGGACAGGTCCGGAAAGACGCAAGGCCCCGGGAGGGGCCTTGGCCGACGCCTGTCGGGGGGACACCGGTGCCACTGCCCGGTCCCCAGCCCTGTCATCCAACCTGTCACGACGTCGGGGCGGCGTCACCGTCGGCGATACGCCGCGCATCCTGCAGGCCGGCGTCCCTTACGCGGGGGTCCAGGGCTCGTAATCGCCGGTGGCGGCGGCGCGGTGGCCACCTTCATAGGTGTGACCGGGCGGACGGTACGCGTCCACGGTGCCGGTCTGGTTGGCCTCGTGCGGCTTCACCCACGGCTTGTGGTAGGCGCTGTTCTCCGGCAGGGGCTGTTCCATGGAGTAGTGCAGCCAGCCGTGCCACTCGGCCGGGACGGCCGACGCCTCGGGCTCACCCGCGAACAGCACCCAGCGGCGCACCTTCATGCCCGGACGCGCCTTCTTTTCCCGGAAGTAACGGTTGCCGAACCGGTCGGTGCCCACCAGCTCACCCCGCCGGGAAATCAGCAGGCGGATCGACAGTTGGGACAGCCAGGTCAGGATGGAGATGCGTTGGGTCATGGGCCAAAACCAGAAAAGTGTGAACAGGGCCAAGCGCCTGGCAGCGGGCCCCCCGAAACGGACCGGCCGGACTATGGCAGTTTCGGCCCCCCGCGTCCATACGCTGAGGGGCCGCAGCCAGCGGGTAGCTCCCCCGCGTGACGTCTATTGGGATCGGCCGGCCTTGCGCGCCCGCCAGCGGCGCCAGGCGGCGACGGGGCCATGGTCGGCGCGGATTTCCCAGGTCAGCAGCAGGATGCCGGCCAGGACCAGGGGCAGGACATAATACAGGAATCGATAGGCCAGCAGGGCGCCGATGGCGCCGCCGGCAGGGCCGTGGTCGCGCAGGCCCAGCAGGAGGATGGTTTCGAACACGCCCAGGCCGCCCGGCACGTGGCTGACGATGGCGATGGCCAGGCCGGCGCAGAACAGGGCGGTGAACTCCATGAAGCCCACGCCCGTCTCCGGCGGCAGCAGGGTCCACAGGGCCGCCGCCGACAGCAGGATCTCCAGGGACGCGATGACGATCTGCGACAGCATCACGCCCGAGGACGGCAGGGCGAAGGACCAGCGCCATAGGCGCACGGGCTTGTGCGTCACCGCCGCCGCCACCGTCATGGCGCCCAGGCCCACCAGCACCAGGCCGGCAACACCCTGCAGCAGCCAGGCCGGCACGTTCAGCAGGCCGGCCCCCACCTCCGGCCCGATGGCCACCCCCAGCGCCCCGGTGAAGGTGATGCCCAGGGTGAAGGTGGTGGTGGAGAAGACGACGATCTTGGCGATGTCCGCCGCCGACAGGCCGGCCACCGAATAGACGCGATAGCGCACCGACCCGCCGCTGATGACGGCGAAGCCGACGTTGTTGGAAATGGCGTAGCCGGCGAAGCTGCCGAAGCCCACCGTGCGGTAGGGTAGCTTGATGCCCAAGTATTTAAGGGCGGATACGTCGTAGAGCGTCATCACCAGGTAAGCGCCGGCCACCAGGCCCGCCGCCTGTGCCACGCTGGCCCAGGGCAGCAGCCGGACATAGGCCCAGACCTCCGCCGGGCGGAAGTCGCGCGCGACATGGCGGATGGCCAGCACCACCAGGCCCACAAGCACCAGGGCCGTGACCAGGGTGGTCAGGCGCTTCATCCAGTTGGGCTTGGCCCCATCGCCAGTCACCTGGCCACCGCCCGCCGCCTTGTCATCCACCGCGCTTCCTTCCGGTTTTCCCCCCGCCGGGGCGCGCGCCGCCGGATTGATGACCACCGGGTGATGATAAGTCGGTCGGTCGGGGCGCTGGTCTGGGCTGCGCTCAGGGGGCATTCGGGACAGGGATTCTCAAAAGACAAGGGCCAAGACGCCGCACCGTCTGCGGTGCCGGAGGGGCACCCTGCCATCTTCCAGGGGGGTTGGAAACCCAAAAGCGCGGGGGCGCCCCGGGTGTTCCCGGTCCGCCGGGCGCACCGCCCGGGAAGTGGGCGGCCGGACGCATTCTTCAGCTTGCGAACCAGGGTGAGCCAAAACCATGAAAGGCTCGGTTTCGTTGAAGAATCGCCCCCTGTACGAAGAGTCAACCACAACCGGTATGCACCTCCCCTTTAGAGACCACAAAATGTCGTTGATGGTCGAAACATGGTGGCATACGCTTCCCCGACATACAGCATCTAGGGGTGCTGTCGCGGCGTAGAGCACCGGGGACCAGCCCAGGTTTTGGGGTGGTTTTGCCTGTTTCCAGGACCCCAGGTCCGGACAACGATCTCCGGAATCGGCGCCCCCGCGACACCCACCCCACCATCGCGGCATTTCATTCGGGGGTCGGGGCACCATGCGCATCGAAAGACGGTTCACGGTCGACGGTCGGGACGCTTACGAGGGGATCGCCTTCCGCACGGCGACCAGCGAGATCCGCAACCCCGACGGCTCGGTGGTTTTCCAGGCCAAGGACATCCAGGTGCCGGCGGACTGGAGCCAGGTGGCCTGTGACATCCTGGCCCAGAAGTATTTCCGCCGCGCCGGCGTGCCCGCCCGCCTGAAGAAGGTGGAGGAGAACGACGTCCCGTCCTTCCTGTGGCGCCAGGTCGCCGATGAGGACGCGCTGGCCGATCTGCCCGCCAAGGAGCGGGTGGGTGGGGAGACCTCCGCCCGCCAGGTCTTCGACCGCCTGGCCGGCACCTGGGCCTATTGGGGCTGGAAGGGCGGCTATTTCGATTCCGAAGCCGACGCCGGCGCCTATTTCGATGAGATGCGCCACATGCTGGCCCGCCAGATGGCGGCCCCCAACAGCCCGCAGTGGTTCAACACCGGCCTGCACTGGGCCTACGGCATCGACGGCCCCGCCCAGGGCCACCACTATGTCGACTTCAAGACCGGGGAGCTGGTGGCCAGCACCTCGGCCTATGAGCACCCGCAGCCGCACGCCTGCTTCATCCAGTCCGTCGCCGACGACCTGGTGAACGAGGGCGGCATCATGGACCTGTGGGTGCGCGAGGCCCGCCTGTTCAAGTACGGCTCCGGCACCGGCTCCAACTTCTCCCGCCTGCGCGGCGATGGCGAGCGGCTGGCCGGCGGCGGCAAGTCCTCCGGCCTGATGAGCTTCCTGAAGATCGGCGACCGCGCCGCCGGGGCCATCAAGTCGGGTGGCACCACCCGCCGCGCCGCCAAGATGGTGACGGTGGACCTGGACCACCCGGATATCGAGGCCTACATCGACTGGAAGGTGGTCGAGGAGCAAAAGGTCTGCGCCTTGGTGGCGGGCTCCAAGCTGGCCAACAAGCATCTGAACGCCATCATGGCGGCGGCGACGGAAGGCATGGGCCCAGACGCCGACCGCCTGGACCCGACGAAGAACAAGGCGCTGAAGCGGGCCATCATCGAGGCCCGCAAGGTCATGATCCCGGAAAACTACATCCAGCGGGTCATCCAGTTCGCCGGCCAGGGCTATACGGAGATGGAGTTCCAGACCTATGACACGGACTGGGATTCCAGCGCCTACCTGACCGTTTCCGGCCAGAACTCCAACAACTCCGTCCGCGTGCCCGACGCCTTCATCCGCGCGGTGAAGGAGGATGCCGACTGGAACCTGATCCGCCGCACCGACGGCAAGGTGGCCAAGACGCTGAAGGCCCGCGACCTGTGGGACAAGATCGGCCACGCCGCCTGGCAGTCGGCGGACCCCGGCGTGCAGTACGACACCACCATCAACGATTGGCACACCTGCCCCGAGTCCGGCCGCATCAACGCGTCCAACCCCTGCTCGGAATACATGTTCCTGGACGACACGGCCTGCAACCTGGCGTCCCTGAACCTGATGGAATTCCGCCGGGCCGACGGTTCGTTCGACACCGACGCCTTCCGCCATGCCTGCCGGCTGTGGACGGTGGCGCTGGAAATCTCGGTCCTCATGGCGCAGTTCCCCTCCAAGGAGATCGCGCGCCTGTCGTATGAGTACCGCACCCTGGGCCTGGGCTTCGCCAACGTCGGCGGCCTGCTGATGGCCGAGGGCATTCCCTACGACAGCGCCGAGGGCCGGGCCATCTGCGGCGCCATCAGCGCCATCATGACCGGTGTCGCCTACGCCACCTCCGCCGAGATGGCGGGTGAGCTGGGCACCTTCCCCGGCTATGCCCCCAACGCCACGGCCATGCTGCGCGTCATCCGCAACCACCGCCGCGCCGCCTATGGCGCCGGGGAGGGGTATGAGGGCCTGTCGGTCACCCCGGTGCCGCTGGATGCGGAGGATTGCCCCGACCAGCGGCTGATCGTGGCCGCCCGCCGCGCCTGGGATGAGGCGCTGGAGCTGGGCGAGAAGCACGGCTACCGCAACGCCCAGGCCACCGTGGTCGCCCCCACCGGCACCATCGGCCTGGTCATGGACTGCGACACCACCGGCATCGAGCCGGACTTTGCGCTGGTGAAGTTCAAGAAGCTGGCCGGCGGCGGCTATTTCAAGATCATCAACCGCGTGGTGCCGGAAGCGCTGGCTCGCCTGGGCTATTCCGCCACGGACGTGGCCCGCATCGAGCGCTATGCCGTGGGCCATGGCACGCTGAAGGGCGCGCCGGGCGTGAATCATGAGACGCTGGCGGCCAAGGGCTTTGGCGCGGAACAGCTGGAAAAGCTGGAATCGGGCCTGGCCAACGCCTTCGACATCAAGTTCGCCTTCAACAAGTGGACGCTGGGCGCCGACTTCCTGACCGGGGCCTTGGGCGTGCCGGCGCACAAGCTGGAGGAATTCGGCTTCGATCTCTTGTCCCACCTGGGCTTCACCAAGGCGGAGATCGAGGCCGCCAACGTCTACTGCTGCGGCGCCATGACTCTGGAGGGCGCGCCGGGCCTGAAGGCCGAGCATCTGCCGGTGTTCGACTGCGCCACCCCCTGCGGCAAGATCGGCACGCGCTATCTCTCGGCGGAAAGCCACATCCGCATGATGGCGGCGTCGCAGCCCTTCATCTCCGGCGCCATCTCCAAGACCATCAACATGCCCAACCATGCCACGGTGGAGGAGTGCAAGGACGCCTATATGCTGTCGTGGAGCCTGGGCCTGAAGGCCAATGCGCTCTACCGCGACGGCAGCAAGCTGTCCCAGCCGCTGAACGCCCAGGTGCTGGAGGAGGATGACGAGGACGAGGGCACCGAGACCACGCTGGAGCGCGTGCTGGAAGCTCCGGCCGCCATGCGCGTGGAAGTGGTGACCGAGCGTATCGTGGAAAAAGTGGTGGAGAAGGTGGTGCGCGCCCAGCGCGAGCGCCTGCCCCACCGCCGCAAGGGCTACACCCAGAAGGCCACGGTGGGTGGCCACAAGGTCTATCTGCGCACCGGCGAGTACGAGGACGGCAAGCTGGGCGAAATCTTCATCGACATGCACAAGGAGGGCGCCGCCTTCCGCTCGCTGATGAACAATTTCGCCATCGCCATCAGCCTGGGCCTGCAATATGGCGTGCCGCTGGAGGAGTATGTGGAGGCCTTCACCTTCACCCGCTTCGAACCGGCCGGCATGGTGCAGGGTAACGACGCCATCAAGATGGCGACGTCCATCCTGGACTATGTGTTCCGGGAGCTGGCCATCAGCTATCTGTCGCGCACGGATCTCGCCCACGCCACGCCGGACGACATCCTGCCCGACACCATGGGCGGCGGCGTGAAGCAGAGCGATCTGCCCCCGCACGCGGCCGAGGTGGCGGAGGAGACGCTGAACGCGGTGGCGCGCATCACCTCCACCGGCTATGTCCGCAACAACCTGCCCAACCTGCGGGTCCTGCCCGGCGGCCAGGCCGGCCGCGCCGTCGCCGCCTTCCAGACGGCCACCGCGACCGCCACCGCCAGCGTCGAGACCCACGTGGCCACCGGCACCCACGGCGCCGCCCAGGCCTTCTCAGCCCTGAGCCGTGCGGAAAAGGTGGTGACCGGCACCAGCTACGGCGGCGCCGTCTCCGGCGGCGGCGACGCCCGCTGGGAACGCGTCAAGGAAGCCCGCGCCAAAGGCTACGAGGGCGACCCCTGCCCCGAGTGCCAGAACATGACCCTGGTGCGCAACGGGACGTGCCTGAAGTGCGACACCTGCGGCAGCACCACGGGGTGCAGCTGAGGGCGGGGCGGGCAGTGCCATGAAGCACCCGCCCGCTTCGCATAAAGCTTAAAACTTAAGGCCCGCCCCGACATCCAGGGCGGGCCTTAAACCATTCGGGCGGCAATTTCGGGCTTGTCACGTCCACTCCGGAAACTGTGACCGGTTCAAATCCAGCCTGGCGATCTGGCCCATCTCCTCGGCGTCCAGCTGGAAGTCGAAGATGGCCAGGTTTTCGCGCCGGTGGGCCGGGTTGGAGGACCGGGGGATGGCGATCATGCCGCGCTGGTAATGCCAGCGAAGCACCACCTGAGCGGCGGTCTTACCGTGCGCGCGGCCGATCGCCTGCAGGGTGGGGTTGGTGAACAGGCCGTTGCGGCCCTCGGCGAAGGGGGCCCAGGCCTCCATGGCGATGCCGGCGGCGGCCAGGGAGCTGAGCGCCGCCGTCTCCTGGAAGAAGGGGTGGGTTTCCATCTGGTTGACGGCAGGCTTGACCGTGGCGTGGGCCATCAGGCCGGCCAACTGTGCGTCGTCGAAGTTACTGACGCCGACGGCCCTGATCCGGCCCGCATGGTGCAGTTCCTCCATGGCCCGCCAGGCACCGGCCAGGTCGCCGCGCGGCCGGTGGATGAGATAGAGGTCGAGATAGTCCAGGCCCAGCTTGTCCAGAGTGGTCTGGAAGGCGCGCTTGCCTGATTCATAGCCGGCGTCGTCCACCCAGATCTTGGAGGTGACGAACAGGGCCTTGCGGTCGATGCCGCTGTCCCGGATGCCGGCACCCACCTCTTCCTCGTTGACGTAGACCTTGGCGGTGTCGATCAGGCGGTAGCCGGCGGCGATGGCGTCCGCCACGCTTCTGCGACAGACATCGCCGCGCAGGCCGTAGGTGCCGAAGCCCAGGGCCGGCATGGCCACCCCGCCGCCCAGCGGCACCGTGGGGATGGCGGGCGCCTCTGCGGCCAGGGCCCGGCGCCCGCTCCCGAAAGCGAACGCGGTCGCGGCGGCGGCACCGCCGGCGAGCACGGTACGACGTCCCAGTATGATCAGATCCCTTTTCCTTTCTCGGCGCGGGCCGTCGTCTACAGACCGCCGCCGACCACCGAGCCGTCCTTGCGGCGGGACAACTGCACCTGGCCATCCACGCACTTCACATAGGTGGTCTTGCCGAGCACCAGCCCGTCGCAAATGATCACCAGGGCCCGGGGCAGGCCGCCGAACTCCTTGGAGCCGCGCGCGCCGGCGTTGTAGGTCTCAAGATAGGTCTTGAGCGCCGCCTTGCGGACGGGCTGGCCGTTCTGGTCGATCATCGGTGGTTCGGGCTCCCTCATGGAATTTGAGGGGATCATCGCCGAAAGGGGAGGCGCGCCGCCAGCGTCATTTGTCCGTTACGGCAGCGGCAGGCAATCCGGGTTCAGCTTGTTGGCGGTCTTGCCGGTGTAGAGCTGACCGTCCTTCAGGTAGACGGCACCGGTGAAGCTGCCGCTTTTCCACAAGGGCTGGCAGCTGGTGGTGCTGAGCACGAACACCTTGCGGCTGCCGCCGGCGGAGGTGGTCACCAGCAGATGCTGGCCGTCACTGTACAGCGTGCCCTCGATGGGGGCCACGGCGGCGTCGGCGGTGCAGGTGGTGCCGTCCTGGCCGGTGATGGTCAGCGGCCCCTTCCACGACTTGGCGTCCCCACCGGTGGCGGGGCCGAGGTCCAGGGTCAGGACATCGGCGCGGACTTTGCCTGAGGCGGGTTCCACCGGCTGGTAGGGGCAGACCACGGGCAGGTGGCGCTGGGGGGCGGCCTGGGCCACAGCGGGGAGAAGCAGCGCCACAGCGCAAGCGAAAGCCAGACCTTTGGAGAAGATCATCATGGGCAAGACGGTCCTTCGATGAGCCTGTCCTTCATACAAATCTTTTTCCGCGCTGGAGAAATACACCTCCTCTGTTGCGGTAACCCTTTAGCGAGAGCCGCCCGACGGCACGCAAAGCGACCCGAGCTTATGCCTTTTCTTGCCCAGGCGTAGGGTCTGCGCCGTCAGGCTCACACCGCCGGAAAACGGGGGGCTTTTCCATAATGTCCGGCAACTGTTGATATCCAAAAAGTAAACCCCCCGCTCACTGCCTGAATAGGTGGAGATGACGACGCGCTGGCCGTCGGTGAATAACGGCCGCTCGACCAAACTAACATCCGGATCCACCGTGCAGGATGTCCCGTCGGCGTGGGTGAGCATCACAGGCCCCTGCCAAGCCTGCGGTTTGACTGGGTCATCCCCCGCGCCCAGATCAATGGCGCTGGCTCCCACCTGAGCCTTGCCAACGCCAGGCTCCAGCGTCTTGTACGCGCATGCCTGGCCCAGCGCCGAGGAGGTATAGACCGTGAAGGCAATGGTTAGGATATGGATCGCTTTCATGACTGGGGAGCCGAGTTGAACTGAATGGCGAAATACCTGACCTCCGGCAATTCGGAGTGTTTCCAGTACCAGCTGATAGACGTGTTCTTGCGTCCTGTCCCACCGAAGCGCCCCCAGTAACCCAAGGGAAGGTTTAGCCGCGCCCGGTACGATCACCACCACGTGCCCGTGGTGTGGAGCCTTCAGACCCGCAACCACGAGATAGCTCTGGCCGGCATAGGTAACGGCCTTCTCGCTGTCGTTGCCCAATTGGACCCAAGGGGCACAGCCCATTGTGTCGATGATTTAGGGAAGATCAGTCTCCGGCAGGCAGCGCGGCCCCAGTTTCCAGGCCTTGCGGCCGGTGTGGAGGACCGTGGCCGTCAACGCCACGTCGCCGGAGAAGGCGGGGCTTTTCCACAGCACCCGGCAGCTGGCGGCTTCGATGAAGAAGACCGTCTGCTGTTCGTCCGCATAGGTCGTCATCACGAAGTTCTGGCCATCGGTGAAGAAGGGCCGCTGCAGCGCACCCGTGTGAAGGTCGGTGATGCAATAGCTGCGGTCCGGCCGCGTCATGATGATGGGGCCGCGCCAGGTCTCCGGCGTCTTGGGATTATCGCCCGGTCCCAAATCCAGGGTGACCCAGCCCATGCGCATACGGCTGGGGCCGGGTTCGAAGGGCTGGTAATTGCAGGCCGGCACGCCCTCGGCCGGGGCGCGCGCGCCCGCTGGCCAGGCAGTCGCAAGGCACAGGACCGACAGGCACAGGACAAGGATGGGAAGACGGCTGATCCGCATGGCTCGGCGGCTCCTGCCCGCCTATCAAAGATCTGAACGCGTTGCCCGTCCGCGCGCAAGGAACCCTAAAGAGTATGCATCACGCGATGGGCTTCACGCTGGGCAGGAATTCCCGGCCCCGTTCCACCAGAAAAGCTTTAACGGCCGCCGCCGCCGGGGCCAGGCGCTTGTCCGACCGCTTGGCCAAGAACCATTGGCGCACGATGGGCAGGCCCTCCACATCCAGGGGCGCCAGGCGGCCGCTTTCCAGTTCGGCGGCGATGGTGTGGGCGGAGATGAAGGACAGGCCCAGGCCGGCCATCACCGCCTGCTTCACCGTCTCATTGCTGCCCACCTCCATGCTGATGGGGGGGTGCAGATCGGCCTGGGCGAAGAACCATTCCATCAGCATGCGGGTGCCGGACCCCACCTCGCGCACCAGGAACGTCTCATGCGCGAATTCCGCCAGCTTCAGGTGGCGGCGCCCCACCAGCGGGTGGTGCGGCGGGGCGATCATGATGTGCGGGTGGTCGCCGATGGCATGCATGTCCACCTGCAGATCCCGGGGCGGGCGGCCCATGATGGCGATGTCGATGCTGTCGGCCTTCAGCGCCGCGATGATGTCCTCGCGGTTGCCCACCATCAACGACAGTTCGATCTGCGGGTATTCGGCGCGGAAGGCGCCCAGAGCGTAGGGCGCGAAGTATTTGGCGGTGCTGACCACCCCCACCGCCACCCGGCCGCCCGACAGGTTGCGCAGCGCCTCCATGGCGGCGGCACAGTTGTGCAGCTCCGCCTCGATGCGGGACACCGTCTCGATGACCTCGCGCCCCGCATCGGTGGGCTTGAAGCGCTCGCCCAGCCGGTCCAGCAGCGGCACGCCCAGCAGATCCTCCAGCGCCTGCACCTGCATGGTGACGGCCGGCGGCGTCACGTGCAGGCGCTTGGCCGCCGCCGTCACCGAACCCGTCTCCGCCACCGCCGCCAGGGCGCGCAGCTGCTTCAGCGTCACGTTGCGCATGGGCCCTCTCAGCAGGTTTTCAGAAAAACTGAACGAGAAGCTAAGTTTATTCGAATTTTCTAACAAGGCAATCGTCCGCACACTCCTTTCAAGAACGACACGGGGACTGGGAACCCGGCTCACAACGGGAGGACATCATGGCGGACGCCACGACTTTGGCACGGCACCTGGTAGCCTGGAGCAATGCGGCGCATAACGGCGCGGCCCATCGGCGGGCGGACGTGGTCCGCACCATCCTGGCCCTGGCCGACGCCGGCTTGGCCATCGCCGACCTGGTGGCCATGGGCCCCCTGGCGGGCGAGATGGCGGCGGTGCGCGGCGAAAGCAATGGCGACACCCAGAAGGAACTGGATCTCAGGGCCCATGACATCGTCATCGATCGCCTGGCCGGCGCCCCGGTGGCAGTGGTGGGGTCGGAGGAGGCGGACGCCCCCGTCCTGCTGGATCCCGCAGGCACACTGGCGGTGGCCATCGATCCTCTGGATGGGTCCAGCAACATCGAAACCAACGTTTCGGTCGGCACCATCTTCTCCATTTTGGGCGTGGAGGATGCCGACGACCCGGCGGCGGCGCTGCTGCAACCCGGCCACCGCCAGCTGGCGGCCGGATTCCTGGTCTACGGGCCACAGACCGCCCTGGTCCTGACCCTGGGAACGGGCACCGAGATCTTCTTCCTGGATAAGCGGCCGGTGGCGCCCGTGGTGTCGGTGCAGGCCGGCAACGGCTGGGCCGCACCGCCCCCGCCCACGCCCACGGCCGAGTTCGTCCGCATGGCCGGCCCCATCACGGTGGCGGCGGAAACGAAGGAATTCGCCATCAACGCGTCGAACCAGCGTCACTGGGCGCCCAGCATCCGGGGCTACATCGACGATTGCCTGGCAGGGTCGGATGGGCCGCGGGCCAAGAACTACAACATGCGCTGGATCGCGTCCCTGGTGGCCGATGCCTTCCGCATCCTGCGCCGGGGCGGGGTCTATCTCTACCCCACCGACGAGCGTCCGGGATATCACACCGGCCGCCTGCGCCTGGTCTATGAGGCCAACCCCATCGCCCTGGTCATCGAGCAAGCGGGCGGGGCCGCAACGGACGGGCAGACCCGCATCCTGGACCTGACGCCCAGCCACCTGCATGAGCGCACGGCCCTGGTCTTCGGTTCACGCGTCGAGGTGGAGCGGGTGGCCGACCACCATGCCGCCCCGCCCCTCCTGGCCGATCGCGCCCCCTTGTTCGGGCAGCGCGGCCTGCTGCGCGCCTGATGGAAGGGGCCCAGACCATGTCCATCCGCCATCCCATCATTTCCGTCACCGGTTCGTCCGGCGCCGGCACCACCTCGGTCCGGCAGATTTTCGAGCACGTCTTCCGGCGCGAGGGGGTGAACGCCGTCTGCATCGATGGCGACGCCTATCACCGCTATGACCGCGCCCAGATGAAGCAGGCCATCGCGCAGGCCGACAAGGATGGCGATCACCATTTCAGCCATTTCGGCCCCCAGGCCAATCTGCTGGGCGAGTTGCAGGAGCTGTTCCGGCGCTACGGCGACGACGGCACGGGCCGCACCCGCCACTATGTCCACGACTCAGGCGAAGCGGAACACTATGGCTGCCCCCCCGGCACCTTCACCCCCTGGGAGGATCTGCCGGGCCCCAGCGACCTGCTGTTCTACGAGGGCCTGCATGGCGCGGTGGTAGCCGACGGCTATGACATCGCCGGCCATGCGGACCTCAAGATCGGCGTCGTGCCGGTGATCAACCTGGAATGGATCCAGAAGATCCACCGCGACCGCACCAGCCGGGGCTACAGCACCGACGATGTCATGACCACCATCCTGCGGCGCATGCCGGACTACGTCCGCTACATCTGCCCGCAGTTCACCCAGACGGACATCAATTTCCAGCGGGTTCCCACGGTCGACACCTCCAACCCCTTCATTGCGCGGTGGATACCGACCCCGGACGAATCCATCGTCGTCATCCGCTTCCGCAACCCGCGCGGCATCGACTTCCCCTACCTGCTGTCCATGATCGCCGGCAGCTTCATGTCGCGCGCCAATTCCATCGTCATCCCGGGCGGCAAGCTCGACCTGGCCATGCAGCTGATCCTGACGCCGCTGATCCTGCAGCTGGTCGAACGCAAGCGCCGCGCCGGTTGAAGGAGGGACACCGCCATGACCCCCACCCTATCGCTGCGTCAGATCGAAAGCGCGGAGCCCGACACCCCCCCTGATCTGGCCGACATGGCCAACGCCGTGCGCATGCTGGCCGTGGCGGGGGTGGAGGCGGCGAAGTCCGGCCACCCGGGCATGCCCATGGGTATGGCCGACGTCGCCACCGTGCTGTTCACCCGGGTGATGCGCATCGATCCCGCCCGGCCCGACTGGCCCGATCGCGACCGCTTCGTCCTGTCGGCCGGCCACGGCAGCATGCTGCAATACGCCCTGCACCATCTGCTGGGCTATCCGGACATGCCCATCGAGGAGCTGAAACGCTTCCGCCAGCTGGGCTCCAAGGCGGCGGGCCATCCGGAACACGGCCATGCGGCCGGCATCGAGACCACCACCGGCCCCCTGGGCCAGGGCATCACCACCGCCGTGGGCATGGCTTTGGCCGAGCGGCACCTGAACGCCCGCTTCGGTGACGCCCTGGTCGATCACCGCACCTATGTCATCGCCGGCGACGGCTGCCTGATGGAGGGCATCAGCCAGGAGGCCATCGACCTCGCCGGCCACCTGAAGCTGTCCCGCCTGGTCGTGCTGTGGGACGACAACGGCATTTCCATCGATGGGGCCACCACCCTGTCCACCGGCACGGACCAGCTGGCGCGCTTCAAAGCCTCCGGCTGGGCGGTGGAGCGGGTGGACGCCTACGACCATGGGGCCATCGAGGCGGCCCTGAACCGGGCCCAGGCCAGCGACCGCCCCACCCTGATCGCCTGCCGCAGCGTCATCGGCTATGGCGCCCCCACCAAGGCCGGCACCTGCGGCGTCCACGGCACCCCCCTGGGCGTGGAGGAGGCGCAGGCCACGGCACAGGCCCTGGGCTGGGACAGCCCGCCCTTCACCGTACCGGACGACATCCGGGACTCCTGGCGTGCCGTGGGCCGGGCGGGACGGCAAGCCCGCGAGGCCTGGGAACGGCGTCTGGCCGCGCATCCCGCCCGCGCCAATTTCTGGCGCGTCATGGCGGCAGAACCGGGGGCTGACGTGATCGATGCCCTGGCGGCCTACCGGCAGGAACTGGTGGAGTCCCGGCCCAAGATGGCCACGCGCAAGGCCTCGCAGGTGGTGCTGGGCGTGGTGAACGCCGCCACCGACCTGACCGTGGGCGGATCCGCCGACCTGACCCATTCCAACCTGACTCAAACAAAGGGAATGGATGTGATGAACGCCGGCCACTATGCCGGGCGCTACATCCATTACGGCATCCGCGAGCATGCCATGGCCGCGGTGATGAACGGCCTGGCCCTGCATGGCGGCGTCATCCCCTACGGGGGTACCTTCCTGGTGTTTTCCGACTACGCCCGGGGCGCCATCCGCCTGTCGGCCCTGATGGGCGTGCGCGTCATCCATGTGCTGACCCATGACAGCATCGGCCTGGGGGAGGACGGACCCACCCACCAGCCGGTGGAGCATCTGGCCATGCTGCGGGCGACACCCAACCTGCACGTCTTCCGCCCCGCCGACGCGGTGGAGACGGCGGAGTGCTGGGAACTGGCGCTGACCAGTCCCGACACGCCGTCGGCCCTGTGCCTGTCGCGCCAGGACCTGCCCACCCTGCGCCGGGACGCCCATTGGAACCGCAGCGCCACCGGCGCCTACATCCTGCGGGAAACCCCCGGCCCGCGTGACGCCACCCTGCTGGCGACGGGATCGGAGGTGGCGCTGGCGGTGGAAGCGGCGGAACGCTTGGCCGGAGAGGGCATCGCCACCGCCGTGGTGTCCATGCCCTGCTGGGAACTGTTTGAGCGGCAGCCGCCCGCCAACCGCGCCCTGGTGTTGGGCTCAGCGCCCCGCATCGGGGTGGAGGCAGCGGTGCGCTTCGGCTGGGACCGCTGGCTGGGCGACCAGGGCGCCTTCATCGGCATGGGGGGCTTCGGCGCCTCCGCCCCCGCGGCCGACCTCTACCGCCACTTCGGCATCACCGTCGACGCCATCATGGCCGCCGTCCGCGCCCGCGTCGCCCACGCTTAAGGAGCGCTACACCATGGCTCGTATAACCCTTCGTCAGCTACTGGACCACGCGGCAGAACGCGATTACGGCGTGCCGGCGTTCAACATCAACAACATGGAACAGGGCCTGGCGGTCATGGAGGCCGCCGCCCAGGTGGACGCCCCCGTCATCCTGCAGGCCAGCCGGGGTGCCCGGTCCTATGCCGGCGACCTGATGCTGGCCCATATGATCGACGCACTGGAGGCGCTGTACCCCACCATCCCGCTGTGCCTGCACCAGGACCACGGCAACAGCGAGGCCACCTGCCTGACGGCCCTGCAGCACGGCTTCACCTCCGTCATGATGGACGGGTCGCTGCTGGCCGATGCCAAGACGCCGGCGCCCTATGCCTACAACGTCGACATCACCCGCCGCGTGGCGGAGGCCGCGCACTGGGTGGGCGCCTCGGTCGAGGGTGAACTGGGCGTGCTGGGCAGCCTGGAGACCGGCCAGGGCGAGGCGGAGGACGGCCACGGCGCCGAGGGCGTGCTGTCGCTGGACCAGCTGTGCACCGACCCCGACCAGGCTATGGACTTCGTGGCCGCCACCCGCGTGGACGCCCTGGCCATCGCCATGGGCACCTCGCACGGCGCCTATAAATTCTCGCGCCAGCCGGATGGCGACATCCTGGCCATGGATGTGGTGGAGGCGATTCATGAGCGGTTGCCCAACACCCATCTGGTGATGCACGGCAGCTCCTCCGTGCCGCAGGAACTGCAGGATCTGTTCAACGCCTATGGCGGCCGCATGCCCCGCACCTGGGGCGTGCCGGTGGATGAGATCGTGCGCGGCATCCGCTTCGGCGTGCGCAAGATCAACATTGACACCGACTGCCGCCTGGCCATGGCGGTGCAGTTCCGCAAGACGGCGACCGAGAACCCGGCGGAGTTCGACCCGCGCAAATTCCTGAAGCCGGCCATGGACGCCATGAAGGCGCTGTGCCGCGACCGTTTCGAACAATTCGGCGCCGCCGGCAACGCCAGCCGCATCACGCCCCTGCCCATGGCCGCCATGGCCAAGCGCTACGCCACCGGCGCGCTGGACCCGCACCTGGGCAGCACACCGGTAGCGGCTGAGTAACCACCATCCCGCCCCGCCACGCACCTCAACCCTAGGCCCCGACCGGGGCCGCCGGAGAGTTCCGGGGAGCGTCAGCGGACTGGAAATCGAGGAAGCCAAGGGGCGGACGCCCCGCCGGCGCTTGAGGAGGACAGGAACATGAACGCGATCGACAAGCGGGACCGCCGCGACCGTTACGCCGCCGGGGTCATGAAGTACCAGGACATGGGCTACTGGCAGCCGGACTACGTGCCCAAGGACACGGACGTCATCGCCGTCTTCCGCATCACGCCGCAGGACGGGGTGGATCCCATCGAGGCGGCGGCGGCCGTGGCCGGCGAGTCCTCCACCGCCACCTGGACGGTGGTGTGGACCGACCGGCTGACGGCCTGCGACAAGTACCGCGCCAAGGCGCACAGGGTGGAACCGGTGCCGGGATCACCCGAGAGCTGGTTCGCCTACATCGCCTATGACATCGATCTTTTCGAACCCGGGTCGATCGCCAACCTGACGGCGTCCATCATCGGCAACGTCTTCGGCTTCAAGCCGCTGAAGGCCCTGCGGCTGGAGGACATGCGCCTGCCCGTGGCCTATGTGAAGACCTTCGACGGGCCGCCCACCGGCATCGTTGTGGAGCGGGAACGACTGGACAAGTTCGGGCGCCCGCTGTTGGGCGCCACGGTCAAACCCAAGCTGGGCCTGTCGGGGCGCAACTATGGCCGCGTGGTCTATGAGGCGCTGAAAGGCGGCCTGGACTTCACCAAGGACGACGAGAACATCAATTCCCAGCCCTTCATGCACTGGCGCGACCGCTTCCTCTATTGCATGGAGGCGGTGAACCGCGCCCAGGCGGTGACGGGCGAGGTCAAGGGCACCTACCTGAACGTGACCGCCGCCACCATGGAGGACATGTACGAGCGGGCGGAGTTCGCCAAGTCCATCGGCTCGTGCATCGTCATGATCGACCTGGTCATCGGCTATACCGCCATCCAGTCCATGTCCAAATGGGCGCGGCGCAACGACATGGTGCTGCACCTGCACCGCGCGGGGCATTCCACCTACACCCGGCAGAAGAGCCATGGCGTGTCCTTCCGCGTCATCGCCAAGTGGATGCGGCTGGCGGGGGTGGACCACATCCACGCCGGCACGGTGGTGGGCAAGCTGGAGGGCGACCCCGCCACCACCAAGGGCTATTACGACATTTGCCGCGAGGACTTCCTGCCCCAGCGGCTGGAAAACGGCATCTTCTTCGACCAGTCCTTCGCCTCGCTGCGCAAAACCATGCCGGTGGCCTCGGGCGGCATCCATGCCGGGCAGATGCACCAGTTGCTGGACCTCTTTGGCGATGACGTGGTGCTGCAGTTCGGCGGCGGCACCATCGGCCACCCCATGGGCATCCAGGCCGGCGCCACCGCCAACCGGGTGGCGCTGGAGGCCATGGTGCTGGCCCGCAACGAGGGCCGCGACATCGTCAACGAAGGCCCGGACATCCTGGCCGCCGCCAGCCGCCACTGCACGCCCCTGCGCCAGGCCTTGGACGTCTGGAAGGACGTGACCTTCAACTACACCTCGACCGACGCGCCGGACTTTGTGCCGACCGCCAGCGTGGCTGGCTAAAGGATAAGGAGACTGAAGATGCGCCTCACCCAAGGAACCTTCTCCTTCCTGCCCGACCTGACGGACGAGCAGATCACGGCCCAGGTGCAGTACTGCATTGACCAGGGCTGGGCGGTGAACATCGAGTTCACCGACGACCCGCACCCCCGCAACACCTATTGGGACATGTGGGGCCTACCCATGTTCGACATCCGCGACGCCGCCGGCGTCATGGGCGAACTGGCGTCCTGCCGCAAGATCTACGGCGACCGTTA
The DNA here is from genome assembly GCF_029594735.1 of Nitrospirillum amazonense. Lineage (NCBI taxonomy): Bacteria > Pseudomonadati > Pseudomonadota > Alphaproteobacteria > Rhodospirillales > Azospirillaceae > Nitrospirillum > Nitrospirillum amazonense. Next base: position 1,767,236 of record NZ_JARPAF010000004.1, read on the forward strand.
CATCCGCATCTCCGGCTTTGACGCCAGCCACGGGTGGGAGAGCGTGCGCCTGTCCTTCATTGTCAACCGGCCCGCCAACGAGCCCGGCTTCGCCCTGGAACGCCAGGAAAGCGACGGCCGGCGCATCCTGTACAGCACCCGCGCCTATGCCGCCCAGCTGCCGGAAGGGGAGCGGTATTCGTGATGGCCGCGACCCTCATGGCAATCCCGCCGGACGCCGCCGACGCGGCCCCGGGGGCGGTGGATCTGCGCGCCGATTTCGAAGCCTCCGGCCTGCCGGAAATCTTCGCACAGCTGGACCAGGAGATGGTGGGCCTGGCGCCCATCAAGCGGCGGCTGCGCGAGATCGCGGCCCTGCTGCTGGTGGACAGGGCACGCCAGCGCTTCGGCCTGGCGGTGGGCGCCCCCACCCTGCACATGAGCTTCACCGGCAACCCCGGCACGGGCAAGACCACCCTGGCGCTGAAGATGGCGGCCATCCTGCACCGGCTGGGCTATGTCCGGCGCGGGCACCTGGTGACCGTCACCCGTGATGATCTGGTGGGCCAATACATCGGCCACACGGCGCCCAAGACCAAGGAGGTTCTGAAGCGCGCCGCCGGCGGCGTGTTGTTCATCGATGAGGCCTATTACCTCTACCGGCCGGAGAACGAGCGCGACTATGGCCAGGAATCCATCGAGATCCTGCTGCAGGTCATGGAGAACCAGCGTGACGACCTGGTGGTCATCCTGGCCGGCTACGCCGACCGCATGGACCGGTTCTTCCAGGCCAATCCCGGCTTCCGCTCCCGCGTCGCCCACCATATCGACTTCCCCGACTATGGTGAGGAAGAGCTGCTGGAAATCGGGGAGCGGCAGCTGGAGGCCATGAACTACCGCCTCAGCCCGCAGGCCAAGGCGGTGTTCGCCCAGTATATCGCCCTGCGCCGGGGCCAGCCGCACTTCGCCAACGGCCGGTCCATCCGCAACGCCCTGGACCGCGCCCGCCTGCGCCAGGCCAGCCGCCTGTTCCAGCGGGACGACGGCCCCCTGTCGGTGGACGACCTGACGGTGATCGAGGCGGAGGACATCCTGGCCAGCCGGGTCTTCGCCGGCACGCCCGATAGCCAGGTAGCGGATAAGGCGCCCCCGTCATGACCCAACCCCTGATCGCCCCCAGCATCCTGTCCGCCGACTTCGCCAGCCTGGGCGCCGAGGTGCGCGCCATCACGGCGGCGGGGGCCGACTACATCCATGTCGATGTCATGGATGGCCATTTCGTGCCCAACCTGACCATTGGCCCCGCCGTGGTGAAGGCCCTGCGCCCCCATACCGACCGTCCCTTCGACGTGCATCTGATGATCAGCCCGGTCGATCTCTACCTGGAGGCCTTCGCCGAGGCCGGGGCCGACATCATCACCGTGCAGGCGGAGGCCACCACCCACCTGGACCGCACGCTGGAACGCATCCGCGGCCTGGGCAAAAAGGCCGGCGTGGCGCTGAACCCCTCCACGCCGGAAAGCGCCGTGGCCTATGTGCTGGACCGGATGGACCTGGTGCTGGTCATGACCGTGAACCCCGGCTTCGGCGGCCAGTCCTTCATCCCCGCCATGATCCCCAAGATCCACGCCCTGCGCGCGATGATCGGCCGCCGGCCCATCCAGGTCGAGGTCGACGGCGGCGTGAACCCGGAGACGGCCCGCCTGTGCGTGCAGGCGGGGGCGGAGGTGCTGGTGGCGGGTTCGGCCGTATTCCAGGGCGGGGCCGGGCGCTATCAGGCCAACATCGCGGCGCTGCGCGGCTAAGTGGCACTAGCCCATTCCCCTCAAAACCGCGTAGAGGTGCGCGGGGTTGAGGGAGGGAACCATGTCCTATCGCATCCTGACGCTGGACGGCGGCGGTCCCTGGGCCCTGCTGGAGGCCATGGTTCTGGCCGATCTGTACGGCAGCGACATGCCGGGCCACGACATTCTGGCGGAATTCGACCTGGCGGCCGGCACCTCGGCCGGGGCCATCGTGCTGGGCGGGCTGATCAAGAACCTGACACCGGCCCAGATCCTGGACCTGTTCGTGGATGACGCGCGGCGGGGCAGCCTGTTCGTGAAGGTCGATGGGCTGGACAGGGTGGTGGCCGACCTGGACCTGGGCCCGCGATATAGCACCCAGGGCAAGCTGGCCGGCCTGACCGCCATGCTGGACGACCCCGGCCTGGCACCGCCCACCCCCGCCACGGCCGATGGCCAGGTGCGCCCCCTGGCCCTGTCGGCCTGTCCCATGGCCCGCCTGCCGCTGCCCCTGGCGCGGCGGGGCGCCGTGCCGGTGAAGGTGTTCATCCCCGCCTTCGACTACGCCCAGCGCCGGGCCATGACCTTCCGCAGCTATGCCGGCCTGGCCACGGCGGTGACGGAGCCGCAGGCCTCCACCGCCCCCCTGGCGGAGGTCATCAACGCCAGCAGCACCGCGCCCGTGGCCTTCTTCGACGAACCCGCCCGGTGCGATGGGCGCCTGTACTGGGACGGCGGGCTGACCGGCTGCAACAACCCGGTGATGCTGGCGGTGATGGAAGCGCTGGCGCAACCCGGCGGCAACACCGACCTTCAAATCCTGAGTCTCGGCAGCGGCACCACCCGCCACGCGCCGGTGACCAGCACCAGCCAGCCGCCGGGCGACCTGGCGGAACCTGTGGGAATGCGGGGTACCCTGGGCGACCTGTCGCTGCTGGCCCAAACCACTCTGGACGATCCCCCCGACACCGCCAGCCTGGAGGCCCACATCCTGGCCCAGCGCTTGGCGGGCCGGGCCCCCGCCGCCCTGGGCGGGCTGGTGCGCCTGAACGTCTCCGTCCAGCCGGTGCTGGAAAGCGGGGTGTGGACGGCGCCGCCGGGCCTGGCCGACGGGCGCTTCGCCCAGGTGGCGGCCCTGCCGGCCGACGCGGTCGACCCGGCGCAGATCGCCCTGATCCAGCGGCTGGGACGCGACTGGATGGCGGGCGACGTCCCGAACCAGCCCCTGATCACCCGCCTGCCGCAGCTGGACTGCGTGCTGGGCGACGGCACCTATGCCGAGGCCAAGGCGCGGTGGCTCGCCCTCACCCAGAGGTGAACACCACAACCAAAAAGATAAAAGACCGGGCCACGGCACCCGCGCTGTGGCATGATGGCGGGGCAGTGTGGGGCGGCCGTTCCGGCGGCGGCACCCGCGCCCACAAGCGGGAGAGACGCCTTGTCGCCCTTCGGCGTGTTCATCCTGGCCGTCCTGGCCTTCGCCATCGTCCTGGTCTACAGCAGCATCAAGACCGTGCCCCAGGGCATGGAATATACGGTGGAACGGTTCGGGCGGTATACCCGCACCCTAAAGCCGGGCCTGGCCATCATCGTCCCCTTCGTCGACCGCATCGGCGCCCGTCAGACCATGCAGGAGGTGGTGCTGGACGTGCCGTCGCAGGAGATCATCACCAAGGACAACGCCATGGTGACGGTGGACGGCGTGCTGTTCTTTCAGGTGCTGGACGCCGCCAAGGCCAGTTACGAGGTGCGCAACCTGGACCGCGCCGTCCTGAACCTGACCATGACCAATCTGCGCACGGTCATGGGCTCCATGGATTTGGATGAGCTGCTGTCGCAGCGCGACGCCATCAACGCCCGTCTGCTGACCGTGGTGGACGCCGCCACCCACCCCTGGGGCGTGAAGATCACCCGCGTTGAAATCCGCGACATCCAGCCGCCGCGCGACCTGGTGGACAGCATGGCCCGCCAGATGAAGGCGGAACGCGAACGCCGCGCCCTGATCCTGGAGGCCGAAGGCCAGCGCCAATCCGCCATCCTGCGGGCGGAGGGCGAGAAGCAATCCGCCATCCTGCAGGCCGAGGGCAAGAAGGAGGCCGCCTTCCGCGAAGCCGAGGCCCGCGTGCGCCTGGCGGAGGCGGAGGCCACCGCCACCCGCGTGGTGTCCGAGGCCATCGCCGGCGGCAGCGTGCAGGCGGTGAACTACTTCATCGCTCAGCGCTACGTCGATGCGCTGAAGGGCTTCGCCGCCAGCCCCAACCAGAAGATCCTGTTCATGCCCATGGAGTCGACCGGCATCCTGGGCGCCCTGGGCGGCATCGCCGAACTGGCCAAGGACAGCTTCGCCGGCGTACCGGCCAACCAGGCCCGCGCCGCCGCGCCCCGCCGAAACGATCAGCCACCGGTCCCACCCCCCGGCGGCCCCTGGACCACGCCCGGCAGCTGAGGGAGGAGGTCATGCCCGACTTCACCGCATGGACGCCCCACGCCTGGCACTGGTGGGCAGCAGGCGTCGCCCTGGCGTTGGTGGAAATGGTCACCCCCGGCTTCGGCCTGCTGTGGCTGGGCGTGGCGGCGGTGCTGGTGGGCACGGCGCTGTTCCTCTTCCCCGCCTTGGCCCTGGCCGGGCAGGCGGTGCTGTTCGCCGTGCTGGCGGCCAGCCTGCTGCTGGCCACCCGCCGTTGGCTGGGTGGCGACCGGGCCGAGCCGGCGCCCCCCGGCCCGCCCCTGAACGCCCGCGCCAGCCAGTATGTCGGCCGCGTCCTGACGCTGGAGACGCCCATCACCAACGGCCAGGGCCGCGCCCGCCTGGACGACGGCGCCTGGATCGTCTACGGCCCCGACGGCCTGGCCGCCGGGACGACCGTGCGTGTGGTCGGCGTGGACGGCACGGCGCTGAGGGTGGAGGCGGCTTAGGCGCGCTTACGCCTGCTTCGCCCCCGGCTTTCCCGGTTCCACCACGAAGCTGGCGCGGGTGCTGATGGCGCCGCCGGGGGTGGTGACGCGGTCCATGACGCGGAAAGTGGCCGTCAGCTTGTCATGGCCGATGTCGCACAGCAGGTAGCCGCGCTGGTCGTTCATGAAGCGGATGTGCGGGTTGCCGCGCATGATCTCCTCATAACGCGGGCGCTTGTCGGCGCCATCGCCGCCGGAACTGATGGAGGTGCCGACGAATTCGGTGGCGACCACGCCGGCCTTGTCGCTGTGGTAGTCGGTCTTGAGGTCGCCCACGAAGTTCTGGTGCTCGTCCCCCGTCAGGACCACCACATTGTTCAGGCGGCGGTCTGCGATGTGCCGCATCAGGCGCTGGCGCGGCTGATGATAGCCTTCCCAGCTGTCCATGTTGTAGATGGGGCCATGCCAGGGCTCGCGGTTCATGGTCATCATCATGACCTGCTGGCCGATGATGTTCCAGCGGGCGCGGCCGCGGTCCAGCCCCTCGAACAGCCAGCGTTCCTGGTCCTCGCCCATCATCTCGGCGTCGTCGCTGTCCTGCCCCTCGCAGGCGGGCTTGAAGCCGTCGCCGCAGGGCTGGTCGGTGCGAAACTGCCGCGTATCCAGCAGGTGCAGGTCGATCAGGTTGCCGAAGGCTAGGCGGCGGTAGATCTGCATGTCCGGTCCCTTGGGCCAGGAGGCGCGGCGCAGGGGCATGTGCTCGAAATAGGCCTGGGCCGCCGCCGCCCGGCGCAGCAGGAAATATTCCGGCGGGGCGATGCCGGCGCCGTCGACGGTGCCGGTCCAGTTGTTGTCGACCTCATGGTCGTCCCAGGTGACCATCCATGGGCAGGCGGCGCGGGCCAGCTGCAGGTCCAGGTCCAGGGTGTACTGGGCGTAGCGGCGGCGGTACTCATCCAGGGAATAGGGCTCGTCGCCTAAGTGCCGGCGGGCGGTGGGCTGGGCCAGGCCGCCGTAATAGCGGCTGGTCTCATGCGTCCGCACCCGATTCTCGTAGATGTAGTCGCCGTAGTGGAAGACGAAGTCCGGCCGTTCCTCCGCCAGGTGGCGGAAGGCGGTGTAGTAGCCGTCCTCGTAATTCTGGCAGCCGACCATGCCCAGGCGCACGCGCTCCACCTTGGCGCCCAGGGCCGGGGCGGTGCGGGCGCGGCCCACCATGCTGCGCTCCGCCCCCACGGTGAAGCGGTAGTAATAGTCGCGCCCCGGTTCCAGGCCGCCCACCTCGGCATGGATGGCGTGGCCCAGTTCCGGCCGCGCCACCTCGGTACCGCTCTGGACGATGTTGCGCATGCGCTCGTCCGTCGCCACTTCCCAGTCCACCTCCACCGGGCGCTTGGGCATACCATAGCCGAAGGCCAGCGGTTCGGGCGCCAGCCGGGTCCACAGCACGAAGCCGTCCGGCAGCGGATCGCCCGAGGCGACACCCAGCGAGAACGGGTCGTTGCTGAACGCCGCCTGCGCCAGGGCCGAGCCCATGGACGACGGCAGCAGGAAGGCCGTGGCGGCGCTGGCGCCGAAGGTCTTCAGCAGGGCGCGGCGGGTGGCCTCGGGAACGGGGCTGAACCGGGTCATGGGCGGCATCTCGGACGCAGATAGGCTTAAGGGAGGAGAGTGCGCGGCAGAGTGCCCGCCGGTGGAACCGCGTTCAACCATGAAAAACCTTGGCGGACGCCCTGTCATGAAAGTGTCGCCAGGACCTTGCAACCTCCACGTATCGTGGGCCGCAACCCTACATGGCGAACCCGCCAGGCTTGCGCCCCATCTTGACCATTTGGTCAGGATCGGCCAGGGTTGGTTCCCGTGCCGTGCCCCCTAAGCCCCCGACTTGCCGGGACCTTGGGAAATGGACTAGGTTTCAGCAGAGCAGGCGGTGCGGCGCATCCCGTTCGCCACCGTCCAAAAGTATGCCCACGGAGGCAGGGACCCTTCATGAGTAGAGCGATCCGTGCGGCGTTGGCGGCGGCCGCCCTGTTGAGCTGCGCCTTCTTCGTCCCTGGGTCCGCCCCCGCCCGCGGGGCGGAGGCCGCCTTCTTTCCCGGCGTGGTCTTCGATTACGGCGGCAAGTACGACAAGTCCTTCAACGAAGGCGTCCTGACGGGCATCGAGCGGTTCCACCGCGAAACCGGCATCAATTACAAGGCGCTGGAGATCAGCAACGACGTCCAGCGCGAGCAGTACCTCCGCCGCCTGGCGGAGCATGGCGCCGACATCATCCTGGCCGTGGGCTTCAGCCAGGCGCCGGCGGTGGCCAAGGTCGCCAAGGAATTCCCCGAGATCAAGTTCACCCTGATCGACGGCGTGGTGAAGCTGCCCAACGTGCAGTCCATCCTGTTTTCCGAGCAGGAGGGATCGTACCTGGTGGGCATGCTGGCGGCGCTGAGCAGCAAGACCCACACCGTGGGATTCGTCGGCGGCATGGACATCCCCCTGATCCGCCGATTCGAGTGCGGCTATGAGCAGGGCGTGAAGGCCGTGGCGCCGGACGACCACATCATCGCCAACATGGTGGGCACCACACCCGCCGCCTGGTCCGACCCCACGCGCGGCGGCGAGCTGGCCAAGAGCCAGTTCGACCGGGGCGTGGACGTGGTGTTCGCCGCCGCCGGGCAGAGCGGCATCGGCGTGCTGCAGGCGGCCAAGGACGCGGGCAAGTATTCCATCGGCGTCGACAGCAACCAGAACCACCTGTTTCCCGGCTCGGTCCTGACCTCCATGGTCAAGCGGGTGGACGTGGCCGCCTACAACGCCATCAAGGCGGCACAGGACGGCACCTGGCAGGCGGGCGTACGCACCCTGGGCCTGAAAGAGGAAGGCGTGGGCTGGGCGCTGGACGAGAACAACGCCAAGCTGGTGACGCCGGAGATGAAGGCGGCGCTGGACGCGGCGTCCGCCGAGATCCAGAACGGTACCCGCAAGGTCGCCAATTACGACGAAACCAACGGCTGCAAGTACTGATAGGCCATCCCATCCACGCATCGGGTCCCTTTCCCGGCCCCCCAGAACCAGAGACCAGCCGCCCCGTGTCGCAAACCGTTCCCCTCTCCGTGCCGCCACAGCCGGGCCCCTGGGCCGTGGAACTGGTGGGCATCGACAAGCGCTTCGGCCCCGTCCACGCCAACAAGGCGGTTTCGCTGCGGATCCGCGCCGGGTCCATCCACGGCCTGGTGGGGGAGAACGGCGCCGGCAAATCCACGCTGATGAGCATCCTCTACGGCTTCTACCAGGCCGATGAGGGGCAGATCCTGGTGAACGGGGCCGAGGTGCGCATCCGCGAGCCCAAGGACGCCATCGCCCTCGGCATCGGCATGGTGCACCAGCACTTCATGCTGGTTGAGGAATTCACCGTGCTGGAGAACCTGATGCTGGGGGCCGAGGGCGGCGCCCTGCTGAAGGACGGCATCAGGAAGGCGCGGGCGGAGGTGGAGCGGCTGGAAAAGGCCTACCGCCTGGACGTGCCGCTGGACGCCAAGGTCGCCGACCTGAACGTGGGCATCCAGCAGCGGGTGGAGATCCTGAAGGCGCTGTACCGGGGCGCCCAGGTGCTGATCCTGGATGAGCCGACCGCCGTGCTGTCGCCCCCGGAGGTGCAGGACCTGTTCCGCATCCTGGATGCGCTGCGCGCCCAAGGCCGCACCATCCTGATGATCACCCACAAGCTGAAGGAGATCATGGCCATCACCGACGCCGTGTCGGTGCTGCGCCAGGGGGCGGTGGTCGCCAGCTTCCACACCCAGGACACCAACGAAGCGGCCCTGGCCGAAGCCATGGTCGGACGGCGCGCCAACCCCGCCGTGCGGCGGCCGGGCGCGCCGGCGGGCGCGCCGCTGCTGACGGTGGAAGATCTCAGCATATTCGATGAGCGCGGGGTGGAGCGGTTGAAGCGCGCCACCTTCCGCGTGCGGGCGGGCGAGATCGTCGGCGTGGCCGGCGTCGCCGGCAACGGCCAGTCGGAACTGCTGGAGGCGCTGTCGGGCATGACGCCCTTCCAGCGCGGGCGCGTCCACGTCAACGGGCGCGACGTGACGCCGGAGTCGCCCATGGATCCGGCCCAGGCCCGGCGCCAGGGCATCGCCCACGTGCCGGAGGACCGCCTGCGCCGCGCGGTGGTGAAGCCCTTTCCCGCCTTCCAGAACGCGCTGCTGGGCTATCAGGACGACCCGGCCATGGCCGACGGCCCGCGCCTGAACTGGAAGCGCGTGGCCGCCGCCACCGCCCGGCTGATGGAGGACTGGGACGTCCGTCCCCGCCAGCCGTCGCTGCGCACCTCGCTCTTCTCCGGCGGCAACCAGCAGAAGCTGGTGCTGGGCCGGGAGATGGAGCGCGACCCCAACGTGCTGCTGGTGGGCCAGCCCACCCGCGGCGTGGACATCGGCGCCATCGAGTTCATCCACCGCCGCCTGCTGGCCATGCGTGACGCCGGCAAGGCCATCCTGCTGGTCTCCGCCGAGCTGGAGGAGATCATGGCCCTGTCCGACCGCATCCTGGTGATGTGCGACGGGGCCATCACCGGCGAGCTGGCGGCCGAGGACGCGACCGAGGGCCTGATCGGCCGCCTGATGGCCGGCATCACCGACGATATGGAACACGGGTCGCGTGCGGACGCGGCCGGAGGGGCGGCATGAGCGCATCCACCAACAGCGACGGCCTGCCGCGCTGGGCCACGCTGGCCCTGCTGCCGGCCATCAACCTGGGCGCCGCCCTGGTGGTCTCGTCCCTGGTCATCCTGGCCATCGGTCAGGACCCCCTCTCGGCCCTGGCCTTCATGGTCAAGGGGGCGGTGGGCAGCGGCACGGGCCTCAGCTACACCCTCTATTACGCCACCAGCCTGATCTTCACCGGCCTGGCCGTGGCCATCGCCAACCATGCCGGCCTGTTCAACATCGGCGGCGAAGGCCAGGCCTATGTCGGCGGCCTGGGCACCGGCCTGGTGTGCCTGGCGCTCAGCGGCTGGCCCTGGTACACGGTGCTGCCGGTGGCCGTGCTGGCGGGCGCGCTGTTCGGCGCCGTCTGGGGACTGATCCCGGGCTATCTGCAGGCCTATCGCGGCAGCCACATCGTCATCACCACCATCATGTTCAACTTCCTGGCCAGCGCCCTGATGGTCTACCTGCTGGGCGGGCCGCTGATCGAACATGGCCAGATGGCGCCGGAAAGCCGGGAATTCGCCGAAAGCACCTTCCTGCCGGCGGTGAAGGAGATCGCCGCCGGCCTGGGTTACCGCACCAGCACCCTGCCGCTGAACCTGTCGCTGCTCCTGGCGCTCTTGTGCGCCGCCGGTGTCTGGTTTCTGATCTGGCACACCCGCTGGGGCTTTCAGATGCGCACGGTGGGCGCCAATGAGGCCGCGGCGCGCTATGCCGGCATCAACGCCCGCACCACCATCGTGGTCGCCATGGCCATTTCCGGTGCCTTGGCCGGCCTGGTGGGCATCAACGAGCTGCAGGGTGTGCAGCACCGCATCACCCTGAACTTTCAGGCCGGCATGGGCTTCACCGGCATCGCGGTCGCCCTGATGGGCCGTGGCCATCCGGTGGGCATCGTCCTGTCGTCGCTGCTGTTCGGCGCCCTCTACCAGGGCGGGGCCGAGCTGTCGTTCGAGTACAACGAGATCAGCCCCCGCCTGGTGGTGGTCATCCAGGGCGTGGTCATCCTGTTCTCCGGCGCCTTGGAGCATATGTTCCGCCCGGCGCTGGTGCGTTTGTTGAAGCCCAAGGCGGCGGCATCGGCCGCCGGCCAGCGCGCCTGAGATCCCGGGGAAAGAGACCATGGACGATACCGCCCTGTGGATCGTGTCGCTGCTGGCCAGCACCGTGCGCCTGGCGACACCGCTGGTACTGGCCTCGCTGGCCGGCTTTTATTCCGAACGCGCCGGTGTGGTCGACATCGGCCTGGAAGGCAAGATGCTGACCGGCGCCTTCGCTGCCGCCGCCACGGCGGCCGTCACCGGGTCGCCTTGGGCAGGCCTGGCGGCGGCCATCGCCGCCTCGCTGCTGCTGGCCCTGGTGCACGGCTTCGCCTGCATCACCCACCGGGGTGACCAGGTGGTGGCCGGTGTCGCCATCAACACCATCGCCGCCGGCCTGACCGCCGTGCTGGCCAACGCCTGGTTCGACCTGGGCGGCCGCACGCCCTCGCTGGATGGCGGGCAGCGCTTCCTGGGCCTGCACTTCCCGTTGGCGGAGGCCGTGCGCGGCGTGCCCCTGCTGGGCCGCTTCTATGGCGAGGTCATCGGCGGGCAGAACCTGCTGGTCTACCTGGCGGTGCTGGCCGTGCCCGCCACCTCGTGGGTGGCCTATCGCACCCGCTTCGGCCTGCGCCTGCGCGCGGTGGGGGAAAACCCGGCCGCCGTGGACACCGCCGGAATTTCGGTGCCCTGGCTGCGCTATCGCGCCGTGCTGATCACCGGCCTGCTGTGCGGCGTGGCCGGCGCCTACCTCTCCATCGCGCAAGGCGCGGGGTTCCAGGAGAACATGACTGCGGGCAAGGGCTATCTGGCCCTGGCCGCCCTGATCCTGGGCAAGTGGCGGCCCTACCCCACCCTGGCCGGCTGCCTGCTGTTCGCCGCCACCGACGCGCTGCAGGCGCGGCTGCAGGGCGTGGCCCTGCCGGTCGTCGGCGCGGTGCCGGTGCAGATCATCGAGGTGCTGCCCTACATCCTGACCGTGCTGCTGCTGGCGGGCTTCGTCGGCAAGTCCATCCCGCCCAAGGCGGCGGGCCAGGCCTATGTGAAAGACCGGTAAGCGACCTACATCAAAGCCTGTGGCGAGGGCGTGGGTGTAACACCACGCCTGTAGAGCCAGGGGGCCGGAACGCATCCGGCCCCCTTTCCCAATGCAGATCCCCGATACAGATCCCCGATACAGATCAAGGATGCCCCCGCCATGCCCGCCTGCCGCCGCCTGGCCGCCCTGCTGTTTACCGGTACCATAGTGTTCGGGGGCCTGGACGCGGGGGCGCAGGAGGCCAGGTCCGACCAGATTGACGTGCAGATCCTGTCGACCACCGACCTGCACATGAACGTCATGGACTACGATTACTATGCCGACAAGCCGGACCCCGGCGTCGGCCTGGTACGGGTGGCCAGCCTGATCCGCAAGGCCAGGGCCGAAAAGCCCAACACCCTGCTGGTGGATGCCGGTGACCTGATCCAGGGCACGCCCATGGGCGACTATGTCGCCCGGGTGCAGGGCCTGGGGCCGGGCAAGTTCCAGCCCATCATCGCCGCCCTGAACGCGCTGGGCTACGACGCCGCCGTCATGGGCAACCATGAGTTCAATTTCGGCCTAGACTATGCCGTGGCGGCGGAGAAGGAGGCCAAGTACCCGGTGCTGGCCGGCAACGTGAACCGGGTGGAGGATGGCCAGCCCCTGTTCCCCGCCGGCGTCATCCTGGACCGCGACTTCACCGACGGCGCCGGCGCCAAGCATACGATCCGGGTGGGCGTGGTCGGTGTGCTGACGCCCCAGATCGTGCTGTGGGACAAGGACAAGCTGGAGGGCAAGGTCACCACCTCCGACATCGTGGAGGTGGCGGCCAAGACCGCCCGGGACCTGAAGGCCCAGGGCGCGGACGTGGTGGTGGCGGTCATCCACAGCGGCTTGTCGGCCGCCCCCCACCAGAAGATGGCGGAGAACGCCGGCGTGGCCGTGGCCGCCATTCCCGAGGTGGACGCCGTCGTCACCGGCCATGCCCACCGGGTCTTCCCCGCCGCCGATTATGCCAACCTGCCGGACGCCGACATCCCACACGGCCTGATCCATGGCAAGCCGGTGGTCATGGCCGGCTTCTTCGGCGACCATCTGGGCGTGATCGACCTGATCCTGTCGCCGGACGCCAAGGCCCATGGTGGCAAGGGCGGCTGGGCCGTGGCCGGCGGCCATGCCGAGACCCGGCCCGTGCTGACCCGCGTGAACGGCAAGGCCACGCCGATGGTGGAACCGGACGCGGCCGTGGCCGCCATCGCCAAGGACGCGCACCAGGCGACCCTGGATTATGTGCGCCAGCCCGTGGGCAAGAGCACCGGCCGCATCGAGACCTATTTCAGCTTCATCGCCGACCAGCCGGCCTTGGACATCGTGTCGGACGCCCAGCGCCAATACGTGGCCAAGGCGCTGGCGGGCGGCCCCTACGCCAAGTTGCCCATCCTGTCGGCGGCCGCCCCCTTCAAGGCGGGCGGCCAGCCGGGCCCCGACTATTTCACCGACGTAGCCGCCGGCCAGATCAGCCTGCGCAACGTCGCCGACCTCTACCTCTATCCCAACATCGTCGCGGCGGTGAAGGTGACGGGCGCCCAGGTGCGCGACTGGCTGGAGATGGCTGCCCGCGTCTTCAACCGCGTCGACCCGGCCAAGAAGGAACCGCAGATGCTGGTGAATCGGGCCGTTCCCAGCTTCAACTTCGATGTCATCGACGGCGTCACCTGGCGGGTCGATGTGACCCAGCCGCCGCGCTTCGGCGGCGACGGCAAGCTGGCCCCGGGCGACAACCACCGCATCATCGACCTGCGCTACAACGGTCAGCCGGTGAAGGATGACGATGAGTTCATCGTCGTCACCAACAATTACCGCGCCAACGGCGGCGGCAACTTCCCCGGCCTGGACGGTAAGAACATCGTCTACTCAGGCACGGAAACGATCCAGGAGATCATCGCCGACTATCTGCGCGCCGCCGGCACCCTGGTACCCGCCACCAACCACAGCTGGGGCTTCGTGCCCGTCACCGCACCGGTGACCGTGCTGTACGATACCAACGCCAGGGCGGCGGCGCTGTTGACCCAATACCCCAACCTGAGCGACGTGGGGCCTGGCGACCCCGGGCTGGAACTGTTCCGGGTGGATTTGTCGCCCACCGCGCTGGCCGGCCAGGGGCTGGGAAAATGACGGCGGAAAAGAAGGTTTGGCGGGCCTATCTGGCGGGCCCGGAAGTGTTCCTGCCCGATCCCGGGGCGGCCGCTGACGCCCTGCGCGCGGCCTGCGCTCGCTTCGGCATCGTTGGCGTCTTCCCCATGGATGGTGCGGTGGTCTCGATCCCAGGCGAGACGGCGGCGGATCACGCCGGCCGCATCCGTGCCACCAACCTGGACCTGATCCGGAACACGGATCTGGTGCTGGCCAACGTCAGTCCCTTTCGCGGCCCCTCGGCCGACGACGGCACGGCCTATGAGATGGGCTTTGCGGCGGCGCTGGGCCGGCCGGTCTTCGCCTATACGGCCACACCCGCCAGTCTGCTGGATCGGACCCGTGCCCATTTCCCCCTGACCCAGGACACCAAGGGCGACTGGCGCGATCCGGAAGGACGTATGGTGGAGGATTTCGGCCTCGGCGCCAACCTGATGCTGGTTCACCCCGCGCCGTTCCCGACGGCCCAGCCTGGCCCCCTGGGCATTTATCATGGGGTGGATGCCGCCCTCAGCGCGGCATGGGACTGGGTTTCCTTCCAGGAGCGCTGACCGGAAAATGAAACAGCCGGGCGTTGCCGGCCCGGCTGTTTCAGGTCCATCTGTTTCCCTGCGCGTCAGGCGGCGTTCTGCGATACGCCCATGCGCCGGAACCGGTCACTGTCCAGCACAACCTCAAGCGCCAGGCTGAGGCGGTCGCTGGAGCGGCCGTCGACCAGGAATTCGACATGGGGCGGATGACCCGCCCGCTGATGGATGGCATGGACCAACAGGCGACGCTTGGGCAGCTTCACCTCTTCCATCCATTCACCCGGTTTGGGCGGTTCGACCCCGCGCCTAGACAACGCCATAGCTTCCCTACTCCTTAACAGCCCCCGGGGCACCTGCCTGCGCGGCGCGCCTTTTGGGGGTCGGCTCTAGAAACCCAGGCCGTTCGCCGGACCGGTCCGCCCCGGGGAATGGAACCCGTGGGCTGTTGCGATCAGCATAATCCAATTCAAATGCCAAGGGATATAGCTTAGGGGTACGTCATCACCTTGTCACCCGCGATCTTCCCCCGATTTTCTGGCCGTAGACGTCGGCGCGGGAATCCAGGTGGCGCAGCGGTCGTCCGCACGACCGTTCCGAATACGTAATGAACCCGACGATACGGGCGCTTTATCCGCTTTCAGCCGCCGTTCAGCCAGCCATCGCGCCAGGCACCTGCGGGCCCGATATGACCCAAAGAGCCAAGGGGATCGGCCTCATCAAAGGGATTAGACAAAAGGGCATGTCCATCCCGCCGCGCGGCACACCCCATGGCATAGGCGATTAAGGAAAGGCCCGCCAGTTCGCCGGCCAGAACCGGGGCCGGGAAAGGCATCACCACGGCCGTGGCAGGGGGCAGGAGAAGGTTCATGGGGACGGTGTTTCCCTGGCTATGCGTTCCGGATAGGGCCAGGACTATCCCTCGCCAGCCGCACCGTCCTTGAGCTGGATCAATCGCTGGGCAATTTGTTTGGCCCCCGATTGATCCAGCTCAGCCGAAGGCCTGCAGCCCCGTCTGAGCCCGGCCAAGAACCAGGGCGTGGACGTCGTGGGTCCCCTCGTAGGTATTCACCGCCTCCAGGTTCAAGACATGGCGGATAACGGGGTACTCATCGGACACCCCGTTGCCGCCATGCATGTCGCGGGCGGCGCGGGCGATGTCCAGCGCCTTGCCGCAGTTGTTGCGCTTCATCAGGCTGATCATTTCCGGCGCCGCGCGGCCCTGGTCCATCAGCCGGCCCAGGCGCAAGGCGCCCTGCAAGCCCAGGGTGATTTCCGTTTGCATGTCGGCCAGCTTCTTCTGGATCAGCTGGGTCGCGGCCAGCGGCCGGCCGAAGGCGGTGCGAGTCAGGGTATAGTCGCGCGCCGCGAACCAGCAGGCCTCCGCAGCACCCATGGCGCCCCACGAGATGCCGTAGCGCGCCTTGTTCAGGCAGCCGAAGGGGCCTTTCAGTCCCACCACGCCGGGCAGCAGGGCCGTCTCCGGCACCATCACCCCGTCCATCACGATCTCGCCGGTAATGGAGGCACGCAAGGAGAACTTGCCCTCGATCTTGGGCGCCGACAGGCCGGTCATCCCCTTTTCCAGGATGAAGCCCCGGATCTGCCCCTCGTCGTCCTTGGCCCAGACGACGAAAACGTCGGCCACCGGTGCGTTGGTAATCCACATCTTGGATCCGGTCAGGACATAGCCATCGGCCACGCGGCGGGCCCGCGTCTTCATGGCGGCGGGATCGGACCCGGCGTCCGGTTCCGTCAGACCGAAGCAACCGATCAACGTGCCGGCCGACAGGCCGGGCAGGTAGCGCTGGCGCTGTTCCTCGCTGCCATAGGCGTGGATGGGATGCATGACCAGGGAAGACTGGACGCTCATGGCGGAGCGGTAGCCGCTGTCCACGCGTTCCACCTCACGCGCCACCAGGCCATAGCAGACATGGTTCACCCCGGCGCAGCCATAGCCGTCGATGGTCATGCCCAGCAGGCCCAGATCTCCCATCTCGGCCATGATGGCGGGGTCGAACACCTCATGCCGGAAGGCGTCGCGCACGCGGGGCGCCAACCGGTCCTGGCAGAAGGCGCGGGCGCTGTCGCGCACCTGCCGCTCCTCCGCCTCCAACTGGTCGTCCAGCAGCAGGGCGTCGTCCCATTGGAAGCCGCCCTTGCCCGCACTGTCGCTCGCCATGGGTCTTTCCCCTGATTGGTGGTCGTTGGATGGGCCGCATTGCAGGCGGGAAGCCACGGGCGGTCAAGATACTCCGTGAGTATCTGCATTATGCATTGCCCATTTCAATACACCTATCCCAAGGGCGCGATGCGTGTTGCAGTGCAAAACCTATGAGCAATGGCCTAGTCCATAGGGACAGGTTAAGTCTCGTTAAGATATTTCCCACCAATACGTTGATTTTATTTAGACAACCCCACTGGGCCAAGCTTTGGCACGCGGTCTGCTTATAACGGGACATGAACGAAACGGGCAAAAGCCCACTCGAACCGATAGGACCTTTCGCCATGATCCGCCGCACCGCCGCCGCCGCCCTGGTCGCCACCCTGGTTTCCGCCCCGGCCCTGGCCGACACCTCGGGCAGCATCAAGCTGAGCGGCACCGTGTCGCTGACCTGCACCGTGGCCGTCACCGACGCCGGCGCGCAGCTGAACATCCTGGCCGGTTCCAGCAACGTCGCCGTCGGCAGCGTGGTCGAGAACTGCAACGATGGCGCCGGTTACACCATCACCGTCGCCTCCGCCAACGGCGGCAGCCTGAAGTCTTCCGCGACGGGCGCCCAGCCGGTGACCTACACCACCAGCTATGATGGCACCAACGGCTCGGGCAACAGCTTCGCCGTCACCCGTTCCGGCGCCCAGTTCAACAAGACCGCGGCCGTCTCCGTGACCGTGCCCGCCAACGCCCAGGCCATCGCCGGCAGCTACAGCGACACCCTGACCATCACCATCGCCGGCAAGTAAGCCGCACACGGGGTACGATGGATGCGATACGGCCGACCCCATCGGCCGTATCGCTATTATATTTTGCAATTGCACAACGCTAAGACGCACTTGCGCCCATAAATGCATGTCGCAACGAAGCCAGAGCTGTACCGCCAGCACTCACGGCCAAGATGGAAAATTAATCATTATAAATCAATAATTTAACTCATTCTCTTGCGGCCCAGACCACTCTGGCACTGTCTTTGCTTTTAACCAATCATGAACCAAATGGGCAAAAGCCCATCGAACCGTTTAGAGGCCTGTCATGATCCGCCGCATCGCCGCTGTCGTCGCCAGCACCGCCTTGGCTTCCAGCCTTCTGGCCGCCCTACCCGCCAGTGCCGCCACCTCAGGCACGATCAAGCTGAATGCCACCGTCGCCCAGACCTGCACCGTGGCCGTCACCGATGCCGGCGCCACCCTGAACATCCTGTCGGGTTCCAGCAACGTCGCCGTCGGCAGCGTGGTCGAGAACTGCAACGACGGCGCCGGCTACACCATCACGGTTGCCTCCGCCAACAACGGCACGCTGAAGTCGTCCGCCACCGGTGCCCAGGCCATCAGCTACACCACCAGCTACGACGGCACCAACGGCTCCGGCGCCAGCTTCGCCGTCACCCGCTCCGGCGCCCAGTTCAACAAGACCTCCGCCGTTTCCGTGACCGTGCCCGCCAACGCCCAAGCCATCGCCGGCAGCTACAGCGACACGCTGACCATCACCATCGCCGGCAAGTAAGCCTGGCGATATCCCAACACCGAAAAGGGCGGTCCCGCGAGGGGCCGCCCTTTTTCATTGTGCATTTTCTGTCGGGATTAATCGTGGATAAATGCATGTGCTAATGCATTGACGTGGCGGCCAGTCCTAATCTTTGGGTTATTGCGCAACGCAACAATCTGGAAGAGATTAGTGTGACCTCTCATCGCAGCAAAGAAATTTATCTTTGTTTATCAAATGCATATGCGACATTTCCAGCGAGCGACAAATCTCGGCACGGCATGTGCTTATAACCAGGCATGAACCAACCGGGCCGCTGAAGCCGCCCACCGAACCGATAGGAACCTCATCATGATCCGCATCGCCGCCGCCGCCGCTGTTGTCGCCCTGTTCGCCGCCGCCCCCGCTTTCGCCGCCGCTGGCGCCTCGGGCACCATCCAGCTGAACAGCTCCGTCGCCCAGACCTGCACCGTGGCCGTCACCGATGCCGGTGCCACCCTGAACATCCTGTCCGGCTCCAGCAACGTCGCCGTCGGCAGCGTGGTCGAGAACTGCAACGACGGCGCCGGCTACACCATCACGGTTGCCTCTTCCAACAACGGCACGCTGAAGTCGTCCGCCACCGGTGCCAGCGCCATCAGCTACACCACCAGCTACGACGGCACCAACGGCTCTGGCGCCAGCTTCGCCGTCACCCGCTCCAGCGCCCAGTTCAACAAGACCTCCAACGTCTCCGTGACCGTGCCCGCCAACGCCCAGGCCATCGCCGGCAGCTATGCCGACACCCTGACCATCACCATCGCCGGCAAGTAAGCCGCCAGCGACGGTCACCCTCAGACCAAGGTTCGGGAGAGGGCGCCCCACGCCGGGGCGCCCTTTCGCGTGTCCGCCGTCTGGCGGACTGCAAATCCTAATGCATTGATTCAGCTGAGTTCCTAACCTTTCGCATGGTGCGTGACGCAACAGTGTTACCGGCGTGCCCTGGCACGCCTTCGTGGCGATAGGTCAGATAAATCAACACCATCAATTGGTTAACGGATTAATGCCGTCCCAGACCCGGTTCTGGCACCGTGATTGCTGTTACGTCTCACATCAAAGCAATCGGGCAACAAGCCCAGCCGAACCGATAGGAACCGTCGTCATGATCCGCTTCGCCGCCGCCCTGATCGCCGCCACCACCGTCGCCGCCGTCTCCCTGGCCGCCGCCCCCGCCTTCGCCGCCACGGCCGCCGCCTCCGGCACCATCCAGCTGAACAGCACCGTCGCCCAGACCTGCTCCGTCGCCGTCACCGACGCCGGCACCCAGCTGAACATCCTCACCGGCTCCAACGCCGTCACCGTCGGCAGCGTCGTCGAGACCTGCAACGATGGCGCCGGCTACCAGATCAGCGTCTCCTCCGCCAACGGCGGCACCCTGAAGTCCTCCGCCACCGGCGCCCAGCCCATCAGCTACACCCCCATCTACGACGGCCAGTCCAGCGGCAGCAGCGTCAACGTCGTCCGCTCCTCCGCCCAGTTCAACAAGACCGCAACCGTCGCCGTCACCGTCCCCGCCAACGCCCAGGCCATCGCCGGCAGCTACACCGACACCCTGACCATCACCATCCAGGGCCGCTGATCACACACCCAACAACCACACCGGTTCGGCTGACCATACGGCCCCGCCTGGATCTCCCGGGCGGGGCCGTCGCCGTTTTTGCGGTCGCAGCAAAAAGATACTGCGGTGCGGGCAATAAAAAACCCCGGCTGCCAGAAGGCGCCGGGGCTGAGTTTTCAGAAGGGAGGAAAACGCAACCAAGTTGCACCCCTGTTATCGCACCGAACTATGAATAATTCCTTTACCGCACCGCACACCGCACCCTTGGCGGCGGCCCTCGCGGCAACGGGCGCCCCTCTGTCCAAGCGGCAAACGATCCTGTAATATCAACGCGATCAGCCCTGGCGCGGCAATGACAAGGCCAACCCTGGACCGTCGCCGTAGACCCGGCGGACGGCCCAAGGGTGAAGAGAATTCGAGGTACCCCCTGCGGCCGGGGCTGGGGTGCGGGATTTCTTGGGAGGAAACGGAATGAACGGAACCGCCGGACGGCTCGTCTGGCTGATTGTGGCGCTCGTCGGCGCCGCATCGCTGGGTGTCGTCGCGCTGTCGCGCGGCGAAACCGTCAATGCGCTGTGGGTGGTTGTGGCGGCCTTGTGCACCTACACCATCGCCTATCGCTTCTACAGTCTGTACATCGCCAACACCGCCCTGAAGCTGGACGGCGGGCGCCCGACCCCGGCCATGCGCCACAATGACGGCCTGGATTACGTGCCCACGGACAAGTGGGTGCTGTTCGGCCACCACTTCGCCGCCATCGCCGGCGCCGGCCCGCTGGTGGGCCCCGTGCTGGCAGCGCAGATGGGCTATCTGCCCGGCACGTTGTGGATCCTGGTCGGCGTGGTGTTCGCCGGCGCCGTGCAGGACTTCATCATCCTGTTCGCCTCCACCCGCCGCGACGGCCGCTCGCTGGGCGACATGATCAAGTCCGAGATGGGCACGGTGCCGGGCGTCATCGCCCTGTTCGGCGTGCTGCTCATCATGATCATCCTGCTGGCCGTGCTGGCGCTGATCGTGGTCAAGGCCCTGGCCGGCAGCCCTTGGGGCACCTTCACCGTCTTCGCCACCATGCCGATCGCCGTGCTGATGGGCATCTACGGTCGCTTCATCCGTCCCGGCCGCGTGGGCGAGATGTCGGCCATCGGCCTGGTCCTGCTGCTGCTGGGCATCATGGGCGGCCAGTGGGTGGCGGAGGATCCCGCCTGGGCCGCCGCCTTCACCTTCAAGGGTGAGACGCTGGCCCTTATGCTGATCGCCTACGGCTTCATCGCCTCGGTCCTGCCGGTGTGGCTGCTGCTGGCGCCGCGCGACTACCTGTCGACCTTCCTCAAGATCGGCACCATCATCGCGCTGGCGGTCGGCATCCTGATCGTCATGCCCGAGTTGCACATGCCGGCGGTCAGCCGCTTCGTCGACGGCAGCGGCCCGGTCTTCTCCGGCCAGCTGTTCCCCTTCCTGTTCATCACCATCGCCTGCGGCTCGGTCTCGGGCTTCCACGCCCTGATCTCCTCGGGCACCACGCCCAAGATGCTGGAGACGGAGGCCCAGGCCCGCATGATCGGCTATGGCGCCATGCTGGCCGAAAGCTTCGTCGCCATCATGGCGCTGATCTCGGCCTGCGTGCTGCACCCCGGCGTCTATTTCGCCATGAACACGCCGGCCGGCGTCATCGGCACCACAGTGGACCAGGCGGCCCAGGTGGTGGGCAACTGGGGCTTCGCCATCACCCCAGACGAATTGGCCCAAGTGGCCAAGAACGTGGGCGAGACGACCATCCTCAGCCGCGCGGGCGGCGCCCCCACCCTGGCGGTGGGCATGTCGACCATCCTGTCCAGCCTGGTGGGTGGCCAGTCCATGACCGCCTTCTGGTACCACTTCGCCATCCTGTTCGAGGCCCTGTTCATCCTGACCACGGTCGACGCCGGCACCCGCGTCGCCCGCTTCATGATCCAGGACCTGCTGGGCACGGCGGTGCCGGCCCTGCGCGTGACCCAGAGCTGGGGCGCCAACCTGCTGGCCACGGCCATCGCCGTCGCCGGCTGGGGCTATTTCCTGTACCAGGGCGTGGTCGATCCGCTGGGCGGCATCAACACGCTGTGGCCCCTGTTCGGCATCTCCAACCAGATGCTGGCGGCCATCGCCCTGATGCTGGGCACCGTCATCCTGTTCAAGATGAAGCGGGAGAAGTTCGCCTGGGTCACCATCCTGCCCACCGTGTGGCTGGCCATCTGCACGCTGACCGCCGGCTGGCAGAAGCTGTTCGATGACAACCCGGCCGTGGGCTTCCTGGCGCACGCCAAGAAGTTCTCCACCGCGCTGGCCGACGGCAAGGTGCTGGCCCCGGCCAAGACGACGGAGGCCATGGCGCGGGTCATCACCAACGACTATGTCGACGCCACCCTGTGCGGCCTGTTCATGGCCGTGGTCGTGTCCATGCTGGTGTTCGGCATCCTGAACATCCGCAAGGCCCTGGCCAACCCGCGCGCCACGGCGCACGAGGTCGGGATCGGTGGGGCCGCCGTCGCCGCCGGGGACGACTGATGTCGGCACAAGCGCAAGCCCTTCCCTTCGCCAAGCTGGTGGCCCGCATGGCCAACCTGATGGTGGGGCTGCCGGACTATGACAGCTATGTAGAACACCGGCGCCTCAACCATCCGGACCAGCCGATCATGTCGCGGGAGGAATTCTTCCGCGAACGGCAGGAGGCGCGCTACAGCGGCAAGGTCGGCCGCTGTTGCTGAACCTGCCGGATTTGTTTACCGAGAGGGGGCCCTGACCGGCCCCCTCTTTCTTTGCCTGACGAAAGCCCCAGCATGCGCATCATCTCCGCCAACCTGAATGGCATCCGCTCCGCCACCACCAAGGGCTTCTTCGACTGGATGGCGGCCCAGGACGCCGACGTCGTCTGCGTGCAGGAGCTGAAGGCCCAGGCCGAGGACATGACGCCCCTGATGCTGGCGCCCAGCGACGCCGCCGGCGCCGCCTATCACGGCTATTTCCAGTATGCGGAGAAGAAGGGCTACAGCGGTGTGGGCGTCTACAGCCGCAAGGCGCCCGATCAGGTGATCCTGGGGCTGGGGCATGACGACATCGACGCCGAGGGCCGCTATGTCGAGGCGGTGTTCGGCGACCTGTCAGTCGTCTCGGTCTACCTGCCCTCAGGTTCCAGCGGGGAGCATCGGCAAGCCGCCAAGTTCGCCTTCATGGACCGCTTCCTGCCCCATATGGCGGCCCTGGCCCAGGCCGGCCGCCAGGTCATCCTCTGCGGCGACTGGAACATCGCCCACAAGGAGATCGACCTGAAGAACTGGAAGGGCAATCTGAAGAACTCCGGCTTCCTGCCGGAGGAGCGCGCCTGGCTGTCCCGCCTGTTCGATGAGCAGGGCTGGGTCGACGTCTATCGCCGCCTGTACCCCGAGGCGGGCGAGGAAGGCTATACGTGGTGGTCCAACCGGGGCCAGGCCTGGGCCAAGAACGTGGGCTGGCGCATCGACTACCAGATCGCCACCCCGGGCGTGGCCGCCACCGCCAAAAGCGCCGCCATCTACAAGGACCAGCGTTTCAGCGACCATGCGCCGCTGACGGTGGATTATCTTTAAGTTTTTCCTCAAACTCCGGCAGGCGCATCCGCGCCTTAGGTGGGATGAAAAAACCTCTTGAGCCGGACCCTGGGTCATACCCGCACCGTGCCTTATCGACGATGATCGGGGACAAGATGGTGCGGACGAGGGTGAACGGCATGGCCGGAAAGCGGATGGCGGAGCCGGTGCTGACGGCGGCGGAAGCCGCGGCGCGCACCGGCCTGACCATCCGGGCGCTGCGGGTCTATGAGGCGCGCGGCCTGCTGGACCCGCCGCGCACCGACAAGGGCTGGCGGCTGTACGGCCCGCGGGAGTTCCAGCGCCTGGGCATCATCCAGGCGCTGAAGTCCCTGGGCCTGTCGCTGGCCGAGATCGCCCGGGTTCTGGCCGGCGACACCCCATCGCTACGGCGCGTGCTGGAGGTGCAGGCCACCCTCTGGCGCGGGCGGCTGGCGGCGGCCCAGGCCGGCCTGGACCTGGTGGAACAGGCCCTGGCCCGTACGGGCATGTCCCGCCCCGGCACCACCCCGATCTCCGTCGATGACCTGTGCACCTTGATCCGGAGATTGGACATGAACACGATGCCTGAAACCCTGCGCACCGTCCTGGCCGAGGACTATACGGCCGAGGAACGCGCCACCCTGATGACGCCCCGGGGCGGTGAGGCGGCGGCAGCCGAGGGTACCCGCGCCTGGACGCAATTGATTGCCGACATCCAGGCCCTGCGCCAAGCCGGCGTGCCGGCCAGCGACGCCCGCGCGCAGGAGGCCG
Source organism: Nitrospirillum amazonense (assembly GCF_029594735.1). NCBI lineage: Bacteria > Pseudomonadati > Pseudomonadota > Alphaproteobacteria > Rhodospirillales > Azospirillaceae > Nitrospirillum > Nitrospirillum amazonense. The sequence continues at coordinate 1,791,027 of NZ_JARPAF010000004.1, forward strand.
CCCGACGCTGGCAAAGCCTGGTCACCGCCTTCACCCAGGGCGACGGGACGGTGGCGCAGCGCACCGCCGGCCTGTGGCAGAAGGCGCTGGACCGCGACCCGCAAGGCCAGGGCCTGCCCTTCGACCAAGGCCTGTGGGACTATGTCGGTGCCGCCATGAAAGGAAGCCGGGCGTAGGCAATAGAAAACCCGCCCTGGCCGGCGCCGGGGCGGGCTTTCCTTGAGACTCAAGCGGGCTGGGATCAGCGCGCGGCCTTGGCCTGCGACAGGAAGCTGCTGCCGTCGTCCTGCCAGCCGCCGCCCAGCGCCTTGAACAGGCTGACGCTGGCCTGCACCCGCGACAGCTTCACCTGGGCCAGGGTGTCCTGGGTGGACAGCAGGGTGCGCTGGGTGTCCAGCAGGGTCTGCAGGTCGGTCAGGCCGCCGCGGTAGCGATCCTCGGCCAGTTCGAAGGCCCGCTGGCTCTGGGCCACGGCGTCCTTCTGCAGGCCGTACTGGTCCTGGTAGCGGTCGATGGAGTAGACGGCGCTTTCCACGTCGGACAGCGCGGACAGCGCGGCCTTGCGGTAATCCTCCGCCAGCTCCCGGTGCCGGCCCTCGGCCTGGTGCACCTGGCCCTCCAGACGGCCGCCGGAGAACAGGCTCTGCGCGATCTCGCCGCCCAGGCTGAACAGCAGGGTGGGGGCGTTCACCAGGTGGGCCAGGGTCGCCGCCTCGACGCCCGTGCTGGCGTTCAGGGTGACGGACGGCAGCATCTGGGTGCGCGCCACCTTGATGTCGGCACCGGCGGCGGCCAGCTGCGCCTCGGCAAAACGGATGTCGGGGCGGCGGGTCAGCAGTTCGGCCGGCACGCCGGTGCCCAGCGCCGGCGGCTGCACGTCGGCCAAGCCCTTGGCCTGCACGGTGAAGCCTTCGGGCGCACGGCCCAGCAGGATGGCCAGGGCGTTGAGCTGGGTGCGTTCCTGCTGCTCCAGGGCCGGGACGGCGGCGCGCTGGGTGGCGACGATGGAGCGCTGCTGCACCAGGTCCAGCTGGCTGTCGGCGCCGGCCTGCACGCGGGCATCGATCAGGGACAGCACATGCTCGGCATTTTCCAGGTTGCCGCGCGCGACCGCCAGGCGGTCGCGGATCGCCAGGATCTGGAAGTAGGTCGCGGCCACGTTGCTGCTGAGCGACAGGGCCACCGTCTCGCTGTCGAAGCGGCTGGCGTCCAGGCTGAACTGGGCGCTGTCGCGGGTGGCGCGGTTCTTGCCCCAGAAGTCGATCTCATAGCTGGCGGACAGCGAGGCCTGGTGCACGTTGCCGGCGTAGTCGCTCAGCGGCACGGCGCCGTTCAGGCCGGCGGCGGCCGAGCCCTTGATGTTACGGCTGCCGGAGCGGGTGCTGCTCAGCCCCAGCTGCACGCTGGGCCACAGCGAGGCGCCGGAGATTTCCGCCTGGGCCTCGGCCTGGGCGATGCGGGCAGCGGCGGCGCCCAGGTCGGGATTGTCGGCGCGGGCCTGTGCCAGCAGCTGGGTCAGTTCCGGCGAGTTGAAACCCGACCACCAATCGGTCGTCGGCCAAGCGGCGGCGTCGGTGGTGACGGCCACCGTCTGGGTGGTGCCGTCCTTCGCACCGCCCTGGGTGGAGGTGGCATCCCAGTGGGACGGCATCACCAGGGACTTGGCCGGGTCGGCCGGGGTTTCCCCGTCCAGCGCGCAGGCCGCCAGCATCAGCGGCAGGAAGGCGACGGCCAGGCGACGGGTGGCGAGGCGGCGGAACCAGGAGGTGGAAGCAAGGGTACGCGACGTGGACATCGTGGAAACCTTCGATCCGGCAAAACGGTTTCGTGCCCCTCGCGCGCGGAAACGGCGCAGGGGCTGGGCAGATAGGACGCGTGTCAGAGGGAAGCGGCGTGCGCCAGGCCGATCGGGTTGGCCCCCCGCCCCTGCCCTGCGCACCCGACCCGGTGCAATCGTGCCGTTGTTTAAGGCAAACCCCGATCGCGTCTCAGTGACGCGGCGCACATGGATTAACGCGGGCGCACAATAGTGGCGCATGCCACTGTTGCGTTCAGCGGATCAGCAGGCGGTTGAAGACGAAACCCAGCACACCCACGCCGCCGATGATGGCGGCCATGGGCCAGGGCGTGCCGTCGGCCAGCCAGCCCACCAGGGTGCCGACCACGGCGCCGGTGACGAACTGGGTTGACCCCATGAGGGCCGAGGCCGTGCCCGCCATGTGCGGGTATGAGGCCAGGGCGCCCGCCGTGGCATTGGCGCCGATCAGGCCGGTGAAGGCCATGAACAGGAACAGGCCCGCGACGATGCCCCACAAGCCACCCGCGCCGGTGTGGCCGGCGATGGCGAGACCGATGCCGAACAGGGCAATGCAGGCCGATCCCCAGGCGAGCAGGCGATCCGTGCCCAGGCGCAGCACCAACCGGCTGTTGATCATGTTGACGATGATCATGCCGACGATGTTGAGGCCGAACAGCAGGCCGTACAGGCGGGCGGGCACCTGGAAATAGTCGATGTACACGAAGGGCGTGCCGGCGATGTAGGCGAACATGCCGCCATAGATCATCGCGGACGTCAGGGCGTAGCCCAGGAAACGGCCGCTGATCATCAGCTGGCCATAGCTGCGCAGCTGGGCCAGCCCGTTGGACCGCGCCCGCAAGGCCGGGTTCAGGGTCTCATGCTGGCTGATCAGGCCCACCATGGCCACCAGGCCGAAGCCCGCCTGCACCCAGAAGATGGCCCGCCAGTCCAGGTAGGCCAGCACCTGGCCGCCCAGCAGCGGGGCGGCCATAGGGGCGACACCCATGACCAGCATCATCATGGAGAAGACGCTGGCGGCGCGGTCACGGTCGAACACGTCGCGCACCATGGCGCGGGCCAGAACCGGCGCGGCGCCGGCGCCCGCCGCCTGGATGGCGCGGCACAGGCTGAGGGTGGTGATGTCCTGCGCGGCGGCGCAGCCGGCGCTGCCCGCCAGATACAGCAGGATCCCCACCAGGATAGGCCCGCGGCGGCCGAAACGGTCGCCCAGAGGCCCCCAGAACAGCTGGCACAGGCCGAAGGCCAGGAAGAAGGCGGTGAGCGACGATTCAACCCCGGCCTGCGTGACCCCCAGGTCCCGGGCGATCTGCGGCATGGCCGGAAGGTACATGTCGACCGACATGGAGCCGAAGGACATCAGCATGGCCAGCATGGCGACAAAGCCCACGCCACGCTGCGTCAGCAGCCCAGCGCCCCGGCGCCTGCCCGCATCCACGGCCCCCGAGACCGCGGAGATCCCCATCGACGCACCGCCGGCGATCGCCGATCCCGAGGCCACCTGTTCCACCGCCACCTTCAGCTCCTTGAGCGGTGCGCCCGCCCCCAACCACGCCATTGAGCATGTGCAACAATGATGGCCACAGCCGGGCCGCTAACCAATCCGGCCTTTGTGCGGATCAGCCCCGCGCCGGACGACGGGCGGCGGCGTCACCGCCATTTCCCAAGATAGCCATTTCCCAAAATATAAGGCCGGAGGCCCCGGTCCCCCGGCGCCTCCGGCCTTTCGCGATCGCCTCCGGCGCCCGACGTCGGCGCCCGATTGGCTTAATAGTGGTCGTAATAATCGTGATGCCAATAGTGGTGGTGATAAGGACGTTCCTCAATCACGCAGCCGGACAGTCCGGCCAGCACCATCCCGGCCAGGACCAGCCGGGTCAGAATGGAACGGGATCGATCAGACATGATGTATCTCCGGACTATCGGGCCGCGCCCTGGGCGTGTCCCGTGGGGCTATCGGCATGGGAAAAATCTGGCAGCCAAATGCGACAACAAGACGGCGGCTGCTGGGCATGATCGGGTTCATGCCGTGGCACGCTGACGCAGGGAAAGCGCCGCGGAGTGCGCAGCAGAACGCCCGGCCCATCGCTGGACCGGGCGCCTGGCAAGCCCGCAAATGCTTATGCCGATGCTTCCCGCCTGGGGACGGGGTCAGTGGTGGACGAACCCGCCGCCGTGTCCGCCCCAGTGACCACCGCCCCAATGACCACCACCCCAGTGGCCGCCTCCCCAGTGGCCGCCAGACCAGCCCCCGTAGTGGCCATGCCAGTAACCATGGCCCCAGCCGTAATACGGGTAATAGCCGCCGATGCCGACGTAATAAGGATAGGCGCCGTAATAGCCGTAGCCGTCGTAGTAAGGGTAGGTGGAATAGGCGTAGGGGCCCGAATAGACCGGCGTGGCGTAGTAGCCGTCGGCCACGCAGCCCGACAGGGCCAGAAGCGCCGCGCCAGCCGCCAGGCCTTTCAACGCCAGGAAGGGCCAGCGGCGTTTCGGGGCCGTGGATGGCCCGGTCGTCAGCGCGGTGTTGCCAGGCAAGGACATGGTTCGTGCACTCCCTGAGGGGGATCGTGCGGCGGGCGAGGATGGGGTCGGCCCTGGGATCGGCGGTGGTCGGCCCCGGCATGCGACCCGGGCACACATCCTGTTACATCAAGCAAATGAGCGCTCGGCCCCGCCGCCGCAAGACCCGGGCGCCGCAAGGCTGGCGTGCCGCCCATGCGCGCAGGGTTGCGGCCGATGGTTGCCCGCCAACGGTGGCGGGAAAGCGGTGGCGCGGCCTGCGCACTGGTGTCCGGCGACGGTTTGCGGTATCTGGCAGCACAGATACCCCTTCTTTCAGCCTTGAGACATCACGACGATGAGCCAGTGCCATTGCGGCAGCGCCCGCGCCTATGAAGATTGCTGCGGCCCCTATCACGCGGGCACCGCCCTGCCGCCCACGGCCGAGGCGCTGATGCGCTCGCGCTATTCCGCCTTCATCGTGCACAACATTGACTACCTGCAGAGCACCCTGCTGCCGGAGACGGCGGAGGACTTCAACCGCGAAGAGACCGAGCAGTGGGCCCGCGACAGCACGTGGCAGGGCCTGGAAGTGCGGTGGACCGAGGCCGGCGGCCCCGAGGACGATACCGGCAAGGTGGAGTTCGTCGCCCGCTTCAACTTCGAGGGCAAGGACTACCTGCACCACGAGACCAGCCGCTTCGAGAAGCGCGACGGCCGCTGGTACTATGTCGACGGCGCCATGGGCCCACGCCCGCGCACGGCGGAGAAGGTCGGCCGCAACGACCCCTGCCCCTGCGGCAGCGGCAAGAAGTATAAGAAGTGCCACGGCGCCTGAGCCGCCTGGCGTTCACGCGATTGCCCCCCGCCAGGCGAAGCCCGGCGGGGGTTTCGATTCCAGCCATGAGGATCGGGTTCAGTCGTCGTCCTCCCTGCCGCCCCGGCAGAACCGGTCGGATTGCTGTTGGTAAAGCGCCATGGGGTCGAGGCCCAGGGCGGCGCGGCGCGCCGCCAGCCCATCGGGATCACTGACCTCGCTCATGACCCAGGTTTTGGTGGCGGGGTCGCACCGTCCCTGGGTGCCGTACAGTTGCGGGTGCTGGTTGGACACGGCGTTGCGATCGAACAGATAGGCGTATTGCACCGCCGGGCTCTTCCCCGCGTCAACCGCCGCTTTGACTGCAACCAACACGGCCGCCTGAAGGTCGGGATCGGTGCGGCCCGAGTGCTGCGCCACCAGCCACGCCCCCGTCGCCGCGCGACGCCCCCAGTCAACCTCGGCCGGCCAGCCGACCGCGTCCATGAGCCGTCGCAGCCGCCGGCGATCATAGGTGTCAGCCGCCCGCATGCGCGGGCCCAGCGCCTGCCAGCAGGCCTGCACCTCCACCCTGGGCAAGGTGTTACAATTAGGGAAGGCGCGGACCATCTGGTCCATGTCCCAGATCAGCCACAGCTCACCTTCCACGCAGGCTGGGGCGGTAAGCGGGCAAGCGTCGGCGTTTAGAGCCGTCTGCGCCCGGACCAGCAGCGAGTCCACCTGCGCCTTGCTGGGCATGTCGCCGCGGGCCCGAAGGCCATCGACCATGCCCACGGAACCTTGCCCACCGCCAGGGCCCTGCGCCAAAAACGTGTTGTCGTGGGCGATCCGGGCGCGGATGGCCTCCACCTGGTTGCGATAATTGGACACCAGGGCCGCGCGTTCCGTTTCACAGGCGGCGTCATCGCACGCCGCATGGCTGACCGTGAAAACGGCGGTCGTGGCGAAGGCGGCGATCCCCACGGCGCAGACGATTTCGGCCGGGTCGCAGGTGTGGTCGTCCAACGCCGCCTGCGACCGTGCCATGTAGGCCGCGGCCTGAGGCGCCGCCTGAGCCAAAGACCCGGTGGTCTGGGGCTGGATGAAGACCGCACCGGCCGGCGCCACCGCCAGCATCACGCCCATAGCCAGCAAAACGCCACCGCATCCACGCCGCATCGCGCCCCCCACAAATGGAATATGCCGTTGCTTATACTATCAGCGCCTGCGGTACCCGGCGCGTCCTAACGTCGCTTCGTCCCGTCTTCGGACTTTGGGCCGACATGGCTGTCACGGGGCGGGTAACCCGTCCGACGCTTGCTGGCAGTTCGCTTTTCATGCGACCGTCGCGGACGATAAAACCAGGCGAGGAGATGGGCCCATGCTTATCCCTGTGCTTATCGTGCGGGACATGGCGGAGGCGCTGACGTTCCTCACCCAGGTGCTCGACTTCAACCTGGTCCGGAGCTTTCCGGCAGAAGCGCCATTTTACGCCCTTCTGAACAGGGGCATGGACGAATTGCACCTCAACCTCACCCCGGACGGGCGATACGGCCGCGCGTCGACCATCGTTCTCTGTGACGATGTCGACGGGCTGTTCGCATCCTTCACGGCGCGTGGCCTGGTGGTACCGACGAGAGCGAATTCACCGGTGCATGAGGGGCCACTGGATCAGACCTGGGGCACGCGCGAGGTCTATATCGACGATCCCAGCGGCAACACCTTCATCTTCCAGCAGCGCTAGCGCCGCTTCATCACCCGCCGGTTCACGTCCGGGTCGAAATGGCTGTCGCGGGGCAGCCAGGGCTGGCGCGGCGTATGGGGGGAGGAGTGGACGTTGTACTGGGCCGTCAGGATCAGGCGGCGGCCGCCGCGGGGCAGCTGCCCCTTGTGGAAGCCGAAGGTATCAGCCAGGAAGCGGGTGCCGGCCGGCCCGGTCACCGTCGCCACCTTGTCGGCGCCGAAGACACGGTGCACCACCTCGTCCGACAAGGCTTTGCCCACCGCCAGGCGGGGGTCGCGGTGACTGCCACGCACAAAGACATGGGGGCCGTCCTCCTCCCCCACGTCGGTCAGGTAGAAGAACAGCTTGAAGCCCTTCAGCGAGTCCCAGTCGCGATGATAGCGCTGAGTGCCCTTGGCCGACGGACGGTCGCCGTAGGACCACCAGCAGCCGATGTTGTCCAGCACCGGCTTGCAGCCCAGGTACAGTTCCGCCACGTCCAGGATGGTGGGATCGTTCAGCAGCGCCAGCACATGGGGGGCGGCCAGGATGTCCTGTACCGCGTAATAGCCCATGTTGGTCTCATCGCTGGCCGGCTGATCCCAGGGGAAGGTCCCCAGGTGGGGCCGGAAAGGGTCGCTGCACCGCACACCCTGGAAATAGGCGCGGATCTCCGCCGCCACCTCGCCATCCAGGGCCGGCAGGGGCACCAGGCCCTGCCAGGCCAAGTCGCGCGCCCAGGACCGGGCCTGGTTCGTGGGCCGAGGCCAAGGCGACTTGGGCTGGAAGAAGGCCACGACGGCGGCGGCGACATCACGCGCCCGCGGCGTCCAGATCATGGGCAGCAGGTCATAGATGGCCAGCCGCCGGTCGATTTGCGCCCGTTCCAGGAAGACGCGCCAGGAGGGGATGCGGGTACGCCAGCGCTCCACCAAACTGATGTCGCCCTCCCGAGATCCCGTCACCGCTTGTTCCCCCTTCACCGTCTGGTTCCGCCCGCGCTCAGGGCAGCAGGACGGGGCGGCCATCGGCCTTGTAGACCACGCCCCCCTTCATGACAAACCGCACCTGTTCCATCAACTCCAGATGGCTCAGCGGATCGCCGGTCACGGCGATCAGGTCGGCATAGCGGCCCGGCTGCACCGTGCCGATGCGGTCCGTGGCACCGATCAGGTCGGCGGCATTGCGGGTGGCGAAGGCCAGCGCGTCGGCCGGGGTCACGCCCGCCTCGGCCAGCAGGGCGAATTCCCGGGCGTGGTCGCCCTCGCCGATGTCGGTGCCGTAGGCGATCTTCACCCCCGCCTTGTAGGCCAGCGGCAGGTTGCGCTTCGGGATCGCGTCGTTGGCCAGTTCCTTTTCCGCCGTGCCGGGGGGCAGCAGCTCAGGATGTTCCTGCGCCGCCTTCATGAACACGTCGTAGACGGTCAGCGTCGGCACCAGGTAGGTGCCGTGGGCCTTCATGGCCTTCACCGCGTCGGCATCGGCGAAGGAACCGTGCTCGATGGAATCGACGCCGGCGTTCACTGTGTTGATGATGGCCTGGGCGGGGTAGGTGTGGGCCGCCACCTTCATGCCCAGCGCGTGGGCGGTGTCGATGGCGGCCTTGATCTCCTCATTCGTCATCAGTTGGGCGCGGGGGTCGTCGCCGGTGCTGGCGATGCCGCCCGACGGCATGATCTTGATGACGTCGGCGCCCCGCTTGTGATGCTCCCGCACCCGCAGCCGGGCCATGTCCGGCGTATCAACGATGCCGTTCTGCCAGTCGGGATGGTGCAGGCGGGAGTCGAAGCCGTTGGACGGGTCGCCATGGCCACCGGTGGGGCCCAGCGGTTCCAGCGACACCCACAGGCGCGGGCCCGGCACCTTGCCGTCATTGATAGCGTTGCGCAGCGACACCGTGTCGTCCCCGCCGCCTACGTCGCGCGCGCTGGTGAAGCCCTGCAGCAGCATGGCGCGGGCGAAGATGGCGCCGTCCAGCACCGCGTCCACGGCGGTGTGGGTCATCATGTCCTCCACCGCGTTGGCCTGGCTGGGCAGCTTGGACGAGATGTGGACGTGACAGTCGATCAGGCCCGGCAGCACCGTCTGGTCCTTCAGGTCGACGACCGTGGCGCCGGGATGGGCGACGTAGCCGGCCTCCACCGCCGCCACCTTGCCCTCGTGCACCACGATGGTGACCTGGCGGCGGAGGGTGAAGGTGACGCCGTCGATCAGCGCCCCGGCATAGACCACGGTGTCGTGCGGCGCCTCGGCCGCCCGCGCGCCCACCATCATCGCCGTGGACGCCAGCAGCGCCGCCACCGCGGCGCACGTCCCCATCAAGCCCCTCATCCCCATGCCCTTTCTGCCGGTCGCCCATCTTTGTGGGGCCGCCCGTTCCGGCGGCGGCCCTTGGTGCAACGGTATCCGGCCCGGCCCCGGTCCGGCAACGGCCATTGCCAAAGGGGCCGCGTTCATGTGTTTTACCGGTGCCACCAAAGCGAGAACCCGAGGTCCGTCCGACGCCCATGTCCGCCGCGCCGTCCCCCTTCGTCCACATCCGCGACGCCAACGCCGCCGATCTGCCGCGAATCGTGGCCATCCTGAACGAGGCCATCGTCCATACCACCGCGATATGGAGCCTGGAGCCCACCTCGGTGGCGGAGCGTGCCGCCTGGCTGGCCGAGCGCCAGTCCAAGGGACAGCCCGTGCTGGTGGCCACACCCGGCCCCGACGCGCCGCCGGGCGAGGTGCTGGGCTTCGCCACATATGGGGAGTTCCGCGCCCGCAGCGGCTATCAGCACACGGTGGAGAATTCGCTGTACGTGGATGAGGCGGCGCGGGGCCGGGGCATCGGCACCGCCCTGCTGTCCGCCCTGCTGGCGCGGGCGACGGCCACCGGCCTGCATGTCATGATCGCGGGGATAGAGGCCAGCAACCTGACCAGCATCCGCCTGCACCAGCGCTATGGCTTCAGCGAGACCGGGCGCCTGCCCCAAGTGGGGCGCAAATTCGACCGCTGGTTGGATTTGGTGTTCCTGCAGAAAATCCTGAACTGACCCTTTCCCATTCCCATCCTGACCAGACGCGAAACACGCCCATGGAAATCCACGCCCCGGAAGGCCCCATCCAATCCCTGAAGGACTTCGCCATCCATATCGGCGTGGTCACCATCGGCATCCTTATCGCGCTGGGCCTGGAACAGGCGGTGGAGGCCTATCATCGCCATGAATTGGCGCGGCAGGCGGTGGAAAGCTTCCATGCCGAGCTGGCGGAGAATCGCAAGGCGGTGCAGGAGGTCATGGCCGAGGTCGCCGGGCACAGTAGCCGGGCGGAGGAAGACATCGCCCTGCTGACCGCCTGGCAGCAAGGCAAAGGGACAGCGGGCGCGGAGCTTAAGTACCCCGGCATCCGCCTGGACCTGATGTCCAGCGCAAGCTGGGATGCCGCCATCGCCACCCAGGCCCTGGGTGAACTGCCCTACGACGAGGTGCGCCGCTACGCCGAAGCCTATGCCGGCTTCCGCCTGTTCACAGAGCAGGAGAAGGCGCAGCTGGCGGAATGGCAGGACATGCGCCTGTTCGGCACCGATCCCGCCCAGATGAGCCCCGCCCAGCGCCAGACCCTGATCGAACGGCTGCGCCACTATCAAAACTACGTCATCGTCCTGGCCTTGGCCGGCAAGGGCGCCCTGGCGGCGGCCGACCGCGCGCTGGAAACCCCCAAGAGCCATTGATCCGGCGGTGGCAAGGTCAGGGCTGCCGCTTCAGCGCCAGCTTGAACATGGTGGACCAGCCGTCCTTGGTCTGGGCCTCGCTCCACGCCTCATATGATGCGGGCTCACCATCGCCGGTCCCTTGCGGGGTCCAGCGCACGCGATAGGTCATGGCTTGGCCCTCCGCCACATACTGGGTGGCGGGGAAGACCAGGGCGCCGCCCTCGGCCGTCACCGTGCCGTGACTGATGCCGCCCTGGTTCTCGATGTAGAGGTATTCCACCCGCTTGGCCGCCGGGTCCCAATAGTATGTCGTTTCGCCCACATAGTCCGGCTGGCCGGGCGTGCGCACCGTGTGGGTGTCGCGCAGGGCCTTGCCTTCATACAGCCAGGCGAAGCAGTGGGTATCGGTACGCTGGCCGCCGGGGAATTCACCCCTCCAGCAATGGCCGGCGAGAAAGGCCATGGGCTTCAGACCCGGCGCCGGATCGGCGAACGCGGCCATCGACACGCCCCCGATGGCGCCCAAGGCCATACCCACCGCCAACCTGCGCATGATGCATTCCCCCACGACGATCCGGCGCCACCCTGCCGCCTACAGCCTTAGGCGGCAAGGACGCAAGGGGATGGGATGGATGCCCGCCGTTAATATGACCGTCAGCCGGTGGGCGGCCCGATATAGCTGGACAGGCCCCGGATGTTCTCATCCACCACCAGGCGGTGGTTCAAGGGCGGGAAGGCCCGCTGCGTACAGTCCAGGCGCGGGCACAGGCGGCAGTTGGTGCCGACCGGCGTGGCCTGCGCGCCGGCCAGGTCGATGCCGTCGGCATAGATCAGCTGGTGCGCCTGCGTCGCCTCGCACCCCAGGCTGAGGGCGAACTGGCGCGGCACGCTTTTCCACCCGCCGGCCTTGCTGAGGGTGCGGGCAATGGCGAAATAGCTGGTGCCGTCCGGCATGCGCATCAGCTGAGTCAGGATCTGGCCCGGGTTGCGGAAGGCCTGGTGCACGGTCCAGCGCGGGCAACCGCCGCCGAAGCGGGCCATGTGGAAGCCAGGCACGGCGCTGAACCGCTTGGAAATGTTGCCCGCCGGATCCACCCGCACCAGGAAGAAGGGGACGCCCTTGGCCCCCGGCCGCTGCAAGGTCGTCAGCCGGTGGCAGACCTGCTCGAAGCTGGCGACGAAACGGTGCATCAGCACCTCGATGTCATAGCGGGCGGACTTGGCCGCCTCCAGGAAGCGGCCATAGGGCATCATGACGGCAGCGGCGAAGTAGCCCGCCAGGACGATGCGGGCCAGCTGACGCGAGTCCTCGCTGGCCATGGTGGCCTTTTCCACCGTGGCCGACAGCAGGTCGCGGTGGCGCATCAGGGCCACCTGCACCGCCAGCTGGAAGGTGCGCCCCGCCGGCGGCAGCATTTCCGAGATCAGCACGCGGCGGGAATGGCGGTCGTAGCGGCGCACCGTCTCGCCCATCACCTCCACCGGCATCAGCTTGACCGTCAGGCCGTGGGCCTTCTGCACGAAACGGGCGAGGGAACCATAGAGGTCGGCCGAATCCAGGTCCCCGTCGAACCACAGCGTTTCCGCCGCCAGCTCCAGCTCGGGAAAATGGTTGTTCTGGTCCTGGAAGAACTCCCCCACCTCATCCTGGGCGAACTGCTGGCCGGCCGCCTGGGGGTGCTGGCGGTCGCGGTCATCCACCTTTTCCGCCAGCGCCTGGATATCCTCCCGCGCCTCGAGATAGGCGCGGTAAAGGGTGACGACCGCCTGGCCCAGGCCGGGGGCGACCGCCGCCAATTCCTTCATGTCCTGGTTCTTGATGTCGGTATGGTCGAACAGCGGGTCGGCGAACACCTCGCGCAGGCCCGCCACCAGCCGCACCTCGTCATCCTCGGCGAAGGTGGCGAGGTCCACGTCGAAGGTCTGGCCGATCTTCAGCAGCAGCGCCACGGTCAGCGGCCGCTGATTCCCCTCGATCAGGTTCAGATAGGAGGGGGAGATGGCCAGCATCTCCGCCATCTGGGCCTGGGTCAGGTGCAGGTCGCGACGCAGGCGGCGCACCTTGTGGCCCAGCATCGCCTTCTTTTCCGCCATCGCCCGCCACCCCCTCCCATCCGGTCCCGTGGCGGCCTGTTCAGACGGGGTCTTAGCCCTGCCGCCACTTGGTTCCCACCCCTTCAGCACTGCGCCGGAAAGGTAAGTGAATTTACAAACTTTACAAGTTTTCACTTACCGACATTACAAGAGATTACATCGTTACCACTTTTCAATCAAAGACTTATTGATCCAGTTTACCAAATCGCCAAGTCTAATGCAGTGCAGTGAACGCGACGGACGCAGTGCGAAACAGGCGAACGCCGGCGGTCACGGGAACATCATCAGGTCGGCCGGAACCATCATGGTTCCAACCCCGCTCAAAAGGCCGTCCGACGTCTTGAATGAAAGGAATTAGGCGATCATGGCTCCGCTGGATCAAGGCACCACCCCCACCGACCTGAAGGCGCTGCATGCCCGCCGCTTCGACGGTGTGAAGCGCGACTACACCATGGAGGACGTGAAGCGCCTGTCCGGCACGGTGAAGATCGAATACACCCTGGCCGAACTGGGCGCCCGCCGCCTGTGGGAACTGTTGCACACCCGCCCCTATGTCCACAGCCTCGGCGCCTTCACCGGCAACCAGGCGGTGCAGATGGCCAAGGCTGGCCTGGAGGCGATCTATCTGTCCGGCTGGCAGGTCGCGGCGGACGCCAACCTGGCGGGCCAGATGTACCCGGACCAGAGCCTGTACCCGGCCAACTCGGTCCCCAGCGTCGTGAAGCGCATCAACAACGCCCTGCTGCGCGCCGACCAGATTTCCCATTCCGAGGGCAAGGACGACATCAACTGGATGGTGCCCATCGTCGCCGACGCCGAGGCTGGCTTTGGCGGCCCGCTGAACGCCCATGAGCTGATGAAGTCCATGATCGAGGCCGGCGCCGCCGCCGTCCATTTCGAGGACCAGCTGGCGTCGGAAAAGAAGTGCGGCCACCTGGGCGGCAAGGTGCTGATCCCCATCCAGCAGTTCATCCGCATCCTGAACGCCGCCCGCCTGGGCGCCGACGTCTCCGGCACCAGCACCCTGGTGGTTGCCCGCACCGACGCGGAAAGCGCGCAGCTGATCACGTCCGACGTGGATGAGCGCGACCATCCCTTCATCGACCGCAACGACCGCACGCCGGAAGGCTTCTTCCGCATCCGCAAGGGCATGGGCGTCGATTACTGCATCGCCCGCGGCCTGGCCTACGCCCCCTATGCCGACCTGCTGTGGTGGGAAACGTCCAAGCCCAACCTGGATGACGCCCGCCGTTTCGCCGAGGCCGTGCACAAGCAGTTCCCGGGCAAGCTGCTGGCCTACAACTGCTCGCCCAGCTTCAACTGGCGCGCCAACCTGGACGAGGCGACCATCGCCCGCTTCCAGCAAGAGCTGGGCGCCATGGGCTACAAGTTCCAGTTCATCACCCTGGCGGGCTTCCACTCGCTGAACTACGCCACCTTCGAGCTGGCGCGCGGCTATAAGGAGCGCGGCATGGCCGCCTTCTCCGAGTTGCAGCAGAAGGAATTCGCCGCCGTGGAGCACGGCTTCACCGCGGTGAAGCACCAGCGCGAGGTGGGCACCGGCTACTTCGACGCCGTGTCCATGGCCATCACCGGCGGCACCAGCAGCACCACCGCCATGAAGGACTCGACCGAGACCGACCAGTTCCACTGATCGTCTCCGTCCCCGGAATGGGGTGACTCCCAGGGAAGGCCGACGCACCGTTCGCCTGGAAGCACCCTTCGGGCGGCGGCGGGAATAAACGACGCTGGAGCGTCCCGCCGCCGCCCGGTTTTCCCCTCCGGATTTCCCTCCGGATTTCACCGAATTCCAACGCGTCCACGAGATCGGCAGGGGATGGCCCATTCCATCCCCTGCCCTGGCAAGGGTGCGGCGACGGGGTTTGAACGACGCTGGAGCGTCCCGCCGCCGCACCCCTGCCCCCTTAAATCACCGCCTCCGAGGGCCTGAGCCTATCCGCGACAGGCCCCCTGATCTGAAGGGAGAGGTATCATGCCTGACGCTCTGCTCGCCCCCTCGGCCCCCCGCCTGTCCCCGGATGCCCCGGTAGGCCGTATCGAGATCCGCGCCGCGTCCAAGCCCGGCTATGATGTCCTCCTGACCCCCGCCGCCCTGGCCTTTGTGGCCGACCTGGAACGCCGCTTCGGCTGGCGCCGGCGCTATCTGCTGGAAAAGCGGGTGGAGCGCCAGGCCCGTCTGGACGCGGGTGAGAAGCCGGCCTTCAACCCCGCCTGCGGCTATGCCCGGCACGAGGAATGGACGGTCGAGCCGCAGCCGGCCGACCTGCGCGACCGCCGGGTGGAGATCACCGGCCCCGTCGAGCGCAAGATGATCATCAACGCGCTGAATTCAGGCGCGCAGGTGTTCATGGCCGATTTCGAGGACAGCAACGCCCCCACCTGGGCCAACGTCATGGATGGCCAAGTCAACCTGCGCGACGCCATTCGCCGCACCATCACCCATACCGATCCCGTGTCGGGCAAGAGCTATGCCCTGAATGACAAGGTCGCGGTGCTGATGGTCCGCCCCCGCGGCTGGCACCTGGAGGAAAAGCACGTGCTGATCGACGGCCGGCCCGTGTCGGCCGCGCTGTTCGACTTCGGCCTCTATTTCTTCCACAACGCCCGCGAACTGTTGGCCAGGGGCAGCGGTCCCTATTTCTACCTGCCCAAGATCGAGGGCCGGGCCGAGGCGCGCCTGTGGAACGATGTGTTCCTGCATGCCCAGGAATGCCTGGACCTGCCCCCCGGCACCATCAAGGCGACGGTGCTGATCGAAAGCATCCTGGCGGCCTTCGAGATGGATGAGATCCTGTATGAGCTGCGCTGCCATTCCGCCGGCCTGAACTGCGGCCGCTGGGATTACATCTTCAGCTTCATCAAGAAATTCCGGAACGATCCCGACGCCCTGCTGCCCGACCGCGCGGCCGTCACCATGGACAAGGCCTTCCTGAATGCCTACTCCCGCCTGGCGGTGAAGACCTGCCACCGCCGCGGCGCCCCGGCCATTGGCGGCATGGCGGCCTACATCCCGGTGAAGGACGATCCCGTCGCCAACGCCCGCGCCTTCGCCCAGGTGCGGGCGGACAAGGAACGGGAGGCCCGCAACGGCCATGACGGCACCTGGGTGGCCCATCCGGCGCTGGTGCCGGTAGCGCGCGAAGTGTTCGACGACCTGATGCGCACCCCCAACCAGATCCACGCCACCTGCCACGACGTGCGGGTGACGGCGGAGGATTTGCTGGCCATCCCCCAGGGCCCGCGCACCGAGGCCGGCCTGCGCCAGAACGTGGCGGTGGGCATCGGCTATATCGAGGCCTGGCTGCGCGGCCAGGGTTGCGTGCCCCTGTTCAACCTGATGGAGGACGCGGCCACGGCGGAGATCAGCCGCGCCCAGGTCTGGCAGTGGCTGCGCCACGGCGCCAAGCTGGACGACGGCCGCACCGTCGACCATGCCCTGGTGGAACGCATCATCGAGGAGGAACTGGCCGCCTGGATCGGCCGCGTGGGTGAGGTGGCCCTGGCTCACAGCCGGCATGAGGAGGCGGCGCGCCTGTTCTCCGACCTGGTGTTCCAGCACCGCTTCGCCGAATTCCTGACCCTGCCGGCCTATGATCGGCTGATGGAGACAGGTTCCTGAGTTCCCGGGGAGAGGGAGGAACGCCCAAGCAAAAGGGCGAAGACCGCGGGGAAAGGCCGGCGCCCGGATGGATGCCGGCCTTCCTTGTTGGCCTGCTTTCCTTGTTTGGTCCCCTCGGCGTTTGGTCCCCTCGGCCTTAAGACGGCAACTTCACCGGCTGGGGCGGGTTCTGCAGGATCAGCTGGCCATAGGCCGTGGTGTGCTGGAACAGCACCTGCTCGGTCCACGACACCTGCGTCTTATCCGTGGGCGGGGGCGACACCGCCGCGGCCTGGGCCGGGGTCAGGTATTCGATCACCTCGCCGCCACCCTCGGACACCTTGTAGCTGGAGACGAATTCGTCAAAGGCGGCGGACTGCCCCTCGGGATTCAGCGCCTGGTTGTTGATGGGGGTGTAGGGGCCGGCCACGGCCTCCCCCTTCTTGGCATGGGCGCGGGCGTGCGAGATGAGGTGGGTGATGAGGTCGGTGGTCAGCGCACCGTAATAGGTGCCGTAATAGCCGGGAATCGCGTCCAGCATGGCGGACCCCCAGGCGTGGGGCACCACATCCACGTTGTTGTACATGTCGTGGTTCCAGATCTGCCAGGGCTGGCTGCCCGTCTGGTCTGCGCCCGCCCAGCCGGTGCCGTTGATCAGCGCCGCGAAGGGGGCATTGCCCGGGGTGGCGCCGGCGGTGGCGTAGATCATGGCGTCGCCGGCCGTCCACGAACTGCCCTGCAGCAGGCCGGCGGTGGGGTCGAAACAGGCCATGGCCAGCGTCGGCGACAGGGCGCCCGCCAGCGAGTGGCCGGTGAAGGTCAGCGTGGTGCCGGCGGGCGGGGTCAGCCCCTTGAGGAAAGCCACCAAGGTCTGCTGGGTGATTTGGGTGTCGATGATGCCCAGCAGGTTGGTGATGCCGGTGTACGTCGCCATGGAGATGCAGGGAATCTGGGCGCTGGGCTGGGTATCGTTGGTGCCGCCATTCCACATCTGCAAGGCCCCTTCCCAGGCCACCACGGTGGCCACCGCGAAATCCTCCTTCAGCCAATCGTAGAAGGATTTGAAGTTGGTGGCGGCGATGGCCACGACATAGCGGGCCAGCGTGGGGCTGTAGACCACGAATAGCGCGTTGGCGGCGTTGAAGCGGGCGGTGGGCGGCGACGCCTCCCAACGGACGCTTAATGCGACCGGATTGATGCACAGGACCTGGGGGCCCCATACCACGGTCCAGTCGTCAGCCCCCAGCTGCGAGCCAGCGGCCTTGATCGCCTTGTCGACGCCGGTCGTCAGGATGGCCGTCAGCTGCGCCGCCGCCGCCGTGGCGCCCGCCTGCAGGGCGGCGTTTTTGGGCAAGGACTTATCCAAGTCCACCGTCACGTCCTGCCCGCCGGCGTCGTTGGCGATGTTGTTGAAGAAGAAGGTGGTCTGCCACGCGTCGTAGGTCGTCACCATCCCGTTTACTCCCGCTGATTGCAGGACGCCATCAAGAGCGTCCCAGATGAAGGCGGAAATACAATTAATACGTATGTATTTTCCGTTCAACACGCGCATGAGATGCATGTCGCCAGGACAGCCCGCCTGCGACAAAGACGACAGTACCGGCCCCATCCATACCCGCCATCGGGGGCGGCTGATATCATGGCCGCGCTCTGGGCAATGGGTGTGGTCGGCGGACGTGCGTGTGCAACGGCGGGTGTTGGAAATGACGGTGAAATGGCGGGCGGCCGCCCTGGCGGCAGGCCTGTCGGGTGCCGCCTTGATGACCGCCACCGGGACCAGCGCCCAATCGCCGGCCCCGTCACCAGCCTCGCCGGAGGTCGCTCATGCCGTCCCGGTGGATGCCCCGCAAACCCAGGCGTACCAGAAGGCCGACCCCCATCATGGTCTGGCCCGCCGCCGCGCGGCCGTGGCGGCGGCGGCCAGCACCGACGCCGCCTGCCGGGAAATGGGCGATTTTTACTGGGAGATCGGCGACGGCAGCGGGACCCTGGCCAGCGGCACCCGGGGCAGCCGCTACAGCGCCAACAAGCCCTTGCAGGTGGCCAGCGCCAGCAAGCTGGTCTTCGCCGCGTATGTGGTGGAGCGGGTGGGCGGCCAGCTGACGCCGGATCAGCTAGACGCGCTGGAGATGCGGTCCGGCTATGACAACTTCAACCCGCTGGCCTGTTTCGCCGCCCACACCGTGGCCGCCTGCCTGGACCGGCGCGGCAACGGCTTGCGGAATGCCGAGCACCAGGGCCGGTTCAGCTATAACGGCGGCCACGACCAGTATCTGGCCACCACCCTGGGTCTGGGCGATCTGGATCGCTACGGCCTGGCGGCGGAGGTGCGGCGGGTGTTGGGCCCGGACCTGCACCTAGACTATGCCGCCCCCCGCGTGTCCGGCGGCCTGAAGGCCAGCCCGGCCGCCTATGGTGCCTTCCTGCGCAAGGTGGTGTCCGGCCATCTGCGCATCCATGACCTGCTGGGCAGCCACCCCGTCTGCACCCAGGGGCCCGACTGCGCCGCCGTGCAGGCGCCGGATTTGCCCCAGCCCTGGCACTACAGCCTGAACCATTGGGTGGAGGATGGCCCCGGCGGCGACGGCGCCTTCAGCAGCCCGGGCATGATGGGCTTCTATCCCTGGATCAGCGCCGACCGCCGCACCTATGGCCTGATCGCGCGCGAGGTCATGGCGCCGAAGGCGTATCTGGCCAGCATGGCCTGCGGCCAGGCCCTGCGCCGCGCCTGGAATCAATAGTCGGGCTTCGTGTTCGGCCGGATTTCGTGGTTCCGGGCGGCAGCATCCGGTGGGCCGGCTTCCTACTTGGCCTTGGGTGCCGGCTTACCCCAACCGGTGGCGTCGAAATAGACGCGCACGCGTCGCTGCTGGGCGTTTTCCAGGGTGAACTGGTCCAGCACATGGTCGTTTTCCGTCAGCTGGCGCTGTTCCACCTGCTTCCAGCCCGGATAGAGGATGCCCAGCGTGGTGTATTCGCGCTTGGTGCCGGCGGCGCTATCGGTGATGCCGGCCAGCACGATGGGGTCGCTGGCGAGGTCCCCCTGCCCCTTGCTGGCCGGCAGGTTCAGCTTGGCCTCGATGCTGTTCAGGAATTCCTGGTGGCTGGATATGCAGGGGGCGCAGCCGGCGCGGCGGGCGATGTTGTACCAGTACTGCGCCTCTCCGGCGCCGCCGCCGGGGATGCTGCCGTTGTTGTACAACTGGCCGTAGATCAGGGCGGCCATGCCCAGGCCGGCCTGGGCGGCGGGCTTCACCACCTGCGCCGCCTTCTGCGGATCCCGGGCCGTACCCCGGCCGTAGTAATAATAGACCGCCAGCGCCTCGCGCGCCTTGAGGCTGCCGCGGGCCATGGCCTGGTCGAACAGCGCCAGGGCGGAGGCCATGTCCTGCGACGACGGTCCCTTGCCGTTCTTATCCTCCATCTGCGCGTCGGCCTGGGCCACCAGCCGCTGCGCGTCCGGCGGATCGACGGGGGGATTGATGTGGCCGTCCAGCGGCAGGGTGGACATGGCCATCTGACCCGCCCGGCCCTGCGCGCCGGGCATAATGGTATCGGGCGTCTGGACCGGCTCGGCCTGCGCGGGAGGCGCCTGTACCGCCGGAGCCGGCAGGACGGGAACATTGATCGGGGCGGCCGGCGAGGCGGCGGGCGCCTGCGTCACTGACTGGGCAGAACCCGCAGGCTGGGCGGACGCCGGCGCGGGTGGGGCCTCAGGGCCCTGGGCCAACCGGGACAGCAGGCCGTCGCCGGGCTTGGCGGGGGCGGTATCGTCGTCACCCTCGAAAAAGGCGCAGCCGGACAGCAGGGACGCGGCCAAGCCGGCGGCGGCGACGGAAGCGGAAAGACGACGCGAACGCATGACACCCCGATATGGATGATACCCAGGACGAACCGCAAGCCGGTCCCGCGCCCACTGTAGGCCATGGACGCGGATCCGCAAGCGACCCAGCTTTACACGGGCACGATAGCCGCCAGTCAGCGCACACCCCGTTGGCGCGGATCCAGTCAGCGCATCAGCGCCAGGACGCCGCCAGCCCCGATGAGCAAGCCGCCGGTGAGGCGGTTCAGCTGGCGGGCGGCCTTGGGCGTCTGCAGACGGCTGGCCAGGGTTTGCCCGCCGATGGCGTAGGTCAGGATCCAGCCGAACTCGATCACCACCATCAGCACGGTCAGCAGGACCAGCTGCGACGTCAGCGGCTGGGCGGCGTCGATGAACTGTGGGAAGAAGGCGGCCATGAAGATCAGCGCCTTGGGATTGGAACCGCAGACCAGCAGGCCGCGCAGCAGCAGTCGATGAGCGCTGGCGTCGGCGGGACGTACGGCCTCCCCCCGCTGTTCCACGTCCGCCTCGGCGCGCAGCGTCTCCTTCGGGTCCGCCCGCCAGGCTTGGACACCGAGGTACAGCAGGTAGGCCACGCCCAGTACCTTCACCACCATGAACGCGGTGGAGGAAGCCTGCAGCAGCGCCGCCATGCCCACCGCCGACAGGCCGGCCATGGCGCCCAGCGCCAGGCACATGCCCGCCCCCGCCCAGGCCGCGGCGCGCACGCCATGGCGCAGGCCGATGCCCATGGCGAACAGCATGTTCGGGCCGGGAGTGGCCGACAGTAAGAAGCAGGTGACGGCGAAGGCCGATAGGGTCTGCCAGCTCAACATGCCCAGGCGTCCTCGAAGGATGGAGTGGGGCGGGAGTTTAACGCGGAAGACCCCGGCTGATGAGGGGGATCGCGCGCAGGGAGCCCATGCTGCCATGCCATGGCGTCCATCTCGGGACAGCAAGCGCAACTCATTATTATTACTCGTATATCCCGCGTTGGCCACGCACGCGGCGGGTTGACGGGCGCCATGACTTGGCTAGTCTTCCCGGCATTCCCCGTTCCTGCGCAAGGCCATCCCCATGAAGGACTTCTCCGACCTCACCGAACAGGAGCTGCTGGCGCTGGCCGTGTCGCTGGAGGAGGAGGACGCGCGCATCTACGACGAATTCGCCACCGGCCTGCGCGAGAACTTTCCGGAAAGCGCCAAGGTCTTCAACGCCCTGGCAGCCGAAGAGAACGGCCATCGCCACCGCCTGATCGAGCTGTACCGCCAGCGCTTCGGCGAGCATATCCCCCTGATCCGCCGCCAGGACGTGCGCGGTTTCGTGCAGCGCAAGCCGGTTTGGCTGATCCGCCCGCTGTCGCTGGAGACAGTGCGCCAGCAGGCCGAATTGATGGAGGCGGAGACCAAGCGCTTCTACACCCGGGCGGCCCGCCGCTCCACCGACGCCGCCATCCGCCAGTTGCTGGGCGACCTGGCGGATGAGGAGCGCCGCCATGAGGCCCGGGCGGAGCAGCTGGAGTCCCGCCTGGTGACGCCTCAGGTGCGGGAGGAGGAGCACGCGTCGGAACGCCGCCTGTTCGTGCTGCAGGTGGTGCAGCCGGGCCTGGCGGGGCTGATGGACGGTTCCGTCTCCACCCTGGCGCCGCTGTTTGCCGCCGCCTTCGCCACCCACGACACCTGGCAAACCTTCCTGGTGGGCATCGCCTCGGCCGTGGGCGCCGGCATCAGTATGGGCTTCGCCGAGGCGCTGTCCGACGACGGCAGCCTGACCGGCCGGGGCAGCCCTTGGCTGCGCGGCCTGGTCTGCGGAATCATGACCGCCGTGGGCGGCCTGGGGCACACCCTGCCCTATCTCATCCCCCAGTTCTGGACGGCCACGGCCGCCGCCGCCGCCGTTGTGGTGGTGGAACTGGGCGTCATCTCCTGGATCCGCAACCGCTACATGGACACGACCTTCCTGGCCGCCGCCTTCCAGGTCATCATCGGCGGCCTGCTGGTGTTCGCGACGGGGATTTTGATCGGAAGCGCGTGACGCGCTTCTCAGACACGGGCGCCCCCGGATGGGACGCCGGCATCTGAAGAAACTACACAGCTAGGCCGCGGCGATGGGCACCGGATAGTCGCGGGCCAGCGCGGCCCAGGATGCCGGCGCCACGCCGACGATGGCGGCGACCAGCTGGCGCGCCTCTTCGGCGTCGTCCTGGATGCACGCCTGCTCCAGCGACTGCGCCAGGTACTGCAGGCGGCGCAGGCCCAGATTGCCCACGGTGGAGATCAGGCTGTGCGCCTCGCGCCGCGCCTCGGGCAGGTTGCCGGCGGTGACCAGGCCGGCGGTGCGGGCGATGCGGGCCTGTCCGAAGCTGACGAACTCCCGCACCATGTCCACCGTGCCATCACGCCCCGCGAGGTCCACCAATTTAGCCAGCGGCTCGCCATCGAACAGGGGTTGGTCGGCCATGGGAAAGCCGTCGCTGGGGCCGGCCATGGGCTGTGGCCCCTCCGTCGCGCCAGGGACCGCCGACACGGCGGCCCCACCGGTCCAGCGGGCCACCAGGTCAAGGAAGCGGCCCTGGTCGAAGGGCTTGGACACGTAGTCGTCCATGCCGGCGGCCAGGTATTCCTCACGCATGCCCACCATGGCGTTGGCGGTCATGGCGATGACCGGCACGCGGTGGCCCGGCGGCTCGCCCGCGCGGATGCGGCGCGTCGCCTCCAGCCCGTCCAGGCCGGCCATCTGGATATCCATCAGCACCAGATCCACCGGCGGCTGGCCCAAGGCGATAGTGGCGCCCGCGGCCCCGTCGCTGGCCAATTCAACGGCGTAGCCTTCGGTGCGCAGCATCATCTCCGTCAGGCGGGCGTTGATGCTGTTGTCCTCCACCACCAGCACGCGGCGGCCAGCGCCACGTCTGGGCGGGGGGGCTGGGGACGGGGCGGAGGGAAGCGGCGCCGCTTCGGCTGCGGCCTGGCCGGGCAGGCGCGGCAGGGTCAGGTCGATGATGAAGGTGCTGCCCTGGCCGGGTGAGCTGTCCAGGGTGATGGTGCCGCCCATCAGGGTCACCAGTTCGCGGCAGATGGACAGGCCCAGGCCACTGCCGCCATAGCGCTGGGCGATGCTGTCGTCACCCTGGACGAAGCGGTTGAACAGCCGCGCCTGCTGATCCGCCGTCATGCCGATGCCGGTATCACGCACCGTCAGCACCACGCGCAGGTCGCGCGGGCGGCCCGCGTTCCCCACCGGCGCGCCTTCGACCACCTCGGCCGTCAGCTGGACCTGCCCCTTGTCGGTGAACTTCACGGCATTGCCCAGCAGGTTCAGCAGCAGCTGGCGCAGGCGGCGGGCGTCGCCGCGGAAGGTGGCCGCCGCCTCGGGCGCGATGCGCGTGCTGAGGGCCAGACCCTTGGCCCGGGCCTGGCCTTCCATCAGGCGCGCGGCCTCCGTCACCACCGCGGCCAGCTGGAAGTCCGTCGCCACCAGGTCCACCCGCCCGGCCTCCAGCTTCGAAAGGTCCAACAGATCGTCCACCAGCAGCAACAGGGTCTGCGCGCTGTCACGGATGATCGCGGCCAGGTCGCGCTGCAGGGGCGCCAGCGGCTCCGCCGCCAGCAGCTGCACGGCCCCGATGATGCCATTCAGCGGGGTGCGGATTTCATGGCTGGTGGCGGTCAGGAAGGCGGACTTGGCGGCATTGGCGTCTTCCGCCACGCGGCGCGCCTGCTCCAGCTCGGCGGCGGCCGTGGTCAAGGTATCGCGGGCGGCGCGCAACTCCTCCTCCTGCCGCACCCGCTCGGTGACGTCGCGGGCGGCGGAGATCAGCAGGGGCATCCCGTCGTCGCCCCGGGTGAGAGAGATGATGGTCTCAAGCCAGATCCAGCGGCCGTCCTTGTGACGCAGGCGGAAGCGGGCGGAAACGCCGCTGGCAAGGTCGCCGTCGGCCATGGCCCCGGCTGCGCCGGAACCGGCCCGCGAGGCCGCCGCCGATAGCGCGTCCAGGGTGGCGTCGATGGCATGGTCGTCCGGATGGCGCAGATCCGACAGGGGCAGCTGCGTGAATTCCGCCACGCCGTAACCCAGGATGCGTTCCACGGAAGGGGAAACGTAGAGGCGGGTGCCGTCGGGCCGCGTCAGCAGGATGATGTCGCTGGCGCGATCCGCCAACAAGCGAAAGCGGGCCTCGCTCTCTTCAAGCGCGTCGCGCGCCTCCACCAGGGCGGTGATGTCGCGGCCGACGCCGCGCCAGCCCCGGATGGCGCCGTCGGCGTCATAAAGCGGGCGGCCCGACAATACGATGTGGTAGCGCCTGCCGCTGGGGTGGCTCACCACATAGCGCAGGTCGCGGAATTCCTGCTTGTCGGCACCGCCGGCCAGGGCGGCGGCGGTCTCGGGCGTGGGGGTCAGGCCGCCGATCTGCTTCTGACCCACCATGCGCAGGGGATCGAGGCCGATGGACCGCACGCCGGGCGACACATAGGTCAGCCGGCGGTCCGGATCCGCCTCCCAGTACCAATCGGTGGACACGTCGATCAGGTCCCGGAAGCGCACCTCGCGCTCCGCCAGGTCGGTGGCGCCCTGTTCCAGGTTATGGGCCATGGTGTTGATGGCCCGGGCCAGCACGGCGAATTCGGCGTCCGACGCCCGTTCCGGCGCGCGCGCCCCCCGCTCGCCCCGGCCGATCCGCTCCACCACCCGGGTCAGGGTGCCGAGGCGACTCATGACCGAGGTTTCCAGCGCGAAGATCCCCAGCAGGAGGGCGGCGGCGGCCACGGCCGCCAGGCCCATCATGCTGCGCCAGAAATCATCGTCCGCCTCACCCACCGCCTCGGCCCGGGGCAGGCTGACCACAACGCGGGCATTGATGCCCTGCAGGGTGCCGAAGCCGATAATGCGCGGCACACCATCCAGCCCTGCCGACAGCAGCGTGCCCGTGGGTTGGGCGAACAGCTGCGCAACCAGGGCGTCGTCCAGCCGCTGGCCGGTTAGGACCGCGCCGGACGGGGTGTTCCCCAGCGGGGCGGCCGCGCCGTCCGCCTGGGGCTCCACCGGAAGGGGTGCCGCCGCAGCGGGTGCCTGGGCCGGGGCGGGGAAGCGCACCAGCACCTCGCCTTTGGCATCGACGATGGCGAACAGGCCATTGGGCATGTCGGCGGCCATGGCCGCCAGGCGACCGGCCCAGTTCAGCCGCATGCTGGCCCGGGCCACGGACTTGACCTGGCCATCCGGACCCAGGATGGGGCGGGCCATGGCCAAGATGGGGGCCTGCGTGGTGCGGCCTATCATGTAGTCGCTGAGCGTGGCGCGGCCGGTGCGCACCGCCTCCTGGAAATAGGGGCGGTCGCTGACATTGAGGGCGGCCGGGGGGTTGCCGGTGGAGGCGCAGATCGTGGTGCCGTCGGGCCGCGAGAGGAAGACGTTGGCGATCCACGGCTCCGCCGCCTTCAGCCGGACCAGGTCGCCGGCGCAGTCGCCGGCCGACAGATCCACCTCCTGCAGGGCAACGGTTTCCACCAGATGGCCAAGCTGCTCCACCAGCACCCGGTGTTCCTCCTCCGCCACCTGGGTCAGGATGCGCACGTGGGCCTGGGCAGCCATGACCGCCGCCTGGCGCCTGGACTGCCCTTCCACCACCATCAGGGCCGCCATGGCGCCGATGACGGCCACCAG
Source organism: Nitrospirillum amazonense (assembly GCF_029594735.1). Classification (NCBI taxonomy): domain Bacteria; kingdom Pseudomonadati; phylum Pseudomonadota; class Alphaproteobacteria; order Rhodospirillales; family Azospirillaceae; genus Nitrospirillum; species Nitrospirillum amazonense. Next base: position 1,816,761 of record NZ_JARPAF010000004.1, read on the forward strand.
CAGCAACAGCAGCCTGCTGCGCAGTCCCGGTAGCCGCATCACCCCTCACCGTCCGCGCGCCGCATGCACCGCCCCCGATTACAGCCGGCAAGCCCTGGCCGGCAAGCCCCTGGAAGGCATACCAATATCTATATTAGGGCCGGGCGCCGCCCCCGCCAAGAGCGGCGCCCGCCGCGAGACTGGCGATTGGGTGGTAGGAAGGTCCCGTCATTCCACCATGCCGTTCCGGACATACCGGGCCCCGCCGGCCGGACTGGCGGCCGCGCCGCCGCCCACGGCGCTGATTCGCCCGAATTCCTGATCAACAGGTCAAGATTTCATCATTCTGCAACACTTGCCCCGACACAGATGGTGGACGCATGTGCGTCAATATTCATCTTATTGATAGTAAATTATTTTTTGACCATTTCTGCGCAAAAAAGCTGCGCTGCACTTTGTCGCGCCGCCCGTATCACATGTGCTTTGACGGCCACAGTTAGGGGCAAATCGGCGCGTTTTGGTGGGAGTTGGGCAAGAAGGCCGCGCCTCTGTAATGGTGTTGTAATACGAAGAAGGGAATAAAGCGCCCGACACGGCCTCACCTGGCTGAACGAACGGGTGCGGACGGGTGTGTGGCTGACCGAACGACGAACGATCCAAATTCTGGGGGCAATCGATGAAGAAGCTTAATCGCGCGCAGGCGCCGGGGCGCCGCTACGCCACTTTCCTGAAGCTTGGCACGGGCATGGTCGCCCTGGCGACCGCCACCGCCTGGGTCGCTCCGGCCCTGGCGCAGTCCACCGCGTCCGAAATGGATGAGATCGTCATCACCGGCGCGCGCAAGCAGCCCAACATCGCCGGCCTGATCCAGGCCGAGACGTCCCCGAAGTCTCGCTCCACCGTGACGCAGGAATACCTGGCCACGCAGACCGCGGGCCAGAGCGTGCTGGCCAGCCTGAACCTGCTGCCGGGCGTGAACTTCACCAACAACGACGCCTACGGCTCCTCCGGCGGCAACATCCGCATCCGCGGCTTCGACGGCAACCGCGTCTCGCTGACCTTCGACGGCATTCCGCTGAACGACACCGGCAACTACGCCATCTATTCCAACCAGGTCATCGATGAAGAGCTGGTGAACCGCGCCACCGTCAACATCGGCACCACCGACGTCGACAGCCCGACCGCGTCGGCCACCGGCGGCACCATCAACGTCCAGACCCGCAAGCCGCTGGACGAGCTGGGTGTCGAAGGCAAGCTGAGCTTCGGCAGCAACAGCTACAAGCGCATCTTCACCGTGCTTGACACCGGCGACTTCGGCCCCGGCAACCGCACCTCGGCCTTCCTGGCCGCGTCCTACCAGGACTACGACAAGTTCAAGGGCTACGGCAGCCTGCAGAAGAAGCAGTTCAACACCCGTATCTATGAGGATCTGGGTGGCGGCGACTTCATCTCGGTCGCGGCCCACTACAACGAGAACCGCAACAACTCGTACCAGACCAACAGCCGCGCGACGTTCGCCTCGAACTACTTCGCCGACTACAACAACACCTGGGTGCCGCAGACGGCCGTCAACGGCAAGGCCGATACCGTCCCCAGCACGGACAGCAACTACTATAATGTGCGCGTGAACCCGTCCAACACGGGCAACATCCGCGGCCAGTCGCGCTTCCACCTGTCCGACGACGTCATGCTGACCGTCGACCCGTACTTCCAGTACACGCTGGCCAACGGCGGCGGCACCACCTCGATCAAGGAAACCGACCCCCGCCTGATCGGCACCAGCAAGACCGCCAAGGGCGTGGACCTGAACGGCGACGGCGACCTGCTGGACACCGTGCTGCTGTACGCCCCCAGCAACACCAACACCTTCCGCAGCGGCGTCACCTCCTCCCTGATCTGGGACATCGACGACAACAACCGCCTGCGCGTCGGCTATACCCTGGACTACGGCCGCCACCGTCAGACCGGTGACTTCAGCTACATCGGCGCCGACGGCACCCCGCTGGACGTGTTCGGTGGCAAGAACTCCGGCCAGATTTACGCCGCCGACGGCTCGCAGCTGGAAGCCCGCAACCGCTACTCCATCGCCGAGCTGAACCAGGCGTCGCTGGAATACGTGTTCAAGGCCCTGGACCAGAAGCTGACCGTGGTGCCGGCCCTGCGCCTGCCCTTCTTCCACCGTGAGCTGAACCAGTACTGCTATACCTACACCAGCACCTCCACCAACGTGGCGTCACTGAGCAGCAACCAGTACTGCACCACCAACCCGACGATCACGCAGACCAACCTGTACCGGACGCCGTTCACCGGCACGAAGGACTTCAGCGATCCGCTGCCCAGCCTGGGCGTCGTCTACCAGATCACGCCGGAACACCAGGTCTACTTCCAGTTCTCGGAAGGCTTCTCCGCGCCGCGTACCGACAACCTGTACGGCGTGAAGACCGACCAGCCGGGCATCGTCGATCCGGAAAAGACCTATAACTTCGAACTGGGCGAGCGTTTCCAGACCAACTGGCTGATGACCTCGGTCAGCGGCTGGTACACCCGCTACATCAACCGCATCGTGTCCGCCCTGGACCCGAACGACGCCAACAACACCATCGACCGCAGCCTGGGCCGCGTCGATCTGTACGGCGCCTCGATCGAGGCCGGTTTCGCCATCACCGATCAGGTCAACTTCTACACCTCGGGCAGCTACACGCACTCCGAAGTGAAGAACAACCTGGCCGGCCCGGCGGGCTACGTCTACAACACGTCCGGCAAGCAGCTGGTGGACACGCCGGAATGGATGGCCGCCGGCCGCGTCGAATACAAGCCGCTGGACATCCTGTCGGCCTCCATCGAAGGCAAGTACACCGGCACCCGCGCCGCCACCGACGTGAACGACGAATGGACGACCCCGTTCTTCGTCGCCAACTTCGAGACCCGCCTGGATCTGCCGGACGCCGGCGGCTTCAAGGGCACGTACCTGCAGTTCAACGTGAACAACCTGTTCGATCGCCGCTACCTGAACACGATCTCGTCCTCGACCTCGATCGCCACGGTGGCCGGCAAGAGCAGCCTGCCGTTCTACCAGGTTGGCGCCCCGCGCACGTTCATGGGCACCATCCATACCTCGTTCTGATCGCGCGTTCCTCCGGCGGTCTGCGAGCCGCCGGGCCCAATGCGAAAGGGGCGGCCTTCGGGTCGCCCCTTTTTCTTTGGTTCATCGCGGAACACCGGGGAATGTATAAGGCGCGCGATAAGACGGATTTTCTCGTCGGGCGCGAACGCGCCGCCCGCTCTTTGGGCAATGGGCGGTAGTGCCTACTGATTCGGCAGCGGCCCCGGCGCGGGCCCCGTCCCCACCCGCGAAACGATGCAATTTGTCGCTGTTACCGTTTGGTTTTTAATTTGCAACAGATGTGTGTCGGACAGCTCATTCTGTCGCCTGGTTATTTTTGTCCAATTTCAACATTTTTGGCGCAAGTTTATCGCTTAAGTGTAACCAAAAAGCTACAGACATGCACGGAATCGGCCGCCCTACCCCTTGGGTCGTTGACGCATTGCTAACGTGATCGGAAAACTTCCTCCCAAGCCAAACAGAACGCTGGGCAGAAGCGGACTGGGGAGCTGCCGCCAGAGGCCGGGAAACACGCCCAGGCGGCGCCGAACGGGGAACAACCAATCCGAAATGGAGATGGACTACATGAAGGGATTTGAGAGCAGGATCCGTCAGTCGCTGCTGACGGGCGCCGCCCTTGGCGTGTGCGCCCTCACGATGTCGACGACGGCCTACGCCGCGGCGGCCGCCGACGATCTGCAGGAAATCGTCATCACGGGTTCGCGTATTAAGACGGATTCGTCCGCCGGCATCAGCCCGGTGACCAGCGTCGGCAGCGAGGAAATCAAGCTGCAGGGCGCCACCCGCATCGAAGACGTGATCAACAACCTGCCCCAGGCCTTCGCCGGCCAGGGCAGCATGATTTCCAACGGTTCCAGCGGTACCGCCACCGTCAACCTGCGCGACCTGGGTGCGTCCCGTACCCTGGTGCTGGTCAACGGTCACCGCATGCCCGCCGGTTCGCCGCTGAACCCGGCCGCCGACTTGAACGAAATCCCCGAAGCCCTGGTGAAGCGCGTTGACGTGCTGACCGGCGGCGCCTCGGCCGTGTACGGCGCCGACGCCGTCGCCGGCGTCGTCAACTTCGTGATGGACGACAATTTCGAGGGCGCCAAGGCTGACATCAGCTACAGCTTCTATCAGCACAACAACGACGCCACGAAGTTCCAGAACGCCGTCAAGGCGCGCAACTTCGGCCTGCCGGAAGACGACGTCACCGACGGCTTCACCCGCACCTACTCCGGCGTGCTGGGTGTGAACACCCCCGACGGCAAGGGCAACATCACCGTCTACGCCGACTATCGCAAGACCATGGCGGTGACGCAGGACAAGCGCGACTACAGCGCCTGCGCCATCAGCGTCTCGGCCAAGGGCGCCTATTCGTGCGGCGGCTCGGGCACCACGGCCCCGGCCCAGATCATCGACAACATCGGTGGCGGCGACTACATCGTCAGCGGCACCAGCCTGCGCGACTACACCTCGGCCGATGCCTTCAACTACGCGCCGTACAACTACTACCAGCGTCCGGACCAGCGTTACTCCGCGGGCTTCTTCGGTCACTACGAATTCAACCCGCATGTCCAGGTCTACACCGAGTTCATGTTCCACGACGACCACACGGTCGCCCAGATCGCGCCGTCGGGTGTGTTCGGTCAGGAATTCCTCATCGGTTGTAACAGCCCGCTGCTGTCCGCCAGCGAAGTCACCACGCTCTGCACCAACAACGGCCTGACCGCCTCCGACCAGGCCGATGTGAGCGTCCTGCGCCGTAACGTCGAAGGCGGCGGCCGTATCGACGACCTGCGCCACACCTCCTACCGCGAGCTGGTCGGCCTGAAGGGCGACCTGTGGGACGGCTGGAGCTATGACGCCTACGCCCAGCGCAGCACCGTCATCCTGTCGGAAACCTACAAGAACGACTTCTCGCTGGCCCGCACGGCCGAGGCGTTCAACGCCACGACCGATGCCAACGGCAAGCTGGTCTGCGCCAACTCCGCCGCCGTGGCCGCTGGCTGCGTGCCCTACAACGTGTTCAGCAGCAGCACGGCCATCGATCCGGCCGCGCTGACCTACCTGCAGACCCCGGGCTTCAAGGAAGGCTCGACCGTCCAGGACGTGGTGGATGTCTCCATCAGCGGTGATCTGGGCCGTTACGGCATCCAGAGCCCGCTGGCCAGCCATGGCGTCGGCATCGCGTTCGGTACGGAATACCGTCGTGAAGAGCTGACCCTGAAGGTCGACCAGGAGTTCGACAGCGGTGACCTGGCGGGCCAGGGCGGTCCGACCCACGGTGTGGCCGGTGCCTACGACGTCCGTGAAGCCTTCATGGAAGTCAAGATTCCGCTGGTCCAGGACAAGCCCTTCGTCAAGGACCTGAACCTGGAAGGCGGTTACCGCTATTCCGACTACAGCACCTCGGGCAAGACCGACACCTACAAGGTGGGTGGTGAGTGGGCCCCGACCTCGGACGTCCGCTTCCGCGCCGGCTTCAACCACGCCGTCCGCGCGCCGAACGTGGTCGAGCTGTTCACGCCGTCGGGCGTGGCCCTGGGCCTGTCCAACGACCCCTGCGCCGGTGCGGCCCCGACCGCCACGGCCGCGCAGTGCGCCAACACCGGTGTGACCGCCGCCCAGTACGGCAAGATCGTCGCCAACAGCGCCGGTCAGTACAACGACCTGGAAGGTGGTAATCCGAACCTGCAGCCGGAATCGGCCGACACCCTGACCGTGGGTGCCGTGATCACCCCGACCTTCCTGCCGGACCTGACCTTCTCGGCCGACTACTTCAACATCAAGATCGACGGCCTGATCAGCGGCATCGGCGCCGATCTGATCATGACCAACTGCTTGACCGGTGTTAACACCAGCTTCTACTGCCCGCTGATCAAGCGCTCGGCGACCGGTTCGCTGTGGCTGGGCACCACGGGTTACGTCACCAACACCAACCAGAACACCGGTAGCGAAGAGACGTCGGGTATCGACTTCAACACCAACTACCGTCTGGACCTGGCCGACATCGGCATTGAGAAGCTGGGCGCCCTGAACTTCAACTTCACCGGCACCTATCTGATCGATTTCGTCACCCAGGCCCTGCCGGGCTCGGACGGCTATGATTGCGCCGGCCTGTACGGCGCGACCTGCTCCACGCCGCTGCCGGTGTGGCGCCACAAGGTCCGTATGACCTGGGAAACCCCGTGGGATGCGACCATGTCGGTCAACTGGCGCCACATCAGCGGCGCCGATTGGGAACGGACCAGCAGCAACGCCACGCTGAACGGTTCCGTCATCCCTGGCCTGGCTCACATCGACAGCTACGACTACTTCGACTTCTCGGCTTCCTACCAGGTCAGCGATTGGCTGACCCTGAGCGGCGGCGTGAACAACGTCTTCGACAAGGATCCGCCGCTGGTCACGACCCAGGTGAACGGCAACTCCTCGTTCATCAACGGCAACACCTATTCTCAGGTGTACGACAGCCTGGGCCGTTACTTCTTCTTCCAGGCTTCCGCCAAGTTCTAATCGAACACGGCATAGCCTTCAGTCCAGAGACGGCGGGTCCCCCGGGGCCCGCCGTTTTCTTTTTCCATTCAATGCGTTGGCGATGGTTGCTTGACCCTGGGCGACAGCCGTCGCTATTCCGCCCGGTGTAAAGCCGTGGCACACTGCCGCCCACGGATCACGCCTTAGGAATCCCGGACCATGTCGTTCAAGAAGATGCCGTCGCTGACGGCCGCCACCCTGTTGCTGGCCTTGGCCGTGGCACCCGCCGCCCCGCAGCCGGCCCGCGCCGCCGAGAGCCTGGCCTCCTGCCGGGCGATTGGTGACGCCACCCAGCGTCTGGCCTGCTATGACGCCCTGGCCGCCGCCGCAGCCAACGCGCCGGCCGCCCCCCTTCCCAACGCCGCCACTGCCAACGCCACCCCAACCGCGCCCGCCGTGCCGGAGGATCCCACGGCACGGTTCGGCAAGGAAAAGCTGCCCCGGACGGAAGAGCAGCAGGCCAAGGACGATGCCGAACAGGATGAGGAGATGCATTCCACGGTCGCCTCGTCGGTGGCCCTGCCCTATCGCCTGTTCGCCGTGACCCTAGCCAACGGCCAAACCTGGGTCAGCAAGGAGGCGCTGACCTTCGACCCGAAGCCGGGCGACGAGGTGCGCGTCATGCACGGCCTGTTCGGCAGCTACTCTATGGTGGTGGGCCGCAGCCGGCCGGCGAAGGCGACGCGCGTGAGCTGACCGTCCATCAGCACCTCAGTCATTACATCGTGTATTTCGAAGGGCGGCCCTCATGGCCGCCCTTTCCGCATGCCGACTCGGGGGCATGGCCATTCAGCGCCAGGCCCGGACCGAACCCGCACAATCAACCCTCTACACCATCCGGCATACCTCTGGCGCGGAACACAGGGGCATTGGCAAGCGCGAATGGAAAGCGCCCAGCGCCTGGCTGTGCCAAACCTGACCATTCGGTCAGAAAATGGTTGCCGCAACCCCAGGCTGCGCCGATGCTGATGGCATCCCAGGAACGACAGGCGCGGCAAACCGCCCGCGGGCCTCGGGGCGGGTAGGTTCGGGGCTCGTCAACGATCGCCCCGCCCAACCACGGCAAAAAGGGCCTCACAATAAAACGGCCCCACAATAAAACGGGCGGAATCCATCGAGCCTGCTTTCGTCAAATCCAATCACGAAAGACGGGGACAACAATGTCGAACAGGGCAGTTCCTATAACGGGCAAAGATCAAAAGAAGATGCGCGCCATGCTGACGTCGTTTCTGGCGGGTGGCGCGGCCGCCCTGCTGGCTGGCGGCACCCAGGCGCAAACGGCGGCCACCGCCACCGACGACTCGGTGTTCCAGGAAATCGTGGTGACGGCGCGCAAGCGGGCGGAAAGCCTGACCGAGACGCCCACCGCCATCTCCGCCTTCACGGCGGAGGACCTGCAGCAGCGCAACATGGAAAACCTGGCGGACGTGGGCAAGTACGTCCCCAACCTGGAGATCAACCGCTTCGGCGTGGGCAACCCGGCCCATGCCGCCATCTTCATCCGCGGCATCGGTTTGCAGGACCACATCATCACCACCGACCCCGGCGTGGGGGTCTATGTCGACGGCGTCTACCTGGGCCGGCAGATGGGGTCCAACCTGACCCTGGCCAATATCGAGCGGGTGGAGGTGCTGCGCGGGCCGCAGGGCACGCTCTACGGCAAGAACACCATCGGCGGCGCCGTCAACATCATCACCGCCCAGCCGGGCGACGAGCAGGTGACCAAGGCGGAACTGAAGGTGGGCAGCCGCGCCCGGGTCGAGGCCAACGTCTACACCAACACCAAGGTCACCGATAAATTAGCCGTGTCCTTCACCGCCGCCGTCAACCGCCGCGACGGGATCGGCCAGGCCCTGAAGGTGAACGCGCCCGAGGATGTGGGCGAGATCAACGAGGTATCGGGCCGCGCGGCCGCCAAGCTGCAGGCCTCGGAAACCTTCTCGCTGCTGCTGACCCTGGACGCCATGAACGGCATCTACGGCAAGACGCCCACCACCATGGAGGTGAACAACCCCAACGGCTTCTTCACCGGCACCCTGGGCCTGAGCGAAAGCCTGCTGCCGGCCAACCCGGACGACAGCAATTCCAATCACGCGGAACTGTTCAAGCAGACCATCCAGAACCGCGGCGCCTCGCTGACCGCCAACTGGGAGCTGAATGAGAACCTGACGGCCAAGGTGCTGGGCGGCTTCCGCTATACCCACTACACCGGCGGCCTGGACGACGATCAGACCTACCTGGACCTGGAATCCTATCCGGAACGCGGCTTCGCCCGGCAATATTCGGTGGAACCGCAGCTGAACGGCGAATACGGCAAGCTGGACTTCGTCATCGGCGCCTATGCCAGTGATGAGCAGGGCAACACCAATTCAGGTCCCACCGTCTACATAAGCCCCAGCGGTTATTTCGACCTGAAGCAGACGACCAGCAGCTACGCCGTCTACGCCCACGCCGGCTACAAGATCCTGGACGATCTGAAGCTGTCGGCCGGCGCCCGCTATTCCGATGACCATAAGGACGCCAGCGCCCAGTTCGACAGCTGGACCGATCCTTCGCGCGTCTACCGCAGCCAGTCGTGGAGCGCCACCACCTGGGACGTGTCGGCCACCTATGACATCGCCAAGTCCGTGGCCGCCTACGCCACCATCTCCCGCGGGTACCAGAGCGGCGGCTTCCCGCCCCGGCCTTTCAACGGGCCCAGCTACTTCACCGCCTTCAACCCCACCTTCGCCACCAATTACGAGACGGGCATCAAGGGTGTCTTCTTCGACCTGCTGCAGATGAACGTGTCGGGCTTCTACACCGAGTACACCGACCTGCCGCTGGAGGTGTCGCAGCCATCGGCCACCGGCTTCAATACCCGCATCGAGAGCGCCGGCCAGTCGGAGGCCAAGGGCTTCGAGGTCGAGGGCACGCTGAAGCTGAGCAGGGCCTTCGACATCCAGACCTCCGTCGGTTTCATCGACGCCCAGATCACGGCGGTACCGAGCGACGCCACCGCCATCAAGGTCGGCTTCACCCCGGCGCTGACCCCGCAGTGGACTCTGTCGGTGGCGCCGCAGTACCACCTGTTCCTGGAGAGCGGCACCATCGACGCCCGCATCGACTATTCCTATCGCGGCAAGGAATACGGGCAATCGGCCAACGACAGCTACAACCTGATCAAGTCGCGCAGCCTGTTCGGTTTCAACATCGCCTACACACCGGCCCAGGGCCATTGGACGGCGGCCGTGTATGGCGAGAACATCTTCAACAAACGCTACGACGTGGGCCGGCTGGATGACGCCTTCGCCGGCTTCACCGAGATCATCCGCAACAACGACCGCAGCGAATTCGGGCTGAAGGCCACATATACGTTTTAAAGCCCCAGGCTGATCTTCCCCGGGGGCGATGACTGACGGCCCCGAACCTGGACCCCGCCCGGACGGCACGCCGGGCGGGGCCTTTTCTTTGGCCAAGCTGTGGGCGCCGGCGACTGGGGGCCCGCCTCAGTGCACCCCGGTGGTGTCGGCCACACGCGTGGGCTTGGGTGCCAGCCAGATGACCAGGGCCGACAGGCCGAAGGCGATGGCCACCCCCAGGAAGATCTGGTTGGTGGCCAGCATGACACCCTGGCCCTGCACGATGCGGTCCAACTGCTGGATGGACAGGTCGGGACCCACCAGGCCGGGACGCAGCAAATCCGCCAGTTCAGCCCGGTTGCGGGTGGCGCCATCCTCCCACAGCGTGTTGACGAGGGAGGTGGCGAAGGCGCCCGACAGCGTGCGCAGAAAGTTCATCAGGCCCGCCGCCGAGGCGGTTTCCTCCACCGTCACGCTGGCCAGCGCCAGGCCGGTGAGAGGCACGAAGAAGAAGGGCATGCCCAGACCCTGCAACAGCAAGGGAAAGGCGATCTGGCCATAGGTCATGTCGGTGCTGGAGCCGCTGCGGTAGAAGGTGACCAGGCCCAGCCACATCAGGCCGAAAAACACCAGCGGGCGCGGATCGACCTTGGCCGACATCCTGGCGACCATGGGCGCCGCCATGACCGCCAGAATGCCGGTGGCCGCCGTGGCGTAACCGGCCCAGGTGGCGGTGTAGCCCATATTGCTCTGCAGCCAGAGCGGCGTCAGCACGGTGGCTCCGAAAAAGGCGCCGAAGCCCAGGCTGATGGTCAGCACCGCCATGGCGAAGCCGCGATGGCGGAAGACCTTCAGATCCACGACCGGATGCGCCTCCGTCAGTTCCCAGATGAGGAAGGCGGCCAGGCCTATGGCGGCGACGATGGCCAGCGCCACGATCTCGGTGGAGGAGAACCAGTCCATGTCCTTGCCCTCGTCCAGCATGATCTGCAGGGCGCCCACCCAGACGATCAGCAAGATCAGGCCCACCAGGTCGAAGCGGGGGCGAACGGTCGGCGTCTCGAACAGTTTCAGCAGGACCCAGCAGGCCGCCGCGCACAGGATGGCGATGGGCACGTTGATGTAGAAGATGAAGGGCCAACCCCAGCTGTCGCACAGGGTGCCGCCCAGGATGGGCCCCAGGATGGGCGCCACCAGGGTGGTCATGGCCCAGATGCCCATGGCGGACGGCGCCTTTTCCTTGGGGAAGACGCGCAGCAGCAGGGTCTGCGACAGGGGCATCAGCGGCCCGCCGGCCAGGCCCTGCAACACCCGGAACAGCACCAGCATGCCCAGGGACTGGGCGAAGCCGCAAAGGGCGGAGCAGATGCCGAAGCCCAGCATGGCGATGACGAAGGTACGCACGGTGCCGAAGCGGCCGGCCAGCCAACCGGTCAGCGGCACGGTCACCGCCTCCGCCACCGAGTAGGAGGTGATGACGAAGGTGCCCTGGCTGGAGGAAACGGCCAGGCCACCGGCGATGTTGGGCACCGAGACGTTGGCGATGGTGGTGTCCAGGACCACCAGGAAGTTGGCGGCGGCCAGCAGCAGCGCCGCCACGGCCAATTGCCCGCCGGCCAGGGTCTTGGGCGCCCCGGCGTCGGAGACGGCGCTGCTCATGGGCGGTCCCTCAGCGCTTGCCGGCGGCGCCAGTCGGCGCCGTATCGATGGTGACGTTCATGGACAGGCCGACGCGCAGGGGATGGATCGCCAGCTCGCTGGGGTCCAGCACCACGCGCACGGGCACGCGCTGCACCACCTTGATCCAGTTGCCGGTGGCGTTCTGGGCCGGAATGACGGCGAAGGCGGAGCCGGTGCCACCGGCCAGGCCGGCGACCTGGCCATGGAAGACGACGCCCCCGCCATAAAGGTCGGCCGTCAGCTCCGCCGGCTGGCCGGGACGCACATGGGCCAGCTGCACCTCCTTGAAGTTGGCATCGACATAGGCCTCGCCCACCGGCACCACGCTCATCAGCATGGTGTCGGCCTTGACCCGCTGGCCCACCTGCACCTGGCGGCGGGCGACGACGCCGTCGAAGGGGGCCCGCACCGTCGTGCGGCCCAGATCCACCTGGGCCTGCTCCACCCGGGCGCGGGCGGCCATGACCTCGGGATTGGTGGCCACGTCACTGTCGGCGATCAGCACGGTGTTCACCTTTTGCGAGCCCTGGGCGGCGGCGCGGTTGGCTGCGGCCTGGGCCCGGGCCGCCTTGGCCACGGCCAAGTTGGCGGTGGCGGTGGCGAAGGCGTTCTGGGCGCTGGTCAGTTCCTCGCCCGACACGGCGCCGGAGGCGGCCAGCGCCCGGCGCCGGTCCAAATCCACCCGGGCGCGATCATAATCGGCCTGGGCGGAGGTCAGCTGCGCCTCGGCCCGGGCGGCGTCGGCGTCGCGCGCCGCCACCTGGGCGGCCAGGGCACCATCATTGGCGAAGTAGCCGCGCACCCGGCGCTCCGCCTGGCCCAGCTGGGCCTGGGCTTGGGCCAGGGCGATGCGCGCGTCGGTGTCGTCGATGAGCACCAGCACGTCGCCCTTCTTCACACTTTGCGTGTCCACCACCGGCACGGCCCGGACGGTACCATCGACGGAGGAGGTCACCTGCGCGGCGTCTGCGTTGACGTAGGCGTTATCGGTGGAAACGTAGCGACCGCCCGTCACCAGGCGATAGCCGCCATAACCCAAGCCCGCCAGCAGGACGACGGCGCCCAGGCCGGCGAAAAGGTGGCGCCGGGGCGATGGCTTCCTGGCGGCCGGCGCGAGGACATGGACGGAGGAGGGTTCGGCCGCCTCGGCGGCGGGGGTGCGGGACGGGGTGGACATGGGGATGATCCTCGGGAGCGCGGCGGGTCAGCGGGCGGCGACGGTTTGGGGAGCGGCGGGCGCGGCCTGATAGCCGCCGCCCAGCGCGCGGATGAGGGCGATGTCCAGCGTGAAGGCGCGTGCCTGCAAATCGGCCAGGGCGCGACGGTCGGTGATGAGGGTGTCCTCCGCCGTCAGCACGTCCAGGTATGTGGAAAGCTTGCCCTCGTACCGGGCGGTGGCGATGCGATGGGCATCGGCGGCCGCGGCCATGGCGTCGCGGGCGTGGGTCAGCCGCGTTTCCAGCGCGCGGGCGCTGGCAGCGGCGTCGGCCACGTCCTGCAGTGCCTTGGCCACCGTGCCGTCGTAATCGGCGACGGCGGCGTCGTAGTCGGCCCGGGCACCCCGATACTGGGCGGCAAGCGCCCCGCCTTCGAACAGGGGCAGGCTGACGGCCGGGCCGACGCTGCCGATGGTGGCGCCGGATTTGGTCAGGGCGTTCAGGCCCAGGGTCTGCACCCCGAAATAGGCCGCCAGGTTCACGTTGGGATAGAAGGCGGCCTTGGCCACGGCGATGCGCTTGGCCGCCGCCTCCACCGTCAGGCGGGCGGCCACCACGTCGGGACGGCGGCCCAGCAGATCGGCCGCCAGGTTGGCCGGCAGGCCGAATGCCTTCAGGCTGGCGCCGGCCGGCGGCTGGATGGACAGGCCCCGGTCGGGCCCGGCGCCCATCAACGCGGCGAGGCGGTTGCGGGTCAGGGCGATGGCCTCGTCCTGGGCGGCCAAGTCACCCCGGGCTGCCGCCTCGCGCGCTTCCGCCTGGCGGACAGCGCCCAGGGTTTCCAGCCCGTTCTCCCGCCGCTGGCGTACCAGATTCGTGCTGCGCACCCGCACGTCCACCGCCTCGGCCGCGGCGTCGCGGTCGGCCGCCTGCTGCGCCAGGTCGGCGTAGGCGGCGGCGATACCGGCCGATAGGGTCAGGCGGGCCTGCGCCACCTCCGCCCGCGCCGCCTCGGCGTCCGAGGTGGCGGCCGCCAGGCTGGCGCGGTTCTTCCCCCAGAAATCGAAGTCATAGCTGAGGTCCAGGGTGGCGCGCGGCACCTCGTGATAGCCCTTGGGCACGAAGGCTGGCGGGAACAGGTAGCGGTAGCTCTGCTTGTCCTCCGTCACCTGGGCGTTGGCGGTCACGCGCGGCAGCAGGGCGGCATCCGCCTGGTCGGCCAGGGCCTCGGCCTTGCGCAGCCGCGCCGCCGCCGCCGCCAGGTCCGGCGCGCCGGCCAGCCCTTCCTCGATCAGCGCATCCAGTTGGGCGTCGCCATAGGCGGCCCACCACCGATCCTGCGGCCAAGCGACTGCGGCGATGGCGGGAGAGGAAGGGGCAAAGCTGGCTTGTGTGGCAAAGCCGGCGGCGGCGCGCGGCGCGGGCGCCGGGCCCACCTCCGGTACCCAGGCACAGGCGGACAGGCCCAGGAGTGCTGCGGACAGGCACAGGGAAACGCCCAGGCGCTGCAACGGGCGGCTGGGAAGGGAAGCGGGGGCGGACATGAGGGCCTACTGGCATAAATAAACCGTACGGTTTGGTTTTATGGGCTTGCGTGGCGATCTGGTCAAGCCATAAACGTACCGTACGGTTTAGTTATGAAATGTTACGCCTTGCCGTCGCGGAACCGTACGGGCATGGTCGCCGCCATCGACCACGGCCCACCAAATCCAGCCGGCTGGCCAGCCTTTAGGAACGCGCGCCATCATGAAGGTGAAGACCGAAGCCCGCCGCCAAGCCATCCTGGACGCCGCCGGCGCCCTATTCCAGGAGGTCGGGTTCGCCGCCGCCTCCATGTCCGAGCTGGCGACGCGGGTCGGCGGGTCGAAGGCCACGCTGTACAGCTATTTCCGGTCCAAGGAGGAACTGTTCGTAGCCGTCATGGCGCATGCCGCGGCGGAGATGAAGCAAGCCTCGTTCGAGGCGCTGAACCCCGACGACGACGTTCGGGAAACCTTGACCCGCTTGGGCCGCATCTATCTGCGCTTCGTCTTGTCGCCCTGGGCCATGTCCATCCGCCGCATCGCGGTGTCGGAAGCGGCGCGGTCCGAGGTTGGGCGGCTGCTGTATGAGAACGGCCCCAAGGTGGGCTGGTCGAAATTCGCCGCCTATCTGACCGTTCTGATGGACCGCGGCCGCCTGCGTCGCGCCGACGCCGATCGCGCCGCCGCCCACTTCCGTGGCTTGGTGGAGGCCGAGCACGTGGACCTGGTCATGCTGGACGCCAAGGAGAAGCCTGGTCCCGCCGCCATCGACACGGCGGCGGACTCGGCGGTGGACGTGTTCCTGCGCGCCTACGCCGCCGGCTGACCTGGCCGCGTCACAGGCTGGAGAAGCCGCCACCCGCCGCCTTGGGCGTCAAGGGGGCGGCGCCGAAACCGCCGACGGACACGGGCTGCTGCGCCTGGAAATCGTCTATAGCCGCCATGATGTGGGCGATGAAGTCACGCTCGGCAGCCGACAGGCGCGGGCTCCAGATGTCGAAGATCATGACCACCCGCACTTGGTCGCTGTCGTTCCAGGCCTCATGCTCGATGGTGTCGTCGAAGGCCCAACCCACCCCCACCCTCCATTCCCGCGTCTGGTTGCCCACGCGGAAGCCGCAGCCCGGCGGCACCACCAGGGGCAGGTGCACCACCAGGCGGGTGTTGGCGACACCGGTATGCGGCGGGATGCGTGTGCGAGGCTTCAGGACGGAGAACATGGCGGCGGGTGACCGGCGGATCATGCGCGGCTGCGGCATCTGCTCCAGCACGGCCATGGTCCTGGGCGCGCGGTCGGCGTTGCCGGGCACCGGCAGGCCGTGCTGCAGCAGGTGAAAGGCGCTCCACCGTGGGGAGCGGTTCAGTTCCGCCCATTGGTCCAGGGGCAGGCCATCGCGATAGTCGATGTAGGGCATAAAGGCGTCGGCCAGCGCCTCGTCGGCCAGAATGGCCGCCAATTCCGCCTGGATGTCGGCCGTGGCGGCCTCCAGCGTGGGCAGCCATGGGCATTCCTCGCGATCGTAGAACTCGATCGCCGGCATGTCGGGATAGTGATAATGCGTCGGCTGCTGGGTGTAGACCTTGCGCCGGCCCAGCACCTGGTCGGTGAAGAAGGCCATGCGCCGGGCGTCGGCGCTGGTGCCCCGCGCAGCGCCCTGGTCCACCACCGGGCGCAGAAAATCGGCCATCTCCTGGACATGGGCGGCGTGGGCCTTGCGTGCCTGGTCCAGCGCCCGCTGAGTCGGCGGATCCAAATTCTGCTGCGTCTCGCCCAGGGCCACGGCCACGCCGTAGGCCTCGCCCGCCTCGCGCTTGCGGCCCAAGGCCTGCAGCAGCGACGCCCGCATCAGCAAAGCCATGAACAGCCGAGGCTCCACCGTCAGCACATGGTCCACCGCCGCCAGCGCGTCGGCGTGGCGGCCCATGGCGCGGCGGGCCGCCGCCAGATTCAGCCACAGCGGCAATTCCCCGGGCGACTGGCGCAGCGCCTCTTCCAGGATGGCGTGCGCGTTCGCGTAATTGCCTGATTTCATGGCCGCCATGGCGGCCGCATTGGACCGCTGGGCTGGGACATCAGGCTGCATCGTTGCTCCCCGTTGTAGGCGCCTTAACACCGCCATGGCAGCACAACTTTGGCCGCAATGCTAGGGATGTGAGCCCTAACCTTTTGGAAAAGCGCTTAATTGCACCGCCGTTGTGCAATCTTCCAAGAATGGAAGCACGACATTGCATCTAATACTGATCGCATCATCAAAATAAATATAATGCCAGTTACGAAGCAGTTACCAAAATCACGATGCGTTATTAAGATTAAGTGTCACTGAAACGTGACATAGACTCGCTATATGAATCGTTATTATCGCGTTTAGTTGACGCTCGTTTTTCACTCCTCAAAAACTCTGCTCCAAGCGATCCGGCAGCCTCAGCCCCTTTTCAGCACGGGGATTGCCGGCGTGACCGTCAAGACGCCGTTACAGGCGGTTGGGTGGAGAAGAGACAAGTGAAGAAAATGACAGACCGGGGACGTTTGCTCACGTCGACGACATTGATGGGGACCATGCTGGCCGGTTCCATGGCCGCATGCGTGATGGCGATGGCGGTGGGCACCGCCGCTGCCGCGGAGGACGATCTGCAGGAAATCGTCGTCACCGGGTCGCGCATCAAGCAGGCCGCGAACCTGAGCAGCGACAGCCCGCTGACCACGGTCACCGACAAGGAAATGAAGCTGCAGGGCACGACCAACGTCGAGACCATGCTGAACCGCCTGCCAGGCGTGACCGCCGACCAGACGCAGGGCGTGTCCAACGGCGCCAGCGGCACGGCCACCATCAACCTGCGCAACCTGGGCCCCTCGCGCACCCTGGTGCTGATCGACGGCCGCCGCATGGCCGGGGGCGACCCCAGCTATCCCTACGCCGACGTGAACTTCATCCCGGCGGCGCTGGTGGACAGTGTGGATGTGGTCACCGGCGGCGCCTCGGCCGTCTATGGCTCCGACGCCGTCGCCGGTGTCGTCAACTTCAAGATGAAGCGCGATTTCGAGGGCGTGAAGGTCGACTATCAGCTGTCGGCCGCCCAGCACGACAACGACAACAAGGAAGCGCAGACGGCGCTGAAGAACTTCGGCGTGTCCGTTCCGGGCAGCCAGTTCGACGGCTTCGTGCGCGACAGCAGCTTCATCATCGGCGCCAACGCCCCCAACAACCGCGGCAACGTCACCGCCTATGCGACATACCGCTGGACGGAGCCGGTGAAACAGTCCAGCCGCGACTGGTCCGCCTGCTCCCTTTCCGTCTCGGGCGCCGACAACGACAGCCACGTCTGCCAGGGGTCCAGCAACAACACCTATGGCCGTTTCCGTACCAACGGGTCGGGCACCGGCCTGTCGCTGAACCCGGACGGCTCGTCCACCTTCGTGCCTTACACCAACGCCCTGTCCTACAACTACGGGCCCTACAACTACCTGCAGCGCCAGGACGAGCGGTACACGGGCGGCGCCTTCGCGCACTATGAGGTCAGCCCGGCGTTCGACGTCTACACCGACTTCATGTTCATGACCGACCACACCCGGGCCCAGATCGCCCCGTCGGCCATCTTCAATTCCGCCCTGTACAACATCAACTGCGACAACCCGCTGATGTCGGCGTCTGAAGCGACGGCGCTGTGCGGCAGCAACGCCGGCACCAGCACCAATTGGTCGGGCACCATCGGCCTGCGCTTCAGCGGCTCGGGCATGGAGCGGTACGACGACATCCGCCACACCGATTACCGCTATGTCATCGGCACCAAGGGCGATCTGGGCGGCGGCTGGAGCTATGACGTCTCGGCCCAGCACTCGGAAGTGATCTACACCGAGCATTACGAAAACGACGTCTCCATCTCCAAGGTCCAGAAGGCCCTGAACGTCGTGAACGTGAACGGGGTGGCCACCTGCCAGTCCGTCGTCGACGGCACCGACCTAAACTGCGTGCCGCTGAACATCTTCTCGCTGAACGGCATCAGCAGCGACGCCTGGAACTACATCAAGACCACCTCCTTCAAGGAAGGCAACGTCACCCAGGACGTGGTCCAGGGGTCCATCACCGGCGACTTCGGTCGGTTCGGGATGCAGAGTCCGCTGGCCAACAACCCGGTCGCCATCGCCTTCGGCACCGAGTACCGCAAGGAAGGCCTGAATCTGAAGGTGGACGAGGAGAATTCTTCGGGCGACCTGGCCGGCTCCGGCGGCGCCACCCAGAACTCCAGCGGCTCCTACGATGTGAAGGAAATCTACGGCGAACTGCGCGTGCCGCTGATCGAGGGGCGGGAGTGGGCCAAGGCCCTGGTGCTGGATACCGGCTACCGCTGGTCGGACTACAGCTCGTCCGGCGTGGTCGACAGCTGGAAGGCCAGCCTGACCTACGCGCCCGTGTCAGACCTCAGCTTCCGCGGCGGCTACAACCGCGCCGTCCGCGCCCCCAGCATCCTTGAGCTGTATTCCACCCAGACCGTGGGCCTGACCTCCGCCTCCGATCCGTGCGCGGGTTCCAGCCCGTCGGCCACGCTGGCCCAGTGCGCCCGCACCGGCGTCACCGCCGCCCAGTACGGCACCATCGCGGAATGCACGTCCTCGCAGTGCAACGTCCTGACCGGCGGCAACACCGCGCTGAAGCCGGAAACGGCCGACACCTGGACCATCGGCACCGTCATCACCCCGACCTTCCTGCGTAACTTCTCGGCAACCGTCGACTATTTCGACATCCGTGTGACCGACCTGATCAGCACCCTGTCGGCCTCGTCCGTGCTGAACCAGTGCCTGAACAGCGGCGACAGCTATTACTGCAGCCTGGTGCACCGCGCCAGCAACGGCAGCCTGGCGCTGACCGGCGGCTACATCATCGATACCGAGCTGAACACCGGCTACCTGAACGAGCAGGGAGTGGACATCGGCCTGAACTACCTGGTCGACCTGGAAGACCTGAACGTCAAGGACCGCGGTTCGGTGCTGTTCAACTTCAACGGCACCTGGATGGCCAACTACCTGGTGCAGCAGCAGCCGGGCGAAAGCGCCTACAACTGCCGCGGCCTGTTCGGCGTGACCTGCGGCCAGCCCATGCCCATGTGGCGCCACACCATGCGTGTCACCTGGCAGACGCCGTGGAACGTCGACCTGTCCGGCAACTGGCGGTACATCGGCGGCGTAAAGCTGGACCAGAACACCAGCAACGCCCTGCTGTCGGGCGACTACGACAAGGCCGACGGCCGCATCAACAGCTACAGCTACTTCGACATCGCCCTGTCGGCCACACTCTACGACCACTACACGGTCCGCTTCGGCGTCAACAACCTGTTCGACAAGGATCCGCCGATCCTGGACAGCAACGTCTACGGCATCGCCGGCACGTCCAGCTACGGCAATGGCAACACCTTCCCCGGCATCTACGACACCCTGGGACGGACCTTCTTCCTGGGTGTGACCGCCGATTTCTGATTGGCGATCATCCCGTGTCAAGACGAACGGCGGGTCTTCGGACCCGCCGTTTTCCTTTGTTGGCAATATCTTGTGCAAAATAAGATTGTATCGATGATTTTCGATATACCGGTCCCACCCGCTTGGCGCTAGGCTGCGTCCCGCGTCAGCCAAGGCCGGGGCACGCCGGCCCTTCGATACCGGGAGAAATCCGCCCATGAGCACGCCCACCAATCACCAGATCCGCCTGGCGGCCCGCCCCGTCGGCCTGCCGAAGGACAGCGACTGGCAGCGCACGGAAGAACCGGCGCGCCCGCCCGCCGAGGGCGAGGTGCTGGTGCAGACCCTGTACCTGTCGCTGGACCCGGCCATGCGCGGCTGGATGAACGAGGGCAAGTCCTACATCCCGCCCGTAGGGCTGGGCGAGGTCATGCGCGCCGGCGGCATCGGCCGCGTGGTGGCCAGCGCCGCCCCCGCCTTCACCACCGGCGACTACGTCAGCGGCGCGCTGGGCGTGCAGGAATACGCCACCCTGTCGGCCAAGGCCCTGACCAAGGTCGATCCCGCCCTGTCGCCCCTGCCCGTGCACCTGAGCGCGCTCGGCATGCCGGGCATGACCGCCTATTTCGGGCTGCTGGACGTGGGCCAGCCCAAGCCGGGCGACACTGTGGTGGTCTCGGCCGGCACCGGCGCCGTCGGCGCGGTGGTGGGACAAATCGCCAAGATCAAGGGATGCCGCACCGTGGCCATCGCCGGCGGGCCGGAGAAGTGCCGCTACGCGGTGGAGACGCTGGGCTATGACGCGGCCATCGACTACAAGGCCGGCGACATCCGCAAGGATTTGCGCACTCACTGCCCCGACGGCGTGGACGTCTATTTCGACAATGTCGGCGGCGACATCCTGGAGGCGGTGCTGGCGCAGCTGGCGCGCAAGGCGCGCATCGTCGTGTGCGGCGCCATCTCGCAGTACAACAACACCACGGCGGTGAAGGGACCGGCCAATTACCTGTCGCTGCTGGTCAACCGCGCCCGTATGGAGGGCATGGTGGTGTTCGACTATGCCGACCGCTATCCGCAGGCGGTGGCGGAGATCGCCGGCTGGATCAAGGAAGGCCGGCTGGTATCACGCGAGGACATCGTGGAGGGTGGCGTGGCCGCCTTCCCCGACACGCTGCTGAAGCTGTTCACGGGGGAGAATTTCGGCAAGCTGGCCCTGAAGGTCGCCGACTGAGCAAGACGGGACAAGACGCGCCCCGGCGGCCCAACCGCCGCCGGGGATCGCGACTTCACGTCAGGCCGAGGCGGACGCCCAGGTGGCGCCGGTAGCAGACCGGGTGGCAGCGGGGGCGCCTTCCCCATCATCCAGGATGGGTACGGCCTGCACGATGATGCTGTTCAGCGTGCGGCACAAGGTGCGGCCCCGTTCCGTCAGGTGCAGGGTGCGGACGCGGTTGTCATGGTGCAGCGTACGCGCCTCCACCAGGTCCGAAGCCCGATTGCCGAACCCGGTGGAAAGGCGGGCAACGATGCGCGACACGGTGTGCGGCTGCGCCCGCAGCAACATCCCCAGCTCCCGCAGGCTGATGCCTTCGTTCTCGCAGATGTACAGGAAACCGCAGGCCTCCTGCAGCGAGAACTGCTCATCCACCGCCCGCATGGCTTCCAGGGCCGCCAGGGGAGCGCTGCGCTGCCGATGGCGGTGGTCGTTCTGATTAGCTGTCATAATGGTGCATGTTCCCCGTGTTGGAGGCCAGGCGCAGGGACGGCCGCACCTGGGAAGCCGCGCGCTGCTTCACTTGCGAGAATGTGAGGTTGGCCTGAGGGTAGGTGGCCATGATGGGCTCGAACAGACGGCGGATCGCCGCTTGATGGTCACCCGCCGCCACGAAGTCGTCTGCCTCTACCTCGATCACGATGACGCTTTTGATCTTCATTTCTGCAAATCCATTTCCTTGGCCCGCCCCACGCCCCCTGGTCGTGCCCCTTCCAGGAACGCGGGACGAAACCGCCCGAAACCGCCAGATCCGCTGTCTCCCGGCCTATCCTCGCCGCCATCAGCCGGACGCGGGATCCGCCTGGTGGTTGCGAAATCAACCTGAGCCATTGCAGAAATGGCACTCATGATCGCTCGGGCCCAACACACCGATGCAACGCTGCAACCAATCCTGGTTCCCGGGCCTAAACCGCCCGGACACCGGGGCCGCCCCTTGGCACTTCAGCCATCTCTTCCGCAGGGCGACACGAATTAGGTGCGCTTTTGTCGTTATACGGACGAGCCGTCAAAAGCTGTCGCTTGCAGGAACGATTAAGGCGCCGATTTTGCCGCCCCTCTCGCGAAGGCACGGGGGAAGCCCGGACAAAGCCTGGAACGCCACCCGGCGCCACCTTGAGCGGCGGGGCCGGACCATCTGAAAAGAAATGGGCATTCGCCCTTTACCGGTTCGGGCGTCCCTGACGGGATCCTTTTCGTTGGTCCCACGGTAGCGGCCGCACCCGTCGCGCGCCATCCGCCAATCCGCCTATGCGGTCACCGCCCGCGGCCGACATGGGCCGGACATGAAAAAGGCGGGTGCCCATTCCTTTTCAAATGGTTGCGGCCCCGCTCCTGGGTATTTCAATAAATGGATTATAGAAGGTCAGCGCATCGGCAGGGGAATCACCTGGGCGGACGCCATTTCCTCCCAATCCAGGGCTTGGTCGGCGCCCAGCATCGCCTCATCGTCGCGGTCCCGCTCCCGGATGGCAACGAAATCCTGGATCTGGTCCATGAACAGACGCACCAGGTTCGGGTCGAAATGGGCGCCGGCCTCGCCGGTGATGTGGGCCAGGGCCCGAGACAGGGGCCACGGCTCCTTATAGGGCCGGGCGGACATGAGCGCGTCGAACACGTCCACCAGGGCCACGATGCGGCCGGACAAGGGAATGGCGGGGCCTTTCAGTGCCCGGGGATAGCCCTGGCCGTTCCACCGTTCGTGATGGCTTAGGGCAACCTCCGCCGCCAGGTCCAGCAGCGGCAGGCCGCTGCCCATGAGGATGCCGGCGCCGATGGTGGTGTGGGTCTTCATCACGTCCCATTCTGCGGGGGCCAGGGGGCCGGGCTTCAGCAGGATGGCGTCGGGGATGCCGATCTTGCCCACGTCATGGAGGGGGGCCGCCAGCGCCAGCTGGTCGGCGAATTCAGCGTCGCATCCCGCCAGCAGCGCCAAATGACGGGCCATCTGCCCCACCCTGTCGGTGTGGGAGGCGGTTTCGTTATCCCGCAAGGCGCTGGCGGATCGCAGGCGGTTGATCATTTGCGATTGCGCTTCACCCAGCTGGGCCCGCGCACTGACCAGCATGACTTCCGACCGGCGGCGCTGAGCCACCTCCGTCGCCAGGATGCGGCTCATTTCCGTCAAGCGGTCGGGGGGCGGTGGGGCCACGAGCGTCCGGCGGGCGCGGACCGCCGTCCGGCGGCGCAACACCTCGCGCACGGCCACGGCCGCGGCCAGGGCGGCGGTCAGCAGGGCGGGCCAGTATCCGGCCAGGTGCGCGGCGTCGGCCACCAGCAGGGCCCCGGCACGCATCACGACGATATCCATAACCCCGCTCCTTCTACCCACGAAGGCAGTCTTGGCGGGAAGTGCTTAAGGATTTGCTACCGGCTCCTAAGTAATAGACTGCTTGGCCGATGGCATAAGGAGTACCACCTAGGACCCAGCCCACCCCTGCTTGAAGTCGCCGGCACACCTGGTCACGGCCACACCGGCCGTGGCGTCGCTCGCCGGGTGGGTAGCTTTGGCGGTTCGCAAGTCCGGCTAAACCTGGACCTGCTGTTAGGGGACATATGAGATTGGAGTGAGGCGGGATCTGGCGGGACATTCCGGGATCCAGTGGGACAGCCCAGGCAAACCGGGCAGTCCAGGCCCACCACCAGGCGCGCGGGCGGGGCGGCGTTGAGGTTGGAGTGGGCGCCCCTGGCGGGCGGTTTCGACACATGAAATTGGAGTGGCGGGGCGGCCGAGGCAACCCCTCTTAGGCCGCTCTTAGACGCCGCCTGGCGGGCCATCAACAGGCCGTAGTTCCAGGCGTGCGTCTTGCCGCGCATCAGAACAATAGGCAGGCGCAAGACAGTTACCGGGGCGCGAAAACGCGGAACGGGCAACACCAAATTGGATGAATACTTACGCCTTAGGAATATAAGCCCCGCCTCATCACGATAAGAGACGGTTTTAACAGGCCGAGATAACGCCATCTTAACGAATACCCCCGTATGCTGACCCCAGGGTGTACACCCAGGGGTCATCAGTGCACGCGCTGGGAGGTAGTAGCGTACCTCGGTGGACTAGGCCGGTCCACCGCCCCGCCCTTACGCCTGGGGGGCACCCTCAATATCAAAGGGTTATCGCGTTCGTGTCAACCCTTTAGGGTGTAAATCATCCTTTAACACTACTAAGAATACTACTGTATTCGCTTTGTGACGGGATGTGACGGTCACCCCGCCATCCGGTCCGTCTTGGCCTTCTCTTCCGCCACCATCCGCCGCTTTTCGCCCTCGGACGTGGTGACCTGGAAGCGGTAGGCCTCCGCCACCATCTCCGCCCACACCTCAGGGGACGCCTTGTCGACCCAGGCTTCTTCCTGGGCGAAGCGGCGTACGCTGGCGATGGCGCTACGCAACATCTCCACGTCCAACGCCGGCGCAGGTTCCTGGCTGGCTGGCATTCCCTGTGCGGCCACAGTTGGCCGCATCTCGCCTTCGCCCGTTATAAGCCATTGTATAGAAATTCGGTAAAGCGAAGAAATCGCCGCGAGCGTGTTAATGCTTGGCTCGGCAGTCCCTTGCTCATAGCTGCCCAATCGGCCAGGGGTCAAATTAAGAGCCTGGGCGGCATCGATCCGCTTCATGTCGCCGCGCGCCTCGATCAGACGCTCAGCAAAAGGGCTTTTTGGCTTAAGGGGCGGCGCCATTTCCTGGAACTTTCCTGGAACCAAGGTTCTTCGGCCCACGTCGAGTTCCAGAACTCGCGCAAGCTATTGAACCGATTGAAAAAACGAATTTTTCGCTCAATAGGCGGAGTGTCGCCGCCTTGGAACTAATTTTTCGACGTTCCGAGCTTGCAAAGACCGAAAAATTCGATCATCATCCCTCCCATAACGAACCCTTCTGAAAAGAACCCTTCTTCGACGCCATGGAGCCATGCCGGGCATTCCGTGGAAAGGAGCACCATAGCATGGGTTGGCATCCTGCCGACATCCGCGCAGCCGTGGAAAAACGCGGCTCGACGCTGAAAGCTGTGGCCCTCGCTGCCGACGTGCATGAGGACGCCTGCCGCTTCGCCCTGCGTCACCGCCATGTCGGTGGCGAGCGCGCCCTGTCCGATTTCCTGAAAATCCCGCTTTGGGAGCTGTGGCCCGACCGCTGGTCCTGTCATGGCATCCGCCTCGATCACCGTACGAAAGAACTTCGTGAACACCGCAACCCTAAGGCGGTGGAAGTCCCTTCGTCCTGTCAGAAAAGTAGGGCCGCCTGAACATGGTTAACGAAACGAATTCTCCGCAGATCGGCGCGGAATTTGATGCCGAAATCGCTGACATCGAAATCGGGGAGCGCCTGCGCGAGGTGGACGCGGCCCGGGCCATGCTGGTGGCATCCAGCATGCGGGATCGGGGGCAGATGACCCCCATCCTGGTGAGGCGCCGCAAGGGCCGC
>NZ_JARPAF010000017.1:0-577 GCF_029594735.1 Nitrospirillum amazonense
TACAGCAACACCGAGGATCTGACGGCGCCGTTCACCTGGGCCCTAATTTTCCGAGAGGCCAGCGGCGGTTCCAGCAACGTCGGCCTGTTCGGCAAGTGGTCGAGCAGCACGCAGCAGAGCAACATCGGGCGCAGCGGCGGGGCGATGGCCTTTCGCCATGGAAACGACGTGGGAGCTGGTATCGTCAGCTTCCCTAACCTCTACGACACCTGGCGCCTCGCGATATGTTCATCCAATGGCACTGTGTGCCGAGCCATTGTTGATGGGGTCCGGCTGACGGATAGCGCCACCAACGACACCGCCGCCACCGGGACGCTGTACTTGGGCGGCTTCTGGGGGACGGATAGCTTTGGATTTGGTGGCCAGGTCGCCGACGTGATGATGTTCAACGAGGACATCATCGGCAACAACCCCGGCGCCCTGGCGCTTGTGCTGGACTATGCCAAGCTCTACGGCATCGGGGCGTAATCCACACATTTCTGCTAGGCGCTTAAGAGGTATCCAGGGGCCTCTTAAGCGCCTACTTTTTGCTCCAAACTTAAGTGGCGATCACTCCAAACTTAAGTGGCGCGCTTCA
>NZ_JARPAF010000018.1:0-473 GCF_029594735.1 Nitrospirillum amazonense
TGCCCGCGATGACCAGGTCACCGGTCGACAGGTTGACGATGTTGCCGCTGATCGTGCCGGCGTTGAGGATGGTGCCCAGCGTAGCGCCGGCGCCGTTGTACAGGGCCGTGGGCCCCGACAGCAAGCCGGAGTTGGCCAGCAGAGCGATGGTGCCCGTGTTGCGGACGCCGATGGTGCCGCCGGCGATGGTACCGGCCTGGGCGAACACAGTGCCCAGGACGCCGCTGTTGTCGATGCCGATGCCGCCGCCGGAGACCTCCCCGATGTTGACGAACAGGGCAACCGTCCCGCTGTTGTGCAGGCCACTGGTGGCGCCCGTCATGGTGCCGGCGTTGCCCAGCGCCACGAGAGTGCCCTGGTTGTCGATGGCGGCACCGCTGGTGCCGGTGATGGCGCCGTAGCTGACCAGCGTGCCGATGCCGCCCGCGTTGGCCACGCCCACGCCGCCCGTCATGACCCCCAGGGTGCCCAAG
>NZ_JARPAF010000019.1:0-108568 GCF_029594735.1 Nitrospirillum amazonense
CAGCGTCGATGCCGGCACCGGCATCAACGTCACGGCCGCCGTCGGCCTGGCCGGCACCAAGGCGGGCGACTACCAGCTGGCCAGCACAAGCATCACGGGCGCCATCGGCGCGGTGACAACACCTCTACCAGCGATCTCTTCTCTGCCACAAATCACCCAAGCACCGGTAATGGTGACCGTCGGTGACGCAATTGTCACCTCGCGTACTAACGCCTTCTCCACGCTCCCAACGATTATTACCCGCGCAGCGCCTAACGTTCCGCCGTTGTCGGCCGACCTCGCTGGTATTGACCTGTCCATCTTATTCGCTGGCGACCCTCAAGTAGTGCGAACCGGGAATCAGCGACTTGTGCTCCGGCTCGCGCCAGCCCTTCTCTCAACTTCGGGAACTTTTTGATGTGCATCCGCAGTCTCCTCCTCTTCACCACCATCCTGACTGGAGCAGCTGTGGCTCATGCTGCTGACATTCCCCCATCTCCCGAGAACATAACCAAAACAGATAATGACACAGCTCCCCCAGCTCTAGTGCCGGTTCTGAAAGGGATGCGTTTTTCCGCATCAACCGACTGTGTCAACGAGCCAGTGATACAGCCACTGGAAATCGATCAAGGGCTCGATGTGTTGCAGGATCCGAAATTTAAGGGGGTGGTCGAATCCTACTTGGGGCGACCAACCACCATGGCGGACATCCAGCAGATCAGCCAGGCAGTAACCACGGCATACCGCAACCGGGGCGCCCCGTTTATGCGTGTAACAACGCCTCCCCAGGACATCACCGATGGTGCCATCCGCTTCATCATTACGCCGTTCCGCCTAGGTCATATCGCAGTAGCCGGAAACCAATGGTTTTCGGACGAGACCCTTGTTTCCGAATGCGATTTGAAACCCGGCCAAGTGCTTCTGCTTGCCGATGTAAATGCCGACCTGGAGCGGCTCAACGCCAACCCATTTCGACAGGTGGAAGCCCATTTCTCTCCCGGCACCGATCCCGGGACCACCGACCTGACCCTTCAGACCAAGGACAGGTTCCCCATTAAGGTTTTCGCATCGTACGACAATGCCGGCGCCCCCTCCGTTGGGCAAACGGAATGGGCTACCGGCATAACCTGGGGCAACGTCGCCGGTCTCGACGCCCAGGCCTCCTACCAGTACATGAAGAGCGACAGCGGTCGTTTCGAAGGCCATTCCGCGACCCTCTCGGCTCCATTGCCTTGGCATGACCAAATCCAGCTGCAGGGCGCATATTCCGTTCAAACACCCAGCTCTGACACGATACTTGGAATCCAGGGCGTTAGCGGACAGGCGTCCTTGCGCTACATCCATGCTTTCGGCCTTCTACACCTGACCGCCAACACCACTTTTTCTCAGTCCCTGCAGTTCGGATATGATTTCAAGACCACGAACAACAACATAGAATTTGGCGGCTTCCGCATCTTCGCGACACAGGTCGAGGTCGATCAGTTCCCGCTCACCTACGATGCCGTCCTGGCCGATAAATGGGGACAATTCGCATTCGAGAACTCACTATTTCTCAGTCCTGGCGGCCTCACCTCCAACAACAATGCTGCCGCTTTTCGCGCATTACTTCCAGATGCACGAGACACGTACTTCTACGACCGCATGAGCCTCACCAGAACAACCTTCTTCGGAGGCGACTTCAGCCTCACCTCGCGGCTTATCGCCCAGATGAGCCCGCACAATTTGATGTACACTGAGCAACTCGGCATCGGGGGCGTCAACAGCGTTCGCGGCTATTTCAGTAACACGGCAACAGGAAGCACCGGCTTCCTTGCCAGCAATGAACTAAGGGCCCCTCCAGCATCCCTGCTGAAACTGCTATGGCCCGAAAGCCCGGTTCTCGATCAAATACAAGCAGGTATATTCTGGGACTATGGTTATGGACGCCAAGTCACTCCCATTCCAGATGCAACGAATGAAGCGGTTCTATCGAGTATTGGATTAGATCTCCATATGGTCGCTGATAGGTACATCGACGTGAAATTTGACATTGGGTGGCGATTACGGCGCCCGCCTCAAAACGATACGCGTGGCGCTTTCGCTGATTTTTCTGTTACCGCCAGCTTTTAAATATCCGCCTGTATTCATGCAAACCTTCAACTGTCGCGTAAAGGCCGATACCTCAATGTCATATGAAGTCATTCCCGGTACATCCAATTGTGCACCCCGCATCAATTTCTGTTCACCAACAAAGCTTTTGTGGAGCGGCGCATCCGATGGGAACCTCATGGACGACATTGATCTGCGGCTAAATATGGTCCAATGGACTGAGGTCCAAGCTGCAGAACTGGGTTGGCGTGACCAGACTCTGGACCAGCGGAGCGCAAATCCCTTCCATCCAGACTTCTTGCATGGCCGTTTTCATCGTCTCTGGGAGCGATTTTATGCGGCTGGACGCTCTTTATACGATCCCAAGATCACCTTTGATGGCGATACTTTCGCAATGATCAAGGCGTCGGTGACGACTGCCAAAGGCTCAGCCATCCAAAACCCTTATGAATATCCTGCCGTCGAACAAATGCCTCTCACCATTGTCGACATAGGCCAATGTGAAGGTGTGAGCATGGAGCTGCTCACGATCGACACCGGAAACGTTCCTCTCGGCCTGGCAGCCTTAAGTCTCCGCCGCCATGTAAGAACACCCCACTATGACAA
The DNA here is from genome assembly GCF_029594735.1 of Nitrospirillum amazonense. Lineage (NCBI taxonomy): Bacteria > Pseudomonadati > Pseudomonadota > Alphaproteobacteria > Rhodospirillales > Azospirillaceae > Nitrospirillum > Nitrospirillum amazonense. The sequence continues at coordinate 2,674 of NZ_JARPAF010000019.1, forward strand.
CCTTTTCGGAAAACCTTTGTACTTTTATCCGGTCATAGGCGATACCGTCTCCTATCTTGGGGCAATCCTGGGCAGGCCTGCACCAGCAAGCAAAGGCGATATTATTGCCATCCCCCTCGTGGACCTCACGGCGGCGGCCGCCCTTTTTCGCGCAGGTCCTCAAGCACAACAAGATGTTTGGGAAGCCTCGGCATTACCTGGTCTGCAGACCGCTGAACTCCTCGATCTCGTGGACAACAGGGATCAAGCGAGCGCCGAGACCACGGCCGCGTTCCACGAAGCTCTGCGAAACCGACAGCCTTGGGCCCTTGATCATGCTCAAGAAGAGGAGGAGGCGCGTTACCTACACTTCCTGGAACATAGATACCCGACGGCCATTAGCGAACATGGACAGGAGTCATTATGGCTCCCCTGGCATGCGCTCATGGTGGGGCCAGAGAGATGCCGGTACAGGAGGCGATATACGAATAGTTTTGCCCTTGATGCCGGAGAACTTCAGATCGTTGTGGGTAAACTCACCCTCGCAGGTAAATTCCGTGAGGCTCCGGACGGCCGCGTGATATACCAAATCGAACAGTATGAGGAATTTGCATCAAGTGACCAAATGTCCTTGGAAGATTTTGTAACCTTCACTATACACAAGATCGTTCTGGAAAAAATTTGGCCGAAATAAAATATAATTCTTTTTTGAGGTTGTTAGTCCGCTTAGACTGCAGAAATGACGGAAAATCACATCAATCCCACTGTTTCCATCTTCAACGCTGACACCCACCCGAAATTAATGGGTGAGGCCTGGCATTTGCGATATCGCTTGTTCAAATGTCACCTCGGCTGGGAACTGGAAACAACAATCCAGGCTGAAGCTGATGAATTCGATGAGGGTGCTCTTCACTGTGGGATCATTGTAGACGGCGTCATGTTAGGTTACTGGCGCGCACTACCCACGACCAAGCCATACCTCCTCAACACGCGATTTAGCTTTCTTCTAAAATCCCAAGAGGATTTTCCGAAAGCCGATGACGTGTGGGAAATCAGCAGATTTGCGATCGATCCCACCCTTTCCACCCGACAACGCCGTCGTGTCGGCCAGGTGCTATCATCCTGCATGGCTGCTTTTGCAGCAGCTCGAGGTGCATCAACGCTGATAGGCTTAGCTGAACCGGCCTTTATGAACTTTCTCAGGCGCCAGGGCCTTCCCTTACAGGCCCTCACCTCTCCATCTCATGTGGGAAACAGCACTGCTGGAGCGGTGCATGCACTATTGGTTTCGGTCCGTACCGTTGATATACCGCCTGCCCTCGCTGCGCCCTATATCCAGCAATTTCGGCAAATGGCTTTTGCCCTGGCGAGTTGAACGGTTGCGCCACTGTGAACCGCTGAGTTCACTTGCGGGATTACCAATGGAACGACTTCCGAATTCGGAACGTTGGACCGTGACGGCCCTATAAGGCTGTCCACTGGCCATCATGAAAAGCGCCGATTTATCAGGGCGTAGCCGCGCCGATGTGACGTGAGGTCGATGCCACGTTTAAATACTGATCAGCCCTGACTGAATCGCCCGAGCGACGCATTGTATTTTAGAATATGCGTTGAATTTCTGACAGGCACCGTCGATATGAAACGTGATTGTCCGAGCTGTAACGCCAAGGATTTCTGCCGTCTCAGATACGGTTTTTCCTGTTGCTGCCCACCGTAGACACTCCTGCTCCCTGCTTGTGAGCTTTGGCAGGTCTGGTTTGTTCCCCAAACGGAGATCCGCGATTCTCTCGTGAAACGTCAGTGCGATGTGACGGAACCAAGGCGGGATGCAGCCGGGCGTCAACATTTCTTCCGGCTTATCAGACCAAAACATGCTGACCACCGCGGACACCAAGCTCCCATCAGGACCAAGGGTATGAGCGGGAATAACGTAGCCCTGGGTATAGCCGTGGTCGGCCGCCATGACCATCACCCCCACACCCTTATCGTCTATCGCTCTTCGTGATTTAGCGAGCTGAGCCGCCTGAAATTCCGGTACATCGGCCCACGTCATAGGTTTTGCCGAACGACGACATGCCAGCATCAATGGATCGTGCTGTCCGAGGCTGTTCCCCAAGTAAGTATCCACAAAATCAGGTCGGGCAGTTGACCGGACGAACAGCTCTGGCTGGTTTTGAATCCCAGTCGGACGAGTGTCAACATAACTTGCCGCCGAAAATCCCAAATTAGATGCAATTTGACTAAAAGTGCGAAAAAGATGCTCCGGGTCTGATGACGACATGAGCAGATCGAGGGTCGTCTCCAGTTCCATAATCACCTGCCAACCAATAATTGGGACCTATACCTACAACGGTAACCCTTCCCCTATTGATCTATACCAGCAGAGATATGCAAGCATTCTTCACTCCGCCATTCGGCCCAATAAACATTACATTTTTGCCGTGGCACCTTACTTGCATTCGTTTAAGCTCGCGCTTAAGCGCCTGATTTCTCGCCCATTTCTCGTTCTGTGAGAGGTTGGCCCCGCAAAATCCTCGCCGCCCTGTCGTTACATATTCTGTCGTTTTCGACATATGACATGACGTTTCCGTCATCTCAATGTACTATAAATCTCCCGCAACAATAATGCGCATTGCCTATGCCTCCACGTTACAATTGGTCCGATATCCAGCTGATTCACGCTGTGGGCCAACACAACAACCTGTCGCAAGCCGCGGAATCCATTGATATGTCACCATCGTGGGTTCACCGACGTCTGTCAGACCTGGAGAAGAAGTTGGGGAGGCCGCTGTTCATACGCAGCCGTCAGCAGACGCGGCCCACCCCATTCGGGGCAGCCCTTCTTGAAGCGGCAGAGACTATGGCAAACGGCGCCCGCATCTTCGATCGCCTATCTGATCCATCCGCATATAAGCCGACGATAACCGTCAGTGCCCCCAGTGACATCGTGGATTACATCTTATCACCGTCAATATATGCAGATAGTCTCTCGCCTTCTCAGCGGAATATGCACAAAATTCCTGATGATCTTTTACGTACAATCTCCGTGACACAAACCAATCCATCACTTAGACCCGATCTTGAATACGTCCTTGTTGCTCCTGGTCACATCGTTCGTCGTAAGGCGGATTATATCGCCGACTATACGACAAAGAAAATCGGAGGTATTTCATTTCAAATATTTATGGCTTCTTCATCTCTTCAATCGGCATCGGCGCGGCACGACATGCGTGTTATGGTCCCTTCGTACCTAGAAGATTTTAACGTCATTCATTTTATTCAAGCCTTCATTCCGGGGGTAGAATCCCCGGACATCGTTTTTCATCCATCGCCATCGATCGCCGCCAAGCTAAGCGAACAAGGCCATTGCATGGCCTATTTGCCAACCTGGCTGCACTCATTCCACCCACAACTAAAGCCCGTCGTATCACGGGGGCGGCCGCCGCTCATCTTAGACCTCAATGCATGCGCCAAGCAGGCAAGCGCCGGCGGCAACATCACGGATCCTCTCCGCCGCGCTTTAGACATGGCGATAGCTCGACATATCAATTCGGACCGCACTCCTGTATGACGTGACCGGTTCCAAAAAGAGGTTGTCCAATGTGCTATCTGGGCAACTTCTAACCGCGTGATGCTACCAACACCTTTCATGTAACGACTTAAGACGGAACGAGACTTTTAGATGGGCGTGACACTGCCACAACCCAATAGTCTTATTTCCCTACTCACAGGCACAAAGCCGAGTAGGAATACTAAAGCGCCGTTGGCGGTTCTAGAGGCTTATTATCCCAATTTTAAGTGGGATATCATGCTTCAACCTATGAAATACATCGCTGATGTCATCGCCGATGCTAGCGGTTCCGTTATTTCAGAAGACCCGAATGAATGGCTCCGCTTATCACTATTCGAACACAACAATGATTTTGCGTCACTTTGGTATAGCGTTCGCCGTGCGGCTTATGTTCGGCTCTCTTTAGAACGCACTCCCATATGGATTACAGGTAGATACGGCCCTGGTTCCTGGGACTGGGTTCAGCTTCGTCTTTATTTAACTAAGAATATTAACTCATGTCCACTGTTCGGTGAGGTATGCCCTGAGACAGAAACTGATATTTTTTATCCAGATGTGGCAGTGACCACTCCTCTAAAGCCTATATCTGCCTATGTTCCGATGTCTGATCCTCACTTCTACTTGTCTGGACACGAGCTAGTAGGACGTGCAGAGGGCCTTACATTTGGGCGTTGGGTCGAGGATTGGTACCGTAGTTCCGCCGGTTCTCATAATCCATCCGTGCACATAGGAATATCCTATGATGCAGGCCTTGGTGTTTATCGTCCGGTACCTTTACGGCCAATGCCCATATCATTACCTTCCGATTCCCAGTCATCGGCGCACTTGGCAGATGCCATTAGCATGTTCAATAAAGAAGCTGGATGGTCTTTCGCGTGGTTTTTCTTTGTCGTTATCAATCAACTGCCGGCATCCCTCCCTTATCATGTTCTGCATCATAATAACACTGGAGCCCTTCGTTTACATGAGCGGGATATCAAAATTCTTGAAAACTGGATAAATAGTCCCTATTTTCTATAGGCGCACAAATCCGATACAATATCAATCGTCGACTGTTTTATGCATGTCGCGAAGCCCTCTGTGGATCGACCGAGTCAATCATGAGCATAGCGCAGTACCTAAACATCGACACATCCTCCTCCAGCATATCTCGACCAACGTCAGATGTGTGGAAGGTCCTAATTGTCGATGACGATGAGGAAGTGCATGCCCTTACCAAGGCCTTCTTTGACGGGGAACCTATCGAAGGCCGAAATCTTCTGATGCTCAGCGCCTATTCTGCCTCGGAGGCGCGTGTCACTCTACACGCCAATCCAGACATTGCCGTCGTAATCCTAGATGTCGTCATGGAGGCAGATGACGCTGGCTTAAATCTGGTCCAACAGATCCGCGAAGCCGATCATAATTGGCTTGTCCGAATCATCCTTCATACGGGTCAACCTGGTAAGGCGCCGGTAGCCGAGGTCATCCGAAAGTACGACATCAACGACTACCGAGAGAAGGCCCAAGGGCGGCGGGAGTATATGCTCACGTCTCTCTATTCAGCGATCCGCGCCTTTGCCGCGATGGAGCGGCTTGCCAATGTCAATAAGGGCCTTGAGACGATAATCTCATCGATCGCCCCAGCGTTGAACCGTCAGGGCCTCGATGACTTTCCGGGCTTGCTGCTGAACATGGCATGCAAATCCTTGTCTCCGCTGGGCGAAGTCGACGGAGCGATGAGCGTGCTGGTGACCCCCACTGAACAGAGACTGAACGCCACCGTCGGCGAATATGCACCCCTCCAGGGGATGTCAGCACCTCATGCCCTATCTCCGCAAACGTACCGCCAAATGGAGGCTATCCTCCGCGCGAGCACTACTGATCCCGTCTTTTCGGAGGGACACTATCTCGCGAAGCTGCCGGCCGGCGGCGACACTTGTTACGTCTTCATCATTCGCATCAGAAGTGCGAGCCAACGTCAGGACCAGCGCATCCAACAAACATTCCAGGCCCTGATCCTGGCGTGCGCGGCCGGCAATGCTCATAGGATGGACGCAAGCCTCCTTCGGCGTGAAATCGTCACCAGACTTGCTGGGGCGCTACAGGCACGGATGCCGAGTGAGACCACCGACCACATTCAGCGGGTCTCTGCGTATTCGATCCTGATAGCAAAGGAACTCGGTTGGGGCGCGGAGGCGTTGAGGGTGCTTGAAGTAGGGGCGACGCTCCACGACATAGGTTGGCTGGCGCTACCAGATGAGGCTTTTCAGGAAGCCCCGGCCAACTCGCCTGGCCATTCTCTTCTCCGAGAGAGCCACACCCAGCGCGGTTCGGAGCTGCTCGCAGGCTCTGATGCGGCCGAACTGCAGATGGCCACCACGATAGCGCTCTCGCACCATGAAAACTGGGATGGCACGGGTTATCCCTTCCGCCACCGGGGCGATGACATCCCACTAGCCGGGCGGATTGTGCGCATCGCTGATTGGTGGGATACGATGATGGTAGGCCGGCCTGGCAATGAACCGCTTCCGGAGGATCAAGCGGTATCAGAACTTCAAGCCAACTCTGGCACCCTCTTCGACCCCACCCTTGTGCGGGTGTTCATTAAAGTGCTTCCTGACGCCCGTCGTGTCTTGGAAGTGTATCCCGGATAATCATGCGCGGGTGATGCGCCCAACCCACCAAATTGGATGGGCGCATCTCCGCTTCAGCGCTTCCAGGGCCCACAGTCACCACAGCCTTCCGGGAACACCGTCACGGCCGATGCCTTAAATGCCATACCCCCAAAGGCGCCCAGAGCAATGAGAGCAAGAACTCCTATCACGCGAATCTTATGCATTTTACACTCCCTAGTTGGTGAAGTCTGAACCAACCAGTTTAGAGCAAGCCATGTGCCAACTCCTTTCTAGGGAATGCCGCCGTTTTCTTGGGTATATTTCGGATTTAACCAGTACTTTTTTGCCGATCTCGTGGAAGATTTTTCCTAGTTTGAGAGAATGACCATGCTCCGTTTGATCATTTCCGCTCTCCTGGTCGCAAACACCATTACCTTGGCGAAGGCTGAGGAGACCTCAGGATCAGCTGAATTGGCCGTCAGAATGGTCTATCCGAATCAACCACCTTTCATGACCGCCGATCCACAAACGGGTCAGCCTACTGGTCCTGTCGTCGAGCGAATTAATGAAATTGCACGTTTGGCCAATGTGAAAGTGCACTGGGACCCCCTTATGTCTCGCCGTGAAATCCTCAGCCTGCTTTCCTCTGATACGGTCGCCTGCTCTCCCAATTTGCTTAAAACAAGCGAACGCGCAGCGCACTATCAGTTTACCGATCCGGCTTTTGCTCCACCTCGGTGGATGATTGTCGGATCAACCCATTTGGATTGGCACCAATACAACTCCGCCAACGAGCTGTTTTCAGACCCACAACGAACTTTCGGCCGTTTAATCAATGCCACTTTCGGTGAATACATAGACAGAATGACGCTGATCGCGGACAGTCATACTCAGACGTTTCGTGGCACCCTTATTGATCTTCTTTCTATGGTGGATGTGGGGCGTATCGATTATTTCCTAATAGGCGATGAGGCAATCAACCATATCTTTGACAATAGCCAGTCTATTGACCGTTCAAGATTCATATTTCTTAAGTTCGATGACCTTTCCCCTCTCTCTGAGGGTGGGAGAATTATGTGCTCGACTACCGTCAACGCTAAAACCATCACCGCCCTCAATCGAGGTATTGAAAAGTATTTCTCCATTCACTCCGACAAATATCGGTAACGAGCATCAATATGCGCTCACTGTCCAGCAAGTTCCGCACTATGCTATTACGCCCAATGCGGCGTCTCAGTCGGTCGACTCTATTTAGTCACAGGATCGTTCACGTTCGGCTTATTTGGATTTGCTACATCACCTTATTTTCTAGTGGCATCATCGTAACTACGGTGTCCATGGAAGACATTGTGTCAGAGGCGCAATTCGAAATCGATAATCGCCTGTCTGTACTCAACAATCAGATCGCCCTTCTACGACATGTCCTTGATCGGACATCTGAACAATTAATGAAGATACTGGAAACTGACTCAGACTCGACTGTTCTATGTAACTTAGCTGTCCGTGTCGATAATAGCTACCTCAGTCGGTATATACGTGGAAACTTTACCCTTCAGGGGTATTCCACGGGTGACTTGGCGTGTTTATCCAATTTCATCGAGCAAGCCCAGCTCAATCAAATATCATCCACCGTTTCTAGAATTAGCATTTACGGTCGGGATGGCCTTATATCTTACCCTGCTTATTCCAGTGCTGGTGAAAACGTACTGGATTTCTTTTCTCAAACCTATCGCCCTCTCCTCGACCTTGCCAAACGCCTAGGAACCCTGCCATCTATCGCTCCCGTAGAGGTCACCGCGATCCTCCCGCCACAGCCGAGCCCGGCCGACGAGGGTGGTGTCCTTAGCCTTGTCGCTATACGGTCCCCCTCCGACCCATGGTATCTGACCATTAAAGTAGATGGCCCGGACAAAAACTGGATGGCTCTCACCGGGGCCCAGGAAGGTCCTGGTTGGATATTTGAAGGCGCCTTCTTCACTGCCTATGGTCAACCTGTAAATGCTGTGCAAGACCCCCTGCGGTTTCCTCTCGATACTCTCAAATTAGAAAGTGCCTTGCCTCCAATGAAACATTGGAGTTTTCGCCATGGCTCCCTAGTTAAATCCTTCCCGCTTAACAATTCGACCTGGCGGTACGAGGCTACCATACCGCTTGTTTCGATTGCATCTATTGCCTTGACAAGCCATCCGCTCCTCTATTTCGGCGTTCTATTTAGTATGCTCATAGTGTTTTTTTTCCATACACTTTGGCTGCAGCCGTCTGCTGATCAATTCTCCCGACAACTGTTTCGTTTGGTCCAGGCTAGGCGCTCTCTGAGCGCTGTGTTTTCCATTTCCCCTGACGCCTGGGCCCTATTGAACAATCAGGGTCAGCTATTATACGCGAGCCAGAAAATGGTTCCGCTTTTATCGATAAACCGTAATAAAAGCGTTCAATGGCGGTTGCCTGCATTTCAGAATAACGTTCCTCACTATCTACCCCCCTTAGATGGAACAGTGGAGGACAGACATACTATTGTTAACGCTTTGGAAAAGGTCTATGCTATTCATCAATACATTAGGCATAATATCACAATCATCCGTATTTCTGATATCACTCAGGAGGCGCGATTAAGCCTTTCCTACAATAAAACACGTTCTGAGCTATATGAAGCCGAACAAAACCTTGGTGCCTTAAGGGCTTCACTATTAGAATCCGAAAAAATGGCTGCGCTCGGTGATCTAGTTGCCGGCTTAGCTCACGAAGTGAATACACCCATCGGTATCGCGATAGGTGCTGCCTACGAAGCCCAAACTATTGCCAAGGAACTCAAATTATCATTTGTGGAAAGCGCCATCAATGTTTCACCATCAGTGAATAAGCTGAGCAAACTCGAGTTTTATGCACAAACAGCCGTAAGAAATCTTGAGCGCGCTTCTTCGCTCATAACGCACTTCAAGGATATTGGCGCCCATACCGCCATTGAGGATATACGGACCACCAATCTCGAGGCCTTCTTGACCGAGCACGTCCCATCCCTTCGCATAGCTGCGGAAGGGCATGGACATCAGCTTCTCCTCGAGTCACCGGGTCCGGTCTACTGCCAATTCGACGTGGGCTTGGGCTGGTCCATCTTATCAAATGTCGTCAACAATGCGATTGCTCACGCATTTGATGCCCCGGGCGGCGTCATCATCGTCCAACTACTGGCCTCTGACGACAGCGCCATCCTCTCGATCCAGGATAACGGCAAGGGTATCCCAGATCATCTGGCCGGCCGCATATGGGAGCCCTTTTTTACGACCAAGCGGGGGACCGGTGGGACTGGTCTTGGTCTCTCCATCGTCTACCGGGCGGTCCATCATCTCGGTGGAACTATAAAAGTGCTCTCCACACCCGGCTCAGGCACCGAATTTGCGATAACCTTTCCGCTAATCTCAAGGACTTAGGTATGTTTTTTCAAGGCGCGCCAGCTCGCCCTCTACACATTACCGCATCTGTCAGAACAATGGTCGCGGCCGCAGGCATCACGAGTTTGCTCGCTGGGGCTATTGGCAACATCTACTTCATGCTAGAAGCACCGAGAAACGCGACCAAGCTAGCCCGCACCATTTCCGTAGCAACCGAGGAACTGATTACCATTTCCGAGGTTTCGCTTGAGGAAATCAACCGCCGTCTGTTGGACGTTTCTACTCAGGAGCTTTTAGGAAGCGCCGACCTCCACCAAACGCTTAATCGCTTTGATCGATACCTTCCCCCTGGGGCCATTATAGTCATTGCTGACTCCAGCGGCAGTATTCAATGGACAAGTCGACCTCTACCGGCACCAGCCCTCTACAAGCAGCTAATTCCAGAAACCAACAACGATAACTCGAGTACCCCAGGCGACTCCATCAGCACCTTTAAGAGCCCCGGGACTTCGAGCTTATCCTATCTCGTGGTGACCCGGCCGCGAACCCGGATCACCACGTTGGTCGGGTGGCTTTCGCTCTATGTGCCCTTATCCAATCTACAACAATTTGCGAGCGTCACCGCGGGCCCGACGCCCTACCAGCTTCTTCTTTCCACCGGGGATCAAGGGCGTCCGTTCGTCCTCGCTGGTGACCAGGGTGCTTCCATGGTTCCGAATTCGGAACCCGTTGGCACTCCACTTCAGGGGCGCGGCTTCGGTAATGACGTGTACTACGAGCAAATTGGCTCGCATGACGCCTTCATCGGCGTTAGGGCCACTCACCAATTCTGGACGAGCACCGTGCCCCACGTCGCCTGCATCAGCGGCCTGGCTGCACTTTCAATCGCTGTGTTCCTTCTGATCCTGCAAGGCATGAGACCGGGCGTCGGCAATGCATCCCTAGATGCCAATACCCCGGTCGGACCCACTTCTCAAGAGAAAGCTCCTAACCTCACCCTAGATGAAGTTCATTGTACCGTTCGCGTGTTTTCAATCCTGCAATCTGACTTGCATAGAAAAATCAATACTATTTTGGCCGACGAATTTGGGGAAACGAAGTTGTCGGCTGAGCAAAAGCACACTATCGCAAATCTGCTTTCTTATGTTGATACCCCCCCAGATGCATTCAGCATTGATCATACAATGGCTAAAAACATTCCTCTTTCTTTGTATCTTCCCTTGTTGGCTGAACTTCTGGAGAAGCTATTCAAACGAGACATCCGGGCGTCGGTAGGCGCCGATCATTTTACGCTCTACGTCACGGCGAATTCTGCGACATTGACGCTGATCATCATGTCGCTGGCCCACGCCCTTTTGCGCCAGAACGCCAGCCGGAGCATTAGTCTATCCGCGACTTTTAAGCCAACGCCCTTTTACCCAAATGCCCTGAACGATCCTGCCGACCAGGTGGTGATTTCTATTGGGTGTACAGACGCCGTGCCTACACGGCTATCACCGTTCGACAACATCACCAATGCCGCCTCTTTCGATCTCGCGGGCCGGCTCGCCAGGATCGCCGCGTTTCAACTCAGCTCAGAGACAGATCCTAAAGGTGGCCTCACATATCACCTGTCGTTACCAGTGCGCTAAAGCTAGTTGTTGGCGGATTCCTGTTTGTCGGGCCATTCCCGCAGGCGGACGTTGCGATGAGCAAGGATCGCGGGGCATTTACTCCTGACAAAACGGGCAAACTGATCCCGCCTGAAGGACTGGCGATCATCCCCCCAATGCGGATCTGAGACCGCCAGGCTCTTGAGCCGCTCGGCCTCCCTTTTCAACTCGCTGGGGGCGCCCTCGAGATTAACGAACGACACGGGGGGCTTATCCAAATCGCCTTTCCTCGACGTTCCCCAGACCACGCCGACTTCGCACAGAGCAACCCTCATTGCCAGACGGTCATTCAGCCGCGGCGCTGCCGTAACGCTGATCCTTTGCGCCAAGCGGAAGGCATCCTCTTGAGACATTGGTATTTGGCTCTGGGGAAGGCCCAGGACCGCGTCAATGGCCGGCGACGTCCAATGAGATAGCCGCCCGTACGCTTCATCGGTAACCCTGAGGGCGTAAATGTAGGCCATGACGGCGTCACTTTCAGGTTTAGGCCAGCGTCCCTGGCGATACCGAATTGCCATAAAGGCGTCCGCTTCCATCTCGGCAAATGGCCCATGCGGAATGCCGCCAGGTCCCGCCGGCGATTCCTCGAGGTCAGCTGCTTGGTCAATGCAGTGCCATTCCTCATGAGAGAATATTGCTTCAAGTATGACTTTCACGACGACCTGGTAATCCAGCTTGCCGTACCTATCTCCCGAGTATAATTGTACTCCACGAACCATTTCTCTTAATTGCTTTGGGGTGGGCATCGATATTCCACATGTACCGGCGGACTCGGACGGACTTACATCCGGGTACAGTTCTTCCAATGGGCCGGCTTCAATTATCCCGGCCTTAGGGATAATCCTCGCTAATACTCTTATTCCGGGGAAATCGGATTCAGCTTGCGCACCCCACTCAGCTCCATTTTGATTGATCATCGCTTCAAGCTGCGTATTGCCGGAAGCGGAGAAGCCCTGGTTGGCGGCTCCGACCGATGGCCCGTTCTGAAGCGTGAAGCTTTCCACATCAATCCCAGCAAATAGGCCCGCTGACAATACCGCCGCCACTGCTAATGTCCTACGCACCGCATCACCCACTGACTGTTAAGCTTACCCATCAACGACATTAAGGCCCCAGAAATATTAATAAATGGCATTAGTTCCGAGCCTTGCCTGAACATTATAGCATAGATGTATCACCCCATGCGTTTCATTTTCGTTATGTTAACTAACAACTCCAGATCGCCCGTGAATACGTATCAATATCGTGCATAGCACGCGAAAGTTTGTACTAATGCCCGACCATAAATGTGCCGCCAATCGGTACGGACATCCGAATTCGGAACTTTCGAATGTGCCCGGGATACTAGGACCACACATGCCAATGTGGTAAAACCAAGGCACATGAAACCCGATAGGCCGTAACATGGAAACCATAACCACGGTCCTCGCCTTCCAAGACATGCTGCTGAGCGCAAATCGCACACCGGGCCATTTCAAAGAAGTGTTTCGGAATGGCATGAAAAGCCTTGGGTTCGAGACATTCACCTTTGCTCTCACCAAAGTCGTTCCAGGCACAATAACGGCAGGGCAGCCAACGTTTTCTGGGCCTCCCTTTTGTATAACGACTTGGGAAGCCGGGTGGCAGAGCCACTATCAGACAAACCGTTTCTATGACAAAGATACGGTCTTCCAAGCGGCCCTTCGAAGCGTCCTTCCAGTCAACTGGGCCGACCACAAGCCTATTCGTAAGGATGATCCGGCTTGGGCAGTATTCTCACACGCGGAAGACGCTGGTTTTAATCAAGGCATCACCATCCCGATACATGGTCCCGAAAACACCTTCGGACTCATCTCAGTAACCTCCTCTATGAATGACAAGGAATTTTCTCGGCAAATACAGGTCCACCAACCTTCAATTTGGTTAATGGCTATGCATTTCTACCAAGCTGTATTGAACAATTTGAACAGCCAGGGTGGCCTCACCTATGATCCTCTGACCACAAAGGAACGTGAAGTCCTTATCTGGGTCAGTTATGGGAAAAATAATGCTGAGGTCGCGGCAATAATGGGGATCGCCGTCGGAACCGTCCGATTTCATATCGCTAACGCATGCGCAAAGCTAAAGGTCTCAAATCGTATACAAGCTGCTGTGAAGGCCAGCCAGCTCGGCATCCTTTTTGGCAGTGTCCCCGTTAGTTTCAACGATACAAACCCCTCCACCTTCGGGGATTTTCGCTAGGAAGACCCTGTCTTCAAGGGCAGCTACCGGACTATAGGGCAACCAAACTTCCCCTCGGCGGGCCCGCGACCTATTGATGTGTGTGGGCATAGTCGCTGCGGGCTAAGCTCCATGGCCTCCCCCCACACCCTGTCTATTCACACAGGTTGTCGCGGCCCCCATTCCTCTCACAAGTTGGAGCCTTGCTAGGGTTGGGATTTGCCGCAAGCGGCAGAAATCACCCGAAGATTTTGGCTCTACAGAGAGTGACGATCATGCCGCGCAGGACATCCGACGCCGTGGAACTGGCTTATGAGATGAAGATTGAACAACATTTGGCAGGCCGCATCCGGCTGCGCCGTGGCCTGTTGGGACTGTCTCAGGTGCAGGTTGCCGACGCTCTGGGGCTGACCTTTCAGCAAGTCCAAAAATACGAAAGCGGGGCAAACCGCGTATCGATCGCCAGACTCGTGCGCTTGGCCGATGTCCTGAACGTTCCAATCACTTTTTTCTTCGACGGCATGGATGGCGATATTACCTCCCGTGAGCCCTTGACACCCCCCGCCCCGGACATCACGGACCTAAAGCTCACACGGCGCGATCTGGACCTTCTCCGGGCCTGGCGGAGCGCACCGGCCAACGTCGCCGACTGTATCACCACTCTCTTGCGGGTCATCTCTCAGCAGGATGAATCCTGCGTCGTGGCTTTCCTGCCCAAGCCAGCCGAGGAAACTCAACCTGCCCCGGCACGCCGCACTTACCGCCGCCGCGCCGCTATCTAGCCCATTTCTGCCCACCTGCCCGCCTTCCCACAAGAGATTGAAATCATGAAGCCCGAATTGTACACGCAGGACCAACTTGACCAGCTCTCCGATCAAGATGCAATCAAGGGCAATGTCACGGTGTTGTCCCGAATGATCAACTCGGTCATTGGCGACAAGCCTGTAGGCCTCGCTGTCGTCGGCAAATGTGGGACCGGTAAATCTGTCACCGCATGTTCTTTAAAACCCGAAATGGTGGGCGGGGCGGATATTGTTCATTTTCCTTGGCGCTGGAATAGCGACGCTATTAAATATGAAAAGCCCACAATCGTTGTCCTCCATGAAGCCGATTGTCACCAAGACTATGAACTCCCCATTTCCGTCTTCGACACGCACATATATACTCACGATGACTATTTTGCGAGACAGTGCAGTCTGATGGCTGAGAGAACGGCAGCGCACATTGAAAAACTAAAAGGCAATCTGGGCCCACGTTCTGCCGTTATTGCTCTTTTCCAAGTGGAAAACGATGTGCCTGCCAATATGCGAATTGCCTCTCCCTATGCATTATTTAAACGCACCGGAACTGGTATGGCTGAACTGACAATCGTTTCGCGGTACGGGCGGCAGTGAAGCGTCGCCCGCAAGGCAATAAACTTCAAAGATATTATCGTGAGCGACTTGACCGCTGCCCGCAGGCTGCACCGGCCACTTTCTGGCACCGTCTTTTCAATCTGGACGGACTGGATGAGGCACAGACTGGAGATTACCCTAATGGCCGTCGTTGAAAATTTTGAAGAAATCGAGATCGATGACGATGAGCCGACAGGGGAGACCAACTGGTCATGGTGGGCAGCGCAACCAGACCAGATACGTAACCTTGATGTCGCCCGAAACGGCGACCTCTCCACGCTAACGCAAGAGGAACTCATCGACGCCCTGCGTGCCCTATCCAAGACCAGTACCGTCAAGGAGTGGTTTGGCCTGGGAAAATTCACTCTTGAGCGTCGCCGCCACGATGAAATCCATGATCTGCTATTGAGCAAATACGGCGTGTTCGCCCAGATTTGCCAGTATTGGACGGACGTGGATGTGACCTATGGCGTCGAGCCATTTGATGACTGAGCCGAGAGGGTCTTTGGAAGCGAAACATTTTGGATGATCTAAATCAGTGTGAATTTCCCTACTGACAATACCGCAAACAAGGGCTGAGTAATTTAACCATGACCTTTACCGCATTTATGTCTTATCTCGCCATTCCGGTGGCCCTGATTTTGATGTTTGAACATCGTCATCCGGTAATCAGAAGAATATCGGATTTTATATTCATGCCAGTGACCTTCGTCAGCGTACTATTCGCGCTCACTTCAACATTCGGCGTGCGCGGAACCTGGAGCCGCTGGAAGGCCGACCGCATACGGTTTGATGGCTATGGCCGCGCATTTACGCTTCCCGATGACAAACTGCCGCCTCAGCAGGCACCTAAGGCCGAGTGATAAGGATATCAGGGAGCTAGGCCCTAACCGCTGGTAAGTCGGTCCAACGGGTCGTATAGCACGGGGTTCTCTTGGCAGATGTAGTGGCCCAGACCCGCCTACCGGCGATCCCCGCCCCTGCCAACCCCACCGTTCCAGCTCCCATCTTCCTGTTCAAGCCATCAACGGCCGCCATCAGCGCCTGGCGCCGCGGCCCGTCACCCTCACCGAACAGTCCCGCGGGCGCGATCGCCGCCGGGTACAGCCCATCCAACACCACGCCGGCCCGCCGGCATACCCGGCCAGGCTGCCATAGTTGCTGCCCGGCACTGACCGCGGCTGCCACCAGGACGCCCGTGTCACCGGACGGCTGGGGCAGGGACACCCCTGCGCTTCGGCTGAAGTACCCGTCGGTAGGCCCGAACCGGTCACCATTGAGGAACACCCTGACGTAGCTGGCCACCAGGCCCTGGCCTCGCAGCTTCTCGCCCGCCCGGGACGTGAACGCGACCAAAGCTTCGCTCACCCCTTCCCATTGCTCCACCCCCCGGCCGAACGTGCGCGTCACGGCCAGGCTCTTCCGCGGCGGCGGTACCTCCTCCAGCGGCATGCAGGACAACCCGTTCAGTTCGTCCACGATCTTCTGCCCAAGCACACCGAGGACTTGGCGCGCCAAGCGACGGTCGAGCCGCCGCAGGTCTTCCGCTGTCGATACCCCTAGCGCCTGCACTTTTGCGGCAGTCGCCGGCCCCACGCCCCAGACATCTCCCACCGGTAAGGCCGCCAGCAGCTCCTGCAGTTCAGGCCCCGCCAGTAGGCAAATCCCCTCCGCCGCCGGCAACGCCTTCTTGGCCAGCTTGTTCGCCACCTTGGCCAGGGTCTTGGTCTTGCCTATCCCGACGCACGTTGGGATTCCTGTCCATTTCCTCACCGCCGCCCGGGAGGCTGCGGCAAGGTCTCTTAGGCCACCTAGCTCAACGCCCGACCAGTCCAAAAAGCTTTCGTCAATGCTGTAGGGCTCCACCCTGGGGGTATACCGACGCAAGACCTCCAGCACCCGCGCGCTCATATCCCCATACAGCGCATAGTTGGAGGAAAGGGCGATCAACCCCGCCGAGCGTTCCAGGTGCTTCACTTTGAAATATGGGTCGCCCATGCCGATCCCCAGCGCCTTGGCCTCGTTGGACCGAGCCACGGCGCACCCGTCATTGTTCGACAGCACAATGACCGGCCGACCTTCGAGTTTCGGATCCATGACCCGCTCGCAGGACACGTAGAAGGCGTTGCCGTCCACTAGGGCATACATGGGCTGGTCAACGCTCCGCCAGCCGCCGAAAAAGGTGAATGCCGGCGGTCACCTTGCCCCAGATATCTATCTGGGAGCCTTCCCGGGGCACCAGCTGGCGGAGATGCGCTTCGTCCTCGGGGAAAGGTTCCGACGCAAGAGCCAAACCACCAGCCGGCCCGCGCACCAGGCGCTTCACCACCAGCTCAGCGTCAACGGTAGCGACGACGATGTCCCCGACCCGAGCTTCGCTGGACCTGTCACATACGATGATATCGCTGGGATGGATGCCCGCGCGCCGCATGGATGTTCCATTCACGCGGAGGAAGAAGGTCGCGGCCGGCTCCTTCACCAACAGCCGGTCCAGGCTCAATCGCTCCTCGATGTAGTCCGCCGCCGGCGACGGAAACCCGCAACCGGCACGCTGAACAAAAAACCGCACGTCTCGGCAATGCGGGCCGAAGACCAGATCCACAATTTGCATGGCGACCTCACAAACGATGAGGCCAAGAACATAACGGGAACATTGATCAAAGAGTCAAGCGCGCGATAGGGTCCATACCCAAACGCACCGGCGCGCGCGCCTTCAGGGTCAGCAAAACAAGCGAAGCAGAGCCTGGAACAGCCCCTCGATCGCGGCGCTGAACCAATTCCGACGTCGCTCATCTCCGCGAAACCGCAGGTTTGCGCGCCCGATGACGGTGTTGGCGAACGACCCGCCAGGGGGCTCCCAGCGCTGATACCCCTTTTTCACCCCATTCCCCATTTTCCCCTCCCAAAACCTCTACCCTGAAGATGGACAGGCCCCGGCCGGTTTCAATCCCGATGCTCAGCATCCGGGTGGCGCGCTGGGGGCCGGCAGCGCCCTTCCACACTTCGTGGTGCGACGGCGGCCGGTAGAGGAAGAGGGCTGCTTGGTTCGAGTGAAGGATTTGAGCCGAGAGAGTGTCTCAAGGCACCTTCCCAGGAGCCCGATAAGCCATGAGCAAAGCCGCGACCAAGATCGTCCTTTCCCAGATCAGCAATATCTCGCTCGACAAGCTGCAGCTGTCCCAGAGCAACGTCCGCCGCATCAAGGACGGAGTGTCCATCGAACAACTGGCCGAAGACATCGCCCGACGCACCCTGCTTCAGTCCCTGTGCGTCCGGCCCATCCTCGACGCCGAAGACCAGCCGACCGGCTTCTATGACGTCCCCGCCGGCGGCCGCCGCTTCACCGCCTTGCAGCTTTTGGTGAAGCAGAAGCGTCTCGCCAAGAACGCCCCCATCCCCTGCATCATCCGTGAGGACGGTATCGCCGAGGAAGATTCCTTGGCGGAAAACACCCAACGGGCTCCGCTCCACCCGTTGGACCAGTACCGCGCCTTCAAGGCTCTGCGCGACCACGGCAAGTCCGACGAAGAGATCGCAGCCGCCTTCTTCACCACCGCCAAGGCCGTGGGCCAGCGTCTCCGCCTGGTCACCGTCTCCGAAACCCTTCTGGACGCCTACGGGCAAGATCAGCTGACCCTGGAACAGCTGATGGCCTTTTCCGTTACCGACGATCACGCCCGCCAGGAGCAGGTTTGGGAGGAAATCAAACGCAACCCGGGTTGGGGCTGCCAGCCCTATCAAATCCGGCATAAGCTGACCGAGAAGTCGATTTCCAGCACCGACTACCGCGTCAAGTTCCTCGGCCTGGCCACCTATGAAGCCGCCGGCGGCGCCGTCACGCGGGACCTCTTTTCACAAGAGGATGAGTGCTTCCTCACCGACACCGCCCTGGTTGATCGCCTGATCATCGAGCGCCTTGACGCAGAGTCCTCCGCCCTCAAGACAAAGGGCTGGAAATGGGTGGAAGCGGCCCTCTCCATCCCCTACAGCGCCAGCTACGGCTTGCGCCAGATCCAACCCACCGGTGAGCCCGATCCCACCAGCCTCGAACGACTGGCCCAGCTGGAACAACAGCGGGACGCCCTGGTGGAAGGCCACCCCGAGTACGAGGACCTGCCTGACGACATCAACGAGAAGCTCGAGGAGATCGAAGCCGCGATAGCCGAGATCGAAAACGAGCCGGCCACCTACACTCCCGCTGAGATGGCCATGGCCGGCTGCTTCGTCTCGGTGTCGCGCGACGGCGAACTGGCCATCAGCGCCGGCTACGTCCGGCCGGAGGACGAGCCTGTCCTGGACGCTCCCACAGATGCGGACGCCGACGGCGTTTCCGATACGGCCAAGGGTGACCCCACCGACCCGGACACCACCAACCCCACTGACCTACCCACCCGGGCTGCGCCGGAGCCCGAGGAAGACGACAGCGGCCCCGCCATTCCCGCACGCCTGCGGGCTGAGCTGAGCACCTCCAAAACCGTCGCCTTGCGCAACGCCGTGGCACAGCAGCCGGAAGTCGCCCTGACCGCATTGCTCCACCGACTGGTGGCCAAGCACTTCGCCGGCACCCCGCTCGCCTGCCTGGAGGCCAGCGTGCATGAGACCCGCTTCACGGCTGAACCCCCCAACCTCGATCAGAGCATCGCCGCCATCGAAATCACCAACCGGAACCTGCAATGGGCCCAACAAGTCCCCACCGAAAAGATCGCACTCTGGAATTGGCTCACCAACCTGAGCCAGGCCGACCGTCTGGCCCTACTGGCACACGTTGTCAGCTACGGCATCAATGCCATCGACGAGGTCACCTACTCCTACGGGCCGTACACCAGCCCCCTGGATCAGCGCCTGGCCGACGCGGATCATCTCGCCGCTGTCGCCAACCTCGACATGGCCACCCACTGGGAGCCCACTACCGAGAACTACCTCGCCCGCGTCACCAAGAGCGCTATCGTCACTGCCGTCAGGGAAGGGTGCGGCGACGAGCGCGCTTCGCTGATCGAGCATCTCAAGAAGCAGCAGATGGCGGCCGAGGCCCAGCGGCTGCTGAGCGGCACCGGCTGGCTTCCCCCTCAGCTGCGTGTCACCGCCGCCAATGACGATTTTGTCCCGGCTATCGCGACGTCCGACGAACTCCCCGCGTTCCTGGAGGAGACCATCTGCGATGACACCCCCGACAACATCCAGGCCATCGCCGCCGAATGATTGAATCGAAGCAGCCCCGAGCACCGGCGCTTGGGGCTGCGCAACCTCAACGGCAAAAGAGACCGCAATGAGCTACCGCATCGTATTTCGTCAGATGGCCATCCTCTTTCCCTTCGATGACGTCGCGCGCACCAAGAGGCTGACCTACGACAGCCAGTACCTCCTCTTGGAAGAAGGGGGCGACAACAACCTCTTTGACGCGCGGACCAATAAGGTTGCGCGCGACTGGACCGTCTTGGCCGCCGGCATGCATTGGCAGGTCATCGGAACTGTCACCAAACTGGCGGCGGCGGCCGCCGGCGGATCGCTCAGGCTCCGCAATCGGCAGACCACGCCGGAGGGCTACATCGGCGCTATCCGCCGACACCTTGCCGACCCCATCGCGCCGGACGAGGCCAAGCGCCAAGGGGTTCGTGTCAACGGCACCATTACTATCGGCCAAGATGAAGTCATCTACGACCCCAAGCACTACGAACGACTGGCGGAGCGCAATCACACTGAAACCAGTCGCGACGGCCAGGCCGTAAAGGTCTGGACCTTCAACTTGCTCGACCCAGGGGACCTGCTCGACTTCCTGACCTTCCACACCCTTGAACAGTACCAGGTCCAGGCAACGCGGGTGCCCAAATCCATCTGGAATCAGACCGCAGCCTGGGCTCCAGACGTCCTGTGATGCCGGACTTGAACCTGCGTAATACCCACCGCCGGGCCCGAAAAGCTCCGCGGCCCGCATAGTCGGGCCGTCGCGCCGGGCCATCTGTTTCAGGAGCCAGACATGACCGAAACACCAAACACAGTCGCAGCAACGGCCGACAACCAGTCCCTGATGTCGGAATATCAACGCTTCGCAGCACTTGACGCTCAATTATTCGAAATCAACAAAGGAGCGCTACTGGCCGCGCTCGCCACGGCGGGCATTACTCATGTCGTAGTCACGTTCGACGGCTGCGGCGATTCTGGACAAGTCGAGGATATTGAGGTCAAAGCCCGAGATAATATCTCCACTTTTCCATCCACTGTTGTCGAGTTTCTCGACGCTGTTTGGGGTGAAAATGAACCGCGCAGGTCCACTGTCAGTTTAAAGGAGGCCACTGAAAGACTAACCTATGACGTTCTCAGTCAAGTCCGTTCCGGCTGGGAAAATAATGATGGTGCCTACGGCGAGGTCGTTTTCGACGTCGCGGAGAATACCATAACGCTCGATTTCAACGAGCGTTATACCGCCATCGAATCCCATAACTACAATTTCTGAGAGGACAACATGGGACACTGCTATCACCATGCCCTCTCATCTATGAGGAAATGGGGCGGCGCACCGGAAAACTATCTCCCTCTGCACCAGTGGTTCGATGAATCGAAGGCGATCACCGCCGACTTCCGCCATCGAGCGCTTCGCCACCATGCCGAAGGCATCTTCATGCTGGAGCGCTTCTTCGGGCCGACGATCACGGTCTCCACCGGACGCATTGTGCCGGTCCGCCTCATCGGCGAGCAGCACGTCCTCGAAGACCTCGGGTATATCCCGAGCTTCGCGGACTGGGTTCGCTGCATTCGGCCCGAAGCATGGATGGGCCGCGCCCAGCCCATCCACAAGCTGGTGGACCCATTCGCCAGCCAGGCGCCGACGACACCAGTCGAGCGTGCTGCCCTTCCTGGCCTCGCAGCGCAAGCTCCAGCGTGAGAGTGAGAGGACAGTCCCTGCGGGGTGTAATCGGGCCATAGCAGAGCCCGGCGCCTAAACCCGGAGACATCATGACTACCCACCACGATAAGGCCGCCCGCATCGTCGGCGCGGCCCGCGAACTGCTGCCCATGCTCAGCACCGGCCAGCGGATCGACACGCAAACCCTCCACGCCGCCATGACCAGCGCTTTCGGGCAAACCGACGCCGCCGGCGCCTGGGATTGGAAGGCCGCCTACGACGCCTGCGAAGTCGCCGCCGTGCTCTTCCTCCTCAAATACGGCCGTGCCCTCCTGGCCAAGGCCACTTCCCCCGTTGCCCTGCTACCCATGCTGGAGCGGGTCGCCGGCCTGTTCCCCACCCACACCCGCCGGTCGGAGGAGAGCGTCGAGCTGCAGCAGTTTTCCACGCCTCTAGTCCTGGGCCTGGCCGCCGCGGCGGCGGCCGACATCACCGGCCAGGACCTGGTGCTGGAACCATCGGCGGGCACCGGCTTGCTGGCCGTCCACGCGCAGATCGCCGGCGCCACCCTCATGCTCAATGAACTGGCGGGCACCCGGTCGCAACTGCTGCGGGCCCTCTTCCCCGGCGCCATGCTCAGCACCCACGATGCCATCCACATCGACGACCACCTCGGGGACGCCCCCGCTCCCACCGTCGTCATCATGAATCCGCCCTTCAGCGCAGCGGTGAAGGTCGAAGGGCGCTCCAGCGGGGTCGGCATCCGACACATTCGATCCGCCCTGGCGCGCCTCGCCCCCAACGGTCGCCTTGTCGTCATCTCCGGGGCTCAGCAGGGCCCTCACAATCCCGCCTACCGCGCGGCCTTCACCGAAATGCAGGAAGACGCCACCCTGCTGTTCACCGCCTCCGTCGATGGCAAGCTCTTCGCCAAGCACGGCACCACCACCGACACGCGCATCAGCGTCTTCGACAAACGCCCGGCTCCTACGGTGGACCATCTGCCCAACTGCCATGGCCATGCCACCGACGGCCGCACGCTCCTGACCTGGATTGCCGACGCGCTGCCCCCGCGACTGCCCCTGTCTCCCCAGCCTTTACGATCGATCTCCACACCCACGCTGATCACCGGTCCCAAGGCCCGCCCTGCCGCTCGGCCATCCGCGCCCGCAGAGGTCCAGGGGGTCGAACTCGTGTACGAGCCCATAGCCCAGGCCCATACCACCGCCATGCGCGACGGCCAGGTCTACGAGCCCTACCAACTCCAATCCATCCGCATCCCCGGCGCCAAGCCCCACCCCACCGCCCTGGTCCAATCGGCCGCGATGGCGGCCGTCGCCCCGCCGATCCCCACCTATCGCCCGCGCCTGCTCCCCCATGTCGTCAGCGACGGCCTGCTGTCCGACATGCAGCTGGAAACCGTCATCTACGCCGGCGAGGCTCACAGCCAGTACCTCGCCGGCTGGTGGAAATCCGACGAAACCCTTGACCGTATCGAACTGGTGGCCCCGGATACCGAAGGCGCCGTCCAGTACCGCCGCGGGTACTTCCTGGGCGACGGCACCGGCGCCGGCAAGGGCCGCCAGAGCGCCGGCATCATTCAGGACAACTGGCTCCAGGGGCGCACCAAGGCCATCTGGATTTCCAAGTCCGACAAGCTGCTCGAGGACGCGCAGCGCGACTGGTCGGCCGTGGGCATGGAGCCGCTCCTTGTCGTTCCCCAATGGCGATTTTCGCACGGCGCGCCCATCGTCCTTGACCGGGGCGTCCTGTTCACCACCTTCGCCACCTTGCGATCCCAGGCACGTGGGACCGCCATCTCCCGACTACAGCAGATCGTCGACTGGGTCGGAGCCGACTATGACGGCGTCATCATCTTCGACGAAGCCCACGCCATGCAGAATGCCGCCGGCGTGCAGGACGACGAAGGCGACCAGGTCCAGGCCCCATCCCAGCAGGGCCGCGTCGGCCTGCAGCTCCAGCACAGCCTGCCCAATGCGCGGATCGTCTACGTCTCCGCCACCGGTGGCACTTCCGTCGCCAAGTTCTCATACGCGCAGCGCCTGGGCCTCTGGGGGGGCGACGACTTTCCGTTCGCCACCCGCGACAACTTCATCGCCGCCATCGAGGCCGGGGGCGTTGCCGCCATGGAAGTCGTCGCCCGCGACCTGAAGGCGATCGGCCTCTATGCCGCCCGGTCATTGAGCTTCGACGGCGTGGAGTACGAAATCCTCACCCATGACCTGACGCCGGAACAGATCAGGGTCTATGACGCCTACGCCGGCGCGTTCACCATCATTCACAACAACCTGGAATCCGTGCTGAAGGCCGCCGGCGTCATCAGCCAGGAAGGCGTCACCAGGAACCGGCAGGCCTTGGCCGCCGCGCGCAGCGCCTTCGAATCCACGAAGATGCGCTTCTTCTCCCACCTGCTGACCGGCATGACCGTCCCGACGCTCATCCGCAGCATGCAGCAGGACTTGGGCGAGGGCCGTGCCCCCGTCGTGCAGATCGTGTCAACCGGCGAGGCCCTCCTCGAGCGCCGCTTGGCGGAAATCCCCACCGATCAGTGGAACGACCTCCAGGTCGACGTTACCCCCCGCGAGTATGTGCTGGGCTACCTGATGAGCGCCTTCCCCACCCAGCTCTACGAGGAACACTCCCTATCTGATGGAACCGTGCTGTCCAGCCCCGTCTACAAGGACGGGCAACCGGTCGCCTGCCGCTTCGCCCTGCAGCGCCGCGAGCAGCTCGTTGAAAGGATAGCGGCCCTTCCCCCCGTGATCGGGGCTTTGGACCAGATCATCCAGCACTTCGGTACCGATGCCGTGGCGGAGGTCACAGGCCGCCGCCGGCGCATCGTCCGCCGTGGGCACCGCCTGGCCGTCGAGAACCGCCCTGGCAGCGCGAGCCTGGACGACACGACCGCCTTCATGGACGACCGCAAATCCATCCTCATCTTCAGCGACGCCGGAGGCACCGGCCGGTCCTACCATGCGGACCTGTCCTGCAAGAACCAGCGCCGGCGGACCCACTACCTCCTGGAGCCCGGCTGGCGCGCGGACAACGCCGTCCAGGGCCTGGGCAGGACACAGCGGACCAACCAGAAGCAGGCCCCCATCTTCCGGCCGATCAGCACCAACGTGGCCGCCCAAAAGCGCTTCAGCTCCACCATCTCCCGGCGGCTCGACAGCCTAGGCGCCATGACCAAGGGACAGCGCCAGACCGGCGGCCAGGGCTTATTCCGCCCTGAAGACAACTTGGAATCCGTCTACGGCCGCGACGCGCTCCGCCATCTCTACCACAAGATCATCGGCGGCAACGTCGACGGCTGTCCCCTCGCGGATTTCGAGAACATGACAGGTCTCAGCTTGGTCACCCAAACCGGCGCCATCAGGGACCAGCTTCCGCCAATCACCACCTTCCTGAACCGCCTCCTGGCCCTGCCCATCCACCTGCAGAACACCATCTTCGAAACCTTCCACGAACTCATGACCGCCCGGGTGGAGGCGGCCATAGCCGCTGGCGTTTATGACCTCGGCCTCGAAACCCTCACCGCGGACAGCTTCCAGGTACGGGACAGGCGCACCATCTATGTCCATCCCGCCACCGGTGCGCAAACCCAGCTGGTGACCATCGACGAGCAATGCCGTACCGACATTCTGCAGGCGGATGAGGCTTGGAAGATCATTCAGGACGGCCAAGGCAAGCCCGTGGTCAACCAGCGCTCACAGCGTGCCGCCATCCTCACGTCAGCTTCCTCCCTTCTATCTGAAAAGGGCGATCTCATCGCCCGGCTTCGCCTGGTCCGCCCCGCCAACATCGACTACATGCCCGCCAATCACCTCGCCGAAAGCAGCTGGATGCCGGCCGACGAAGAGACGTTCCGCGCTATCTGGAGCATCGAGGCCGACGCTCTGCCGACAACCACCACTCGTTCCCTGCGCATCGTCACCGGCCTCCTTCTGCCGATTTGGCGCCAACTTCCCGAGTACAGCTCTCGCGTCTACCGGCTGACCACCGATGACGGCGAGCGCATCATCGGCCGCCAGCTCCCGGCCGATTGGAACAAGTTCGGTGACTGTGCCACCGACACGCCTGACCCCGACCACGCCTGGGCCACCGTCAGCAGCGGCGACGCCATCCTCAACCTGGCGGACAACCTCAGCATCCGCAGGGTCCGTGTCATGCATGACCAGCGCTTGGAACTCTGCGGGTGGTCCGATACCGACGTCCCCAGCCTGAAAGCCGCCGGCTGCGTCAGCGAAATCATCGCGTGGCGGCTGAGGCTCTTCATCCCGACCGGCAGCCGCCACACCTTCGACGCCATCCTCGAGCGCCATCAGCTGCAATCCTCCGTCAGCACCGAGGCAGCGGCGTAGACAGCCTGGCCATCGCTCCACCCCAAAGCTTTAGAGCCCCACCCCGGCCTTCTCTCGTGGGACTAAACGCTTCTCCCGACCGCCTAAAGCGCAACGTTGAGCGGGGACTATTTTCCGCCGCCGGGCAGGCCCGGCTTTGCATCGCGACCAAAATAGCCCCCGCTCCGCCGTCCTCCGCTGCACTCCGGCCGCCGCAAGCGGCGGTGCGCCGCCGGCCGGGGAAGCGTGTGTCGTCTCCACGAAGGCCGCGAGGGCGCGGCCCCAAAGTAAAGTGGGGATCACTGAAATGACCGACCATCAATCTTCCGCCACGGCACGCTTCATCGAGCACGCGCAGTTGTTCGGCCTTCGGGAGTTTGACGACGACATCGACACCCGCCCGATGCCCGATCCCCATCAGTCCCTCGGAGCGATCAGCGACATCTTCGACGCCCTGGTTTCCACGCTGGAGGCCACCCGCATGGAACCGGACCTCGAGGAGCTACTTTGGGCCACCACCAACATCTTCCAGCGGGCGGCCGACCGCATCAGTCGCGACCTCGACCAGAATGAACGCTCCCAGCGTGAGGCCCAGCAGCAGCAGGACGGGTCCGAAGTCCGGTCAGTCGAATTGGAACGCCTTGTCGCCATCGGACAGACCATGATCGACCGCCAAAACTGGCTCGAGGCCATGCGGGACCACGCGGCCGATCTCTTCTCGGTTCACACCGGCAGCACCTGGCGTCCCCGCAGCTCCAGCCAGGTCAACCACCGACATCTCACCGCCGCCATGCTTGACAGCCGCGACTTCATGGCCGCCCGCCGTGAAGCCCGGAACTCCGTCTACATTCCCAAGGGCCCCAAGGTCGCGGTCATCGGTGGGCCCGACATCGTGGACGTCAACCAAATCTTCGGTGTCCTGGACAAGGTCCTCGAGCGCCACCCCGACATGGTCCTTCTCCACGGAGGCAGCGAAAGCGGTGCCGAACTCATCGCCGACAGGTGGGCCGCCAACCGCAAGATCACCCGCATCGCCTTCAAACCCGATTGGGCCAAGCACCAACGCGCCGCTCCCTTCAAGCGCAACGACGCGCTCCTTGACGTCGCTCCCATCGGCATCCTGCTGTACCCGGGCCAGGGTGTCGTCGACAACATGGCAGACAAGGCGAAGCGTCTCGGCATCCCCGTCATGGACTTCCGGGGAACCGGCGGCTGACGCCGCCTCTCCCCGAGGGCGGCTAAAGCCGCCCTCTCATGGCGCCCTCATCCTCCACCAGGCAATCCGTCCAGCGGCACCAGGCCTTGGACCTTCATTCCCCATTATCCTGCCCAAGCTTCCAGCACCTTCAGCCGCCGAAGCAAGGAAGGCCCCAGAGACCTCTTCACCAATCGCTGATGAAACAGCAGCATCTCCAACAGCGACGAGGCCGAACAGATCTGCACGGCGAAGCGATCTGCCACCTCTTCGCGCCTATCCAGTTCCCACTCCATTGCCCACATGTTGAACCACAGCAACAGCAGCCCCGACGCCAGGGCTCCAGCCACCCACTGCCATGGCAGCTGACCGTCGGGCGGGATGCCGTGAAACCACCATACGACCCAGAGCGGCAGCACCATCGACAGAAGCATCACTATCATCAGCAGCAACTGGGTCAGCAAAGCCCGGCCGCGGTCCTGCAGATGGCCGACCTCATGGGCAAGCAGCGCTTCAATGTAGGGATCGGGCATTACCTCCAGGAGACGGGTATCGACATGAACCCGCCCCGTCACCAGGTTCACGCAGGCCTGGTAGTACAGCTCCTTCTCCCACCTTATGGGCGGGGGCCTGACACCAGCCCTGTGAGCCGTCTCCACTATGAACGCCGTCGCCGTATCCTGATCGTGCGCCAAGTGCTCTCACCTCCCGAGGTGCAGATCCTGGTGGGTCCCTAGGCTCACCACCAGTCTCAGGTCCCGGTACAGAAACCTCAAACCCTTTCTTGCGCCCCCGCCATAAATGGCGGGGGTCATGCCCGCCCACCGGCAGGCATGACCGGCGGTACCTCCCTAGGGGTTCCGCCGTGCCCTCAGGCACGCCAGAACCCGAGGGAGCCGAGCCAGCAAGCTGTCTCGGGCCTTCGGCGTAGGGCCGGCGGGAGCCACCCGCGACTTGAGTGAGATACCCCCTCCCTCAGCCAGGCGGCGCTGACGGGTTTTCCAGCCCCTGCCGGGGCCGGGAGGCTGGGTCCTGTTCCGGCCCCACCTCCGGGCATGCCACCTATAAGGGGGGCGGCGCCGCGCCGCGCAGGGGCCAAGGCCCCCTACGGCGCAACCCCGCCCCCCTCGCCGGCATACCCCCTCCAACCCGACCCAGCTCGCCGCTCGGCAGGGTTTGCAGCAGTGGCTGCAAACCGCTAAAAATTAGGAAACATGAGGTGACCATGATCACGCAGGTGCATCCAGACCTGGCGATATGGCACCCCGTCATCCCGCGTATCCACAGCACAGCCAGGGCCGGGCGCCATACAGCCCGTAGCCGCGGGCATCGAACAGGGCTACCCTCCACCAGATTGTAAAGTTCAGCAACCACCGCGTGCCGGTGCAACAGCTGGCCGCTGAACTGTTCAACATCCAGCGAAAGGCCGACCGGTGAGCATCATCCAAAATCTCCCTGACGAGTGGTTCTCCAAAAACCCGACCAAGGACATGTTCCTGGTCGTTCGTGCCCTATCTGTCTCGCTTTTTCTTGATGTTGCTACCGTGATCGCAGGCACCTTCACCGGCGCGGAACTGGCGCCTCATACCCCGGCCGTCATTGGCTTCATCCAGGGCGGTTTGCTTCTCTGGGCATTGATCGCGCTTTGCCGCATTGCGTACCAGCTTTGGCGCCGCCGGTTGCTCTCTCGCGCCTCAGGCATCAGCGTTCAGACCTTGATGATCACCGTGGTATGTGGGTTTGCTCTCCTGCTCCAGGCCGAACCCCTTCTTCTGGCCATGTCGGGAGCAATCGCAATAGCCGCCAGAGTCTGGCCAGTTTGGCAGGCCCTCGTGGATCAATACCCAATCCCCGGTGGCATGGCCGCCGGCGCCACCGGAATGGCGCTCTGGCTTCTAGTCAGGCCCATGGTCGCCGCTCCTGCGACAATCGTGGTCCGCCATGCTTCACCCGCATTCGAGGGCAACATCCAGTTCACGGGACGCGACGGGAATCAACTCACCGGGCTTTGAACCGCCAAGAATGGTGCGACCGCCCAGCCATCTTGCGGTCGGGGCCAGCAGCGTGAACATGATCACCCCTGGCAGAAGCGCTCGTCTGGTTCGTGCAGCTTCTACCGCCGACCAACCTCAAAGGCGCCGATCGTCAGGCACATGCCCCAACGTGAAGGAACAAACAATGACCGTAGAGCGTGCGGCCTTCGAAGGCCTTCCAAATGAGGTTCAACAAGCGGTGGAGCAAGGCCGGCAAGCGCGGTTGTCCGGCCAAACTGTCGATGCGTGTCCTCACCACGCGAACGAACCTATGGAAGCCCTTCGTCGGAAGGCTTGGCTGAACGGCTCGGTGGGGCTCAATTTGGTGAAGGATGCAGGAGAACGCCCAGCCTTCGTTATTGATGCTCAACTACGTAATGAAGTATCGCTACGATTTGCGGCGGTAGAAGATCACTGGAACGCTCTCCGCACATTCTACGGATATGACTTCTCATCCATCCTTGAGGGCGAGAATACTAGGTGAAGGATGCGTTCGCAGAATGGTGTCTTTCGCAGGCCATTCTGGTTCAATCGGCACTGCTCACGGAGGAAATGCGGCATGGGAAGCTACGGCCAACAACTTATCCTCGATAACGGCCTCATCTCGGTCAGCGGCTATGCTTCGAGGGATGAAGCGACGGCTGTTGTCGTGGAACTTGCCACCAAGGACGGGTGGCGCCCACGCAGATGGTGGCAGCTCTGGCGGCCCCGGTGTCCGCCTCATGTACGGGCTGCGTTCCAACGGCAGCAAAAGCGATGACCAGGTTCAAGAACCCGATGCACCAGACGGCCTATGATCGGCTCACCGCCTTTCCTCCGCCGCCGGCCGACGACGGCGCCCCACGTGGTGGACGTGCGTTCTGGGAGGAATACCGCTTGGGTTTCCTGAAGCCTGCAGTGAAGCCGGCCCGCATCGGGCAAGGCACGCCCGGCTATGCTGCCTGGGCTGCCGGCAGGGATGCGGCCCGCCGGAACGCCAAGGCCACTGGCGTGTGCGCAGATAGCTAATGAACCGCCGGCGCAAGGACAATGAAATGGACTGGGCAGGAGAGCGGGCACGAGCCGTGATAGCGCCTTTTAGAGTGTTGTTCGAAGCGGAGGCCGCGCCACTGGCCGACGGTCTCGCCGATGCCATTGCCGGGGAACTCCGCGGAACTGCGGAGAGAGGCCAGGGCGGCGCATTGAAGGCGGCCGATGAGTTGATGGCCAAGCTCTGGGCCCTGCCTGGAGCGCCCAGAAAAATACTCGAAGTATAGCCCGGCGCGGCGGAACCGCGAAAAGGACGGAATTGGATTGGAGAAACGGATGGGCTGGCCATTCCCTTTCCGGCGGCTTCTCAATGTTGCGGCGTTGCTGCCAACGATGATTTGCGGCCTGATCACCGCATACCACATTACCCTGGCGCTTCGGCTTCAACGGGAGCCGGATCAGATTGAACTCGCTCACTTTTTTTGGCTATTGGCGGTGTGGGGCCTTTTGGGCTTCGCGCTGACAGGATGGTTTTTCGGCATATTCTGGCGCAGAAGCAATGCTCCAAACGGTACAGGACGGACGGAGACCAGGGACCGCTAGACTTTGATGTTCAGCCGCAAGGCGAACGTGAAGTTAAGGCATCTTCAACGCAATGACCTGGCCGCCGCTACGGTCGCAAAGTAGGCTCTCCACTCAAGACAGGCACAGCTCAGGGCGAGGCCGTCGCCCCGCCCTTGGGCAACGGCCCGAGCCGCTCTCCGGCCGGTTAGAACAGCGCCTGGGTCAAACTATGCTCGGAAGCCGGTATCGGTGTATGCTCCATCTCAAGCGACGTCAGCCACTGGAAATAGGAAACCACCAACACTCGGACGGCAGACGACAGGCTGGTCTGTTGATCGCGGTTGCGATCAACAATATCCAGCAATTCCGTAATCTGACAGTTCTCTTGGCGAGCGAGTAAGTCCAGTCCAATCCAGAACTGCGGTTCCAGCCTCATCGATGTCCGTCGGTTTCCCACCCTCACACTTCGGGGTACCAAGGACCGCGGCGCCGTCGCCTGGTGAACAGCAGCCAGAACCTGGAACGGAAGCCGATGGGTAAACACAAGAGACATTTCTGTACTCCAAAGTGAGCCCCCGGCCGCGCTTCCCAATCCAGGGCGACAGATCGGAGTGACCATCGCCAAACCGCAGCTTAGGTGGCGTCCCACCCACCATCGAATATGATGTGCGAGTGACAATTAACATTTACCGCTAGTTGCAGTACATTTCAATGTAACAATTGAGACGAAGGTTCGGCAGCCAGCCCCCGGGGGGCTCAGCTGACCGGGTTCCAACCGAATGGTCCAGAGGTGCCTATGGCCAATGAACCTTGTCCCGCGTGCGAAGGGGAGTGCCGTCCAGGATTCGTCCCTGATCCCGACGGTGACGGTTGGTTGACCTGCTTGAACTGTGATGGTTCCGCCCTGGTCGATGGACCATCGGTGCCGCGTACCTCGCTCTTCGACAGCGCCCCACCGGCTAATCCGGAGGATTTCAAGGCCGCCGTGCGCGCGGCGTTCCCAGCCCTTTTCACGATGGGCTGACGGATGGCGTACCTGGACATCGACGACCTGCTGCTCCTCGCCAGGCCCTGGGATGTACCCACACATGAAGCTCACCGGCGCGCTGATCCACTTGTCCGGCTACAACTGCTGGAGCGTTGCCATGGCGATTATTTTCGCACCGACGAAGGCCGTCAGGCGCTCGAATTGGCGAGTACCACGATCATCAGGTGAAGGCACTACATCAACGGCGTCGGCGGACGTAGCCACGCCCTTCAGACACAGGTGGAGAATGTTGGCTGATCGTGTACCAAAATTGATCGCCGTCGCCTTCCTGGGCCTGGCGTTCTCACCCTCGGATGCTGGTGCCCTTTTCAGGGCCGCCATAGTCCTGCCAGGGGTTTGGTCCGGCATCTTCGATGGCGACATACTAATCCAGGCCGCAGCCTTCTCCTGGTAGCTTGTGCACCCGCAGATGCCTGCCGGGCCAATAACCGGCCCGACCCTCACCGAGTGCTCAGTGAATACCCGGCTGACCCAGTCGCGCCATCTCCGCACGAACGCTTGCGGCCTGCTTCTCGGGCATCCGATGAAGCTCTTGGTCCTGTTTTCCCTTCGGTAGCTTCAGCAGCCTGAGAGCCATTTTCTCGAAGTAGTCAACCATGTCTCTTTCCTCTTTTTCGAAACTGGGTTCCACACCGGCCTGGATGGCGCTAAGGCGCCAGGACCCCCCCCGGCGGGGGCGACATCACCAGACGCCGCCCCCGGAATATCACATGGTGAATTTGAAGCTGTGGCCTTCTTGCGTCCGCGTCACCTCGGTGCCCGGTACGTATGGGAACGTGGCGGTGAAATTGAACCGCGTGAATTCCATTTTGAAGGGCTTGCCCAGGGGAGCCTGATTGGTCGGCCCCGCAAATTCGATGCGAACCTCGACCTGGCCGTTGACCACCTTAGACGCGACCACCCGACCGCCACTGCAGCCCCGCGACACATCCTTGACCGAAATCACGTACCGCTCGGCGCCGTCGCCTTGGCCTACCACGGGGCTCACATGCTCAACCGTGGTCGGATCCAGGTCGTACTCCAAGGCAAACTGATAGAACGGCGCCCCGGTCAGGCCAGGACTGTTGAGCTTCAAGTGGCAGGCCGCCTGCAACAGCGGCTGATCAGGACCGGGCCCTAAGTCGGCCGCAAAGGCGGAACCCGCCGTCATGGCGATGACGGCAACAGGCAGCAGAAATTTAGGCTTCAGCACCATACCCTCCGTGATTGTGCGTCCCACAGCTTCAACCGGAGGGGTGTATCTTTGCAAGACTATCGAGCTTGAAGCGCGCCAAAATTCACAACTGGCCGCGACCGCCCTTTGACGGTGATTTAACGCCAAAATAACCTCGTATGAAATAGGCGATGCATAACGCCCACGACAAGGCGAACGCCCCATGAAAGATCAGCGGCAGCATCAGTCCTTCCCTCAGGTCCTTGAAAGCATCCGACGCCGAACTCGCGGCCATCCAAACAAAGTTGAACAGCATGAAAAAGACGACTGTCCATTCGAAGATTTTTTTCTTCTTGGCTTCCGTCATGACACCATCTCCACGAATGCTTACCAATAAATGGAAGTCAGCCGGCACCCCTCCAAGGGTCCACTCAGAACATCGTCCAGGCAGCGACACCCGGTAACCTAGTGTCACCGCACCTTCAGCTGCTGGAAGGGCGTACTGCCCACCCGGCACAGCTCACGCTGGGGACTCCTCAGGGCATGATACAGATCACGCGTCGTCGCCGCGGCCGCCCAACAGAAGCTCCAAGCCGAAGATGGCCAAGAGCACCCAACGCGCCTTCCAAGCGAGCCACAGAACCCCCATGCCGACGAAAGCCACCACAAGGGCGAAATGCACAGCCAGGTGCATGCCAAAGTGCAGCACGCAGAACAGAACCACCAGCACGCCCGCCCACCACATCATAACCCTCCATCGAGAAGAATCCGGCCCCCGGGTCGCCCTGCATCCATTCCGCACAGGTGCGCGAGAACACCGTTATTGCCCCTGAGGCCTGTCGAAAGGCGAAACCCCACCCACTGGTGGCCCAATCAGAAGAACCTGAACGCTCTCACCTCGGCCGGCGCGAACGCGAAGCCAACGTCCCCCGCGGGTGACGATCCACCAGCATGTGTATGCCATCACCGCCACAAGTCCCAGCGCCATGCTGCAGATCGTTGAATTCATGAGCATATCGACATAATGAAGCCTGTCCTCGAAGCAGGACCAGCCGACGCCACCGACAGCCCCAAGGGTGCCGGGCAACCCAATGATCCCAGCAAGCAACATTATCGTTCTATCGTCAGGAGAGGCCTCCGACGCGCTTTCGCCGCCGCCCTCGGGTGGACTGTGATAGACGAAGGCCCAAAGTCCGGTGACACACCACCAGACCAAGTTCATGACCAACGCAAACAGCAGAAGCACCCCGCCTGCGACATAGAGTGTGCGGAGCGCAAGTTGCAGAGTGGCAGCAACCAGTGCCCACCCATAAGCCACCAGGGCCGGCTGGTGCCTAAGCTCTTCTTTGCTGGGAATTCGCATAGTCGATCACCTCGTATTTGCTGGCCAACCAGACGACGCTCGCGGCCCGGTTAGCGGGGCCATCGCGATATGCCTGCAGCTTGGGTTAAAGCGCTCACACGCCGCAGCCCTCCCATCCAAACAACAGGTGATGCCAGCATGGCCTAAACCGGGCTCCGTCATCCCAAGGCGAGAACGCGCGCCCGCTCAGCATTGATCGTTCATCTTGAAAGAGCCCCCTACATCGATAAAGGCCATGCGCAGCCCGGTCATGGCGTCAGAAATTCACGTGGCTGCTGCGCGCCAGGGTTCCGAATTCGGAAGCGTTGCGGCATGCTCCCTTTCCATCGTCTGGGCCAAACCCGCACGACCAAACCGGCTCCGCTTGGGTGACCAGCGACATCGCAGTTCCATGCATCGCGTTCGGAAAAGCGGGAATGGCGCTTCGTCGCATTGCAACGTTAGCCCTTGGGACCTTCAGCGCCATCCCATGGTCTTCACCAATTCCTGCCTGTTCCTTTGAAGCTCCCAGTCGTCGGGTGTGGGCATACTCGCGTCCACATTCTCTTTATGAGCGATAGCCCACCTCACACACTCTTGCCGTCCAAACTGGCAGAAGGACAGTAGGCGAACCCACCAAGGGAGATATTGCGCAATAAAAAGAAAGGCCTTCTCCGAAGAAATTTCAACGCCGTACAGGCCTCGACCATAAATGGCAGCCAACTCAAAGGAGGCTGTAGCACACCCAGTCCTTGCGGAGTGGATTAATAGACTGATGCCTCTCTCTATATCCTGAGGTACCCCTTCCCCTTTCAATAGCTTTAGTCCATAGCTTGGCGATGGACGGCCACATGCAATCGCTTTTTCAATCATGTCAATCGCAGTCGAACTGGGCTCGACCCCGGGCACTTCACCATCCAGGACTGAAAGACCGTAGATTTCGAGGCAAAAGGGACTTCCGGCTTCGGCCCCCGTCAGGAGATGCCTGTACGCCTCAACATGATCACCGTCTGCCAAAGCGACTATGTGTTTCCGGTAGTAGATAATTCCAACATCTAATTCAAAATTATACGTCACAATACTCACCTCGTGTCATTTAGAAAGAACCCCAATAAATTAGGAAGACAATCCCTTAGATCACCTCATGGCCCAAGGCAAATGTCTCTTTTCTTTCGCTGAATGAACACCCGCAGGCAGATCAACAAGAACCAAACAGTCACGCCCATACACGCTGCGCCACCTAGTAAGGAAATAGCAGCGTACATGCCCGCCTTGAACGCTTCGGCGTGTTCCAAAGGTTCGATCTTCATTGCGGTTACCATATCCGGAAAGGCGAAGTTGGCGAACCACCATCCGGCCGGCGGGCCCAGCCAAGGAAGAGCAAAAAATAACACCACCAAAGTGATCAACCAACCCCATTGGCCAAGCTGTGCCACTGCTAACTTCGTCACCAAATTCTCCTTCAATCGCGGAAATCGTTGTCACTATACGAGAATTGACTGTTGCTGACTTCGCTGGTTCCTATAATTACCGAACTAGCGAACTTTATTTTTTGGAAAATCCGATAATTGATCTTGTGCCCACTACACCTGGGTGGGATATTTAAAAGCCAGATCAAGCCGGCCAGCCAATTGCCGGAATTCCCAAAAACTAAACGCCAATATTTGCCCCGACATCTTATTGTATGCAACCTGTCAAAATCTACAGCTTGTCATTCGAGCGCCGCTCCTAACAACTCAGGTTCGACACCTCACCAGCCCCGCGGCTCCTGAGACTGGTGGCCATTTGAGTTATTCGACATGTATGCACGAAGGCCGCGTGAATTTCCGGGTCCGCCGTCAGTGGCGTCGGAGGCCTCTCCGATTTATTGTCAATGGCCCAAAGAGACTGCCGACTTGCGCGGACTTATTTACGCAGCAGCCTCTGTCGTTAAACAAACCGCAATCGAATTGCTTCACCGAACGGGAGCTTCAGAATTCGGAACCGCCACGCGAGGTATTCGAATTTTCCCCCAATCCCGCCCACCACATCGCCGGCGTGCCTACGGTCAGGCTAGCAGCTTGCTGCTAAGGTCAGGAAATGGTCGGCGGCTTCAAGCGGTAGCGGTTCCGTTTCGGTCCCAACCCACGCAGCCGACGCGCCATCTCCCTATCGATAGCCGTCCTAATAAAGTCAAGGCGCGTCTCGCTGGGCACCAGCAGCGCATCTATGCCCTCCTTCACGCCTTCGGGCAGGGTGATAGTCAGGCGCTCAGTCCATAGTTTCCGTCGTCCCATACGCCGGTGGGTAACATACATATGATATTCCGCCAAGACCCGCTTTTCGTATGTACGATATTGACGCTTTAACATATGGTCGTTATTGTCAATATCGTACATACGTTATTCCCCTTTCGGGGAACGACCAGTCGAGGAAGCATGAGGTGCGACGAAATTGTTCGCCGCCTTCCTGTAGCTGCCTGAGATTGCAAGGAGTGACCCCGGATGAACGCGGAGCCCAGAGCGAGGCGCGTTGAGCGCATCAAGAAGCTCCTCGCCTTAAGCAATAGCGCGGGC
Organism: Nitrospirillum amazonense; assembly: GCF_029594735.1. NCBI lineage: Bacteria > Pseudomonadati > Pseudomonadota > Alphaproteobacteria > Rhodospirillales > Azospirillaceae > Nitrospirillum > Nitrospirillum amazonense. The sequence goes on from NZ_JARPAF010000019.1 coordinate 39,516, forward strand.
GCCAATGAGCATGAGGTTGCCACGGCGCTGCAAATGGCCCAGCGCTTGATGGAAGCGGACGGAATCACCGATAGCGACCTGGCGGCAGCTGATGCCTCCGAGAACTTCACTCAGTCTGGTGCGCCCGTGAAGGTGCCTGCCTGGGAAAATAAACTCGCGGGGGCAATCATGGGCGCTTTCGGCTGTGATGCCATTTATCACGGAGCAAGTTGGTCCTTTGTGGGTATCGATCCCGCGCCCGAGATCGCCGCCTATGCATTCGATGTGCTGCGGCGACAGTGCTTGAAGGCAAGGGCCGCCTACGTTTCCAAGGAGCTTAAGAGGGTCACCGTTCGGGCCAACAAGATCAGGCGAGCCGACCTCTTTTGCGAAGGTTGGATTGCCACTGCTGTCGCGAAGGCCCGTCCGGTAGCCCGTACCAAGCAAGCAAGCGCTGCGATTGCAGCCCTTACCTCGCTGACCTACGGTCAGCTCAAGTCAATAAACACCATCAACCGTAATGACGGACGGACACTTCGTGACTACGAGTTGCGTGACCGCCAACGGGGAGCAAAAGCCGGTAAGGAAGTTGACTTCCATCTGGGTTTAGCTGCTGATCCGGCACCCCGCCACCGGCTTGGCAATCAATAATCACCCAGGAACCGCCCTATGACCCCTATAGAACTCATGTTGCCGCCGACCATCCTCATGGCAATTGTCTGCGGCATCCTTTCATTAACTTGTGTTTGGGAGGCATATAAGGCGCGGTCCATGATTATGGCAACAGTTTACAGTTGCGTCGGCCTGTCCATCGCGGGTCTCGGCGGTGTGTTACTGTGGATCTGACATAAACGTCCTGGACCATCGATGATACTCTTGCGGCCATGTAGATCGGCTCGCCTCTTAACCAAATAAGGAGAGTTAGTTGAGTAACGTTGAATGCGACAATCGGACGCCTAGTAACGATGTTCAGCCCAGCAAAGGCCACCGACTCTATGTCATGGCATGGTGCTTATTATTAATTTCACTGTCGGCATATTTCGGCGTGTCTTTATCGCTACACACACACATTGACGGTGACCATCTCGTATATGATGCCTATATACCGTTGATGTATGGCCTTTCCATCAAACCGTTTGCCTTGGGTGTGACCTCTTTTGTTTTGGGTCTGGCGACGCTCATAGCGTACGCCAAAGATGATTTTGACCGATATTTTTATTCCGTTTGTCTTTTTCTTGTTTCAGCAATCTTGTCCGGTATTTTATCTTGGTATGGCGCCTGTCTTTCTTACAATGGAACACCGTTGCTGAATGCAGAGAATTGTATTGGTTGTTTTGGCTATGCTTTCTCCGCTTTTTCAGTAGTTATAGTTCTATATTTTTCTTCTTCTAATGAAAAATGTAGTTCAGCACCTCCCGTTAACTCCCCAACTATAGAAATATAGCCCAGCTGCAGAAGGAGCCCGACGCCGTGAGCAAGAAGCGGATCGTGATAGAGGTCGACGACGTGAAATTCTTCGATGCGGCGGCGAAGATAGACAAAGTCACCCTGGGCGACCGCTTCATAGAATTGTGTCTGTCGCCGGACAGGTTCCTCACCCGGGTTGGCCTGCTTGCCGCTTATGGCGTCGAAATCGTATCAGCCGAAACTATCTGAACGGAGCCTGCCTTGGATAACGATGCGCTCAGAGCCGCCTTCGAGGCCCACACAGAAGGCTCAGATCGGTTCACACGGCGGATGGCCGTTGCCATCGCTGACCTGGCCGGCATGCGGCCCATGTCCCTGGTGTGGCGCCTGGAAAAAATGGGGTCGCTGAAACCCGGTGCTTTGAACTGGTTCCGCGCCAACGGGGGGATCACCGCCGCCCATGTTCGTGAAGTTCGAGCGGATATCATCGCCGCCAAGGCGGCCGCCTGAACACCGGGCCTCAGAAGGAGCCCTCCTTGGGCCCACCTGGAGGGAGACGGCGAAGAACCCACCAAACAGCTCATCGGGCCCGACGACGAGCGACACGCCTCTTACCCAGGAACACAATGATGAAATGGAAACGGTACAATAGTTAAATCTTTGCTCCAAGCATCAAAACATTGGGACAACATGGCTAATTCCGCAGTCTTTAATTTATTATGCGCGTGCGTAAACGCCGCCACCTTGATTGTCACATTAATTAGTATCGTTATGCAAATTTCTCTTACTGTTGCCAGTAATGGGTACTTCTCGGCGTGGCAACTTGCTTGGATGCCCCTGATTCCCGCTGTTCCTGCGGTTGGTTTAGTATGGTGTAGCCTTCATGCCGTCCGCTGCTGGATCGAAAAGCACTCAAGTACAACTTCCTTGCCTGACCCTACGATTGATGCTGAGAGAAAACGTGATCCAGGGCGAGTACGGTTATGAAGCAGGCGAATTCACGGTCTATCCGGAACACTGGAGGCCGCTGTTCAAAGAGGGCCTGACGCCGGCGCAGGCCTTCGCGCGCGCACTATCTGCCGCTGATACCGCCCGCCACGCGAAGGACGTCGCTGCTGTTGGCGCCGCCAAGGCGGCCGGCTGATCAAGACCACAGAAGGAGGTAGGCCTTGTCTGATATGAAGAAATTAAAATGGACGGACGTTGAGCGGGACTACCCTGCCGTCAATCTCTTCGTGGACGACGATGGCGAAGCCGAGTGCCCGCGTTGCCACGGGCTCGGATCAGAACGCCGCCGGAACTACGCCACTATGTCCCCGTCGGACGACTTCGATGTGGCGTGCCACGTCTGCGGAGGTGAAGGCCGCGTCGAGATCATCGACGACCGTTACGGCGATTCTCCGGCCGCATAACCGCCAGGACGACAGTAGCAGTGCCGCCAAGACGGCGGGCGCGGTCGGACCCACAATCCGCCATTTCTATCAAGGGCAACAAGAGGAACTTGCCGGACGATGTCCAGCACGCCTGATATCCCCCCAACCGAAACCTATGGCCGTGCAAGACGCTGACCAGCCAGGACTACCGATGGAGACTCACTTTGAACGAACTTGAAAAGGCAGCTCTCTCGGCCGCCCACGACCGCTGTGAGTGGATGGACTTTGCCGGCGGCCGAGCTTGGATCCACGATGAGGCTACTTACGTGGCTGAACTGCGTGACGGCACCACCAGAGACGTTGTCGCCGAAATCTACAGCGCCGAGGAAAGCTATCTGCGCCCGGCCGTCGAGGGCGAACCCGACGTCGACAACAGCCAGATCGCCCGCCTCCGCTGGCTAGGCTACTGAAAACAGAAGGAGGCGGCAGTGGAAAAGCGCAGCGGGATAATGGATGCAGAGGGTGGCTGTCATACCTGCGATGGGGCCGGCACGTACACTATCCGCTGGGCCGGCAAAAACGCCTTGGCGTGCGCCGCCAATCACGCCAAGCACAACCCTGGGCATACGACATGGGCGCAGCAGACCGTCGGTGTTAGCTACGGCCCACGCCTCGGCGCCGATCATGAAGGAGCCCTCCCTTGATCGCCTACTGTATGACCGACAACACTGGGAGCCAGGTCGAGGCGCCCCTTATCCACATGCAGTCTTGTGAGACGCTGCGGACAATGATCCGAAGCGGCATCCGGACTGAAGAATCTTGGGCGGAATTGAAGACCAGATCAGAACGGTGGCACGCGGCTCTTCGCATCATCCGTGACGGCCTGCCGATGTCCAGTACCCATTCCTCCCCACAACAAGAAGGGATCTACATTAGATGAGCGATCTTTCGGAGAGTGAAAAAGAGGCAATTGTTGGCTATTTATATGGTCGCAGACGAATTCGAGAATTTAATAATCGCGATATAATTATGGCGGCTATCTTAGTTGCGGCGATTGTCGAACTGGCCATCGCATTCACGCTTCAGATTTCAATCTTTGTATTCACGGGTGGAATTTCTTTATTCATTCTGTTTCTGATTCGGAAAGAGCCATTATACATAAGAACGGAGAATCAGTGGCGTTTACCTATTACGGATTATGTTCTTGGTCACATTTCATCTACGTTTAGTGAAACGACAAGAACGGCCTTGGAAGGCTATAGAAAAGCTCAGATCGATGGTGTTTTACGCTTTCGTGATCTGTATCAGCTTTACAGCGTGAACAATACGCGATCACGTATCGCACAAGCAAAAATAACTGGAGCGCTGCAAAGTGCGGCCCTAGTGGGCAACGGCACTACATCTACATTGCCCCAAGACCAAAGGTAAATGGACGAGGACATGTTGAGTAGGTGCTCTGTGCCTGCCACGTACTGGCCCGTCCACCTGATGCCCGAAGGGCAACGAAGCAGCACCAACCTCATCCCTCGGACACGAAAGTTCACCTCCGCCTATGACCAAATCCCCCCCTTCGAAAAGCGCCCTAGCCCAAAGAAGGCGCCGCCAGGAAGCCGGCCGGTCCCAGCAGGACGCGGAGCGGGCGGTGACCTTGCCAAGCCGCGGGCAACTGATGCTTCCCCTGATCCGTTGTCTGGGCGCCGCCGGCGGCGAAGCCGATGCCGCCGACCTCTACGACAGGGTGGCCAGGGAGATCGGTGCAAGCGCCGAAGTTCGGGAGGCGAAAGCTTCATTCGCCGGCGACGAGCGCAACTTGTTCGACCGCCAGGTTCGCCACGCCCAGCAGCTGGCAAAAACGAAGGGCCTTATTGCCGCCCACGCCCGCGGCCGATGGACCTTGACCGACCGCGGCCTGGGCCTGCTGGAGAACGCGAGGCCTGGCGTGGTCATGACCGTCTTCGAAACGCGCCAGGGCCTGGCCATCTGGGGGCATGTCGAGGACGCGGCCGCGATCATCGAACCGGGGTCGGTGAGCACGATCTACACGTCTCCGCCCTACCCCATTCAGACCGCCAAGCCCTATGGCGGCATCGACACAGCATCCTGGATCAGCTGGATGCTGGACCTGGTAGACTTATGGAAACCTCTCCTGGCGCCCGGCGGCTCCCTGTTCATGAACTTGGGCGCAGAGGTCTATCGTCGAGGCGCTCCCTACCAAAGCACCTACCTCGAGCGGTTTGTGCCCGCGGTTGAAGATCGTTGCGGGTTTCAGTTGGCCCAGCGCTGGTATTGGGACAACCCCCACAAACTGGGCAGCATCCAATGGGTCTCAATCCGCCGCCGGCGGCTTCGACAGACCGTCGAGCCCATATACTGGTGGATCAACGAGGTGAACGGTATCCAGGACCAGGCCAACAACAGGGCGGTGCTGCAGCCCTACGCTGAGAAGACACTGAAGCGCTACATCGGCCAAGACCGCTCGGACGAGGCCAGGGTTAAACCTTCCGGGATAGATATCGGCGCCCATGCTTTCGCCAAGGACAATGGCGGGGCCATTCCGTCGACGGTGCTGCGTAGCGCCAACTCCGCCTCAAATGACCCGTACCGCCGGGCCTGCCGAAACGCCGGCATCGCACCCCACCCAGCCACCTTCCCAGCCAGCCTCCCGGAACGGGCCATTCTCATGACAACGCGGCCCGGTGATATCGTCTGTGACCCTTTCTTCGGCTCCGGCACTGTCGGCCAGGTAGCCGAGCGCCTCGGCAGGCGCTGGATCGGTATTGAACGCTCTCGGCTATATCTGGATAGCGCGAGGCTACGTTTCTCCGAGACGGCCGCCGCGTAGACTGAAGTCGGCCGTGCAAATGTGTCCCATCCGATCGACCCTGAACACGAAGAACCAGCACCATGGAAACCTACCTCTCCCCAATAGGCCTTCCCGCCACGATCTCTGTCGGCGCCACCGTGGAAATGGTGGATGGCTCCGGGAAGCCCTATGGCCGCCAGGCGGTGATCAAGCTCAGCGGCCTGGTCGTCACGACCGCCTGCGGCCGGGACTGGGATCGCTTCACCGGTGGTTGGCGGGACGAGGATGGCCATGTCTGGCCTTTCCCGTCCATTCGCGCAGTGTGATCAGGGGAGCCGGCGGCCATGGGTGAGCCATCCGACGTTAGATACTGCCACTGGTGCGCGGAGGCCGGCCTGGTCACCTTCGGGCACAATGGCTTTTCGCTCAAATCCCCACGCGGTACCGTCACGCGATGGGCTTGTGCCAAACATCGACAAGCCGGGAAGGAATGGAGCGCCCCAGCACCCCTAACCCCGGGGCCCGAGCCAAAACAGAAGTCCCTCCTGTGATAAGCGCCTCGCCCAAGAGGCCATCTCGGCTTGGGACCGCAGACCCATGGCGAATGCCGCTGCCCATAAGCAGCTACGGTAGCATCAGGCTGCCAGGACCCCGGTGACGGCCGGGGCTTTCTCGCCCAGCCCACCTGCAGGTGCTCTTGCCCCCGCCTTTCAAATCAGGACGATCACCCCAGCCAAGGCGGCCGCGAAGCACGCCCACATCGCCCACCGCCTATCCGCGGCTCCTTCAAACAGCCCCAACCATAGTGCAGCCGGGACAATGAACCAGAGGCTGTGGGTGGTCAGATGCAGGATCACCAGGGTGATGAACACGCCGACGTACAACCACTTCGGCACGCGCCGCACCAGGTCGAATAGGGTCTTGGCCGTCTGTTCCATCGGCGTCACCGGGCCCCGCCCGAGGCGACATATGCGCCCCCACCCCGCGTCGCACCCCGCAGGTATTCCCGCCGTCTGGCGTCGATTTCATAGCGTCGGATCATCTCAGGCTTGGATATTTGCTTCAAACCATAGTTGACCGCCGAGATAATCGTATTTCCCACAAATATCGGAACCGTCAAGCGCTCCAAGATCGCCGATATCGGGCCCATGATGGTGGGGTAATAAGTCTTGAGAAACAATTGCCCGGCGGAAAACGACCAGCGACCAATCGCAATCTGATCATCCGTCATCAGGCTTCGGTCATAGTCCTTCAAAACCGGCTCGGTTCCGTCCCGGATATAGACGAAACAATATTCGAACTCGGCTTCGGACAGGCACCAGGGGGCGAGCACCAGGCGGTCGCTGCTCTGGATGCTAGTATCGTCGAGACCGTTGCCAAAGGTGTTCTCCCGGGTCTGTCGCAACGCGCCATAAAACACGTTGGCGCTGCTGCGAAAGCCACTGCTGGCGTTGCGTTCCGCCGCCGCGGTCGCTACCGCAACGTCCCAAGCATGCCGTGTACTGACGCCCATTCGCCGGAAGTTCAGCAAGCCCTGCATGGCGCCGTAGGCGTCATCTTCGAACCCGAGACACATCGTGGGGCTGAGGTTCAGCGTGGCCAGGCCGTTCAGAAAATCCTGCTGATCGATCGGCACGGACATCCCCTCCTTGTGCGCGACGCGCGCGCGATCTCGAGCCGGGATACAATCTATGGCATGAACGCTGGGCCGCCACCGGCCGGACGGCATATGCCGACGGGATGCGGTTGTGAGCCCAATGTCATGCAAGATCACTTGGCTGGGTAACCACAGGCCCCTCGCTGGCCGCCTGGTCGATCAGCCGCTGCCACACCACCCAAGCGCCCCGGCTTTCGTCAGCAACCCAATCGGGCACGCCGGCGTCAGCCGACACCCGCGCCTCCTCCGTATCCCGCAGTCTCCTGCCGGTTCGAAATTCAAATAAGTCCGCCACCCCCAGCTCCTCTCCTTGTGGGCGTCATACCTAAGGCCATAGCCACCCCGCCAATCTGATGCATAGGGCCAGGCCAGTCGATCCTACCATCTTCCGCCCGCTGGCCAGCTCCAGTATCCCAGCGTGGCCCGCGTTGTGATCATGCACCCCTTGTCCCTTGCATCGTTGAGCAATAGACCCGCCGCCGGCAGGATCGCCGAAAGGCAAGACCCTATCTCGCGCCCCCGCCCCGTAAGGGCGGGGGTCATGCCCGCCGCCCGGCAGGCATGACCGGCGGTACCTCCCTAAGGGTTCCGCCGTGCCGGTAGGCACGCCAGAACCCGAGGGAGCCGAGCCAGCAAGCTGTCTCGTGCCTTCGGCGTAGGGCCGGCGGGAGCCACCCGCACCCTGAGTCAGATGAATCCCCCCAGCCACGCGGCGTCGAAGGATTTTCCAGCCCCTGCCGGGGCCGGGAGACTGGGGCCTGTTCCGGCCCCACCTCCTGGCGTGCCGCCTAAAAGGGCACCAGGGCCGCGCCGCGTAGGGGCCAAGGCCCCCTTCGGCGCAACCCTGCTCCCCTCGCCGGCACACCCCCTCCACACCCGTCCCAGTTCGCCACTTGGCAGGGTTGCAGCAGCGCTGCAACCCATGACCAGGAAGGAAAAACACCATGGCCGGTGTGCCGAACCTCTCGATCCAGATCATCAGCGACAGCGGGCAGGCGCAGCCCCTGTTTGCGGGGTATCTCCCCGTGGAATTCGCGCTGGACGCCGCCCTGCAGTTTGTTCGATCGACGTTCAGTCGCGACGAGTTGCGCGACATGGTGGTCACCGACGTCATCGGCCTCATATACGCCGTGGCCACCGACGCGGACATGTCGCCGGCCTACGCCGACCTTCCCGCCGTGGATTGCCGATTCCAGGTGAGCCGGGAACCCATCGCGGACGCCCTGGCCCCGGTAAAGGGGGCCAAGCCATGACGCAATTGACCGCCTACCGGGAACGCCTGTTCTGCGGCGTTACTTCCACCGGCCTCATATGGGCCGATCGGTCACGCGAAAAGCACGGCGACTATAAGCGGCTGGCATTCATGGCCTTTTCCACCCTCGAGCTGTCCTTCGAAAAGGACTGCGGCGCAGCGTTCCGCCAGCTGATCGGGGAAGACGCAGCACCCATCCAAGCGCGCCGGGGAGAGCCGTTCGAAGTGTCTACCGCGGGCCAGACCATCACCCTTGGTCACGCCCTGCCCTGACGGACGCCCCCCTTCCCGTTGAGTACCCATACGCCAGAGCGGATCGACCTATGGAAACGACAGCCTGCACCAGCACCCTCGACCAAAACGCCGCCGCAATCCTTCGCACCGTGGCCGAACCTGGCGCGACCGTCATTCGCCTGGGGCAGACAGAGCAGCAACCAGGTTCCCCCGAGCGCCGGCGCGTCGTGACCTTTGCCGACCAGTTCTGTGGAGCCGGCGGTTTCACGACAGGCGCCATGTTGGCCATCGAGGAACGCGGCATCGTTGTTGGGGATGCCATCGCGGCCAACCACTGGCCCGTGGCGATAGCCACGCATACCCAGAACCATCCCGCAATCCGGCACTACTGCCAGGACCTCGCCACCCTGCGCCCCCTCGAGGCGGTACCGTCCGGCAAGCTGGATCTCCTAATTGCCGCGCCCAGCTGCATCTACCACTCGCGGGCCAGGGGCAAGAAGCCCACGAGCGATCAACAGCGCATCGATCCCTGGTACATCCTGCCCTGGCTTACGGACCTGGACGTCACGGCCGTCGTGGTCGAGAACGTCCCCGAATTCATCCAGTACGGCCCTGTCGATCCCAAAACCGGACAGCCTATTCCGAGCAAGAAGGGGCAATACTTCCTTGCGTGGGTCAACGCGATTTGCGCGTTGGGCTACACCTTCGAATACCGGTTGTTCCTGTTCGCCGACTACGGCGACGCGACCACCCGCCTCCGCTTCATCGGCGTTTTCCGCAAGGACGGCCGCTCTCATTCCTGGCCCATGCCCGCCTACAGCCGTGACGGCGATGCGGGCCTGTTTCCCACCAAAAAATGGCGGGCCGCCCGCGACATCATCGACTGGTCCCGGAAAGGCACCTGCGTCTTCGAGCGCCCCCGCCCCCTCGCGTCGAACACCCTGCGTCGGATCATCGTCGGCGTTCGCCGCTTCTTCGGCACCCTGGCCCCGATTTATCTCCCCGCCTTGGAGCTTGAGCTGGAGCGCTCCGTCGCCCACGAGGAGAAGGCCGGCAAGAAAACCAAGCCGGTGCCCATTCCCCGCCGAGACAGCCAAACCACGGACGAATGCGCCGCGTTGATCGAGTTGCACGGCACGGGAACCGCCCACAGCGTGGGCTATCCCCTGCCCACCATCGCCGCCAAAGGCTACCACTATGGCGTGGTTGAGGCGGGCGCCGAGGCCCTGGTACTGGGCCAGCACGGCGGCGCCGCCGTCCGCCCGGCCTCCGCGCCCTTGCCCACCGCCACCACCTCCGGAGCAATCCGCGTCGGCAGCGCCGTCATCGTCATGCAAGGCAAGTCATGGGCGATCGCCGACACCGAGCCACTGCCGACCACCACAGGCGTCGCCAAATGGGCTGTCGGAGAGGGGTTCCTGTGCCATGTAAACCACGGGGGTGATGACGCCCGGGTTCACGCCCTCGACGCCCCCCTGCCCGCGCAGCCGGCCAGCCGGGGGATCGGCAAGGCGGATGGTCACATCCTGTCGTATCACCACACGGTCGCCCACACCGCCACGGACCAATCGCCGGCCGGGACCCTGGAGCCCCAGGCCCTGGCCCAACCGTTCATCATCCAGACCGACCAGACCGGCGGCGGCACCTCTGGGCGCGTCCGCAGCGCCGACGAGCCCTTGGGCACCACAGTCACCGTGCGCAATGCCGCCATGGGGAGCGCCAGTATCGTTCGCCTGGACACCGACGACCCGACCCTAATCGCCCTGGCCCAGCGCCGCCGTCTCATCCTGGTGCTGGACGACGAAACCGGCACCGCCCATCTGGCGAAAATCTCCCTGCCGTTCCGCATGCTGGTGAATCAGGAACTCGCCGCCGGCGCCAGCTTCCCGGCCGGATATCAGTTCGCCGGCACCGACAAGGATATCACGCGCCAGATCGGCAACGCGGTCCCGATCGAAGGCGCGAAGGCGATCATCGGGGCGCTGCTGGACAGCATGGACTTGCCCTATGTCGACCAGGTGGCGGCATGACCCCCGCCAGTACACCAACCCCTGGCACCACTTTGGGCAGCCAACAGCCATCCGATGCCGGCGACGTCCACGACGGTGCTTGCGATCCCGTACAGCAGCCGCCCGTAATGACGCCGGCCGCCGGCACCAACCCTTTCGCCGCGTGCCAGGGCCAGGAGGTGATCGTCGTCCATACCCGCGACGGCCGGACATTCAAGGGCAGCTATCTGACCGTAGCCGGCATGCATTTCGTTCACATGACCGGGCCTGGCCACCCCGCCATGGGCAAAGTCAGCGAGCCGTTCGAGCCGGCGGAGGTGATCCGTGTGGACGTGGTTCGAACGAAATCACAGGTCCAGCAGGATCGCCATGTCCGGTCCCGGGGGGAGCCGTTCCCCGGTCGACCACCAGTCTCGCGCGACGACTATGAATACCGCCTGCAGCTGCTGGCCAGGGCCGTGACCACGGAGGCAGACCGCCGCCGGAAAAGCGAACTGCGCCATCAATTCGATGACCTGGCCGACCTGATCAAGCTCTCCAGCGGCAAAAGGGCGTGGATGCTGGCTGCGGCGGCGTGGTCCCTGACATCCAATCAGGACCCCGTCATCGCCGACCTATGGCACTCCGACATTGCATCGCCAAGCCTCCTGGCAAAACCGAGGCCCCAGGACTTTGACCCAGACCCTGCTGTTCGCCGCCGCCGCGAGGCGCCGACCGGAAACCGCCCTCCCAATTCCGTTCCGGTCATTCTTGGCCAACTTCGGGCCGCAGGCTTCAAGGCGCGGCGTACCCTCATCGGTGACGACCCCACCACCCGGGCGGAAATTCAGATCGACCTCGACGAGTCCAACCGCTGCCGGTTCATCGCTGAAGCAAGGCCGGCGCCAGGCGGCCGCGTGTCTTGGCGTTTGAAGTGGGGCGGGAACGGATCAGCGGCCGCCACTCGCCGCTATCATCGGTGCCTGCGCAATCCGGCCCTACAGGTGATCCGGGGCATCCTAGGCCTGAATAACCGCCCATGACCGCCATTTCCCGGGCCAAGGTCATAGTCTATGGCCTGGTGCCCCCCCAGCTGGCGGCCCTTGGTGTCACCTTGCGACGATCCCCTGAGCCAGGTGCCCGGCCCCGGACGCCTAGGCCAGACCCCTGACGTGCCGGCCTCTGTGAATGTCAGAAAAGAATGATCCACGAGGTCATCGCCTTCTGATAAAAGCGCCAAAAATTACAATTTTTTTGTACAAAAGTAGGTGATCACGATTGGTGTTTCTCGGCAGTCGATGACGACGTTTCATGGTTGCTGGGCGTATCCCACCATCACCGCTTTGGTCCATTTACGTGGGCACAATCCACAGCCATTGCTCGACTAATACGCCCTGTTGCAATGCCAATCTGAATAGCAACGTGATCTAGCCAGTTTGGGTCATTGCAAAGCGCCTCTATCTCGGCAGCACCAACCCCTTCGCTCTTCAATTTATCAATGCACACCCCGCTCATATCTGTAGTCTCCCCCAATGTCGCCAATATTTTCCAGCCGCCAGCGATAACATTAGCCGGCGTAAAGTCACCCCCCTCATACGAGGTCCAACAATCAGGCTTATCACCCGGGAACATCTCCCAGCGTGCAAGAAAGGGCCGCTGCTTATTGTGAGCAGGAGCTAAGAACCACAGAATTGTTTGCCGCATCCTGTTGGCGACAGGTGGGGTACCGTCCCACTCCGGAGGTTGCGGCAGGAGTGCCCATTTTGGTTCCACTGTATCCATAACCATCCTTTCAGATTCTACCCGCTCCCGCTCCCTCACGTTGCCACAAACGGAAACCGGGCACCGTAGTCATCCACTTTTGGCGTGGTCATCGACTTGCGCGATTCACTGCCTCAGCTCATCGGTGACGCTGGAGCCTTCCAATGTGCCGGGGCCCAAAGCTGGGTTGGCACTTGGCGGTAGGCCGCGGTGCTGATCGAGGGCGCGCCGGCGCCGAGGCCAAGCCCGTCGTTTTGCGCCGCCCATGCCAACACCAGCCGAAATTCACGGGGGACAGTCATGCGATCATGGTTTTCACCTTGGCCTATCTATTGCCGGAACATTTTTTAGCGGCCCCTGTCGGAAAACCTCCACCGGCACCACCCCTTGGTCCTTGACCAGGAAACGTCCGCATCGGTAGCGCAGATGGTTGGGATCTCCGACGATGGCCTTCGTCTCAATCCAGTCCCCTTTGCAGTTGAGGTCAGGAACATAGTCCCCGTTATAGGTCACCTCCACCGGCTGGCCATCGTTCCACCAGATGATACGGGCTCCGAAAGTCCAGACGGCGAAAAGCCCGGTGGCCAGGCACAGCATTGAAACTCCGAGATTCATAGCCCTGGTCACGGTCATCGCAAAATCTCACCTTGGGGTATAGGCCAACAGCGGGTGGACTGCCGACCAATCCAGCGCCGGCACCACGATTCCATTGACGCCGGCTACAGCCGCCGCCTGTGTCTCAGCCCACCGCCGCGTACACGGCCCCGTGTTCTCCACGCACATCCCCCATTCGTCGCGCCAGGCAGGTATCCAACCACGCGGCGACAAGTCTGGGTAAGCTGGCAACTCCGATCCGGCCACGGTGATCTCCCGCCCCATCGTCCGATCATGAGGGGACCGCCACCTGGCGTCCCCGCTCAATGGCTGCCCAGCAGGCGCATTCTCGCGAGTAACCTTCAACATCGCGATGGACACAGAAAAAAGTGAAGCCCCCCAACTCCCGTTGAAGGTACATCCAGTCGAAGTCGTCTTCCGTCAACGTCTGCGGATTGCTCCGGCGGAAAGCGCACTCGCGGCATGCTTTCTTATGGGCTTGGCCGTCAGGGTGGGCAAACACAACCTCCTGCAGATGCTCATGAGCCATGTTCGCCACCTCCAAATAACCCCTTCATGACGGCGCCCCCCTGTCATCCAGGATCCCCGCTTCATCAGCCGCGGCGACGAATGCATCCCGCGCCACCTCCACAGTCCCCGCCGCTGAAATTGCTTCCTCGCACGCGTCGATAGCAGCCTCGTATGTAGCAGAGGCGCGGTGTTCGTCCGGCCAAAGTTCCATCAGGCAGCGGAGTGCTTCCTCCACACTGGTCACCCGCCGGCTTATCGCCGGCGTCTCCCATATTGGTGCCGCCTTGAACCAGTGCCTAGTCATCATGGCCACTCGCCTGTCGCTCAGTCGTTCAGCCTTGGCCGCTAGCGAACATCCCGTCGCGCATAAGCGCGCCGAACTCCGCCCGGAGCGCGCGGGTCGGTGACGATCCCAAAGTCCGCATCGGCCGGATGCCGAATCACCCCGACCCCAGGATCATTGATGAACTCGACATTTTTGAATTCGAATGCCCTGTAAATCGCGGCGAGCGTTGTGTCGCTCACCTCAATAGTGCCAGCCTTGGCTTCGATCCTTTTGATGGTAGCAAGACCAATGCCGGAGTGCTCCGCAAAGTCCGCCTGCGACCACTCCAGAAGCGCTCTCGCCGCGATGATCTGCTCACTCTGTAGCATTCTAAGCCTCCAATCTCTGAATAGACTTTTTGCATCATATGGTTCTTTTGGGCTACTTTTCAAGGCCCCCTTCCCCGCCCCTACTGCGGATACCGCCAGCCCGGTACCTAACAGGTCAGGATAAATTCTGGTCGCGGGTGGACGGGTTGAATGAGGATGCGCACAGGCTAGACCAGCCAGGCGCCCAACTTCGGTATCCCTGGCGTTGAGGCTGGTGCCTCTCCCGCGCCACGGTAAACCAGAATAGGGTGGCCTTTTGCTGGGGGTGACTTGCAGAATTCGGCCTCAGCAGGCCGCAATCGCCACGATTTAACGGGCGGTCGTCCGGCTCACCACCGGCAAGCATATATGGCCCGGAAATGTACCCGCGCTCCCGGTAATGTCCGATCCTGGCCAAAGGTGGCGGTCAACCTGCCAGCCCCTGCCGGGGCCGGGAGACTGGGGCCTGTTCCGGCCCCACCTCCTGGCGTGCCGCCTAAAAGGGCACCAGGGCCGCGCCGCGTAGGGGCCAAGGCCCCCTTCGGCGCAACCCTGCTCCCCTCGCCGGCACACCCCCTCCACTCCCGACCCAGTTCGCCACTTGGCAGGGTTGCAGCAGCTGCTGCAACCCATGACCAGGAAGGACAACACCATGGCCCGTATCGTTTCCCCGGAACTGCAAAAGGCGTTTGGGGACGGCTTCAACGCTGCGCCAGATGCCAAGGCCCCCCACCTGTATTCTTCACGCTGCTGGGAGGCCTGGGCACTCGGCAAATACCACCGGGAGCACGGACTGCAGGCGGCATCGCCCCGACCCAGCCGTGGCCACTCCTGGGTGGACAACGAACAGCGGACTTTCCGTTTCGACTATCAGGACGACGGGCGCATCACGCTCACCTGATGGGAACCAGCCCAACACGGCGCCCAACCTCGACCACCATCCCGGAGGGGTACCTTGAACACAGAAAGGATTTTCCTTACCTTCCTCGCGAGAACATTCCTTGACCGGAGGACACCGTGATCACCAGCAAGTTGACCAGCAAGGCACAGACAACGATCCCCCAAGCGGTTCGCGCGGCGTTGCACCTGAGAGAGGGAGACGAGATCGCCTACGCCATCGATGGCGACCGGGTGCTTCTGACCCGCGCAACCAAGGACCGTGAGGACCCATTCGTCACCTTCAGCGAATGGAACAGCGAAGCAGATCGGAGGGCCTATGCCGGGCTTTGAAAGGTGGGACATCGTCAAGGTCCCCTTTCCCTACACCGATCGTCCAGTACGAGAACGCAGACCAGCCGTCGTCGTCGCAGCGGGCGGCATCCAGCAAGAGCATGGATTACTGTGGGTGCTGATGGTCACGAGCGCCGCCAACCGTGCCTGGCCGAGCGACGTGGCTGTGTCGGACCTGGCCCAGGCGGGTCTACCCGCTGAATCAGTGGTTCGCACCGCCAAAATTGCGACGATCGAGGCAAAGGAAGCGGAGCGCATCGGGAGCTTACCTGCACTGGATCGCGCCGACGTGGCACGACACCTCACGCTTGAACTGGCGCGGCCGACCTAATGCTCCTATGGCCAGGTGGCTGCGCAATCGGAACCGGAAGGCGACAAACCGCCGCCCAATTATGTGCAAGGCGAGGGGCCCCGAGGAATGCCTCGGGGGTCCCAGCAGATTTCTGCGACCCCTTTCGGGCCAGGCTCCCTTGAAATCACAACGGGCGGGTGAACGGTGTGAGCGCCCCCGTCCATGCCGCCCAGCTGGCATAGGGCGGCAGCCGACGCCGGCGAGCAGCAGCTGGACCATCCCAACGCCAGTCGCGCAGCGCAGGCTTCAACTATCCCTTATTCTTCGCCGCCCATTCCTGCCTAAATCGTTCGGCAGCAAGTCTCTGCTTCTCAGCCGCTTCCGCTTGCCTTTGTTGAATGGCCGCTGCCGCGCTCCTACCGTTATCGTTGATTATATAATCATGGGCACAGGCACCTGGTTTCGGATCTGGCACCCGATCGACAAGCCCCTTCTCATGCAGTGTTTCCAAGACTTGAGCGTGTTGTCCCCACGAGCGATTTGGCCCAAGCAGTTCAATACCGGGCGTCCAAGTTCCAGCTGGCGCGTTCTGTAAATTATTAAGCGCTTGCTGCTGAACAGGGCCTAGACGTGGGATTTGCGTTCTTGTCGTCATTACACATTTTCTCCTTTCATCCATTGCCATCGTTCCGCCAGACTAGCAGTCGATAACGGTGGCCTTACTCCTAGCTTGGCGCGGCTTTGCCATCGTCCCACGCGTTCGTCTTACAAGCACCGCCAGCGGTCCGTCCTGACCATACATCGCCGCATAGTGCCCAGCCTCCCGCCGGCAGGCATCTTCCGTCGGCGCCGAGCCGCTCGCCACCGTCAGCCCATCCTGCCGCACAGAGAAAGTCCAATTCGACATAGCCCCCTCACTCCCTGGACCGCTCGCCGACAGATACCGTAGCGGCACCGGTAATCCATCTCGGGGTGTGTTTATCCGCTATCACGACCCCATGATGCCTTGCCGTTTCTCGCACGAACATCGCCCAGGCCGCGGCATCTGGACGATGGTGAGTGCAGGCCAGGCACTCCGGCATGCCGGCCACCTGATCAGCGACAGTACGATGGACGTCGACGCCGCCCCGACCAAAACGCGCGATGCACTCACCCGTAGGCGCATTGACCCAGACCGACACCCCGTCACTCAAAATTTCGGGTCCCTGTGGCACAGCCAGATCAACCTGCTCGAAATCCAACATCATCGTCCTCACCTCAACCAAGCCGGAAGGGCCAATATAGACCACCGTGCGCCTCGGTCTCCGCTCATCGGCCGGAAACTGGCGACCAGGTTCACCACTCTCTTTCCTGATCGAGGGGCACGCCCCGCGAAGCTCCTATGGCTTGATCAGGATCGCGTCCGCTGATCGGGTACCCGTACGGGGCAGCCTGGTGCCCGTCGACGCAGGCGACTTAAATGATCCATCCACTTCGTCTCAGCCGTGAATGAATCTATGCCATAATGGCCTCGGGCGTAGCCGCTCGTAGGCCGAGGCAGTCGGCTGACGGCAAGCCAGGGCCATCCAGGGCGCGGTGGCATATAGCCTGCGAGCCAAACGGTAGGTTCATCCCTTGCCTGTCCTAGAGGTCCTCGCAAGTCGATCCCCTGACGGCCGTTCCCCAGATCGCGCACGGCGGCCGGTTGCCGAGCCCACTCCTTAACAAGCAGCAACTCCTCAGGGGTCTCGCACACCTGTACGGCGTACTGACCATCCAGCAATGATCCTGAACGAAGGGTCGCGGGCCGTCGCAACAACACTACGTCCGGCAACCCGGGCATATAGCCAGGATAAATCGCCCAATCCTCAACAACGATCATCGCCCAAGCCCTTCTGCAACCGCTCAGCAAGCGATCGCATTTCAACGATGCGAGCGTCCGCCCTCACTGCTTCTTCGGAAAGCAAAGCACCCAAAACCGGCCCCACCCAGACTGGAACAGGTCGCTCCTGGGCCGCCCACCGCTGCACAAGGCGCGGGTCGAGGGACTCCCTGGGGCCATCAGGATGATGTGGCCCGAGAACCCTTGCCAACGCGCGCTGCCATTCCGGGCCGAGCAGCAACTGGCCAGCTCTCCGCAGAGTGTCGCAGTCAAGGGTCATGGCCATACTTTCCGATAAGGGTTGTGGCCGCGCAATGCCGCAGCCTCACGCAATAACTCGACTTCCTGTGAACTGACGGTAGCGCATATTCCCCGGGTGTTTTCCCCAAGATTATAGCTGCCCCAGGTATCACCATCGCCACCCTTGTAGGTGATCATCCACACCAACCCATCATCCCCCAGCACCATCCATTCCCCGTAGCCATGTAGCAGCCCCCCTACTCGCTGGGCCAAGACCTCACCCGCAAATGGACGCTCCACCTTGACCGGGGATGAACCCTGCGTTTCGATGCGGACGGCGATTTCCTCGGCCGCGATTAGGACGGCATTGCGCGACGCTTCGACCGTTTCACTTGCTCCCAGCGCCGCCGCTTCGGCGGGTGTGGCCTCGCGCCAGTCCACCGCCACGACATGTCGATCCCATAGTGCGGAGGAATATAGCGAGGTAACACCGTCGTCGCGGCTGGCATCGATATACCACGGGAGGGACAGGCCGGTGGTGACCACAGCCATGCCGTCGCGCAGCCGCCACGTCGTTCCCACTGGGCGCGCCTGTTCCGCAGGCACAGTCACAGTGCCTGTCTTCGGAGCGGCGTCAAGGGCGGCCAAATGGCGAGCAACTTCCTCGGGCGAGGCCTCACGGGTGTAGGCGTACATGACGGTGTGGCCCGTCTCCTTCTCAACCCAGCTCGCCCCGTAACTCTCCACAGCCCGAAAGGTACCACCCCACCAAGGGACAAGCCCCCCGATCGCAGGCGCTTTGTCACACCGCACCTGCACTCGCGTCTTCATGCGCTCCGCGACCTCAGCCCGATCAGTGGCTATTTTCTGAGCCCGTGCCTCCAACTCCACCTGCCGGCGCGCCGCCTCGGCGACGCGGCGATCCTGACCCTGTTCGTCCAGCCTCTGGCGGATTACAGCGATTTTTTCCAAGGCTTGCCCAAGGCTCTTTGAGTAGCGGGCGAGGACCACATATCGCCGCGCCGCCTTGTCCCACCGCATCGAGCGAACCCCGCGCAGGATTTCCGCTGCTTCGTCTGAGCCGGGCCAGGCTACGTGGATCTCCGCCCCCACCACGCTGACGCTCAGGCCTGGTACCTTGGGCAGCACCACAGTGGTGGACGTGGTTTTCATCAACGACGTTTCGGCACGCTCCAGGCAAGCGGCAAGCTCATCTCCCCGCTCGAAAGGCACCGTGAAACTCCCCTCCAAGCCGGTCCAGGTACCAATGCGCTTAAGCGCAGTCCGACCCGCCGGGGTGGTGGTTACGATGTATTCCCAAGCATCTGTGCTGTGCTGGACCGTGTACACGCCAGCATAGGAGCCGGGGTTTATCCCGCCGCGGTGCCCTTCGGCGCAAGCACTGTCTAAGACGGCAATGACGGCCGCAGGGTCCTTTATCGCCTCTTCGATGACAATACGTCCGTCCCCTTTGACCTGGAGGCCATGACGCATCGCCTCGGCCCACAGGGCAGGTGCAAACCCCAGGCTGGCCGGGGCAATGATCTGCAATTTCTGAGATGTAGACGTGGTTTTTGCGACGGTTAGACCAGACAGACGTGTGCCCAGAACGACCTCATCACGCCCGGTGCCCGTAATGATAAGATTTTGCGGTGATTGCGACATATTGCGGTCTCCCGTCAAACCTGGGCGGCAGCGCCGTCCCATGTCCGTCAATATACGGACACCCCTGGCGCGCATCAACGGAAATTATGTCTCGCAGTTCAGCCGCGGCGGCCGCGCTTGTCTCACCATGGCGCCGACCAGGACCGCACATGCCGATCTTGGACATGGTGCCATAACCAAGAAATTTTGGGCTCATTGCCGCGAGGCTAGTCACCTGCTTCCTTGGGCGGGTAGGTGGGCGGCATGCTACTCGGGAGTAACGTCAACCGTCCGTCCGCCCAGCTTCCGTGCCGCAAAACTCGGGCTTCTGCAGCTGTGTCCCCGCGCCGGTCAGTTGACCAGGTCGCTGTGGGGCCGCTTAGCCGGATGGGGTGAATTCCGAATTCGGAATAGGAACGCCACTCCCATAGCTTCCTTGTCTCGCAGTCAAATTGCGCCCAGTCCTTCACCCGTTCCCGGTGGCTTCTGGACGGCGGCAGACGGGAGGCGGTCTGCTGTCAGAGGACGGCGTCACCTGCTGCCTTCACCGCAGCCAAGGGCTGGGATAGGACTGGCGTAGTCTCGATCGCCTCCGGCACCTGAAGATGTAACTCGATCCAAATGGTCTGGCCTGGCCGCAGGCTGGATACAGTGAACCCCCTATGACCTGGAACACCCGTTGAGAAATCATCCCAATCGACGTGCGCCGTTTGAGAAATCCCAAGCGAGCAAGGATGAAACGTCTGTCCGGCGGGCGGCGCGACGACGAACCGGCACGCCGCATCGACCTGGCCCACATTGACCACGGACACGATCACATGGCGGAACGCCTCGCTTTTGCGCTTTCCAGTACTGATGGCGATTTCCACCGACGTGGGTACATCTTGACGTATCAGCGACGGCATCCAGACCACCCATTCCGTTATGGCCAATTACCATACAAGGCGTCCACTTCGACGGTTCTGCCTTCAAAAAAACTACCGTTCCATCCAGCGCTGAAGGCTGCGCGTGAACGATTAACAGCATCATCGAGTCTGGACCCAAGAAGACGCAAGTTGGACGCGACGCCATGCATCATATCGAGATGCGCGGGCAGCGGGCGCCCATACCAAGCGGCGACGAGAGCAAGCTCCATGTACTCAACAGCTTCTTGCTCCCCCAAGCCCCGCTCTTTAAGCGCCTGCGCGGTGCTCTGCAGGCATTCGCTCATGACCATGATGGCAATGGCTTGTATAGTTGGATCGTCAGTATCGACCTCGCTCCGCGACGCTTCATCAGGCGCAATAAACGGAAGCCGTTCCAGCAGGGGGGCATTCTCCAGCTCAGCGAATTGCGCATAAAGCGGATCGTAGGCCGTGCCTTGCTGCCTGGCTTCCATCATAGCGCGGGCGCGTAAAGGCATTAGGCGCCAAAGCCAACCCGGGATAGCCCATTCAGCTTCAGGCCGATCGCACCACCAGCCTGACAACACAGTTCTGCCACTAGGAGCGACAATGAATTTTGTGCCTTGACGATCTGCGGACCTACGCGGCTTATCGGTCACGCGACCGTCAATTTGTACGGCTCCTGACATGATGACGGCGGAAAAGCCTTCCCGATCCCTGAAGCGGGCAAGTTCCTTGCCGCGCATGACTTCCTCTGGACGTTCCATGGCCATCGATTACCTTGAGGTCTGTACGCGATCAGTCGGCGCTATGGGCTGGGACACGCGGGCCCGCTCTGAGAAGTGCTTCACGTACTGGCTGGCAACGTCGGCGCCGTCCAACACCACCAGGTTCTCCACGTTCACGTCGCTGGCATGAGCAGTCGGGTTGTAACTGCCCGTGATGACCCGCGTGCCATCGATAATCATCACCTTGTCGTGCGCATGAGCGTATCGGCCGGGTGGAGCATCTATGGCGACAGTCACCCCCTGTCGCGCGCACCACTGCGCCTCTGCGCCATGCTGGGCATACTGCTCGCCATCAACGATAAGACGAACATCCACGCCCCTCCGCCAGGCCGCCACCAACGCTGAGCCGATCGGCCGCGAGGTGAAACTGAAGGCCTGGACCAGAACTTGGCGCCTCGCGCCAGTGATTTCGTGCACGATGACGTCTTCGCAGGCCCCCCCCGGTTCGAAACACACACTTGCAACCTGGCCCGCCGACGCCCCCACGACTGGAACAAGGCCAAGGAGGATGACCAAAAGTAAGAGCGTGCGCAATGTGGTCATCTCCAGCTCTCCTTAACATTGCGGTCGCCGCCATGACAGACAGAGCGACGAATGTCGTCCAAATATTTCCACTCTGGCAGATCAAAAGTGTTGCCCATCAATATCGCTTGAATGGCCAATAACATCGCCCTGTATGTTCATACAGGTTGCATTTAGCTCTTAGCTCGATGGCGTGAAGATCCGGTATTTGCTTGCTATTTTTCGAATGGCGGCCATCCGAAAAGAAAAAGGGCTCATCGCCGCCAGGCTAGTCACCAGCGACCTGTTAGTCGCTGGTGGGCCTGATGTTATTCGGTTAGGGAGCCCCCCTCCGCTTCCGTGGTGCTGCCGGCTTCCAGGAGCACCTTTCTTGGAAGGGCGGCTGACCTTCACGCCATAGCACATCCCCCAGCCTGGCTGGCGCCGGGCCAGCACGGTTGGCGCATGAATTGCCGATGACGGGGAAGAGACATCGCCAATTCAGATGCAAATGTACGAATGCAGGACCCGTCAGGGGAGACTCAGGCCCTGGTGGGGACTCCCGAACAGCAATCCACGCGGTACTTCACCGCCAATATAGCCCGCCTATTACGCGATTTGCACTGTTGGTTTCTACAGGTTGTCAGAGCTGTGGATACCCGTATTCGTTGTCTATCCCATTCCGCGCGACCTGTTCGGCGAATCCCACGCTCAATACCGCCTTTTACGCAGAACGAAACCTCCTTCATCCAGGAAACCCAATGAAACGCATTCTCGTGGCCGCCTTGGTCGTCCCCATTCTCCTCACGGGGCTCGCCCATGCGGAACCTAGCCCCAAAGAGGTCACCCGCGCCGTGCACTCCGGACACCTGCCGGAGGCCGAGAGTCTTCTGCGACAGGTCATAAGGGCCCATGGCGATAGCGCCCGAGCCCACTACGATCTCGGTGAGGTCCTCGGCATGGAGGGGCGGCACGCCGAAGCAGTTGCCGAACTGGAACTCGCGTCCAGCATCGACCCCTCATTGAGGTTTGCGAGCACAGCCGCCGCCTTTGAAGAGCGCCTTGGTCGCGAACGCCAGATGAGCCGCCCGGACAACTCGGGCAACACGGCGTCGATCGCCCCGGCGCCGCCCACTCAACAACAGCCAGACTGGGTGCTCATATCCGAAATCGTTGGAGGTCTGGCCCTTGCCGCCTTTGTTCTGTGGCTGGTCATGCGCCGGCTTGAGAATGGTGGCCAGGACAAGCCCATCCACCAAGAAGCGTCCTCGCCCTCTCCTGCGCCTCCTCCACCCCCTTCACCGCCACCACATGGCTACGCCCCAGCGGCCGCCGCCCCCAGTCCCAGTCCAGTGCTGCCGGACTACCAAGCAGTCGCTCCGCCGCCGGCCGCCAGCCCCGTCATCATCAACAACCACGACGACGGGTTCCTGGCTGGCATGTTCGCCGCATCGATTATGGAGGGACACCACGACACCACTGTGATCCATGAAACCGTCATCGTGGATCAGCCTACCTGGCGCCGGGACGACCAAATTCGCGGAGCGTCGAATGGCGCCCACTACACCGACTTGGAGCCTGCACATCACGGCGCCCGTGCGGCTGCGGACCAGGAGCACGATGAGCCGGGAGATGATGAAGAACAGCCGGACGATGACGAGCATGAAGCCCCCGGCGGCTGGGGCGGTGCATCTGACCATGACGCCTCATCTGATTCATTCGACAGCGGCAGCTCCGACTCTGATGGCAGCTGGTGATTTGACTTATCCCGCCGCGTCAAACCGATAGCGCGATCAAAAAATTCACTTCTTTCCTTGGAGTAATGAGCATGCCCCGAAAGAGTGCCAACACAGCCGTGGTCCTGTTCGAGGACAAGGTTGAACTTCATATCGCCAGTCGCATTCGGCTTCGCCGCGGCCTGATGGGCATAAGCCAGAGCCAGGTGGCCCGTGCCCTGGGCATCACCTTTCAGCAGGTGCAGAAGTACGAACGCGGCTCCAACCGTGTCTCGGCCGGCCGGCTCTTCCGTCTGGCCGAAATCCTCGACGTGCCCCTCACCTTTTTCTTCGACGACATGCAAATCGAAGGCGCCCCGGCGGCCAAAGCGACCACCAGCTGCGCACCCGAGGATAGCCCATCGCTTCTTAGCCGCCGAGACCTGGATCTCCTCCGAGCCTGGCGCAACGCGCCGGCTCATGTGAGCGAAGCCATCGCAGGCCTGCTCCGCGCGGTGGTGGATGGAGCGGTAATCTCCGAAACCACGGCAACGACAGTTGTGGAGCCCTCCCCCTCCCTGCCGGCGCCACAACCTCGGACCGAGATGGCGCAGTCTCCCGCCCGCCGCCGCCGCGGTGCCGCCTGGGACCCGGCCGACATGTACAGCGCTATCAAACCAAATCGCAGGGCCAAAGCCGGTGCAGTGCTTCCCGGAAGCCCCTCACCCTAGTGACCCACAGCACACGGAGTTTTTCCCCTGGCCTCCGGCCTTCGTTCGCCAAGGTGAATTGCCGCCCCAAAACTGCGGCTGACGTTAGTCGGTCGCATCATAGGAAAATCACCATGAACTTCAATCTCACCCCCCTCTATCGCTATGGCTCTGCGCTCCTCATCGGGCTCGTTCTGCTGGTAAGGGCGTGGGTAACCGTTCCCACTGGATCAGTGGGGATCCTCCGCACCAACGGTGCCGCCACGAAGGTGCTGGGCCCTGGGCTCCATCTGAAAATCCCTATTTTCCAAGATGTTGTTCGTCTTTCGGTGCAGTCTGAAATTGATAACTGGGACAAGCTGCAGGCCTACAGCAAAGATCAGCAGCCCGTCGATGCCCACATTTCCATCCAGACCCGTATCGATCCCGACACTGCACTGGACCTCTACAGGCAATTCGGTACGGCCATTCGTGCCCGCATCGTGCTTCCCCAGAGCGAAGCTGCTTTCAAGGAAATCTTCGGCCAATACAGCGCTGTCAGCATCGTCCAGGACCGAACCCGTCTGGGCCACGACCTGATGGAACGGGCCCAGCAGGAGATCAAGACACCGGGCATCGTCGTCGAAGCGGTCAACCTGCAGAACATCGATTTTTCCGATGCGTATGAACACAGCATCGAACAGCGGATGCTGGCTGAGGTGGAGGTTGCCAAACTCCAGCAGAATGCTGCCCGAGAGCAAGTCCAAGCCCAGATCGTCGTGACTCAAGCCAAGGGCCAAGCCGACGCCAAGATCGCTGAAGCTGAAGCTGAAGCGAAAGCAATCAAATTGCGAGGTGACGCCGAAGCAGCTGCCATCGCCGCCCGTGGTCAAGCGTTGCGCGACAATCCTGCCCTAGTCTCCTTGACGGCCGCCGAACGCTGGAACGGTGTGCTCCCCACCACCATGGTTCCCGGTGGTTCTACCCCCTTCGTCCAGTTGAAGTGACCCCCTGCCACATACATTCCAACCGGCCTAGTTCTCATCCTGTAGAGAACTAGGCCGCCTACATCGCTTCACCTTGTCGTTCTAAGCTTTGACCCACTGTCACCTCTTTTTGACTCTCTTACTGTCCGGCTAAAGTTTCGCACCCGCACATACCTCCTCATGGATTTCGGTGTAAGTCTTGAAATCCTTTGGGTCAATCATGCGGCCCTCAGCTATCGCGACCTTATTCATCCCCAGCGAGGCGTTTGCCTCGTACATGGGGTTCATGCTGTCCATCACGGGGACGATGCTGCTCTTCCGGGCAGCTTTGCCGCTCCGGTCGAGAAAATAGGCGGATCGGGTCTTGCTCTTTTCGATGAGGTCGGGCCAGGGCCCTGATCTCAATCGCCGCATCCTGTCGATCACCGCGCGCCCGATGTCGGTGCCGAAACCCTCCTCGGCGGCTTCCTCGACTGCAGCCTCCAGCTCCCACATCATGGCTTGATCGCGGGAGGTCAAAACCATAAAGGCCGCCGCTCCCCGCAAGATGGCCACCTGCGGAAGGAGGAAGGTCCAGACGATCTCGACACCGTAGAGACGTTTGCTATCCCCGCCAAGACGTTGCACCTCGCGGGTCAGGCGCTGTCCTTCTTTGGCTTTCCGCAGGTCGTAAGCGAGACCAAGGACAAACTCCCCCACGTCATAAGGCAGAGGGCCGTCCTGTCCACATACTTGGTGAACGAGATCGTAATGGGCGGAGAGATCATCATAATCGCCCCACAGTACCAGGCCGCCGAGCTTGGAAGTGGGATTGGCTGTCAGCATAGCAAATCACCGAGGTTGGAGGTACGGGCGGAGGCCCCCGGATCTGGGTAGACCATGGCGATGACGCAGGCGCTATCGCGTTCTGGTAAGCCTTAGTACCGGCATGGCGATGAAGGGTCTTTGGCAAGGCATGGGCTAAATGGATGGTCAGGCGGCTGCTTCAACCTGGTAACTTATGGGACAAGACATGTGGCGCGGACAGCGCCCTTCCCTCGATTTCCCACTTAATCCTGAACGACTCTATGGCGGCGGGGGCGGTGGGACGTGTCTGTTGTTCACTATCTTAGAACCTGTCAGCATCCTGGGGATCAACGTCAGCCTGGCAGTTCACCTCCAGAGGAAATTGGTCCAAGGAAACATGGAATTGACCAGTGGTGCCACCGGGCTCTGTTCCGGGGTAAATTGGGCCTTCCGTCAAGGGTCCAGGATTGATGGGACCCCAGTGTTCCATCCCACCAGCTTCCAGTGGACGAGCGTCGGTTGCGGAGACCTGGATCACGTCTTTATTCCCCCCCATGATCGATACTTGCATCCCGATGCAGACGCCTGCGAGATACGCCTCGGCACCAGCGGCATCGAGCATCGAGGTTGTTGTCATGACCTCAGGAACCAACATTCCGTCGAGCACGGCTACTGGGTAACCGTGTGGGAGCCGGATGACCAAGGAAGAGCCAAGAAGTTCCGCGCGAATCCGTTCAGACGTAACCCAGTTACCTTCGATATCCGCCTCGCCAATAGCGTCGGCTTGACTTCGCTCGAAAAGGCGAGAGAGGGTTGGATGAGACGAGAATGGGTTCCCTGTCGGTCCTGCTGACGAGATTTGCTCGCAGATATCCGCTAGATGGCTAAAGTCGCCGTCCAATTTCTTCCGAGAATGGCGACGAAAGATTAGTCCGCCGGGTATGCGAATATCATTGGTGGCAAGGATCCAAAACCATCGCGGGTGAGGCGCGGTCATTTGCCATCGACCATCAAGGCCCCAGACGTAGTGTGTGGGAATATGGGGGTTGACAGAAGTGTCGAGCCATGTCGCCAAGCGATGGGCAAACCATGCCGGGGCGGAGAACATAACAAAGGCGCCAATGGTGGTCTTGTTCCGATGCCCTTGGCACGAATAAAGGGTTTGAACCCCTGGCAATCGATTAAGTCTATAAACCAAATCTCGGATGTGTGGGTCGATGTTTGCTTCGTTGGCCGGATTCTGAGGCTGGGCCGGCATGAACAGGTCTGATAGCCTGAGAGGCATTCTGTTGTTTGACATGGTTCCCTTGCTTCCCGTGAGATTGCGCGAGCCTAATAGGGCTAAGGCGGAAGGTTGAGTAAACGTCGGTCCCGCGGTCCCGCGGTCAACTCCGGCTCTCCTTAACCTTGTGAGCGCCGCCATGACAGCCAGAGCGACGAATTGTCGTTGCAAATATTCCCAATCCTGCAATCAAAAGAGTTGGCCGCCAATATCGCTTGAATGGCCAACAACGTCGCCCTGTATGTTCTTACAGGGCGCATTTAGCTCTTAGCTCGATGGTGTGTAGATCCGGGATTTACTTGCTGATTTTCGGATTGCGGCCGTCTGAAAGGAAAAATGGCTCACTGCCGCGAAGCTAGTCACCAGCGACTTGATGGTCGCTGGTGGGGCTAATGCTATTTGTGTGCAAGGTCAACCGACCGGCCGACCAGCTTCCGCGCCCCCCGGGGAGCCTGTGCAGCCGGGTCCCCGCGCCGGCGGTGGACCAGGGCTGCGCGGAGCCGCTTTGCAGTATAGGGGCCTTCCGAATTCGGAACTGGAACGCCCACCCCATTCGCTTCTCCATCAGCTGAGGTCACACGGGGGGCGCTGACTTTGTCTGGTCAGCGATCAGCACTATTCATTGCAACGCAAATGATAATCGTCGCTGGTATATATCCCGCGCAAATAGCCAATAAAACACTGTCTGTGCAATAATATACAATTCCAGAAAGGAGCATCCCTCCGATGACCATTACGTTCGCGTATTTTTCAAGCAAAGTTTTAGGCATGGCGTATTCTCCAATTTAATAAATTCATAAATAAATTATCTTGTGATCGGCTTCCTTTCGCAAAGGGTTCATTATCCAGACATGGTCCGCTCTGCAGCCTGGCGGACCAGATCGTCACGCTCGTCCCAGCCAAGCTCGGACCACTGGTTGAATTCGTCAGCGCCTGCATTCCACGCCGCCATCGCCGGCGCCACAAACGGCAGTACGTGGGCTGGGACAGTCTCTAGCCACCCCTCATGGTTCAGGTCGAACATCCTCACACTCCTAGCTCTCGACCGGCGCGGCGGCGCTCACCAGCACAAAATGCTGCCTCGCTTGCTGGCGCCTGGATCGGTTACTGGCGGTTCTTGGTTAGTGCAGGGTTCTGGCCGCTTGTGACCACGCCGGCAGTCATTTGCACGGCGGCAACGGCGTCCTTCAGTGCCGCATCCTCGCGTTCGCTTTCGGTTGTCACACCCAAGGCCTTCAGGCGATTATTCTCGCGGATCAGCATGTCCTCAAGGCTCTCTTGCCAGGGGCCTTTGGCGACGAACTGATAGTAAAGTTTAAGAGTCCCCAGGTATTCCCCCGCAGTCTTCTTCTCATCCGGTAATTCGGAGAAAATCTTGACGTCTTTACCTGACGGGGTATGGACATAAATTTGCAAATTCTCATCGATAATAAACGGCTCCATGAAATAACATTGCCTATAATCGTAGGGGGATTGGCATTTCTGTAGCTGAACATCGGGTGGTCCGCTTTTAAAGGACGCAATATATTCGCGATATTCTGACAAAGCATGGTCCATGCAATTTGCGTAAATTGCCTGGGCGTATTGGCAGCGATCAACAATAAATTTATCTTCGGACGTCGGTGTGATAGTCCGAGATCGTTGAATTAAATCGTCAGCTAGATGCACGATGTTGGCTGCTTGTTTTGTTATCGCATAGGCATTGTGCCCACGAGAAAGTGGGACTACGACATCGGTTTTTTTACAGCCAGCAAAGGCCACTGCAATCGCGCCGACTACAACCATACCGG
This sequence comes from Nitrospirillum amazonense, assembly GCF_029594735.1. NCBI lineage: Bacteria > Pseudomonadati > Pseudomonadota > Alphaproteobacteria > Rhodospirillales > Azospirillaceae > Nitrospirillum > Nitrospirillum amazonense. Next base: position 68,416 of record NZ_JARPAF010000019.1, read on the forward strand.
AAACATTTCGCATCATCGTTCCTCATCTATGGACCGTTTCATCTATCCGGCCATTTTCATGAATTATTCCATGCAGCTGTAGAATTTGGCCACATCCGTTGTCTTACCGGCGCCGCATGCCATAAAAATCGTCGCTCGCGGCACAACTCGCAACTCTGCCACGGCGACCGCAGTAACCTCAACCTGATACCGATCCGGAATCAGCTACGTAATCTTCGACGTGCGCCGTCGACAAGGGTAAAAAAAGGGCTCATCGCCGCGGGCTAGTCACCAGCGACCTGGTGGTCGCTGGTGGGCGGGATGATATTCGGGCGCAGGGTCAACCGGCCGGCCGCCCAGCTTCCGCGCCCCCGCCGGGGGCTTGTGCAGCAGGGTCCCCGCGCCGGCGGTGGACCAGATCAGCGTGGAGCCGCTTCGCAGGATAGGGTGCATTCCGAATTCGGAACAGGACCGCCCTGCCCATCCGCTTCTCCATCACCTCAGGTCTTTCGGTCTCGTGGGTCACGCGGTTCGCCGCTGACCTAGATTACCCGCACGAAATTAGCTCTGCAAAGGCCAGCAACGGTCGGAGGCCCCTTGCGGAACGCACAGTTCACGACCGATTTCGCGATATACAGCGTTATGCTTATGGGTAAACCACGATGATAACGGGTCATTATCCGCATCAATAGTAGCCTCCATTCTGGTCACAATAGTCGCGTCTCTTTCGCCCGCAAATGATACGATTGCGTCGATCTGAAATACGCCGGTTTCCGTTCTCACCGCGCTATGATCCGTAAAGAACCCTCGATCAACATCTACTGACAGAACTCGGCCAACCTTCTGCACATCCTCCTTTGGTGAAGGAGCTTTGAACAAGCTGTAATTTGATGCGACACATCCAACAGGTGCGGCAGTTAGAAACAGTAGAAATATGACAATAAGCATATTGTTGAAAGGTGACATTCGATTTTCTCCGGCCATATTTATCTACTGGTCGCGCCATTCGCGTTGCGTACTCGTGGTCACTTTCGGGGTGGGACCAAGCTCTTGGTCCGACGCCCATTCTCGCGTCGCTGGCCCAACTTACGGATACGATCAAGCTCGACGGCCGGGATGATCTCACCCTTGATGATCTTGGCATGGGCCGCAGGCCTAGCGCAGCCGAAAAGCCCGCGCATGTTCCGATTGATCGTATCTGTACTGACGCCTGCCTCTCGGGCGATATCCGCGACGGAGCCGCCATCCTCGCGCAACCACCGCTCGGCTGCTTGGGTCAAAGCATCCCCCGCCATCTTGGGCTTAGGGCCGGGGTTTTTCACGCTGCGTCGGCCGGCGGCGGATTGAAACCGCGCCTTCTGCTTCAGGAATTCCTGTTGGCACTCCAGCGCCATAGATAGATCGGTAAGAGGCCATACCCGTTGAGATGACCACTCACGCAAAGTGACCTGGCGCGGCGCCCCAGTCCCAGGCCACCTCGCAAGGGCCGACAACAGCCCGACAAAATCTGTGATGGATAGGGCCAGCACGGCTACGTGTGACACCGTCACCCGGTCTCCGTCCCGCAGGTCGCGCACTAAATAGGCCCGATGCTCCAGAGCCTCCGGGTCCTGCCGGCGCATCTTGGCGACGTCATCAATATAGATCGGGGCATATTCGTCGGAGACGTCTAGGCCAGCGTCCCGCATCGCGGACATCTGTTCTGACAGTGGTGGCCCAGACTTCCAGGTCCTTACATATCCGTGATCCCGAGGCTCAACCATGCTCAACCGTCCAGAAAATTTGAAGCCGCACATTCTATTCGTCTTGCGGTATATCATAGAATATGCCATAGTTCAATTCATCAGTAACGAGCACCCAGCAGAGACTCCGCCATGGCCGACTACCGCAAAACTCCCAACGCCCGCCCCTGGCCTCACCAACTGAGCGAGGGCGATATCCTGACCTTTGATCAAGCCGCGCCGTTGAAGACTGACATGGCGCGCCTTCGAGATTTCGGGCTGACGACGATGGAGTTGCGCAGATACGTAAGAATTGTGACGGTCGAGTGGTACGAGAATTGGATGAACGCTGAGCTTCTGCGCATGGATCGCGACGCCGCCGCCAAGGCAGCGGCCTAACGGTAGCGAAATCTCGGATCGCCAAGGATTGTGCTCTGCGGGGCGCGGCGGAGCAGGTTAATGGTGCGTCGCATATTCACAAGCCCCCGACATCCATCTAAGAGCTGATCGTCTATAGGGAGGATACCACGACGCCGGAAACGCAGGTCGGCCCTGCCCGCCAGCTTGGCGGTCGTCTAGCAAGGACACCGGGACTGTGGAGAGGCGGGTTCGACCCCCGCAAAGCTCACCAAATTCCGACAATCGCCCTCACCATGGAAGGACACGGCATGTTGACCACTGCTCCTCGCGTTGGGGCGATGTACCTGGAGATCGCCGGCTTACTCCGCTTCGTCATCGCAGTAGAAGCGCCCACGGCCCGACGTCAAGAGCGGGTTCATTGGCGCCGGCCTGGCGCGCATGCTGACCGCATTGTCTCCGAAACCTTCCGTCAATTTGCGCCTCAGATCCTACGGGAAGCGTCCGACGTTGCCCCTGATCCCGCACCTGCTTTGCCGCACAACGGCATGCCACAGGATGCACCTCCGTCCAACACGGTCGACGTTGTTCAACCGTCAACCAAATGATTGGCTCGAAAACTCCCGCTGCATAATCATTCTAGGTAACGACCTATGACCGAACCCATCGCTTCCAATGACTTCTCGGTCGACGCGAACCGGGCTGATAGCCGGGCCCGGAGCAACAGCAGAGCCACTTGGGCGGCAGTGGTCGCCATGATCGGCACTCTGGTCTTCGACTACCTCCTCATTGCGGAGCGAGGCCCATCGCTCAGCCTATCGCAGACTCTGGTCCTGGTTCTCGTTCCGGTTGGCTTGGGATTGGGCGCTGTCATGACCCGGCTTGACACGCTGCGGCACCGGGAAACAGCGGCGAAGTATCGACGCATGCTTCACCTGACGCCCCCGTGATGATTTCCGTAAGGAAAATCCCTCAAAAAAACCGTAACTACCATGCCCAACCATGATCCTTTTGCCGAAGGCGCCGATGCTTGTATCGCTGGGCAGCCGGAAACGGCCAACCCTTACGACTTGGGCACCGATGATTATCTTACCTGGAATGACGGCTGGCAAAGCCAAGCCGATCAGGATGACGATGACGCCTGACCCGCCCACAGCCCCAGCCCCAATGGCTGATCTTGCAACGCCTACAGGGAACTCATAAATGCTTTTCGATCATTCCACCTTAGCCGCTGCCGCTGAGGCCATCCGCGCCAATCCGCCGCCGCCCGCTGATAAAACCGAAGCACTGTGGGCGACCACCCACCTTCATCACATCCCTGAAGCGACCGCCGTGGAGTTGCAGGCACACATCCGAGCCAGCGGCACAGTGATCCTCCGTAGCGATGAGGACCTTCCCAAACTGATGGCGATTGTGGCTGCTTGGCGAGCCCACCTACAATTGCCTCCTGTCATGGCCCTGAGCGGCGACACCTATGATGCAGAGCTGACAGTCACCGAACTGAATGGCCTGATCACCATCACCGTTGGTGTCACCACGCTGTCGTCAATCTGCAGCGAAGCATTTAACGACTACCTCATCAAGGACAAGGCTGAGGCCAGCAAGTCTATTCTCCGCGCCCTCCTACGCGAAAAGGAAGACGGCACGACACTTGTCCACGAGATGTTCGACCAAGCTATCAACGACGCTATCGAGAGCGGCGACGACGGTTTCGAGGAATCTGACGAGGAAGACGAAGATGACTAACCAGTCCCGCAAACCCCAGCTCAGCCTCGAGCATTCCGACCGGAGGAGCAGCCATGCCCATCTTCAAAATCGTCGCCACCCAGGAAATTCGCCAGACCTTCACGCTCTACGTCGATGCTCCGACCGCGGAAAAAGCGATAAGCTACGCCGCCTGTCTGGAGGACCTTGATGGGGTCCAAGGCGTCGTCAAGGATGACGAGGAAGATATGGGAGGTGAAATCAAGTCAACCGAATTGGTGGAAAACACCCCCACCAATATCAAGGCGCTGACACCGGCCTGGAGCGGCGTCCGCGCAGTCGTAAAGGACCCCGCCCACGCGACGCCGGCGTCACCTGCGATGTAATTGTCACCAAAGCCCCCTCCCCTGGAGTTGCTCACCTTGGATCCCGAACAAGAGCTTACGGCCGCCATCCAACGCTTCGGTGACCAGCGCTATTCTGCAGGCATTGAGGTGGGCCTTGCAGTCGCTGAGCGTATCGTCGGGTGGCTTTCCATGCAGCCCGACACACCTCGCCAAAGAGAACAGCGCCAGTGGGCCGAGCGCGCAATCGCCGCTGCCCGCGCCGAAGACAAGTCCTAACTGCCCTGAATATGCCACCTGTAGGAGCACGCCTTGTTCACCATCACACCAGTGCCTCCCGATGCAGCCGGGCAGCTTGTCACCCCAGTCTATGTTGGCCCCCGGGCACATACCGCCCGGCTTATCGGCCGATATCTGGCCCCTCTTCCATCGCCCCTTGGCGACAAGGTCGTGATCGCGACCGGCCGCGGCGTGATTGAAGCCGCGGTTGAGCATCGCGGAGGCGCCCCGACCATCCGGTTCACGTCCTGTCCAGATGTCGCCCTGGTCTACGACCGGCTCATCGAACTGCAGCAGACATTCCTACATCTCGACGCGGCGCCGATCGATACGACCGCGCCCGCAACACCTGGCCGGTGCCGCGTGTGCGGTTGCACAATGGAGAGGGCGTGCGCCTGCGGATGCTGGTGGGCGGACAACACCGAAACGCTATGCAAACAGCATGGCACCTGACCCCTCCCGAAAGTCTCCAGCTAGGTTCCCACTTCATGAATCCAACCACCCGTCCTTGCGACTTCTGCGGCACCGGCAGCGAAGCCTTCGCGCTGATCTTCCTTTCCATCGGGGACGAGGATGCGGCCAACTTGGCGCCCTACACGGCTACGGCCCTGTGCGAGACGCACTGGCGCGAGCATGGCCCCGCCGCAGCCATCGCCCATAACAACGACATCCGCGACGGCGCCGGGCTGCCGTCACTGCCGCTGCCGGCCGCGTCCGACTTCGAGATGATGCTCCGCGTGCTGGTGCATAAGTTACGTGACTCCGCTGACCCGAAAATCATCAACGCCCGCGAGCGGGCGGCCGACCTGCTCAGGCGTAAGGGTACCACCAGTATCCTTCGCGGCCATCCCCCCAAGATGCCAGGTGCGCCCCCATGATCACCGACCGCCAAGCCAGCGCAGGATTCAAATGGGCCGGTATCGGGTTAAGGTAGCGCCTAATGGGTTTCCCGCCCCTGCCGGGGCCGGGAGACTGGGGCCTGTTCCGGCCCCACCTCCTGGCGTGCCGCCTAAAAGGGCACCAGGGCCGCGCCGCGTAGGGGCCAAGGCCCCCTTCGGCGCAACCCTGCTCCCCTCGCCGGCACACCCCCTCCACACCCGTCCCAGTTCGCCACTTGGCAGGGTTGCAGCAGCTGCTGCAACCCATGACTTAAGTGACCCGCTATGAACCGACCCAAAGACGAAAACGCTTTTGATCTCATGGTCGCCCCGGACTACCGCGGCACCTTCGACACTGCTCAAAATGCCCGCAACTTCCGTCAGGAGCACGGGACGGGTGGTTGGATTTTTTCCCCCGATGACGGCAGTCCCGTGATCCTATTCCAACCGTGGATCTATCCGTCTGCAATTTTCCATCACCCTTTGACTCTTGGGAAATCCGGTACCTTGATCGGGTGCTGTTAAAGGTCTGGTGGGCCGACACCAACGAAGCGCTGTGCAAGCAGCATGGCACTTAACTGTCCTGACACAGCCCCGAGGTCCTCAATGTACAGTGCACAAAAACGCCTTTATGATGCCTGCCTGGCATCGCCGCCTCCAACGCCCAACGGAGATGCGGCTGGACGTTTCTGGCAGGGCTATGCAGTAGAAGCTGGAGCCGTCGATTTACCGCGGCCGCCCAATGACGAAACCGTCATCTGGGGGCCTGGATGGCTGGGCGTGAATATCGCCGGCGAAATGGAAAAATACCGGCGACTGTACGCCTATCTTTGCCCCACCTCTTCGCCGACGTAAGCGATCCTCCTGAACCTTCCGCCCGGAACAATTCCCCCGAGAGCGAAATGGGCGACGACATCTCCACCGACCCGCTGGCAACCCAACTGCTTCAAGTCGCTCGTGACTTCCAGGTAGAGTTGCCGCTGATCCATATCCAGGCCCTCAAGGATGCGGCAGCGAGGCGGCACCGGCAGAATATCGATCATACCGCCCAGGTGTTCGACGAAGGAACGGCGGCGGCCCCTGCAGCGGCGCCCAGGGACTGGGCGGAAGCGCGAGCCCGCCTGATTGTTGATCAGTATCGGCACCTGTTCCGCGCTGACGCAGCGGCGGCCACCGGCGGCATGATCAATGTCATCGCAGGGGAACTGCGGGCGGCGGAGGCAACCATGCTCCGGCAAGCAGACGAGATCGCTGAAGATATGAGAGTGAAGTTGAAAGCCTTGCGCGCAGGCACCCTTTAACCGGCGTGCCGTAGTCCCATCCCCTCCTCGGAGCCATCTCGATCATGTCAGAGCAAGAATGGAAGGACATTGCCCTATATCTCGCCTCCTGCCACGCCGCGACCGCTGAGTATGATGGCCACCTGAAGGGCACATCGAAATCTCGTAGAAACCGCTACCGCGACATATGCACCACCGCCCTTAGGGCGATCAGCTCCGGCACCCTGGTGGATGCTCGCCCCCAATCAGAACAAGATGTCGTACGGCGCCTCCAAGATGCCATCACCGCCCTTACCGCCTGACCTCCCGTCCCGAGGTGTTGACAATGATTGTAATTCGGAAAGCTATGTTCGCGTGGATTTCGATAAACGGCAGCCACGAGTGGGTCGAAAATACTCCCGAAGCCATCGCGGCAGCTGAAACCGCGGCCAGCTATTGGCGCAGCAAGGTGAACACCACCCGCCCGGAGGAGCTTTGGGGGCTCTGGGTTGACACTCGGCTGATAACGACGTTCACCGAGGTCGACGGGGCGATGCGCTGGGCCTCGGAGCGAAATCCCGATCGGCATGAAATCCAAATTGTTGGCGACGATCCAGAAGCCGTCCAGGCCCGGCACGTCATGTCCTCGGATTCCATGTACCGTCTGGCCATCCTTAAGGAAAAAACCCACCGTCATGTCGATGGAACGGATCGCAATGTGACGGTCGACATAACCTGCCCGGATGGCGAGGTAGTCCGCCTAATTTGCCGCAATCTCGCGGACTTTGGACGGGTCATCAACCGCCCATTGGGAGGAATTCTGATTGGGTCCGAATGGGATACGGCGACGGGCCGCCTAGCCGCAACACCTGCAGAGATCGCTGCGGCGTCGTATTTGGCCCGGAACTGGCCAGTCCGCCCAACCTGAATTTCCAAAGTGACCAAGTTGACGCTCCCCCGGGGTTCAGCGTGATGAAGCCACCTACCATCATCTCCATCAGGCCGGCCGACGAGAACCACCAGGTCGTTTCCGTCGAAGGGGGCGGCGCACGGTACATGCGGAAGCCCTGCCCGGAGTGCCCCTGGCGCCGCGCCGCTCCGATCGGCGCGTTTCCCGCTGAAGCCTACCGCATCAGCGCTAAGACAGCCTACGATATGTCCTTGCACAAGTTCAGTTGCCACATGGCCGGCGCCGAAAAGCCGGCTACCTGCGCCGGCTTCCTCTTGCGCGGCGCTGACCATAACCTGAGCGTCCGTTTGGCCCGCTGTTCCGGGTCGTTGAAGCCTGACGACGTCACCACAGAGGTCGATCTCTACGACAGCTACCGCGACATGGCCGAAGCCAATGGTGTGGCTTCTGACGACCCCGCCTTAGCCCGGTGTCGATAGCCACCCTGTCCCCTCCACCCTGTCAGTAGGCGCACGATATGACCCACACCAGCACCGTCAGTTTCCGCCAGCAGACGAGCATTGACCTTACGACGGCTGAGATCGCCGAAACGATCGCGGCTGCCGGCCCGCGCGCGGTCTCTAATCTATTGAATGCCCTGGCCTACGAGATGTCGGAGGCCGGGATCGTTACGACCGACATCCACAAGAACTTAAGTCCGGCTGCCAGGGATTTCACGCGCGGCCTTATGGCCGCCATGTCGGCCCAATCCTAACCCTAAAGCAAACAACAACCGATCGTTCCATGAGCCGCTACACCCTTGCCTCCATCAAGCCAGGTCATGAAGTCGTCGTAGGGTGGGACCCGCCTTTGACGACCTACTATGGCCAGGTCTTTCGAGAAAATGACGTCATCCTTTGGTTCGGCCTGAACATCGATGAAATCCACGACGTCGAGAAGGCGGTTGCTCTCCTCAGCCCTTTTGCAACAGTGCCCGCCTACGTACTGACACAGCTCATTGCCGACCGCGCGGCCTCCCTTGATCGGCGCCTCGGTCCTGCACAACTGGCCGCTCGCGCCTTTATCAAGCAGAACCAATGACTATCCCTAAACCCTCAGCCCATCGAGCCGGATTGCTCACCTCTTCCGCTGCCGTCCGACGGGCTCTGGATTGGACATGCGCCGCCATCCAACACATGCCTGGCGACACCGATAGCATCTTGTCCCGATTGCGTGGGCTGCCCGTCAATCCGGCCGTAGCAGAAGACGTCCTCCTAGACGCCCTGGCATTCATCGAACGGAGCCCCGCTTACAATTCGAAGCTGGATGTCTTCCATTCCCTTACCGGCACCGTCAACGAACCCTTCACCGCTGCGTGGCGCGAAGCCAGGGCGACGCTTCTAGAAGCCCTCATCACCGGCGCCACGCCGCGATCCTGAACGGCCCCTGTCCGCATGAGTCCAGCACGTCCTCTGGCTCTATCCCCTCGCAATCATCATGGCCTTCGTCGTTACCTCCTTCCGACGTGGCGATTTAATTGCCTCCGCGTTCGGGCTCACGATCCAGATCCTCCATACCATTGGCCCAATCTGGTTGGGCCGGACGACCCGTTCCCCCAGCGCGGTTCCATTGGTCATGGCCAGGCTTCGCGCGCAATCTTATTTCGCGGCACCTAACAGAACTGCCAGTACATACAGTAGTAGGCCCCCGCAATCCTTCGACGGTAGCCGACCACACAAAGTCGGCTCAGACCGATGGAGGGAAGTGTGGAAAATACCGTAGCAGCGCCCACTATGGGGCTCCCAGTTGGGCCTATGGCCATCAACGCAGCAGCTGGCCCGCACGGCGCGACATTCGCCGCGGGGCGCGCTGAAGAACTCGCTCAAAAATACGGCCTGAACACTGTCTGCTCGCTATTCCAATTGCGACATGACGTATTCCATGGCCGGCTCCGTTGGATACCCGCGTCCCCCAACGGCCTCGACGTCGATGAATTTGACGCCCTTGCGCCCACTCATGGCCTGGTTATGCACCAGGGGGTGGTGGTCGGCGGCTGGCGGCTTCTTCCGACTATCGGGCCCTACATGTTGGCGGACATTTTTCCAGACGTGCTCCGGGGCAACCCGCCTCCGAAGGCCGCCACGATATGGGAAGTCTCCCGCTTTTCGCTGAACACACTTCTGGGATCTGCCGTTGCGCTGTCCGCGGCCGCTAGCCTTCTCCAAGGGCTTTTCCACACCGCCTACACCCTCGGCGCTGATCAGCTCATTGCCTGCAGCGATGTCCGCTTCCAGCGCCTCCTGGAGCGCGCAGGAATGCGCCTCAGTCTCTATGGCCCGCCCGTGCGGATGGCTGACGGCGTAGAAGCCGTCGCCGGCGTCGCTGACGTTGCTTCGCATCTACACCGAGCCATTGGAGCGAAATGGTCCACGCTCAACGAGGGGATCGCCGCATGACCGCAATTGATCTCCCTTGGCCGAACGCCCGCCAGCAAACAGGAGCGTTCGGTGTACCGCGTGTCCCCGGGTTCGCTCCCAAGGAAATGCTGAAGATGGGGACGAACCCCCTCAGCTATATCACGTCGGCCGCGAGGCTGGGGCCGATCGTGGAACTGCCCTGGGTCGGTGATAAAGTTCTACTTCTCTCCAGGCCCGAAGACGTGCGCCACGTCCTCACATCGTCACAGTTTGGCAAGAGCCCCTTCTATCGGAAAGTTCGCCCCCTGCTGGGTTTGGGCCTGGTGACCAGTGAAGGCGAGCTTTGGCAACGGCAACGCAACATCATCTCCCCCGCTTTTCACCAGACAGCCCTAAGTTCGATGACCAATATCATGGTCAGCCGAACCCAAAACATGATGCTGGACTGGGGGAAGCACGGTCTACAACAGCCCGTCGATGTCTTCCGGGACGCCATGCGGCTGACCCAGCGCATCGTCGTCGAATGCCTGTTCAGCGACGACATCGGGACCGACGAAGACCTGGTCACCGAAGCGGCCAATACGATCATGTCCCATGCCGAGAAACGCATTTGGCGGCCGTTGGACGCACCAAATTGGCTTCCAACTCCGGAAAACCGCCGAACCGCGAAAGCGATTAGCCAACTGGACAAGGTTGTTGACCGGATCATTACCGGACGGCGGGACCGGCCTATAAGGGCTGACCTTCTGCAAATGCTTCTGAGCGCCCAGGGAGATGACGGGAGCGCAATGAGCCGGACGCAATTGCGGGACGAGGTGCTGACCCTACTCATCAGTGGCCATGAGACCACAGGAACTGCGCTCGCCTGGACCTTGTATGCCTTGGCTCAGCAACCCTCCCTTAAAGAGCGTGCGGCCGCCGAGGCCGCAGACTGGCCTAACCAGCCGACAATGCACGACCTTAAGCGTTTTCCCTATATCAAAGCGTGCTTGGAAGAAGGACTAAGGTGGATGCCACCGGCTTGGACCATCAGCCGCGTGACGCTACAAGACAGCGTCGTCGGCGGCATTCGAGTTCCCGCCGGCACTTCACTCATGTGCGCTCCCTACCTAGCTCATCGCTCCCCAGAAGACTGGCCTGATCCCGAGACCTACGACCCGAGCCGTTGGCTCAACACTGACATAAATCGCCGGGCGTTTCTTGCGTTTGGAGCGGGGCCTCGCGTCTGTATTGGCCAAGCCTTTTCCATGTTGGAGATGACAATCGTCCTCGCCTCAATCCTCAAGGCGTTCAACTTTGAGCTTCAGCCAGGCATCTCTGTCGCGGCACAGCCTAAAATAATGCTCAAACCAAGCCCAGGTGTTCCTCTAATTTTTACCTCTCGGAGGTAGGAATGGCTGTTCCAATTCACCCGTGGACTGATCTTGTTTCGCAAAATTCCACCGCCCATGACTGGCTGCTTAATATCATCAACACCGTCAACTCGATTGAAAAGGTGCCGCGAAGCGTGCGCATTGGAAACAGGCGAACCAGCATGCGCATGGAGCCTGTCTTTTGGAGGGCCATCGAGGAAATTGCGGTTCGAGAGAAAACTGATGTCACCACATTATTGACGCTTATTGATGGCTTCCGCATCAAAGATGTGAACCGTACCAGTGCCATACGCATGGCGGTCCTCGACTACTGGCTCAGAGTGTCACAGACCAGTTCGTAACCTCCAGGTCTAGCAAACGGCAATCGGGTCCGGAACACTGCTGGTCCTGATTGCCGCTTGCCTCCTATCGCGCCGATTCCCAACCTAGGCTTTTGGGGCCATGGATAACCATGTCGCTCAGGGTACTGTCACCCTGTCAGCTGGCCCCAGCCCATCGCCGCATGACTTTTTTGATGACAGTCGGGCGCGTACGCCCCGCCTGGCCAGAACGTGGGACGCATCACCACGCTTACCTCTTCCCTTGATATAACAGGCGAATAGAACCTCCTACCCGCCAATCGGGGGACACCCATCCTGGTGCGCTGAACAATCATTCTATATGCCCGGACCGCCCCGCTGCCGCCTACCTGTATATTCATACAGGTTGCGTGAAACACACGTTGACGGCGACTTTCCCCCATTAGAGCGCCTGAACACCTGGGGTAAGGCCCCCTGCTTATGGAAGTCGCCGGTCGCATGCCTTCTTCGAGTCTGCCGCATCGCCAAACGCAGGCACCGATTCAATGGGTAGTATGCCGCACCACCGCTGGCAACTACGCGCGCGACTCCGAGTCCGACTCCGATTCAGGCAGAAAATCCCTAAATTCCCGGGACTTCCCCGCCTTTTTTATGTCCCCGTCGCAAAAGATCTTGCGTGGCCGCTCATTTCGGCTGACACATACTCAGGACCGGGTACCGAGTACCGAGTACCGAGTACCGTGTGCAACGTTCCCGGCCCACGTTGATCGCGATTTCCGTGCACCGGGTGGACGACCATGGACCAACCTACCGCTGACAACCGTACGATCGTTAAAGTACCACTGCGTCCGGACCAGCGAGAATGGGTTGATCAGATGGTCCAGGCCCATGGTGTCCGCCGCGGCAACAACCGGGCGTCGCGCCCCGCTGTCCTGGAAACGGTCCTGGACTACGTCATGGGTGAGCAAAAGGCTGGCCGCCTCGTGCTGCCCCTCTGAAACCAGGCATATAGCCCCCAACCTTCTCTGCGAAAGGAGTTTCGCCAGCAGACCACCATAAACCAAACGCCCCCCAACCTTTCGGCGGGAGGCGTCGGGGCAAGCCCGGTTGGCGCCGGGTAACAGCTGCTTGAACACCAGCATCTTGCCTCGCACCCCCCAACAACGCAAGCGCTTTTTGCACTTCCGAATTCGGAAGTCGATGCTGCTTGCCCTGGCCGTGCCCTAACGAAGGGCGCGAACGAGGGATCGTACGCCCGATGCAGATGCATAATTATGATGTCGACGCCATAGGCGTCGCCAAACGCCCCCCTTTTTTCGATAAGATGGTGAGCGAAGCACAAAGCTGGACCGGCACAACAGCGCCAGCTGCGTCAATCATGACCCTGCTAAGCGCCGGTTTCGCGCCAATTATGCGCCGCGACACGCTTATGCCTCTCTCACACAAGGCCCGCTCCTACCTCACCTCGCTTGTCGCCAAGATACACACCGACAATTGGCGCTCAGGCCATGCCACTCTCCGCGTCCGGAACGCGGAACTGGCGTTGCATTGGCAATGCACTGAACGCCAGGTCCGGGCGGTCCTCCAGGATCTGGAGAACGCCGGGCTGCTCATTCGCAGGTACGACCACCTCAACCGCCGGCAATGGATGAGCGGAATAGACCTTGCTCCGCTCGGCATGATGCTCAACGACCTGGCAGAGGCGAACGCGGCTGCAAAAGAGCGCTTCCGTGGTGACTACCAGTCCCTTCGTCACGACAGGGACGAGACTGATGTCCTATATGAGAAAAAAACTTCCGGGGACCCGGAAGAATTCTGCCCCCATAAATACAACGTACAAGCATATCCAGCTGCTAAACAGCAGCCTGTACAACCGCAAGCGGGGTGTGTAATCGACCCTCCCCCTCCTCCGACGGGAGCCCAGGATGAGACGATTTTGCACGGGATCATCGCCCACTGCCCGCAACTCCCGGCAATGGCCGGCAATTCCAGCCCGAGCCCGGCCCCCACGGACTTTGTCCGCGCCGCCCAGACCATCCTTCACCGGGATCACTCCGATCTACGACCGAGCGCATGGGAAGCGGCCGTCAAACGGCATGGCGCTATCCCATGCATAGCGGCGGTCGCCGTGGCTGCGGCGAAGCCCGCCGACCGCAGTGGATCCGCGATCGGCAACCGCACCGCATATCTGGCGAAAATGCTGGCCAGCCAGCAACTCAGGCAGACGGTAATGAGCCAACTGCGAGGCCTAAAACGAGAAAAGAGGCCTGTTAATGCTTATTCAAACAGTTGAACATTGTGTTATACTGTCCACCTTAGACTATTCGGCCTAATCACGACTTCCGGTCGACACTTCACCTTTGATGGGAAAGAAAGGACGGACATCATGTTGAATGAAAAGTATCGAGAACAGGCTATTTCCCTTGTCGTCGCCCACATGCAAGGAACCCCTACCCAGCCTGACCAGATTGTTGACTTGGTGAAGAAGGTTTATTCCGGCCTTCTCGCCTGGGAAGACGAGGCCAGCCGCCCCCCGGAGCCCGTTCCCGTGGCCAAGCCCACTCCGGCCGTTCCTATTCGGAAGTCGGTCACGCCCGAATACATCATCTGCCTTGAGGACGGTAAGCGTCTCAAGATGCTCAAGCGCCATCTGCGCACTGCCTATGGCATGTCGCCCGACGATTACCGCACCAAATGGGGACTCCCCTCTGACTATCCCATGGTCGCTCCTGAGTACGCTGAAGCCAGGTCAGGCCTGGCGAAGCAAATCGGCTTGGGACGTAATCGTGGAGGCACCAAGCCCAGTCCGGCACCCACCCAACCCGAAAAGGGCGCCCGACCCCGGCAAAAGGCCGCGGCCACTGCCTAGTTCCGAATTCGGGAGAGGCCGCCGTCGTCCGTCCGGCGGCCTCTCCCTTCGAGGGCATCTACCCCCAAAGCCTATACAAGGACAATCCGCGCCAGTCTTATCCTGAAGCATCTCCGGCCCACACTCAGACGGGCCACCGTCCCTTATCCTACTTGCCAGCCCCGCGGCCTTCATAGCAGATCAGATTAAAATGGCTTCTGACCTGGGCCTGAAATGCCGGATCCAGACCCGAGACGTCGCGATGCACGCCGTCAGCACCGAACTCCTTCAAGATCAGCGCGCACTCCCTCGATATGAAGCTTCGGCCGAGGACTGAACGGCTGAACAACCCCCTGCAGATTCAGGGCAAAAAATCAGCTCGTGATCCAGCGCCCGCTTCCAAGAGCGTGGACCGCCTCCCGCCATCCTGCCAACGATCTGGCCATTCAAGCTCAGCCCCAATTCAATCACTGGTAAGCGATCTCGTGATCGGGTGTCGGCACTCTACGGCTTAGCAGAGTCACCCTGCTCGACTTTATGTCCCTGTCTTTTCCTTGGCCCTTCGTTGCCACGGCTTCTTGGGCGGAAACTCCGGAGGAGCGGTGCCCTCCTCCGTCACGTCCCAGCTCCAATGGCCCCCTCCTGGGAAGAGCCGCTCATAAAGCTCTTCTTTCTCTGCTTGCCGCGCCTTGTAGGCCGGGTCGTTCCGACCGTAAATCTCCATGGGGATTAGCGGAGGGTCGCCATCCGTCAGAATCACGTCGGGGAACATGACGTCTCTGGTCGCGTCATACCTCAAAGGCTTAATGAAGGACCGCTCACACTCCACCAGGCGATTCACGATCAAGCGCTCATAGCCACTCTCAACGGGTATCCATTGATCCGTGATGATCGTGGCCGCACCCGCTTGTACTTCCAAACGGGTCCAGCGCTGCTTTTCAGCCAAGGCGTTCCCCAACTCCCTGATCTCGCAGAGGAGCAAGACTAGAACTCGCTCACCCGCTTTCAGACTCCCCTCCTTCAGCCGCTGAATGCATGAAAACGACTTCGCCATACGCTCGACCATCTGCTTCGAAACCATGACATTGATGTGCTGGTGAGGCGCGCCATCCAGTTCAAAGCGATGCCCTTCCAGGACGATCTTCAACCCGTTGGCAACGCCTACCGCGAGCACCTTTTGCCTCGTTCGGTTGTTGCTGTTCTCCCAGCGTCGCTCGAGGACGGTTAAATTTCGTCGGATCAGCGACCCCCATTCGCCGCCATGCAATCCCTGGAAGAAGAACAGACTGCAATCATCCAGGCAGTCGTAGCCGGCCTTCACCGTTCTGCTCGCCTCCACAAGGCGTCGATGGACCACACCTGGCGTCCGCTTGCCCGCCATACCAGGATGCCACGTGTTGATCTCGGCCCGCTCCCAGAGGAAATCGAGCAAACCTCGCAGCGTCATGGCCGTCTGTGACTTGCGGCCGACGGGAGGCGGTCCCTTCTCCGGGGGGGTGGCCTCACCAGTTCGCTCCACCAGGTTCTCCCGTAGGGACCGCCGAAGTTTCACCTTGGCTGTCCCGTCCTCCAGCTCTTTGACAACGCTGGATTCATAACCATCAAGTCCGCTGCTTTCGCGGGGCAGCTCCCACCATTCGCAGTCAGGAGAATGAAGGGGGCCGCTGTCGGGGTAGCGGGCGATATAATATTCGCCCGAGCCCTTATCCCGTTTAGCGACGTAGAGCCTGGTGAGGGGATGACGTTCACCGGCCGGTGGTTCCACGCACCGACAATACAGAGGCGCTCCCGCTCCCCATGTTCTCCCATGGTGCTCGGACAACGCCGTCAGATAAGAAATGACCTTTTTCGCCCGTTCTTCTGCAGAGAAAACCCGGCCGTCGGCGAACACCACCTCGTAACTCTTTTTCTCCACGCCCGCGTGCGATTCCCCAACGATGGTGCTCATGTCCCTGGCCCCGTAAAAGTCGAAAATTCCCTATTTTAGACCCCTATCAGTTGGCCGCATACCTGTGCATTTCCACAGGGTTACCGCCCCAAGGCTGGCCGATAAGATGGCCGTCTTACTCGACCGAGCCCGTGACACATCCTGCGTCCATATCCAGGTCTGTTTCACGCATGCCCGCATGGCATGACATTGTGTCGTGTATGCCGCATATGCCTGTTCTAATCATGCGGCATATTTTTGTTGCGATTATGGTGGTCCCCTGTCAGACTCAACTCAGGGTCTAAGCGAGGAACATCATGACCACCACCGACATCACCCCAGATCTCAAGCTGGCGCAGCATCGTCACCGCCTTGGCATGAACCAGTCCCAATATGCCGAGGCTCTGAATAAAATCTTCAACACCCGTTACTCACAGCCGCTCATCGCCAAATGGGAATCGGGGAACACCGCTATCCCCGCCCGTGTCCAGGAGCACATCGACAGCGAAATGGCTGTCGGTAATGTTTTGGCGATCATCAATCAGAAAGGCGGCGTCGGCAAAACGACCACCAGCATAAACTTGGCGGTAGCCCTGGCTCGTGCCGGCGCCCGGGTTCTGCTGATCGATTTTGATCCGAACAAGAGCGCGTCGCAGATTTTGATGCTCGATACCGACGATCTCCACCGGAACCGGCAGACCTTGGATCATGTCGTCTCCGGCAAACGGGAATTTGCCGATATTATCCAGCACCACCGGAGCGGCATCGACGTCGTCGCGTCTCACATCGCGCTTTCAAGCACCGACCAGTCCTATGAAAGGGATGCGGTTTACATAATCCGCGACAAGCTGGTTCCCATCCGGCAGCAATACGACTGGATTTTGTTGGATGGCCCCCCATACCTCGGGGTTTTGGTCACAATGATGCTGACCGCGGCCGATCAAGTCCTGATCCCTTTCCGCCCTGAGCCAATTGACGCGATGGGCCTCAGTGACTTGATCAAGACCGCCGCAAAAGTCCGCGACAGCTCCAACAAATCCCTTCGCATCATGGGAATCCTCCCGTGCCAAGTGAAGGATCGTTCAATCGAACCGGAGATGCTGAGGACCGTCCATCAGGTTTTCCCCGACGAATCCATGTTCAAGGCGATCCCCGATAGCGCCTGGTTCAGCCGGGCCGCCGCGAATGGCATGGTCGCTGTCGAGTATCGACCCAAAGCAAAGGGTGTATGCGTCTACATCGAGATGGCCACCGCAATGGTGAACCGTCAGCCCATTCCCCTTCAGCCCATGGAGGCTTAATCATGGCCACCAAACCCAAGCCGGGTATGTCCAACCTCACCAACATCCTCAAGGGTGCCAAAACTGCGCTCGACAACAAGCCCGAGGATCTCGCGACAATCCTCGAGCCCATCGACCTCGAGGACATCGAGCCCGACCCGGACCAGCCGCGGCAGCATTTCAGTGACGACAGCATTGCCGAACTGGCCCAGACCATCGCCGCCGAAGGCTTGCTCCAGAACATCATTGTGCGTCCCAAGCCTGGAGCGCTGAACAAGTACATCATCATCATCGGCGAGCGCCGTTGGAGGGCAATGCGTCTTCTTGGCTGGAAAAGTACCCATGCCAGGGTTAAAGACACCAACCACATGCTCGCGCAGATCCTCGAAAACGAGCAGCGGGAGGATGTGGCCCCGCTGGACAAAGCCCGGGCCTATAGGCGGTACATGGAGATCGAGGACCTCGATCAAGTGACCCTCGCCCAGCGCGTCGGTAAGAAGCCTGCGGAAATCAGCGCAATCCTAGGCCTGCTGCGCCTGGCACCGTCGGTCCAGGACGCCCTTCCGAATTCTGAACTGTCGCTCGGCCTGTTGATCGAACTCTCCACCATGAAAGTGGAGGACCAAGAGGCCCTCTGGCAGGAGTACCAGAAGGACGAATTTTCTCTCACCATCCCGAGCATCCGTCGCGTCAAGTCTCAGCTGCGCGGCGCCGCCGGAAGCACTGTCGCGGAGGTCATCAGCCAGTTGGCCAGCCCCGCACAAGTCCCTTCCCCTGTGCCCGCTCCTACAGTGCCGGCGGCGTCCCCGGTGGCCCCCACGCCAACCGTCGAAGGCTATGCCGGCGACGACACACCGCACCTCGCCCCCACCGTGGATCAGGTGGCTCAAGCGGACGGTCCGCATACCACGCCCGCCTCTCCCACCCTGTCCGGTCAGGACGACGCCGATGGCGCCGTCTACGACAACCACAACCCGGATCACGAAATCCACCATGGCGCCGAGGTGGTCCCCCGTGAGCCCCCCCCGAAGGTCGCAGAAAGCGGGCCCCAGGACGGCCTGTTTGATGATCACGAGAAGACTGGCACCGCACGGGAACGGACGGAAGCCCAACCCCGCCGGCCCATCCAGCTCGACGACATTGAACGCCTCCAACGCCATGCCGAAATGCACATCTTCAAGGGGCTGTCGTTAACCGCGACTGAGCGGCAGGCCGTCCAGCGCCTGATGGACGTCCTGGATAAACTGACTTCCACGCGTTGACAGGGGCGGCGACAGCCGCCCCTTCCTTTTTTTTGGCGTCTCCAATGATCCAGAAGATTCTCGATAAAACCGCCTCGGCGTCATTCAGGCTGATAGTAGTCACCGCCGTCTTGGGCTTATCTACTTACTACCCATGCCTTGACCTGAACGACCATGACTTATCAAAAATGGTTCCATTTAGCTCTTCCGATGTGAAATTACCGGAAGGAGACAATGATGTTTTTCTGTTTAATGATCCAATCGACGACAAAGCAAAGATCAAATTCGATCAGCTTGACCATGCCCACAAACTCTACCCTACAGTCGCCCTCAACAGTCCTGGCGGCGCAATCGACATTGCTGTGCAACTGGCCAAGACCCTGAAGGAAGCTCACTCGAAGGTGCTGATACCCGAGAACGCGCTGTGTGCCAGTTCATGCGCTATTCTTTTTTCCCTCTCTCATTCCGCCCACATTGATGACAAGGGCTACATCGGTCTACATAAATCGTTTGTCATTGACGTGTTCAAGCAAGAAGACTGCTGCAGAGCTATTTACGAAATAAAGGACCTCTTTTATCGAGCCATCCCCTTCTCCGAACTCAACATTCCCTCAGCGTCGTTCAAGGCCGCCTATCCCAACACCTGGCGTTTCCTGCGAACCTGCCATCCCTTTCCCTTCGACGACATCAATGGCATCGCCCTAAAAGGTTCCCAACTGCGCGAAATCGAACGGGGCGATCATCAGGGCACCTGCGACGAACTTCTCGCTAACCAAAATATACCCGCCGTGGTAAAGCTCCTGAACAAGTTCGGGCGGACAGCCGCCACGCCGGAGGTCACCTCCAAGCAATAATTGGGATACAAAAATGACGATGCCGGTCGCGGTGTACATCTACCTACATATGGATGACTCGCGCCCCTACTTCCCGAATCGTCATAACCGCCGGTTTTGGTTGCCCGTGACTCACATTTATGCCCGGTTTACGAAAGGTCCTAAGCCCGCTCCCTCAATCGTGCCCTCGCAAAATGCCAGCCGTCGTTCAACCAAGCCCACCGAGGCGACACTCTCCGGCTGCCGCTGAAGGTACGCCATGGTCGACATCCACCAATTCCTCGGGCAGACCAAGCGACGCCTGGATATCCACCAAAACGCGTTCACGCTCAGCCCATATGAGCGCCATCTCCTCACTACCATCGGGACACCGCGCCGATCGCGGCAGATCGGCTATCTCTTCATGGGCGGCATCGGCCTATCAACCCTCATCGCAACGGCCGCCAGCATCGCTCGGGCGCTTGACCGGCAACTCCCCCTCATCCTTGTCATCTGCCCAATCATTACGATCATCGCCGGCATCTGTGCGAAGCTGGTCTTCGATCGTCATATGCCGCCGGACTTCAATGAACGGATCGGTGACCGCGCCCAGCTTATCCTCCAGCGGCGCCTATCCGCTGACCACTGGCGCATCCTCCAGGACTACCTGCAGATTGACGCGACCGACGGCCTACTCGCTGGGCATCTACACCTGATGCTCGCACATGACGCCGGCTGTACATCACAACCCCAACCCTGTCCGCGCACGTTCTTCTTGCGCCGCGCTCTCCGCGCCGCTCAGCTGGTCGACCTTGGCGCCTGCGAAGACAATCCGGACAAGCCGGCCCCCACCACCAGGCTCAACTAAAAGCCCCCGTTCGGTTGCAGCATCAACCTTCGCGATCCATACGCATCTCGGCACGGCGGGGCGTGCCTGGTCCCCTCGAATGACGCCGTGATCGCTGGCTGGCCCTTTCAGCTGCTTGCACGGTCGAATCTCCCCGCCACAGATTGCTTCCCATATGCGGAAAGTTTCAGTCAGTGGCCAGCTTGCGGCTCTCGGCAATCGGCACGAATGACACGCGCAGCGCTCGCCTGCGCCTGCAGCTCTCTATCCTGCCTCAGGTATATTGGTTCCCTGCGCAACGCGCGCGTTGCTCGGCCACCCCCTAACCCCCCCACCCCCCATCCCCTCAAAGGGGCTTGGGGGGCAGCGGTGTCGGGCCAAGCCCGACCAAACACCGCGGCGCGGCCTGCGTCCGCGCATGAGATTGCCCAACCCCAGCCCTTCTCCGGTCCATCAGGCCGCCGTCATCGCCGCGGCACCGTATGCATTGGCAGCGGTCCACCGCACGGTAGCTGAACCCTTGAGCAGGCGTGCCGGCCCTTCGAGCCGTCACCGATCCCCTCCTTCATGGACACCTGGTCGCCATCACCCAGTGTAGGGCCGCGCCGGCCGCCCAGCGGCCGTCGTGCCGGCACCCGACCCCACCTTCGTGGGGCTCGGGCGGCCCCCCAATGTTAATCGAAGTATTGGCTTCCAGTTATGCTGAAGTGTTGACGGTTTTCAATATTAATGGCCGTTTGGCAGCAATAACTAAGTAGAATCCAAAGAATAGTGTTGAACTGTACGGCCTGATGTATTAGTATACAAAAGTCATCATCGGGATATGGCGATATGTTTATCGACAAAGAAACCCCCATTTTTGTTGGCACCAAGGTACTGTCTTGTCTGGGCGGCGTGGGGAATGGCTATGTCTTCGCGGTACGCGGCAAGCCCGATCCAAAGTCTGTCCGGCCCATCGGCAACGGGATCGGCGTTACCGGTGGTGGCGCCCGCTACGACGTCGTTTTTCAGAGCGGGCACCGCTTATTGGGCGTGGGCGAAGGCGCCATGCGCTCCGCAATGTGGACCATCACAAGTCACGTGGCCGATGCCGCGACTATGGAGGCAATCTTGGATAAATCGAAGACCGTAAGCACTTGGTTCACTCAGGAACAGGACAAGGGCAAGTTCGATGCCGCCGTGCAGGCCATTCGGAAATCCCCGGAATTCCACCTGCTGAAACAAGGTGACGACCCTCTGTCCGGGACCCTGGCCGCCAAGAACATCCGCATCATCGTCAAGGACCTGTCGCCCCACTGCCGGTTTACCGTCCACAAGGTCAAGGGCGGTTCCGTCGCCGTCGAATGGACGGATGGTCCGGCTGAGGACCTGGTCACCGAATGCGTGGCCATCTTCGGGGGCAGCATCAGCTCCCCCAAGACCGAGGCAACCATAACCCCGTGGATGGCGGCGTTCGGCGGCTGCTCCTTCGTCACCACCAACCGCAACTACAGCGACGGGGTGCTGGCCAAGGGAATCGCCGCCACCTGGGACCGGTTTGCCGGGATGCTGACCGGCATCGAACGCCCCGACGTCGAGAGCGTCAGGAACGGGACCGCCTGGAGCATCCCCATCGCCGTCAACCCGCTCCGGCAAGGCGCCAACCTCGGCGCCCTGATCTACGGCGTCCTGTCGTCGATCTCCGTCTAAAGACGACCTCGCCAATAAGCCCCGACAGATGGTCAGTACGCCATGACTCCATCCACACTCCACTTGCGCTCTCTGACCATCGGTCAAAACCGGGGAGCCGCCCGCCTCTGGCTCCAAGGGCGCAGCCTGGCTGCCAGTGGTGCCGTTCCTGGGGCACGGTTCGACCTTCACGCCAATCCAACCGCCCGCCGCATCGTCATCCTCATCCACCCGAATGGCGGGCGCGTCGTCAGCGCCAAGCCTGGTGGAACGCCTGTCATCGACAGCAGAGGGTCGGAAATCGGGCAAACCTTCCCCACCGGTACGCGCATCCGGGTGCGGTTCGAGCCTGGCCGCATCGTCATCACCATACACCCCTCGGATGCCGCACAAGCCGCACGAGCCCAGCGGCTGAAGGAAAAGCTGCTGAGCGGCCAAGAGATCGACGTCGGCAGTCTCTGTTTCGGGGCCGGTGTCCTGGACGCGGCCTTGCATCAAGGGCTGGCCGACGCCGGCGTGACATCCCGGCTCCGCTTCGCCGTCGACGTGGACGGCGACGCCTTGGACCACGCGATGGGCCACAATCCAGCCTGGACCACCGACACCATGGCAGTGGCGGACGATATCGCCCTCGTGGACCCCAGCGAACTCCCCCCCGTTGACCTATTGGCAGCCGGGCTGCCCTGCGGCCCAGCCTCACGCCCCGGCCGGGCAAAGCAGCGCTCCCTGGACCCCCTGCTACGCCATCCCGAAGGCCACCCGGATGGTGCCGCGTTCATCCATCTTGTGCGTTTTGTCGCCGCCCTCAACCCCGCCGCCGTGGTGCTGGAAAACGTCGACCTCTATCGGGACACCGCCGGCTATGCCGCCTTACTCACCACCCTGACCACCCTCGGGTACAAGGTTACAGAAACCTTCCTCTACTCCCAGGCCTGGGGGGTGGTGGAAGATAGGCAAAGGCTCGCCATGGTGGCGGTCACCGGCGACGCAATCTCGCTTGAGGACCTCGCGCCCAACATCCCGCCGGAACCCCTGTCCACCGTGCTGGAGGATATCCCCACCGATAACGTCAGGTGGAGAGACCATGGCCACCACGTAGCTTCCACCGATGAAGAACGGGCGGCCGGCAACGGTTTCTCGTTCCAGCTCGTCGGCCCCGAGACGCGCCGTATAGGCACCATCGGTAGAGGTTACAGCCGCGACCGCCGAACCGAACCCCACCTCCGCCACCCGACCGATCCCAACCGTTCCCGGCTGCTGACGGTGCGGGAACACGCCCGGATAAAGCAGATCCCGGAAAGGATGGTCTCTGACCTCGGCCACATGCGCGGTCACCAGCTGCTGGGGCAATCGATCGCTTATCCTCCCTTCGTGTCCCTGGGTCGCCGGCTTGGGCAATGGATGCGGGGCGACCGCCGGGCTTTCGCCACCGGTGGGGCGCGCCCTCTGCAGCGCCATGCAAGTGTAATCGCCCCTACCCCCCAGCTCACCCTGTTCAGTGACATGGACATGCCCCCTGCATCGAGGGAGCTACAGTCATGAGCCGGGCACTCCCCACCCTCGAAACCTGTAAAGCCGCCATCGAATGGGCACTGCAGAAGCGGCAGGACGAGTTGGCGTCCAAGCGCGAATACATCGACCAGGAGCAGCTTGACGCCGATCCCCTATGGTCCGCCCTGGCCCACATGGGCCGAACCCTTGATGTCCCAGCCCGGCCCTTCCACGAGGAACTGATCGACGCGATATGCGTGGCCATCAGCCTTTACGAAGTCCTGACTGGGCACTACCTGGCCGCCCTCTATCCCGCCGCGGCCCTTGCCGTAATCCACATCTACAAATGGCGTTACCCCAAGGCGTAAGGATTCCCCAATGAGCCAAGATCAAACCCCAGCGCTCCAGGATGCCATCCTGAAGCAGCGGTGGACCCGCATGCCGGGACAGCCCGGCGTGGTTGTAACCGATGATGACGAAGGACGCGCGGTCCTGGTCATGGACGAAGGCCACGACTGGCCCGACGACCTGGCCAAGAGCGTGGCCGACTACGTCATCGGCCTGCACAACAACCGCCTGAAGCGTCAGCTCATTCAGGAAGCGACCCGGGACAGCGATATCGGCTCTTTCGCGGACTCTCAGCTGATCGCGGAAGTGCTGGAAACCATGGGCAACCATTACGCCGGCAGCGCCGCCATCGTCGGCCGCAATGCCAGCGAGGACAAGCAGGCCTCCCTGAGGCTGATCAGGATCGCCCACCGTCTGCGGCAACTGGCCTTGAGTATCAGCCAGGGTGAGCACCTGCTCGTGATGAATCCCATCATGCGGACCAGCACTCACCTCCCGTTTAAGCTGGAGGAGTTCATCAGCAAGCGGGCCAACAGCGCGGCGCCGGTATTCCTGACCGGTGACCTATGGCAGCAGCTGGACCCATTGCAGCAAGCCGCCATCGGGATCGCAGCCATCCAGCGCGAAATGGTGGTGCGCCGCCAGGAGTTGTCCATGGACAGGGAGGGCGGTTTTCCCACACCCGATGTTGACGGTGAACGGCAGGAGCCCGCCGGGCCACATCTGGATTATGCCGATCACTGCGAGGAAGCCCTCCGCCAGGCGGTCAGCGATGTGATCGACCTGAAAGAAGTCACTGAAAGCGGCTTACCCCTACCGTGGCTGCCTGGCGAGGACCTGCCCTGAACCATGGCCCCAGCACTCCAATCAACGTTTCCGCCGGCGGCGCCCACACCATCCCACCGGGCGCCTGCAGCGGCTCGCCATCCAACCGCCGGCGACCTCTTCCTCTCGCCCTACGAGCTTGCGGTCAACGCCCTGCACGCGGCAACAGCCTTATACACCGTCGACCCCGTGGTCACCGATCTGCTGGACCGGCTGAATTGGCCAGCCTGTGGCGGCCGGCTCTTGGACCCCGGCGCCGGTGATGGTGCGTTCATCGCCGCCGCCGTGGCACGTATCGACATCCCGCCCAATGACGTCGAGGGCTTGTGCCAGCGCGTAGAGGCCTGGGAAATCCACCCCTCCGCGGTCGAAGCCGCACGCCGGCGCATCGCCCTGCACCTGGCCCAGCGAGGTTGGTCGACAAGCTCTGCTGTGACCGCGTCGGCGCGTGTCGTGATCCATGGCGATTTTCTGGCTGACCCTTTGCCAGATGCCCGCTTCACAGTCATCGCCGGCAATCCCCCTTATCTGCGCTTTGCAAACCTTCCGCCGCACTTCAAGGCGGCCTATTCCCACCTTCCCAGATACGCCAGAGGCGACTTGCTTCATGCGTTCATGGACCGGGCATCGCGTCTGGTGGACGCCGCCGGCAAGGTCGGACTGATCACCTCCGACCGATGGCTGTTCAACAGCCAGGCCGCCCCACTGCGCCTGCAACTGGGCGACCGTCTCTCCATCGTCCATGTCCGACGCCTGGACAGCGCAAC
Source organism: Nitrospirillum amazonense (assembly GCF_029594735.1). NCBI lineage: Bacteria > Pseudomonadati > Pseudomonadota > Alphaproteobacteria > Rhodospirillales > Azospirillaceae > Nitrospirillum > Nitrospirillum amazonense. Next base: position 93,969 of record NZ_JARPAF010000019.1, read on the forward strand.
CACGTTCTACAGACCGAAGGTCCGCCGCCAGGGAACGCCACCCCGGGTACACCCGATCCAGATCGTCATGGCCGCCAACGAAGGGTCCGAGGTCCGTGCCCTCGATCCAAACAGCATGTTCAGGCCTCCGTCAGAGACCCGGCTGACCCTGGGCCAGGTCGCAACCATCCACTGCGCGCCGTACCTCGGCCCGGATGGCATATTCTGCCTCACCCGGGCGGCAGCGGAAGCCGCCGGCGTTCTTGATGGAAACCTGGTGCCCGTCGCCGATATCCCTCGTGACGCCGACGTCTTGGGCCCACCATCCCTGTTTGCCATCAGGACGGCCCGGGGTCACCCACCCTCGGCCGCCGTCATCGATCACCTCCGGGCCACCCGCCACCTCATGCCGGCGAGAGGCCTCAAGGCCCAGGGAAGCTGCGAATGGGCGCCACCGGAGCCATGGGTACACAGACTGCCGCTCTCGCGCCCTGCCCTGGTGATGCCCCGCATCGTCAACAGGGTAAGGGTCTTGCCCTTACCCGCGGGCCACTTACCGAGGAACCACAACCTGGTTCTCGATATAAGGCCGGAGCACCAGGCGAAAGTCCTTCGACATCTGCGCAGCGCGGCCGCATGGCAGCACCTGTATGAAACCGCTCCCCGTCTTGAGAACGGTTACGTGCAGGTCAGCGCCTCAATTCTGCGTGCCATGCCTCTAGAACCCGAATAGGATGAGGTTGCCGATGCTCAACGAGCAAACGGCAACGACGTACAAGACCGCGTGTGCTATGCCCCGAAATAATAGTTACCCATCCGGCAGGAAGGCTGTTATTCCAGTCTTTGTAAATCTGGGATTTACCGCCGCTGGGCTGTTCTTACTGTATCTGTACGTCTCTCATCCGGTGCTGGCTCTGAGAATTGCGACAGGCGGTATTCTAAACATCCAGAAGGTGCTGGTATTTAATGACAAGCCCTGGCCTGCCGTCGGGACCGCCCTTCTCCTCTACGCCGGCATCAGGACGGCGATCAACTCCACCCCGCCCTATTTGCTCGTGCCGCGCACAGAGCGGTTGGCTCCCTACCTACCCATCCTCATGGGCTCCGCCGCACTCGGTAGCCTCTTGCTTCGAGCAAATCCCTTCGGTCTATTCAGCCATTGAGAGGGTGGTGCTGGCTCTTCCCCCAAAATCGCGGCAGACGATGAGCCAGTTGGTCATCGCCCTGCAGGCCAATGACCAATGATGGCTCAAGTGGTCGGTACCCCGTCGGCGGTGAACCAGGTGGGGACGAACGCCTGGCAGGACGGGGTTTGGAATTCAAGCCCGGCAGCCCTGCCAACCATATTTCCATCCAATTCCATCCATTTTCTGAACCCCCGCGCTCGGCCATGCGCCTGGCTCGCTCGCCGCGATTTGGGTGGCGAATGCATCCTGACCCGCCCAGAAGGCAAGCCCATCGGGCGCCGAACTCCATCCCCTCTCCGGCGGTGGACATCCTCGACGTGCATCTGCTGGGCGCGGGTAGCAACCACGACAGCCCCGGCCGCGACGCCTATCTCGACCTACATCTTCGAACTGTCCTTACCGGGCGGGGGCTCGGTTACAGTTCGGGCAGGGCTGGCGCGTACGTTCGGTCATTGTCAGCTCTGAAACCCATCCGTGGTCATGGCCGCAACGATCGCATACCAATCTCACACGTCGGTCTACCGCGGCCACTACGCGAAGCATAACCTCCACGGGCCGGGAGCGGTTGCGCAGGTGAGATGGGAAGTTCATTTTGGCGTCACCATACGATCTCTGGATGAACACCATTCGACTTGATGACTTTTTGTGATGTCAGGCCAAATAAACTCCAACTGTTCCTTTTGAGTATCCTGCGGAATGGTGATGATCTGCACCCGGCAACCAATCGGTATCCATGGATTATGCCCCATGGCAGTAGCTTCAATCGCCATCACGTGCTCCAGAGTTGGTGATGTTCGGATTTAGTTTGCTGATATCGTTCATTTCTTCGAAATGACGGCAGATCGAAAAGACTAATAGATAACAAAGGAACGCCGTGGCTACAAAGAGGATAATATCGCTTAATATATTTCCTGTATTTTCGATATACACATACGAACCTAAAATTATTGCAGTCGCCGGCTCAAAAGGATTTCTCGCTATTGTCCCAAGCATATCTTTTCCTTCGTGCCTTCAGGGCCGTCTGACTGAGTGCCCACCATCGATCAGCTCGACATATAGGAAGAAAGTGGCCAATAGGTTCAACATACCACATCCCCCGTCAGCGCACTCAACCCACTGCACTATTCTTTCCTCCCAAAGTGGTTTTAAATCGCCAGACGTGGGCGCACTTAGAACTCCACATAAAATCACCAGCGGAAAAATATTGGCTCATTGCCGCCGGGCTAGTCACCTGCATCCGGGGGATGCAGGTGAGCGGAATGCTATTCGGGGGCAAGGTCAACCAGCCGGCCGCCCAGCTTCCGCGCCCCCGGCGGGGGCTTGTGCAGCAGGGTCCCCGCGCCGGCAGTTGACCAGGCGAGCGAGGAGCCGCTGCGCCGGATAGGGGGCATTCCGAATTCGGAACTGATACGCCCAACTCATCGGCCCACCACCTATTTAAGCGTGCCAGCGGCAGGGGCTTTTGGGGCCCGCATCCACCGCTGGGCCCAGGCTGTCGCGACCAGAGCGGCCCCCCTGTCGCTCAATGCCCAACCCTCCCCGCCTCGTGGACCTGGTACTTCGACAATGTAACCCCGCGCCTTAAAGCGTTGCACCACCATGTACACCGCCTTGCGCTCCGCCAGCCGCGACCAACGGCTAGCGGCTGGCAACACGCGGCCTATTTCCGTAGCTGTCAAGCGCACGCCCGCATCGGCACCAAAATAGCGGCGAAGCTCAGCGGCTATGCGTTGGGCTGTGCGGCTAGGTACAGAATGGGCATTGCTTTTGTTAACCATCTGGTTTGTTCACGCCTGCTCATGGAGTGTATTTCACTGTTGTCGCGCCCCAGAAAATGCCCGCAGATGATACACTAGCTGGCTTTGGTTGAAGTTGTTCGGAGAAAACCATATAAAGAGTACATGTTCCGGGATATATACCTCCAAATAACCGCAATTACCTGGACTTTGTTCACCCGCATAAGCGACTATGCTACCAACTTCTATTACTGTATTGGAAGTTATCATTAGCTGCGACCAGACCCTGTGGTCTCCGGCCCATCTGCGGACAGCCAAGGGGCGACGTCAATTTGTGATCTCGCGATTGCAGATCAATCTGGTCTGTCGTCCCCGTTCCATCCTGGTCAAAAAAGAAATCCACCCGTGCTCGTGACCGAAACAATCACAGTCCAGTCGTAAGCGCCCGCCGGCCTTCGCCCCCACGCGTTGCAGGTTAATCGCCGGCCTGGCTCTGTTCCGAAGATTGAACAAAAAGCCCATCGGTTCAACCCACCATCACCACATCCTCCTCGGGCAGCGGTACTGCGATCGCTGGCACGGCCGTCGCCGGCGCATCAAGCCATGCGCGTTGCGCTTCGGCGCCAACCAAGACCACGGGCATTGCCTTGGGGTGGATGGGCGCCACTATCGAGTTCGGCTCGCAGGTGAGAAAGCTGAACAGCAAGTGCTGCCCCGTCACCGGCCCCTTCTTCGGCCCGCGTTCACCTTCCCATTGCCGCCAGATACCAGCGAAAGCCGCGGGGCGGTCGCCCGGCACCTCGAACCATCGCTCTTTGGCGGGCACCTCCCGCTTGTCGTATTCCGCGAAGCTGCTGAACGGAACCAGACATCTGGACTCCGGCTTCAGCCAGGTCTGCCAATAGCGACTGCTGAGGTTCCGGACATTGGTGACTGGCTTTCCGCCGGCGGCGCTGGGGGGCGGAGGAAACCCCCACCTCATCGCCTGCCACTGCAGGGTGCCATCAACCCGCCGGGTGATCACAGGCCCCATGCGGTCTGGAAATATGTCCCGCGGCAGGTCCTTGATCTCCTCATAGCCGTAAACTTGGACCTCGAGGCCCAGCTTGCGGATTTCCGCGCGGTAGTGGTTGCACATGCCCGTCTCCCGGCCGCTGCACCTTGTGCTCAGATCGCGCCAACCGACCCGAGCACCGCGTATTCTTGTGCCGGCGCCAGGTCATAGCCACGTACAATCCGCCGAAGGAGTTGCGCATCGACAAGCCGACTAACAAAGCAAACGCCTTCCTTCCGGCCGCGGGCCGCCAAGACCGCAAATTCCTCACGCCAGCTTGCGGCCACGGCACACCGATCCAGGAGCGTCGCCCGTCCCTCGATCACAACGCCGGCGCATTCGAGTTGATCCACCAAATCCGCAAAATCCAGCATGTAAGGTCCCCTTCACCTTGTGCGTCGGTCGACGGCCGCTAGGCGGCGCGCTATTGAAAACAAAACCGCCCTCTCAGCATCAGTGTTCACAGGATGCTGGAAGGCAAGCCACTCTCCCTCTACCCCGCCGGGTGGCCACCGATTCCCCGTCGGTCTAACAATCTCCCTGACGCGTCCTCCAACCTCGTGCAATAGCCCCCAGCCCGCCGGCAGTTCAGCGGGCAGCGCGACGCCAGCTGGCGACAAATAGAACCTGTAGAGGCCCACTCCAGGAGCCCGTCCTGAACGCTCAGGCTTACGATCGTCGGCCAGGAAATCCGCTCTGCTGGCCTTCGCCTCAATGATTGCCGTGCACGTCGACCTGAAGCCAACAACGTCCGGCACCTCTCTGCACCCCGCAGCGCTCAACTCGGTCGCCACTACAGGAAAACCCTGTTTCCGCAGCCACCTCGCCCCCAGCGCAACCAAATCACGATGCGTCGGTGCCACCTTCAAAGCCTCGCTTCACCTTGTGGTCAGCCGCTGATGATGCCGAGTGCGAGGCCAGGCACCCGAAGGGCATCGCGCAAGTCAGCCGCATCCGCCTGAGTGGCGCCTTCGGGCAGGACAAGAGCGATGCGTACTTGGCCACTGTCAAATGCCTCGATGCCGGTCTTTTCGTAGGGCTCGAAGAGGACGTACGGCCGCCCATCACCAAGCTCCTTAATGGTCGGCATAAAACTCGTACTTTTTAATGTCGACATGGTGATTCACCTTGCAGTCCTTGGCTGTCATATTGCTGGGAAACGATCGGCCGGAAGGCGGAGATATAATCCCACTGCCCAAGCCCGCTGGGCCCAGATAGCCGCAAACACTGCGAGAGTAGCGGATGAAGCTGGTAAGCATCCCGTTACCAACATTACCAGGGTCGAAAAGCTGGTTGTGGTCGCCTCGACCGCTGGTGCGCCGCTAATGACCAGCACCAGGGAAATAACGGTCAAGAAGGTATTGAACAAGGAAAAGGCCAGAAATCTCCGAGCCCGACGTTCAGCCTCGGCCGCCGCGCCGGAACGATCAAAGGGCTGACTAGGTTCAGACTTGGTTTCAAGCATCTCGTTCACCTTGTGCCCCACTTGATGATCCATGTTTTGCACCACCCGCCGGGAGTTACCTGGCACTCTTCAATCTCGCTACCGCCTTCCCCATTTGCCCACACGCCCTTCCAACCGATCGGGACCGAACAGTAGGTGTCGCCGGTGGGCACGTGGCTCCCCTTAGCATCCACAAATCCACACACCGGCGCGCGGCGATCCTGTTGATGGGCATGACAGATCGAACCTGCCTCCACCCATCGTTCAGACCTGACGGCACACCAGCTGATAGGCGATTCAACGTAGCCGGCGTGGTAAATGGACAGTGGGAGCGTCACCTCATGGGTGATCGCATCGTTTGCCTTCGCGGTTGCAATCCAGAGCGTCGCGAGTGCCGCTCCTATGACCCAGGCGTTAACCATGGCTACGTCTCCAGTGCCGTTCACCTTGTGATCTTTGTCGATGGCTCCTGCGCGCCACCCGCCAGCCCCAGGAAGGGCAACAAGGGACCTGGCTTGGCGTTGGCCCAGGCCTGGCCCAGAGCCCCAAGCACCGCGTGTTCCTGTACCGGCGTCAGGTCATAGCCACGCACGATCCGCCGCAGGACTTCCGTATCGACATGCCCGCCGATAAAGCGAACCTCTTCCTTCCGGCCTCGGGCCGCCAAGAACGCAAACTCCTCACGCCATGAGGCGGCCTCGGCGCACCGATCCAAAAGCGTCGCCCGTCCCTCGAACACAACGCCGGCGCTTTCCAGTTGGTCCACAAAATCTATAAAGTCGGGCATGTAAAGTCCCCTTCACCTTGTGTCTGCTGAGGGCGGGTGCCCACCGCGAGCTATTTGCGGTCGACGCTTATTAGGCGCAGAACCCCTGGATGCGTCGGCAAATCAGTCAGTCGATATACCAAGTTGTCGGCGTAGATTTCGCCCACACCACGAAAACCACGGGAGCCGGCTCCGACAATCTGAATAGATGGGTTCATAGAAAATATTGTGCGGGCGGCTGAACAGTCCTCACGAGATACGGCCGACGCACACCAAATAAGTGGATCGCTCGTCTCACTGCCCCACCAACCTTCATCGATTCCTCTATTCCAAACGGCCCAAACCGCAAGGGGCAATAGCCATAGCACCGGTGACGATAAATAACGTCTGTCCATAGGTTCACCTTGTGTCCGTTTCATCGGCGCCCGGCACCGGCAGACCTGGTTGGACCCGCCGGCGCCGAAGACCTGCCTTGAACGCCTCTGCCGCCAATGTGCCTGCGGCCGGCCGGTCGATACCGATCCCGGTGTCGCCGCGATCATAGGCCCTCCAGAACCAGGTCGCGAAGGCGCCGCGCCCACGTTCCGGCAAGGGGCCGCCAGCTCGCCCATACTGCTTTGCTAGGTCAGGCCGCAGTGCCATCGTTCACCTTGTGGTCTTACGGTTGCATGCCGGGCAGGGCTGGCGGCCGCGCTCCGTCACAGTGAGATCGGCAACCCACCCGTGATCATGACCACAACGGTCACAGACCAGACGAACGCGCCCACCGGCCGTGGCAACCACGCGTAGCAGGACCATCACCGGCCGGGCCCTGTTCCGAAGGTGGGACGGAAAGGTCATCGGGCACCTGGTAGCGCTCGCAGCCGGGCCATCAGTTCTTCAGCGGCCGCAAGGGCGCCGCCCTGAACCCGCTCAGCGGTACCGCGCAGTTCACCAGCGATAGCGTTGACTAGGCCGTCAGCCAGGGGCGCTGCGTCAGCAAGGAATAGGCCGCGAAAGGGCGCCACCACTCCCCGCGCGCGTTCCTCCGCCCAATCCATCCGTTTCTCCATCCAATTCCATCCATTTCGCGGTTCCTCCGCGCTGGGTCGTTCACTTTGTGGCCCAAGGCCAATGGCCCATTTCTTTTCGCTGAATCCACACCCGCAGGCCAACCAACATAGCCATAACTGCCAGGCCCATGCACGCTGCACCACCTAACAAAGAGAAGGTAGCGCAGATGCCCGCCTTGAAGGCTTCAGGGTGTTCCAATGGTTCAATCTTCATTGCCGGCACCAGTTCAGGATAGGCGTGGCTAGCGAACCACCAGCCAGCGGGTGCACCTAACCAAGGAAGCGCACAAAACACTACCAGCAGTGTGATCAACCAACCCCATTGGCTAATCAGAGCCAGAGCTAACTTCGCCATCAACTTCTCCTTCACCTTGTGGTCCTGCTAGGACGCCGTCGAGACGGCTTTCTCATGGCGCTGTCATCAATATAAATGGGGTCATCGTCTCTATCGACGGGATATCCTCGCGCCCGGAGGATGTTCTTGCTTTCCTCTAGGGGCGTCCCTCCTGGTGTGAGGCGAATGAACGACACTCGGTCAATTCCATCATTTTTTAATGCCATCATCCGCTCCAATGTCGTCGATTGGCCCCGCTTCGTTGAAGGCCACTTTCCACTTGATGTAAGTCGCTTTTGGAATGCCGAGTTCAGTAAGAGCTTCCTTGACCAGCTTCCCGTCGCGCCGCAGCCGCTGGAAGGCAGCCACCCGCCCAGTATCCACGTATAACTCCGCAAATGTCTTCCGGCCCATCCGCACACCCTTTGCGCGGGCGGCCTTCTGGCCAGCCATGGTGCGTTCCGAAAGCTGGTCGCTCTCAAACTGTGCCAAGGCGGCGAAAAGAGTGAAAATCAACTTCCCACTCGCTGTGGACTGCGCCTCGGTCGAGATCTCTGACTGCGTCAGGCTCCGGAAATTGACGCCTCGTTCATGCAGCCTATCAACGGTGCGGATCAGCTCGCCCGTGTTCCTGCCTAGGCGATCAAGCTTCCAGACCAGCAACGTGCCGCCCGGTCGGCACGCCTTAAGAGCCATGCGAAGACCTTCCCGGCTCTGCGAGGACGCGCGCCCGCTTTCGATATCCGCAAAGATGAATTCTTGCTCTACGCCAGCCGCCTTAATGGCATCGACCTGCAGGTCATAGCTCTGCTCCTCTGTGCTTACGCGGACATACCCAACCAGGCGCGGCCCATCATTCACGGCTTTCAATGCCCTTCGTTTGACGTGACAAAATCGTTCATGGCACCGACGTTGTATCACTATTCCGCTTGCGCGCCCATCGGATTTTTGGCATTGTAGTACCTACGTTGTATAACCTGGAACGGGATTGTGACCATGCAGCAGTATTTCGTTTCCGCCGACCTTAAGCGGGCTTCGGCCGTCAAAGCGGGCCAGCCTGCGCCTCCAGGGCCCGGCTACCAGGTCGAAGCCGATGATCGGGACCAGGCACTTCGGCGCGTGCGTCACTACCGGCTGGGCTGTGCCTACGCCAGTGATGTGGTGAAAGTCGTTCACTGATCATATGGGAAGTTAAACCATGGCCGAGTACAGCGTCGTCCTGTTGGACAAAAATGAATTCGAAATTGCCAGCTGCCTAATCAACGGCTTGCCCAATGCCAAAAAGCAGGCGCGGTATCTTCTCTCCGATGCTTACGCAGTGGCTGTGGAAACCACCCATGACGACCTGGGAACTCACAAGGTGGAAATCCGCGATGCGGCCGGAGAATGCCTGTTTGACGCCTTCCGGCTTTCGCCGGCCAACGCGGCCGCCTGACTAGAACCACAAAGGGAGAACACCCATGGCCGCATCGCTGCTGCCTATCAAGGACACCACCACCGGTATGCCAGGCTGGCTCGCATCGCGGGCCGGCAGGGACATCGGCCGCATCTACGACTTTGGCCGTGGTGAGGGAATGCGCTGGCGCGGTTACGCGATGGACGGAACGAGATTCAGCGCCCGTTCCCAGGCCACACTGATCCAAAAGCTGGAGATCCACGCGGCCGCCGCTCAGTCGGCGCCGGATGCTCAGCCACAGGGGAGCCCTTCCTTGACCGACAAGACGAAAGCACGCTTCGCCGCCGCGCAGGGCGTCACACGCCTCAAGGGAATCACCGCCGATTTCGCCCGGGCCCGTGACTTGGCCGATGCCGGCGATGACGAAGGGGCGCGTCAGGCCATGGCCCCCTTGAAGGATCAACTGCTGGCCATGCTGGACGTGCTCAACTTTGCCAATGTCCGCGGCCTCACCGAACGCCCCAGCACCGACCAGGCCGCCTAACCTGTAGGGCCACAGAAGGATCTAAGGATGGCCTATCGATACGAAACCGATCGCGGAACGCTGATGAACCGCATCCTGCAAGCGGCCTATCAGGACCGTTCCTCGCTCGCGGCCTCCCTACGTTCTGATCACCAGCCAACACCCGATGATCTGGCTTATGCCGCCGAATGCGACCAGATATGCCGGGACATCATGCGCATGGACCAGAATTTGAAAATGGGAATCTTCCATCCAGAAGCCGCTAGGCGAGCGCTACGCTCAAAAACCTGACCATAGAGGGAGAACACGGCCCATGTCCGCCGGCAGCAATCATCCGCCAACCCGCAAGGATTTGTCACCCGCGATGCGCCTGGCACTGCTGTCCTATGTGGACGAACGCCCCTGGGGCCACCTCCATGGGCGGTCGATGCACGGCGGGGCCACTGGGACCGTCTATGGGCTCTCACGGCGCGGGCTGCTGGACCCCTCAACGCACAAACTGACCGCCGATGGCTGGATGGAAGCCCGGGCCCTTGCGGCGCTTCGCGACGCCGGCAAACTTTGACGGAATACCCCGGCGACGCCATAGGAAACTCACCAGAAGTCCATTACTGCCACTGGTGCAAACAAGCGGGCATGGCCGTCTTCGGGCACAACGGTTATTCGCTCCCCTCGCCTGGTGGCACCATCGTCCGTTGGGCGTGCCCCGATCACCGCAAGGCGGGAAAGGACTGGAGCGGCCCTGCGGAGATCAGACACGGGCCCGAACCTAAGCAGAAGTCACTCATTCTGAAAGGACCATAACCTTGTTCACAGACATCCTTCCGGACGACGCCGATACCGGCGTGACTTGGACAGCCCTCAGCGGCGCCATTTCCACCTGGGCCTGGATGCAAGAACGCCCAGTTACGGTTGCCGAAGCGGCTGCCACCTTCAACACAACGCCCGAGCATGTTCGAGAGGCAATTGACCAGCACCCTTGGGCTTACCTGGAGGGAGACGGCGACGATCCCACCGCACAGTTCATCGAGCATGATGGCGCGTAACAACGTCCGGCAACTAGGACCACAAGAGGAGCGCGCCATGAAGAGTGACGATGCTGAAACCCAGGGTGATGCCTGTCCCCGGTGCGAGGGAAAAGGCTGGGTCGGTACGGCTACCGCTGGCCAGTTCGCTTACATTGGCAAGCTGGCGATGCAGGGGCGCCTGCCGACGGCGCCATGCTCTCGGTGCAATGGCACCGGGCGTGCAACGTCCTGACCACAGAAGGAGCGACCCAGGTGGTGAATGCAGATCCGCGTGGCAACAATCCACCCGCGCCGGCGCCATGCTCTGAGGCTATGGCTCGCGTCTTGGTCAACCTCTATCGTGGCCTGCCTCCATGGCGGCACCTGAACGGGCGCTCCATGCACGGCGCCGCCGGCCAAACTGAGCGCGCCTTGCGGCTGCGCGGTTGGGTGACCGGCTTTGGTGGTGATCTGAAATTGACGGACGCAGGGCGCGAGCGCGCCGCTGATCTGACCTGAGCACAGAAGGAGACCGCCGTCTTAACCAGCGCAGGATTCAAATGGGCCGGTATCGGGTTAAGGTAGAGCCTGATGGGTTTCCAGCCCCTGCCGGGGCCGGGAGACTGGGGCCTGTTCCGGCCCCACCTCCTGGCGTGCCGCCTAAAAGGGCACCAGGGCCGCGCCGCGTAGGGGCCAAGGCCCCCTTCGGCGCAACCCTGCTCCCCTCGCCGGCACACCCCCTCCACACCCGTCCCAGTTCGCCACTTGGCAGGGTTGCAGCAGCTGCTGCAACCCATGACTAGGAAGGACAAACACCATGGGCAGCCTTTGGGTTTTGGTTGATGACGTTATTGATATTGTTGTTCTTTTCGTCCTACTCGGCATTCCTATCGCCATGACGTTGGCTATGCTGTCACAGGTGGGCTGATAGCCAGCTTGATTACCAGGAACACAAGAGGAGCCGGTGCGATGTCCGCCAAAATCCCGAAGACGATCAAGATCGGCGACAAGATCGTCTCCCTCGATGACATTGCCGCGTATCTCTGCCTTCCGTCTGGGCCTGACTTCGATCCCCTCTCCCGCGCCCTGTACATCCTGCGGTGCGTCGAAACGGACGGCCCGGCCATCGTGGCCGCCATGGAAAAGGAACAGCAGGGGCGCCGCCTGCTGGATCGACGTTTGGGACGACCGGTCAATCGGTGGGGTCAAAGGTTCAGGGAGCACGTCGCCAACGAGAAGGCGATACTGGACGAAGCCGATGATCGGGCTTTCCAGGCGTGGAAGGTTTCCCGGGGCATCGACAAGGCGTTCATCGACGGCCAGCTGGCTATCATAAAGCATGCGTTCGGCGACGAACTGGAGGCAGTCATCGCTAAAGCGCGGCCGGACATCGATGTCCTGCCACTCCATGTCCGCCGGCACATTGGCCACTACGCCGAAGCCGCCATCGCATTCCTGACCCGGCGGGAACTGCCCCCGCAGTCCGTCTACTACTGATCCAGGACCACAGAAGGAGCACACCGTCCATGACTACGTCAGTCTATTTTGGCCTGCCCCTGACCAAGGACAGCCAGGACCACCTGACCCGCGCCGTCAACGACATATACGAGGACGGCAAAGGAGCCGGTTATCGCGACGGCTTCAAGGACGCCGCCGCCTTCCTGCAAGGGGAAGCGGGCCGGCATCGCCAAGAAGGCCGGCACCAGGTCGCGGACGCGCTGTTTCAGGCTTCCATCGATATGCGGTCCTTCGGGGACCGGCGGGCGACCGCTGCAGCTGACATCCGGGCCCAGGGCGGCAACCCCCTCACCCTGGTTCCAGTGGGCTCCAAACCGGCGACGATCACCAAGTCCTGACACAGAGGGAGCCAACAATGCCCAGCGTCATGTATGTCTGCGACGTGTGTCGCGAAAATGTCCCGGAGCACTGCGGCCACGATGATCCTGCCGAACTTCGGATTGTTCCCGCTACTGAAGGTGAGGGCGAGGTGACGATCTGTGAGGGGTGCTGGTCGGGCTGGGATGACTGGCACGAGCCTGGCGGGATACGGCCGGCCTGGAACCACTTGAAACCCTGTCCGGCCTTCGCGCCGGTTCCTGTCTGAACGAGACTGCAGAAGGAGCGCGGCCATGCCCTGTCGCAAAGACCAACTGATGGCCCAGGTGGATCCGAAAGAACTCCATTCACTCGCGCAGGCCTTCCCATGTGGTCTGATGCCCACGCAAACATTGGAGGCAGCCGCCCGCCTGGGGCTTGCCATCCCCCGTCTGGCGCCGGCCGGGCTCTCGGGGAAACCCGATTTAATGCTCCTGGATCATTATGTCGCCGCGCCCATTCTCATGGACGCCTACAACGCCGTCCGCACATGACCTGCAGGACCACAGAAGGAGGCCGTCGTGGCGCGTCTGAGTTTAACTGACGAAGATATCACCGTGATCCTTGGCGCATTCGATCATGTCCGGACAATCCAAGAGGGTGCGTATCCCGACGCTTCAATCCACACCGAATTCGCCGGAATGGCTTCCATCGAAGAGAAGCTTCTTGCAGCGCGGCGTCGGCAACGCACTTCCAAAAGGCGTCGCCCTAACTAATCCGTCCCCAGACGGCCCGATCACCAGGACTACAAGAGGTGCCAAAGGTGGCCAACAGCATCGACAGCACCGATAATTATGCAGATGGCGTGATGATGGCCACTATCAGTGCCGACGAGGGACGTTCTGTGCGTCATCGGTCTGATACCTGGGGCAACGTTTACCGTGCCCGCTACATCGCCGGTTGGAATGCCGTTGTAGCGGAGATCGCTGAACGCCTCACGGTGATGGCCCTGTTTCAATAGCCGTCATAAGGAACCTGATCCTTCAGGTGCTGATACCTGTTCCTTGAGGCGACGGGCTCATTCGCATATTCACAAGCTCATTGATGGTGGACGCACTATGAATTTCTTCGCCACTAAACTTCATGTCGGCGGTGCTATTCATCCCCTCTCGGTCCCTCAGATTGCAATTGAAGCGCTTCGGGACAACGTGCGTATTTATGAATATGGGATTCTTGCCGATGAAGATACTATTGAATCCTACGTTCGATACTCCGCTTCTTTAGCTGTCCCTCTTAAGTTTTATGCTGATCCTGGCCTCCTTCCCTACAAGAACCTGATAACATTCGCCCATGACTATGGACTTCGTGTTGGGATTTGTGGCCCTGATACAACAGAGGCGTGCTGCTGCGCAGTTGATGGGCTCCATTACTCTATGTCAGCCCCCTTCCCAACAGCCGATTTTGAGCCTGTCTGCGTAAATCAGGACTCTGGATCAGTCGCGCGCTCTTATTTACCTGCCCATCATCATGGGCCTTGTGTTCTAAAGTACGGGCTATCATACCGCCAACCCTTCTGGGCCTTGTTTCCCAGTCGATCTGAAGCTGTCGATGCAGCTACCTACGCATTTCTTAACCCTGCCCAAGTCCCGCTATTCGCCAATATTTATCCATCATTCTTGGCCCCATCCGGCACTTTATTTTTTCTAAACGGCAGGGCATTTGCTCAGGTTTTCATCGCCCAGCTAGGTCTTCGACGGAATAGCTGAACCCAGGTCCGACACATCAGGTGCAAGCGCTTCAGGCGCCGACATTTGGCCGCGCATTGATGGCGATAGAGCGCACTTAAACGTACAGAACCATTAGCTCTTTGCCTAGGAGCTTAGTTGCCGCCCGGCGCTCATGTCCCAGCCCTATAAGCGACGCCTTTCCTTATGTCTAGGTCGTTGCGACCGGGCGATCGGCCGCTATTTATCAGAAAGGAGAGTACCTTGGTCATCACCACAAAAGAGTACCGCTTTCACAAGGGATTGGTTGTTCGTGTCCACACCATGCCCAAGATTTCAGGCTTTGCCGCTGCCGAAGCCGCTGTAAAGGCCTCACTCTCTGCTTATAGGCAGAATAAGTTGCCAGCTCCATTGACCCCTAGCCAGTTGGTTTTTCGCCGCGTGCTTGGATTATTCTGGACCGCCTCGTTTGAATTACGATCTGGCAATTGAGCCACCATACGGGAATGGGACTTGACAGAAGTATTTATAGGAAGCAACCCGTTCGCTTGATCGGGTTCGCTTGATCGGGTTCGCTTGATCG
>NZ_JARPAF010000020.1:0-11687 GCF_029594735.1 Nitrospirillum amazonense
TTCCAGCTCCAGCAGGGCCTGTTCACCCTGCTCCCGCAGCGTCCCCCAGCCGATGCCGAAGCGCATATCCAGCAGGCGCCGGCCCAGCCGTTCGACCATGGCGTCGGTGAAGGCCCTGACCAGCTCGTTGCGGGTGCGGGCGGTACGCTTGCGCTTGTACTCCGGCGTCTTGCGGTAGTCGGCGATAGCGCGGCGGATGGCGCCGGCGCAGACCACATGAACGTAGGCCGCGATCTCCGGGTTGGGCTCCAACCCGAAATAGACCACGGCGCGGTCACCGTCCCATTCCTGGCGGATGAAGGAGGTGCAGCCGCACACGCGGGCGACGCGCGGCCACAGTTGGTCGATCACCGAGCGCCGGCCACCAATGGTCTGGGCCACCTCGACGTACTCGGGTCGCTCCACCTCTTCGTCCGACACGTTGTGGTCGGCCATCAGGCGCATGGCCGCCTCGGCCGCGGCTTCGGCCTCTGCCTCGGTGCAGCCGTTGTCGACGGTGCGGGCGCGCAGCGCCCTGATCTTGTCCCGGATGGCGCGCAGATCAGCCATGGCGCACACCCATGGGGCCGGAGCGATCCAGCGCCCCAGCGTTGACCAGGTCGATGATCTCCGCGTTGGTGAACCCCATGCCGGCCATCTCCGCCAGCAGGCTCTGCAACGCGTTTTCGGCCGCTTGGCGGTCCACCGGCCGGTTGGCGCCCCCCATGGCGGCGACCAGGTCGCGGCGGAAGCGGGCGCGGTCGGTGGTGGTCAGGGCGCGCTTGCTGCGCAGTTGCACCAGCAGGCAGCCCAAGGCAAGGGTGGCAGGCATGGCGTTTTCCTTCAGTTCATCGGGGCTATGAGGGCGGCACATCCGCGCAGGTAGTCCGCGCAGGCCCGGGCTCCGGTCTGTTCCACCCCCAGCTGGGCGCCGACATTGATCAGGCCGACGCTGACGGCCGTCTCCGGTAGTGAGGGAAATTTCTCGCGTATCCGGTCGTATGCTTGGCGGACCAGGATCATGGCCATTGCGATCTCCCGCTCTGCCTGGGTTTCCGGCTCACGATGTGGGGGCAGACCCATGGCTCAGCGCTCCGCCGCCGGCCGCAGGGACTGCGGGTCCCAGCGGATCCAGACGCTGTCGGTGATCGCGCTGGCGCGGTGGTTGTCGCGCCAGAACTTGGCCATGGCCTGAAAGCTCTCGAAGCCATCCCCGTGAGCAAAGGCATCGACGCCGTTGACCAGGCATTGCACCTTTCCCAGTCCGACCGTGACCGTCCCGGTTGCGAAGTCCACGGTGATGGGGTCGCAGCTGAGGCAGGTAGCGCTGGCGATCAGGCGGCAGGACATTGTCCGCATGCCGGTATAGAACTGCAGCTGTTGCCCCGCCTGGGCATGGCGCCGCTTACCGACATTCCGGATGGTGCCCGTCTTGCGCAGGGACAGGATGGGCATCTCGAACTGCGGTTTGAAGCTGTAGGCGACCATGGCTCAGCGCTCCGGGTGCCCGGCGGGGCCGGGGATCATCAGGATGGGGCCGCGCTGGTCCCACAGGCAGCCGTCGGCGACGGCGTCGTGGCAGCTGGTGGCGCGTAGGCCGAGATAGAGGCCGGTGGCCAGCGCCCCGACGATCACCACCGTGCCGATCCAGCCGGTGACGGTGCGGGTGTTATCGGATGCGTCCTGGGGGCGCAGGTTGAACATGATCACCCTCCTTCAGGGCTTGGAGATAGACACCGGCGCCCTGAACCAGGGCGGCGGAAATGTGTTGAGGCGGCAGGGGTTGACGGCCGGTGACACCAGAGCCGGGGCCGGCGCCGGGGTGGTGGTGGCGACAACCAGGTTGACCATGCGGTCGGCCAGCTGGCGGGCGGCGGCGGGTTCGCGCACATGCTCGATGGCGACCATCAGGCATTCGGCCCGTAGCGTCGGTATGTTGATCTGCGCCATGGTCAGGGCTCTCCCCCTATTGCCGCCGCGCGGCGGGCCAGCTCGGCATCGATCAAGGCGCGTTCGTCAGCGCTGACCTCCGGTCGGGCGGCTTTGCGGAAGGTGAAGCGCTGCGCCTGGGTCGGCTTGCGGGCGTACTTGTTGCGATAGCCGGGCTGGCACTTGCCCTCCGGCGGGTTGGTGGATTTGGACATGGCGTCCCTCGGATGCTGGTGGCTCACCGAGCGCCCCGGCGTCGCGGCCGGGGCGCCTGTGAGCCATCAGAAATCGGGGCCGTCATCGTTGACATCAGCCGAGCCTTGCGGCGCCAGATAGTCCCGCAGCTCCTTCAGGAAGACGGCCTTGGCCTTGCGCCCGGCGGCGATCTTCACCATGGCGCCAGTGCGGGGGTTGCGACCATCCCGCGCCTTGGTCGGAACCACCGACAGTTTGGCGACACCGGGGATGGTGATCTCCCCGCCGCCCGCAAGCGTACCCTGGACGATGGCGCCCAGGTTCTTGAGGACGTTCTTGACCTGGGAAGCCGGCACAGCGGTCTCCCGGGACAGCGTCTCGATCAACATGGCTTGGTTCACTTCTTCGCTCCTTCTTAAGGCCCTCTTGGGCCGGTGGTGATGGGGTCAGTCGCAGTAGGCCGCGTAGTCGCGGTAGACGATGGTGCCGTCTGGCGTCTCCCACCTTGCGGGAGCCGGTCCTGGACCAGGCCAGGCGTGCTTCTTGGCATGCGCCCGTTCCGCGGCGCTCTTCGGTTGGGGTTTCCAGGGCGGCGGCAGAAGGGTCACCACCCCGCGCGCCAGATCGTCCTTGATCGAGGGCGCCGACACGGCCTGGACGAAGGCCAGCGCCTGGTCGGCAACGACGCGGTGGGTGCGGATGGCCGCCAAGACCTCGGCGTGGTCCGTCGACCGCCGGATGGCGCGGTAATCCCGCCAGGCGGTGGTGATCCGCCGCCGCAACCAGCCGGGCACCCGGAGCCAATGGGCACGACACATCAGGTGGCCGCCATCGATGTGCACAGGGCAGCCCTCAACCGGGCATTTGCGCTGGTCGCTCATGCCACACCTCGAATGTGAGCGCTGGGGTTCTTGGGATAGGGCGCGGCTTCCATCCGCTTGCGCTCGGCGGTGCGTTCGGCCTCCGTATCGAAAAGCAGGGGCTCGCCCCCGCGTGCGACGAAGCACCAGCCCGTGCCAGGAATGAAGACTTCCAGGCCGTAGAGCGGCCTCAGCGTCTCGGTGTCCATCCAGTCGTGGTTACGGACCTCCATCTCCGCACCCTCACACACTGGCCAGGCTGAGCGGGATCAGGTCATAGCGACCCTCGGCGTTGCGGCGCCGGACGCGTAGGTATTCCGCCTTGCCCGCGATGTGGATGCTGGCGCGCAGGGCATCCATGGCGCGGGCCCAATCGGCGCCCGGCATCTCGAACGTCATCAGGCGGAACAGCTCGTTGGCGCGAACCTGGCCTTCCTCGTCCAGGCCGAAGGCCCGGTGGATGATCATCTTCAGCTCGGGCGCGCCCTCGCTGGCGGCCACCCACTTTTCCAGGGCGGCGCGGGCGGCCTGCAACTCCGCCCCCTCGAACACCAGGCGGTCGGCCTTGGCCAGCTCCACCTGCCATTCCCGGTCGAAGCTGTAGAAGGTGACGTTGCCCTTGGTGCCCCCCACCTCGATACCGAAGCTGGCACCCAGCAGCTCCACCAGGGAATGCCCCTCGCTCATGGTCAGGGCCTTGAACCGCGCCAGGCTGGCCGACAGTTGCAGGGCGGCGGCGGCCACGCTGCGCACGAAGCCGTCCTTGACCTGGTCGGCCTGCTTGACGACGCGGGCGGGAAGCAGGCCGCCTTCCTCGTTCCGCCAATACTCGCCATCCGGCAACGTCACGGTGGCGGGCGGCACGGAGGGGATCGCCTCCAGGGCGGCGCAGGCCTCGCGCCAGGCCGCCGCGAAGTCTTCCTCGCTCCCCTCGAACGTCGACAGCAGGGCGTGCAGCCGCTTGGCCAGCGTGGGCGCGGTAGCGGGGATCGCCGGGGGCACCGGGTATTCCAGGTGCAGGGTGTCCAGGAACAATGTGGGCGTCATGGGTCAGATCTCTCAGAATAGGGCGGCGATGAGCCGCGCGATGGCGCCACGGCGGCGCCGTGGCAGGGGGTTGGTGGAAACGATGGCGCCACCCAGGGCGACCAGGCCGGCGAAGGCGCGGCGGCGTTGCACATCGACCTGGTCGACCGTCACCTCGGCCGCGGCGGCGTCCAGCTTGGCCAGCTCGCGCCGGGCATCGGCTACCAGCGGGTCCACGAGGCCGGCCTGGGCAATCAGGAGGGGCCCGAACCTGCGGGCCCGCAGCCGGGCGCCCAGCCAAGCCGGCAACCAGGTCCGGGCCCGCCTCATGACGCCCGCACCGAGTACAGCAGGCCGCTGCCGTCCGGCGCCGGCACCAGCGGGGGCGACAGTAGGCGGTCGGCCAGCACCACCACGGCGCAGGCCAGCGACGTCATCTCGGCCGAGACGGGCATGCGGTTCGGGTGCCCACGCATGATGTTCACGGCCAGAACGACGGCATCGGCCTGATGGTGCTCCAGGCGCGGCAGGCAGACGGGCACGGCAACCCGGCCATCGGCGCGGCGGATCACCATCACCAGCCCGCTGGCGTCGATGGTGTAGCCGGCCTCGACCAGGCCCAAGCCGCCGTCCCAGACAGCCTGGGCCCCCACCTGATCAGGGATAGCCTTGATCTCCATGGCTTAGGCCTCCGCGCCGCTGCGGCCGAGCTTGCTGCGCGCGGCCTTCAGGTGACGCAGTCCCCTGGCGTCGCCGCTGCCATTGGCCAGGGTGCTGGCCAGGCGCATCGTCTTATCCAGGGCGCGCAGGGCGCCAGCCTTGCGGGCGATCTGCGTCAGATAGATCACTTCTTCCGTGTCCGAGACGCCCCAGGCCGCGATCAGCGCGCTGATGTCCGTGTCGCGGGGTTTCTGGCAGGTCAGGCCCACACCCACGCGGCTGTGCAATTGGGCGAACTCATCGGAACCGGTGCCCACCAGCCGGGCCAGAATGCTGGGGTTACCCATGGCCACGACGCCAACGCCGCCCCGGTCGTTCAGGGACCGCAACTCATCCAGGGCCTTGGTGGTCAGGTGCTGCGCCTCGTCCACGATCAGTAAGGCGTTCTTCCCCTTGAAGAAGCGGCGGATGGCGCGGGCCTGCTTGGTGCTCGACTTCTCAGGGATTTCCAGTTCGGCGCAGATTTCGCCCAGCATGGCGCCAGGCGATGAAATCGACGGCTCCATGGTCACCACATAGACGTTGGGGTTCCGGCGCTGATAGGCCTCGGCCGCCTGCGTCTTTCCCACGCCGGGCACGCCCACGATGGTGGTGAAGTCGCTAGCCACCTGGGCGTACTGCATGGCGCCCATGAAGGTGACGGCGGTTTCCGTGTCGATGAACCCGGGGCTGCTGGTGATGCTGGCGGCCGTCACCTTCTGGGCGCGACGGGCATCAACCCAGCGCAGGGCGTCGGCCGTGGCCTTCTCGTTGTTGCCCTGGTATTTGCCGGCCAGCCACGCGGCGAAGGTGCTTTCCGCAATGCCGGCGCGGCGGGCGCCCTCGGCCTGGCTGATCCTGTCCTCGATCAGCGCCTCGCGGACCTGGGCGCGGACGGCGTCCGGATCCTGCGTTTCCACTATGTCGTTGCTGCGAATAGTCATGCTAAAGTCCCTACGGTTCTGAGGTGTTCAGGGGCTGGGTCATTGGCGTGACCCGGCCCTTTTTCATTCCACCGGCACAGGCCGGAGGATGTGGATGCCGGCCGTGAAGGCCTGGCGGAATTCATCGTCGGTCATGGCGTCGGGGTCCGGGGCGGCCTTCAGCGCCGCGTTGCCCTGCTGGCCGAACAGGGGCCGCACCACCTTCGCTTCGGGCTTCGGCGCCTCATCAAGCGACGGCATCAGCGCCATCACCTGTTCCATCGTCATGGTCTTTTCGAGGGCGGCCAGGGTACGGCCCGCTTTCCGCCACTTTGCCACCTTCTCGGCCTTGTCCTTGGCGGCGGCGGCGCTATTGAAACCGCTGTCCTGCACGCAATCGGCCGTGCAGACGAAGGCGCCATCCAGACGGTAGACATGGACGGGATCGTGCAGCTTGTCGGGATCGAAGCGCAGGACCACCTTGCGGCCGATCATGCCGACCAGGGCTTCATGCCAATATCGGTTCTCGTGCAGCCACACCGCGCCGTCCGGCTTCCGGCAGGTCACCGCCTCGCTGGCCAGCAGCCACAGGCGCCGCTTCTCCATGGGCAATCCCGTGGCCACGCGGATGGGGCTCTTGGCGTAGCTCTCGGCGAAAACTTCGGCCCGGCTTCGACCGTTGCCAGCGCTGTTCAGCGCCGGATCGTGGTTGAAGCGGTGGACTTCGCGTTCCACCACCTTCACCAGCTCGGCCAGCGTGATGGCCTTGGAACCATAGTTCGCGGGCTTGTTCACAGGGCTGTTGCCGGTGTAGGCGCCCGCGCACTCCGGCGACTTGCTGATGTAGCGCGACAGGGTGCCCCAGGCCCGTTCGATGGGCTTGGACTGGCCACGGCCCGGCGTGCTGAAGTGGATCTCGCAATCCATCAGCTTGAACAGGCCAACGGGATCATCTTCCTTGATCTTGAAGCGGTTGCGGAACCGGCTGCCGCCCGTGTTCTCCTTTGCCGCTGCCGCCATGGTGTTGTCCGACCACACATGGTCGGGGATACCGTAGTTCTCGATCACGTCACCAAAGGCCAGGCGGAAGCCGTAGGCGGTTTCGGCCAGGTCCAGGCGCCAGGACAGCAGGAAGCCGGAATAGATGTCCTGGAAGCCCATCAGGAAGGTGCGGCCCGGCTTCTCCTCCTGCGGCCACAGCGTGAAAACGTCCAGCTTGTGGCCGTCGTAGTTCACGGCCTCAAGGGCGTGGAACACCGTCTTGTCGCGCCGCTGGGCCGGGAATTTCCGCAGGTATTCATCCATGCCCTCGCGTTCCAGGATGATGACGCGGGGGTCGATATCCGTCTCGACGCGGCGCACGAACGTCTTGGCGCTTGGCAGCGTCCAACCCTGGGCCTTGGCCGCATCCTTCAGCCGGTTGTAGCACTCGGCATGGGTCCGTTCGTCGTTCGTCAGGTACAGGGCCTTGTAGGCTTCCCACGCTT
Organism: Nitrospirillum amazonense; assembly: GCF_029594735.1. Lineage (NCBI taxonomy): Bacteria > Pseudomonadati > Pseudomonadota > Alphaproteobacteria > Rhodospirillales > Azospirillaceae > Nitrospirillum > Nitrospirillum amazonense. The sequence goes on from NZ_JARPAF010000020.1 coordinate 7,099, forward strand.
CCACAGGCATGATCCCGGGGTCGCGCCTGCGGCCGGTCCGATAGTCCATGAGCATGGGTAGCCAGTCGCTGCGACTGATCCCATGCACGCGCTTTTCCCAGCCGTAATACGTGCTGTTGCTGATACCCCTCAGGCCGCAAACGGTGGTGACGGCGACATTCTTGGGCATGCCGCCGACATACAGGCCATCAACCTCTTGCAGGATGGCCAAGCGCGCCTTTGCGACATCCTTCTTCTTGTCCGGGGCCCTGGCGTAGAGGTCCCACGCCACCTCGGCGGACAATGTGCGTTTTGCCGCCACCCGATCATCGCTCTCACGGGCCGGGGCGCCGTCGGCCGTCAACAGGCGAACCTTCACGGCGGCCGGCAATACCGCGTAGTGGTAGAGGTAGCCGTTACCTTCCTCGGCCCGGCGCCATACCCCCTGCGGGTTGCGGGTGGCGTGCCACATCGGCCGCGTGCGCCAGTCGGTGCGGGCCTTCTGGTTGACGGCTTGGATCGTGATCCCGAACAGCGGCGCCAGTTCGCCGGCGGAGTACCATTCCTTCATGACCGCAGGGCCTTTCTGGCTTGGTACCGCACGGCGTTGAAGGCCTTGTCCAGTTCGTCCTTCTTGTCTGCGATCTGGCCCAGCTCAACCCACGGCAACCACTTGTTGTCGATGACCGCGGCGTCGACGGTTTCCGCGCCGAATTGAAGCAGGCGCCGATCACCGGTGACCTTGATCAGGCCAAGCAGCCGGTAGAATGGGATGTTGTGGTCCCCGCGGGCCTCGCTGGCCCAGGCGTTGATCATGTTCAGGCTGATCGGTTCGCCCAGGTACTCGGTCATCCGGGCGGCGATCTCCTCCCGCGCCAAGCCGCTGGCGGCATAGGTGGCCGCCACGCCCTTGGCCACGGCGTTCTGGATCGAGTAGGCCTTGATCACCGCCGGCTCGAACCGTTCCACCACCTGGGGCGGCTCCCAGGCGAACAAGTCCAGCGTCCTTACGTCCCGGGGCGCCATCAGATACCCCCGCCAATGAAATGGAGACGGTGGTATTCGCCCAGTTGAATGCGGATGTGATCGCACTCATGCGGCCATATCCAGGCGAAGCCCAGCCGAGCGAGGTCACGGGCGATGCGGTCGGCGAATTCGCGTCCCAGCTCATCCATCCCCCAGACGAACGATCCCAGGTCCCCGGTGTCATTCCGATGGACGACGGCGATCCCCGGAATGCACAGATCGGAACCCGGGATGAACGCGCGCCAACTCGCGACATAACTGTTGCCGATGATCCGTGCGCGCCCATTCATAAGATTGGCCATCACACGCCTCCCCGTGCAACGGGGGCCGCCACCGCCACGGTGACGGCCGCCCGCGCTTCCCCTATCCTCGGCGTCGCAACACAACCGATGGGGGAACCCTGAATGATGAAAACGACCGAAGAAAAGCAGCGTGAAAGGCTGGAAAAGACCGCGAAGATGGTCGCTGGAGGACTGATCGGCCGTGCGGCCTTGGAAGCGCTGGAGGCCAATGGCTCGGTCAGCGTCACCGATCTGCTGGCCACCTTCATTCGAAAGCGCGAATCAGTGACCAATGAGGTGGGGGTGGCGACGTTTGATGCCATCATAGCGCACCTGCAAGGCATCGCGGCCAAGCTGCCCTAGCGCCTGGAAAGTCCAAGGCGCATAGGTGGAACATCAGAAGAAGCCAGACATCTAGATCTGGCGATGCGGCGGCTAACTGATCGACGGCCGCCATGAACTGTTCTTTGCAAATCCTCTGGGTGATCGCCGCAAGGGCGGCATCATCCAGGGGGCCGTCGTGGCGCAGAGCTTCGGCTTCAATGAGGTCGAAAGGCCAGTAGGTGGCGGCTTCAACGGCAAGACGGGTTTCGCGGATGGCGGCGGCCTTACTCTCCACGGCCGCCTTATGGCGTTCCAAGGCGTCCATCACGCCACCTCTTCCAGCTGGGGCTTGCCGCTCAGGGCGCCCGTCTCCCGCAGGAAGTCGAGGAAGGCGCGCTGGGCGGGCGCGCCGGCGCGCGCCCAGGCTTCCTTCAGCTTTTCCACCTGGCGGTCGGTGCTCGACCGGACCTCGTCGCGCACGCCCTTCACCACCTTGGCCGCCGCCTCGACCGTCTTGGCCGATGGCTCCGGCGCCAGGAGCAGATCCAGCGTCAGCTTCTGTTCCTCGGGCGTCAGGGCGCACAGCGCCAGCAGCTCGCCCTGCTTGTGCGCCAGCCAGGTCCCAGCGACGCGCCGTTTGGCCTCCGCTGACAGCTTGGTGGCGATCTGAACCGCCCGCTCGATGGTCCGCTGGTGCAGCCCGCAGCGCTCGGCCGTGTCCTTGGTGAACGACCAAAGCGACACGGTGTCGTTTTGAAAACCCTCGCTGCGCCGGTCCCCGCCGTGCTTGGTTTCCGGGTGCAGTTCCTCGTATATCCGCTTGCGCTCCGCCATGAAGGTGGCGCGGTCCAGCGGCGTCAGCTCGTGGCGGATCAGGTTTTCATCGATCTCGGCCAGCAGGGCTTCGGTTTCCGAACCCTCGAACAACACGGCCTTGATCGTGCGCCAGGACAGCAGGTTGGCCGCTTCCAGGCGGTGCGCACCCGCCACCAGGGCATAGCGCGCGCCCTTCCGGCCGGCCCGGCGCCGCACCATGACCGGCGCGATCTGGCCCCTTTGGCTCATGCTGACGGCCAGCACCTGGGCGTGGTTGGGGTCGATGCCGCGCAGCCGCTCCCCCACGTCGATGTCGCCGATGTCGATTTCCAACTCAGCCGCCGATGCGGCCGTTTGCACGTCGTTAACCATGTTCAGGCAGCCCTATTTTCTGGACATGACGAAGGCGCTTTCACCGACTTAGGGTTGCGGCGAAGTTCTTTCGTACGATGATCGAGGCGGATGCCATGACGGGACCAGCGGTCGGGCCACAGCTCCCAAAGCGGGATTTTCAGGAATTCGGACAGGGCGCGCTCACCACCGACATGGCGGTGACGCAGGGCGAAGCGGCAGGCGTCCTCATGGATACCGGCCGAAATGGCCACGGCCCTGAGCGTCGAGCCGCGTTTTTCCACGGCCGCGCGGATGTCGGCAGGATGCCAACCCATGCTATAGTGCTCCTTTCCACGGATTGCCCGGCATGGCTCCGTAGGGTCGCAGAAGGGTTCTTTTTAGAAGGGTTCGTTATGGGAGGGATGATGCATCCGTTCCGGACGGAAGACAAGCCCAATATCGGCCGTTACGTAAGTTTCAGGGGTTCCGCCAGGTTTTTAGCGCCGTATCAGCGGCATTTGTCTTTTGTATCAACGGCTTATAGCCGTCGTGAAACCAAATCAGCAGTCTGAAACCGCTGTTTCAGGAAAGTTTCAAAGATGGCCCGACCCCTTCGCCCTCAAAACGCCTTTGCAGAACGCCTGATCCAGGCCCGTGGCGAGATGTCCCGTATCGAGGTTGCCCAGAAACTGGACGTCAATATTGAGACGCTGGGCGGCTACGAGCGCGGCAAAAATGCGCCGCCTTACTCCTTCCTGGCCGATATCAAAGCCCTTTACGGCGTTTCGTTGGATTGGCTTATCACCGGGGAAGGTGAGATGCGGCCCAGCGCCCAGCCGCAGCTAGAGCCCGTATCAACGACGGAAGTGCTGCCCGTGGATCTGGCGAAGCTGCGCAGCGCCGTCACGTCCATCCGCCGCTTCGGCCAGGAAGAGCCTTGGGTCAACAAGCTGCCGCCTGACAAATGGGCGGCCATGGTGGTGGACGCCTACCAGTTCCTAGTGACGACGCCGGAAGAGGAAAAGCGCCAGATGATCACCGAGGAGATGGCGAAGACAGATCGCAAGGCGGGCTAGGAAGTTCCAGGGCGCGCAGGCCCGCGCTGGGGCGTCATCGCTTCAGTTATTATTATTTATCAATGATTTATGTTGGTTCTGGAACCAGCGTCATCGCGCGGAACCTTAGTTCCAGGACGGTTCCAGACATTCAGCCGGGGTCATAACCCGCCGGCCCTGATTTACCGCAAGTAGCATTAACATGCCATTTACCCCGCAAGGGTTGACACGGAAGAAGTAACCCTTTGATATTGTCTTACCACCGCTGGGCGTAAGCGGGGGTGGTGGACCGGCCGGCCCGGTCCACCTTGAGGTACGCTACTACCTCCCAGCCGCATGCAGCTGATTCCCCCTGGGGCGACGCCCTACGGGGAGCATACGGGGGTATTCGTTAATATGGCGTTATCTCAGGTGTTTAGGGATGATGAAGCCGGCCTGATATTTTTCCGGCGCAAGTATGGGAACGCGGCTGCAACGCCGCTCCGGCTGCCGGGCGTGATGGTCAACGGTCACCCTATCCTTTGGAACTGGGCGGCCTTAAGATGCGGGGAAGGCCAGCGTAAGAGCCCGCTAAGAGCCCCCGCGCCAGCCGCCCGCCTACTCCAATTTCAAATGTCCAAATCGCCCCGAACGCCCGCCCCCTCCAATCTCAACATCGACCCCACGGCGCGGCAGGTGGCAGGCCTGGACTGCCCGGTTTGCCTGGGCTGTCCCACAGGATCCCGGTATGTCCCGCCAGATCCCGGATTACTCCAACCCTATGTGTCCCCTAACA
>NZ_JARPAF010000021.1:0-211 GCF_029594735.1 Nitrospirillum amazonense
AGGGGTGGCGGCCGGCAGGCAGGTGAAATGGTTGGCGTAGCCGGAGTGGCTGGCGCCGCCGCCCTCGTAACTGAGGTCGCTGGCGCGGTGGCTGGCGGAGAGCACGACATAGGCGCCGTTCTCGGCGGCGACGGGATGGTCGGTCAGCTGGAAGCGGCCGCCGGGGGTCATGGAGCGGCAGTCGCTGGCGCCCTGCACCGTCTCGCGCTCG
>NZ_JARPAF010000022.1:0-202 GCF_029594735.1 Nitrospirillum amazonense
GGCTGCTGGCGGGCCAAGGCGTCCCCCCCGCTCCGAGCGGCCTGGTCCAGGCTGTCGCCGGCCAGAGCACTCGATTGGATCGGCGCCTTGGGCTGCATCGGCGCACCGTGGGACGCATGGTTCGGTCCCTGCTGAGCCGCGCCCTGCCCGCTGGGTTGTGGGCCGGGAGTGGCGACCGTCTGCCGGGCGGCGGGATAGGTCG
>NZ_JARPAF010000023.1:0-1053 GCF_029594735.1 Nitrospirillum amazonense
GTAAGCATGCGGCGTAGGCCGCAGGGTGCTGACGGCCTCGTCGCCCGGGCCGTAGTTCCCGGTCAGGCAGCCACGGCGGGTGTCGCCGCCGCCTTGGGTGTCCAGCGCCACGGCAGCAGGTCGTCGAGCCTGTGAGCCGGGTGCGCGGCGATGCGGGCGAGGACGTCGGCCAGCCAGGCTTGTGGGTTGACGCCGTTCATCTTGGCGGTGACGATCAGGCTGTACAGGGCGGCGGCACGCTGGCCGCCGCGGTCGGAGCCACAGAACATCCAGGACTTCCGTCCCAGGGCAATGCCGCGCAAGGCGCGTTCGGCGGCATTGTTCGACAGGCAGACGCATCCATCGTCCAGGAACAGGGTGAAGGCAGCCCACCGCTTCAGGACATAGTCGATGGCCTTGGCGAGGTCATGTCCACGGGACAGCTTGGCGCGCTGCTCATGCAGGTAGGCCCGCAGATCCTCAACCAGCGGCTTGCTCAATTCCTGGCGGACCGCCCGGCGCTCCTCGGCGCTCTTGCCGTTGATCGGCCGCTCGATGGCGAACAGGGCATCGATGCGGCGCACCACCTCGATGGCGATGGGCGAGAGCGCGATCGTCTTCTTGCCTGCGGCCTGGCGCCGGGCGTTCTCCTCAAGATCGGCCATGGCGAAGAACGGTCGCCGGGCATGCACCCAGCATCCCGCCTCCCGGATCCGGCCGGGACTTCGCTCGGCCGCGTACAGCGCACGATAGCCGTCGAAGGCGTCGGCCTGGAACAGCCCGGCGTATCCGGCTAGGTGGCCCTGCGGATGCTCGCCCTTGCGGTCGCGCGAGTAGCGGAACAGCGCCGCCGGCGGCGCCGTCCCGCCGAACGGCCGGTCGTCACGGACATAGACCCAGCAGCGCCCGGTATCGGTCTTGCCCTTGGCCAGGACCGGCACGGTCGTATCGTCGCCATGCAGGCGCTCCGCCGCCATCACATGGGCCTCGACCCGTCGCAGCAGCGGCTCCAGCGCGGCACAGCTCGACCCCACGGCGTCGGCCATGGTCGACAGGCTGACCGGCACGCCTTCC
>NZ_JARPAF010000024.1:0-1075 GCF_029594735.1 Nitrospirillum amazonense
AGCCGTTGGCCGTCTGGCTGGCCCAGCTCGCGATGATGGCGCCATCGGCCTGAACAGCCAAAGCCGGTTGGTTCTGGTCGCCCGCGGTGGTGTCGTTCAGTCTGACCTCGCCGCCTACGGCCACGTTGTTGGCGTCATAGCGCTGGGCATAGATGCCGTAGCCGCTGCCGTCCTCGGCGTTCGCCCGCCAGGCGACCATATAGCCACCGTCCGCCGTCGCCACTACCGAGGGCTGGCTTTCATCCCCAGTGGTGTAGCTGTTGACCCGAATCTTCCCACCGACCGTATTGCCTGAAGCATCGTAGCGCTGGGCGTAGATGTCATAGGGAATGCCGGAGGAGTTGCCGGTGTAGCTCAGTTCACTGGCCTGCCAGACGATGACGAAGCCGCCGTCCTTCAGCCCCGCCGACACCGCCAGGCGATCGGTGCTAACCGAGGTTGGGGTGGGCATGAAATACCCCCCGACCGTGTTGCCCGACGCATCGAAGCGTTGGGCGTAAACATCACCGTTCTGCTCGCCGACCGACCAGGTGGCGATGAAGCCGCCATCCGCCAGGGCCGCGATCGACGGATAGTCGACCGTCCCTGTCCTGTACGTGGAGACGGTGAAGCGGCTGCCGATGGCGGTCCCCAGGGAGTCGAACAACTGGCCATAGGCCAGCGTGTTCGTGACGGTGTTAACCCCGCCCCAGACGATCAGCATCGTCCCGTTCGCCAGCTGTACCGCCTTAGGCAGACCGGAATCTATGTACCCATCCAAGGCATAGGTGATCTGACTGCCAACGGCGGCCCCATTAGCATCGTACCGCTGTCCGTAAACCTGATAATAGCCTTGCAGCCACACAACCTCAAAGCCGCCGTCGGCCAGCGCCACCGTCGACGGGGCCGTCTGGCTCCCCGCCGTCACGCTGTTCACCCGGAATTCGCCGCCCAGCTTCTGACCGCCCGCCGTGTAGCGCTGGGCGTAGATGCCCGTGCCGTCGCCATCCTGCCCCGCCGACTGCCATGCCACCACGTAACTGCCGTCCGCCAGGACCGTCACCGATGGGGCCGTCTGGTCGCCCGTCACATAGGT
>NZ_JARPAF010000025.1:0-1125 GCF_029594735.1 Nitrospirillum amazonense
GTCAACCCCGGGGTCAGCCAGCTGGTGGTTAGCGGCTTGGCCAGCATCACCGGCGGCAAGGTCAGCGCCAGCCTGTCCAGCACGGGCAACTACCTGGCGGGTGGCAATTACACCCTGGTGCAGGGCGGCGCGGGATCCAACTACACCGGTGCCACCCTCACCGTCACGGGCGGTGCGTTGGGCCTTAGCACCGGCACGTCCATCGCCACCATCGGCGGCAATGTCGACCTGCTGCTGGCCGTCAACAACGACTATGTCGGCGGCACGCTGGCCACGCTCACCAACACCGGCACCATCAGCGCCAATACCGGCATCCATATCACCAACGGCGGCTCGGTTGGCGTCGTCACCAACAGCGGGCTGCTGAACGGCCGGTACGCCTTCGTCAATCAGGGCAGTGTGGGCACCCTGGTCAACACCGGCGTGATCGCCGCGGGCAGCACCGGGGTCCAGGGCCAGGGCAACTACGGCACGGTCGTCAACAGCGGCACCATCAGCGGCGTCAGCGTGGCCGTGGCCTTCGGCGGGTCCGTCGGCACCCTGGTCAACAGCGGGCTGATCAACGGCTCGCAGGCGCTCTACATCGGCAGCATCCTGGGCACGCTGGTGAACACCGGCACCATCGCCGGGACCATCAACAATGCCGGCGGCGGCCCGCTGACCATCATCGGCGGGACGGGCGGCACCATCGGCACCCTGACCGGCCAATCCGGCGCCGTCGGCGCGCTGGCCAGCAACGCCAACGTGGTGCTGGCCTCGGGCAGCCTGCTGCTGAACGATCAGGTTGTCCTGGGCGGCAACACCCTGTCCAACATGGGCGCCTCGGTGCGGCTGGGCACGCTGATCAGCGTCACGGGCCAGTACAGCCAGACAGCCGGTACCCTGGATGTCGGCGCGGGCCGCCTGGTGGTCAGCGGTGCGGCCAGCATCACCGGCGGCACGGTCGTGGCCACGCTGTCCGGCACCGCCAACTATCTGGCGGGACAGGTCAGCTCCACCACCCTGGTGACGGGCGGCGTCGGCTCCAACTACACCGGCGCCAACGTGGCGGCGGGGGGCGTGACCGGCTTGGCCGTGACCGGCACCACCAGCGGCACCAATCTGGTCGTCGCGGGCCTGAACGAC
>NZ_JARPAF010000026.1:0-1251 GCF_029594735.1 Nitrospirillum amazonense
TGGTGGTCGGGGAAGGTGGCGCGCTCGGCGCGCGTGCGGGTGAAGCCCGCCACGGTCGTGGTCTTGGCGACGGCGGTTTCCGCCGCCAGCTCGTCCTCGCTGGCGCTGGCCTCCAGTTCCTCGAACTGCAGGGCCAACTGATCGACCAGCCGCGCCGACCGTTCCGAGCGCTGGCCATAAACCTGGCGCTCCAGCTGGGCGATCCGCAGCTTCTGGTGCGCGATCAGGGCCAGGTCTTCCGACGCCTTGGCCCGCGCCACCGCCAGTTCCGCAGCCGCTTCCAGCGCCTGCGCGCGCGCCATCACCAGTGCTGCTTTCAGCGCATCGATGTCGTCCGGCAAGGGAGCATGATCGGTATCCATGACGCTGAGTGAATCATGAATCCGCCCCCACCGCTCCTGGAAAGTGGTGCTGTCCGACCCTCATCCCGCACTGGTTGGCCGCCAGGTGTGCCGGGGGTTCCGCCAGTCGATGCCGTCGAGCAGGTAGGCCAGTTGCGCCGCCGATATGCCGACCACGCCATCGGCCGGCGACGGCCACAGGAAGCGCCCCTTCTCCAGCCGCTTCGCATAAAGCGACATGCCCAGACCGTCATGCCACAGGATCTTGATCAGATCGCCCCGGCCGCCCCGGAAGACGTAAAGGTCACCGGCGTGCGGATCGCGCCCCAGCGCCTCCTGAACCTGCAGGGCCAAGCCGGTCATCCCCCGCCGCATGTCCGTCCGGCCCACCGCCAGCCAGACCCGCACACCCGACGGCACCGGGATCATCGCCGCTCCAGAACGTCGAGCACACGGCGGAGCGCCTTGCCCTCAACCGCGGCGTCAACCCGAAGGCGGTAGCCGTTCGGCAACTCGATCTCGATCCGCCCAGCATCCGCCGGTGCCGACTTCTTCTCGTCGCTTTGCGCGTCCGTGATCGTCACCGGCAGCAACGCGGGGCCGTCCTCACACGTGGGAGCCAGCAAACCGTCGCCATACTGCCGCCGCCAGATGAACAGCTGGTTGGTGTTCACGTCGTAACGACGCGCGACAACCGAAGCCGATGCGCCAGGCTCGAACGACGCCGCCACGATCTCCCGCTTCAGCGCTTCACTCCACGTCCGACGCCGGCGCTTGCCGCCCATCGTGTCCATTATCCCACTCGTGGACACTTCACACCCTCACAGGCCAGATCTCCTGCCATCTTCAGCGAGCGGTATCACAGATGGAAGGCGGCCCTCAGCGGAGGGGTACAGAAGGTGAGCCAGGT
>NZ_JARPAF010000005.1:0-273 GCF_029594735.1 Nitrospirillum amazonense
CGGACGAGGTGCGGGCCACGGCGGCCAGCTACACCCTCAGCGCCAATGTTGAGAACCTGACCTATATCGGGACCGGCGCTTTCGCCGGTGTTGGCAATACGCTGAACAATGTCATGACCGGCGGGGCCGGCAATGACTCGCTGAGCGCCGGGGCTGGCAACGACACGCTGGACGGCGGCGGTGGCGCCGACACCCTGGTGGGCGGTACCGGCAACGACCTCTATTTCGTGGACAGCAGCGCCGATGTGGTGGTGGAGAACGCGAACGAGGGCA